>NZ_RSEK01000004.1 GCF_003958635.1 Altericroceibacterium xinjiangense | reverse complement strand
CAGCAGCAACTGTCAAAACCGTCTGCGCCGCGTCGGTAAGGGCCATATATGGACCACCAAAGATTCGGTCAAGGGCTAAATCTTCGAAAAGTTTCATCCGAAACCGAACCGTCGAAAGTCCGTAGTTTCCGATAGATAGGATCCGAACGGGCAGCTGCAAGACCCGACAGCACGGACTTGCCGGCCCCGGCGTGCGAACGCCGGCCCAACGGGTGCCGTGCGTTTCGCGCACCCCTCGCTCAAGATAACGATGAGCGAGCGTGAGCGTTGGTGGTATGATGGGCATGTAGTCACGGCGCAAAGCCGGGGCACGGGAGAGAAGCCATGGCCTTGCCCTTCATCCTGAGCGCATTGGCGCTTGCCGCCATGTTCCCTTCGGCGGTCGCAGCGGCAGACACCCCGCAGGCAGGCACGATGAGTGAGCCACCGCCAGAACCCGAGATCCTTGCGCTTGAGCCTGATCCGCACGAACGCCTGACGGTTCCGGTGAAGATCGGGACCGGCGGGCCTTATCGCTTCCTTGTCGACACCGGCGCCCAGGCCACAGTCCTGTCAAGGACACTTGCCGATCAGCTCCAGTTGCTTGATCGCGAATCGGCCCTCCTCGTAGGGATGGCTAGCCGGCAGCGTGTCACCACCGCTATGATTCCGCAGCTGACCATAGGGCTCCGCACCTTCCCGATCCGCAGCGCTCCGCTGCTGGAGCAGGAGAATATTGGCGCCGACGGAATACTTGGGCTGGATTCCTTACAAGGCCAGCGTGTGATGCTCGATTTTGTCGAGAACACGATTTCCGTCGCGGATGCGGAAGCGCTGGGGGGTGTTTCCGGGTTTGAGATCGTCGTCCGCGCCCGGCGGAAGCTGGGGCAATTGATTGTTGCCGATGCCCGGCTGAACGGAATCCCTGTTGCCGTGGTGATTGACACAGGCGCGCAGGGCAGCGTCGGCAACTTGCCCCTGCTACGCCGTCTCCACCGGGCCGACGAGCTGGGCCAGAGTCACCTGACCGACGTCAACGGGGTGCAGGTGCCGGGCGGAATGCGGCTCGCCCGCAATTTTGACCTCGGGCGGGTCCGGCTGAGCCAAGTGGCGCTCTTCTTCGCCGATGCGCCGCCGTTCGCCGCCCTCGGACTCAGCAAGCGGCCGGCGCTGATCCTTGGCATGCGGGACTTGCGCGCGTTCCGGAGGGTCGCCATCGATTTTGCAGCCCAGCGCATCCTATTCGACCTTCCGACGGACGCGAGCTGGCAGTCCGCTCTCAACGATCGTTTCTGAGCGACTGGAGCCGCTTTCGATCCGTCAGGCTCGCATCGGCCGCTCCGAGGCTTTAAGTTGCCGTTTGCAGCGCACCGCCCCATTTGAGGCGGGATGGAATCCGGAAAACAAGCGAAGAGAAACGCCGCCGATCCGGCCGACTGGGCGACGATCCGCCGCTTTCTGCCCTACCTTTGGCCGAAGAACCGTCCCGACTTGCGCTGGCGAATCGCCAGCGCGCTGTTGTTGGTATTGGTGGCAAAGGCGATCACGCTCGCCCTTCCGCTTGCCTACAAGCGGGTGGTCGACACGATGGCTACACAAGGCGACGCGCAGATGTGGGTCGCACTGGCGTTCGTGTTTGCCTACGCAGCCGGGCGGTTCGCCGGAACCGCGTTCGACAACGTGCGCAACATCATTTTTGAACGTGTCGGCCAGGACGCGACCCGGCACCTCGCCGAAGACGTCTTTGGCCGGCTACATCGCCTGTCCCTGCGCTTCCACCTGTCCCGCCGGACCGGAGAAGTCACCAAGACGATCGAACGCGGGACAAAGAGCATTGATTCGATGCTCTACTTCCTCGCCTTCAACATCGCGCCGACCATCCTGGAGCTGATCGCGATCGGCGTCATTTTCTACACGATGTTTGGCCTGCCACTGGTGATTGCGACCGCGGCCACGGTCGTCGCCTACATTGCCGTCACGCGCTGGATCACCGAATGGCGCACGAAGCTGCGGGCAGAGATGAACGATCTCGATGGCCACGCGCTTTCCCGCGCAGTCGATTCGCTGCTCAACTATGAAACGGTGAAGTACTTCAACGCTGAGGCGCGCGAGCAGGAGCGCTATGGATCGTCTGCCCGCGCCTACGCCGAGGCGGCGATCAAATCGGAAAACTCGCTCGGGCTCCTCAACGTTGCGCAGTCGCTGATCACCAACCTGCTGATGCTGGGCGCGATGGCCTTTACTGTCTGGCAGTGGAGCCGGGGCCGCTTGTCCGTCGGTGACCTCGTCGCGATCCAGACGTATCTTACCCAGTTGTTCCGTCCCCTCGACATGCTCGGCTGGGTCTATCGCACGATCCGCCAGGGGTTGATCGACATGGCGCAGATGTTCCGCCTGATCGATACGCCGGTGGAAGTTCGGGACGCGCCCGGCGCCCCCGCCCTGGTCGTTACGCAGCCGACGGTGGTCTTCGATAACGTCGTGTTCGGCTACGATCCGGAGCGCGAAATCCTGCATGGACTGAGCTTCGAGGTACCAGCCGGAGCACATGTCGCAATCGTCGGCCCGTCCGGCGCGGGCAAATCGACCATCGGCCGGCTCCTGTTCCGGTTCTACGATCCCTGGTCAGGCCGTATCCTGATCGACGGGCAGGATATTCGCCAGGTTACCCAGGAAAGCCTGCGGCGAACCATCGGTATCGTCCCGCAGGACAGCGTCCTGTTCAACGAGACGATCGGCTACAACATCGGATATGCCCGCAGCGATGCAACCGCGGAGGAGATCGAGGCCGCCGCTCGCGATGCTTCTATCCTGCCGTTCGTGCAACGCCTGCCACAAGGCTTTGCCACCGAAGTCGGCGAACGCGGGCTGAAGCTGTCGGGCGGGGAAAAGCAGCGGGTCGCGATTGCCCGCACCTTGCTGAAGAACCCTCCGATCCTGCTGCTGGACGAGGCGACGAGCGCGCTCGACACCCGGACGGAGCAGGATATCCTCGGCACGCTTCATCGCGTGTCCGAGAACCGCACCACCCTGGCGATTGCCCATCGGCTGTCGACCATCGCAGATGCGGACCGGATCTTCGTGCTGGATGCCGGGCGGCTGGTCGAAAGCGGATCGCATGCGGACCTGCTGCGGCATGACGGCCTCTACGCCGAAATGTGGCAGCGCCAGGCGCATGAGCGGGATTTGCTGGATGAGGCTGCCGAGTAGCGCTGTTTTCCGCAATGTAACGTTACATGACACCGTAATTCGCTTGGCCGCCGCCCCATCGGCGGTCTAGCTCGCCGAGCACATAAAGGAGAGCACGTTCATGAAATGGCGAGGATTTCTGGTGGTGTCGGCGCTCGTGCTGGCGGGGTGTTCCTCAAGGATGGAACCGGCGCCCGAAGTGGAGCAGCCGACGCTTTATCAGGTGATGAAAGACGAGATCGACCCGAAAGCAGACGAGATCTGGGCGATCGGCAACGCAGCGATCGGCGATCAGGCCGGACTCGACCCGAACCTGATGACGGACGAGAGCTGGAGCGCGCTCGCTCTTCACGCTACCGATCTGCAGCAGGCGGCACTCAAACTTGCCTCACTCGACCCGATCGTGGTGGCAAGGCCCGGCGTTACTATTCTCGACGAAGGCGTGCCCGGCGGCCACAGCGCAGCGCAGGTCCAGCAGCAAATCAATGACAACCCGCAGTTGATGCGCGACATGTCCCGGGCGCTCGCCGCCCATGCCGGCGGGATTGCCGCCGCCGCCCGGGCGCAGGACGCCGCCACGGCGGGTCCGTTGATCGACCAGCTGGATAGCGTATGCGAAAGCTGTCACCTGGAATTCTGGTATCCATCCCAAAAGGCGCTGGTCGAGCAGATCGAGAACGAAATCCGCTAAGCGATTGGCCGCCAATTTGCGGCACATCAACGACCGCGCGGCCGCCCGGCGATAGGGTCCAGAATTGCAGGACAGGATCGTAAGGGAAGGATGGGAAAAATGCGCGGGTGGATGGCAGCGGCGATGATCGTGGGAATGGGGCTCACCTCAGCGACGGCGAGCAGCCAGTCCGCCCTGCCCCGCATTTCCGTCCGCGAAGCGATGGCTGACCATATCAACCCGGCAACGCTCGCCGTGTGGGACGTCACCAACACTGCGCTGGCCGATGATGGCGGACTCGACCCTAGGCTGATGGACGATGCCGCGTGGGAGAAGCTCGCCGGCGCAGCCTCCGTGCTCCATTCCGACGCGGCGCTGCTGTCCGCCCAACCGAAGCTGCAGGTGGTGCAGCCTGGCCGGGAAGCCGGGCAGTCGATCGCCGAAAGCGCCTACAGTGCGGAACAGATCCAGCGATTCATTGACGCCGACCCAGCTGCCTTCCGCGAGATGGCGCAGCAGCTTTCGCTAACCGCTGCCGAACTCGCGAAGGCAGCGCAGGAACGGGATGCCCGGCGCGCCGGAGAGACGGCCGGGCAGATCGATGCCTTGTGCGAAAGCTGCCACCAGAAGTTCTGGTATCCGGAGACCTGACCCTTACAGGATGTACTTGCTGAGGTCGCTATCCTGCGCGAGGTCGGACAACCGCGCGCGCACGTAGACGGCGTCGATCGTCACGGTTTCACCCTGGCGATCCTCCGCCTCGAAGCTCAGTTCCTCCAGCAAGCGCTCCATCACCGTCTGCAGACGGCGGGCACCGATGTTCTCGACGCTCTCGTTCACTTGCGCCGCGGTCCTGGCGATTTGCAGAATCGCGTCCTCGGTGAAGTTCAGCGTCACGTTTTCGGTCCCGATCAGCGCCTTGTACTGCGCCACCAGGTTCGCCCGGGTGTCGGTCAGGATCGCAACGAAGTCTTCCTCCGTCAGCGCCTTCAGTTCGACCCGGATCGGCAGGCGACCCTGCAGTTCGGGTAGCATGTCCGAAGGCTTGGCGACATGGAACGCGCCGGACGCGATGAACAGCACGTGGTCGGTCTTCATTGGCCCGTACTTTGTGGAAACCGTCGTCCCTTCGATCAGCGGCAGCAGATCGCGTTGCACGCCTTCCCGGCTGACGGAGCCGCCGCGCACGTCGGACACCGCGATCTTGTCGATTTCATCAAGAAACACGATTCCGTTGGTTTCCGCGTTCGCGAGCGCGACCCGGGCGACATCGTCCTGGTCCATCCGCTTTTCGGATTCCTCATCCACCAGCTTGTCCCAGGCGTCCGGCACCTTCAACTTGCGGCGCTTCATAGGGGATCGCCCGAAGGCCTTGCCCATCATGTCGGACAAGTTGATCATGCCGACGCCGCCGCCCATGCCGGGTATCTCCATCGGCATCGAGGGCGCTTCCTCGACTTCGATCTCCACCTCGACGTCGTTCATCGCGTTCTGGATGATCCGCTGGCGAAAGCTTTCGCGCGTGGCTTCAGAGGCACTGTCGCCGACCAGCGCGTTGAGCAGGCGCTCCATCGCGGCCTTGGAAGCGGATTCGCGCACCGCATCCCGGCGGCGCTCCTTCTCCAGCCGGATCGCTTCCTCCGCCAGATCGCGGGCGATCTGCTCAACATCGCGGCCGACATAGCCGACTTCGGTGAACTTGGTTGCTTCCACCTTGACGAAAGGCGCCTCGGCCAGCTTCGCCAGCCGGCGGCTGATCTCGGTCTTGCCGCAGCCGGTCGGGCCAATCATCAGGATGTTCTTCGGCGTCACCTCGTCGCGCAGTTCGGGCGAAAGGCGCTGACGGCGCCAGCGGTTGCGCAGGGCCACAGCGACAGCGCGCTTGGCGTCCTTCTGGCCGATGACATGTTCATCCAGCGCGGCGACGATGGCTTTTGGGGTAAGGTTTTCGATCATGTGTCCTGGTGCAGTTTACCGTTCGCCGTGAGCCTGGCGAAGGGCGGGGCCGCGTTCATCGTGGATCGACAGGCTCACCACGTCGGCAGGGTTCAAATGGTTTCCAGCGTGATCCGGTCATTGGTGAAGACGCACACCTCGGCGGCGACTTCCATCGCGCGGCGGGCAATCTTCTCCGCATCCTGCTCATAGGGGTCGAGCGCGCGTGCGGCAGACAAGGCGTAGTTGCCGCCGGATCCGATTGCGGCAATCCCGGCCTCGGGTTCCAGCACATCGCCGTTGCCGGTCAGCACAAGCAGGCTTTCCGCGTCGGCGACGATCATCAGCGCTTCGAGATTGCGCAAGTACTTGTCGGTCCGCCAGTCCTTCGCCAGCTCGACCGCGGCACGCAAGAGCTGCCCGCTGTACTGCTCCAGCTTGTTTTCCAGCCGTTCGAACAAGGTGAAGGCGTCGGCGGTTGCCCCGGCAAACCCGGCAATCACCTTGCCATTGCCGTTTTCGTCCTTGGCGCCGAGGCGGCGGACCTTACGGGCGTTGGGCTTCATCACCGTGTTGCCCATGGAGACTTGCCCGTCCCCGGCGACCACGGTCTTGCCGTTCTTGCGAACCCCGATGATGGTGGTGCCGTGCCAGGGAACCAGGCCGTGCGCGGATGCGTGCGAATATCTGCTCTCGTCCATGGCGCAGCATATGGGACCGCGCCCGCACGCCTTCAAGCAAGCCGCCCGCCTATATCGCCCCGCTTATCGCCAGATCCCGGCGGATCAGCTTCCCGGCGGGCCCGCGCCGCCGCCCATCCCGGCCGCACCGACCTGGCCGATGTTGCCGAACAGATCCTTCAGGAATCCGCGCTCACGTCCTAATGTCGGGGTCTTGGCACTGTCGGGGTTCAGGCGGACGACCTGGTCGAGACCGGACCGTTCGGCCGAAACGACATTGCCCGCTTGGTCGAACTGCACCGCCAGCACAGTGTGCGCGACAATCTCGGGCGTGCTGAACGGCCGCTGGTTCGTGAAGCTGGACACGTAGTACCAGGTGGGCTGGCCGAACTGGCTGGTGAAGCTGGGCCGGCCAAGGGTGCCTTCGACCGACTCCCGGTTATCGATCCCGGGCTGGACCGAACGCAGCAGGGTTTCATCGGCGACATAGCCGCGATGCATCCGGATCGACGTGCACCCGGCGGCCAATACCGCCAGCGCCCCGATCGTCGCGATCCGCGCTATCCTGTCCATCAACGAAACTCTCCACGATTCCCCGTGCACCGGGTTTCCGGGCACGATTGCGATGCAGCGCAAGGCGCCTATATCGGCGCGTGCCTTAAGGGCTGGCGCGCCGCTTCGCAATGCGCATCCGCCCCGGCCATTTAATCGCCCATGAACGAAAGCCTCCGATGTCCCTGATCTCCCGATTGTTCGGTACCCGGCCCGATCCCCGCGAAGCGGTCCGCCCCTTGTGGCACCGGGTCGTGGAGGTGTCGCGCCAGGCACACTGGTACGCGGACGAAGGCGTGGCGGACAGCGTCGCCGGGCGGTTCGACATGATTACCGCCGTCCTCTCGCTCGTCCTTATCCGGATGGAGCAGGAGGAGGCCCTGATCGCCCCCTCGGCCCTCCTGACGGAATTGTTCGTGGAGGACATGGAAGGGCAGTTGCGGCAGAGCGGAGTGGGCGATGCCGTGGTCGGCAAGCGCATGGGCCGATTGATGGGCGTGCTCGGCGGACGGCTTGGCGCCTACCGTGACGGGCTGACGCAGGACGGCAACGCCGCGCTGGTCGAAGCGGTGCGGCGCAATGTCACCTTGCAAGACGGGAAACGTCCCGAAGCGCTGGCCGAACGGCTGCGCGCTTATTCCCGGCAACTTGCGGTCATGGACGGTACCGCAATCCTCTCCGCACAATTGCCTGAAAGGATCGAGCTATGAGCGACAGCGAATTTCCCCGGCCGATCGATCGCCGCCGCATCGACGCAAAGCCGCTCCACCTGGAAGCGAACGAAGGCGAACGCGCGGCGTTGGCCGCCCGGTTCGGACTGGTGGCAGTCAACAGCCTGGTGGCGGATGTCGCCCTCGAACCCGATGAGGGCGCGATTCTCGCCAGCGGGCGCATGCAGGCAGACATCGTGCAAAGCTGCGCCATTTCCGGCGAAGATCTGCCGGTGAGCATAGACGAGCCGCTAGCCCTGCGCTTCGTACCTGCACGACAGGTAGAGGAAGAGGAGGAAATCGAACTGGAGGAAGGCGAACTCGACGAGATGGAGTTCACCGGCGACCGCTTCGACGTGGGCGAGGCGGTGGCGCAAAGCCTTGCCCTTGCCATCGACCCCTACGCCACCGGCCCGCAGGCCGAAGACATCCGCAAACAAGGCCATGTAATCGACGAAGCCGCAGCCGGTCCATTTGCCGCGCTGGCGGCCCTGAAGAAGGATTGAACGCTCAATCCTTCCAGCAGAGCAAGCGTCCTGACTGAAATCGAGGGCCGTTAGCCCATCAGAACGGGATATCGTCGTCCAGGTCGTCGCCGAAGCCGCCGCCGGACGACCCGCCGCTCGTCTGGCCCCAGCTGCCCGCGCCTGCGCCACCGCCCGAAGAGCTGCCGCCCCCGCTCGAACCGCCGCGATTCCAATCACCGCCGCCGCTGCCGCCGCTGCGTGCGCCGCCCCCGCCGCCAGCACCACCGCCACCCGGGCTGTCGAGCATGGTCATCACCGCGCCCGGACCCTGCAGCACCACCTCGGTGGAATAGCGGTCATTCCCGCTCTGGTCCTGCCACTTGCGGGTACGCAGCTGGCCTTCGATGTAGACCTTGCTGCCCTTGCGCAGGAACCGCTCGGCCACTCCGGCAAGCCCTTCGGAAAAGATTGCGACGGAATGCCATTCGGTGCGTTCCTGCCGCTCCCCGCTGTTGCGGTCCTTCCACGATTCGGTGGTGGCAAGACGCAGGTTGCAGACCTTGCCGCCGTTCTGGAAGCTGCGGACCTCCGGATCGGCTCCGAGGTTGCCGACCAGGATCACCTTGTTGACGCTGCCTGCCATACTAATTCGCCTTCTGTTCCGCTGTCTTGCCTTGCCCTAGCCAAAGGGGGCGGCAGTTTCCAGCCCGGCGGCGTTCTGCGCTGCGGAGAACTTACAAGCCTAGGCTCACAGCAATCCAGTACGTCAGGCCCGCAAAGATGTAGGCGAGCGCGAACAGGTAGGCGAGCATGAAGGCGGGCCACTTCCATCCGTTCGTCTCCCGCCGCGCGACCGCGATGGTGGACAGGCACTGCGGAGCGAACACGAACCACGCAAGAAACGCCAGCGCCATCGGCAGCGTCCACTTGGCGGAAAGCTGGTCGGTCAGCGCGCTGGCGGTCTGGTCCTCGTCATCGGAAGCCACCGCGTATGTCGTCGCCAGAGAGGACACGGCCACTTCGCGCGCCGCCATTGCCGGGATCAGCGACAAGGCCATGTCACGATTGAAGCCGATCGGCTCCACCACGACCGCCAGCCCGTTGGCGATGTGCCCTGCGATAGAGGCATCGATCTGGCTTTCGCCCGGTTCGGCGCGGGGGAAGCTCAGCAGCAGCCAAAGCGCCACCGTGACCGTAAAGATGATCGTGCCCGCGCGGCGCAGGAAGATCCAGGCCCGCTGCCACAGTCCGATCAGCAGATCGCGTATCGGCGGCCACTGGTAGCGCGGCAATTCCATGATGAACCCGCTGGCAGCCCCTCGGGTGACGGAGCGGCGCAGCACCAGCGCCACCGCCATCGCCCCGACAATGCCAGCAACGTACAGGCAGAACAGCACCAGGCCTCTCAACCCGATTCCGCCGCCGATGTCGGTCGGAGGGATGAAGGCGGCGATGATGACGGCATAGACCGGCAACCGGGCCGAACACGTCATCATCGGGGCGATCAGGATCGTCGTCAGCCGGTCCCTTGGATCGGCGATGCTGCGCGTCGCCATGATCCCGGGGATCGCGCAGGCGAAACTCGACAGCAGCGGAATGAAGCTGCGCCCCGAAAGCCCGACCCCCGCCATCAGCCGGTCCATCAGGAAGGCGGCCCGGGCCATGTAGCCCGATTGCTCCATCACCAGAATGAAGGCGAACAGGATCACGATCTGCGGCAGGAACACCACCACCGATCCGACCCCGGCAAGCACGCCCTGGGTCAGCAGATCGCGCAGGAAGTTGTCCGGCAGCACTCGCGTGGCAAGCTCGATGAGCCCGGCCACTACAGCCTCCAAAGCCTCGGCAAACGGAGTCGCCCAGGCGAACACCGCCTGGAACATGACGAACAGCAGCCCGAACAGGATCAGTGGGCCGAACCAGGGGTGCAGCAGGACCTTATCGAGACTTACGTGAAGCCGGTGCTGCGAGGTTTCGGAAAGGACCGCCGCGCGCGCCATCGTCCGCGCCGCCAACCGCCGTTCCGACAAGCTCGTGGCCGGACGGCGGCGGACGGGCATATCCTGCCCTACGCGCTTGCCCGCCTCGGCAACGGCAGCGTTCAGTTCTTCAAGCCCTCGCCGGCGAACGGCCACGGTCGGAATCACCGGCACGCCCAGCGCCTGCGACAGCGCGTCCGGGTCCAGCTTCAGCCCGTCTCGTTCGGCGAGATCGACCATGTTGAGTGCCACCAGCGTCGGCCGGCCAAGCGCAATGATCTCTTGCGCGAAGACCAGATGCTGCTCCAGATTCGCCGCGTCGAGGACGAGGATCAGCACTTCCGGCTGCGTTTGACCCGGGAATTCCCCCAGCACGACTCGCCGGGTCACTTCCTCGTCCGGGCTGGAGGCATCCAGCGCATAGCTTCCCGGAAGATCGAGCAGTTCCACCGGCTCGCCCGATGGCAGCACCAGCCGTCCGGCCTTTCGCTCCACGGTGACGCCGGGATAGTTCGCGATCTTCTGCCGCGCACCGGTCAGCGCGTTGAACAGCGCGCTTTTGCCTGCGTTCGGATTTCCGACGAGAGCGGCGGTGCGCAAACGGCTCATGAAATTTCCTTCACCGTCATTGCCCGGGCATGGGTACGGCGCAGCGCGATCGTCATCCGTCCGACGCTCAGCGCTATGGGGTCACGCCCAGCGAAGATCCCGCGATGCGCGATGGTGATTTCGGCTCCTTCATCAAGCCCGAGCGCGCGCAGCCGCTTGCCTTCCTCCGGGGCGAGAAGGCTCCAGTCCACGGCGACGATCTGCGCGCGGGTACGCGGAGGAAGAGTGTCCAGGGTCACGGCTAGCGCGGTGCCAGAAACCCCATCTAATTGCAACTGGTTCGCAATAGTTTAGCGAGCCGGGTAGCGCAGACGCCCCAGAAACCGGACGACGCTGAACGTCTCCCGATCCCGGAACAAGCGCGCCTTGGCCTTTTCAAACCTCATCACGCCTTCGATCCTGCGGTCGAGGAACGCGCGAGTCTCCGCCTTGTCCATGGTTTCGTCCTCGACGAACACCGCCAGAGTCGCAGCGTAGATCGAGGCGAGGATCGCCCGCTTGGAGTAGTGGTTGTAATCGGTCGCCCGATCTCCGGCGAGACGCCACATGACGTCCGCGCTCGACCACGCGTTCTTCACCGATTGCGCGATGTTCTGCGGCAGCGTCTGGATTGCGAGCGCCCGGCGCAGGGCTTCTTCCGCCTTGCCGAGTTCTTTCAGCCGAAACAGCACCAGCGCGCGAATCCGTTCACGTATTGGCATCGCGGCGATCGTTTCAGGGGTAAAGGCCCGCTCCATTGCCCGGTCGATCGATTCGATCCAGGCCCCTATCATGCCCATTGCGCCATCCGGAAAAGCGAACCGCGCGACATCCGGATCGATCCCGTTTGCTTGCGCCGCGCTGTCGAGCGCCGTCTCGCTCCATCCGTCGAACACCGCGGCGACCGCGATCTCCGGCGCCAGCTGGAGCCGGATTTCGTCCAGCGTCGGGTCCGCTTGCCGGACTGCAATCTCCGCCATCAGAAGCTCGGCCCGTACGTCTTGCCGGAAGTGCGCCTGGTGTCGTCGTGGCGCTTCAGTTCCGCCACGAGGGGGCTCGCGCCCCCTTCCAGCTCGGCATAATCGCGTGCGGACCGCCCGGAATTGTCGTTGCGGTCGGGATCGGCCCCAGCCGCTAGCAGCAAGCGCATCAGCGGCAGGTCGCGCCGGTGGACCGCCGAAATCAGCGGCGTCTCACCTGCGGAATTCGCTTCATCCACCTTGGCGCCGGCAGCGGTCAGCGCCTGCACGCCTTCAAGGAAGTTGGTCTGCACCGCCAGCATCAGCGGGGTGAGCCCTTTCTTGTCAGCGATATTCGGATTGGCCCTCTTGCCCAGCAGGAAGTTCAGCCACGTCAGGTCGCGGCGCTGCGTCGCGATGTGCAGCGCCGTTTCCCCGCTCGAAACATCGCGCGTATTGATCACCGTGCTTCCGGGGGTGCGCAGAAGATCCAGGACAACGGTGCCGTCCTTCTTCTTCACGGCCTCGAGAAACTTGTACCCTTCGGAATACATCTGCGCCGCCGCCGGCGCTCCGGACAGCAGCAGCGCGGCCGCTGCACTGGCGAGAACGAGCCTGTTCGAAAACCTGCCCCTTGGCACTGGATGCTCTCCCATCAACCCATCGACACGCGACGAATGCCCGCACGGCGGACGAATTCATCCCTTGATGGCAGCGCGTTAGCAGAGCATGAACCGCCGCGCCATGAAGAAGCCCCTTTTCCCGATGCTCTCGCTTGCCCTGCCTGCCCTGCTGCTGGCCGGATGCGGCGAATCCGCCACCCCGACCGAACCTGCCCCCTTGGCGGGAGCGGCCATCGGCGGCCCCTTCACGCTGGAGAACAGCGAGGGAGAAACGGTGCGGTGGGCCGATTTCGATGGCAAGTACCGGATCGTCTACTTCGGCTACACCTACTGCCCCGACGCCTGCCCGCTCGACGTGAGCCGGATGATCAAGGGGTACAACCAGTTCAAGGAGGCGGAGCCGGAACTTGCTGCCAAGGTCCAGCCGATCTTCATCTCGATCGACCCGGAACGCGACACTCCGGAAAAGGTGGGCCAGTTTGCGAACGCGTTCTCTCCGGACCTTGTCGGCCTTACCGGCACGCCCGAGCAGGTGGACGAAGCGGCCAAGGCGTTCAAGGCGTACTACGGCAGGGGCGAAGACGGCGGCAACAACAGCTACCTGATGGATCACAGCCGTGCGGCCTACCTGATGGGGCCGCAAGGAGATCCGATCGCACTGCTGCCGATCGACTCCACCCCCGAAGCCGTTGCCGCGGAACTGGAACAATGGGTGAGCTGAGGGACCGCTTCTGGGAGCGGCCGCTGGACGATCTGGCGCGCGCCGAATGGGAAGCCTTGTGCGACGGCTGCGGGCGGTGTTGCCTGCACAAGCTGGAGGATGAGGACACCGGCGCGATTGCGGAAACGAACGTGGCCTGCAAACTGCTCGATACCGGAACAGCGCGCTGCAGCGATTACCGCAACCGCAAGGCGCTGGTTCCCGATTGCCTGCGCCTCACCCTGCGGCTGGTAAAACAGGTGCCTTGGCTGCCGGAAACCTGCGCCTACCGCCGCCGGGCCGAAGATCGCCCGCTGCCCGGCTGGCACCCACTGCTGACCGGATCGACCGAGGCGATGGAGCACGCAGGCGTCTCGGCAGCAGGACGAGTCATCAGCGAGACCGAAGCCGGCCCGCTGGAGCATCACATGGTCGAATGGGACGCCGATTCGACACACCGGCGCAGGACCGGCCGGCGATGGACTGGCTGAAGCGGAGCCACCGGCCGCCGGTCCTGCGTCTGGGGGAGCGCGACCTGCCGCTGACGATCAGCCGTCATCCCCGGGCCCGGCGGATGACCATGCGGCTTGCCCCTGACGGCAGCGCGATCCGGATCACTTTGCCGACCTGGGGCCGCACGGCCGAAGCGCTGGCGTTTGCCCGCAGCCGCGCCCGATGGCTCGAAAGCCAGTTGGCCGCGCTTCCCGTTTCGCGCCCACCAGCGCCGGGCGGCACGGTGGTCTTTCGCGGCCGTCCGCTGGAAATCGACTGGGCCCCTGTTCATTCCCGTCAGCCAGTGATCGAGGAGGACATCCTGCGCATTGGCGGCCCGGCGGAAAGCCTGGCCCCTCGCCTGCGCCGCTGGCTGGAAGCCGAAGCCTTGCGGCTGATGGAGGAAGACCTCGCCTACTACTGCGCCCGCGCCGGGCAGCCCCTGCCACGGCTGGGCTTGTCCCGCGCCCAGCGGCGCTGGGGCAGCTGCTCCTCCGCCCGGTCGGGCCTCAGCACGATCCGGGTGAACTGGCGGCTGATCCAGGCACCGGACGCGGTACGCCGTTCGGTGGTGGCGCACGAAGTGGCTCACCTGGTCCACTTCGACCACTCGCCCTCGTTCCACGCCTTGCTGCGCGAGGTGTTCGAGGACGACGTGTCCGCTGCCGATCGCTGGCTGAAGCAGGAAGGCCGGTCCCTCTATTCCGCGTTCGGCTGAAGACGTGACGAACGCGAGAGGGCGGGACTGGCGAAGCGGCCTGCCCTGTCCTATCTAGCCGGCATGAAATTCTGGCGGAACGTATCTCCTGGCGGCGCGGCTAGCGACTTCGCCCTCGCGTGGCGGGCAAACCCGTACCGCTGGCGCGTGCTCGCCCTCTCGGGCGCGCTCACGTTCGTGATCTTCTGGAACTTTCTGCCCGAAAGCCAACGAGTCGAGCCGCGCCCGCCGCAGGTGACCTACATCACTACATGGGAATCCGGCCGCAGCGACGCGGAGATCCTGGCCTCCAACCTCGCCGCCCACAAGCGCAAGGAACAGCGTCTTGCTGAACAAGCGAGGCGAGAGGAGATCCGCAAGGAAATCTACCGCGAGCTTGGCCGCGCAACCTTCATCGACGTCGATGCGATGGAGCGGGAAATAGCCGAGGCGGAAGCAAGAGACCGCGCCGCAGCCGAAGCACCGGAGCCGACGGTGGCCGAAGCGGCTCCACCAGCTGCTGCCGCAAGCATTGCACCGCAGGAAAGCCCGCAGGTTGCCGACTAGCGGGGACCGGCGCTGGCTGGCCGCCGCCGCTGCCCTGGCAGAACGGGCCCGTCCGCTCAGCCGCCCCAATCCAGGTGTCGGCGCGATAATCGTGTCCGACGGAGCCGTGGTCGGCCGGGGCTGGACGCAGCCTGGCGGGCGCCCCCATGCCGAAGCCGTTGCGCTGGACCACGCAGGCGACGCAGCGCGAGGGGGCACGCTCTACGTCACCCTGGAACCCTGCGCACATCGGAGCGAGCGCGGACCGGCCTGCGCCGACCGGGTCGCGGGTGCCGGTTTGGCCCGGGCAGTGGTCGGGGTGCGCGACCCCGATCCGCGCACCTCCGGACGCGGCCTGCAAAGGCTGCGTGATGCGGGCATGGCGGTTGAACTGGCCGACGAATCCGCCTGCCGGGCCAGCCTTGCGGGCTTTCTTTGCCAGAAGGAACTGGGGCGGCCGCATGTCACCCTGAAGCTGGGGATGTCGCTCGATGGGTGCATCGCCTTGGCATCAGGCGAAAGCCGGTGGATTACTGGACCGGAAGCGCGCGCCCACGTCCATCGTGAACGCGCACGGGCCGACGCGATCCTTGTGGGAGGCGGAACCTTCCGGGCCGACCTGCCCCTGCTCGACGTGCGGTTGCCGGGGCTGGAACACCGCAGTCCAGTGCGCTTCGTCCTGACGAGGGGCGAACTTCCTGAAGGCTGGACCGCTCTGCCGAATCCCGCAGCGATTGGGGAAATGGCAGAAATCCAGCACCTGTTCGTGGAAGGCGGCGCGCAGGCAGCGGCGGCCTTTCTCGCCGCCGAGCGGGTGGATCGCCTGCTGATCTATCGCGCACCGATCCTGATCGGCGCCGGCAGACTGGGAGTAGGCGACATCGGCCTGACTGATCTGGGAGCCGCGCATGGCCGCTGGCGCATGGTCGATCGCCGCATGCTTGGCAGCGACACGCTGGACGTCTACGAACGCCTCCGATGTTCACCGGAATAGTCACTGCCGTCGGCACGATCCGCCGCCTCGACCAGCGGGGCGACCTGCGCGTGGAGATCGCCTGCCCGTTCGATCCCGCCGCCATCGCGATTGGCGCATCCATCGCCTGTTCCGGCGTCTGCCTAACCGCAGTCGAACGCGGGGGTGAGCCGGGCGACGCGTGGTTTGCGGTCGATGTGTCGGCCGAAACGCTGTCTCGTACGGCACAGGGCATGTGGCGCGAAGGCGGCCAAATCAACCTGGAGCCGTCACTCAAGCTCGGTGATGAAATGGGCGGTCACATCGTCTCCGGCCACGTGGATGCAGTCGGAACCGTCGTCAGTGCGGGGCAGGAGGGCGCTTCGACCCGGCTCACCATTGCTGCGCCCGCTGAACTCGCGCCGCTGATCGCCCCAAAGGGGTCCATCGCAGTGGACGGCGTATCCCTGACGGTAAATCGGGTTCAGGACCAGCCGGACGGCAGCGTTCACTTCGGCCTCAACATCATTCCGCACACGGCCGAGGTTACCACGCTCGGGCGCTTGCGCGAAAACAGCCAGATCAATCTGGAGATCGATACCGTCGCTCGCTATCTGCAGCGGATGCGGCAACTGCAGGCTTAATTCGCCAGCTTTGCCAGCGGTCCGTTGCGAAGCTTTCCCGCGTGATCTCGAAGATCACGTGATCGACCATTCTTCCCCCGCGCTCAACGGTTCTCGTCGCTCCGGTAAGCTGGCCACCGATGTTCGCCATGGCCTTGCGCGAGATGACGTTGTCCGCACCGACCACGAACAGCACGCGCCCGACGCTCTCCAGCGCATGAACGAGCATCAGCCGCTTGAACTCGGAGTTGTACCCGTGGCCCCAGTACGCGCGGGCTAGGAACGACCAACCGATCTCGACCTGCCCTTCCCCGGACGGCTCGTAATCCTGAAAGCGCGAGGATCCGATCACCCGGCCGCTTGCCTTATCGATGATCGCCAAGGCACCGCCCTGAGCCAGCGCGTCATCGAAGAACGCGCGGAACACCGGCTCCTGCCAGCGATCGTGCGCCGGGTGAACCGCCCAGATTTCCGGATCGGACGCGACCGCGAACAGCGCTTCCCAATCCTGTTCCGTCAGCGGCCTCAACAGCAGCCGCTCCCCTTCCAGGACCGGCTGCCGGTCCACAGTCAGGCGCTGACGTCTGCGACGGCCGCGATGAACTTGTCGATGTTGCCCATCGTCAATCCGGCGATGTTTATCCGTCCGGATCCCGCCATGTAGATTGCGTGGTCATCCCGCAGAGCCTGGATCTGCTCCTTGGACAGCGGCAGCATCGAAAACAGCCCGTTCTGCTTGCCAAGCGGGGCCAGATCCACGTTTCCGGCCTTTCCGGCCTGGGCAAGACGATCGCGCACCTGACGCATCCGCTCGCGCATGCGGTCCAGCTCTTCGTGCCACTGGCGGGTGAGGTCGGCGTCACGCAGCACCAGCCGCACGGCGGCCGCACCGTGATCCGGCGGCATCGACCAGTTCGCGCGAGCGAGGGAGTGGCCGTTCGACATCACGGGACCGATCTGATCGCTGCTTTCCGTCATCGCGTACAGCGCACCGACGCGATCACGGTAAAGCCCGAAGTTCTTGTCGCAGCTGTAGGCAATCAGCGCTTCCGGTACGGACGCGAGCACCTTGAGCATGCCTTGTGCGTCTTCCTCCAGGCCCTGACCGAGTCCCTGGTAGGCCAGATCGATGATCGGCAGCACCGGACTTCCGGTCAGCAGGGAGGCGATTTCGTCCCACTGCTCGGCCGTGTAATCTATGCCGGTAGGGTTGTGGCAGCAGCCATGCAGCAGCACGGCGTCGCCCTTGCGTGCACTCTGCAACGCGTTCTTGAGCGCCTCCAGGTCGGCGCTGCCGTCTGCGTGCGCGTGCTCGAAGCCGACCAGCTCCAGCCCAAGGTCCTTGATGATCTGCGCATGATTCGGCCAGCTTGGCGTGCCCATCAGGATCCGACCGATGTCGGACTTCTGCGCAAGCGCCAGCGCAAGGCGAACCGCACCGGTGCCGCCCGGCGTCTGCATCCCTTCGATTCGGCCGCCGCGAGCCGGATTCTCGCCGAAGATGTAGGGCATCAGCGCATGGACGAAGCCCATGTCCCCTTCAGGACCGAGATAGGCTTTGGAATCCTGCTGCTCCACCAGCTTGCGCTCCGCGGCCTTGATTGCGGAAAACACGGGGGTTCCGCCTTCATCGGTGCGGTAGACGCCGACGCCAAGATCGATCTTGTCCGGCCGCTCATCGCGATCGTAGAGCTTGATCAGCGCCAGCAGCGCGTCGGGGGCTTGTTGTTCGAGTCTGTCGAGCATGGCGCTCGCTATTGCCGCTGCGCGCACACCTCGCAAGCCCCAATGAGGGCGTTAACGGCTCAGAACGGCATCCACTTCTGCTCCTTGGAGAATTTCATGTAGCCGGCATTGATGCCGAGCCGCAGCCCGGCACCGACCCGGATCGGAATCAGCACCAGGTTGCCCTTGCGCAGGTAACTGGCCGTAAGCCCGCCGACCACGTAAGCATCCCCTTCGCCGGCCGGAAACCGCTCATACAGCTCTTCGCTGTCGTAGAGGTTGTAGACCAGCACAAAGGTGTTGGCGGCATTCGCTCCCGCGTCGAAGCCGACCGAGGGGCCCGTCCAGTAAACCGGCCGCTGCCCTTCCACCTTGTGGAACAGGGTGCCCGACCCGTAGCGCAAACCGAAGATGAAGGCACCGCCCGCCTCGCGCCCGACGATGTAGCCGTTGGGCTCACCCTGCTTCTGCAGGATATCCTCGATCAGTCGGGCCAGTCCTTCGGCCCCCTTGCCGAACACGCCCTCGGCAGCACCGATCAGGTCGTCTTCGCGATAGGTTTCTCCAGCGGATGCCGTGAGAGCCGGTTGGGCAGGCGCAGCGGGCGCAGGCGGCGCAGGCGCTGGGATGGGCGCCTCGGGCTGCAACTCGGGCTGTTGATAGGCCGGAGCAGGCGTGATGACGGGCGAGGAATACTCCGGTTGGGCAAGGTCGCCGTCGATCGCGGCATTGGGATCGATCGTGCGCACCTGTGCGGCAACCGGGATACTGCCGAGGCCCACCGAAGCAGCCAGCAAGCCGCTGATGGCGAGGCGGCGGAAAGCGCCATGCTTAATCATGTTTTCCAGTCCTATCGGTTCCATTCGTCCCTGCCTGATGCGATTCGCGTGAACTGCGGCTGAGCGGCAGGACCATCGCGTGCGGCGCCATCTTTCGGTGGAAGGCCAGTTTCTTGCAGTGACTCGGCATCTGCCTTGCACCTTTTTGTCTGCCCCACTTGTGGCGTCAACCCACCGCGGTTATAGGCAGCGCCGCCGCAAGCCGGAGACGTGGGTGAGTGGCTGAAACCAGCGGTTTGCTAAACCGCCGTAGGGATAAATTCCCTACCGAGGGTTCGAATCCCTCCGTCTCCGCCAGCGACCGTTGCATTCGCCTGACAGTCGTAGTGATCCGGCGACTGCCCCTAACTCGTTCCGGACAGCACGCGCATCAATGGCGGCGGCGTCGATTCGTCCATCAGACGGTTTATCGGATAGCGGATGCACCGACTTTCCCGCCGCCCCGAAGGTCCGCAGCGCGCGGGATCACTCCCGTGTTCGGCAATCCGATTCTCTCCGCAGCCAGGACATGTTTGCGAACATCCCTCACGCAGTGGAAAGCGGACACTGCACAGTAAGCCCGAGGGCTTGGGACCAGATGCGAGGCGCGCCCTCTGGCGCTGCACATGGAACGATCCTCTGTTGCCCGCGTAGTCTTAGAACCTGGTACGACGCCGTGACGAGGCGCATGACGGAGACCTCAATGCGCAAGATAGTTCTTCCCACTGTTGTTGCCGGCACATTGCTGCTCGGCGGGTGTGCGTCCGGGATGGGCGGCGACCCACTGGGAGCGATCCTTGGTTCCGTGCTGGGCGGCTCCGGTCTAGGCGGCTCCGTCCTGGGTGGGGCGAGTAATCAGACCAGCGGCAATGAGTTTGAACGCGCCGCCGTTAACGCGTGTGGTCAGCAAGCATCGCAATACGGCCGGGTGAGCATCGCCAACGTGCAACAGAGCAGGGATTCGGTCCGCGTGGATGGCCGCATTGCAGGAAACGACCGGTACGAGCGACAGTTCACCTGCACCTTTCGCAGCGACGGACAGATTGTGGATTTCCGCACGACCTGATCACGCACTCCCTCTGCCGAGCATTCTCTCTCGGCACCAGACCAAGCGCCGTGATCCTACCGCAGCCAGAGCGGCAGGCAGATTCGCCCACTGACCACAGGCTGCATCATCCGAAAACCTGGTCGAACGCCGTTTCGAGCCGGGTGAGGCTCGCCGAGACGTTCTTCAGCTTGTCGAGACCGAACAAGCCGATCCGGAAACTGCGGTAATCCTGTCCTTCATCGACCATCAGCGGAACGCCGGCCGCAATCTGCAGGCCTGTTTCCGCAAACCTGCGGCCGTTCTGCACTTCTGGATCGGCTGTGAAGGACACAACCACACCGGGGGCGCCGAAGCCTTCGGCCGCTACCGATCTTACGCCGCGTTCCGCGAGCATTGCGCGAACTGCGTTGCCTTGTTCCCATTGGGCCGCGCACAGCTTGTCGTACCCGATGTCGCGGGTCTCCAGCATCGCATCGCGAAACACGCGCAGCGAATCGGTCGGCACCGTCGCGTGATAGGCATGCCCGCCGCCCAGATACGCTTCCATGATCCCCAGCCACTTGCCCAAATCAATGGCGAAACTGGTCGATTTAGCCGCCTGGCAGCGCTCCAGCGCACTACTGCGCATCATAACCAGCCCGGCCGAGGGGGGAGCGGACCAGCCCTTCTGCGGAGCCGAGATCAGCACATCGACTCCGCTCTGCGCCATATCTACCCAGACGCAGCCTGATGCGATGCAATCGAGGACGAACAGCCCTCCCACCTCGTGCACCGCATCGGCGATTGCCCGGATATAGTCGTCGGGAAGGATGATGCCCGATGCCGTCTCAACGTGGGGAGCGAACACGACGTCGGGGCGCTCATTCCGGATCCGGTCCACCACTTCCGCGATCGGTGGGGGAGCAAACGGAGACTGCGGTTCGTCGCCGACTCGGCGCGCCTTCAGCACGATTTCCTCGGACGGGATCGCGCCTGCCTCGAAGATCTGGGACCACCGGTAGGAGAAAAAGCCGTTGCGTATCACCATTGCCTTTCGACCGGTGGCAAACTGCCGCGCGGCGGCCTCCATGGCGTAGGTGCCGCCGCCCGGCACGACCACGGCCCGGTCCGCGCGATACACTTCGCACAAGCCCGTATGGATATCGCGCATGACCTGCTGGAAGGCCTGGCTCATGTGATTGAGGGAACGATCGGTGAAGACCACCGAATACTCGAGAAGTCCCTGCGGATCGATATCGGGGCGTAAGGCGGGCATTGCGTTCTCCTAGTCTGCAACCCGTTTACGCGATTTGACCGTCAGTCACACCCCTTGCGGAACGCGGGCGCGTGCCTGATCGGCCTCAGGATATTTGCCAGAATATTCCATTGCGGGAGCGCGCCTTGCGGATACGGGCGAGGCGGTTGCCATCTTCCCAGATTTCCGCCGCGCGGTCTCCGATCTTCCTGTCGGCCAACTGCAACGCGGCCGACAGGCTTGCTGCCTCGAACTCCACCATTTCGCGAGGTTCCAACCCCTTGCCGAAAACAAGCCGGTAGCTCTGCATAAGGCCCCCAACAGACGGGGGAGTATCGCGCATCATACGTGGGAATGCGATAACAAAAGTTTGGATATTTTTCGCGCGAACTAGGTAGTTCCCCCACCGGCAGCAATATTTCCGCAAAGAAAAGCTGCCAAGGGAGCGCACCCGATAGAGGCTTTGCGCGCTCCCGCCCCGTCAGAAACCGTACCGCACGCCGGCCCAGAGCGTTCGCGGAACACCCAGGTCGATCGAACCGCCGTCGTTGCGGGTGACGATTTCTTCGTCGAAGATGTTTTCTCCCCGCACCACAAGCGATAGCGCACCCCGCACCGGTACTTGCGCGAAGAGATCGAGCGTGGTCGCGGCGGTCAGCACATCGTCTTCCAGATCGCCTTCGAACTGCTCCCCGACATGGCGCAAGGTGGCGGCGAACAGCGTGTGCGCGCGCGGGCGCCAGGACACCGTGCCACTGGCCGCCCACTCAGGGGTTTGCGGCGGACGGTTGCCGTCGAGTGCGGCGGCAACCCCGCTCGCCTCAACCTCTGCATCGGTATAGGCCAGCGAACCGTCGAAGCTCAGCTGCCCGCGCTCCACGGCGGCGCTGAATTCCACCCCTTGGGCGTCGATGGCGTCGAGATTCTGCCGCTGGCGGGTGTTCCGCTCAACAGTGACGTTCGCAATGGCGTTCTCCACCGTGTTGTCGAACGCGGTCACCGCGAGCGTGACCCCGGGGGCCACGCGCCAGTCCAACCCTGCTTCGTACCCTTCCAGCCGTTCGGGCCGAAGCTGCGCGTTGGCGTTGGTGAAGACCGGGAAGACGACGAAGGGACGGTAGAGCTCATTCAGCGTCGGCAGGCGCAGGCCGCTGTAAGCCGCAGCCCGCAGCCGCAGCGTCTCGGTAGCCGGAACCACGATCCCGGCGCGATAGGACAGCGTCCAGTCGCTGCGGCTGTCGTAGCGGTTATCCTCGACCACGGATCCGGAGGCCGTCAGGTCGCGGAAATAGCCATCCTCGATCGTCCAGCGGTCGGCACGCAGGCCGCCCGTCAGGATCACAGGGCCAAGCAGCCAGTCGTCTTCCACGAACAAGCCGAGGTCGGTATTGACGCCCCCGGCGAAACGACGGCCAATCAAGGCTCCCGTGCCGCCGCTGTAGCGATCTTCCGCCAGATCGCCTTCCGACCGGCGGTAGTCCACGCCGACGCGCAGCACATGGTCGTCCCCCACCGGCGGGCGCACTTCGATCTTGCCGCCAAGCCCGGTTGACGGAGTATCCTTCTGGTCGAGCACCCGCGTGTAGCTGCTGGACGAGATCACCGTGTTGGTGAAGTTGCGCCACTGGGCATACCCGAGAACATCGAACTTCCAGTCGCCGCGCCCAACCAGCCGGGCGCTGATGTCCTGCCCCTCGCTGGAGGAATCCGCGCCTTCGAAGCGCAAGGTGCGTTCATCGTTGAACGCGAGCCCCCGCAGCTGCAGTTCCGTATTGCTGCCGAGCCGCTGGACCAGCCGAGCCGAGGTGGACCAGCTTTCGTAATTCGCGCGCGAGGTGGCGGGGACTCGCTGGTCTTCCGGCGTGGTGTAGAAGCCCTGCCCCCGGTCCCACCGCCCGCTGAGCACGGCGAATCCATCGCCCACTTGCGGCGCGGCAGTTGCGCTCACTTCGGTATCGCCGCGCTGGTCGACCAGGGCTTGCCCGCTGAACAAGCCGAGCGTGCGGGCATCCGCGCTGTCGAGTTCGATCGTCCCGGCCAGCGCGCCTGCGCCAAACGGGCCGGAGCCGCCGCCGCGAGTCACCCGGATGCTGCCAAGCCGCTCCGGTGCGACGGCGGACAGAGGGATATAGCCGAAGAACGGATCGGACAGGGGGACCCCGTCCAGCAGGACTTGCGCCCGGCTGGTGGCGTTGCCGCCCAGCGCGCGCAGCGTTACCCCTTGCGCCGAGGGATTGGAGGAGCGGCTGTCCGAACGGCGAAACTGCTGGAAGCCTGCGATGGAGGACAGGACGTCTTCCAGCCGCCCGGAGGCAGTGGACACGATCTGGTCGCGATCGAGCACGACCGTATCGTATGCCGGAGTCGCGGGGGTGGCCGGAAGCCCCTGCCCGGTGACGATAATCGATTCGGCCGGCGATCCCGCCTCCTGCGCGGCAGCGGGTGCGGTGACAAGCAGCCCGGCTGTACCCGAGAGCAGCAAGGAGGTCAGCAAGCGGGAGCGGAGCGTCATTTTGGACAAAGTCATTTCCAATTTCCGGACAAAGTCATTTCCAGATCGCCCTAGCCCGCCTTTCATGGTCCGTCACCCCCTTGGTGCGGCTTTGCGGTGCACCGGGCATTGGACCGGCCCCCCCGAAGTTATTCCCTTTTTTGCGCGGCTCCGGTTGCGGGGTGTTTCCACCCGTCGCAAGATCGCCCAAGGTTTGCACGATGCAATTGCGGGACGAAAAGACATGAAGCGGATTTTCAGCGCAGCCGCGGCCGTCCTGCTGGCCGGCTGCGCCACATTGGGAGATAACACGGCCATGGCGCAAACACCGACGGTCGCCAGCGACCACGCAGCCCTGCTCGCCAGCGACGACCCGCAGCTCGCGGCGAACAAGCGGCTGGTTTACGACATGTACCGCATCGTGCTGCAGGCGGGCCTTGCCGACCGGGCGCACGAATTCATCACCGAGGACTACATCCAGCACAATCCCAACGCCGCGCAAGGGCGCGCCGGACTGATCGACTATGTCCGCTCCACCCGGCCCGAGCGGCCGATCAAGGACGTGCTGGACATGCCGCTGATCCACCTGATGGCGGAAGGCGATTATGTCACCACCGCGTTCGTCCGCCCGGAGAAGGACGCGAACGGGGAAACATACTACTCCACCTGGTTCGACCTCTACCGGATCGAGAACGGCAAGGTCGCCGAACATTGGGACCCGATGCTGAAGACCGATGCCAGGATCGATCCGAACACCAAGAAGCTGTGACGGGCTGCGAGGTTGACACGGTTGACATGTCCTACCTCCGGTGTCGGGGCCAGCTTTCCTTGTGAAAACAAGAGCCTGCCCCCTCACGGATGACATTCCGGGCGTCGTGAGAAAATAAAATATTCTTTCGCGCGGCTGCCTGAAAATGTTTCGAGGACGAGGCGCGATCCACCGGCTGGCGAGTGCGGTACGGTGCGGATCATCGCGAGTTCCTCCTTTAGCGGGTGGGAGAACCTGATGGGGCGCGGGGCGTGTAGGAAAGCCTGACTTCCCCATGCGGGGAGGACAAGAAGGACGCCTGTAGGGAAACGCTCCCGAGCGCCAGCTAGGATCAGCCCCTTCTCTCCCTGCAAGCCAGTTACTTCCTGCCGGCTTTTCCGGGGCACACCGTCCCCGATTGCATCCGGCGCAGCCCCTGCTTGACTCGGCTTCGTACCAGGGTGAAGATCGCACGACTGTCTGGGGGGACATCGACAGACACGCGCAAGGCCTGAACAAGTGGCCTGCTATACAAGGGGGGTGGGCGATGGCTTTCGCAAGGCAGTTGATTTCTGTTCTGGCAGTCGGGTGCATCACCACCGGCGTTCCAGCCGCCGCGCAGGTCGAAATACCGACCGGGTCCCGCGTTGGTCGACCTGCCCCAGCCAAACCGCCAACCGACGCCAGTCTTTCGGATGAAGACCGCGCGCTGCGTACGACATTCGAGTATGCTCGCTGCGTCGTGCAGAACGACGAAGACGCGGTGCGCCCCATGCTATCGCTGAAGCCGACGTCCTTGACGGAACGGCAATCGGAGGCGCTGAGACAGCCGAACTGTCTGCGCAACGCGAACTTGCAGATACCCATGCAGCTCATGCGCGGTGCGATATTCCGTGCGTTCTACTTGCAGGATTGGGCCGACAGACCCACCACGATGTTCGCCGAACCAATCAACTACTTCGAGTTCGTCGCCAGCGAAAACCAGGCTCAGGTAGCCATCGCAACGATGCTCGACTTCGCGAGCTGCATCGTACGGGCCGATGAGGCCAATGCCCGCGCCTTCGTCGGCGGAATTCCAGGCGAACCGCAGTTCGAGAACGCGTTGAGAGCACTCATACCCAAGTTGGGGCCATGCATGCTTGACGGAATTGAGGTTCAGTTCAGCAAGTCCAATCTCGCCGCGTACCTCTCGGAGGCGCTCTACTGGGAAGCGAAAGCTGCCGCGGAGGCGGCGGCCGCTCCGGCCACCGCCAACTGAACGATGGGTGGATTCCCGGCGCCGCTGCCGTCGGGATAAGTGCCAAGTTCCGATCCGCGCATCGGCTGTCCCGTATTGCTCCATGCCTTGCTTAATGCACGAGCAGACTGGGTAACCGGACCGGCGAGTGTAGATATCCACTCCGGGTCGCGAGACTGTATCTGGGCGCGTGCAAGCAAGACACCTTGGCCGAAGGCAGGAGGAGGCCTCTCTGCCGCCGGCTGTCGCACTGTATCCGGCGCCGCTGGGCTTCAGTCCTTGCCGCGCAGGCCGTCGGTCAGCCTCAAGGCGGAATCGAGGACCAGCCCGTAAACGGCATGGGCGACGAACCCCCGCGCGTGGGCCTGCCATGGGTAGTCCTGCGGTTTTGCCGACAAGCCGGTGACGGCGTTCAGGCCTTCATCCTGCAGGAGAAACAGGCCGAGCCCGAACAGCGTGCCGCGTCCTGCGGTCAGTTCCGGCGTCTGGGCCCGCAGCGCGCCGTAGATCGCGCCGGGCAGAACGCCGAGCGAGTAATGGATCGACAGCGCAGCGGCGCTCATCTCCTTCGGCTCAAGATCCTTCCCCAGCGCACTGGCCGCCTTGTCCGCCAGGACGTGGGCTGGATCCATGCCGCCGGGCCGGACAGCCTGGGTGCGCCTGCGTGCTTCCGGGTCTTCGTGCTTGAAGTTGAACCAGTCCACCCGGCCCATCACCCAGACCGCCGCCGCGCCGGCCGCCGCGCCGATAAGCGCATCAACCACCACATTGCTTTCATCGTTCGCGCTGTTCATCATCTCTCTCCTGCCGCCGTCCTGTCGGGAGAATGGCCTGCCCGCGGCAACGTTCCGCTGGCAGGCGAGTGCAACCGGCCGCTCACACCGCGCTGTTCAAGGAACCTCCGGCCAGGCGGCACATTGAAGTCGGCGCCGTAAGCGAGTGTCCTTGCAACGATGTCGTTCGGTTCGGCGCCTAAAGCAGGAGTGACAATGCAGAAGATCTTCAGGAATGCGCTGCTTACCTCGTTCGCCTCCCTGGCGCTGGCGGCCTGCGACAGCCAGGCGGAAAACGAAGTCGAACAGCAGGCGACTGCGCTGGATGAGGCTGCCGAAGCTGACGCGGAAATGATGGAAGCGTTCGCCCAGGGCGCGCCGGATGAGCAAGCCGTCGAACGCAAGGCCGAAGCCGTCGCGCAAGAGGGCGAACAGCTGAAGGATTCGCTTGAGAACGCCGCCGACGAGATGGACGAAACCCCGCAGTAACGTCCCGGGTGCCCTTCGGTTCTCAAGCGGGCATTCGCGATACCCGGTATCCTGAAGCAACGGGCGGGAGCCGCAAGACTCCCGCCCGCACCCTGATCACAGGCTGGTGGGTTCGCCGTCCAGCAGGAGGGTCTTGGTCTCGACGTAAGGCCAGATGCCTTCCTCACCGCCTTCGCGGCCGATGCCCGACTGCTTGAAGCCGCCGAACGGAAGGCCGAATTCCAGCTTCATGCCGTTCTGGCCGAAGCCGCCGCTCCGCACGCGGCGCCCGATACGGTAGGCAGCGTCGGCGTCGTTGGTCAGCACCGAGCCGTTGAGGCCGAAGTTGCTTTCATTGGCGATGCGGATCGCGTCTTCCTCATCCTCTGCGGGGATCAGGCACAGGACCGGGCCGAAGATTTCCTCCTGCGCGATGCGGCTCTGGTTATCGACGTTGGCGAACAGGGTCGGCTCAATGAAGTAGCCCTTGTTCATGTGCGCCGGGCGGCCTCCGCCGGTGACGAGATCCGCGGTCTTGCGGCCTTCCTCGACGTACATTTCGACGCGTTCCAGCTGGCGCTTCATCGCCAGCGGGCCAAGCTGGGTGGACGGGTCTTCGCTGTGGCCGATCTTGATGCCCTTCATCACGCCCGCGATCGCGTCGGCCAGTTCATCGTGCCGGTCCTTGGTCACGACCGCGCGGCTCAGCATGGCGCAGACCTGCCCGCTCATGATCGTGATCGTGTTGCCGAGGATCTGGGCTGCTGCCTCGATCGGAAAATCGTCGCGCACGATCGCGGCCGACTTGCCGCCCAGTTCCAGCGTGCAGCGGGCGATCCGGCTGGCGCAGACTTCGCCGATGCGCTTGCCTGCCGCGGTCGATCCGGTGAAGGTCACCTTGTCGATCCCGGGATTGCTGACCAGGTGATCGGATGCTTCGCGTTCGCCCGGGACCAGGTTGAGCACGCCGGCCGGGAGGCCCACGGCTTCACCGGCTTCGGCGATGATGTACGCTTCCAGCGGGGTTTCCGGCGAAGGCTTCATGATCACCGTGCAGCCGGACACCAGGGCATAGAACACCTTGTTCGCCATGATGCCGAACGGGGCGTTCCACGGCGCAATGGCGGCGACGACGCCGACCGGTTCGCGCGCGATGATCGCGGTATCGACCATCACGCTCGGCTTCTTTTCGACGAACGGGAAGGTGTTGCCGAGCGCGGCAATGCCCTTGAGGCCCATCACCGCACCGCCGTGCATCTGCGGAGCGAAGCTGGCGAGGCCGCCGACTTGCGCGGTCCACGCAGCGGCGAGTTCCGGCACGCGGGTTTCGAGGTATTCGGCCATCTTCATCAGCAACGCGGCGCGCTCCTGCGGCGGCGTGGTGGGCCAGGGGCCGTTGTCGAATGCCTCGCGCGCGTTTTCGACTGCGCGGTCCATGTCCTTTTCGCCCGCTTCGGCGACCCGGGCGACGACTTCCTCGCTGTTGGGGCTGACGATCTCGATCTCACGCCCGCTGAGCGTTTCGACCCAGTCGCCGCCGATGAAGAGCCGGTCGGGATGGCGGACGTTGACGCCTTCGGGGGTCAGGGTGGATGTCATGCTTGTTCTCCAGTGAATGGTCAGAAATTGGACAGGATGGACAGGCTGCGGCTGTCGAGCGGTTTTCCTTCCGCTTTCAGCTGCAGTTCGCGCGCGCGGGTCTTGCCTTGCTCGTCGATCAGGAAGGCGTGGATTGCCTTGACCTGATCGGGCGAGAGCACATCGTCCCACGCGGGCATGCCGAGCGGCTTCATCAGGCCGCCAAGCACGATCTTCTCAAAATTGTCGTGCACGCTCTGCGGCATCCGGCGCAAGTCCGGCAGCGGCGCGCGCGGCTGGTTGGAATGGCAGATAGAGCAGTTTTCGGTGAACAGGGCCTGTCCGTAGCCGATCGTTGCCGGAGTGACGTTGAGCAGCTGGGTCGGCGGCTTGGGCGCGACTTCCAGCGGCGGCAGCTCACGCGGCAGCGGGACGTCGCCGCCATCCAGCTTGAACACCAGCAGGCGGTTCGTGTTCTCGCGGCTGTAGGCGGCGGAATAGCTGGGGATGAAGCCCCACCCGCCCCCGCCCCAGCCGGTCTGCACGGCGATGAATTGTTCGCCGTTCACCCGGTAGGTCATCGGCGCGGCGAGGATCGCGCTGCCGGTCTCGATCATCTTCAGCAGCTTGCCGTCGTCCGCATCGCGTACCACCAGCTTACCCGACAGCGTGCCGTAGACCACCAGGCCGGCGGCCGTCGCCATGACGCCGCCGCGATCCTGCCAGCCTTCGCGGTCCACCGCCCACCTGGCCTTGCCGGTCAGCGGATCGATGGCGCGGACCTGGCTGGACCACGGGTTGTCCTTGACCCACTGCCACTGCGGCAGCGCCTTCACTTGTTCCTGGATCGGCGGCGGCAGGCTGGGCAGCGCCTCTTCCAGATCGGGGGTGAAGATCAGCGCCGCGCCCGCGTTGAGCCCCCGGGCCTTGTGTACCGGGTTTTCCTGCCCCGGCGGGATGAACATCAGGTTGCCCATGTCCACCACCGAGGCGATGTAGAGATCGCGTTCCGGATCGTAGGCTGCCGGGTGCCAGTTGCGCGCGCCGGTGGAGGCCGGGAACACGATCTTCGCGCCCTTGGAATACTCGGAATACTCCGGCGTCAGCTTTGGCCGCCCGGTTTCGCTGTCGAAGCCATCGGCCCAGCTCATCCGCACGAGCGGGCTGGCGGAGACCGGTTTGCCGGTTTCGCGGTCGACCACGAACAGGAAGCCGTTCTTCGGCGCATGCAGCACCACGGGGCGTTCCTGCCCGTCCACCGTTTGACTCGCCAGGATCATCGGCTGGGTGGCGGTGAGATCCCAGCTGTCCTGCGGGGTTTCCTGGAAATGCCAATTCATCCGCCCGGTCTTGCGATCGAGCGCGACGAGCGAATCGAGATAGAGATTATCCCCGCCCGCAGGCGAGCGAGTCGCTTGCGGATAGGGGCCGCCGTTGCCGACGCCGATGATCACCTGGTCGAACTGCGGATCGTAGGTGATCGCATCCCACACCGTGCCGCCGCCGCCGATGTCCCAGCGGCTGTTCGGGTCCCAGGTCTTCAGCGCGGCTTCCAGTTCCGGGCTTTCCTGCGGGCCTTCCTTCGGATCGTGCGGGATGGTCCAGAAGCGCCATTCCTCCCCGCCGCTGGAGATGTCGTACGCCGTGACGTAGCCGCGCGCGTCGTATTCCGCGCCCGCATTGCCGATGACCACCAGATTGCCGGCGATTTCCGGCGCGCCGGTGATCGTGTAGCCGCGGCTGCGGTCGGCAATGGTATCAACTTTCCACTCCACGCTGCCGGTCTTCGCGTCGAGCGCGTAGAGCCAGCCGTCGAGCGCGCCGACGAACACCTTGCCGCCCGCCACCGCAACGCCGCGGTTGGCCTGATCGCAGCAGGCATAGCGGTTCGCCTGCATGTCGACGTCGGGTTCGAACGTCCACAGCTCCCGGCCCGTCGCGGCATCGAGCGCGTAGACCCGGCCGAGGTTGCCCGAGGTGTACATCACCCCGTTCACCACCACCGGCGTCGCTTCCTGCACGCGGGTGGTGCCAAGGTCGTATTCCCAGGCCAGCCCGAGCTTTCCGACATTGCCCGAATCGATCTGGGTCAGGCGGGAATAATAGCTTTCCGCCCAGTCGCCGCCGGGATTGTTCCAGTCATCGGCTGCGCCGATGCGGCCGGCTTCCTGCGTCGGCCCGGCAATCCCCTGCGTGCAGGCGGCCACGACCGCGAGCGCGGCCGAGGCGAGAGCGATCCTGAACGTCAGGCGGGTCATGCCCACGTGGCGCACGAAGCGCCGGTCACGATGATCTTTTTCACGCGATCCCTCTCCCGGGCTGAACTGCCCTTGCTTGCGGGGAATAATAACGGGTGTTACGGTTGAGGCAAGAATTGGGAGGATTTGAATGCAGCTTTCAATTGAGGACCGTCTTGCCCTGCAGGACCTGATCGCCGCCTACAGCTGGGCGCTGGACATGGGTGACGCGGACGCGCTGGTGGAGTGCTTCACCGAAGACTGCCTGATGAGCGAGGAAGTTTTCGAGGACCCTGACATCTGGGAAGGGCACGATGGCATTCGCGGCCTGGTGCGTCACTACGCCAACGCGCCTGGCTTTCCCGGCCGCCAGCACCACGTCACGCAAGTGCAGTACATGCCGCAGGACGATGGATCAGTGAAGATGCGCGGGTTCGCCTTCGTCACCGAGTGCGAGGGCGAACCGCCCTATACCTTGCGCTTTACCGGCTGGTACGACGATCACGCGGTCAAGGGCGCCAACGGCAAGTGGCGCTTCAAGCGCCGCATCGTGCGGCTGTGGGACGGCGAAGTGTTGAAGAACTTCCCCGGACGCGGCCAGTGGGTTGCCCGCAAGCGGCCGGATTCGCTGATCATCAAGAAGTAAGAGCCTGCCCCTGCCCTTCCCGCCAGCGGGAGGGGCAGGGGCAGCCCGAATACCTGCTAGGCCCGCGCCAGCACCCAGCCGAGCACCAGCCCGCGATCGCTCCGCGGCATTGCTGAAGCCGAGGCCAGCGTCTGGGCTCGCATTTCCGGATTCGCGGCATAATCCGCCAGCGCTTCAACCCAGTTGGAGTCCGCCGCTTGCGCCATGCGCCCCAGCGCGGTCCAGCCGGGGGCGCATTCGTTGCCGGTGCAGGCCCCGGCGCGGCCATGCAGCGTCGCCACGCTGGTGTAGCCCGCTTCCCGCGCGACATCCGCGATCAGCAGGGCATCGGCGTGACGAGTGACCCCGGCGATCAGCGCAGGATTTTCTTCCAGCAGGGTCCGGGCAAAGCGGATGCGGTCACCCTCAACCGCTTGCACGCGGGAGCCGCGAGCGGCCCCGGCAGCGGCAAAGCGGCGGCCCGCTTCCAGCGCGGGATCGTGGATCAGGCGGGAGCCTTCTCCACGCTGCCAGCGCCATCCGGCAAGACCCGCGACGGTCGGGACCGCCAGCGCGCCTGCCAGCCCGCCCATCGCCTGACGGCGGGTGGCGCGGATCACTTCGCGCCTCCCGCGTCGGGGTTGTTGCGCAGCAGGTACTCGGTGATTTCGGCGAGTTGCGCGTCGCTGACTTCCCCGCGCGGCACGGGCGGCATGTTGCCGATCCCGCGACGGACCGCGAGGGTGATGTACGCATCGACCAGATCGGTGCGCTTTTCGAGATCGGGCTCATCCAGCCGGCGGCCGAGCAAGCCGAAGCCCATCCCGTTCGCGGTGTGGCACATGCCGCAGTATTCGAGATACAGCTTTTCGCCCCCGGTCGCGTTGATCCGGGCGGAGGCGGTGACGGGTGCGGGCATCGGCGGCGGTCCGCCTTGCGCCTGCTGCCCGATCGGACCGCCCGGCGGCATTCCGCCCTGCGGCGGCATGGCCACCGGAGGGGCAGCGGGATGCGCGGGAGTGTTGGCCGTTGCGGCAGCGGTCGATCCGGCAGCGGACGATCCGGCCGTGACGGGCACGGGTTGCCCTTCCCCGAGATCGCCGCCCGCAGCTTGCGCGCATCCGGCAAGCGCGCCCAGCGCGACGAGCGGCAGAAGATTCTTCATGGTCATGCGTCCGTCCTCGGTCCCATTCCGCTGGGCCATATGCCGCTCTTGCCCGGGGCGAGAATGCCGTTGGGATCGAGCGCGTCCTTGACTGTCTGGTTCAGCCGCCAGAGCGCGTGGTTGTTGAAATCATACGTAGCCGCGACAAGGTCCATGTAATCGAGGTGGGTGCGGTATTCGCCGTACCCGTGCTCCTTGGCGTCGGCGACCAGCTGGCGGAAGAACGGATCGACCTTGGCCATCATCTCCGGATCGTCATGATTGAAGATCATCGCGTTGACGTTGGTCAGGTGCCGTTCCCCGAAGGCGAAGCTGCCCTGGTAGTCCATGCCCCATTCCTGATAGCGGGCGTAGGTCCGCTTGAACTGGGCCAGCGCGGCGTCGCCATCCTGCTTCAGGATCGGGGAGAAGCCGACATGGCCGCCCCGCCCGCCGTACCAGTTGACGTTCTGCATCGGGAAGGTGATCGGGGTTCCGGTCCAGCCGGTGTGCTCGATCGGTTCGCCGCGCACCCAGCTGGTCGGCTTGATCAGCATCGGGTTGATCGACTTCATCGCGTCTTCAAGAATGCGATAGGACGCCTTGTTGACCGATTCCCGCCCGTAAAGCCGCAGGGACACGCCCCACCAGCCGATGTTGAAGCGCTTGCGGATCGCGTCGATCACGTCCTCGCCCAGCGCGCCGGGCTTGTCGGTCCATTCATCGCGCGTGGTCAGCACGGCGGCGGCGCGCAGCCAGTTGCCGATCGACGGGCTCTGCTGCAGCACGCCTTCGCGGCGCAGCGGGCCGATGGTGTCGATCATCGCCTTGAGGTCTTCCGGACGGTCGAACTCCACGTCCATGCCCATCAGCGATTCCGGCTCCGGCATCAGCCACATGCCCATCTTGGTGACGACGCCGAAGTTCGACTGGACGAACATCTGGTCCCACCCGGGCCCGAAGCCGAAGGGGTAGGCCTGCCAGGTCGGCGCGCCGGTGAACGCGCCCATGCCGGTGCGGACCAGCTCGCCCGTCGGCAGGACGACTTCCAGCCCGTTGATCCGCTTCGTGTGCTCCCCGTAAGGCGTGTAGCCGACCCCGCGATCGAGCGCGTTGCCCATCACCGAGCCCCAGCTGTTGCCGGGGGTGGAGATCCAGTACGGGAGGTTGTTGGCCTTGAGATAGTCATAGAGGTCGTAGAAGCTGACCCCCGGCTCAACCACCGCGGTGCCGGTCTCCGGGTCGAACTCGATCTTCTTCATCCGCGACAAGTCCATCACCACGGTGCCGGACAGGACCGGGGCGCTGCCGCCGTAGCCAAGGTTCTTGCCCCGGCTGATCGGCCAAAGCGGGATCTTGTACTGGTTGGCGATCTTTATCGCGGCCTGGACTTGCTCCACGCTTTCGGGAGCGATCGCGCCGGAGGGATTGTGCCCCACGGGATCGACCCAGAACTTGTCGTTGTAGCTGGCGCGGTCGAGCGGTGTGAAGAACACCTGATCGGCGCCAAGCGCGCTTTCGAACGCGCGCTGGACTTCGGCCAGCTTCTGGACGGTGAAGCCCGGGGGAAGGGGTATGTCTGCCATAAATCCTCTCTCAGCCGGCCGACCACAAGGTTCGGGCAGGCGGTCGTGTTGCCGCATCTAGCCGGATTACTTCACCGTTTAGAAGAGGCGTGCTGACGATGAACTGAACGACGTCGGCGAACTCACGGGCGCGTCCGGCGCGCTTAGGGAACTCCGCGCCCTTCAGCAATTCGGCCACGAAATCGTCCGGCAAGCCGGACACCAGCGGAGTGGTCATGAAGCCCGGGGCAACGCCCATCACGCGGATGCCGTGACGCGACAAGTCGCGTGCCCAGACCAGCGTCAGGGCCGCGAGCGCCGCCTTGGACGCAGTGTAGGCGCTCATGCCTTCCTGCCCTTCATAGCTGGCGATGGAGCAGGCGTTGACGATCACCCCGCGCTCCTCGTCCTCTCCGGAAGGCGCGTTGCCGATCATCCGGTGCGCGACATGGGCCGCGACGGTGACGGCGCCGGTCAGGTTGACGTCGATCACCTGGCGGAAGGCGGCGAGATCGCCCGGCCCTTCGGCGCTGGCAATCGGCCCCATCCCGCCGATCCCGGCGCTGTTCACCAGGATGTGGATGCCGCCTTCGATCTGATCGACCGCGGCCTTGACCGACGATTCGTCCGTCACGTCGCAAACGATGTGCCGCGCGCCCTTGGGCGCCGTGCCCGAACGATCGAGCGAGACGACGTTCGCCCCGACAGCGACCAGCGCTTCCACGGTCGCTTGCCCAAGGCCCGAGTTGCCGCCGGTGACGACGGCTTGCTTGCCTGCCGGATCCATCCCACTCTCCCGCGTTGTCATGACTTTAACGGTCGTTACTTTTGGTCTAGCACCGGGGCAAGGTCAAGCGGCGCCGGAAACGAGCCGCTATGACCGCATGAAAAAGGGGGAAGATATGGTCCGGAAGGAACTTTACGCCGCGCTCGACACGTTCATCGCTGGCTTGCGGGCGCGCGATCCCGCGCAGGTGCCGTGGGCGAACGACGTGTTCTACACGGAGAACAACGTGGCGCTGATCCCCGGGGACGGGCTGTGGAACACGATCACCGCGCTCGGCCCCTATGACTTGCGCTTCGCCGACGAGGACACGGACCAGGTGGCGCTGTTCACCTGCGTGGAGGAAACGAACGCCGTCTCTCCCGCCGCGTTCCGGCTGGGCCTGAAGGACGGCCGCGTGACCGAAGCCGAAGGGATCATCGCCCGCAACGCCGATGAAGGGCTGACGTTCTCTCCCCAGACCTTTGAGCCCAAGCCCGTAATGGAAGCCATGGTCCCGCCGGAGGAACGCTCCACACGTGAGGAACTGCTGGCGCTGGCCGACGGCTATTTCGAAACCATCGAACAGAACGACGGGACCATTCACACGCGCTTCCATCCCGATTGCAACCGGGTGGAGAACGGGCTGCAGACCACCAACAACCCCGATTTCGTGGTCCCGGTGGCGCGGCTGGGGTGCGAGGAGCAATTCCGGCTCGGCAATTACCTCTACGACGACCGGCTGCGCGGGCGGCGGTTTCCGCTGGTCGATCTGGAGCGCGGGATCGTGCTGGCCCACGGCTTCATCGACCACTGCGGGAAGATCGGCGATTACGAATTGACCGACGGGACCAAGGTCTCCAGCCCGATCCGCCGGCCGCACACCTATTACCTGACCGAGGCCTTCAAGATCCGCGCCGGGGCGATCGAGCAGATCGAGGCGGATTTCATCACCGTGCCGTACCACATGCCCAGCCCGTGGGACGGGCGAGAAGGCTGATCTTTTCCCCTCGCGCTTGCGGGTGAGGTCAGGGGTGGGCAAAAGCGGGTGCAGAACAGAGGGGAGAGGCCATGCGAGCCCCTTCCTGCAAGCGGGAGGGGAGTTATGGACGCGACTGCCACGGGTGCGCCGAGTGCCCCGACCATGACGCCGGGACGCCGGATGGCCGCGCTGCTCCTGCTGGCAGGGGTGATGGTGATCGACGGATACGATCTCAACGCCATGGCGCTGGCGATCCGCTGGCTCGCCCCCGAAATGGGAGTGGAGCCGACCGCGTTTTCCATCGTCCAGTCGGCTGACTTGCTCGGGCTTGGTATCGGCGCTTTGCTGATCGCGCCGCTGGGGGACCGGCTGGGCCGCAAGCCGCTGATCGTGGCGGGGTGCTTCGCCATCGCCGCGACAACCAGCGCGACCGCACTTTCGGGCAGCATCGCCGGGTTCGCCATCTGGCGCCTGCTGACCGGCATCGCGCTGGGCGCATGCCTTGCCAACGTTTCCGCCTTGTCCGCAGAAGTCGCGCCGGAAGGGCGGCGCTCGACGATCATGGCCGTAGTGTCCGCCGGGATCGCGATTGGGGCGATGTTGGCCGGGTTCACCGCGCCGGAACTGGTCGGCTGGGCCGGATGGCGCGGCTTGTTCTGGGTTCCTGCCGTGCTTGCCCTGCTGCTGGGCCTGGGCCTGCTGGCGATCCTGCCGGGAGGCAGAGGCGCAACCAGGGAACGGCGAGCGGGCGCGCGGACGCCCTTCGCCGAGTTGCTGCGTCCGCCCCTCGCCTTCCCGCTGGCCGTGTTCACGTGCGCCTACATGATCAACGCCGTGGCGCTGTACATGCTGGTCCGCTGGACCCCGATCGTGCTTCCGGCCGAAGTGTTCGGGGACAGCCTGCCGTCCCGCATCCAGGGCCTGATGCAGGGCATGGGCCTGCCGGTCAGCATCGGACTCGCGTTCCTGATCGACAAGTGGAAGCCCGGGCCGACGCTGGCAATCGGCTACGCGGTGATCGCCCTCGCCTTTCTGGCGATCTGGGCCACTCCGGCCGATCCGCTGGGCTGGAGCCTGCTGCTGCTGGTGGCCGGCGGCGGGGTGACGGGGATTCACGGCGCGCTGATGGCGCTCAGCCCCAAGCTGTTCCCGTCGCACGTGCTGTCCACCGCGATCGGCGCCGCCGTGGCGATATCGCGGATCGGTGCGATTGCTGCCCCGCTGGTCGGCGCGGCGCTGATCGACGCAGGCATTTCCGCGAGCGGGTATTTCCTGACGCTGGTGATCCCGGTCACGATCTGCGGCGGGCTGGCCTTGCTGGTGCCGCTGGCGATGCGGGCGCGGGACGGCGGTGCAGCCGCCGTTCCCGCGTGACGCGCTGATTTCAGGCCTGCCAACTCGGGCTTGCGAGTTCAGGCGGGCGTGTTCAGGGGCGAAAGTCGAGCCCGCCGATCCGCTCGGCGAATTGCCAGCCTTCGTTCGTCCGGACGATCCTGTCCCGGAAGGTGCCGACGAGCGGCGAATTCGCGCTCATCGCCGGAAGTTCGCCTTCGGCCGCCGCTTCGCCCTGAAACAGCAGGATCACGCTGAAGGCACGGGCGCTGTCCGCGTCCTCCACATCGACCACGACGTTCGCGATGACGTGGCGCTGCGCCCGCGGTGGCCGCGCCTTGAAGCTGGCGAGGATCGCCTCGCGCCCGGTCACCAGGTCCCCCGGCTTGCTCGGCCGTCCGAAGCGCGCATCCTCGGTATAAAGCTCCGCGACCGCATCCCAGTCCTGCGCATCGTTGAGGTTGGCGTAGTGGTTGATCAGGCGGGTGCATTGCGCCTCGATTTCCAGCCGCTGGGTGATGTCCATCGTCATTCGTCTCCGTCCTCCGGCCGCGTCTCCTCAAGGAAGAGGGAGCGGCCCTGTTGGTCCTTGGCTTCCAGCCGGGCGGTCATCGTGTGAAGAATCCGGTCAAGCGCGGCAAGGTCCTCCGCCGAAAGCCCCGCGAACAAGTAATCGGACACCTTCTCCGTCCGCGGGCGCATGATTTCGTACAAGCGCCGCCCTTCGTCCGTCAGCGTCAGACGCTTGCGGCGGCGATTGTCGGGATCGCGCTCTATGCTGATCCGGCCGTGCTTCTCCAGCGCGGAGACTGCCCGGCTGACGCTCATCACGTTGACCCCGGTGCGTTCGGCCAGTTCGTGGCTGGCGGACGTGCCGAGATGCCCGATCGTCATCAGCAGGCGAAATTCGTTGAGGGTGATCCGGTACTGCTTTTCCAGATGGATGGAAAAAGGCGCCATCAGTCGGTTGGTCAGTTTCAGCAGCCGGTGGAGCATCGGTGCCCGGTCGCCGTCCGGCGAGGCCGCGGGCGCCGCCATGTCGTCCTCCGCTTCGATCATCATGCCTTCGCTTGCCTGCACGCATCCCCCTTCGCCGTGTTTCGCCGGTCTATCCAGCACAAGCCGGTTGGACGCAATCCTAACAGGTGTTACCGTCATTTCAGAATCGAAGGGAGAGAATTCACGTCATGGGCGCGTTTCCGAACAGCATTCACTTCATCGGCACCAACACCCCGCGGCGGCTTGAGCTGTCCGTCCGCAATCTGGAGGTGGAAGGCGAAATCCCGGCCGAGATCGAAGGCGCGTTCTTCCGCGCCGTTCCCGACAACGCGCACGCGCCGATGTTCGAAGACGACATCGCGCTGAACGCGGACGGGATGATCGCACGCTTCAACTTCGAAAAGGGCGCGGTCGATTACGACATCCGCTATGTCGAGACGGAGCGCTACAAGGCGGAAAAAGACGCGCGGCGCGCGCTGTTCGGCCGGTATCGCAACCCGTTCACCGATGATCCTTCGGTTGAAGGCGTGGACCGCACCCTCGCCAACACCACCCCCGTCTGGCACGGCGGCCGCCTGTTCATGACCAAGGAGGACGGCCGGGGGTATGAAATCAACCCTCACACGCTCGAAACCGTGGGCAAGTGGGACTATTACGGCGCGCTGAAATCGGAAACCTTCACCGCCCATCCCCGCGTGGATCCCCAGACCGGCGAATTGTTCTTCTTCGGCTATGAAGCGGGCGGGCTGTGCAGCCTGGATATCGCCTACGGCATCGCCGACAAGGACGGCAACCTGACGTCCGAGCAGTGGTTCAAGCAGCCGTACTGCTCGACCATCCACGACTTCGTCATCACCGAGAAATACGCCATTTTCCCGATCTTCCCGACCACGGCCGATCTTGACCGGCTGAAGTCCGGCGGCGCGCACTGGGCGCATCAGCAGGATCTGGAAAGCTGGGTCGGCATCATGCCCCGCTATGGCAAGGTGGAGGAGATGAAGTGGATCAAGGGGCCGGTCGGCGTTTCCGTGTTCCACGAAGTCAACGCCTACGACGATGGCGATCTGGTCCATATCGACTTGTGCCTGTCGGAGACCAACGCGTTCGCCTTCATGCGTGAGGCCGGCGGCATCGATAAGCCCCAGCAGGAAATCCAGGGAGCGCTGACTCGCTGGACGATCGACATGAGCAAGGCCGATCCTGAAATCCAGGAGCGTCCGCTCGGCCCTCCGGGAGACTTGCCGCGCCTGCCGGATGCCGATCAGGGCCGCCCCTACCGCGCCGCGTGGTATCTTTCGATGAACCCGGAAGCCAAGGGCCCGCCGCTGCTTGGCGGACCGGTCGGCGCCAACTTCAACGCGCTGGTCCGGATCGAGCCGGGCAATGGCCGCGTCGAAATGATGGCCGTGCCCCCGGGCGCCGGGATCAGTGAGCCGGCACACGTGCCCTCATCCGATTCCAGCCATGGCGGATGGCTGCTGAGCGTGGTCGACATCCCCAACAGCCCCGCGCCGCACGACTATTCCTCCGAATTGTGGATCGTGGAAGCGGACAACCCGGCCAAGGGCCCGATCGCCAAGGTGAAGACCGGGATCGCGCTGCGCAGCCAGGTCCACGGCGCCTGGGTCGGCCGCGAACGGCTGAACGCCAGCAAGGTCAAGCCCTGACCTTCTGATCCTTCTTCCGCCCCTCCCCCTTTCGATCCCGCGACGAAAGCGGGAGCGGGCGGAACAAGCAGGAACCGGCTGCCCGCGCGCGGCCGACCCGGCGCGGCGCGGCCCTGATGCGGGGCCCTGCCGGATTGTCGCGCGCACCCGATGAGGCAACGCACCGTGCAAGCAACCTCCAGCCCGGTTTTCCGGATCGCCTACCATGTCAGCCGGGTTGTGTTCGGCGCGTGGTTCCTCTTCTCCGGCCTGTGGCACTTCTTCTGGCCGTGGATGCAGCCGCTGGGCAACACGCCGCAAGCGATCGCCTTCACCAAGGCCCTGATGGCCAGCGGATTGTTCGACTGGGTCAAGGTGATCGAGGTGGTGACCGGGATCACCTTGCTGCTGAACCGCGCGATGCCGCTGACGATTATCGCGGTCGTGGTTCTGAACGTGGTGATCGTCTACTGGAATGTCGTGCTGGACGAAGGGCTGGTCGAGTACACCTTCGCCGCGCTGACGGTGATCCTCACCGCGATCATCACCTGGCCCTGGCGCGCCTGGTTCTGGCCGTTGTTCATCTGGAAAGGCGAGCCGGATCATTCGCTGGATTCGCGGCTGCCCGGCCGCTGAACGACGCCGTCACCGCGGCGGCACTCGGGCAGGACGCCTGATCACGGACGAAACCGGAGGCAGCGTTCATGCGTCTCTTGCCTCAGAGCAAGGAGCCGGGATGGTGACGCAGGACGAACGCTGGATAGAGCTCGATGAGCTGGAGCGCTGGCTCCGCACGCCGATGCTGGTGCTCAGCTTCGGCTGGCTGGTCATCGTGGTGCTGGAGCTGATCGGCGAAACCAACGAACTGCTGACAACTGTTGGAACGATGATCTGGATCGTCTTCATCATCGAATTCCTGATCCGTTTTGCCCTCGCCCCGGAAAAGCGGCCGTTTCTGCGGACGAACTGGCTGACGATCATTGCGCTGGTGGTTCCCGCCCTGCGGCTTGTGCGGGTCTTCGCCATCCTGCGCGCGGCCCGGCTGCTGCGCGGCCTGCGGCTGGTGCGGATCGTCGGCACCGCCAATCGCGGGATGAACGCGCTGCGGTCTACGTTGGCGCGGCGGCGGTTCGGCTATGTCGCCGGACTGACGATGCTGGTGATCGCGCTTGGATCGGCCGGGATGCTGAGCTTCGAATCGGCCGGCGAGGTCGAAGGGGGCTTTATCTCCTACTGGGATGCGCTGTGGTGGACGGCAATGCTGCTGACCAGCATCGGCAGCGAATACTGGCCGGTCACGACCGAAGGGCGCCTGCTGTGCGTGCTGCTGTCGATCTACGGCTTTGCCGTGTTCGGATACCTGACGGCGACTCTCGCCAGCTTCTTCATCGGCCGCGACGCGGAGCAGCCGGAAGGGCCCGTCGCGGGGAGCGGCGAAATGGCGGAGCTGAAAGCGGAACTGCAAGCCCTGCGGCTTGCGCTGGAACGGTCCGGCCGGATTTCGGACTGAGGGGCGAGCCGCAGCCCGCCCCTGTCGCGATTCGGAAGCTTCCGGTCAGACGGCGCTGGTTTCCCCGAGCGCGGCGGCTTCCGCGTCCACCGGCGCAGCCTTGCGCGTGAGCGCGTTGGCGAGCGCTTCCGAGACATAGCCGAACGCGGCGCCGATGATGATCGACAGCACTACCGGGATGAACGCCTCTGCCGGGGTGAGCCCCTTCAACAGGATCGGCCCGGCGATGGAGGCGAAGCCATAGACGCTCGCCGGAATGGTCCCGAGCAGCGACACCCGGCTGGCGAGGCAGATTACCGCGGCGCCAAGGCCGACCGCGATCGGCGCAGCCAGCACCCCGGTGTCGGCGAACACGCCGCTGGCGAGCATGACCGCGACCATCCCGACCAGCGCGCCGAAGGTCATGCAGGCGACGGTAGTGAGACTGCCTTTCGTGCCGCCGCCGGAATGGAAATGGCAGCCCCAGGCGATAAACGAAATCCACACCAGACCGGCCAGCGCCGTCGTTTCAAGCGGGCCGACGTAAAGCCAGGTATCGACAAAGGCGAGAAGGCCGACGGACACGGCCAGTGCAAGATAAGCAGACATAAGCATCCCTCCGTAACTGCCGGTCATTTGCTCGCCGGCTGTTGCAGGGAAGCTACGTCACGGCGGCAAGGTCGTCCAGCAATAGCGAAGCAAGGAAAAGGCGCGGCGAGATTTCTCCCGCCGCGCCTTTTACTGAGCTTACGCCGCGTTTTTGCTTCCGGCTTACGCCGCGAGGGCTTCCTTCGCGTCCTGCAGGATCATCGCGCTGCCTTTTTCCGCGATCATGATCGTGGGGGCGTTGGTGTTGCCGGAAACGATCTTGGGCATGACCGAAGCGTCGATCACCCGCAGGCCCTCCACCCCTCGCACCCGCATCTGCGGATCGAGCGGGAAGCGTTCATCGCCCATCGCGACCGTGCCGACCGCGTGGTACAGCGTGCCGCCCGCAAGCTTCGCGTATTCGATCATCTGGTCGTCCGTCTCACCGAAGGGATCGCCCGGTGCCTTGAGGTACGGGCTGATCGCCGGCTGCTGCCAGATCTTGCGGATCAGCTTCAGCTGGGAAACCACCGATTCCCGGTCGATCGGATCGGACAAGTAGTTCGGCACGATCCGCGGCATCACCGTGCCGTCCGGCGATTTCGCGTGGATCGATCCGCGGGATTCGGGGCGCAACTGGCAGGGATTGGACGCAAGGCCCGGCTCCTTGTCCAGCCTGAGGCCCTGATACTGGTTCAGGTACTCCAGATCCATGCTCGCAGCCATCACGTGGATCTGCACGTCCGGGTATTCCAGCTCATCCCGGGTTTTCGCAAATGCGCAGCCATGGGCGACCGCATAGGACAGCAGGCCCTTGCGCGTGGTGCCGTACTTGGCAATCTGCCCGAGCAGCTTGGTGCCGCGGGACAGCTGGTTGATCGAATGCTCCTCCTCCTTGAGGTAGGTCTGGCAGCCGATCATGTAGTGATCCTGCAGGTTTTCGCCGATCATCGGGGATTCGTGCACCACCGAAACGCCGAGTTCCTGCAGCAGGCCGCCCTGGCCGACGCCGGAGATTTCCAGCAGCTTCGGGCTTTCCACCGCGCCTGCGGCCACGATCACTTCGCGCCCGACCATTACGCGGCGAGTCTGGCCGTGCTGCTTGAATTCGACCCCGACTGCCTTCTTGCCCTGAAACAGGATGCGTGTGGTCATTGCCCGGGTTTCGACCGTCAGGTTCGGCCGCTTCATCGCCGGGTGGAGATAGGCGACCGCCGCCGAGTGGCGCCTGCCGTTCTTCGCGGTAATCTGGAAGAAGCTGACGCCTTCCTGGTTTCCGTCGTTCAGGTCTTCCTTGTAAGGAATGCCCGCTTCGACACAGGCCTGAACCAGTGCCGCGCTGACCGGGTGACGTTCCGGGAAATCAGAGACGTTGAGCGGACCGCCCACCCCGTGCTGCGCGTTCTCGCCGCGTTCCTGGTTCTGGCTCTTGCGGAAGTAGGGCAGGACATCGTCCCAGCTCCAGCCGCGTGCGCCCATCTGCGCCCAGCCGTCGTAATCGGCCGCTTGCCCGCGGACATAAAGCAGTCCGTTGATCGAAGACGATCCGCCCAGCACCTTGCCCTTGGGCCACTTGTGCGTGCGGTTGCCGGAGCCTTCGTCGACCTCCGTTTCATAGAGCCAGTTGACCTTGGGATCGTTCAGCGTCTTGCCGAAGCCGATCGGCGTCTGGATCATCAGGTTGGAAACGAACTGGCTCGGCTCCTTGGTCGGGCGGTCATCGCCGCCGGCTTCGAGCAGCACCACCTTGTGCTCACCGCTTTCGGTCAGCCTGGCGGCGAGCACGCAGCCCGCGCTGCCTGCCCCGATGATGACAAAGTCCGCGTACAGATCCGCAGCCATTCCTCTCTCCTATCGTAATTTTCTTCGATTCGTCTGGCAATTCGGCGCAAGCTATAGCCTATTGGCCTTACTGACAGATTGACGTGGAACAAGCGATGATCAAGCCCGAACTGGAATTTGTCTACGAAGCCAGCGGCGACCTGGAGCCGCCCCGCGAAATCGGGAAAACCTATGACGGAGCGCGCCGGATCATCCCGATCATCCAGGGCGGGTCAGTCAAGGGGCCGAAGATCTCCGGGCGCCTGATGGGCAATTCGGCCGACTGGCAACTGACCCGCGGCGACGGCGTCACAGTGGCCGATGCGATCTATGCGATCGAGACGGACGACGGCGCGCTGATCCAGATCCGCAACAAGGGCCTGCGCCATGGCCCCGCGGAGGTTATGGACCGCCTGCGCCGGGGGGAGGAAGTCGATCCGGCGGAGTACTACTTCCGCACCGTGCCCGAATTCATTGCCCCGGAAGGGCCGTATGATTGGCTGAACCGGTCGATCTTCGTCTGCTCCGGCGCGCGCTATGCCTCCGGCATCAAGCTGTGGGTGTGGCGAGTGACCTGACGGCGCTTTGCGCAGGGTCTTGCAATAGGCTGCAACCTTTTGCCGCGCACGTGAGTTCGACCGGCATGGCATCTGAGAACCAAGGCTCCGCGAAAGGCGGATGGATCGCAGCGGGCGCGGCGGCGGCCGCCCTTGCTGGCAGCGCCCTGTTCAACCGGGCGAGCGCCCGCCGGGCCGAAGCGGACACGCCGCCAGCCGGCACGTTCGTGGAGGTTGACGGAGTTCGGCTGCACTACACCGAACAGGGCACCGGCCCTGCGGTCGTGCTGTTGCACGGCAACGGCGTGCTGCTGCAGGACTTCGCGATCAGCGGCGTGACGGGCCTCGCAGCGGCTCACAATCGCGTCATCGCATTCGACCGCCCGGGCTTCGGCTACAGCGACCGGCCGGACGAAACCAAGTGGACGCCGGAAGCGCAGGCGCGGCTGATCGCCCGGGCGCTCGAGCGGATCGGCGTAGAGCGCGCGGTGATCGTCGGCCACAGCTGGGGCACGATGGTCGCGCTGGCGATGGCGCTCAACCACCCGGACCGGACCACCGGGCTGGTGCTGATCTCCGGCTACTACTTCGGAACCGCGCGGCCCGACGTGCTGGCCGGCTCCGCCCCCGCGATCCCGCTGATCGGGCCCTTGCTGGCGCACACGCTGGCCCCGCTTGCCGGTCGGGCGCTCGGACCTGCGGGCTTCAAGGCACCCTTCGCTCCCGCGCCGGTCCCAGACCGGTTCGGCGCTTTCCCGCTGGCGATGAGCCTGCGCCCCGGCCAAGTGCAGGCCAGCGCGTCCGACACCGCCCTGATGATCCCCTCCGCCATCCGCCTCAGCCGCCGATACGACGAACTACGGCTACCAATCGTTGTCATGGCCGGGGACGGCGATCTCATCACCCATGCGGATGAACACGCCCAGCCGTTTGCAAGCCAGGTCCCCTGCGCCCGGCTGGATCTCATCCACGGACAGGGTCACATGCTGCACTACGCGGTGCCGGAACAAGTGGCCGCCGCCATCGACGCGGTGCAGGTGCTTTAAGGCATATCGGAATGCTGGCGCCGGGCGGCTGCGCCACAGCCGCCCGGCTCGTGCCGGTCTCTAAAGGACCAGCACGCCAAGCAACACCAGGATGAACAGGATCATTACGATCCCGATCAGGATCTTGGCGCCGCTCAAAGCAGCGCCAGACAAGCGGCCGAACCCGAGCAGGCCGGCAAGCGCCGCAACGGCCAAGAGAATCAGAATCCATTCGAGCATCAGCAATCTCCCTCATGTTCGCCGGAAATCCGGCATTGTCCTCCTTTCAGACGACAGAGGAAGCGCGAGGTTCCATCGCGGGACGGAGGATTGAGCTAGGCAATCCGGAGATCGACCAGCGTTGGCCCGGATTCGCCGAAGCTCCAGGACAGCGCTGCGTCGATTGCGCCGGGCGAATCCACCCGCCGCGCTGGGATGCCCTGCGCTTCGGCCAGCTTCACGAAATCGAGGCCGCCCAGGTCAGTGCCCGGAACCGCGTTCATTCCGAATTCCCCGGCGAACCCTTGCAGCGCGGCATAGGCCGCGTTGTTGAGAATCAGGAAGCTGACGTTCGCGCCCAGCCTGTTGGCCGAATAGAGGCCCTGGATCGTGTACATCGCCGCTCCGTCGCCCAGGATGGCGAGCACTTTGTCTCCGGCCGCTTGCGCCACGCCGACCGCGGCGGGAAGCGAATAGCCAAGCCCGCCGCTGGCGCAGGTGAAGAAGCCCCCTTCGCGCGTGATCGGCAGGTTGTCGTGCACCGGAGTTCGGGCGGTCGGCGCTTCCTCCACCACTACCGCATCTTGCGGCCTCAAGGCGTGAATGCGGGAGAGGACGAAGCTGTCGGTCATCGCGGCTTGCGGATCGGCCAGGCGGTGCCTCTTGCCCGCGAACGAGCGCGGCTTTACGCGTTCGGCCAGCGCGGCAAGGCCGGCGGCGACATCGCCCAGCACGCCGCCGCCGCCGGGCATGGCGGCAAGGTGCTGCGGGTCCTCGCTCAGGGCCAGCAGCTGCGCATGTTCGGGCCAGTGAGGGCCGGAGCCTTCGACGTGCCAGGTGAACACCGGGGCGCCGGCGACGAGGATCGCGTCGTGCGGATTCAGCAAGTCCCGCAACTGGTCCCGCCAGGCCGGCAGAAACCCGGCGAATTGCGGGTGGTCTTCGGGAAATACCTCTCGCGCCGCATAAGGCGCGCACCAGACGCTGGCGCCGCTCTGTTCGGCCAGGGCAATCGCCGCGTCCCACCCGCCGCAATTGGCGACCCCGGTGCCGAGCACCAGCGCAGGCGCGCTCGCGCCGTCCAGCAGTTCCGCCAGGCGGTCGATCCCCCGCGGGTCCGGCAGGGTACGCAAGCTGAGGTCCGGCAAGCCTGGCATCGTGCACTCCCGATCCCAGTCGTCCACCGGGATGGAAATGAACACCGGTCCCATTGGCGGGGTCAGCGCGGTCTGGAACGCCCGGATCAGCGCGGCGGGGACATCTTCGGCCCGTGCCGGCTCGATGGAGAACTTGACATAGGGGCGCGGGAACTCGGTCGCCCGTTCCGCGAACAGGAACGGATCGTACGGCAGGATGCTGCGCGCCTGCTGCCCCGCCGTGACCACCAGCGGGGCGTTGTTGCGGAACGCGGTGAACAGGTTGCCGAGCGAATGGCCGGTCCCGGCCGCGCTGTGCAGGTTCACCAGCGCCGGTTTCCCGCTTGCCCGGGCAAAGCCATCGGCCATCCCGACCACCACCGCTTCGTTGAGGCCGAGGACGTAGTCGAACCTTTCCGGCATCGCCTTCAGCATCGGCAGCTCGGTCGATCCGGGATTGCCGAACAGGCGATCGACCCCGAAGTGCTGGAAGATGCGGAACGCCGCTTCGCGCACGGTCAGGCGCATCAGACGGATTCTCCTGCCGCGCGGGCCCGGTCCTTCATGCCTTCCTCATCCCTTTTGATGCGCATCAGTACGATCAGCAGCAGGACGATGATTACCGGTGCGACCCAGTTGATCGAAATGATCGCGTCGCCGAAGTCCCCGCCGTTCTGGTCTGCAACGATGCCGACGAAGTACGGCCCCATGCCAAGCCCCAGCAGGGTGGAAATGATGATGTAGGTGGAGGACGTGATCCCCCGCATCCGCGGCAGGACCAGATCGTACATCAGGGAATAGATCGGCGGCAGCCACAGGGTCAGGATGATGCTGTAGACTGAAAAGCGCAGATAGAAGCTGGTCGCGTCGTCCGCGCTGTACGTCCAGATGCCGAACAGGGGCGATATCCCCAGCGAAGCGAGCGTCAGCAGCACGCGGCCCTTGCCGCCCAGCCGGACCGTCAGCCAGTCCGACAGCGGTCCGGCGATTACAGGCCCGAGAATTCCGAGACCGGCGGACAAGAGGCCGAACTGCAACCCGGTTTCGGCTTGCGACAAGCCGTAGTTGTCGACCAGGAACGTGGGCGTGAAGCCCATGACGCCATAGTTGATCGCGGTTTGCAGGCCGCCGACCACCATCAGCAGGATCAGCGAGGGCGAAAGGATCACGTTGTAGGTCGCCCGATCGGTCAGCTTCAGCGACTGGAACAGGTTCAGGATCACGAACGCGCCAAATCCGGCAACGAACCACTGCAGCACGTGGGCATCGATCGAGAGGCCCAGCGCCTGGATCGGCGGACGGGGAGAGAACGCCTGCGTGACCTCGACCAGAGTCAGGCAGACAGCCAGGATCACCGCCAGGCCGATCAGGTTGATCGTCCACTGCTTTGCCCCGGCATCCCGGCGCCACAGCATCCACCAGTTCGCGCCCGGAGTGACCGCCGCCAGCACTTCCGCGCTGGCCTTGAACGGGTGCGGGTCTTCCGGCGAGACGATGCCGTCCATCGCGCCGCGCTTCGGCTCCTTCATGCGGTAGATCAGCCAGGCGAGCGGCAAGCCGGGAAGCGAGGCGACCAGGAAGGCAAACTGCCACCCGGCAAAGCCGAGCGGCGCGTCGCCCGCGGGATAGCGGTTGTCCCACCACTGCGCGACGATGCCGCCCAGCACCATCGACAAGCCAAGCCCGAGCGCGACCGCGATGCCCAGCGCCGCCATCGCGGTGCCGCGCTTTTCCCGCGGGAACTCATCGAAGATGATACTGTTCGCCGACGGCTGCGCCGCCGCTTCGCCGATCCCCACGCCCAGGCGTGACACCGCCAGCAAGGCAAAGCTGCTGGCGAACGCGGCCATCCCGGCCGAAATCGACCAGAGGCACACGCAGATGCCCAGCAGCTTCGTCCGCACCCAGCCATCCACCAGCCGCCCCAGCGGCAGGGAGAACAGGGCATAGAACAAGGCGAAGACGGTGCCGTAGAGCAGCCCCAGTTCGGATGCGCCGATGCCGAGATCGGCGATGATGCTGGGGCCGAGGATGGAGAGTATCTGCCGGTCCAGCAGGCTCATGGCCTGCGCAGCGGACACCAGGGTCAGTGCGTACCAGCCCGCGCGGGTAACCTTTGCGGCGGGCCGTGGCGGCTCTCCCATCGCTGCACTCGTGGCCATGATCCTCTCCCTTTTAGTTCACCCGTCTGGCCGCGCCGATGTTTCGGCTGCGCACCAGAACGGGAGCTTTCTCGTTACGGCTGGCCCGATTACTGGCTGAGCGCCTGGGCGATGGTTTCGCTGATCGGGGTCGTCGGACGGCCGGACAAGCGGCTGAGATCGCGGCCGTTCTCCTCCAGCTCCCCTTCGCCCGAAAGCGCGCTGGTGCTGGCCAGCATGGCCGCGATCGGCGCCGGCAGCCCGACCCCTTCCAGCACCTTGGCGTATTCGTCTTCGCTCAGGTTGCGGAATTCGACCGGCTTGCCCGCGCGGCTTGAAACTTCATCGGCAAATTCGCCCATGGTGAAGCCGGTGTCGCCTGCCAGTTCGTACGTGTCGCCGCCCTTGCCGTTCACCAGCGCGGCCGCCGCGCCCGCTGCGAGATCCCGGCGGGTAGCGGTCGAGATCCGCCCTTCGCCCGACGCACCGAGGATCACCCCTTGTTCGATCGAGGTCTGGAGCGACCCGGTGTAGTTTTCCGAATACCAGCCGTTGCGCAGCAGATCGTAGCTGAGCCCGCTGCCTTCCAGCAGCTTTTCGGTCGCGACATGTTCGGGCGCGAGCGCGAGGCGCGAACGGTCAGCGTGAAGAATGGAGGTGTAGGCGAGATAAGACACGCCCGCCTTCTTCGCCGCCTGGATCACGTTGCCGTGCTGGCGTTCGCGTTCACCCACCGCGTTGCCGGAAATCAGCAGCAGCCGGTCCACGCCTTCCAGCGCGGCACCGAGACTGGCGGGATCGTCATAATCGCCCTGGCGAACGTCGATCCCCTTGCCGGAATAATCGGACAGCTTGGCCGGATCCCGCACGATCGCGACGATATCCTTCGCGTCCACGCGTTCCAGCAATTCATCCAGCACGTGTTGTCCGAGCTTCCCGGATGCCCCGGTCACGGCATAAGTCGTCATCGCAAGTCTCTCCTAAAGCTTGAACCAGCGTTCCGCGTTGGTCTGGAAGAACTTCTTCTTCTGGTCGTGCGGAATGTCGAGATCGTCCATCATGCGGACTTCGTCCGGCACGTATTGATAGGGGTAGTCCATCGCGTACATCACGCGGTCTTCGCCCATCACGTCGATCATCAGCTTGACCGCCGGGCCGAACGGCAGGCCGCTGTTGGTCGCCAGCACGTTGGTGCGCATGTAGTGGAACAAGTCGTGCTGGAGCGGCTTCAGCCGCGGGTAGCGGTTGGAGCGAATGCCCGCCTTGTGCATGTAATCCAGCCGGTGCAGCATGTACGGCAGCCCTTCGCACCCGTGGCCCAGCATCAACTGGAGGGACGGATAGCGATCGAACACGCCGGTCGTCAGCAGGCGCATCGCGTGGTAGCTGGTTTCAACCGCGAAGCCGAAGATTGCCCCGTCCAGCCCTGCCCCGGCCATGTCGCCGATCATGCTGTCGGGCAGGCCCTGCGGATGGATGTAAAGCGGCAGGTCGAGATCGGCGCAGGCACGCAGGATCGGATCGAACTGCTCCTCATCCAGGTAGTGACCATGCGTGTGGCTGTTCACCTGCACGCCCTTGAAGCCAAGTTCCTCCTTGCCGCGCCGCAGTTCCTCGGCCGACCATGCCGGATCGAGCGGGGCAATCGCGGTCATGCCGTAGAAACGGTCCGGGTGCTTCTCGCACGCGTCCTTCAACTGGTCGTTGGCATTTCGGGCAATGCGCCTGGCTTCGTCCGCATCGTGCATCGACTGAGTGCCCGGGCTGGTCAGCGCCAGCACCGCCTTGTCGATCCCCGCTTCGTCCATCGCCTGCAGGCGCAGTTCTCCGAGATCGAGCAACCGTTCGCGGATGAAGTTGGTGCGTTCGGTCTGGGCGGTGCCGTAAAAGCCCCACAGCGACACGGTGCCCTTGTCGGCGCGGCCTTCCTTCACCAGCCGCAGGATCGCGTCGAGCTGTTCCTGGGTGGCGAAGGCTTCCTCGGTCGCGATCCGCAGGTATCCGCGGTCGCCGCCGGTCTTGAGTTCGTGATTTGCCATGGTTATCCCTCGTGAACCGCTTTCAGGTGCATACAGGCCAGCACGCCTTCCGGTCCGTCCTCGCTGCCGTGGCCCGACCACTTGACCCCGCCGAAGGGGGCGTCCGCCCCGCCGATCATGTGGCTGTTGATGCCGATCATCCCGGATTCGATCTCCCGCCCCAGGCGGCGCTGGCGCTGGGCGTCGCCGGTCCAGGCGTAAGCGGCCAAGCCGTAAGGCAGGCGATTGGCCTCGGCGATCATCGCCTCCTCGCCCCGGAACGGGTTGATCAGCGCAACCGGGCCGAACGGCTCTTCGTTCATGATCGTCGCGTCAAGCGGGATTTCGGACAGCACGCTGGGCGCGTAGTAGAACCCGCGGTTGCCGATCCGCTCCCCGCCAATGTGCAGCTTTGCGCCCTTGCTCTTCGCGTCGCCGATCAGGTGGTCCATCGCTTCGGGCCGTCGGGGATTGGCCATCGGGCCCATCTGGGTGCCTTCTTCAAGCCCATCGCCGACCTTCACCGCCTTTGCCCGTTCGACGAAGCCGTCGCGGAACTTCTCGAACACGCTTTCCTCGACGATGAAGCGCGTGGGCGAAACGCAGACTTGCCCGCAGTTGCGGTACTTGCCGCCGACCGCGGTATCGAGCGCCTTGTCGAGATCGGAGTCCCCGAACACCAGCACCGGCCCGTGACCGCCCAATTCCATCGTCGTGCGCAGCATGTTGTCGGCCGCCAGCTTCACCAAGTGCTTGCCGACCACGGTGGAGCCAGTGAACGACAGCTTCCGGATGATGGGTGAGCCGAGCAAGTGACGGCTGACTTCGTCCGGTACGCCGAATACGGCCTGCGCCACTTCCTTCGGCAGCCCCGCGTCCAGCAGGCACTGCAGCACGCCAAGCGCGGAACCCGGCGTTTCCTCTGCCGCCTTCATGATGACCGAGCAACCGGCCGCGATCGGGGCGCCGAGCTTGCGCCCCGGATTGCCGATCGGGAAGTTCCACGGCGCGAACGCCGCCACCGGACCGACCGGCTCATACCGCACGACCGAGCGCTGCCCTTCCGGGCGGACCAGTTCGCGTCCGTAGATGCGCTGGCATTCCCCGGCGTAGAACTGGAACAAGCCGACGTTCATCATCACTTCGATGCGGCTTTCGGCCAGCGGCTTGCCTTGCTCCATCGTCGCGATGCGGGCGAGTTCTTCCCGCCGTTCCAGCATCAGCCGGGCCGCGCCCTGCAGCACCGCCGCGCGTTCCGCCGCGCTGGCCTTGCGCCAGATCGCAAAGCCCTCCTTCGCAACCTCCAGCGCCCGGTCGAGATCGGCCGCTCCCGCCAGCGGCAGCGCGCCGATCGTCTCTCCGGTGGCGGGGTTCACCACATCGAACGTGCGCCGGCCTCCGCCAGAGACTTTCTCGCCGTTGATGATCATGTGGAGCGAGGGGTATTCAGCCATCAAGTCCTCTCCGTCCGCTGTGTGCGCGATGTGTTCTGTGGCCCACACGACTGGGGTGGTCGATGGACATTGTCAATGTGAAGCCCTTGGGTCAACGTAAAGCCCTTGGGCCAACGCAAAGCGCTCCAGTCGGCTTCACCCTAAGGTTTCAGCGCCCCACTGCCTCCAGCCGCTCGACTTCCGCGCGGTAGGGCCGGATCGCGCGCCACATGAAGAAGGTGGCGATCGGCATGAACACTGCGGCGACGATCAGCAGCGCCTGCCACAGCTTTTGGGGATCGCCCACGATCACGTCGCTCACGATCCCGATCACGAAGCTGCCGAGCGCGCCGAAGAAAGTGAACATGAAAAGATAGAGCGCCGTCACCTGGCCGCGCATCTCGTTGGGGGCAATGCGCTGGATCGCCGCGTTCTGCGCGGGCGCTCCGGCCAGGCCGAACAAGCTGGTCAGCGCCATGCAGGCCAGCGCCAGTTCGCCGGTCGGCATCAGGGGCGCGGCAATGGCGAAAACCGTGGTGCAGGTGAAGATCATCGCGGTCGCGCGAATGTTCGCGTCCTTGTACCGCTTGTTCATCCAAGAAACGAACAGCCCGCCGACCATGATGCCGGTGAGGTTCGCGACCAGCAGCAACGGGCCGAGAAGGTTGCCGATCTCCTGCTCGCTCCAGCCATAGGTGCGGGAGATGAACGGCACCCGCCAGGCGGGCAGGCCCTGGCTCTCGATCGCGGAAAGCGCGAGGGCGGCGAACAGCGGATAGAACGTGGCGCCGCGCATGTTGATCGCCCGAATGGCGTCGAACCCGGTGAAGGCGAGCAGCTTGCGCCCCAGCGTGGCATCTTCCGGCACCAGCGGCTTTGCATCGGGGGCGTTTCGGCGGGCCGGCTCCTTCACGAACAGGAACAGGACCGCCGCCAGCAGGCCCGGCAGGCCGATCATGATCAGCACCCATTGCCAGTTGAAGATCGTCAGGCCGAGGAACTCGGTCGTTTCCGGCCAGCTTTCGGTCCAGGCGATCAGCTGACCGCCGCCCCACGTCCCGACCGAGCTGCCGAGGATGTAACCCAGCTGCAGCAGCGCGAACACCAGCGGAATGCGAACCGGCCGGAAGAAATCGGACAGCATGGAATACGAGCCCGGCCCGTTGGCCGATCCGCCCGCGCCGACGAACAGCCGCGTGGCGACCAGCTGGCCGAAGCTCTGCGCCAGCCCGCCCAGCGCGGTAATCAGGCCAAGGACGGCGATGCCGGCGGACAGCACGTACTTGCGGGGATAGATATCGACCAGCCGCGCCAGCGGGATCCCGACGAACACGAAGGCAACCACGCTTGCGGGCCCAAGAACGAAGCCAAGTGCCGAATCCGACAAGCCGAAGCTGAGCTTCATCTTCTGCGCCAGCATCGCGAACACGGTCTGGTCGAAGAAGGTCAGGAAGGTCGCGAAAATAATGCAGAACAGCGCGTAGTACCCGGCCTTTTCCGACGGCCAGGGCATCGTTTCGGCGTGCGGCGGCTCTGCCTCCGTTCCGCCCGCCCTCTCGAACGCATTCGGCGCGATCGCCATTGCTTGCTCCCTTTCGGCTCCTCTTGGGGGAGCCTTGTTTTCGAATTGGCTTGCGGGCTTTTGTATGAGCCGAATAGAGATAGGCGAAGCAAAATCGTGTAACAATCTGTCTCATCGGCTGGGCGACACGCGAAAGAAATCGAAACGATCCGGCCTGCGGCCGCACGCGCCGCTTTCTTCCATCTGCGCCCTTCCTGTACCGGAGCCTGCCGTCATGCCTTCCCCTGCCCTGCCCACCTACTCCGCCGATTATGCGCAGGACCGCGCCGAGATAGAGGACCTGATGGCGCGCTATCTGTTCGCCATGGATTACAACGATTTCGATTCCTACGCCGCCACCTTCACCGAAGACGCAGAACTGGAATTTGCCAGCGGCGCCACCAAAGGGCGCGACAACATCCGGGCGACGGCAAAAAGCTTCAAGGAACGCATCGCGACCGTCTACACGGACGAGGAGGGAAACCCCGCGATCCTGCGCCACGTGCTGGCCCATAGTGCGATTCAGGTGGAAGGCGACCACGCATGGAGCCGGTCCTTCTGGTACGAAATGGCCAACAACGGCCCGGGCAACAGCCTGAAGATGGGCACCTTCGGGATCTATGAAGACGAACTGCGCAAGGAGAACGGCCGCTGGCTGTTCACCAAGCGGCGCATCCTCAATGAATTTCTCACGGGCCGCCAGTCGGGCCCGGAAAATCCGGTGCTCGGGATGGAGCGGGCTGCCGCCGCGGCGAAGTAGCCGAAAAACTCTCCCTCCCGCTTGCGGGAGAGGATGAGGGTGGCCAGACTGCGCGCAACGAAAAAACCGGAAGAGGACAACCATGATCGATCTTGCGGGCCGCACGGCCTTTGTCACCGGCGGCGCCAACGGCGTCGGCATCGGGATTGTCCGCAACCTGCTGAACGAGGGGTGCAAGGTCGCGATCGCCGATATCCGTCAGGATGCGATCGACCGCGCGCTCGCCAGCCTCGACAACCGGGAAGTGATGGGCGTCCAGCTCGACGTTGCCAGCCGGGAGGGCTTTCGTGAGGCAGCGGACAAGGTGGAAGCCGAGTTCGGCCCTGTCAGCCTGCTGTTCAACAATGCCGGGGTGAACCTTTTCCAGACGATCGAGGATTCCTCCTACGACGACTGGGACTGGCTGCTTGGCGTCAACCTGCACGGGGTGATCAACGGGGTGATGACGTTCGCCCCGCGGATGAAGAAGCGCGCGCTTTCCGGCGAAATCACCGGCGGACACATCACCAACACCGCCAGCATGGCTTCCTTCATCGCGCAAGGCGCGCCGGGCATCTACAACACCGCCAAGTTCGCGGTACGCGGGCTGAGCTATTCGCTGCGCCACTCGATGGTGGAGTACGGGATCGGCGTGTCCGTGGTCCATCCGGGACTGGTGAAAAGCTATATCTACGCCAGCGACGACATCCGCCCCGATACCCTGAAAGGGGAGATGAAGCCGGTGGACACGGCCATGGTCGAGCGGCTGGCCGGGGTCCACGAATTCGGCATGGAGCCGGACATCATCGGCGCGCGGATCCTCGATGGCATCCGCGAAAACCGGGCGAACATCTTCACCCACCCCGATCACAAGGACGAAGTGGAGGAACTGTTCTCGGAGACCCTCGCCGACTACCGCGACTATCCGCAGGACCCCGGCTTCGAGCAGCGAGTCGGCTTCGAGAAGATGCGCCGCGACGGCTTTGCCGCGACGCGCAAGAAGACGCGGGAGATGAAGTGATGCTGCGCCGGACGCAGGTCCGGTTCAGCTTGGGGCGGTTAGGCCGGCGGCCATGAAACGCCTCGTCCTTGTCCTCGCTCTCGTACCGGCCGCCGTTTTTGCCCAGCCGGCCGCGCCGCAGTCTTCGCCGGCGCTTTCGATGGAACAGCGCATGCTGGTACGGTGTTCGGCAGCGTTCGCGCTGGCCGCAAACCGGCAGCAGGCCGGCAACCAGGAAGCCCTCGCGTGGCCAGCCTTGCAGGAGCGGGGCAGCGAGTATTTCATCCGCGCCTCGGCCGAGATCATGGATCAGACCGGGATGAACCGGGAAGCGATTGCGCGTGTGCTTTCGGCGGAGGCCCAGGACATTTCCGGCAAGAACACGCTGTCGCAAGTGATGCCGCACTGCCTGCTCTCGCTAGCCGCGTCGGGCCTCTAGGGGTCTACCGCCGCCGCTTGAGTACGATGTAGAGCGCCCCCTCGCCCCCGTGGCGGCGGTGCGCCCCGCGAATTGCGGCGATGTCCGACGCATACGACCCGGCAGCCAGCCAATCGAGAATCTTGGCCCGGATCGCCCCTCGGCGATTGCCTCGGTCGGCGGGATCGGCGGGACGCGGCTTGCCGGTGATCACCAGCACCAGCCGCGCATCCATCGCTCGCGCCTGGCTCAGCCCGTGTTCCAGCCGCCGGTGCGCCGCGTCGAGCGTATGCCCGTGAAGGTCCAGCGTGAAATCCGGCCCGAGCGCACCGCCCTTGAGCCGCCGGTCCCAATGAGAGTCCAGTCCCGGCTCCTCTCGCTGGCGTGGAGGTGGAGGCGGAGCAGGAGGCGACGAACGGACAAGCCGCCGGGCGGGAGCGACCTTCTTCGGAGGATCAGGCGCAACCGTGGCGGAGGGGGCGATGGCCTTTGTCGGCGGACGCGGCGTTTCGCGCAGCGGCTTCACCGTGGCGGTCACCTGAGACCAGAGCGCGGCTTCCTCGATCGTCAGGCCACGCGGAGCCTTCATCACTAATAACCCTTGCTGGGCCCAAAACCCTGGCGTGTCCGCGCGGCGAACAGCACCCCGGCGACTGGCGTCGAGGCCCGCCGCATCGGCGGATCAATCTTCGTCGGTTTCGTCGAGCACCCAGTCCGGGCTTGCCGAGCGGACATCGCGCGAGAAACACCAGATGTCGCGGCTTTCGACCGCATCGTCCAGCGATCCGGCGACCATGTGGCCGTCGCGGTCATACGTCACGGCAGCGATGTCGGCCACGAAGCGGACGGTGATGTGGGCGATCTGCCCGTCCAGACTGGCGGAATGGATCGTGGTATCCTCGATCCGCACCAGCCGGTTATCCAGCCGTTCACCCGCGGCTTCCCGCGCGTCGATGGCTGCGACGAATCCTTCGTACACGTCCTGGTCGCAAAGCTGGCGCAGTTCTTCCTTGTCCCCGCGCCAGAAAGCTTCGAGGATCATGGCGTAGGCGCTTTTCGCGCCCTCCAGGAAAGCGAGCAAGTCGAAGCGGCGATCGACGGCCGCGATATCGCGCAGGCCGCTTTCGATCGCGGGCGGGAACCCGACGATTTCGCGGCTGGGCCGCAGGGCCGGCTGGTTAGTCGCCGAAGGCGCGATCTGGCGCGGTGCGGACGCGCTGTCGTTCGGCTCAAACCGCGTGGGCACGGGCTCTTCCTCATGCTCGGCACGGCGGCCGAGCACGGAGTAGAGCCGCAGGCCCAAAAAGGCTGCGATCATGGCCAGAATGACAATTTCAACGATCACGCGACTTCCTGAATTTCCGGTCGAATCCCGATACAACTTCGGCACTCTGGTTCTTGGCAACGTGCCTGAGATAGGACGCAATTACAAACGAACAACGGGCAAAATCGCTCCCGTTCCCAATTTCGGCCCGGTTCGCGTGGCCGTTGCGGGCACCGCGGCACGGTGCTAGGCGCGCAGGCCTTCGATTTCCCGTGAACTCAAGCCGAAAGATTCATCATGGCCGACCAGGGCGACACCCCCGATCTCACCAACGCGTCCAACGGGGCGATGGGCGGCAACGGCGCCGACACCCAGCCGGTGGCCGGGGTCATCACCCAGTACATCAAGGACTTGTCGGTTGAAAACCCGAAGGCTCCGGAAAGCTTCCAGTGGCAGGACCAGCCGCAGCTCGATGTCCAGTTCAACATCGGCGCCCGCGCGGTAAACCAGGAAGTCAGCGAGATCGAGCTGAAGATCTCGGTCAACGCCAAGGGCCAGGCCGGCAGCTTCTACATCGTTGAGCTTGCCTATTGCGGCCTTGTCGGCATGCGCAACATGACCGAGGACCAGAAGCACGCCTTCATGTACGCCGAAGGGCCGCGGCTGCTGTTCCCGTTCGCCCGGCGGGTAGTCGCCGACGCGACGCGCGACGCCGGTTTTGCGCCGCTCGTGCTCGACCCGATCGATTTCAACGGCATCTATCTGCAGAACCTGCAGAACCGTCAGGCGGAATCGGACACCTCCATCTTCGGCGGCGAAGGCTGACACCCTTCCCGCGCGGGAGGTTCCCCGCATGAGCCTTATCCGCAATGTCGGCACGATCGGCGGACTGACGCTGGTCAGCCGGGTGTTCGGCTTCGCGCGCGACATCCTGCTGGCGCGGACGCTCGGCGCCGGCGGGGTGGCCGATGCCTGGCAGCTGGCGTTTCAGCTGCCCAACATCTTCCGCCGCCTGTTTGCCGAAGGCGCCTTCGCCTCCGCCTTCGTGCCGCTGTTCAACCGCCGGATGTCGGCAAAGGGCGACCTGCTGGACCCTGACCTTTCGGACGCGCGAGCCTTCACCGGCGAAGTGCTGGCGGTGCTGATCCCGATCCTGATCGTGTTTTCCGCCCTCGCGCTGATCGCGATGCCGTGGATCGCCGGCCTGTTCGCCAACGAAGGGATCGAGGAAGACCCCGAGCTTTACGACCTCGCGGTGCTGATGGCGCGCCTGACCTTCCCCTATCTCGCGTTCATGAGCCTGGCGACGGTGTTCGCCTCCATCCTCAACAGCCTTTCCCGGTTCGCCGCCGCGGCCGCCGCGCCGATCCTGCTGAACCTGTGCATGCTCACCGTGCTGGTAATCGGCATCCTGCAAAGCGACTCAATCGAGGTGCGGCGCCAGATCGGCTTCTGGTTGGCGATCGCGGTGACGGTTTCCGGGTTCCTGCAGATGCTCTGGCTCGGATGGTGGGCGCACCGGCAAGGGTTCAGGATCGGCCTGGGGCGTCCTCGTATCACGCCGGGCGTACGGGAACTGGGCATGCTGATCCTTCCCGCCGTGCTGGGCGCCGGGGTCTACCAGATCAGCCGTTTCATCGACTTGTTCTTTCTCTCCACCCTGCCGGACGGCGCCTATACCTTCCTTGCGATGGCGGACCGGCTCAACCAGTTGCCGCTGGGGATCATCGGGATCGCCCTGGGCACCGCGATCCTGCCCTCGCTCTCCCGCTTTGTCGCGCAAGACGATCAGGAAGGCGCGTTCCGGCTGCAAAGCAATGCGGTGGAGCTGGCCCTGCTGCTGACCGTGCCCGCGGCCGTGGCGCTGTTCTTCGTCGGCAGCGCCTTCACCCGCGCGTTCTACGTCGGCGGCGCCTTCACGTACGCCGATGCCCTCCAGACCGGGGCGGTCGTTTCGGCCCTGGTGCTTGGCCTCCCGGCCTATGTGCTGATCAAGGTTCTGATGCCGAGCTTCTTCGCGCGCAAGGACACACGGACGCCGGTCTACACGGCGGGCGGATCGCTGCTGGTGAACATCGCGCTCAACTTCCTGCTGGTGCCCCGCCTCGGTGTGGTCGGACTGGCGCTGGCAGGATCGGCCGCGGCGTGGATCAACTGCGCCGGGCTTTACACCATCCTCAGCCTGCGCGGGTTCTACCACCTTACTCCGCTGGCGCTGGGGCGTATCTTGCGGATCGGACTTGCGAGCGCGCTGATGGGGGCGGCCTTGTGGTATGCCCTGCCTTACGGAACCGGCTGGTACGCGGGCTCGCTTTTCGAACGCATTGCCTCCGTCGTCGGACTGGTGGCGCTGGGCGGCACGGTGTTCCTCGTCGCCGCGTTCGCGCTGAAGGTCCTCGACCGCAAGACGATCAACCAACTGCTGCGCCGCCCCGCCTGAGGCCATCGGGCGTTTCGCTGTTCAACTCTCCGGCATTTTTACAGGTGACCTCCATGCGCGTCGTTTCCGGCATTCAGCCCACCGGCAATCTCCATCTCGGCAATTACCTCGGCGCGATCCGCAACTGGGTGCGGATGCAGGACGAAGTCGGCCGCGAAGGCGGGCAGTGCCTGTTCTTCCTGGCCGATCTGCACGCGATTTCCATGCCACACGATCCAGCGGAATTGTCCGCCAACACGCTGGGAATGGTCGCCGCGCTGGTCGCCTGCGGGATCGATCCCGAACGCTCGATCCTGTTCAACCAGGCGCAGGTTCCCGCCCACGCGGAATTGCAGTGGTTGCTGAACGGCACCGCGCGGATCGGCTGGCTGAACCGGATGACCCAGTTCAAGGACAAGTCCGGCAAGAACCGTGAAGGCGCCAGCGTGGCGCTCTACACTTATCCCGTGCTGCAGGCGGCCGACGTGCTGCTGTACCAGGCAACCCACGTTCCGGTGGGCGAGGACCAGAAGCAGCATCTGGAACTGGCCCGCGACATCGCGCAGAAGTTCAACCACGATTTCGGCGGCGGTGAGGAAATCTTCACCCTGCCCGAACCGATCATCCCGCCGGAATCCGCGCGGATCATGTCCTTGCGCGACGGCACTGCGAAGATGAGCAAGTCCGACCCGTCGGAGATGAGCCGGATCAGCTTGTCGGACGATGCCGACACGATGATGCGCAAGGTCAAGAAGGCCAAGACCGATCCCGAACCCTTGCCGAGCGAGCCGGGCGGGCTGGAAGGCCGGCCCGAGGCCGTGAACCTCGTCTCCCTGTACGGCGCGCTGTCGGGGCGGAGCGTCCAGTCAGTGCTCGATGAGTTCGGCGGCCAGGGGTTCGGCGCGTTCAAGCCTGCGCTGGGCGAATTGCTGATCGAGACGCTTGGCCCGATCACGCAGCGCTTCACCGAACTCAAGGCCGATCGCGAAGCGCTCGACGCGATCCTTGCCCGGGGTGCGGCCGAAGCGCGCGAAATCGGGCGGCCCACGCTGAACAAGGCCTACCGCGCGCTGGGGCTTGTCCGCGGATAGGGCAGAAGGCAGGATCTGCGCCGCCGGGCGGCTGGATCCGCACCGGGCGGCGGGCGGCCGGATAGGTGCAAGCACTTAAAAACGCACAATTTTCCGGAAGGACATTCAAGTCGGGTTCAGCCCGCCGTGGGTAGAACACGCCTTATCCAGATTGCTCACGCCCGGTTTTCGAAAACAGGCTGCGCTGCGCAACGTTCTTTTGGAGAGAAAACCAATGAGCACCCAGAAAAAGAGCCTCGGGCGCGCGCTGAAGATGGCGACGATTCCGCTGGTTCTGGCTGGCCTGGCCGCTTGTGCCACCCCGTTCAATGCCGACGTGTCGCGGTTTGCCACCCAGCTGCCCGCTCCGCAGGGCGAATCGTTCTATGTCGTGTCCGAAGATCCGGCAGAGGCCGGCGGGCTCGAATTCGCCACGTACGCCCGTCATGTTGCGGCGCAGATGCAGCGCCTCGGCTATGCCCAGGCCGCTACGCCTCAGGATGCCACACTGCTGGTGAAGTTCGACTATGGCGTCAGCAACGGGCGTGAGCGGATCCGCAGCACGCCGGGCTTCCGCGATCCGTTCTTCTCGCCGTGGTACGGCTATCAGCCCTTCGGCTATTCCCGCTTCGGCTATTCCGGCTTTGGAATGCCGTTTGGCTACGCGCCGGGCGGGGCATGGGGCTATGGCTGGCACGATCCGTTCTTCGGCGGTCCGAACATCAACAGCTATACCGTCTACACCAGCGGTATCGAGCTGGAGATCGATCGAGCAGTCGATGGCCAGCCGCTGTTCGAAGGCCGCGCCGAAGCGGTTTCGACGTCCAACCGGCTCCAGTACCTCGTGCCCAACCTGGTTGAGGCGATGTTCACGGATTTCCCCGGAAATTCCGGTGAGACCGTGCGCATTTCCGTCGCCCCGGAACGGCAGCCGGTGCGTCGCAGCAACTAAGGCCGGTTCAGAAATCACCAGGAAAGGCGGGTCCGCGAGGGCCCGCCTTTTTCGTATCGGCACCGGGGCTTCGGCTCACGCCGGTCCTCGCAGGGCGGCGAACCGCTCAATATTCTCGACCGATCCGGCGATGATCATGATGTCCTCGGGCAGGATCCAGGTGTCCGGAACGGCATAGACGAAGTCTTCCTCCGCCCGCTTGATCCCGATCACGGTGATCCCGTACTTCTGCCGGACATCGGTCATCTGCAGGGTCGCCCCGACGATCGGCGCGGGCGCCTGCAGCTTGCCGATCGCGAACCGGTCGGCAAGCTGGATGAAGTCCAGCAGGCGCCCGTTCAGCAAGTGGGCGACGCGCTCCCCCATTCGCGCTTCGGGATAGACGATGTGATGGGCGCCCGTGCGTTGCAGGATGCGGCCATGATTGTCGTTGGTCGCCTTGGCCCAGATCGATGGGACCTCAAGGTCGGAAAGGCCGAGCACGGTCAGCACGCTGGCTTCGATATCGGTGCCGATCCCGACGACGGCGGAGGAAAAATCCCCCGCGCCGATTGCCTTCAGGGCATCGATGTCGGTGGTGTCGGCCTGCACCGTCTGGGTCAGCTGGTCCGCCATTGCCTGCACCAGCAGGGGATCGGCATCGACACCCAGCACCTCATGCCCCATGCGCATCAGCGAGCTGGCGACAGCGCCGCCGAACCGGCCCAGGCCGATCACGAGAACGGGCTTTCTGCGATCAGCCGACAATCGGGTTCTCCTCCGGATAACGATAGCGTTTCTGGTTGTGCTGCAAGGCCAGCGCGGTGGCGACGGTGATGGTTCCCACGCGCCCCAGATACATCAGCACGATCAGCACCACTTGACCGGCGGGCGGCAAGTCGGCGGTTATCCCGGTGGACAAGCCGACAGTCGAAAAGGCGGAGATTGCCTCAAACAGGATATCCTGCATCGGCATATGGCTGATGGAGACCAACACCAGGGTGGCAACCGCGATCAGCACGCCGGCCAGTACGCCCACCGCCAGCGCCTGGCGTTCCACCCGGCTGCCGACCCGGCGGCCCATCACGTTGGTGTCCTGCTGTCCCCGGATTTCGGCCCAGACGATCAGCAGCAGCAGGAATACGGTGGTGATCTTGATCCCTCCTGCCGTCCCCGCGCTGCCGCCGCCGATGAACATCAGCACATAATTGATCCCAAGGGTTTCGACCCGGAAATCGCCAACGTTGAGGCTGTTGAACCCAGCCGTGCGCGGCATCACGGAATGGAACGCGGCGTTGAGCGTCTTGGCGCTCCACGGCATTGGCCCGAGAGTGGCCGGATTGCTCCACTCCGCCGCCAGCACCCCGACGAAGCCCGCCGCCAGCAGGAACAGCGTACCCAAGAACGTGATCTTGCTGTGAAGGCTCCAGCTGCGAAAGGCGAAGGGGCGATTGCGCAGTTCCTGGATCACCGGAAATCCGAGCGAGGACAGCACGACCGCGAACATGATCGGCCCGAGGATCCAGAAATCGGCCTGGAAACCCATCACGCTATCGGAATACGTCGAGAAACCTGCGTTGTTGAAAGCCGATACGGAATGGAACACGCCGTTCCAGACTGCCTGCCCCCAGCTTTCCCCGTGGGCCAGCCGAAGTCGCAGGATCAGGACCAGCGCGATCCCCGCTTCCACCACCAGCGTCACCGTAAAGGCGAGGTAGAGCACCGAACGCGCGCTGCTGCCGAGCAGCCGATTGCGCTCCACTTCGGTCGCGAGCCGGTCCCGCAGGCGGAAATCGCGCCCGGCGACCAGACCAAGCACGACCGCGCCGGTCATGATGCCGAACCCGCCGATCTGCAACAGCAGCAGGATGACGGCTTGACCGAAGAACGACCAGTACGTGGCGGTATCGACGGTGGCGAGGCCGGTCACCGCCACCGCAGAGGTGGCGGTAAACACGGCATCCAGCAGCGATGCCGATCCCGGCCCTGCCCGGGATACCGGCAGCAGCAGCAGAACGGTCCCGATGGCGATCGTCGCCAGGAACAACAGCGGGACGACCCGGACGGGATGCCGGAGAACACTCGACTTCACGCCGGAACCGCTACCTTGCTCACGCTGCCGTGCCAACCGGATCGCCCTTGCCGCATCGGCCTATCCGGGCCGTTTCACGCCAGTCGAGCCAAAGCCGCCCTCACCCCGCCCGGTTTCGTCCAGTTCGTTCACTTCCTGCCATGCGGCCTGCGTCACCGGTACAAGCACCAGCTGCGCGATCCGGTCCCCGCGCTGGATCGCGAACGGCTCGGCCCCATGGTTGATGAGGATCACCTTCAACTCGCCGCGATAGTCGGAATCGATCGTGCCGGGCGTGTTGGGCACGCTGATCCCGTGCTTCAGCGCCAGGCCGGAACGCGGGCGCACCTGAATTTCGTACCCTTCCGGGATCGCCATCGCCAACCCGGTCGCCACCGCGTGGCGCGCGCCGGGGGCAAGCGTGACATCTTCGGCCGAAAGCACGTCCATCCCGGCCGCGCCCTGCGTGGCATAAGCCGGCAGGGTGAGCCCCTGGCCGTGAGGCAAGCGGCGGATCCTTACCGGCACGGGATCAGAGGAGGGCATCGGCGATCCGTTCCACCAGCTTGCGGGCGACGTCCTGTTTGCTCATCGTGTCCCAGCTCTCCACTCCGGCCTCGCGCACCAGATGAACGGTGTTGTCCGCCCCGCCCATCACGCTTCCCGTTTCTCCGGTCGATACATCGTTGGCGACGATCCAGTCGGCACCCTTGCGCTGCCGCTTCGCCGTAGCGTGGTCGATCACGTTCTCGGTTTCGGCGGCAAAGCCGACCAGCAGCCGGGGCCGCTGCGCACTTGCGGCGAGGCTGCGCAGGATGTCGGGGTTCTCTGTCAGCGCCAGTGCCGGCGGGCCGGAGTCCGTCTTCTTGATCTTTTCGGACGCCAGATCGCGCGCGCGCCAATCGGCGACCGCGGCCACCAGCACCGCGACATCGGCCGGCAAGGCGCTTTCGACCGCGTGAGCCATCTGCCGGGCGGTTTCGACATCGATCCGCTCCACCCCCGCAGGAGTCTGGAGCGTCACCGGCCCTGACACGAGCGTCACTCGCGCCCCGGCTTCGGCGGCCGCTTCGGCAACCGCAAAACCCTGTTTTCCAGAAGAACGGTTGGCGATGTAGCGCACCGGGTCGATCGGCTCATGCGTCGGGCCGGCCGTCACCAGCACGTGCTTTCCGGCCAGCGGGCGGGAGGCAGGCTTCAGCAGCGCCTCGATCCTGCGCCAGATCGCTTCCGGTTCAGGCAGGCGCCCGGGGCCGAATTCGCCGCAGGCCATCTCCCCTTCATCCGGCTGCATCACGTGGACACCGCTCTGTTCAAGCCAGCCGAGGTTACGCTGCGTCGCAGGGTGCTGCCACATGCGCACGTTCATCGCCGGAACGGCCAGCACCGGCTTGTCGGTTGCCAGCAGCAGCGTCGTGGCAAGATCGCCCGCAAGACCGGCAGCCATCTTCGCCAGCAAGTCGGCGGTGGCGGGACAGACGACGACCAGATCCGCCTGCCGGCTGAGCTGGATATGGCCCATCTCGGCCTCTTCCTTGAGGTTCCACAAGGACGTGTGGACTTCGTTGCCGGACAGCGCAGCCAGGCTCATCGCCGTGACGAAATGCGCGCCGCCCTCGGTCAGCACGCAGGTGACATCTCCGCCGCCCTTGCGGATCAGGCGCACCAGCTCGCACGCCTTGTAGGCGGCGATCCCTCCGCCGACGATCAGCAGGATTCGCGGCCCGCTCATGCCCTCAGGCCCACAAGCCCACCATCGCCCCGGCCCAGACCAGGAACCCGCCGAACGCCGCCGCGCCGAGGTAACCCGGCCACAAGCCGAGCCGGGCGCGGGGAGCTTCCCAGAACAATTCGATTTCGGGCAGCGGAGGTGCTTCGGGCGCGCCGCCCTGAGCCGGGTAGCGGTCCTCTATCCGGCGGATCAGTTCCGGCAAGCGCAGCAGGGTCGCGGTATCGCGGCGGATCCGCTCGGCCAGCGCGGCTTCGGGACCCAGTTCGTCGCGGACCCATTCCCGCACGAACGGGCCGGAAACGTCCCACATGTTGATGCCGGGATCGAGCTGGGTGGCGATCCCCTCGACCATCACCATCGTCTTTTGCAGCAGCAGCAAGTGCGGCTGGGTCTGCATGTCGAAATCGCGCGTGATCGCGAACAAGCCGTCGAGCATCTGCCCGACCGAAAGCTCGCTCACCGGTTTGCCGCGCATCGGCTCCCCCACGGCGCGCAGCGCGGTCGCGAATTCCTCTACCGAATGGTAGCTCGGCACGTATTGCGCCTCGAAGTGGATCTCGGCCACCCGCCGGTAATTGCCGGTGGTCAGCCCATAAAGGATTTCCGCCAGCCATTGCCGTGCGCGGCGGTCGATCCGGCCCATGATCCCGAAGTCGATCGCGACGATCGTCCCGTCCGGCCGGACGAACAGATTGCCCTGGTGCATGTCGGCATGGAAGAATCCCGCGCGGATTGCCTGGGTCAGGAACGCGAGCACCAGCCGCCGGGCCAGCAGCGGCAAGTCGTGCCCCGCTGCCTTCAGCGCCTCGATATCGCTGATCTTGACGCCCTGGATCCATTCGATCGTCATCACCCGGCCATTGGTCCGGTCCCAGTCGATCGAAGGGATGCAGTACCCTTCGTACCCCCGCATCGCGTCGGCCAGTTCGCTGGCAGAGGCCGCCTCGCGCCGCAGGTCCAGTTCCCGGTTGGTCCAGCGCTTGAAGTTGGCGATCGTCAGGCTTGGCCGCAGCCGCCGCGCTTCCCCGCCGAACGCCTCGAGATGGGCCGCGGCCCACTCATATGTCGTGATGTCCTTGGCAAAGCGTTCGCGCACGCCCGGGCGCAGGACCTTGACCGCGACCACGCGCCCGTCGGTGGTGGTCGCCTTGTATACTTGCGCCACGGAGGCCGAGCCGACCGGGACCGGGTCGATCTCCGAGAACAGGGCCTCGATCGGCTGTTCGAAGCTGGTTTCGATCTCGGCCGCGATCCGATCGAACGGGACGGGCGGCAGGCGATCCTGCAGCGACAGCAGGTTGCGCACCGCGTCCGGGCCGACGAGGTCCGGCCGGGTCGCCAGCGTCTGGCCCAGCTTGATCGCCGCCGGACCGATTTCGCGGAAGGCGGCGGCGTAGTCGGGCTCTGCCGGCTGCTTCGTCCCGAACCGGGCGACCCGCACCAGCCGGCGCACCGGCGTCGGGGTGCGGAGATCGTTCTCGATCCCGCGCAGTGCTCCGTGCCGGGCCAGTGTGCGGCCCCACCGGAGCAACCGGGCGATATGCTTCGCGGGACGAGTCACCGGCTTATATTTTCCACCCCGAGTGGATCGCGACCAGCCCGCCCATGATCGGCTCCACCTTCGTGCGCGCGAACCCGGCGTTGCGGATCAGGCCTTCGAATTCCTCCATCGGCGGGAAGCGGCGGATCGATTCGATCAGGTAGCGATAGCTGTCCGCGTCGCCTGCGATCACCTTGCCGATCTGCGGCACCAGCTTGTGGGAATAGGCATCGTAGGCTTCCTTGAAGCCGGGCCATTCGGTGGTCGAAAACTCGAGGCAGAAGAACCGCCCGCCATGCTTCAGCACGCGGTGCGCCTCGGCCAGCGCCTTGTCGATATGGGTTACGTTCCGGATGCCGAAGGCAATGGTGTAGGCATCGAATGTCCGGCTGAGGAAGCTCAGTTCCTCGGCGTTCTGGCGCGACCAGACGAGGCCCCCGGAACCTGTGGCGATCCCGCGGTCCATCGCCCGTTCGATCCCGACGTCGAGCATGTCCTGGTTAATGTCGGACACGGTCACGCTGGCCCCGCGTTCGGCCAGGCGGAAGGCGATGTCGCCGGTGCCGCCCGCCATGTCGAGGATCGCCTCGCCCGGGCGGGGTTTCACCCGGCGGACGAAACGGTCCTTCCACACGCGGTGCATGCCGCCCGACATCGCATCGTTCATGATGTCGTACTTAGCCGCGACATGGGAAAAGACCGCGCCGACGCGCCGGGTCTTTTCCTCGGGGGCTACGTCTTCGTAGCCGAAGGAAACCTGCTTGCTCATGGTCGCTGCTCTAGCGGCGGGGCATCGGCCGCGCCAGCGGACTCTCGCGCAGAGAAGGCGCCGGTGACGATCCCGACCAGGATCAGCGCCATTCCCGCGAAGTGATAGGCGAAAAGCGGCTCATCCAGCAGCAGGGAGGACAGCAGCGCCCCGAACAGCGGCATCAGCGTGATTGCCTGGCCCGCGCGGGCGGGGCCGATCTGCTCGGTCGCCGCGTTGTAGATGAAGTAGGAAAGCAGCGACGGCAGCAGCGCGACATAGGCAAACGCGCCGACGACTTGCGCATTCCACCGCACGGTCTGGCCGCTCATCCACTCCATCGCTGCCAGCGGGGCCATCGCCACCGCGCCGATCATGAAGGTCACCGCGATGAAGCTCATCGGGGCGATCTTCGGCTTCAGCCGCAGATAGACGGTATAAAGCGCCCAGACGACCACGCTGGCCAGCACCAGCACGTCACCCTTCCCGAAGTGGAGCCGCAGCGCCTTGGCCGGATCGCCCTCGAACACGATGATTCCCACCCCGACCACGGAGAACGTCACACCGAGCCATTGCTGCCAATTCGCCCGCTGCCTGAACAGCATCCGGTCGAACAGCAGGACCATTGGCGGGATCGCCGCTTCCAGCAGCAGGGTCTTGGTCGCGGTGGTGTATTGCAGGCCCGAATACAGAAAGCCGTTGAACGCCGCGATGCCCAGCAGGCCCAGCAGCAGGATCGGCTTCCATGCCTTGAGAATCGCATCCCGTTCCCGCCACACGGTCCCCGCCGCGAATGGCAGCAGCACGATGAGGGCGCCCGTCCAGCGGCCGAACGCCAGCGTGAACGGCGGAACGTCGAACCGGACGGCCCGCGCGACGATGGAATTGCCGGACCACAGCAGCATGACGAGCCCGAGCAGGGCGTGGGCGCGTAGGTGGCTCCGATCGAGTGACATCGCGATCCCATAGGCACCCGATTTCCGATTGGCGAGCCGCGATGACACCGCCGCGATGAGAGCGCCGCGATGACAGGCAGGCCGCGCGTGCCTATCTTCCCGCCATGCCCGAACTTCCCGAAGTCGAAACCACTGTCCGCGGTCTCGCCCGCCTGCTCGAAGGAGAGCGGGTAACGCGCGTTCAGGTCAACCGGCCCGACTTGCGCCGCCCGTTCCCCCCTGATCTCGTGCAAGTGCTCACCGGGGCGCGGATCACCGCCATGGGGCGGCGGGCCAAGTACGGCCTCGTCCACACAGACCGCGACCATACGATGGTCTTTCATCTCGGCATGAGCGGGCGCTGGCGGATCGATCCGGGAGACATTGGGAAGCACGATCACCTGATGATCGAGACGGGGGCGCACCGGTTCGCCTTGTGCGACCCGCGCCGGTTCGGCTCGGTCGATCTGGTGGCCAGCGATGCGCTGGACCGGTTCCAGCCGTTCCTGACCATGGGGCCCGAGCCGCTGGGAGACGATTTGACGCGCAAACATCTTTGCGCCGCCTTCTCCGGCCGCAAGCAGGCGATCAAGCTGCTGCTGCTCGACCAGCGGATCGTCGCCGGCCTGGGCAACATCTATGTCTGCGAGGCGCTGCACCGGGCAAGGATCGATCCGCGCAAACCGGCAGGCGCGGTTTCGGCGGCAGCGCTTGGCCGGCTCGTGCCGGAGATCCGCGCCGTCCTGCTGGAAGCCATCGAGGCGGGCGGCTCCACCTTGCGCGACTACGCTGCCCCCGACGGGCAGCTGGGCTACTTCTCCACCCGGTTCGATGTGTACGACCGGGAAGGGGAGCCCTGCCGGAGCTGCGGCAACGGGGCGATCCAGCGGATCGCGCAGGGCGGGCGCAGTTCCTGGTTCTGCCCGCGGTGCCAGAAGTAGGCAGCCCGGCCGGACCGGGGAACGGCACGGCCAGCCGTGCCCCGTGCGCTAAAACGTTGACGATTCGGCCCCCTGTCGCTAAGGGCCGCCCTTCGCCGCGGTCCGGTTACCGGAAAACCGCGCCTTACGGATATTTCAAGCAAGAGCAGAGCGGCGCCAGCACGCGCTGCCGCAACGAAGGACAGACATGGCCAATACGCCGCAAGCCCGCAAGCGCATCCGCCGCAACGAGACCCGCGCCGCCATCAACGGCGCCCGCGTCAGCCGCATCCGCAGCTTTCTGAAGAAAGTCGAAACCGCGATCGCCGGCGGCGACAAGCAGACGGCCCAGACCGCGCTGCACGAAGTCCAGCCGGAACTCGCGCGCGGCGTGGCACGCGGCGTGCTCCACAAGAACACTGCCGCACGCAAGATGAGCCGACTCAGCAAGCGCGTTTCGGCGATGTGAGTCGCCCCCCTTTTCAGGGGGACGATCAGAACGGAATTGGAACGAGGCCGGCGGTAAAACCGCCGGCTTTTTTTGCGTCCGCAAGAGACGTCGGCAAGCCGCCAGGCCGGAGCAAGGAAAACCCGCGATTCGCATAACTGTAACCTACTAATTCATGCAGTTTCAGCCGGTTAGACGCACCCCTGCGGGCCACATTGAAGTCAAGCCGCATTATTTCAGATTTTTTACCCAGCCGCTCTTGCTGATATTGGAGCGCGGTTCATACAACCTCGCACACGGGCTGAGCCACACCGGCCCGGCATCACGATGTAACAGTATTCAGGGCGCCGGGTCCGATATGCGACACCGGCGGACAGGAGGGGTTTGCCTTTGGCGCCCCGGGGCCGTCGCAAGGGGGATGCGGCAGCTGGCCTGTTGCGATTTGGAGCGGAGACGATGATACGTATGGGACCGCAAGCCGGCCGGCCGACGTCGGCCAGCAGCAACGCCGGGGACGCGACGGAGGACCAGGAAGCCCTGGACCTCGCCGCCGACTGGGCCGACATCAGCCAGGGCTTGCGCAAGGATCTGGGCCAGCAGGTTCACAGCCAGTGGATCAAGCCGATCCAGCTGGGCAGCTTCTGCAAGGAAACCGGCACGCTGGACTTGTTCCTGCCGACCGATTTTTCCGCCAACTGGGTCCAGGACCGATTCCATGACCGGCTGTCGCTGGCGTGGAAGATCGCCCGCAGCGAAGTGAAGAACGTCCGCATCCAGGTCCACCCCGGCCGCCGCAAGCTGGCCGACATCGACTTGCGCGCCGCCTCGGCGCCGGCGAACGACACCTCCCCGCGCGGAGCGGCGGGCGTGCTCGGCTCGATCGGGGACCAGGGCTTCACCTCCTCGGTCGGGCTCGACCCATCGCTGACATTCGGCGCCTTTGTGACCGGCACCACCAACGTGCTGGCCTGCAACGCCGCCGAGCGCATGGCGAGCGCGCAGAAGCCGCAGTTCTCGCCGCTGTACCTCAAGGCCTCGACCGGACAGGGCAAGACCCACCTGCTGCACGCCATCGGGCATGCCTACCTGCAGGTGAATCCCCGCGCGCGGATCTTCTACTGTTCGGCGGAACGGTTCATGGTCGAATTCGTGCAGGCCCTGCGCCAGAACGAGATGATCGAGTTCAAGGCCCGGCTGCGCGGATTCGACTTGCTGCTGGTGGACGACATCCAGTTCATCATCGGCAAGGCCAGCGCGCAGGAGGAATTGCTCTACACGATCGATGCCCTGCTGGCCGAAGGCAAGCGGCTGGTCTTTGCCGCTGATCGCGCGCCGCAGGCGCTGGACGGCGTCGAACAGCGGCTGCTCTCCCGCTTGTCGATGGGTCTGGTTGCCGACATGCAGCCGGCGGACATCGAACTGCGCCGCTCGATCCTCGAATCGAAGCTGACCCGGTTCGCCCCGCTCGAAGTGCCGGGCGACGTGATCGAGTTTCTCGCCCGGACGATCAACCGCAACGTGCGGGAACTCGTCGGCGGTCTGAACAAGCTGATCGCCTATGCCCAGCTGACCGGGCAGGAAGTCTCGCTCCAGCTGGCAGAGGAACAGCTGACGGACATCCTGTCGGCCAACCGCAGGCGGATCACGATCGACGAGATCCAGCGCACCGTCTGCCAGTTCTACCGGGTCGACCGGTCCGAAATGTCGAGCAAGCGCCGCGCCCGCGCGGTGGTGCGCCCACGTCAGGTGGCGATGTACTTGTCCAAGGTGCTGACGCCCCGCTCCTATCCGGAAATCGGCCGCAAGTTCGGCGGACGCGACCACTCGACCGTGATCCACGCGGTTCGCCTGATCGAGGACTTGCGCAAGCGCGACGCCGACATGGATGGCGACGTGCGCAGCCTGCTGCGCCAGCTGGAATCCTGACACCGATGGGGTAAGGGGCACAGGATGTCCCTTGCCCCTGACCGTCTCGATCGTTTCGCCCGCCACATCGTCCTGCCGGAAATCGGCGGCACCGGGCAACTCGCGCTGGCCGATGCCCACGTCGTGCTGGTCGGAATCGGCGGGATCGGCGCGCCCGCGCTGCAGTACCTTGCAGGCGCGGGCATCGGGACGCTGACCCTGATCGACGATGACCGGGTGGACGCAAGCAATCTCCAGCGCCAGACGATCTACGCCGAAGCCGATACCGGTCAGCCGAAAGCCGAGCGGGCCGCCGACTGGGTCCGCGCGTTCGATCCCGCGCTGGACGTGCGCCCCGTGCGGCAGCGAATTGCCGCGGACAACGCCGCCGGGCTGATTGCCGGAGCCACCCTCGTGCTCGACGGCTGCGACAACTTCGCCACCCGGCTGGCAGTGTCGGACGCCTGCGTGGCGCAAGCCATCCCGCTGGTCAGCGCAGCGGTCGGACGGTTCCAGGGCCAAGTCGCGGCCTTCGCCGGCCACCGCCCCGGCCATTCCTGCTACCGCTGCTATGTCGGAGACGCGTTCGACGCGGACGATTGCGACACCTGCGCCGAAGACGGCATGCTGGGAGCGATGGCCGGCTGGGCCGGGACCTTCGCCGCGCTGCAGGCGATCCGGGTGCTGCTGGACGGCCACAGCGCCCTGGGCGATCCCCAATGGGGCAAGCTCCACTTGCTGGACGGCCTGAAGCCCGGGATGCGCACCTTGAGCATCGCCAAGGACCCCAAGTGCAAGGCTTGCATGGTCTAGCCTCAGGCGCCGGCGGAGCTTACGCTCCGGCACGGCCCAGCACTTCGTCCACCCATTGCGGCACAAGCTCGCTCGCAGGGCCGAGCCGGGTCTCGTCGAACCACTGCGACCCAGCGCTGCGGTCAAGGTTCAGCTCCAGCGTGCGCGCGCCGTGGCCGCTGGCCTGCTGGACGAAGCCCGCTGCCGGATAGACCGCGCCCGAAGTGCCGATCGACACGAACAAGTCGGCCCGGGACAGCGCAGCGAAGATCTCCTCCATTCGGTACGGCATCTCGCCGAACCAGACGATGTCCGGCCGCAGGGCCGTTTCCCCGCAGGACGGGCACGGCGGATCGTCGCGCAAGGTCCCGTGCCAGGAATGCCGCGCGTCACAGGCCGTGCACCAGACGGCCAGTCCTTCCCCGTGCATGTGCAGCACCCGGCTTGCCCCCGCGCGCTCATGCAGGTCATCGATGTTCTGGGTGACGATCAGCAGGCTGCCGCTCCCGTCTTGTGGCCATTCGGCGTCGAGCCGCGCCAGCGCCCGGTGCGCGGCGTTCGGCTCGGCGGCCAGAATGTTCGCCCGCCGCTCATCGTAGAAGCGCTGGACAAGGTCGGGATCGCGGCGGAACGCCTGCGGCGTCGCCACGTCCTCCACCCGGTGGTCTTCCCACAAGCCGTCTTCGGCGCGGAAGGTCCTGAGGCCGCTTTCGGCGCTGATCCCGGCGCCGGTAAGGATGACGATGTTGCCCTGACGATCCATGATCCTCTCCCCTGCCTTGCGGTGCTGCCGAAGGGCTTTTCTTGCTTTTGCAGGGCGTAGAAGGAAAGACGGTCGTTCGACAAGCTCAGGACAGGCGGACAACTTTGGCACGTATCGGAATTATCGGCAGCTCGGGGCGTATGGGCCATGCCCTGATGCAGGCGCTCGACGAATCGCGGCACGATCCGGCCGGAGGCACGGACCGGGGAGAAGACCCGGCGGCGCTGGCGGACCGGAGCGACGCGCTGGTCGATTTCTCCGCCCCCCAGGCGCTCGAGGCCAATCTCCACGCCGCGATCGGTGCCGGCATCCCGATCGTGATCGGCACGACTGGGCTGGAGGAATCCCACCACGCGGCGATCGACCGGGCTGCGCAAGCCGTCCCGGTGCTCCAGACCGGGAACACCTCGCTCGGCGTCACGCTGCTGGCGCATCTGGTGTACGAAGCGGCGTCCCGCCTCGGCCCGGACTGGGACATCGAGATCGTGGAAATGCACCACCGAATGAAAGTCGATGCCCCGTCGGGCACCGCGCTGCTGCTCGGCCACGCGGCGGCCAAGGGACGCGGTATCGATCTCGACGCGAACAGCGAACGCGGGCGCGACGGCCACACCGGAACGCGGGCCGAAGGCGCCATTGGCTTTGCCGCCTTGCGCGGGGGCACCGTCGCGGGCGAACACGCGGTAATCCTTGCCGGCGAACGCGAACGGATCACCCTCACCCATTCCGCCGAGGACCGGGCGATCTTCGCCCACGGCGCGCTGAAGGCCGCCGAATGGCTGATCGGCAAGTCGGCCGGTCGCTACACGATGCAGCAAGTGCTGGGTCTGTGAGAGGCCTTGCTTGAAGAAGGACGCGATCTTCGAATTCTTCCGCCGCCTGGCGGAAGAAAACCCGTCGCCTGAAACGGAGCTGGTGTTCAGCAACGAATACCAGTTGCTGGTGGCGGTGGTGCTGTCCGCGCAGATGACCGATTCCGGGGTCAACAAGGCAACCGGCCCGCTGTTCGCCCACGTCGAGACCCCGCAGCAGATGCTGGATCTGGGCGAAGACAGCCTGCGCGACTACATCCGCACCATCAACTTCCACAACACCAAGGCGAAGAACGTCATCGCCTTGTCGCAGAAGCTGGTGAGCGACTTCGGGGGGCAAGTGCCGCGCGCGCTCGATGATCTGATGAGCCTGCCCGGCGCGGGCCGCAAGACGGCGAACGTGGTGCGCAACTGCGCGTTCAACGAGGAAGTCTTTCCAGTCGACACTCACGTGTTCCGCGTCGGCAACCGCACGGGTCTGGCGAAGGGCAAGACCCCGGACGATGTCGAGGCGAAGCTGGACAAGCGGGTGCCGCAGCCGTTCCGCCTGCACGCCCATCACTGGCTGATCCTGCATGGTCGCTACGTCTGCAAGGCGCGGCTGCCTGAATGCTGGCGCTGCCCGGTGGTCGATCTCTGCGCCTACAAGTCCAAAGTGCTGGAACCGCCCGCATCGCGATCTGTTGGAAAAGGAAAGCGGGCCTTAAAGTCCTGATCCGCGGCCTGCGTTAGGAGATGCCATGGGCCTGCGTCCGTTCCTGCTCGTTCCCGCCGTCCTTGCCGCCAGCGCCTGCAGCGCCGAAATGGAGCGGGAGCCGATCGCCCGAGCGCCGGGGATCGAGGCACTGGGAGAGCCGGTCAATTGCCTGCCCCTGAACCGCATCCGCGACACGACGGTCCATGACGACTTCACGATCGATTTCGAGACGGTCGATGGCCAGACCTACCGCAACACCCTGCCCCGGCAGTGCTACAGCCTGGGGTTTGAACGGCGCTTCGGCTACGCGACGTCGATCAACCGGCTGTGCAGCACCGATATCGTCAACGTGCTCTATTCCGACGGGCGTCGCGGCCCCGGCTGCGGGCTGGGCGAATTTCTTCCGGTGCGGGTGATCCGCCAGGAACCCGGTGCCGAACCGGTGGTCCGCCCCGCGTCCTAAATGGCCTGCGCTTCCCCGCTGCGGGCGCTGATCACCGTCGCGGCGACCAGATCCCCGATCACGTTCAGCGTCGTGCGGCACATGTCGAGGAAGCGGTCGACTCCCAGAATAAGGCCGATGCCCTCCGGCGGCACGCCGACCCCGCCCAGGATCAGCGCGATCACCGGCAGCGATCCGCCGGGAACCCCTGCCGTGCCGACCCCGGCCAGGATACAGATCAGCATCACGAACACCTGATCCGCGACTCCCAGTTCGACCCCGAAGAACTGGGCCAGAAACAGGACCGTCACGCCTTCGAACATCGCGGTCCCGTTCTGGTTGGCGGTGGCGCCGATGGTCAGGACGAAACGGGCGACGCGGCCCGGCAGCTTCAGCTCCTTGTCCGCCACCCGCAGGGCGGTCGGCAGGGTGGCGTTGGAACTGGCGGTGGAAAACGCCATCAGGCTCGCTTCCCGCGTGCCCTTGAAGAAGGCGATCGGGCTGCGCCCCGCGCCGAACTTCAGCAGCAGGGGAAACACCACGAACATCTGGACGCCAAGCGCGAGCAGGACCACCCCGACGAACGCGGCAAGCTTGACCAGCAAGTCCCAGCCGAATTGCGCGGCAAGGTTGAACATGAAGCAGAAGATCGCCAGCGGGGCGAGCTGGATGACGATGCCGATCAGCCGCATCGACACCTCGAACACGCCTTCGATCGCGTCCTTGAGGGTTTCGGTGCGGCGGGTGTTCACCAGCAGCAGACCGATGCCGAAGAACAGCGCGAAGAACATCACCGCCAGAATGTCGTTGTTGCTCATCGCGCTGATCACGTTCGACGGCACGATCGCGATCAGCTGGTTGACCCCGGCCTCGCTTTCGGCCGAGGCGGCAACGATGCTGGACGCGCCCTGGCTTCCCTGGGCCAGCAGGTCCTGCGCGGCCGCCGGGTCCACGCCGCGCCCGGGGCGCAGCAGGTTGACCAGCCCGATGCTGACCGCAACCGCGATGCCGGACACGATCACGGTGTAGATCAGCGTCAGGATTCCCACTCGCTTCAGCGCGCGGATCTCCCCCATTTCGGCAATGCCGACGACCAGCGCCGAAAACAGCAGCGGGATCACCAGCATGAACAGCAGGCGCAGGAAAATCTGCCCGATCGGCCCGGTGACATAAGTGATCACCGTCTCCACCCAGGCGGCGTCGCGGGCGAAGGTGTAGGCCAGCAGACCCGCAACCAGCCCGGCCACGAAGCCGATCAGGATGCGCCATTGCAGCTTGCCGTGCCCGATCGGCGCGGCTTCCTCTGCCATTTCGGCTGCGTCGGTCATTGTCCGTCCTGTTCCAGCGCGGCCAGCGCAATCCGGCGATAGATCCGGGTCAGCGTCTCGAGGTCCTCCAGCGCGACAGCCTCATCGCGCTTGTGCATCGTCGCGTTGAGCAACCCGAATTCGATCACCGGGCACAAGTCCTTGAGGAACCGCGCGTCGGACGTTCCGCCCGTGGTGGACGGTTCGGGGTCGAGCCCCGTCTCCGCTTCCACCGCCCGGGCAACCATCGCGGAAAACGCACCCGGCGGCGTCAGGAACGGTTCGCCGGAGATGACCGGCCGGGCACGGCCGCCGTGGCGGGTGGCGACGTCGGCGATCCGCCGGGCAAGCTCGGCCCCGCTGTGGCAGTCGTTGAAACGGATTGAGATACGCGCCGTGCCCTTCGCCGGGATCACGTTGGTGGCCGGGTTGCCGACCGCGATGTCGGTAATCTCGAGGTTGGACGGCTGAAACCACTCGGTCCCATCATCCAGCTTCAAACCCTCAAGCTCCGTGAGCATCGCGACGAGCCGGGGCAGCGGATTGTCGGCCAGATGCGGGTAGGCAACGTGGCCTTGCGTGCCCTCAACCTCCAGCCAGATATTGATCGATCCGCGCCGCCCGATCTTCATCATGTCGCCGAGCCGGTGAACCGAAGTCGGCTCCCCCACAAGGCACACGTCGGGCGCCTCGCCCCGCGCGCGAATGAAGTCGATCAGCGCGCGAGTGCCGTGAATCGCCTCGCCTTCCTCGTCCCCGGTGATGATGAAGCTGAGCGTGCCTGCATCGGCCGGAATGTCCCTGACTGCCGCCGCCATCGCCGCAACCGCGCCCTTCATGTCGACGGCGCCGCGGCCGTAAAGCAAATCGCCGTGACGCCGAGGCGTGAAAGGCTCCCCGCTCCATCCCTCACCCGGGGGGACGACGTCGGCGTGTCCGGCAAAGGCGAAGTGGCGCGAACCGGCTGGTCCTTCGCGGATCGCGAACAGGTTCTCGACCGCCTCGGCCCCTTGGCCGGCCAGAAAGCGATGGATCGCAAAGCCGTGCGGCTCCAGCATCGCCTGGAGGCAATCGAACACGTCCCCCCGGGCCGGGGTGATGCTTTCGCAGGCAATCAGCTGTTCGGCCAGCTCGGCGGCAAGCCCGGTCAAGCGGTGGGCTCCACCTCGAACTGTTCGATCACCCATTCCTCGTCCTCGGCACCGGCAACCCAGTCCTGCAGCCATTCGTGTTCCCACACCGCGTCGATGTAGGCTTGCGCGAAGCCGGGCACCCGAATGCCGTAAGTGCGGAAGCGCGATGCAACCGGAGCGTAAAAGATATCGGCCGCGCTGAACGTACCGAACAGGAACGGACCGCCCTTGCCGAACCGCGCCCGCGCCTCCGCCCACAGTTGCAGGATGCGGACGATGTCGCGCCGGGCGTCATCACCGATGTGGTGCCCTTCAACGTGGCGGCGGACGTTCATCGGGCACTGGCGGCGCAGCGCGAGGTAGGAACTGTGCATTTCGGCAACCATCGCCCGGGCCATGCCGCGCGCGGCATCGTCCTTGGGCCAGAACCGGTCCCGCCCGACCTTGTCGGCGAGGTATTCCATGATCGCCAGGCTGTCCCAGACGACGGTTTCCCCGTCCCACAGGACCGGGACCTTGCCCGCGGACGGCAGAAACTCGCCGTCGAGCCGCTTCGTCTCCTGCCAGTCGTCCCCGGCGATGTGGACGGTCAGCGTCTCGAACGAAAGCCCCGACTGCTTGGCCGCAAGCCAGCCGCGCAAGCTCCAGCTCGAATAGTTCCTGTTGCCGATGATAAGCTTCATCCGCGCGTTTTCCCCGTTGCCTCCCCCGTCCGTAGTCAATTCGCCCGCACGCTGTCGAGGCTGATCGGGGAAAATCGGTGCTTTACGCCCCGGAAAGGGCCGCGGTGGCCGCTATTTCAGCAATCCGGCCGCCCTCAGCGCGTCCTCGATGATCTTTTGCGGTCCGCCGCTGTCCGGGAAACGAGGGGCGTCGGCTCCCGTTTCCGTCTGGACGTCCGCAGGCTGGCGCACGATGCGCGGCTCTCCCTGCAGCAAACCCCAGACCTTGGCGCTGTGGAGCGTGGAGGAAATGCCGACTTCCAGCATAAAGGCCCCCGGCTCGCCGCAGCCGCATTCACCCTTGGTCGATAGCGGCGTGCCGTGCCCCATCCCCGCGACACGGTATTCCTCGATCAGCAGCTTGCCGTCGGCGTCGCGCCACGCGCGGTGCGGGTGCCCGTCGATCTGGTCCGTTTCGCTGGGCTCCTTGGGAAGGCCATGCACTTCGCGCCACTGTTGCAGGATCGCGTCGGCGTTGGACTGGTCCACCACCGTGTCATTGGTGCCGTGCCAGATGGAAACCACTGGCCAGTCGCCCGCGTGACGGGAAGCGTCGCGGATCGATTGCCCGCTGGTGCGGACCGTGGGACTATGCCCGCGCATCTGCTGAAACGCTTCCTGCACGCTCGCCGCTGCACCGTGAGGCAGTCCGGCGAGAATGGCCCCGCCGGCAAACTTTTCGGGATAGGCAGCGAGCATGACTGAAGTCATCGCCCCGCCCGCCGACAATCCGGTGATGAACACCCGCCGCGGATCAACGCCGTGCTCGGCTATCATCGTATCGATCATCTGCGCGATCGACAGCGCTTCGCCCCGGTCTCGATGCGTATCCGCCGGGTCGAACCAGTTGAAGCACATGTTCGGGTTGTTGCTGCGTTGCTGCTCGGGGAACAGGACGGCGAATCCGTAAGCCTCGGCCAGTTCCGACCAGCCGCTGCCGGTGTCGTAGCCGGCAGCCGTCTGGGTGCACCCGTGAAGCACGACCACCAGCGGGCAAGGCCGATCCGCCTCTTCCGGCGCGTGGAACAAGGCGCCGAGTTGACCGGGATTGGACCCGAAACGGGAAAGCGGACGCAGGCGCGTCGAGGTTTCCCCGGCAAGGCCAAGGCCGCCAGTCGGCAGTCCGACGTAAGGAAGACGCATGATGTTCATCCAGTTGTAGCTCATGCGCCATTGAACGAGCGGGGAGCGGTTTGGTTGCTGCAGTGCAACATATTCTACCGCTGCCCGGGGGCAAAGCCCTTAAACCGGATGGAGGCTTCGGATCGCCGCGTCAGATCATCGCGTCAGCCAGCACCGCCGCGCGCAGTTCCTCGATCCCCATGCCTTTCTCGGACGACGTGACGTGGATCACCGGGAACGCGGCCGAATGCTTGCGCGCCTCGGCTTCCACCGCCGCGCGGGTTTCGGCAAGATCGCTCGCCTTCACCTTGTCCGCCTTGGTCAGCACCAGGCGATAGCCGACCGCCGCTTCGTCCAGCATCCGCATCATGTCGATGTCGGTCGGCTTCACCCCGTGGCGGCTGTCGATCAGCACCAGCGTGCGCTTCAGCACCGGACGCCCGCGCAAGTAGTCGCGCACCAGCCGCTTCCACTTGTCGACCACCTTGATCGGTGCCTTGGCAAAGCCGTATCCGGGCATGTCCACCAGCCGGAACAGCGTGGGATCGCCGACCTCGAAGAAATTCAGCTCCTGCGTGCGGCCGGGGGTTACCGAAGCGCGCGCAATCGCCTTGCGCCCGGTCAGCGCGTTGAGCAGCGAGCTTTTGCCGACGTTCGACCGGCCGCAGAACGCGATTTCGGGCGCTTCCGGCTCCGGCAGGAACTTCAGCTCCGGCGCGGACAAAAGGAATTCGACTCGCCCGGAAAACAGCCGGTTCGCCTGCGTGAGGAGATCGGGTTCCTCGCTCATCCCTTCACCTTCGCTTTCGGCTCAACCTTGGGCGCGGGTTGCGCGGCCTTCAGCTGCGGATGCTTGGAATACAAGTACTTCTGCTGGGCCAGCGTCAGGATGTTGGACGTGATCCAGTAAAGCAGCAGTCCGGCGGCAAACGGCGCCATCACGAACATCAGCACCCACGGCATGATCATGAACATCTGCTGCTGCACCGGGTCCATCGCGCTGGGGTTCAGGCGGAATTGCAGGAACATGGTCAGACCAAGCAGCAACGCCAGGATACCGATCGCCAGGAAACTGGGGGGCGTGAAGTCCAGCAGGCCGAACAGGTTCAGGATCATTGCCGGATCGGGCGCGGACAAGTCGCGGATCCATAGCACGAACGGCTTGTGGCGCATTTCGATCGCCAGCATCAGCACCTTGTACAGCGCGAAGAAGATCGGAATCTGGACCAGGATCGGCAGACATCCGGCCAGCGGATTGACGCCTTCCTTCTTGTACAGCGCCATGATCTCCTGCTGCGCCTTGGGCTTGTCGTCCTTGTAGCGGTCCTGCAGCTCTTTCATCTTCGGCTGGATCGCGCGCATCGAAGCCATGGAAGCGAACTGCTTCTGCGCGATGGGGAACATCAGCAGGCGAATGATCAGCGTCAGCAGGATGATCGCGACGCCGAAGTTGCCGGACAATTCGTAAAGCGTCCGCAGCAGCCAGAAAATCGGCTTTTCGAACCAGCGGAACCAGCCCCAGTCGATCGCAAGGCCGAAATTGGCGATCCCGGCATCTTCATAGGCGTCAAGCGTGGCGCTTTCCTTCGCCCCGGCGAACAGCCCGGTCGTGCGGGTCACCGCCTGCCCTGCAGGCACGGTTACCGGCTGGTACAGCACGTCGGCCCGGTACGCATCGCCGCCCAGCGCGCGGAAAGCAGTCTCGGCGTCGGCACCTTGCTGGGGGACGAGCGCGGACAGCCAGTAGATGTCGGTAAAGCCCGCCCAGTTGGGGCTGCCCGGATGACGGACGGTGCCCGCTTCGGCGACATCGTCGTAGTCCCACCCGAAATCGACCGATCCGTCGAACGCGCCAATCGGGCCGGAATGGACGTTCCAGGTGTCCTGGCTCGCCGTCCGGCTGGTGCGGTTGATGAAGGCGTAAGGCTGCACGACCACTGGACTGTCGCCGGTGTTCTCCACCGTCTGCTGCGCGGTGATCATGTAGCGCTCGTCAATCGTCAGGGTAATGCGGAACACTTGCCCCTGACCATTATTCCAGGTCAGCATCACCGGACTGCCCGGCGCCAGCGGTCCGCCCTGCGCTTGCCAGACGGTCTGCGCATCGGGGACTTCCACCCCTTGCCCGACCCAGCCGAACTGGGCGAACTGCTGGGCGATCGTGCCCGAGGGGGAAAACAGCCGGACCGGGCCGCTGTCCCTGTCCACCGTTTCCCGGTGGGTCGTCAGTTCGATATCGTCGATCCGCGCACCGGCCGGGTTGATCGATCCGATCACGGCAGGCGCCCGGATCGCAACGCGGTTGGTGGTGGCCAGCGCCGTCTCAAGTTCGATCCGCTTCTCGGCGATGTCTGCCGGATCGGCCAGCCCGCCATCGCGGGTTTCGCCGTCGACTCCGGCGGCTCGCTCGACCGGAGTGTCGATTCGCTCGGCACGATCCATCGATGCGGGTTGCGGATAGAGCCGGCTCATGGCGAAATCCCATCCGAACAGGATGAGCGCGCTCAGCAGCACGGCAATGACAAGGTTACGCTGGTTGTTCACGGACGTCCTAAACTTCGTCTGTCCCGGCCATCAGGGCACGGGGTCATAGCCATGCCCGCCCCACGGGTGGCAGCGCATTAGCCGCTTCGTCGCCAGCCATCCACCCTTGATCGCGCCATGCTTTTCCAGCGCCTCGATCGCGTAGGCGCTGCACGATGGGGCATAGCGGCACGTGGGCGGCAGGATGCGCGAAGGCCCAAGCTGCCACAGCCGGGCCACGGCGATGAACACGTGCTTCACTTGCGCGCCCTGGGCTTTCGCGGCGGATCGCCTTTTCCTGCGACCGCGCGGGCCAGGGCGGCGGACAATTCCTCTTGCAGCTTGCCGAAATCGCGCTCGATCCCGCCTTCGCGGCCGATCAGCACGTGGTCATGCCCGGGCAGGCCTTCGTCCGGCAGCGCGGCTCTCAGCAGTTCGCGGAACCGGCGCTTCATCCGGTTGCGGACCACCGCGTTGCCGATTTTCTTGGTGACGGTAATGCCGTAGCGCTTGCCCTGCTCATCGTTCGGCCGGACAAGCAGCACAAATCCGGGCCGCGCCACGCGCAAGCCCCGGTTGGCGGCCAAAAAATCGGCCCGGCGCCGAAGAACCTCAAGTCCGCCGGTCATAAAGCCTCAGCCCGCAAGACTTGAGCCAAGACGCTTCCCGGTCCGCGACCAGCGGACCGCAAGGCCGGGCGGCCGCCGCAGCGCCGTCAGGCGCGAGGGAAGCCAAGGGGCCGAATGGCCCCGCCGGCGCCTGAGGCTGTGAATTAGGCCGAGAGCTTCTTGCGACCGCGCGAACGGCGGGCGCGCAGCACCTTGCGGCCACCCGGGGTCGCCATGCGAGCGCGGAAACCGTGGCGGCGCTTGCGCACGAGATTGCTCGGCTGGAAAGTGCGCTTCATCGTTCAAGTCCTCGAATACAAAAAGGGCCGCCGAGGCGGCCTTCGCTGAGGGCGCGGTTATCCAAGACGACCACCTGAGTCAAGCGCATCCGCGCGTGACGGCACCTCTATAACCCCGCTCGACAAGCGGTGCGCCCGCGTTATGAACCGACACGGGGGTTCATGTGGTCGCACTGATATCGACGGTCGCCTATCTCGGGCTGGAGGCGCGCAGCGTCGAAGTCCAGTGTCAGGTCGCGCCGGGAATGCCGCGCTTCACCGTCGTCGGCCTGCCGGACAAAGCCGTGGGGGAAAGCCGCGAACGTGTCCAGGCCGCGTTGATGGCGATGGGCTTGTCGCTTCCGCCCAAGCGCATCACGATCAACCTCTCGCCCGCCGACTTGCCCAAGGAAGGTTCGCATTACGATTTGCCGATCGCGCTGGCGCTGCTGGCCGCGATGGGCGTCACCGATGCCGAGCAGCTGGCGGACTGGATCGCGGTGGGGGAACTCGCGCTCGATGGGCGGATCGTCCCGTCCCCCGGCGTGCTGCTGTCCGCGATTCACGCCAGCGAGGAAGAAAAGGGCCTGATCTGCCCCCGTGCGCAAGGGGCAGAGGCCCGCTGGGCCAGCGGTGTCCCTGTGATCGCCGCGCCCGATCTGGTCAGCCTGCTCAATCACCTGAAAGGCACGCAGTCCCTGCCCGATCCTCAGCCGGGTGAAGTCGAACCCGGCATGCCGGGGCCGGACCTCAGGCAAGTAAAAGGCCAGGAAACCGCCAAGCGCGCACTGGAAATCGCCGCTGCCGGCGGACACAACCTGCTGCTGGTCGGCCCGCCCGGAGCCGGCAAGAGCCTGCTCGCCAGCTGCCTGCCCGGCATCCTGCCGGATCTCCTGCCGAATGAGGCGCTGGAAGTCTCGATGATCGCGTCGGTCGCCGGAACGCTGGAAGGCGGACGAATCAGCCGCCAGCGCCCGTTCCGCGATCCGCACCATTCCGCCTCGATCGCGGCGCTCACCGGCGGGGGGCTGAAGGTAAAGCCGGGCGAAGTCAGCATGGCGCACCTTGGCGTGCTGTTCCTGGACGAATTGCCCGAATTCCAACGCGCCGCGCTCGATTCGCTGCGCCAGCCGCTCGAAACGGGCGAAGTCAGCGTCGCCCGCGCCAACGCCCACGTCACGTACCCCGCGCGCGTGCAACTGATCGCGGCGATGAACCCGTGCCGCTGCGGCCACCTGGGCGATCCCGCGCTCGCCTGCTCCCGCGCCCCGCGCTGCGCAGCCGATTACCAGAGCAAGGTCTCCGGCCCGCTGCTCGACCGGATCGATCTGCACGTGGAAGTCGATCCCGTCAGCGCCGCCGATCTCGCCCTCCCCCCGCCCGCCGAAGGATCGGCCGAAGTTGCCGCGCGGGTAAGACGAGCCCGCGCGGTCCAGACCGAACGGCTGCGCGGCACGAAAATGCGCAGCAACGCCGACCTTGCGGGAGACGCGCTGGACACCCACGCCACTCCGGACGAAGCGGGACGCAAGCTGCTGCTGCAAGCCGCCGAAGCCATGCGGCTTTCCGCGCGCGGCTACACCCGCATGCTCAGGGTGGCGCGCACGGTGGCCGATCTCTCGGGTTCCGAACAAGTCGGCCGCATCCACGTCGCCGAGGCGCTGAGCTATCGCCGCCAGCCGCCAAGAGCATGACGCAGGCTTCCCTTCCCGCTGGAACAGCTTCCGCCCGCTCGGGTTGAAAAGAGAAGCCAGGCTGACACGAAGAATGACTCGACCTGACCAAGACCTGGGCGCCGAAAAAGGCTCGATCGCGCCCTACCGCGGCATGTTCAACACCGAAGTAGGCCACGCCATCATCGAACTCCAGCGGCCTTCCGCAGGGCTGTTCGCGTCCGGCGTAGTGGCCGGAACCGCAATCGGGATGGCCATGCTTGTTCTCGGAGTTCTGCTCGCGCAGCAGGAAACCGAAGGCACTGTCTTTCGGCTCGGAGTCGGCGCGACCTACGCGGTCGGGTTCACGCTGGCCATTCTCGCACGAACCGACTTGTTCACCGAGTACACCACGATTTCGGTACTCCCCTTGCTCACCGGAGATGTGGGCCTGGGCCCGGTCAGTCGCCTGTGGTTGCTGGTCTACGCGGGAAATCTGACCGGCGGATTCGCGACCGTGCTCCTGGCAACTGCGCTTGGCCCCGGCCTGCAGTTGTTCGCGCCGGCTGACATGGCCGGCTTTGCGCGCCACCTCTCCGATCATTCCTGGTGGGTGATCGTCCTCAGCGGAGTCGCGGCGGGGTGGCTGGTGGGCGTGCTTTCCTGGCTCATTGCCGGAGGAAGGGATACGACCAGCCAGATCGTTTTCATCTGGATTGTCGGGATCACGATCGGGTTCCTCGGACTGCATCATTCGATCACGGGCAGCATCGAGATGCTGATGGCCGCGCTGGGCAGCCCCGGGATCGGTATCGAAACAGTGCTCCACGTCATCGTCTGGGCAACGGTCGGAAACGCGCTCGGCGGAATCCTGTTTGCCCTGCTCATCCAGCAGGCCGTTCGGATTGGCAACGCGTCGGAGGCGAAGGCAGAGAAGGACGAGGACGGCATGGGGAGCCGCCGCGACGGGCGATGAACCGGGTGCATTCGCCCGGTCAGGGGCAAACCCGCAAGGGGAGGCGCAAAGCGAGATCGTCAGGCGGACCTACACACATGTGCGGCCGTCGCGGTGTCGCAATGGGTGGATAGGCGACATTGACTAAGTATCGTGGACTACTGCTTCAACTTCTCGGTCGTTTTCCCAACGGACCCTTAGAACCCACACGTCGAGGAAACTGGGGCATAGGCTCCAGTAGCTGGCGGGTGGGTTTATGGGGAGGCTGTGGGAGTCGCCAAGCAGGTCTATCAATTCACCTCGCGTCTTTCCTTCAACTCCGATGCGATATTTGAGGTCGGCAATCATGCCGCAGCGCGTGTCATCCCTAGGGTAAGCTGTCGGGTCGGCAGCTTTCCAAGCCTGAGCATCGAACGAGCGCGGGAATGTCGAGGTATAGGGGCGGCCCACCAGCCAAGCTGTAGCAAGCGCAAGAACAGCCACTCCGAGGAGGATCAGAACGCCGCAGCCAAGGACACGAGAACGCCTTCCGGAATATGGCATGGGCTACGGTCGCATGAGCGGTGAATATCGGCAATGGGCCGCTGTCAGGCCCTCGTGACGAATGTCGCGAACGAGTGGCAAGCGGATACAAGTTCTTCTGAGCTAGGGGCAGCCTATCGGAGCCACCTCGAGTCCATGAGCTTTGCGGACAAGCCTTATGTCGCCGCCTCTGATGCAACCGCGCAATGCTCCAGCAGGTGCAGCAATCTCGCGTTGCTCGCCAGCTAATGTGCGGACAATCACCGTCGGCTGATTGCCCACGTGGCTGGCCCGAATGCCAAAGCGAACAACCTCACCTGTCTCCCCTTTAGCTGGTCCCATCCTCAGGAAAACTACTGCTCCGCCAATCAGCAACAGAAGCACGATGATGGTGGCCGCTGGCCAGCGCTCACGAACTCGAGGAGCGAAGACGTCCATTCGCGGACCCTACATTCTGCAGGTTAGTTCGACCAGCGGCGACCTTGAGCGCTGGGTCTTTTCAGACCTCAGCCGAATGGCGCGAAAGGGTGGAAAGCGGACATTCAGCCGCACTGGCCGGCGTTACTCCGCAGCCCTATTAGCTAGGGATGCTAATCTGGGTCACCAAAGAAAGCAGCCATGCGCAGACCGACAAACCTAAGGGCTATGGCAGAGGCCAACACGATTAACGCTATAGCTAGGTCCGCCTTTGAGTATCCCCACCCGAGGCGGAAAACTAAGTCGGCTGCGTTTAGCAGTCCTATAAATATGACTACCGCTATAGCGAACAGCGACATCTTGTTGAAGGCTGCGGCCATTTTCTGCCCTCTCATCGCCTACCTCCTAAAGGTGCAGGCAAACGCTGCCGTCTCGCGCGGCGGCGCGTCCCGGCCCACGCGGTCAACGTGGCGGAGTTCGCGAATGTCTGCAATGGGTCGAAAACGGACATCCGCCGTATGCCCAAAGCACCGCCAGGAGTGGCCACTCCGCTTTCCGGTGCGTTGTTCGGCCATGCGCCAATCGAAGAGGTAAAACGGATGTACATCGCAATGAACCGGTTCAAGATCGTCAAGGGCAAGGAGGAGGCTTTCGAGGAGGTCTGGCGCACCCGCGACAGGCATCTCGAAGGGGTGCCCGGCTACAGGGATTTCAAGCTGCTTCGCGGGCCGGAGCGCGAAGACCACACGCTGTATGCCTCTCATACACTCTGGGAGAGCGAGCAGCGCTTCACTGAGTGGACGAAATCCGAGGCCTTCCGACTGGCGCACCGCAACGCTGGCGACAATCGGCCGCTCTATCTGGGCCATCCGGAGTTCGAGGGCTTCACCGTCGTACTCAATTCCAGCGACTGAGTATCGGAAAAGCGGACCTTCCGCTTCTGGGGGGAAGGCGACATTCCCGCTTCCCTACATCCGACCGCCGCGGCAAACCCGATGCGTTCTTTCCCATCGTCGTTTCCGCCGCTTCCAGCCTTTCCTGCGGCCATGCGCGCCTCAGGCAGGCACAGGCTCTTTGTTGCTTCCGGACGAAAGAATATTTTATTTTTCCCGTTCGCGCCGTCTCGTCACTTTCGGCCCGCAAACCCGCAGAAATCTGAGGGTCCATAGCCTGACACCCGATTGTAGGACGTGTCAGGTGTGTCAACCTCAGCAGGCCGTCTCGCCAAAGCGGCGGACGAAGGAGCCAGGGCGATGCCGCATCACAAGTCGAGGTGCAGGAACTGGTTGAACGCGCTCGGCTCGTAGTCGGCGAACCGCTCGCCGCTGCGAAAGCCGTACCGGAGGTACAAGGCCAGCGCCGGCTCGAACTCCGGGCCGCAGCCGGTTTCAAGGCTTAGCCGGCGCACTTGCCGGGCGCGGGCCGCGCGGACGATTTCCTCGAGCACTGCGGCCGCGGCACCCATCCGCAGGAAATCGGGATGGGTGCGCATTGATTTCACCTCGGCAGAGCCATCCGCCAGCATTTTCAGCGCCCCGATGCTGGCGATCCGCTCCCCGGCCCAGGCGCTCCAGACCGTGACAGTCGCCGCCTTCAACCCGGAAAGATCGAGGGCGAACACACTGCCGGGCGGAGAGTTCGCGTGCATTCCTGCCAGATGAAGTGCGAGGAGGGAGCGAGTCTGCTCGCTCGACAAACTGTCTGTGCGGATCGCGAACACAACTTCCCCTTCAGTTTGTTGGCGGCAAAGTAAACCTTGAGGCAAAACGGCTCTCGCCAGAGCATTTCCTACCGCAGCCCTGAACATCTTCAAGAGGGGGATCGCTGAAGCAGTTGCCCGCGCGCCCGTTCCCCCCTAGCCGATAGGAATGGCGCGGCGGGGCACGAAACAGGCAATCCGGTTCCGGCGCTGGCTCCGCTCCAGCGAACTGTCGCTGGTCGTGCTGGCGGCGCTGATCGGGCTTGGCGCCGGGCTGGCCACCGCGCTGATCGGGGCGATGGCCCACGGGCTGCAATACCTGCTGTACGGAGTCGGCATCAACCGGCTGAGCGCGCTCGCATCGATCCGCCACCCCTACAAGCTGCTGGCCCTGCCGCTGGGCGGTCTGCTGCTGGGCGGGATCTACTACCTGTCGCGCAAGCGCAAGGCGCCGGTGGACGTGGTTGAGGCGAACGCGCTGCACGGCGGACGCATCCCGCGCGCGGACAGCTTGTGGGTCACCCTGCAAACCGTGGTGTCCAACGGCTTCGGCGCCTCCGTCGGGCTTGAAGCGGCCTATGCCCAGGCTGGCGGCGGGCTGGCTTCGGTGGTCGGCCAGTGGCTGCGGCTGCGGCGCGCGGACTTGCGCAACCTTGTCGGCGCGGGCGCCGGGGCAGCGATCGGCGCGGCCTTCAGCGCCCCGCTGACTGGCGCGTTCTACGCTTTCGAGGTGGTGATCGGCGCCTATACCCCGGCCGCGATTGTTCCGGTTGCCGCCGCCGCCCTCATCGCCGCGCTGGTCGGCCGCGCCCTCGGAGCGGAGCCATACCTCACCGTCACCGCGATCGCCGAACACATCACCACGCTCGACTACCTGCTGTTCGCCGGGCTCGGGATCGTATGCGCCTTGTGCGGGATCGCGATGATCCGGCTCGAAGCCTGGGTCAGCCGATGGGTCGCCCGCTCAAAGATCCCGGTGTTCCTGCGGCCGATGATCGGTGGTTTCCTGCTGATCCCGATCGTCTGGCTTTCACCCCAGGCGCTGTCGTCCGGCCACGGAGCCTTGCGGCTGGAACTGGCCCTCAGTCCGCCGATCCCGTTCCTGCTGTTCGTGTTCTCCATGAAGGTCGCCGCCTCGATCCTCTCGCTCAGCTTCGGGTTTCGCGGCGGCCTGTTCTTCGCCTCGCTGTTCCTCGGCTCGATGCTCGGCCCCATCTATGCGCAGGCGATCAATGGAATGGCGGGCTACGTGGTGCTCGGAGAACTCGATGCCGCGCTGGTCGGAATGGCTGCCTTCGCAGTGGCGGTGATCGGCGCGCCGATGACGCTGTCGCTATTGGTGCTGGAAACAACGCAGGATTTCGCCCTGACCGGCGCAGTCATCACCGCCTCCCTGTGCGCCACTGCGTTCACCCGGGCCAACTTCGGCTACTCGTTCTCCACCTGGCGGCTGCATTTGCGCGGCTCCAATATCCGCAGCCCGCGCGACATCGGCTGGACCAGCACGCTGACCGCGCGGCGGCTGATGCGCCGTCATGCGACGATCCTGCCTGATCACCTGACAGTCGCGCAGTTCCGGGTCAAAGTCCCGCTCGGCTCCACGAGCCGGGTGCTGCTGGCGGATAACGACCGGAAATATGCCGGGATCGTCGACACGGCACGGGGCTACGATCCCTCGCTCGATCCCGACGCGCCGATTGCGTCCGTCGCCGGGCTGAACAACCAGGCCATTGGTCCAGAGCTAGACATCAGCGCAGTGCTTGACCGGTTCGAAAGGCTCGGCTGCGAGGAACTGGCCGTTATCGACCTCAACGGACGCATCCTGGGAGTGGTGACGGAAAAATACGTCCACCGCCGCTACATCGAGGAAAGCGAGAAGGCGCAGGGCGAATTGTTTGGAGAGTAAAGGTGGAACCGCGAGTGTCGCGAGGCCGCTCAGAGCAGCCCGAGCGCGATCAATTCCTGCTCCAGACGCGCCGCATCGGTGAAGTGGTGCGCCCGCCAGCCGCGCGCCCGTGCCGCTTCCACGTTGGCTGCATTGTCATCGATGAAGAACAGGTCCGGCGGCGGATATCCGAATCGCCGTTCCGCGACCGCATAGATTTCCGGGTTCGGCTTCACGCACTTTTCTACGCCGGAAACCACAATGTCGCCGAAGTGGCGGAACACCGCCTTGTCCGCGCTGAATTCGTCCCAGAACGGGGCGGCGAAGTTGGTCAGGGCGAACAGCGGCACGCCGCGTTCCGCCAGCCGCTCAACCAGCGAATGCGTGCCGTTGACCGGGCCGGGAATGGTTTCGGAGAAACGCGTCGCATAAGCATCGAGCAGCGCCGCATGTTCCGGAAAGCGGGTTTTGCGTTCGGCGACCATTTCGGCCAGATCGCGCCCGGCGTCGTGCTGGAAATGCCATTCCTCGGTCACGACGGCGCCAAGGAACCGCTCCAGTTCGTCTCGGTCCGCAATCAGCTTGCCGAACAGGCACCGCAGGTCCCACTCGTACAGAACCCGGCCTACATCGAACACGGCGGCGCCGGGAACTTCCGACGCCGATGCTTCAGACGGCAGGACCGATCCCGCGTGGGACGACTTCCGGTTCATGGACGCCAAAAAAAGCCCCCAGACGGGGGCTTTTCTCGATCATCGCCGCCGCGGGATGTCCGCGGCGAGCGGGATCAACCCTGGCGCGCCTTGAAGCGGCGGTTGGTCTTGTTGATTACATAGGTCCGGCCGCGACGGCGGATCACGCGGTTGTCGCGGTGGCGGCCCTTCAGCGACTTCAGGCTGTTGCGGATCTTCATCGGTCAAGCTTTCGAAATTGAGGCGCCGCAGACACTCTCCGGCACGATAATCAAGGCAGCGCCGTTACGGACGCAGGGCGTGAGAGTCAAGCAGTGCCGCGAATTTCGCCCAGCTTGCGCTCCCACGCAAGGGCATGGGCGATGATCGTATCCAGATCCTCGTGCCGCGGCTCCCACGGCAGGGTCGCCTTGATCCGGCGGTTGTCGGAAATCAGCGAATCCGGGTCACCTGCACGGCGCGGCCCCATCACTCGCGCGATCCGGCGGTTGGTCGCCCGGTCGACAGCATCGAGCACTTCCAGCACCGAGAATCCGCGGCCATAGCCGCAGTTCATCGTCAGGGACTGGTCCGGCCGGGCAATCAGTTCCTCCAGCGCCAGCACGTGCGCGGCGGCCAGGTCGCTGACGTGGATGTAATCCCGTACCCCGGTTCCGTCCGCCGTCGCGTAGTCGGTGCCGAAGACCGAAACATTGTCCCGCTTGCCGAGCGCGGCTTCCACGGCGACCTTGATCAGGTGCGTCGCGCCCGCGGTCGATTGCCCGCTGCGCGCCTGCGGATCGGCGCCGGCGACGTTGAAGTACCGCAGCGCACAGTAATTGAGATCGTGCGCCTTGGCCGTGTCGTCCAGCATGACCTCCGTCATGAGCTTGCTCATCCCGTAAGGGTTGATCGGCTTCTTCGGCGAATCTTCGGCCACCGGCGACGTTTCGGGAATGCCGTAAGTCGCCGCGGTGCTGGAGAAGATGAAATGCTTCACCCCGCCCTGTACCGCCGCGTCGATCAGTGCCCGGCTCTTGGCGGTATTGTTGTGATAGTACTTGAGCGGGTTCTCGACCGACTCCGGTACGATGACCGATCCTGCAAAGTGCATGATCGCGCGCGTGCCCTGCTCTGCAAAGATCCGCGCAAGCAAGGCCGCGTCCTCGATATCCCCTTCGTACAGCGGGACGCCGTCAGGCAAGGCGAAGCGAAAGCCGGTGGACAAGTTGTCGATCACCGCAACCGGCCAGCCGGCATCCTTCAGCGCCAGCACCGCATGACTGCCGATGTACCCCGCCCCGCCGGTGACGAGCACCGGCACCGTGTTCCTGTTCGTCTCGGCCACGCATGCCCCTTTTCGCACCGCACAATCAACGCACCGGTTAAGCGCAAGGCAATCGCGCCTGCAAGAGACAATCGGACGCAACTTCTCCCGCTTCAGGACGTTTATTGCTCATGAAACACTTTTTACTACCTCTTGCCGCGTTTGCTCTTCTCGGCGGATGCGCGACCAATTCCGTCTCCCCGGTCGAAGTGACGCGCTTCGCTGCCCCGCAGGCGGTCCTCGGCCAGGGCACAATTGCCGTGCGTCCGGTGCCGGGGATTGAAGCCAACTCGCTCGAATTCTCCACCTACGCCGGCGCGGTCGCAGCCGAGCTGGCGCGGCTCGGCTATACCGTGGTGCAAGGCAACGCGCCGCAGGTTGCGGAAATCGGGTATTCCCGGTTTGTCGAACAAGGCGTGCGGGACCGCTCCCCGGTGACAGTCGGCGGCGGCGCTTCGACCGGAACATTCGGATCGGGCGTCGGGCTAGGCGTCGGGATCGACTTGTCCGGCCCGCCGCCCGCCCGGCTGGACAATGAGCTGCGAGTCCTGATCCGTCCAGCCAGCGGCGGCACCGCCTTATGGGAAGGCCGAGCCCGGTTCTCCGCCACCGCGAACAGCGATTACTCGAACACGCAAGCCGCCGCGAACCGCCTTGCCGGCGCGCTGTTCACGGGCTTTCCCGGAGAGTCCGGACAGACTATCGAGGTTCGATGACCGACATCACCGTGAACGCCGCCTTCGACAGCGGCACCATCGAAGTCCTTGAGACTGCGGGCCCCACTGCGCGGCTCCGCATTCCGAAGGACAACCAGTCCGAATTCTACCAGTGGTTCCACTTCCGCGTGTCCGGCGCGAAAGGGCGGGAGCTGATTCTGAGGATCGGCGACCTGAACGGATCGGCCTACCCGGACGGATGGAAAGGCTATCGCACCGCCGTTTCGGAAGACCGGGAGTACTGGGCCCGGGCCGACAGCGATTTCGACGCGCAGGAGGACGGCGGCACCCTGACGATCCGCTACCGCCCGGCCAGCGACATCGCCTGGTTCGCCTACTTCGCGCCCTATTCGATGGAACGGCACCACGATCTGGTTGCCGAAGCCGCAGCGAGCGAAGGAGTGGACTACCGCTGCCTTGGCCTCACTCTCGATGGCCAGCCGGTCGATTGCCTGGAACTGGGCGAAGGAGAGACGCAGGTCTGGCTCTATGCCCGTCAGCATCCGGGCGAGACCATGGCCGAATGGTGGATGGAAGGCGCGCTGGAGACGCTGACCGATCCGGCCGATCCGGTAGCGCGCGTGCTGCGGAGCAAATGCCGCCTGCACATCGTGCCCAATTGCAACCCGGATGGATCGCGCCGCGGGCACTTGCGGACCAATGCGGCGGGCACCAACCTCAACCGCGAATGGGCCACCCCCAGCGCGGAGAAATCGCCCGAAGTGCTCTGCATCCGGAATGCGATGGACGAGACCGGGGTCGATTTCGCGATGGACATCCACGGGGACGAAGCGATTGCGGCGAACTTTCTTGCCGGGTTCGACGGCATCCCCTCCTGGACTGACGAACTGGGGGAGAAATACGCCCGCTACCGCGCGATCCTAGACCGGCGCACCCCGGATTTCCAGACGAAGAAGGGCTACCCGGCAACCCCGCCCGGCAAGGCCAACCTGTCGATGAGCACGAACCAGCTGGCCGAACGCTTCGGCGCGTGTTCCATGACGCTGGAAATGCCGTTCAAGGACAACGCCGACTTACCCGATCCGGAGCAAGGCTGGAGCCCGGAACGCTGCAAGCTGCTCGCCCGCGATTGTCTGGCCTCGTTGGCGGAGTGGCTGGACGGCTAGAGCCCTCCACGAAACCTCGGCGCGAACACGCGTCGAGGTTTACACACCTGACATGTCCTACAACCCGGTGTCACGCTGCAAACCCGCGCATTTCTGCGGGTTTGCGGGCAGAAAGTGACGAAATACCACCAGCAAAGAAAATAAAATGTTCTTTCGCCAGAAAGCAACAAAAGAACTTACCGCACCCATGACAGCGGGCGCGGTTGGAAGGCGGGAACAACGATAGCAAAGAGCACACCAGTTCTGCTGGGCCGCGCGGGGTGTAGGAAAGCGGGAAGGTCTGCTTACACCCCGTTTCGGACAGTCAGCGATTTCGAAAGGTATGTTGATAGCGGACCTTCCAATTCGATTACCGCATCCGGCACCCACGCTCGGTCGCCATCTTCGGTTTCCGCGATCAAGAAACCGCTTTCGCTGAGAAGGAGATGGAGGCGGTCTCCAACCTCTACGGTGAGCTCCAAGGCAGAAAAATCACGCTTCAGGCGCCATCGATCTCCCCTGGGTTCGCACCAATTGTCCGGGGTCCACCCACTTCGCCCGTCCGGCCCGACACACCACGTCCACCCGGGGATGTCAGTCGTTTTCGAACCATCTGCGATGGGTCTGACCAGATCGCCAGCCCTGACCACAATTGGATTTTCATAGGGACGTTTGTAGCCGCGGATCACACGACCAAAGGTTTGCGCTGGATATCTGTATAGCATTCCTCGTCAGCCTCCTTGTCCGCTTTTCATATGGGATCGGCCGATAGCAGGCTCGCGGCTTACCACCCAGAGTGCGACATTTGCCGGGAAGGTCTCAAAGCGGCCGGGCTGGAGGAACGGGCCAAGATAAGCCTTGCTGCTCCAGGTGCGCTGGCGATTGAGCCGAGCGTCCAGGAGTTGGACGGGTGCGTTCCCACCGTCTAGGTCCACCGGCGGGCCGAACTGTTCGGCGTTCGCATGGTTCGCGAGGATGGAGTCTGAAGTTCGATGCGGTTGAAGCCGTGGCAGACAACCTGGCGGAGGCTTGCGTGGACTTCGGCGGCCGCGTTCCTGCTGACGGGCTGCGTAACGTTGCCTGAGGCGCGCTCCGTTTCCTGCTCGCGGTCGGCGGAACCGCAAGTCCGGGTTTCGGAGGACGGGCATACGGCGTCCGTCGAGATCGATGTGCTCACCTACAACGTCGAAGGGCTCGGCTGGCCGGCACGTACCGGGCGAGGCCGCCATTTGCAGGCGATCTCGGATCATCTGGCCGAACTGCATGGCCGCGGAGAAGCGCCGGACATCGTGCTGTTCCAGGAAGTGTTCTCCAGGTCCGCTGCGCGCGCGATTGGCGCCAGTTCCTATCCCAGCCTCGTCGCCGGCCCGGAACGGAACCAGCGCCGGCCGCGCCGGGACTATTCCGGCCTTCCCGGCAAACGGCGTCCGGAGCGCGGGGAGATCGGGTTTCGTGTCTTTTCGAGTGGGCTCGTAACGGTTTCGACCTTCCCCATCGTGGCGAGCCGATCCGAGCCCTTCCCGCGCGCAAGCTGCGCCGGGTTCGACTGTCTGGCCAACAAGGGCATGCTGCTTGCGGAAGTTGCCATCCCGGGAGTGCCCGGCACGCTTGCGGTCCTGAACACGCACATGAACGCCCAGCGCGCCTCACGCGTTTCCGTGCGCCGGCACAACGCCGCCCATGCGCGGCAGGTGCATGCGCTTTCCCGGTTCCTCGATTCCGGAATATCCGATCAGCCGGCGGTGTTGGGCGGAGACTTCAACATGCGCTCCTCGGAGCAGCGGTTCGAGGTGTTCAGGACGGAGCAGTCCCTTGAGATCGTCCACCAGTACTGCACCGACCATGCGAGCCTGTGCGAGGTGGAACTGTCCTGGGACGGCGATGCGCCGTGGATGGACACGCAGGACCTGCAGCTGTTCTCATCCGGAGGAGCGGTCACCGTGCGGCCGATCCGGGTGGAAGCCATGTTCGACGGCGCTTCCGAACCGAAGCTTTCGGATCATGACGGCCTGCGCGTTACCTATGAATTGAGCTGGCGCACCGACACCGTCGTTCCGCCGCCGCCTTGTTCGGGGTGACCGGCTGGTGCCCGCCTCCATTGCCGCCCGGCGATGGGGATGCCGGGTGCGGTTGACGCTTCCGGTTTACGGCTTCAGCGCCACCCAGCGGACCGGTTCCGCGCTCGCTTCGGTCTGCAGCTGGCTGTTGGCGGTCCACAGAGTCCAGGATCGTTCGGTGTATTCCGGCTGGGACCAGTCGCGGGTGAGCCACAAGTTACGCTCGATGTGATCCGCGATGCCGTAGCGTTCCTCGAACTCGGGGGCGATTTTCAGCACCGCCGGTTGGCCCGCGTGCCCTTCGATCTGGTTGAGAAAGGTGGTCAGTTCGCTTTCCACTGCCGGCTCGGCCACGCGGACCGCGCAGCCTTCGGCCAGCTTGCTCAGTTCCACGACCGGCGGCAGCAGCGCCTTGTCGCGCGGGACCATGGTGACGAAGTTGGCCGATTGCCGTTCCGCCGGGATGCAGGGATCATAGACGTGGAGCGCGCCGAAGCGCAGGCCGGATTCGCGCACCGCGGCCAGGTTGCGGATGAAGGCGGGATCGCGCCCCGCCGCTCCCCGGCTGGCTTCCAGATAGACGAAATCGGCCCCGATCGCGTGCAGGGCGGTGAAGTCCACGTCCCCGTCGCGCGCACCGATCAGCACGCCCTGCATGGGAAATTCGCCGCGCGGCGGTGCCCAGTGCCGGGCCTGCCACCAGGCGTAAAGCCCGCCCGCCAGCGCGGCCAGCAGCAGGATAGCGGCCACGCGCCAGCGCCAGGGTGACGCCTTCTTCCGTCCCATGTCGTGTATTCAGCCTTTGATATGAAGCACGCACAGCAGCGTGAACAGCCGCCGCGCGGTGGCAAAATCGGTCTCTACGCTGTCCTCCAGCGCGTCCACCAGCATGCGGGTTGCCTGGTCGTGAGTCGCCCGGCGCGCCATGTCCAGCGTCTCGATTTCCTGCGCCGACATCTGGCGCACCGCCTTGTAGTACGAATCGCAGATCGCGAAGTATTCCCGCACCGTGCGGCGGAACCGGGTCAGCCCCAGCTGGATCGTTCCGACTTCCGCCCCTTCCGCGTTGCGCACGCCTATCGAAAGGCAGTTGTCGCGAATCGACAAGTGCAGCGCCCACGGGCCGTCGTGCCCATCGGCCACCGCGCCCAGGGGGGTGAAGGTGTTCTCCTCAATCAGGTCCTGCATCGCGACTCGGCGTTCTCGCTCGACATCGGGATTGCGCCACAGAATCGTGGCTTCATCGAGGGTTATGTCAAAGATGCGCTGGCTGGACACAGGCTGCCGTGTCGCAGAGCGCGGGTTTTTGCGCAAACGCGAAAAGCATCCCCGCTATCCACAGGCTCGCTTGCACGCGATGACTTGCAGGGCGGACGGACCCGGCGCATCACGCGCGAATGTCCGAAATCGACTTGCTGACTCGCCCCCCGGCCACTTCTGCTGTGGGCCGCGCCTTGCCCGCCAACCTTGAAGCCGAAGCCGCCTTCATCGGCGCGGTGCTGATCGACAACCGCGTGCTGGAAGAACTTCCGGTTGCGCTGAGGCCGGAGCATTTCTTCGAACCGCTGCACGGCCGGATCTTCGAACGAGTGCTGGTGCTGATCGACCGGCAGATGGTCGTCACCCCGGTCACGCTGAAACCCTATTTCGAAGCGGACGATGCGCTGAAGCAGCTGGGCGGCACCGGCTATCTCGCCCAGCTGACCGCTGACGGGCAGGGCCTGCTCGCCCCTCGGGAGCTGGCCCAGCAGATCTACGACCTCGCCTTGCTGCGCGAACTGGTGAGCGTCGGGCGCGAGCTGGTGGAAAGCGCGCTCGACACTTCCCAGGAAGTCGAGCCGATGAAGCAGATCGAATACGCCGAGGCGGCCCTTTTCCGGGTGGCCGAAGGCGCGGCGGGACAGAACGAGGCCGACAGCTTCCGCGGGGCGACCAGCACCGCGCTGAAGATGATCGAGCACGCGATCAATTCCGGCGGCCATATCGCAGGCAAGACCACCGGCTTCACCTCGATCAATGAGAAGATCGGCGGCCTGCACGATTCCGACCTTATCATCCTTGCCGGGCGTCCCGGCATGGGCAAGACCTCGCTCGCGACCAACATCGCCTTCAACTGCGCCGACCGCATGCTTCGGGATCGGCAGGACGGGATCGAGAAATCGGTCGGTTCGGGCGTCGCGTTCTTCAGCCTGGAAATGTCGAGCGACCAGCTCGCCACCCGTATCCTTGCCGAACAAGCCGGGATTTCCAGCGAGGCGCTGCGCATGGGCAAGATCAGCCGGGAAGATTTCCAGCAGTTGTCCTATGCCAGCCAGCGGCTCGCCGACTTGCCGCTGTACATCGACGATACCCCGGCGCTGTCGATCGCGGCCCTGCGCACGCGCGCCCGGCGGCTGAAGCGGCGGCACGATATCGGGGTGATCGTGGTCGATTACCTCCAGCTGCTGCAGGGATCGGGCCGGGCGACCGACAACCGCGTGAACGAGATCTCCGAAATCAGCCGCGGCCTGAAGACGCTGGCGAAGGAACTGCAAGTCCCGGTGATTGCCTTGTCGCAGCTGTCCCGTGCGGTGGAACAGCGCGAGGACAAGCGGCCGATGCTGTCGGACTTGCGCGAGTCCGGCTCGATCGAGCAGGACGCCGACATGGTCTGGTTCGTTTACCGCGAAGACTACTACGTCGCCTCGCGGGAGCCGAAGCGCCCGGTGGAAAGCGACGAAGCCAAGATCCACGACGCACACGCTTCGTGGGCAGCGGAAATGGAGCGAGTCTATGGCCTCGCCGAACTGATCGTCGCCAAGCAGCGCCATGGCGCGACCGGCAAGGTCCGCCTGCGCTTCGAACCGCGCATCACGCGCTTCTCCGATCTGGCCGAAGGGGAAATGCCGGCCGGGGCTTACGACTGAGATCTGGAAAGGTCACCGCCTCTAGGAGTGGGCGGTGCCCAGAAGGCGGCACCAGCCCTTACCCCAAGCCGAGGTTGAGCTTGCGCGTCACCGTGTAATCGACGCCGGAGACCAGGAACCAGCACAGCTTCCACCGCATGCGGTTCCACCAGGTGGCGCGCTTGCGGTGCAGCGCGGGGGTGATCGCCTCGCTTGCGGGAACATGCTCGGTGATGAATTCCCGCATCCGGTCGGCCAGCGCCTTGTCCTCGATCCTCAGCACGATTTCCAGGTTGAGGTACAGGCTCCGCAAATCGAAATTGGCGCTGCCGAGATAGACGGCATCGCCTAGCACGATCAGCTTGGTGTGGAGCTTGCAGGGCTGGAACTCGAAGATCCGCGTGCCTGCCCTCAGCAGCCGGGAATAGAGCGATCGCGCCGCTCCGACGGTTGCCGGGTTGTCCGAACGGGCGCCCAGCACCAGCCGCGCCTCGCCCCGGCGGGCGATCTGGCAGACGCGGGCGGTCAGGCGGTGGGCCGGCGCGAAATAGGCCATTATCATGTCCAGCCGCCGGCCTTCGATCAGATCGTGGCTGACGCTCCGCGCCCAGCTCGACAAGCCGCGCGTGGGCCCGCCCAGCAGCAGCTGCACCGGGCCACTCCCCCCGTCCCAGCGGCGTACCATGCGCCGGATGGCGGTGAACTGCGCCTTCGGGTTCTCGGTCCATTTCTCCAGCCGGGCAAACCAGTCGCACAGCTGATCGACCACGGCTCCTTCCAGCGTGAAGGCCAGATCGTTCCAGCCATCTTCCTCCGGCGGGGCGAAGTAGGAATCCTCTATGTTGAAGCCGCCCATCATCGCAATCCGGTCATCGACGATGACGATCTTCTGGTGGTTCCGGATCAGGTAGCGGCGGCCGATCCTCGGCTCGAACAAGCAGAATTCCCCGCCCGCTTCTTCCAGCTCGGAAAAGAACCCGGGATTGGCGCCGCCGAAAGCATCGACCAGCAGCTTCACCGCCACGCCGCGCCGGGCCGCCGAGGCCAGGGCATCACGCACCGTTCGTCCGCTGTCGTCCGCTGCGAATATGTAGAAGGTGAGCTTGAGGGTCTTTTCCGCGCTCTCGATCAGTTCGATCAGGCGTTTCAGCCGATCCGCCCCCCGGGGATAGAACACCAGGTCCAGTCCCTGGGCGCGAACCGCGAACGGCGGCGACTCGCGGTAGCGCGCCTCCCCCGGCAAATGCGGTTCGGTACCCATGATCCCTCGGTCCATTCCGTGGTTCTAGCAGACGCCGAGCCCAGCGAAACCTTGACTTCCCGCCCTTTTCACGCTAGCGATCCGCTTTTCCGACCAGTAGTGTCCTTTTCAGCACCGGAGTGCCCATGGCGCGCGTTACCGTCGAAGATTGCGTCGACAAGGTTCCCAACCGTTTCGATCTCGTCCTGCTGGCCGCGCAGCGCGCCCGCGAAATTTCGGGCGGAGCGGAACTGACGGTGGACCGGGACCGGGACAAGAACCCGGTCGTCGCCTTGCGCGAAGTCGCCGAACAGACGGTGAAGCCCAAGGAACTGCACGAAAACCTGATCCAGTCGCTTCAGCGCGTCCTGCCGGATGACGATGATGAGGCGGATGAAGTCGGCTCCCTGTCCCAGTCGGCCGAAGCCATGCGCCTGACCGCAGCGGCTCCCGCCCGCTCGACTTCAGTCGGCGGCGACTACGAAGGCTGATCGAACGAGAAAGGCCGCCCTCGGGCGGCCTTTCGTCTGACTGTTTGGGGCCGGTGCCTGCACGCGATCAATCGTCGCCGCGCCCGGTCTTTTCCTGCAAGGCGTCGATCCGTCTGGACGCTTCCGCCTTGCTCAGATCCGGATCGAACTGGTCCGCATCCTTGGCTTCCTCGCTCAGCGTCTTGAGATAGCTTGCCTGCGCACCGGTCATCGGTTCGTCGCCGGTGGTCCAGTCGTCCGGGTCCTTCTCCGCGTTGGAAAACGGCTCCGCCTTCGGGTGGTTCTTGTCGGTCATGGACTCTAACTCCTTTCCCTGCGAACGCCCCCGTTCCTCTTTCGTTCCCGCCACACCTGCTCGGCGCCTTGCAGCGACGCGGTAAGAACCGGCGATGACCAGTGCCATCGACATTGGCGGCAGGCGGGGCCAGGGTACCGCGGCACCCGAAGCACCGGCCGCTTCCGTGCACGAAGGCACGTGTCTCAACTGCGCCATTGCATTGCCACGCCTGCACCTTCCGGACCGCAGGCGCTTTCCTGCACGACCTTGCGCATGGCGCGCTCCCTTTCGAAGGTCGCGTCTGGCACACCCTTCCCGAACTGGTCCTGCGCCCCGGGCAGCTGACCCGCCGCAATATCGAAGGGGAGCGCCCCCGGTTCGTTTCGCCAGCCAAGGGCACCTGTGGCTTGTCGCGCGGCTCGGCCCTCTGGCGCACGGTCGCGCTGAGCGGGTTCGTCTTTGTCATCCTGTTCCTGTTTGTCGCCGCCCTGCTGCTGCTCGGCGCAATGGGCTGACAATCAGACGAAGGCTTCTTCCTTTCGCTCCTTGATCGGCGGCCTGGCCGAAAGCGAGCATCCGGCGCTGGCTCCGATCATCAGCGCAACCGCGATCCATTGCAGCGCCGTCAGCTGTTCTCCCAGCACCAGGAACCCGCACAAGGCGGCGATTGCGGGGGCGGCGCTCGTGGCGACGCCGAACAGCCTATAGGGCAATTTCCCGAGCGCCTTCATCTCCAGCATATAGGGTAGCGCGCTCGACAGCACCGCCACGGCCAGTCCTGTCGCGAGGACCGGCCCCTGCAGCAGACCGGCTCCCGCCGTGGCGACCCCGAACGGCACGGTGACCAGACACGCCGCCGCCATGCCGATCGCGACGGCGGTCGATCCCCGAACTTTCGACGCGTGCTTGCCGATCAGGATGTACAGCGCCCAGCAAGCCGCGGCGGCGAGCGCGAAGGCAATCCCCAGCGGATCGAGGGTCGAGATGTGCCCGGGCCACGGCACGAGCAGCATCAGGCCCGCAACGGCCAGCCCGAACCACAGGAAGTCCCGCACGCTGCGTGAGGTTGCCAGCACGACCGCCAGCGGACCGGTGACCTCGATCGCTACCGCGACCCCGATAGGGATGCGCTCGAACGCCCAGTAGATCAGCAGGTTCATCCCGCCGACCGCCAGACCGTAGGCCAGCAGAACGCGCAGCTGGCGCATGTCCGGCATGGCCCGCCACGGACGGGCTATCGGAAGAAGAATCAACGCCGCGATCGTGGTCCGCAGCGCCGCAATTCCTTCCGGCCCCACTTGCGGGAAGATACCCTTCCCCAAGGCTGCCCCGATATTGAGGGAAAACTGGGCCAGAAGGATGCTCAACCCGGCAAGGGCGACAGTACGGTCAGGCATGGGTGAGCGTTGCATCCAGACAGTCGGCCAAACAGGCGAGCAGTGCCAAAAGCAAAGGCCGCCCGGGTTTCCCCGGACGGCCTTCGTTCAACTCAGATCGGCTTACGCCCCTTGCGGTGCCGGGCCCCCGAAGCGCTTGCCCGCCTTCGGAATGGCTGATCCGCGTACCGGGCGCACCGCGATGCGCGTGGGTTCGTCAGGCCGGTCGATCGACCCGTCTTCCAGCAGCCGCTTGATCTCGTCACCCGTCAGCGTCTCATACTCGAGCAGCGCCTGGGCCAGGAGATGAAGCTGGCTTTCCTGTTCGCTCAGCACCTGATTGGCGCGGGAGTGGGCGCCTTCGACCAGCGCGCGGATCTCGCTGTCAATCAGCTTGTTCGTCTCATCCGAGGACATCAGCCGCTGCGTGCCGCCCATGCCGAGATAGCCTTCCTGGCTCTGTTCGTACTGCAGGGGCCCAAGCTTGTCCGACATGCCCCACTTGGTGACCATGTTGCGGGCAAGATCCGTGGCGTACTGGATGTCCGACGAAGCGCCGCTCGATACCTTGGCGTGACCGAAGATGATCTCTTCCGCCACGCGGCCGCCCATGCTGACAGCGAGGTTCGCGTGCATCTTGTCGCGGTGGTACGAATAGTTGTCCCGTTCCGGCAGGCGCATGACCATGCCCAGCGCGCGGCCGCGCGGGATGATCGTCGCCTTGTGAATCGGATCGGACGCCGGTTCGTGGACCGCGACGATTGCGTGGCCCGCCTCATGATAAGCGGTCATCTTCTTTTCGTCCTCGGTCATGACCATGGAGCGACGCTCGCTGCCCATCATGACCTTGTCCTTGGCGTCCTCGAACTCCTGCATCGCGACAAGGCGCTTGTTGCGCCGGGCGGCGAGCAGCGCCGCCTCGTTGACGAGGTTGGCGAGATCCGCACCCGAGAAGCCCGGAGTGCCGCGCGCGATGGTGCGCGGGTTGACGTCGGGCGCCAGCGGCACCTTCTTCATGTGCACGGCGAGGATCTTTTCGCGTCCGTCGACGTCCGGCACCGGAACCACGACCTGGCGATCGAACCGGCCCGGGCGCAGCAGCGCGGGATCGAGAACGTCCGGCCGGTTGGTCGCGGCGATGATGATGATGCCTTCGTTCGCTTCGAACCCGTCCATCTCGACCAGCAGCTGGTTCAGCGTCTGCTCGCGTTCGTCGTTCGAATTGCCGAGGCCATGGCCGCGATGGCGGCCGACTGCGTCGATTTCATCGATGAACACGATGCACGGCGCGTTCTTCTTCGCTTGTTCGAACATGTCGCGCACGCGGCTGGCGCCGACGCCGACGAACATCTCGACGAAGTCGGAACCGGAGATGGTGAAGAACGGCACCCGCGCTTCACCCGCGATTGCGCGAGCAAGCAGGGTCTTGCCGGTACCGGGAGAGCCGACCAGCAGCGCACCCTTCGGGATTTGCCCGCCAAGGCGGGAAAAGCGCTGCGGGTCCTTCAGGAATTCAACGATTTCCTGCAGTTCCTCCCGCGCTTCGTCGATGCCGGCGACATCGTCAAAGGTGACGCGGCCCTGCTTTTCGGTCAGCAGCTTGGCCTTCGACTTGCCGAAGCCCATCGCGCCCGATCCGCCGCCCTTCTGTACCTGGCGCAGCGCAAAGAACGCGAGGCCGAGGATCAGGATGAACGGAAGCGACTGGACAAGGATGTAGAGCAGCAGGTTCGGCTGTTCGGCCGGCGTGCCGGAGAACTGAACGCCGTTTTCTTCCAGCAGCTGGGTCAGGTCGGTGTCGTTCGGCACCGGGACGGTCGAGAACGCCTGGCTGTTCTTTAGCGTGCCGGTAATCCGGTCAGGCGAAATCTGCACATCCGCCACCGAACCTTCGGCCACTTTCTCGCGGAAGTCGGAATATTTGATCTGGGTTCCCGCGGCATCGCGCGGTCCAGTGAACATCGACACGACCAGCAGCAACGCAAGGAAAATCCCGCCCCAGACGAGCAGGCTCTTGAGCCACGGATTGCCGCCCGGTTCGCGGTTGTTCGGGTCCTGATTCTCACTCATGCGGAAAAGTCCTGCCTTTCGAGCATCAATGTAGGTCGATGCGGGTGAATGGCAAGTTGATGGGTACGTTTCATCAGCCGCCGAACGTGTAGCTCAGCGCCACCCCTCCGGAGAACTGATCGCGTGAGCCGAATTCCCGGACCAGCGGAGAGTTTGCCGGGTCTCCGATCAGCCGGTCATACTTGGCATAAGTATAGACACCCCAGTGCGCGCTCAGCTGCTTGAGGAAGCTGGCTGTCGCGCCGACCGCCTGCAACCCGCCATCGGCGTCATAGGTCGGCAATCCGGCTCCGGCTGCATCCTCGGGAGCGACGGTGAAGTAGGCATCCTGGTAGTTGCCGTCCGCAAGGGTCAGGCGGGGGCCGACGGAAAACAGCCAGTCATCGTTGGTGCGGGCAACGTAATCGCCTCCCACGGTTCCGATCCAGCCGTCATGACCGCCGATACCGCGGCGAATCTCGCCTCGCAGGCGCGTGCTTGGAGTGGTTTCGTACTGCAGGAATACGCCCGGCTCCACGGTGAAGCCGACTTTCGGCAGCGCGGCCCCGACATCCTTGGCGGTTCTGCTCCCTTCCAGTCCGACCGCGAAGCCGAAGGACAGCCGGCGCTGGCGCCAGAGAGCGAACCCAAAGCTCTCGTCCGGCGCCTCGAACGCGAAGGGCTCGTCTCCCGTGGCCCGAGCAACTCCGAACAGGGGGCGCGGGCTCAGTTTATCGGACCCGGGGTAGCTTGGCTGGAACTGGACCCCGAGATCGATCCGGGTGCGCTGATACTCCCCCGACGACTGGCCGGCGTCCTGTGCGAAAGCCGGAACGCTCAGGCCGCAGCCCAGCAACCCTGCGGACAGCGCCGCGATGCCGTTGATCTTCATTCTTTCCATCCCTGTTATTTGCTCGGCTGCCGAAAGGCCCAGCGCAGCGTTGCCGCGCCGGCGAACGTCGCGGCCCGTACCGGCAAGGCGGACAGCGTCCGGCGGCGCAGGCCAAGCATTTCCGCCGCCCACTGCGGCAACAAGTCGATTGCGGCTTCGGCCATCAGCCGAGCGGCGGGATGATGATCCCGGACCGGTGCCAGCACCAGCCGCGCCACCTCATTCGTTTCTCCGCTCACTCGCAAGTCGGGGCGGTAGCGCCGCATCAGCTCTTCAGCCTCTGCCTCCGTTTCCGGAACCGGACTTGCCCCCAGCTTGCGGGCGACAAGTGCGCTTTGGGCATAATACGCATCCCGATCGGCCTTCGGCATGCCCGGCCGGACATAGCGGCGGTAGGCCGACAGGAAGCTCCACGATTCGGCCAGGTGGACCCACGCCAGCAGCTGCGGGTCACGTGCGGAGTAAGGCGCGCCCTCCGCCGTGACGCCCAGCACTCTGGCGTGGATGGAATCCACCCGGGCGATCGCTGCCTCGGCCGCTTCGCGGGACCCGTAAGTCGTCACGGCGATGAACCTGGCGGTGCGCTGCAATCGCCCCTGCATGTCGCTGCGAAAGTTCGAATGGCCGAGCACACCCGCCAAAGCCAGTGGATGGAGCATCTGCAGCAGCAGGGCTGTGATCCCGCCCGTCATCATCGAAGTGACGTCGGCATGTACCGCGCGGATCACGGAGCCCGGCGGGTAGAAGCCCGGTCCAGCCGGTGCGAGGGCCCGCTTTTCGCTTTGACCGGAAATAACGCTGCGCACTTGTCCGGCGATCCGGGCACGCAGCGCGTCGCGTGCGCCGTTCCACGGCAAAAGAGGCGATGGGCCTGGCATGCGAGAGGAACGCGGGGGGAAGGCAATGGTGCCGGGCAGGTGACGTTCGGATGCGAAATGGCGGGAAGACTGAGTCTTCCCGCCATCACCGACCCCGGGGCCGCAGAGATAAATCGTACGGCGGCAGGGTCCGATCCTGAAATGTGGGACGGGGGTCAGCCGTCGAAGCCTGGGAAAGAGCGCTGCCCGATGCCCCGGCTTGTTCCATTAAAAGCGTTTCAATCGCCATCCGGTTCCCGCTGAACCGGCAAACATCTACGCCGCGGCGCTCGCTGCCGCTTGCCGGCAACCCCGCCTACACGCGGTGTGGCGCCGCAGTACGCCCGGAGGATTTCGAAGTGAGCGAGGGCACGAGGGGGACGCGGACCGGTCGGTCCTTCGCCACGAGCAGGCCCGGTTCGCTAACCTGAACGGGCCGGACCGGCCTGCGCCGCCACTGTTCGCACCACGCCGTCGCTCCGCTTACCCGCCAGAGCGGCAGGTGCGCTCCCCAAAGAGCGCGAGCAAAGGCAGCGTCGGTTTCCCGGCGCCCCCCTTCGGTTTCGGGAAACCCCCCGATGCGCAGAAAATCGGCCGCCGATATCGCGAAGTTGCCCACCGAGAATTCCAAGGCGCCGATCCGCTGCATCGCAGGGCTGGCGCCTTCGCCCTCATCTGCCGGGGCAAGCCGTTTGAACAGGCTGAAGTCGATGCCGCGCCGCGCCGCACCCTCGGGCAGGGTTCGAACCTCTCCTCCGAATGCTCCGCCCGCGAGTCTGGCGGCCTCGGCATACCGGTCGATCAATTCAGGATGAGCGAGACAGCCGTTTTCCAGGAAAATCAGCAGATCGCCGCGTGCCGCATTCGCCGCCCTGTTGCGCGCCTGCCAGTGGTTTATGCCGCTGCCCAGAACCAGCTGCCGAACCGGAAAGCTCGTCTCCGGCAAATCGAGCCGGCAGGTACGGGAAGAAACGACGACTTCGCAGGGCGGCCGATGGCTCCAGCGAAGAGCGTGGATCAAGTCCTTCAGTGGCCGCTCGGCGGGACTGGAGGTAACGCAGACGGAAATTCGCATGACGGCCTCGAACTCGGCTATTCTCGAGGGCCGGTTCAAGATGTTGCTCTCAGGCCGGCTCTCTCCCACTACATCGAACCCATGGGGTGCCAATCCGTTCCGCAATTTACCCTATTGTTTACCCGGATTGTTGCTGCGTTTTTTCCCGCCGCTGAGGGCGCGTGCTTCCCGGCAGCCTCAGGCCGGAGGGGCGGCTTTTCCGTACTGCAGGCCTGAGCCCGCCGGGCAATTCCCGGGGGGCGAAAACCTGGCGATGGTTTCTGGACTTCGAATGGTGCAGTGCGGTAAGATCGGCCGCGCCGTTGCCGGCTTGCGACCGGCGGTTTGAAGGGCCGATCATGCTGCTGACTACGAAGAGCGTTGAAAAACCATGGGGCAAGGACCGCTTGCCGTCCCCTTTCACCGCGCCGGATGGGCAGCGGATCGGGGAGATCTGGTTCGAACCGCCGCGCGATTTGCCGCAGTTGCTGGTCAAGTACATCTTCACCAGCGAGAAATTGTCCGTGCAGGTGCATCCGTCCGATACCCAGACCAAGGCGGCAGGGATCGGCCGGCAGGGGAAAGAGGAATGCTGGCTGGTGATCGATGCCGAGCCGGGCGCCACCCTGGGCATCGGCTTTGAGCAGGCCCTGGATTCCGAAGCAATGCGGGCCGCCGCGCTGGACGGAAGCGTCGAGCAGATGCTGGTCTGGCACGAAGTGAAACCCGGTGATTTCTTCTACATCCCGGCCAACACGGTCCACGCGATCGGCGCGGGCGTGAGCATCATCGAGATTCAGCAGAATTCCGACATCACCTATCGCCTCTACGATTACGGCCGTCCGCGCGAACTGCACCTGGAACAAGCCGTCGGGGTGGCGAAAGGCGAACCGCACGATCCAACTTACCGCCTCCATGTGCCGGAAAAAGGCGACGCGGCGCTGGTCGATGGGCCCTATTTCCGCCTCGACCGAGTGGACGGGCTGCCCGACCGCGAGACCGCGCGCCGCTATTCCGCAGGGGCCCTGCTGGTCATCCCCCGTGTGGGCGAAGCCCGGGTGGCGAACGAGCCGATTGTCCCGGGGCAATGCGCGCTGGCCCATTCGATCGAAGACGTGGTGTTCGCCCCGCTCGGGTCCTGCCTGCTCGCCCAGCCGATCATGGAGCCCGTCACTCCAGCGACGTGATGATCGCCGAGAAGTCGAGCCCGCCGTTGTCTGCCGCGAAGCCTTCGTAAAGGTCCTTCGCGTGGGCGCCGAGCGGGGTCGTCGCGCCGGCCAGCTCCGCCGCTTCCATCGCGAGGCGGAGATCCTTCAGCATCAGCGCGGCCGCGAACCCGCCCTGATAATCCCGGTCTGCCGGGGTTTCCGGGCCGACACCGGGCACCGGGCAGTAGCTGGTCATGGACCAGCACTGGCCCGAGCTGACCGACGCGATATCGTAGAACGTCTGCGGGTCGAGCCCGAGCCTTTCGGCCAGCCGGAACGCCTCGCTCGTGCCGATCATGTGGATGCCGAGCAGCATGTTGTTGCAGATCTTGGCTGCTTGCCCCGCCCCGGCCTCGCCCGCGCGGATCACCGCCTTGCCCATGGCCGACAGGATTGGTTCGGCACGGGCAAACCCGTCTTCGCTGCCCCCGACCATGAAGGTCAGCGTGCCGGCCGCCGCTGCGGCGATCCCGCCGGACACCGGGGCATCGACCATCGCGTAGCCAGCCTTGGCCGCGAGGCCTTCGACCTCGCGCGCGGTGGCGACATCGATGGTAGAGCAATCGATCAGGACCGCGTCGGCGGGCGCATGGCCGATGACCTCTTGCAGGTAGACGTCGCGGACAATCTTTCCGTTGGGGAGCATCGAGACCACGGCTTGCGCCCCGTCCGCCGCCTCGGCAGCGCTGGAGGAGGTTTGGCACCCGCTCTGCCGCGCATGCGCCAGCGCATCTTCCGACACATCGAACGCCCGCACCTCATGCCCCGCCTTTGCGAGATTGGCCGCCATCCCGCCGCCCATGTTGCCGAGGCCGATGAATGCGATTCTCATGGGTTATCCGCTCCGGGTTGCGGAAGGGCCGAAGTCAGCCGCTCCGAGGTCTTCGTTTGGGGCCTTGTCCGCCCCGCCCCCTCCCGCGGCCGGGAGGGGGAGTGAGGGTCAGCGGCCTTTCCACTGCCCTTCGCGCTTTTCGATGAACGCGCTCATCCCTTCGGTCCGATCCTCGCTGGCGGCGAGAATCTGGAACAAGCGGCGTTCCAGCACGATGCCTTGATCGAGCGTGGTCTCGAACGCGGCGTTGACCAGTTCCTTGTTGGCGATCGCAGCCATTGGCGGCATCGCGGCGATGGCCGCGGCGGTCTTCAGCGCTTCGTCCAGCAAGTCGGCGGCCGGAATAACCCGGGCGACCAGACCGGCGCGCTCAGCCTCCTCAGCCCCCATCATCCGGCCGGTGAGGATCATTTCCATTGCCTTGGACTTGCCGACTGCCCGGGTCAGCCGCTGCGAGCCCCCCATGCCGGGCGCAACGCCGAGGCGGATTTCCGGCTGGCCGAACTTCGCCGTATCGGCCGCGAGGATGAAATCGGCCATCATCGCCACCTCGCACCCGCCGCCGAGCGCGAAGCCGTTGACCGCCGCGATCCACGGCTTGCGGATCTTGTGCGTGAAGTCGCTGGTCCATTTGGAGAAGAAGTCTTCCAGGTAGAAATCGGCCGCTGGCTTGTCGGCCATCTCCTTGATGTCGGCCCCGGCCGCGAATGCCTTTTCCCCGCTGCCGGTCAGCACTGCGCAGCGCTGCGTTTCATCCGCCTCGAATGCGGCGAAGGCATCGATCAGTTCGGAAAGGACCTGGCTGTTGAGCGCGTTCAGCGCCTTGGGGCGGTTGAGGGTGACCAGCGTGACCGCATCGCGCCGTTCCACCAGAATGGTTTCGTACTGGGTCATGTGAGTTTCCTTATCCCATCGTCGGGATGACGAACGCGTTTTCTCCGGTGACGGAGCCGTCCGGCCAGCGCTGCGTGACTGTCTTGACCTTGGTCCAGAAACGCACCCCTTCCATCCCGTGCTGATTGGTGTCCCCGAAGGCCGAACGCTTCCACCCGCCGAACGAATGATACGCCACCGGCACCGGGATCGGAACGTTGATCCCCACCATTCCGACATTCACCCGGGCAGCGAATTCGCGCGCCGCGTGGCCGTTGCGGGTGAAGATCGCCACGCCGTTGCCGTACTGGTGCTTTGACGGCAACGCGACGGCTTCCTCGAAATCCTTCGCCCGCACGATCTGCAGGACCGGGCCGAATATCTCCTCCCGGTAGCTTTCCATGTCCGGCGTTACGTGGTCGATCAGGGTGGGGCCGACGAAGTACCCTTGCTCATGCCCCTGAAGAGAGAAACCGCGCCCGTCGATGACGATCTCGCCCCCTTCGGCCTGCGCCTTGGCGATCCAGTTTTCGACGCGGGCCTTGTGCGCGGCGTTGATCACCGGACCGTAGTGCGCGTCCTCATCGGTCGAAAGGCCGACCCGCAGGGCCTGAATCGCCGGGATCAGCTTGTCGCGCAGGCGCTGTGCGGTGTCTTCTCCCACCGGGACCACCACCGGCAGCGCCATGCAGCGCTCCCCCGCCGATCCGAATGCCGCGCCCGCAAGATCGTTCACCACCATGTCCATGTCGGCATCCGGCATCACGATGCCGTGGTTCTTCGCCCCGCCCATCGCCTGCACTCGCTTGCCGTTCGCGACCCCGCGGGAATAGACATACTGCGCGATGTCGGACGATCCGACGAAGCTGATGCCGGCGATGTCCGGGTGATCGAGGATCGCGTCGACCATCTCCTTGTCGCCGTGGACGACTTGCAGGATTCCTTCGGGCGCGCCCGCTTCCAGCAGCAATTCGGCCAGCCGCACGGGCACGGAGGGATCGCGTTCCGATGGCTTGAGGATGAAGGCGTTGCCCGCCGCAACCGCGACGCCGAACATCCACATCGGGATCATCGCCGGGAAGTTGAACGGGGTAATCCCCGCGCCGATCCCGATCGGCTGGCGCATCGAGTACACGTCGATCCCCGGGCCAGCGCCTTGGGTGTGTTCGCCCTTCAGCGCATGCGGGATGCCGCAGGCGAATTCGATCACGTCCAGTCCGCGCTGCACGTCGCCGCGCGCATCGGCCAGCACCTTGCCATGCTCGCTGGAAAGCAAGCGGGCCAGATCATCCATGTTCGCTTCGACCAGTTCGCGAAAGCGGAACAGCACCCGCGCGCGGCGCTGCGGGTTGGTAGCGGCCCAACCGGGCTGGGCGGCTTTTGCCGCTTCCACGGCGCCGTCCAGCTCTGCCTTGCCGCCCAGCGCAACCTGCGCCTGCACCGTGCCTCGGTTGGGATCGTACACGTCGCCCAGCCGGGCCGCCTTTCCTCCGCCGCCTCCGGCGATCAGGTGGTCGATCTGGCGCATGGTCGTTCCTCTCCGACGTGTTCTGGTATCAGTTGAAACTGCACCCATGAACGCGGCAAGACAAGGGCGGGCGAAAACAAGGATGGATGACTTTTGACGCGAAGCGTCGCAAGGCGTTCCCATCCGAACACTGCAAGGGAACCAGCAATGAGCGAAACCAGGATGGAAAGCGACACCATGGGTCAGGTCGCCGTCCCCGCCGACCGGCTGTGGGGCGCGCAGACCCAGCGATCGTTGGAGAACTTCCGCATCGGCGGGGAGCGGATGCCGATCCCCGTTATCCGTGCACTGGGCGTGATCAAGCGCGCCGCAGCCCGGACCAACTGCCGGCTCGGCCTGCTGGACCAGAAGCTGGCCGACGCGATCGAGCAGGCGGCGGGCGAAGTGCTTTCTGGCAAGCTGGATGCCGAGTTTCCGCTGGTGGTGTGGCAGACCGGGTCCGGCACCCAGAGCAACATGAACGCCAACGAAGTGATCGCCAACCGCGCCAACCAGATGCTGGGCGGAGAACTCGGCGCGAAGTCCCCGGTCCACCCCAACGATCACGTGAACCAGAGCCAGTCGTCCAACGACACCTTTCCCAGCGCGATCAACATTGCGGCCGCGATGCAGGTGGAGCACGATCTGATGCCCGCCCTGCGCGAACTGGCGGATGAGCTTTCCGCCAAGGCAAAGGCGTGGAAGGACATCGTCAAGATCGGCCGCACCCACACGCAGGACGCCACCCCGCTGACGCTGGGACAGGAATTTTCCGGTTACGCGACCCAGATCTACAACGGCATCGAGCGGCTGAAGATGACCCTGCCCGGCATTTACCAGCTGGCGCAGGGCGGCACCGCCGTCGGCACGGGGCTGAACGCTCCCAAGGGATTTGCCGATGGAGTCGCGCGCGAAATCGCAGAAGCTACCGGCCTGCCCTTCACCAGTGCACCCAACAAGTTTGAGGCACTGGGCGGGCAGGACGCGCTGCTGTTCTGCCACGGCGCGCTGAACACGCTGGCGGCATCGCTCTACAAGATCGCCAACGACATTCGCTTTCTCGGCTCCGGGCCGCGTTCCGGCCTGGGAGAGCTGGCGCTGCCGGAGAACGAGCCGGGCAGCTCGATCATGCCCGGCAAGGTCAACCCGACCCAGTGCGAAGCCATGACGCAGGTCTGCACGCAAGTGTTCGGCAACCACGCGGCGCTGACGTTCGCCGACAGCCAGGGGCATTTCGAACTGAACGTCTATCGGCCGGTGATGGCCTACAACTTCCTGCAGTCGGTCCGGCTGATCGGCGATGCAGCCCGCAGCTTCACCGACAACCTGCTGCGCGGGCTGGAACCGCGGCGGGAGAATATCCAGCGCGGGCTGGAAAACTCGCTGATGCTGGTCACTGCGCTTGCGCCCACGATCGGGTACGACAAGGCAGCCGCGATCGCCAAGTCGGCCCACAAGGAAGGCACTACCTTGCGCGAGGCGGCGATCGCCAGCGGGGCCGTGACGGGCGAGGAATACGACCGCGTCGTCCGTCCGGAGGACATGCTCGGCCCGGATTGATCTGCGAACGCGCAATCTGCAGACGCGAAAAGGCCCGCGGGACGAATGTCCCGCGGGCCTTTTTCTGCCGAACGGAGATTACGATCCGGTCGGGTTGGGTCCGGCCTTCTGCTGCGCCTTGCCCGGATGGGGCAGCTCCGTCTGCGGATAGCTTGACCACTGGTTGGTCCCGGTGCCGATCTTGGCGAGCGCTTCTTCCTTGCGCGTCTTGCCGAGTTCCTTGCCGGCCTTCTGCGCCTGCTCCATCGTGGTGCTGGTGCCGACCACCGGCTTGTTGATTTCGCCGGAGGTCTCGACGACATGGGCATGCGGGGTCTGGATGTATTCCCAGTGCTCGCCAGCCGGCCACGGGCCCTGGCCTTCGTTCCACGGACCGCGGGCATCGGCGCCGTCGGACATGTTGTAATAGGCATGGCTGTAACGCGGATCGGCCTGAAGCGCGCCCGGCGGGAAGTTCTGCGGGATCGTTTCGAGCGCCGCGGCGAACATCTGGAAGTGGGCGACTTCGCGCGTCATCAGGAAGCCGAGCGTTTCCTTCACGTAAGGATCGTCGGTGAACTGGATCAGGTTTTCATACACGATCTTGGCGCGCGATTCCGCGGCGATGTCGGACCGCAGGTCAACGGTGAGATCCCCGTTGGCGTTGACGTAGGCGCTGGTCCAGGGAACCCCGTTCACGTCGGTCAGGCGCGGACCGCCCCGGCTTTCCGTAAGGAATGACGGGTTGGTCATCGCCATGTGGATCATTTCTTCCTTCTCGGTGCCGCCACGCAGCAGGTCCATCCAGTTCTTGGCCTCGCCCGCTTCCTTCATTTCGGCATTCACGCCGTCGAGCAGCATGGTGATGGTCGCGCCGACGATTTCGAGGTGGCTCAGCTCCTCGGTCGCGATGTCCATCAGCATGTCGTACTTTTCCGGGTGCGTCTGGCGCGCGGCGAAAGCCTGCGTGAAGTATTGCATCGCCGCCTTGAGCTCTCCGTTCGGTCCGCCGAACTGATCGAGCAGCATGCTGGCGAAACGCGGATCGGGTTCCGAGACCCTGGCGTTGAATTGCAATTCCTTGGCGTGCATGAACATACGTATTTCTCCGGATTTCTTTTAAGTAACCACCGGAGAACGAAGGGCATCTGGTTATCTTTCCACAGTTCGTCTCGTTTTTGCACCACAAAGGCCGAACGCTCGTCCATCGGTGTCACAAAGGGGCAATTCGCTTGTCAGGCTGCGGACTTATCCCAGCCCGATGTCGAGCAGCAGCATCAGGACGATCCCGCCCATGGTTGACCAGATCGCAAGCCCGGCATCTCCCTTGTCGCGGTGAACCGCCGGGATAAGTTCGGAGGCGCAGATGTAGAGCATCGCGCCCGCCGCCCATCCCATTCCCGCCGGCAGCAAGCCTTCGACCGCCGAGACGAGCGTGACGCCGACCAGGGCTCCGACCGGTTCGGCCAGGCCGGTTGCTCCGCCAATCAGCACCGCTGTCCACCGCCTGGTGCCGACCGTCAGCAGGGACGCCGCCACCGCGAGGCCTTCGGGCAGGTTCTGGATCCCGATCCCGATCGTGGTGCCAAGGCCGATCTTCAGGTCGCCGGAGCCGAAGCTGACCCCAACCGCCGCGCCTTCGGGAAAGTTGTGGGCGGTCATCGCCAGCAGCAGCAGCCAGACCCGCCGGCGGCGTTCGGCCGAGGCGGTTCCGTTGCCAATAGCCGGGGCAGCGACAGGGTCCCACCGGCGCAGCAAGTCCAGCGTCGCTGCACCCGCCACTACCGCCAGCGCGACGATGAAGGCGGCGAAACCCGAACCGTGCCCATTTGCCTGTGCGATGTCCGCGGCCGGGACGATCAGCGACAGATACGACGCGGAGATCATGACCCCCGCGGCAAAGCCGAGCATCGCGTTGCTGTAGCGTTCGGACGCGGGATTGGCGAACAACACCGGCAAGGCACCAATGAAAGTCGCGAGCGCGGTCGCCATCCCCCCAAGGGTGCCCAAGGCGATCACGTTCATTCAACAGCTCCCCTGCACCCGCTGCCGGATAAGCGCAGGTGAAGCCCAAGCGTTCCGGCCCGGGCGAGCGGACAGGCTTTTTGCCGTCAGCCGATCGCTGTCACCATGGATCGTGCCGCGCCCCGTATCTTCAGCCAGCGCCGGCGTTCGTGCTCCGCATCGGCCAGCGCACGGTGTGCGGGCGGGCCGTCGTCCGCCGCCGCCGCCGCTTGCCGGGCAATCAGATCCTCCACCACCGGACCGAGTTGGGCGCCCGCCATGGAAGGGACCAGGATCGCGCTGGCGGTTTCGCGCAGCACTTCATCCGTGTCGCGCAGCCGCAGAGCCCGGCGGGGAAGACCGGCCGCGCGCAGCAGCGCGCTCAGCCACTTGCCGTCCCATGACGGCGCGCTGGCGCACAAGTCGTGCCCGGTCAGTGCTTCGACCATCCGCTGCGCCACCGTGTCGTGCGCAGTGCCGTTCTCCAGCAGGTCCGCCCGCGAGATGCCGTGGATCGCCTCCGCCTGCGGATCCCATTCGGTCCACTCCGGCGCGGGTCGGATCAGGTAGGCTTCGCTGCGTCCGTCCTCGAACACCCAGCCCACTTCCACGGGATAGCTGTCATCGGACAAGGATGAGGCTTCGAAATCGAGAAACGCGATCATGAGGACGGGACCTGCATCTATTCGCCATCCCTGCGCCGGTTCAGCAGCAGGGCCCCGGCCAGCGCGCCGCCGGCCACAACCTTCGCCGCGCCCGGGTGCGTCTCCATCCACGTGTAGAGGCTGAACCTCCGCCCGCCGCGCGGCAAGCCGCCGCTGCGGCGGCTGTCGCCGCTGGGCGCCTGGAGATTGCCTTCGCTGCCGCCGGGATCCGGCTGCTCGGTCCGCGATGCCGGGATGCCGAACCGGGACAGCGCCTGGTCCATCAATCCGGGCGCCAGATGCTGGTTGGCCACCATCATCCGCGCCGCGCCGCCCGCATACATGTCCCGTACCGGGTGCTGGGCGGCATAGAGGACGCAGTCGGCCACCACGGCCGGATCGTAATAAGGCGGCGGCCCCTTGGGCTTCACGTCCATCGTGTTGCGCGAGTTGGGGAACAGGGGCGTGTCGATCGTGGCCGGCTTCACGCTGGTGACCGAAACCGGCCAGCCTTCGGCCATGATTTCCCTCCGCAGCGCGTCCATCGCTCCCTCGACTGCGTGCTTCGATGCCGCATAGGCGCTGTGCAGCGGGAGGGAGACCATGCTTTCGACCGAGGAAATCGCGATCAGTGCCCCGCCCTGGCGACGCAGCAGCGGCAACGCGGCGAGCGTGCCGTGGATCTGCCCCATGTAATTCACGTCCATCACACGCCGGAATTCGTCCGGCTTCGTGTCCCAGAACCTGGCATAGACCGCGACCGCGGCGTCGTTGACCCATGTATCGACGCGCCCGAAACGCTCTTCCGCCAGCCTCGCGACTGCTTCGACTTGGGCGAAGTCGGCTACATCGCACACCGCGTGCGCGGCCTGACCGCCCGCGCGCTCGATTTCCGCGACAAGCGAACGCAAGGCGTCTTCGTCCCGGGCCGCGACTAGGACGCTCGCCCCCGCCTCGCCGAAGCGCAGCGCGGTTTCCCGCCCGATGCCGCTCGCGGCGCCAATGACGACAACGACTTGTTCGGCTAGCGGCTTCAGTTTGACGGCCATGGCTACTTCCTTCAGGCGGACTTAGGGGATGGGCGGATCTGCCCCTCAACCGAGGCCGTCGTGGCTTCGTTCCTGATGCTTCGTTCCTGAAACGGAAATCCCGATACCGCGTGGCCAAAGCGCGCCGGATCGGCCGCCCGCGCGCTGCGGGAACCGGGACGTGCTCGGGTTCTGCAGACGGGTTCAGGACCTTGGTTGAAGATCAGCCCGCTGGCGGGCTGCCGGAAGCCGAGGCGCGCATGGCCGGTTCGCCAGAATAACAGACAGTTGAGTAGTCTCCCGGAGAGGCAGCGCCTTTCCGGGAGACTATAAGGAATGTGCGTTGGGGCTTTTTCATCCGGTGTCCTCCAACGGCCGATCGGCACGAAGCGTTCGCTGATCCGGTGGTCTGGCAAATCGGCAGGAAGGACGAGAAAGCGTGGCGTCTCAGGCCTATCAGATACCCGATCAGGAAGCAGAGATCGAGGCTCTGCGTGCCGAGCTGACCTTGTACCGCAAAGCGCTGGACCAGATGCACCAAGGCTTGTGCATGTTCGACCCCGACGGGCGCATAGTGGTGGTCAATTGCCGCTATGCCGAGGTTCTCGGCCTGGATCCGGACGAGGTGCGCCCCGGCATGACCGGGCGCGAGTTGCTTGAACGGAGTGTCGCCGCCGGACGCCACCCCGGCAAGACCGTCTCCGAGGTTGAAGAAGAGCTCTGGACTCAATTGGGCGTAGGCGGCCGCCTCCTGTTCTCGAACGGGGGCGAGACCCACCAGCTGCGCCATACCCTCACGCCCGATCGTTACCTGATCGCGACGAGCGAGGACGTATCCACGCAAGTCGCAGCGGAGACGGCGCTTCAGGAAAGCGAAGAGCACTACCGCCTTACCGTCGAGCTGAATCCGCAGATTCCCTGGACGACCAATCCTGACGGAATACCGCAAACAGTTTCTCCCCGGCTGGTTCGCCTGACCGGCATTCCCATGGAAGTTCTCGCGTCCAACCGCTGGTCCGAACTGGTCCACCCGGAGGACCGGGCATCGCTGGGGGAGATCTGGTCCGCTTGCATGCGCAGCGGTGAGCCTCTGGAGAGCCGCGCGCGTTTTCGGATGCGGGACCGTTCCTGGCGCTGGTTCCGGACACGCGCCGCACCCAAGTGGAGTGAAACCGGGGAAATCGTTCGCTGGTATGGATTGTGCGAAGACGTACACGAGCAAGTGCAGCTGGAGGAGCGGCTTCGTCAGGGCGAGACGCAGTTCCGCGCCATCATCGACGCGATCCCGAACTGCGTGAAGATTTTCGATGCCGATGGGCAACTGGTTCACATAAACCCCTGCGGTCTTGAGCTTTTGCAGGCGCCGAGCATCGCGAGCGTATCGACGCCGGGGTACGAGGCGATCGTGTCCGAATACATGCCGCTTTGCCGGGAGACGCATGCGCGCGTTCTGGCCGGTGAGGCGGTTACCTGGAGTTTCAAGCTGGTGGGGCTGAAAGGCCGCCAGCGCCACGTGGAAGCCCAGTCAGTGCCCTTCCGCATGGCCGATGGATCGAAAGCCCATCTCTGCATCTCGCGGGACGTGACGGAAAAGAAGGAGGCTGAAGAGGCCTTGCGGCGAAGCGAAGAACGCCTTCGCCTGCTGTACGAGACGACCGGCCTGGCCGATTTCGAGACAAGGCCGGACGGCATCTCGACCTGTTCCGAACTGTTCTTCCGGCAAGTCGGCCTGCCCGTCGACAAGAAGACGATGACTGCCGAGGAATCCCTCCAGCTGGTCCACCCGCTGGATCAGAAGCGGATCAAGGCCGAAGTCCTGCAAGGCCTCAAGGAAACCGACGGATACGAGTGCGAGTTTCGCATGATCCGCGCGGACACCGGGGAGACGCGCTGGATCGCCAGCCGGACCAAGGTGGTGCGCGATGAAAACGGCGAGATGATCCGCGCGATCGGCGCCCACCTCGACATCACCGATCGCAAGCGGGCCGAGGAAGCCCTGCGCGAGAGCGAAGAACGCTTCCGCCTGGCTGCAGAAGCGGCAGGGCTGGGGATCTGGGACTACGATGCCGCCACTCAAAGCCGGAACTGGTCGGGAAGGCTAAGGGAGATCCTGGGGATTTCCGACACTGTCCGGCCTTCCCGGGCAGCTGCGCTGGAGCGTGTTCATCAGGACGACCGGGACGTTTTCACCCAGCTCCTTCAAAAGACGCTCGAAAGCCGGAAGGCGATGAAGCTTGAATCCTCGGTCCGGATCAGCCGCGCCAGCGACGGGGCGGAACGCTGGGTAACCATGAACGGGTGGAAGACACGGGACGCGGGAAGGGACATGGGGAGGATCATCGTGACCTTCCGCGATGTCACCGATGAAAAGACCGCCGAGGAGCGGATTCGCTGGATCGCATCCCACGACGCCCTGACCGGGCTGGCGAACCGCCGCCTGTTGCAGGACAAGCTGGACGAGGCGATACGGCACGCCGCCGATGCGGGCGAATGCCTGGGGCTTTTGCTGCTCGACCTCGACCATTTCAAGAAGATCAACGATACGCACGGCCACGATGCTGGCGACGAACTGCTCAAGATGCTGGCCTGCCGCCTGCAGAGCACGGTACGCGAAGGCGATACCGTCGCCCGACTGGGAGGCGATGAGTTTGCGCTGATCCTGCCCGGAGTCGGCAGCGAAGAGAACCTCTCCCGGCTATCCAGGTCGATCCTCGACCGCTTGCAGGAACCCTTCGTCTGCAAGGGGCATGTCCTGCACTGCCGCGCCAGCGTTGGCGCAACCGTTTTCCCCAAGTTCGGGGCCGACGCGGAAACGCTGCTGAAGAGTGCGGACATAGCGCTCTATGCTGCGAAATCGAATGGGCGGGCCACTTCGGCGCTGTTTGCGCCGCAGATGGAGACAGCCATCCTGCAGCGCGGGGCCATGCTCCAGCTGGCGCGCGACGCCTTGCGGGACAACCGGGTAGTTCCCTATTACCAGCCGAAGCTTGGCCTTCTCAACAGGTCGATCGTGGGTTTCGAGGCCCTGCTTCGGTGGCGTACTCCCTATGGCGAACTCAATTATCCCGCTTCCATCGAAGCCGCGTTCGAGGATGCCGACCTTGCCGCCGCGATCAGCGACCGGATCATCGAGCGCACGATTTCCGACATGCGCAGCTGGCTGGATCAGGGTATCGAGTTCCATCACGTCGCGGTAAATGCTTCTGCCGCGGAGTTTCGGAACGACAAATTCGCCGAACGCGTGCTCGACCGGTTGGCCAAGGCGGATATTCCGCCGCATCATTTCCAGCTCGAAGTCACGGAATCCGTGTTCCTGGGTCCGGGGGCGGAGTACGTTCACCGCTCTCTCGCGCAGTTGGGGAACGCGGGCGTCCGCGTGGCGCTCGACGATTTCGGAACCGGTTATGCCTCGCTCGCCCACCTGAAGAAATTCCCGGTGGACACCATCAAGATCGACCGCAGCTTCGTGCAGGGGATCGAAAGCGATACCGACAACGATGCCATCATTCGGGCCGTCATCCATCTTGGGCGCAGCCTGGGGATCAAGGTTGTAGCCGAGGGGATCGAAACCGACGCCCAGGCCGCTTGCCTGCTGAAAGCCAGCTGTGATTTCGGCCAGGGTTTCCTGTTCTCCAAGGCCGAGCCGGCAAATCGGGTACCGGAGCTCGTCCGCCGGTTCACTCAACTCAGCTAGGAAAGGGCAGAAGGCCATGACGGCAACTCTGGCTCGGGCTCATGAGCGATATGCCATGCGGCAAGTTGTCCGGATCAAGGGATCCGGCGGGCGCACCGCCGAAGGGCTCATGATCGATCTGTCTTCGGGAGGATGTCAGATCAGCAATCTCGGGGGCGCGGCTTATGCCGCCGATGAGGCCGTGACCGTGGAGATCGGCAAGCTGAAGGTGACCGGCCGCGTGCGCTGGGGAAATGGCAGGATTTCAGGGGTGCAATTCGACAGCCCCATTCCCGCCGAGCAGCTGGACCCACGGGCGCTGGAGCTTCGCCGCTTGCTGGATCAAGCCCTGAAGAGCGCAGAGGAACTGGATCTGAACCTGTGTGCGATCCATCTGGACCAGGCCCTGGCCGCCGTCCTCTCCGACCTCGGCCTTTTAGCGCAGGACACCTTCTAGCCGGAACGCTGCCGCCCGGATCAGGGCCGCCAGTCCTGTTGCGCGGTTGGGTGCGGTTCCCCTCTTGCCGCTGCTTGCGGCGGAGGAACGATCAGCCGCCTACTGGGCGTAGTAGCTGAATTCCCCGAACTCCAGCTTTCCGCTGCTGTCGGTGTCCCACTCGGTCCATTCTTCCTGGTCGAAAAGCTCAGCTGCCTGAAGAATGCCGTCGCCGTCATCGTCGAAAGCCGCGAACGCTGCCTGAGGATTGGTCCACCCGACCCTCGTCCAGCCGCTCGCGAACTCCTCCGGCCCCAGCCCCGGATTATCATCCGTATTCCAGGCATGCCCGGCGAGGGAGCCGACGCTGCCATATTCGGTCTGGCTAAGCTGCCCGTCCGCGTCGACATCCCAGCGCGAAAGCTCGTCCTGGTTGTCGGCGACGGAGTAGTCGACCTCGCTCTGCTCCACTCCCTCGACCGCCACGACTTGCGGCTCGCTCTCGCACGCTGCCAGCATGGCGCAGGCGACGATGCTGATCACAACAGGCTTCTTCATAACCGGCTCGCTTCTTTCTGAATTACTGTTCCGCCAGAGGGGTTTCGTCCCCCACGGCTGGCTGCGTTTCCACCTCTGTCGCACCCACGACCGCATCGACGGTCTCATGAGATTCGAAGCCCTGTTGCTCTTCCACCTCGCGGGAATCCGGACCGCCAAGGATCGAAAACAGGAACATTGCCACAGCCGCCACGGCAAGCAGGCCGAGGAGCCATACGCCCGGTCCCTTTTTTGAGCCTTCTCTTCCCCTGGACATCATTCGAACTCCTGCTGCTACCGTTGATGAACAGGTGGCGCCCGGCTCAGTTCCATTCCGTGCACCAACTGGTGCCACCGGAGACGGCAGGGGTACGCGCTGGAACCTCCACGTCGGGCGCCAGTTGCAATGTAGAGGATGCTGTCCCGCAGGCAGATCGAGCAGGAGGAAAATGATGGCCGTGGATCGCAAGAGCCAGCCCAAGTGGCTGTGGATTCTTCTGCTGATCGTGGTGTTCGCCCTCCCGTTGATCTGGTGGATGAGCGACACCGACGGGGACCCGGATCTTACCGACGCGGAAGTCGTCGGGGCGAATACGCCGGGCGCGGATCCTGTCACCGCCCCTGAACCGGTCGCGGCCGAAGCGACCGTCACCATTGCCGACATCCTCGGATCTCCTGCCGATCACATCGGGCATGACGGGGTCGTTTTGACCGGGGTAACAGTGCCTGAGGTGCCGACCGACCGCGGCTTCTGGATCGAGGATCAGGGGCAGCGTCTCTTCGCAGTGGTGATCGACAATCCCCGGGAAGCCCCGGTGGATATCGACCCGGGCCAGCGGCTCGCGATTACGGAAGGGATGATCCGGGATGCGACGTTCATCCCGCAGATTCCGGGCGAGGATCTCGACCCCGACACGCGCCGCATCCTCGATGAGCAGGATGTCTTCCTGGTCGTGGATGAAGCGAACATCGAGAATCTCTCCCGCAACGACGAACCGCTCGTCGCAGCATCCCGGCGAGCGCTTTCGCACGCAGCGTAATTCGTATGGCCTGGAGGCCATCCGTATAATTTAGCTGGTGTGAGGTTCGCAGAAGCCAAAACTTGCATCCCGATAGTCGTCGCACCTTAGGGCCTGATCCCGGGAACCGCTCCCGCTGGCGTGCGCTGAACTGACAGGCAGATCTGAAGGGCCGGTGCAAGAAGGGTTTTCGTATTCAAGATCACGGCCAGAGCGGATTTTGCTTCAATAGCGAAGGAGCAGGATATGAAAACGATACTTATTGCCGCCATGGCTTCGGCTGGTTTGCTGGCCGGGTGCGCGACCGACGCCGGTATGGTGGACCGCAACCTGATTTCCGGAACCAACGCCGGCCTGTTCGACACCGATCGTGACGGATTGTTCGAGCGCGCCGAATACGACGCTTTCCGCACCAACAACTTCGGAACGTGGGACGCAAACCGCGATAACAGGATTGACCGGAATGAATTCACGACCGGCTGGCGAAATGTGGGCTGGGACGATGACGCTTCCGCGTTCGGCGCATTCGATGACGATGCCGACGGCTTCCTTGGCATGAACGAGTTTTTCGGTGACGATGAATTCGGCGTGTGGGACGAAAGCCGGGACGGCGTTCTGGATGGCGATGAGTGGTTCTGAACCGCAAAGCCGCTGTCGCACTTGCGGCGGCGGCACCATCCTTGAAGTGGCCCCTGGGGATGCGGTCGAAAGCACCGGACAGGGTTGTAACAGGCTCCCTTGGCAAGCCGCTGTCAGCCACACCCCTGAAGCACCGAAAGGTGCCGCATGCGCCAGCCCCGGATCATGCGATCCGTCCATGAAAGCGCTCCCTGCGACGCTCTTTTCAGAACGGCCCGGTGCCCTTGATGCTGCGTGTCGGACACTGACCAGGCGCCCGAGCAGCGAGCAATTGCTGCGCAGCATTGCTGGGGCAGCAGCGTGAAGAACACGATGCGCCCGAACGCCGAACGCGGAACGACGGACACGATTGAAGATCGCATCGCCTCGATCGGCGTTTCTCTTGAAGCGTTCGCGATCTGCGAGATTCAGGACGGCTACAGTCTGGATTGTCCGCCCGTCAGCAATGTCGTCGTTCACTTCGTGCTTCAGGGGGAAGGCTCAATAGAATGGGCAGGCGGCAAGCTTGACCTTGGCCCGGGCGCTATCGTCCTCGTCCCGGCGAATATCCCGAAGCGTATCAGCGGGCAGCCTCCCATCACCCGCGTGATCCCTGCCGACAGAAGCTGCCCGCTCTTGCCGGGCCTGGTGAAGTTCCGCGCCTGCGACAGCCCGGGTGACCTTATTCTTGGATGCGGGTCCTTGCGCATTGCTCCCGCCGGTGGCCGCAACCTTTTCGATCACCTTCTCGGGCCGCTGGTGGAGCGTTGTTCCGACGAGGCTTTGCCACTCCTGTTGCAGGTGGTCCTGGCAGAGCTGTCGTCTCCCTCCGTTGGCAGCAAAAGCATCATCGAGGGTGTCATGCGCCAGATTCTGGTCTGCCTTGCAAGAAGCCGCACCGCCGAGGAACACCTGTTGCCATTCTGGTCAGCCCTTGTGACACCCGAGCTTTGCCGTTCGCTGGAAGCAATGTACCGCGAGCCGCAAAAGAACCACAGCCTCGACGATCTCGCCAAGCTTGCGGGAATGAGCCGCTCCCGGTTCACTCACCGCTTTGCTGCGGCGATCGGCCAAAGCCCGATGCAGTTCCTGCAGGCCGTACGACTTCACAACGCGATCCGCCTGCTTGAAGGTACCCGCCAACCGATAAAGGCGATAGCGCAGGCGGTCGGCTACGCCAGTCGAAGCCATTTCTCCCGCGCTTTCCGCAAGGCGTATGGAGCAGACCCGACAGCTTTCCGCCACAGCAAACGCAGCGAATCCAGTCCGGAAGCGGAAGCTTAGGACAGTCGGACAAGCATCGTTTGCGACAGCGGTCGAGCGGTGAGCCATACCCGCACCTGTTCGGGCCGATTGAGCACCCCTTCCCCGTGCCCGACGTTAGCATTTGTCAGTTCTTCCCATGTCGTCAGAGCCGCTGGACGCTCCGACGATGCGACAGTCACCCGAGGTGGAGCCACAAGGCATCCGCCCGGGATCATGGGAAGGAATGCACCGTGAAGCGCCATTTGATTCGAGCTACCCTCTTGTCCGCGACAACCCTCGGGTTTGTCGCAGCAGCTTCGCCCGCCTCCGCCGACAGCACGCCGGAATGCAACACGGCGGCTAGGGCTGAAACACTGGAATGCGGCGTCGGCGCCACGGCAACCGCCGAAGGTGCCACTGCGGTAGGCAGCGACGCAGGAGCCCTCGCTGCACAAACGAGCGTCCTGGGCAACGATGCCGCTGCCCTGGGAGACGGCGGGATCGCTGTCGGCGGAAACACCAGTGGCGGCACTTACGGTGCACTCGCCACGGATGACGCAGGGATCGCCATTGGAGACGATACGGAAGCCCGGCAAGAGGGCGCGCTCGCGCTTGGCGGGGATGCCGATGACGACGGAGACGGAGCCGTTGCCAACGGCGTCGATGCTGTCGCCATAGGTGCGGATTCCTTCGCGCAAGGCAACTCGACAACGGCAGTGGGCGGGGAGAGCACGGCTTCGAACCTCGCCGCCACGGCTTTCGGCTGGCAAGCCAGCGCAACCGGAGAGCGCGCGCACGCCCTTGGCCATCTCGCGACTGCTTCCGCCTTCAGTTCAACGGCTGTCGGCGAAAAGGCCGGTGCCCTTGGTTCCGGAAGCGTCGCGGTCGGCGGTGACACCAGCGGCGGGTCTTACGGCGCGCTTGCTGCCGCTGACGACGCAGTTGCCGTGGGCGCCGATACCGAAGCGCGCGGGATCGGCTCCATCGCAGTCGGCGGCGACGTTGACGGAAACGGCGACGGAGCGGTTGCCATGGGGCAGTATGCGATCGCCACCGGCGCCGATTCCATGGCCAATGGGGAAAATACGACCGCGGTCGGCGGGCTGAGCATGGCGACGGCCCCCGCCGCGACGGCCTTCGGCTACAACGCCCGCGGGTTCGGGGACAGCTCCGTGGCCATCGGTGAACAAGCGGCCGCACAAGGTGTCGGCGGCATCGCGATTGGCGGCGACACCAGCAATGGAGCGTTCGGCGCGCTCGCGACCGATAACGCCGGGATCGCCCTTGGCGCGGATACCGAGGCACGCGGCGTCGGTGCGATTGCACTGGGCAGCGATGCCAACGGGAACGGCGATGGTGCGGTGGCGAACGGCGTAACCGCCATGGCACTGGGCGCAGATGCCATGGCGATGGCCGATTCGACCACCGCTGTCGGTGCGCGCTCCTTTGCAGGCGGAGCGAATTCCACGGCGATCGGAGCGAGCGCGAACACCCAGACGTTCGTGAACTCGACCGCCCTCGGGGCCAACGCAACAGCAACCCGCGACAACCAGGTTGTGCTGGGAAGCACCGGGACAAGTGTAACCGTCGGAGACATCGTCGGAAGCACGGCTGCCCAGCAAGGCGAACTTGCCGTCGTCACGGTCGACAACAGCGGCACGCTTGGCCGGAATACGAGCTTGATGGGCACCATGGCGTCGCAAGGAACCGCGATTGCCAGCCTTCAGTCGGATCGGACCATCATGCAGGGGCAGATCGGAGAACTGTTCGATCTTGCCGATGTGAACCGCCGCTCCATCCGCAAAGCAAATGAGGGTGTCGCCCTTGCGCTGGCAATGGACACGCCGTTCATTCCGGCCGGAGCCAATTTCGCGATGTCCGGCGGTGTCGGCTACTATGACGAACGCGCGGCTGTCTCTGCAGCGTTCGCCGGAAGGGTCGGCGCGATGTCTTCGGTCTCTGCCGGTGTGGGCGTCGGTTTCGACAGCGGTGAAATCGGCGCGCGAGCAGGCTTCCAGACCGCATGGTGAGCAGACGTTCGGTGAATGAGAAGAGCGGGCCGGGGATTTCCCCGGCCCGCTTTCTCGCGCTCGCCCTGTGGTTCACCGCCCCCGTGGGATGGGCGTTCCCGGCGCTTTCGCAAGCCCCGGCCCAGGCAGCTGTTGCGGCACCTGATGAAAAGACATCGCTCAAGCTGCTCTGGAGCACGATGGCCGCCATCGACCAGGCGAACAAGACGGGCAACTACTCCGTCCTGCGCGACCTTGGCACTCCTGACTTCCAGGCTCGCAACACCGCTGCGGGGCTGGCCGAGGTGTTCGCGCCGATCCGCACGCAGCGAGTCGATCTATCGGATACGCTGCTGGTTGCACCGCAGTACGATTTTGCGCCGGCGATTGTGGAAGGCGGACTGCTGAGAATGCGCGGAAGCTTTCCAATGCGGCCCACCGCAGTCGCCTTCGATCTGCTTTACCGTTGGCAGAACGGCTGGCGGCTCCATGCCGTCGCGATCCGCCCAACCCCGATGCAGTAGAGGAACTTTACGTCACGAGGCCCGGTGCCACCGATCTACGGGTGCGATTGTCCGGAAGCGACGGTGCAACCGCACTCGGAAGACCATCTCGCGATGGTTCTCCGGCGTTTCTGCGCTTTGGAAAATGGTGCCCAGAAGAGGACTCGAACCTCCACGGGGTTTCCCCCGCCGCCACCTGAAGACGGTGCGTCTACCAATTCCGCCATCTGGGCACGAAAACCGTGAAGCGTCCGCTGCACGGTGGGTAGGGGCGCGCCGATAGCTAAAAGGATGACCGCTTGTCAACGACTGTGTGCACTGCCTCGTCACATTCTTGTGCTGCTTGCGGTGCGCGGCGGGTTGCGGCATGGCGACCACACGATGCGAAACCGGGTGCAGCATGGCTAAAATGAATCCCCTCGAAGGAAAGCTGGTCGTCCTTGTCGGCGGCAGCGGGTTTGTCGGCACCTATCTTGCGCAGGAGCTGCTGCGCCGCGGTGCCCGCCTGCGGATCGTCAGCCGTGAGCCGAACCGGGCGATCAAGCTGAAGCCGCTGGGCCTGCTGGGCCAGATCCAGTTCCTGCGCTGCGACGTCTCCGACGCAGCAAACCTGCGCCGCGCCATGCAGGGCGCCGATGCCGCCGTTTATCTGGTCGGCAGCTTTTCCGGCAACCTTGGCACCCTGCACAACCACGCCGCGCAAGTGGCCGCCGAGGCAGCCCGGGACGAAGGGGCGAGCGCGTTTGTCTATCTTTCGGCGATTGGCGCCGATCCGCAGTCGGACAGCGGCTATGCCCGCACCAAGGCGGAAGGCGAGGAAGCCGTCCGCGCGGCATTCCCCCGGGCGACGATCCTGCGCCCGTCGGCGATGTTCGGGGATGAGGACAACTTCATCAACCTGTTCGCCGGCCTGATCGGCTCCTACCCCGTGATCCCGGTCTTCGCGCCCGACGCAAAGCTGCAGCCCATATGGGTGGACGATGTGGCCGAAGCCGTGACCAGTGCCTTGTCGGATCCGGGCCAGCACGGCGGCAAGATATTCGAAATCGCCGGACCCGAGACGATGACCATGTGGGACCTGAACCAGCGGATCGCGGAGGCGCAGGGGCGCCGGCGCCATTTCGTGCGGGTGTCGGATTCCGTCGCAGGCTTCGTGTCCAAGCTGCCGGGCAGCCCGATGAACGGCGATCAGTGGACGATGCTTCAGCGCGGCAATGTCGCGTCCGGGCAGCTCCCGGGCATTCAGGACCTGGGCATCACGCCGCGCCCGCTCAGCCTGTTTCTTGATCGCTGGATGGTTCGGTACCGCCGCAACGGCCGCTTCAGCCAGCGTGTGGCCGGGCTGCGCTAAGCCGCCGCTCCGGGCCGTTCCACCCCCCAGGCGGGCGCAAGCTCCTGACCCCTGCTCCGGGCGCGCCGCGAGGTTCCCTGGATGATCGTTGACCGTTGCCTAACCGCCTGAGCTGTCCTGTGCAGCGCCATTGGAGACGATGATCCCGATCAGCCGATTGTCATGCGCGAAACGGGCGCTAGACTGCCGGACATAATCAATCGGGAGCGGGATGGTGGCGAATTTCTGGAAACACGCGTCTGCGTGTCTGGCGCTGGCGGCCAGCATCAGTGTGCCGGGCGGAACGGCGCTGGCGCAGGATGCGCCCACCGCAGCGACTCCGGCACGGCCCGCCGGCCCACCCCCGCGGACCGCGCTGCGGGACGGACCCTGGAGCTATTCCACCCAAGGCGGGCCCGTACGCGCAGACGTGGTGACGAAGGGGCTCGATCACCCGTGGGCCATGGCCTTCCTGCCCGATGGCGGAATGCTGGTGACGGAGCGGCCCGGGCGGCTGCGACTGATCCGCGATGGCGTGCTCGACCCCACCCCGGTTTCCGGGCTGCCGGAGATCGCAGCGGTCGGTATTGGCGGGCTGTACGACATCGCGCTTGATCCTGATTTCGCCCGCAACGGCCGGATCTACTTTTCCTACGTCAAACCGGATCCCGCCAATCACGACCAGACCACGCTCGCGGTGGCGCGGGCGAAGTGGGACGGCGCGCACGGCTTGTCCGATGTGCAGGACATCCTCGTCACCGATGCCTGGTACGGGGCCCGGCCGTGGCCAAAACGGTGCTGCGGCCAAGGTCCGGCCTCGGGCAGCTGGGGCGGGCGGATCGCGTTTGACAACGACGGCCGCTTGTTCGTCGCCACCGGGGACCGCAACTACGGCGAGATGGTGCAGGACCAGTCGAAGGCGTTCGGCAAGATTCTGCGGATCAACCGCGATGGCAGCGTGCCGCAGGACAATCCGTTCGTCGGCCAGCCGGGCTGGGACCCGAAGATCTGGAGCACCGGGCATCGCAACCCGCTGGGCCTGTTCTACGATGCGCAGACCGGTGAGCTGTGGGAATCCGAATTCGGGCCGCGCGGCGGGGATGAAGTGAACCGGATCGAGCGCGGAGCGAACTACGGCTGGATCGACGTGACTCAGGGAGAGCACTACAACAGCGAGGCGGCCAAGGGCGTCCGGGACGTCGAAGGCTTTACCGATCCGGTGCTCGCCTTCGGTCCGCCCTCGCTTAATCCCGGCAACGTGACGCTGTACCGCGGACAGGCGTTCCCGCAGTGGAACGGCAACCTGCTGCTGGCGAGCTTCACGCAAGGACTGCTGCGGTTCGCGCCCGATGCCTCGGGCCAGCCGGTGCTGCAGGAAAAGCTGCTGGGCGATCTCAAGCAGCGCCTACGCGACGTGCGGACCGGACCGGATGGAAATCTTTATATCCTGACGGATGAGACGGAAGGCGCGCTGCTGAAGGTTTCGCCCGGAAAGTAAGCCACGCGCAAAACGAAGACGTTAACCGGCCTGAGAGCCAATTGGGGGATTTGTCGATGAGGTTTTCACGTTCGATCCTGTTCGCCGCGCTGCTGGGATGCACCGCCATGCCCGCCCAGGCGCAGATGAGGCCGCTGAACGATCCGGTGGTCGCCCATCCCAACCCGGAAGCGCTGTTCACCAGCCGTGACCCGCAGCTTCACCGCAACAAGCAGGCCGCGCTGCACATCATGCGGGAGCTGCTCCAGTGCAACCAGTGGAACCGGGCCGGCGAGTGGCTGACCGGGCGGTACATCCAGCACAATCCGCTGGCGGCGTCCGGCCTGAAGGGCGTGCAGGACTATTTCATCAACGTCGCCAAGCGGCAGCCGACGCCGACCTGCGACAAGCTGACCAGCCCGATCGTCGCAGTGCAGGCGGAAGGCGATTACGTCACCGTGCTGGCGAAGCAGGAACTGCCGGTGCCGGGCATCCCCGGCGAAACCTACACCACGACCTGGTTCGACACCTGGCGCTTCGTCGACGGCAAGGCCGATGAGCACTGGGATCCGGCGACCTTGCCGCCCGTCCGCGCCACTCCGGCCCCGGCTCCCGCGTCAGGCGGCATGGCGATGGGCAACATGGCCCAGCATCAGGTCGCCTTGCAGCAGGAAGCCGACCGCGCGGCGATCGAGCGGCTGATGTGGGACTATGTCCGCGCAATCGACGGCTGGAACCCGGACGCTTACGCTGCGGTGTTCACCCCCGATGGCGCCTTTGGGCGCACCAAGGGGCGCGAGGCGCTGCGCACGATGGTGGCGGACCTCAAGGCCAGCCAGGACCAGCGGCGCGCGCAGGGCCAGACGATCGGCGATATGCACCACGTGATGAGCAACCAGTCGATCGAGTTCCTCGATCCGAACCACGCCCGGGTGCAGTATTACTGGATGACCGTGTTCGGCGGTGCAGCCGGCAGCCCGACCCCGCCCAACGTCGCTGCGGTGGGCCGCGGCGTGGATGACGTGGTCAAGGTTGGCGACAAATGGCTGATCGCCAACCGCAACGTCGCCCCGACGAACTGACCTTGCTTCCGGCGAGCGGCCCGAGCCGCTCGCCGGAAAGTCCTCAGTCGTTCCAGTACAGCCGGTTGGGATTGGCGACGAGCAGCTTCTGCTGCAACTCTTCGCTGGGTGCGATGCGCGGAATCATGTCGACCAGGTGCCCATCGTCCGGGACGTTGTCCTGCATGTTGGGATGCGGCCAGTCGGTGCCCCACAGGCAGCGGTCCGGGTAATCCTCCACCAGCGGGCGCACGGCTTCGGCAAACGCGTTCCACGGATCGCCCGTGGGATCGAGCCGGTCCGGGCATGTCGCCTTGAAGTGAATGTCGGCGCGGGATTCCAGCAGGTTGCGGAACGCGCGCATGTCGGGCCCGTCCGGCCCTTGCGTCACGTCCGGGCGGCCCATGTGATCGATCACCAGCGGCACGGGGATCGCGTCCATGAACGGGCGCAGTTCCTCAAGAATGTCGGCTTCGAAATAGATCACCACGTGCCAGCCGGACGGCAGGCGGCGCGCCACGTCGATGAACTTGTCCTTCGGCGCATCGTCCACCAGCCGCTTCAGGAAGTTGAAGCGGATGCCGCGAATGCCACCCTGATGCAGGCGCTGGAGCTCGTCTTCCGAAATCGCCGGATCGACCACGGCCACGCCGCGCGCCTTGCCGTTCGATTGCGCGATCGCGTTGAGCGTGGCGGCGTTGTTCGTCCCGTGGCAGCTGGCCTGGACGATCACGTTCTTTTCGAAGCCCAGCTTGTCGCGCAGCGCGAACAGCATGTCCGGCCCGGCGTCTTCCGGCAGGTACTTCGCCTTGGGGCTGAACGGGAAATCGGCTTGCGGCCCAAACACGTGGCAATGCGCGTCCACCGCGCCCGCAGGCGGGGCGTAAGCGGGCTTCGACGGGTTCGGGTGCCAGCTGACGATACGGTTAGTCATACGAAAACGGTTCCATCCATCAGTTTGCGTGCGGTGCGCAGCAAGGCGGCGCTCGCCACTTCGCCAGCGTCGTCCACTTGCAGCACGCAGGTCATCTCGCCGGTCGGATGCTCGATGCTGAGCGTCTTTTTCGCGCCGGTCGGAATATCCGCCACTTCGGCGGCGGGCGATCCTTCAACCAGGCAGGCGGTCGCCACCGTCACCGCGCCAAGCACCCCGATCGAGGAGTGGGCCCGGTGCGGAATGAAGCTGCGCACGGTAACGGCCCCGCCGTTCTTCGGAGGGGCGACCAGCATCATCTTGGGCACGGACTTGGCCGACACGTCGCCAAGGTTCATCCGTTCTCCGGCCGCGAGGCGAATCTTCTCGATCCGCGCTTTCAGATCATCGGCGGCGTCCAGCTCCTCGCGCGTTTCATATCCGGTCGCGCCCACGTCTTCCGCCTTGAAGACGATGCACGGCATCCCGTTGTCGATCAGAGTGCAGCGCACTCCCTCGATAATATCGGCCGCGTTACCGGTCGGCAGCAAGGCGCCGCAGCTGGAGCCGGCGGTATCGCGGAATTCCAGCGGGACCGGCGCGTGGCTGCCGGGAACGCCGTCGATCCGCGCCTCGCCGGCATAGTTCACGGTGCCGCCCGGGGTTTCGACGCCCGCAATGGCGACTTGCCCGGTGTTTTCCATGTAGATCGCGACCCGGGTTTCCTCACCCTTGGGATCCACCAGCCCCCGCTCGATCGCGAACGGGCCGACCCCGGCCAGGATGTTGCCGCAGTTCTGCGCGTCGGTGACGATCGGTTGGTCGACGAACACCTGCAGGAACAAGTAATCGACGTCTATGCCTTCGCGGTCCGATTTCTTCACCACCGCGACCTTGCTGGCCAGCGGGTCGGCCCCGCCCATCCCGTCGATCTGGCGGGGATCGGGGCTGCCCATCACCCGCAGCAGGAAAGCATCCCGCTCGGCAGTATCGGACGGCAGATCGGACGCGAGGAAGTAACCGCCTTTCGACGTCCCCCCGCGCATCCACATGACCGGTGCGCTGTTCATGGTCAGATCCACTTCAGCCCCATGTCGGTCAGCTTCTGGCGGAAGCCGTACATGTCGAGGCCGAGCTCCCCGCCGGCGAGGCGCTGGCGCTTGTCTTCCTCGTTCGCTTCGCGCTTGCGGGCCTTTTCCAGCACATCGGCCGCTTCCTGGCGGGAAACGACGCAGACGCCGTCATCATCGGCCACGATCACGTCGCCGGGCAGGATATAGGCCCCGGCGCAGACCACCGGTACATTGACGCTGCCGAGCGAGGCCTTGATCGTCCCTTGCGCGAAGACCCGCTTCGACCAGACGGGAAAGCCCATTTCCTGCAAGTCGCGCACGTCGCGCACCCCGGCATCGATGATCAGGCCCTTCACCCCGCGCGCCTGTGCGCTGGTGGCCAGCAGATCGCCGAAATAGCCGTCTTCGCAAGGGGAGGTCGGCGCGATCACCAGGATGTCGCCATCCTGGCACTGCTCGATGGCGGCATGGACCATGTAGTTGTCGCCCGGGGGAACGCTGATCGTCACTGCCGTGCCGCCGATCCGCGCGCCGGGATAGATCGGCCGCATGTAGCTGGCGAGCAGGCCCTTGCGCCCTTGCGCTTCGTGCACGGTGGCGACGCCGCTGGCGCCCAGCCCTTCTGCGAGCTGCTTGTCCGTGCGTTCGATGTTCTGGACGACGACACCCATGCTTCAATTCTCCCGATGTGGTTTGCCGGTGGCGTGGACCGCGCGCGCCCCTTCCGTCAAGGCTTCTTTGGCCGTCAGGTCTTCGAGTACCTGCCCCCTCTGCCGCGCGGGCAAACTTGTAAGCAACACATACAGACTGTATGGAGCCGTCCAGAACAACAATGACCGTTTCCGCCCCGAACGTCGCCCTCATCGGTTTCGGTGAAGCAGGCTCCACCTTCGCCCTTGCCGGCGACTGGTCCGGCCATGCCCGCGGCTGGGACATCGCGCCCGAACGGCGCGCCGCGATGGAGGATTGCGGCATCGACCCGGCGGAAGAAGCCGCGACGGCGCTGGCGGGGGCCGAGATCGTCCTGTCGCTGGTGACCGCCGAAAGCGCGCTGAAGGTGGCGCAGGATCACGCCGCCGAATTGCCTGAAGGCGCGATCTGGTGCGACATGAACTCCGTCGCGCCGGAAACCAAGCGCGCCGCGGCAGAGGCGATCCGCGCAGCCGGCGGGCGCTATGTCGATATCGCGGTGATGGCCCCGGTCGATCCGGCCCGGCTGAACGTTCCGCTGCTGATCGCCGGACCCGATGCGGAAGATGCGCGTTCGCTGCTTGCCACACTCGGCTTTGCGAAGACGCGCGTGGTGGGCGATGAAATAGGCAGGGCATCGGCGATCAAGATGATCCGCTCGGTTATGGTGAAAGGGCTTGAGGCGCTGTCCAGTGAATGCGCCGCCGCGGCGGATGCTGCCGGCGTGTTCGATGAAGTGATGGCCTCGCTCGACGCGTCCGAAAAAGCAACCGGCTGGGCGGAACGCGTCGCCTACAACCGGGAGCGGATGGCGACCCACGGGTTTCGCCGCGCGGCGGAAATGGAAGAATCGGCCCGCACGCTGCTAGGGTTGGGAATCGAACCGGTCATGACTCGCGGCACGGTGCTGCTGCAGCGCAAGGCGGCGGAAAACAACGAGAGGAACAAGGGCGAATGACGCTGATCATCGATTGCCACGGCCACTACACGGTACTTCCCAAAGCGCATGACGCCTGGCGCGAGGAGCAGAAGGCCGCCTACAAGGAAGGCCGCACTCCCTCGCCCTACCCCGAGATCTCCGACGAGGAGATTCGCGAGACGATCGAGCAGAACCAGCTGAAGCTGATCCAGGAACGCGGCGCAGACCTGACGCTGTTCTCCCCCCGCGCGTCCGCCATGGCGCACCATGTCGGTGACCAGCAAGTGAGCGAGGAATGGGCCCGCCGCTGCAACGACCTGATCTACCGCGTCACCCAGCTGTTTCCCGAAACCTTCGTTGGCGGCTGCATGCTGCCGCAAAGCCCGAAGGCGGACCTGACTGCCTCGATCAAGGAGCTGCGCCGCTGCGTTGAGGAACTGGGCTTCGTCGGCTGCAACCTCAACCCCGATCCGGGCGGCGGGCACTTCGAGCATCCGCCCCTGACCGACGAGTACTGGTTCCCGATCTACGAGACGATGTGCGAGCTGGACGTGCCGGCGATGATCCACGTCTCGGGGTCGTGCAACCCGGCGATGCACGCGACCGGCGGGTTCTATCTCGCCGCCGACACGGTGGCGTTCATGCAGCTTTTGCAGGGCGACTTGTTCAGCCGGTTCCCCAATCTGCGCTTCATCATTCCCCACGGCGGCGGCGCGGTGCCATACCACTGGGGCCGCTACCGCGGTCTGGCGGACATGCTGAAGCAGCCCTCGCTCGACGAGCATCTGATGAACAACGTGTTCTTCGACACGTGCGTCTACCACCAGCCGGGCGTGGACCTGCTGGCGGAGGTGATCGACACCAAGAACATCCTGTTCGGCAGCGAGATGGTCGGCGCGGTGCGCGGGATCGATCCCCAGACCGGGCATTATTTCGATGACACTAAGCGCTATGTTGACGCGCTGCCGATCGACGAATCTGCTAAGCACATGATCTTTGAAGGAAATGCGCGGCGAGTCTATCCGCGGCTCGACGCGAAGCTCAAGGAACGAGGCTTATGACCGTCACCGCCCTCGGATTTGCACCCTGTGAAAAGCCGGCGCGCTATGTCCAGACGCTGACCAAGCACTGGAGCAACAAGATGGCGACGACCTGGGAAGAGCGGGGGGAGAACGGCGGCCACGCCGAGTTTCCCTTCAGCGATGAAGAGAACTGCGCGATGGACATCCGGGCGGATGGCATCGCGATTACCCTGACCACGCCCGATCAGACCCGCAACGTCCACTTGCGCGGCGTGATCGAGCGCCATCTCGACCGGTTCGCCTTTCGCGAGGCGCCCCTGTCCTTTGACTGGAAAGAGCAATGAGCGACGACAACACCCAAGCCGCCCAAGGTATGCGGCGGATCACCAACATCCATGAATATCTCGCTGAATTCGACGATATTCCCGGCACCCGCGTCTTCACTGCCAAGCGCGCCCGGCAGGGATACCATCTCAACCAGTTCGCGATGAGCCTGATGAAGGAAGAGAACCGCCAGCGGTTCCTCGCCGACGAAAAGGCCTATCTCAATGAGTGGCAACTGACCGACGAGGCGAAGCAGGCGGTGCTCGACCGGGATTACAACCGGATGATCGATTGCGGCGGGAACATCTACTTCCTGTCGAAGCTTTTCTCTACCGACCGCAAGAGCTTCCAGTTCGCCGCCGGTTCGATGACCGGCATGACGCAGGAAGCTTATGCCGAAATGATGCTCAAGGGCGGCCGTTCGCCCCACGGAGTACGTTCAATCAAGGAGGGACGCTGACATGGCGCGGATTACCGCAGGGCTTACGACAAGCCACATTCCCGCGCTGGGCGCGGCCATCCAGACCGGCAAGACCGCGGATGACTACTGGGGCCCCGTGTTCAAGGGCTATGACCACGTCAAGGAATGGGAAGCCAAGCCGGAAAACATGCCGGACGTGGTGATCCTGGTCTACAACGACCACGCTTCCGCGTTCGACATGAACATTATCCCGACGTTCGCGATCGGGTGTGCGGAACGCTTCAAGCCGGCTGATGAAGGCTGGGGCCCGCGTCCGGTGCCCGACGTGATCGGCCACCCGGATCTTGCCTGGCATATCGCCCAGTCGCTGATCCTGGACGAGTTCGACATGACGATCATGAACGACATGGACGTCGATCACGGCTGCACCGTGCCGCTGTCGATGATCTTTGGCGAACCGGACGAATGGCCGGTCAAGGTCATTCCGCTGCCGGTGAACGTGGTCACTTATCCGCCGCCGTCCGGCAACCGCTGCTGGATGCTGGGCGAGGCGATCCGCCGCGCCGTGGAATCCTATCCGGAAGACCTGAAGGTCCAGGTCTGGGGCACCGGCGGCATGAGCCACCAGTTGCAGGGTCCGCGCGCGGGGCTAATCAACAAGGAATTCGACACCGCGTTCATCGAGGACCTGGTCAAGAACCCGGAACGGCTGCGCCACATGCCGCACATCGAATACCTGCGCGAAGCCGGTTCGGAAGGCATCGAACTGGTCATGTGGCTGATCATGCGCGGCGCGCTGGGCAAGGACGTGGAGGAGATCTACCGCTTCTACCACATCCCCGCCTCGAACACCGCGCTCGGCTCCGTAATCCTTGAACCCAGGGATTCGGCCGAAAACAAGGCTGCGGCCTGAACCTTGCTCCCCCTCCCCTTAACGGGGAGGGGACATGGGGCGCGAGCCAGCGCCCCCGGCCCTTCTGGCCTCCAGCAACCCACCCCTGTCGCTCCCGCAAGCGGGAGGGGACCTGAGAGAGGAAACCTCATCCATGCGCATTGCCCTCGTCGGTGCCGGCGCTTTCGGCGAAAAGCACCTCAACGGCCTGAAGAACGTTTCCGATGCCGAAGTGGTGACCGTCGTCAGCGCCTCGGAAGACGAATCCCGCAAGCTCGCCTCGCAGTTCGGGATCGATGACGTCAGCGACAGCTACGAAAAGACGCTGCGGCGGGACGATATCGACGCGGTGATCCTGACCACCCCCACCCCGATGCACGCGCGCCAGGCGATCCAGGCGATGGATGCCGGCAAGCACGTCGAGGTCGAAATTCCGGTCGCCGACAGCTGGGACGATGCGCAAGCGGTGCTGGCGAAGCAGAAGGAAACCGGGCTTGTCTGCATGGTCGGCCACACCCGCCGCTTCAACCCGTCGCACCAGTGGGTGAAGCAGCGGATCGAATCCGGCGAACTGACGCTGCAGGCGATGGACGTCGAGACGTTCTTCTTCCGCCGCAAGAACATCAACGCGAAGGGCGAGCCGCGCAGCTGGACCGACCACCTGCTGTGGCACCACGCCGCGCACACGATCGACATCTTCCAGTACATGACCGGGTCGAAGGTGATCCGCGCCAACGCGCTGCAAGGCCCGAAGCACCCGGAACTCGGCATCGCGATGGACATGTCGATCCAGCTCAAGACCGAGGCCGGACAGATCCTTACCCTGGCCCTGTCGTTCAACAACAACGGACCGCTGGGCACCTTCTTCCGCTACATCGGCGACAACGGGACCTACATCGCTCGTTACGACGATCTGGTGGACGGGTACGAAAAGCCGATCGACTTGTCAGGCGTGGCCGAATCCGACAACGGGATCGAACTGCAGGACCGCGAATTCATCGCCGCGATCAAGGAAGGGCGTGAACCCAATTCGTCGGTCCAGGCCGTGTTCGACTGCTACCGCGTGCTGGGCGAACTGGCCGCCGATCTTGACCAGCAGGACGGCTGGTCCTGATGCGGCGGACGATCGCGGGCAAGCAGCTGCACTCCGTCGGTCTGGGGTGCATGAGCCTTTCGTGGGCTTATGGCACCCCGCCGGAGCGGGACGACGCGATCCGGCTGCTGAACCAGGCGCTGGACCTCGGTTACGATCATCTCGACACCGCCAACATCTATGGCAAGGGTCATAACGAGGAAGTGATCGGCGAGGCCTTGAGCGGCCGGCGCAGCGAGTACTTTCTTGCCTCCAAGACCGGGATCATCGTCGATGGGCCGCGCCGGGGCATCGATTGCAGCCCGGATGCGATCACGCAGTCGCTCGATGAAAGCCTGAAGCGGCTCAAGACCGACCACATCGACTTGTTCTACATGCACCGGTTCGATCCGAAGGTGCCGGTGGCGGACTCGGTCGGCGCGATGGCGCGGGCGATCGAGGCGGGCAAGATCGGTTCCTACGGGGTATCCGAATGGAACAGCGCTCATATCCGTGAGGCCCACACCGTTCACCCGATGGCGGCGGTGCAGACGGAATATTCGCTCTGGACCCGCAATCCGGAACTGGGCGTACTCAAGACCTGCGAGGAACTCGGCATCGCGCTGGTCTGCTTCTCCCCCACTGCCCGCGGTGTGCTGAGCGGGACGCTGAAGGACCCGAAGACCCTGCCAGAAAAGGACCTGCGGCGCAGCCATCCACGCTTTTCGGATGAGAACTGGCCGAAGAACCGGATGCTGGTGGACCAGTTCGTCGTCCTGGCGGAGCAAGCGGGCGTAACCCCGGCGCAGCTCGCCCTGAAGTGGGTGCTGAGCCGCAGCGACTGCATCCACGTCATCCCGGGGACGACCAGTCCGCAGCACCTGGACGACAACTTCCACGTGACGGAGCTCGACGTTTCGGACGCGGTGCTGGAGGAAGCGGGCAAGCTGATCAACCAGCAGACCGTTTCCGGCCATCGCTACCCCGAGGTGATGCGCAACACGATCGATACCGAGGATTTCGCCGCCGCGTAAGCTCTCCCCTCCCGCGAGCGGGAGGGGAGCTGCCTCACAGCGCGGTTCGGTACAAGTCCAGCAGCATGGCCCAGGCGCGCTCGGCCTGTTCGGGGGCATAAACCGGGGAATCCGGTACGGTCCAGCCGTGGTCGGCAGGGAAGACTTCTATTACCACGGGCACGTTCGCTTGCGCGGCCGCTTCGCGCAGCCGTTCCTTGTCGTTCGGCGCGCGGCCGTCGTCGTTCTGCGCAATGGCGAACAGGTAGCGGGTGTTGGGTGTTTCAGCGAACAGATGGACCGGAGCCGTGGGTTCGTCTCCCACCAGCCCGCCGCCGTGGAATGAGGCGGCCGCCCGCACCCGGTTCGGCGCTGCCGCCGCGGTCCAGACGGTGAACGGACCGCCCATGCAGTACCCTTGGGTGCCGATGCCCTTGCTCGTGTCCACCGGGCCTTGGGCGTCCAGCCAGGAGACGAGCGCCCGGGCATCCTGCGTGATGGTGTCGGCCGTCAGCTTCCCGCGCCACGGCCCGACGGCTTGGAAGCCGTCCTTGTCGCGAAAATCGCTGAAGTCGGCAAATTGCGGTGCGGGCAGGTCGCGGTAGTAGGGATTGGTGACCAGCACCGAGTACCCTTGCGCTGCCAGCCGCCGGGCCATGTTCTGGAACGCAGGACGCAGGCCCGCGATGTCCGGCCAGACAATGACGGCAGGATGGCGGCCGCTGGCGGGGTGGACGAAGAACGCGTCCATCGTTCCCGCCCCCGTCTGAATGCTGACCATGTGCTCGGTCAGTCCCCCCGGCGCTTCGGCATCCATCGCCGTGGCGCAGCCGGAAAGCGTCGCGCCAAGGCCCGCCACCGTGCCCAGCGCCGCGAACTGCCGCCGGTTCAGGCCCATTCCGCCTTTGGGCCGGTTCCATTCGGCCAGATCGGTTTCATCACACATCGCGCACCTCCTCATGTCCCGTCAGGCGCGGAGGATAGCGCGGGAGGCGGCGCTGGCAATCCGTCAGGTCAGGTCCTGCAACCGGACGGAGATCCCTTCTTCGGCCTTCCTCATCGCCTCGCGGCGCAGCTGCTCGATCTTCAGCCGTCCAGCGGGTGCTTCCTCGTCCGGCAGGGCGGCCATCACCGTCTGGTGGATTTCCTCGAAGTCGGGCCCGTGTTCCGGGTGGGTGAGGATCAGCCCGCGCTGCTCGGTCATGCCGCGCAGGATCTTTGAGCCGACTTCGTAAGGCTCCATCCCTTCCTCGAACGCGGTGCCGAATTGCTCCAGTTCGCTCTTTTCGACCGGGGAGAAGCCGCTTTGCCCGAAACTGTCCGGTCGCTTCAGCGCGCTGGTCCAGGCGTTGGTCCTGGTCAGCGCCGGACAGCAGAGCGAACAGCCGATCCCGTGCGGGGCGAGGTTGTAGCGCAGGGATTCCGTCAGCCCGCGCACCGCGAACTTGCTGGCGGTGTAGATCCCCGCTTGCGGACCGGGAAGAAAGGCGGCCATCGAGGCGACATTGACCACATGGCGGCGGCCCGCGCTCGCCTTGATCTTCGGCAGGAAGCTGACGAGGCCGTTTACCACGCCGCCGAAGTTGACCCCCATGATCCAGTCGAAATCGTCGTAGCTTGCTTCGTCCGTCGGGCCGAACACCGAAACCCCGGCGTTGTTGACCAGCACGTGGACTTCCCCGAAATGGTCCATCACTTGCTCGGCCACTTCGGCAAAGCGCGCGCGGTCGGTCACGTCCAGCTTCACGAACAGCGGGATCTCCCTACCGCGTTCGGCAAACCAGCTTTCGGTATGGGCGCGGTCTTCCTCATTGCGGTAAGACAGCGCAAGCCGCATCCCAGCGTCGGAAAACGCCTGTGCCACGCCCAGCCCGATGCCGGTGACCGCGCCCGTCACGAACGCAACCCGGCCTTCCCAAACTCGATCCTGATTGCTCATTGTCGCAATTTCCTCTCGCCAAAACACTGTCGTTCGTTACGAATGCATAGAAACAGACTAGGGAGAGAGCAATGAGCGACCTGGAAACCAGGCTGGCCGAACTCGAGCATCGCGTGGGCGAACTGGAAGACATCCAGGCCATCCGCCGCCTGCACTGGGCCTATGGCTACTACATCGACTTCAACCGCCCCGACGAAGTCGCGGACTTGTTCGCGGAGAAAGGCTCGGTCGTGTTCCTGTCCGGCGAATACGTCGGCAAGGAAGGCGTAAAGCGGCTTTACGGCGACTGGATTCAGCAGCGTTTCACCGGTGGCCGGCCGGGACCGGTCCATGGCCTGCTGCTCGATCATTTCCAGATGCAGGACATCATCACCGTCGCCCCTGACCGGCAGAGCGCGAAAGGACGCTTCCATGGCATCCTTTTGGGCGGCTGGCACGACGACTTCCAGGAAACCAAGGAAGAGATGATGCCGCAGCAGTTCATGGAAGCCGGCATCTATGAAAACGACTACGTCCGTGAAGACGGCGTGTGGAAGATCCAGCGCCTCAACTACATGATGCAGTGGCAGGCCGATTACGAATCCGGCTGGGCGCACACCACGGCCCACTTGCAGCCGGCGGCCAAGACCTATCCGGAAGATCCGATCGGGCCCGACGTGCTGCTGCCGGAAAGCGAGCATCGGGAAACCTGGCCCTATCGCCAGGATGTGCCGATGCACTTCGCCCACCCGAAGTTCGGCGCGATCCTGGCCGGACGGGAAAAGGGCTGATCCGGTGGCGGATTTCGATCCGATGGACACCTCGGGCCGGGACGCGCTCTCGGTTCGCGAGGTGGCCGAACGGTTTATCGAGGTGTTCTACAACCAGAATCGGCTGACCGACGCCTTTCGTGCCTGGGTGCACCCCGATTACGTCCAGCACGATCCCAACGCACCGGACGGGCGCGATGGAACCATCGCGGTGCTGGATGCGCACATGGCCCGGAACCCGGACATGACGCACGACGTCAAGCGCGTGATCCATGGTGAGGATGGCCTGGTGGCCGTGCATTACCATTTCCGCGCCGCACCCGCCGATCGGGGTAGCGCCGTAGTCGACATTTTCCGGATCGAGAATGGCTATCTGGTCGAGCACTGGGATGTGATCCAGCCGATCCCGGAACACACGGTAGGCGGCACTTCCATGGTCTGAAGAAGCCGCGCAAAAGGGGGAGAAGCACGGTGACGAAACTTGAGGACGGCAGCGAAAAGGGGCTGAAAGGCCATTTCAAGGAAGACTACAGCGTGCGTACCCGCACCGGGCTTGCCCCGCGCGCCGGACACATTGAGCGTAACCCGCCCTACAAGCGGATCGCGACGGAGGAAGCCTGGACCTTCCCGGACCTGGTCAAGGCGCAGGTCGAATACCTGAACAGCGGCGAGGCGCCGAACGACGATTCCCTGAAGATGGCCGGGATGTTCTCCCGCATGCCTTCCTTGCAGGAAATGCTGCAGGATCTTGGCGACCTGCGGCTGGCCCACATGGACGAATACGGGATCGACCGGCAGCTTCTGCTGCTGACGGCGCCGGGCGTACAGGTCGTCCGCCCCGGCGAAGGCACCCCGCTGGCGCGCCAGGCCAACGACATCGCGGCCGAAGCGTGCCGCAAGCATCCGGACCGCTTTTCCGCCTGCGCCGCGTTCGACCCGCGCGATGTCGCAGGATCGGTCAAGGAGATCGACCGGGCGATGAGCCAGCTGAAGCTCAACGGCGCGGTGCTCAACTCCCACTTTCAGGGCCGCTACATCGACGAGCCGGAATTCTTCCCCATTCTCGAAGCGCTCGAGGCCCACGACGCGGCGCTCTACATTCACCCGACCGCGCCGTTCAACGCCCCCCACTATGAGGATCGCGGCTTCTACGGCGCGCTGGCTGGCTTCCCGCACGATGTCTGGCTGCACACGATGGGGCTGATCTTTTCAGGCGCCTTCGACCGCTTCCCGAAGCTGCGCCTGGTGATCGGCCACATGGGGGAGGCGATGCCGCTGCAGCTTTACCGCTTCGACTGGATGCAAGGCAACGCCGACAACCGCGCGGGGCTGCGCGGCGGCCGGCCACCGGTCAAGCTGCAGCACCCGGTCAGCTACTATTTCCAGAACAACATCTGGATCACTACCAGCGGCGTGGCATGGGAGCCGGCGGTGAAGTTCTGCATGGAACAGCTCGGCTCCGACCGAGTGCTCTACGCGATGGATTATCCGTACCAGCAGTCGAGCGATGAGGTCGCCGCCTATGACCGGATGCAGCTTTCGCCCGAGCACAAGAAGATGCTGATGCAGACGAATGCGGAGCGGGTGTTCCGTATTCGCTAGAGCGATCCGGCGTCGCGAGATCTCCCGCACGGAAAAGATCCGGCACCTGGAGCCTGAAGCGGCGACTCGATGGAATTCGGCTGCCTCGCAAGCATCTTGTGACAATTCGGCACCATAGCCACCGCGATTTGCGCAACGACTGAAGCAAGCGTTGCGCAAATCCCGATAATTGAGAAATCTACATAAAAGCCGGCCGCAAGCGCCGGACGAAACAGGAGAGGTTTCATGATTGCCCGTCCCGGCGCCCTCGCGCGCATATTCCTGACCCTGGGCGTCTCCACGCTCGCTCTTTCGGCCAGCCCGGCCCTCGCGCAAGTCGCGCCGGAGGACCAGAGCCCGACCAACCCGGTGCCCGCGCAGGAAGATGCGCGGGAAGACGCGGCGGAGGCGAACACCCCCGGACCGGGCAACTCCCCGCTCGGCAACCAGGTCGAAGACCTCAACCAGGTTGAGGAGATCATCGTCACCGCGCAGTTCCGCCAGCAGAACCTGCAGGATACGCCGCTGGCGATCACCGCGGTCTCCGCTGCAATGCTCGAAGCGCGCAGCCAGACCAACATCGCGGAAGTGGCGCAGCAGGCTCCGTCTGTTACCCTGAGGCAACAGGGCACCGCATATGGCCCGTCGATGGCGGCGAACATCCGCGGCATCGGCCAGTACGACTTCAACCCCGCGCTGGAACCGGGCGTCGGCCTCTACATCGACGATGTCTACTACGCGACGCTCACCGGATCGTTGTTCGACCTGCTCGACCTCGACCGGGTGGAAATCCTGCGCGGTCCGCAAGGCACGCTGGCTGGCCGCAACTCGATCGGCGGCGCGGTGAAGCTTTATTCCAAGCGCCCCGAAGGCGACAACAGCGGGTACTTTGCCGCCGCCTACGGCAGCCGCGACCGGCTCGACTTGCGCGGCGGCGCCGATTTCCGCCTGACCGACGATCTCGCGGTCAGGCTTGCCGGCGTCTCCAAGTCGCAGGACGGGTACATCGACCGGCTCGATTTCGGGTGTGTCTATCCGGCGGGCAGCAGCGAGATCAATCCGGAAGGGGGCGTGCCGCGCATCCTGCCCGCCAACACCGATTGCGTCCTTGCCCGGGAAGGTGAGGTCAACTTCCAGGCCGTGCGCGGGCAGCTCCGCTGGCAGCCGAGCAGCCGGCTCGACGTGAACATCATCGCCGACTACACGGACGATGACCGGACGACCGGCGGTTCGGTCCTGCTGCTGCGGCGCGATGCCAACGGCAACATTGCCAGCCCGAACTATCCCTCCCCGCCCAACCCGGCGGCGCGCGTGTTCGACATCAATCCCTACGAAGCGGCGATCCCATACGATTCCCGCTTCGTCTGCGGGGAGTACTGCAACTTCGCGACCTACACGTCGCTGGCTGACAATGGCCAGGCGCTGCAGACGGTGGATGGAAGGACCAGTTTCAAGGGCTGGGGTGTTTCCGGACAAGTCGACTGGGACCTGAACGACACGATGCAGCTGGTCTCGATCAGCGCCTACCGCGCCTACCGCACCGTGTTCAGCAACGATGACGATCTTTCCCCGCTGGCGCACAGCCTTGGGCGCGGCGACCTGACGTTCTGGTCCTTCAGCCAGGAAGTCCGCCTCAACGGCAGCCTGCTGGACGATGCGCTCGAATACACGGTGGGCGGGTTCTTCATGGACCAGCGCTCGGTCTATGCCACCACGCAGGTCCTGCGCTACGCCGGATTGCTGCCGTTCGTCGGCGACGATCCGGTGAACGCCGACACGAAAGCGGCCTTCGCCCACGTCGCTTGGCGGCCGATCGATCCGCTGACGCTGACGGCCGGCATCCGCTACACCGATGAGCACAAGGACTACACGTACGTTCGCGTGACGCCGGACGGGGCAGTTCATCCCCAACTCGGCGCGCTCAACGGCGTGACCGGCAATTATGACCACGATCGGCTCGATTACCGCCTGAACGCGATGTACGAGATTACTCCGGACCTCTCGGTTTATGGACAATGGTCAACCGGGTTCAAAGGCGGCGGCGTGAACCCCCGCCCGTTCTACGCGCAGCAAGTCCTGCCGTTCGGGCCGGAAACGCTGGAATCCTATGAAGTCGGCTTGAAGAGCGATCTGTTCGACCGGACTGTCCGCCTGAACGTCGCCGGGTTCTACAGCAACTACAACGATATCCAGCTGGCGCTCAGTGTCTGCCCCCAAGCCGGAGCGGCGTTTTCGCGGCCCTGTGCGCTGCCGGCGAACGCGGGCGACGCACGGGTGAAGGGGTTCGAGGTCGAAACCTCGATCCGCCCGATGCTCGGCATGCTGATCGACGGCTCTCTGAGCTATATCGATTTCGACTACATCGAAGGTTCGCTCGATCCGGCAAGCGGCATCCGGCCGGGCATGGTGTCCACCTACACGCCTGAGTGGAAGTGGGCGCTCGGCGCGCAATACGAAGTGCCGCTGAACGAAGCGGGATCGATCACGCCGCGCTTCGACATTGCCTTCCAGGACGATGTCTACACCAACCCGGTCAACCAGCCGACCAACCTGATCGAGGATTACATCGTGTCCAACGCCCGGCTGACCTGGCGCAACTACGATGAGGACCTGGAGATCGGGCTGGCCGTCACCAACCTGTTCGACACGTACTACTTCCAGACGCTGTTCGACCTGACCCTTGCGGGAGCCGGCTTCGTGACCGGCCTGCCGGGACGGCCGCGCGAATGGGCGGTTACCATGAAGAAGAAGTTCTTCTGATAGGAAAAAGGGCGGCCCTTCGGGGCCGCCCTTCCGTTTCGGTACGGTGGATCAGCCCCAGACTTCGCGGGCCACGTCCACCACCAGGCGGATCTTGCTCGCCTGCTGCTCGGTGGTCAGGTCGTTACCATGGACGGTGGAGGCAAAGCCGCACTGCGGGGACAGCGCCAGCTGGTCCAGATCGGCGTACTTTGCCGCCGCATCGATCCGGCGCTTCAAATCGTCCTTGCTTTCCAGTTTGCCGAGCTTGGTTGTCACGAGCCCGAGCACGACCGTCTTGCCCTTGGGCAGGAACCGCAAGGGGGCAAAATCACCCGAGCGGGGATCGTCGTATTCCAGGAAGAAGGCGTCCACGTCCAGTTCGCTGAACATGATCTCGGCCACCGGCTCATATCCGCCTTCGGCCGCCCAGCTGGACCGGAAGTTGCCGCGGCACAAGTGGATCGCCTTCAGCATGTCGGACGGTGCATCGCGGAAGCTGTCGTTGATCAGCTTTGCGTACTGGCGCGGCGTTTCATCGGGATCGACCCCGCGCGCCTGCGCATCGGCGCGATGCGTTTCGTCGCACAAGTAGGCAAGGTTGGTATCGTCCATCTGCACGTAACGGCACCCGGCATCGGTCAGCGCCTTGATTTCCGCCCGGTAAGCGGCGGCAACATCGGCGTAGAAGTCTTGCATTTCGGGATAGACCTCTGCCGGAATGCCGGACCGCCCTGCGCGGAAATGAAGCATGGTGGGTGACGGGATCGTCACCTTCGGCATCTTCGTGGCGACGGACTTGAGGTATTCGAAGTCACGGACCTGGATCGGGTTCGTGTGCTCGACCTCGCCGCTGACCACCATTTTCGGGGGCGCGAAGTGGACATCCTTCCCCGTGTCGTTCTTGAACGCCTTCTCGATCCCCCCGTGCTCTTCCACGCCGTTCAGCTGGAGCAGGAAGTCGGTATGAAAGAAGTAGCGGCGGAACTCGCCGTCGGTGATCGCCTTCAGGCCCAGGCTTTCCTGCCATTGCGCCAGTTCGGCGATGGCTTCGTCTTCAATTTCGCGCAAGGCTTCCGCGCTGATCCGCCCGTCGGCGAGGGCCTGCCGCCCATCGAGGACTTTGCGGGGCCGGAGGAAGGAGCCAACGTGGTCTGCGCGCGAAGGTAGCTTGGTGCTCATGATTATCCTGTCTTGGCAGCGATGAAGCAAAACAAGGTCCTAACGCGGGCTCGCGCTCGACTGACCGACAACTATGCCGAAAGAATCGCGACCCGCAACGTGCAATTATGCGTACGTCCTGTAAGGCGCTTGACCGGGTTGACGCCGCGCCCGTAAGCCTTGTGCAAAGGGCGCCGATAGAGCGGCCCGAGGTGGAGAGATCATGGCCGACGTCACACTCTATCACTGGGAGCCGAACGCCAATTCCGGCAAGCCGATGCTGGCGTTGATGGAAAAGGGCGTCCCGTTCGACAGCCGCTACACCAACATGCTGGAGTTCGATCAGCACAAGCCGGAATACCTTGCGGTCAACCCGCAAGGGACGATCCCGGCGATGATCCACGGGGAGCGGGTGCTGACCGAAAGTACCGCGATCATGGAATACGTGGACCAGGCATTCGACGGCCCGGCCTTGATGCCGGAGGATGCGCGGGATCGCTGGCGCATCCGCTGGTGGATGAAGTTCATGGACCAGTGGCTCGGCCCCAGTTTCTCCATGCTCGGATGGAGTGCGTTCGTCGGCCCGATGGTTCGCGACCGCCCGCGCGAGGAACTGGAGGCGCTGATCGCGCGCATCCCCTTGCCGGAGCGGCGCCGCGCCTGGCGCAAGGCCATGTTTGGCGAATTTTCGGAAGAGGAACTGGGCGAAAGCCGCCGCCGCGTCGCGCTGGGGATCGACTTGCTGGAGGAGGAACTGGGCAAGCGCCCTTACGTCGGGTCGGACTCGTACTCGCTTGGCGACATCAACATCTTCAACTCCACCTATTCCTTGCCCGTGTCCCACCCCGACCTTGCCAGCAAGGACAAGACGCCGAACATCATGCGGTGGCTGAAGCGGGTCTATCACCGCCCTGCGGTGCAGCAGACGTGGACGATGGGCCGCGGCGACCTGGCCAAGCGCTACCGGCTGGTGATCGAGGAGATCGACTGATGCCCGGACCTTCCCTTCCGATCCTCTACCATGGGGAGCCGACCGGGCCTTCGCTGATCGCCCTTGCCGCCTTGTTCGAGAGCGGGTTGCAGCTGGAGACCCGATCGATCGACCTGCTCGCCGGCGAGCGCTACGCGATCCCGGACGTTTCGGAACCGCTCGCGCTCGATCACTCGGTCGAGGGCGAAGGCCCGGTGCTGCTGATCGAGGGCGAGGCGATCACGGACGCCGTGTTCCTGGCCCAGTACTTCGATGAGCAAGCGGGCGGCGCGGGGCTGCAGCCGTCCGATCCTTACGTTCACTGGCAGATGACGATGTGGTGTCGGCAGACGAGCGAGCGGCTTGCCCCGGCGTCGGCGTGCCTAGGCACCTTCACTCACGCACAGGACCGGCTGGCGGCAATGGAGGCGGCAGAGTTCGAGAGGATCGCGGCCCAGATCGAGAGCGCCGACCTGCGGGAGCGGTGGCGGGACCTGCGGGAGAACCGCGTCGATTCCGCCCAGTTCGCCGATAGCAAGAGCAAGGTGGCGCAGTTCTGCGAGCGCGTGGAGGACCAGCTGGCCGATGGGCGCACGTGGCTGTTCGGCGGATTTTCCATCGCCGACCTGGTGACGTTCGCGTGGTTGCGGCCGCTGGCGGAAACCGAAGCTGCTTCCTTCGCCGCAAAGGAAGGTCTCAGCGCCTGGCTCGCCCGCACGGAGGCGCGCCCGAGTGTCCGCGCAGCACTGGATCAGGCACGAACCGACGATCCGCTGCAGGCGTTCGCCCCGGGGCCGGAAATCAACCGCTGGGGCTGATCGGTACAACTGGTACAACTGGAAAGAGGGCTTGGCTGACGACAGTCTTCCGTAAAGGGCGCTCCCTCGCATGGGAGTCGACAGCGGCGGACGGTGTTTGTAACGATCGTTAGTGATGCCTCGATCAACGGGCGCCGTGGTTCGTCCGGCGCAATCTGCTAATCAGGGGCAAAACAGGGATTCGCTCGGGAAAGGAGCCTTAGGCATGAATGAAATGACCACCATCGACCGCACCCAGCGGGAATATTCGCAGGCCGCGAAGGATTTCCTCGCGCGCAAGCCGCAGCTGTTCATCAACAACGAGTGGGTAGACAGCTCCCACGGACAGACGATCGACGTCGAAGACCCGTCGAACGGCAAGGTCATCGGCCAGATCGTCGATGCGTCGGACAAGGACGTGGACCGCGCCGTTGCCGCCGCGCGCGCTGCGTTTGACGACAACCGCTGGTACGGCCTGGCCCCCATGGAGCGGGAGCGGATCATCCTCCGCATTGCCGACCTGGTCGAACAGAACGCCGACTTGCTGGCCGAACTGGAAGCGATCGACAACGGCAAGCCCAAGGGCATGGCGATGGTTGCCGACATCCCCGGCGCGATCAGCCACTTGCGCTTCATGGCGGGTTGGGCCGGCAAGACGGGCGGCCAGACGCTGCATCCCTACACCCGGCCGACAGGCTCGATCTTCGGCTACACCTCCAAGGAGCCGGTCGGCGTCTGCGCGCAGATCGTGCCGTGGAACTTCCCGCTGCTGATGGCCTGCCTCAAGATCGCGCCCGCGATTGCAGCTGGATGCACCACCGTGCTGAAGCCGGCGGAACAGACCAGCCTGACCACGCTGAAGCTGGCTGACCTGATTGCCGAGGCCGGGGTTCCGGCCGGCGTCGTCAACATCATCACCGGCAACGGCCACACCGCCGGGGACCGGATGGTCAAGCACCCGGACGTCGACAAGATCGCCTTCACCGGATCGACCGAGATCGGCAAGATCATCAACAAGAACGCCACCGATACGATGAAGCGCGTTACGCTGGAACTGGGCGGCAAGAGCCCGGTCGTGGTGATGCCGGACGTGAATGTAGAGGAAGTTGCCCCCGGCGTCGCGAGCGGGATCTTCTTCAACTCGGGCCAGGTCTGTGTCGCTGGATCGCGCCTCTACGCCCACAGGGACGTTTTCGACGACGTGCTGGAAGGCATGAGCAAGACCGCGAGCTTCTGGGCTCCGCGCGCCAGCCTGGACCCGGAAGGCCACATGGGGCCGCTCGTTTCCAAGGAACAGCATGACCGCGTCATGGGCTACATCGAAGCGGGCAAGCGCGACGGCGCCAGCGTGGTAATGGGCGGCGACGCGCCGACCAGCGATGGCGGCTATTACGTCAGCCCGACGATCCTCGCCGACGTGAACCCGCAGATGAGCGTCGTGCGCGAGGAAATCTTCGGCCCGGTCGTGGTGGCCCAGCGCTTTGACGATCTGGACGAAGTCGCCAAGTCGGCGAACGACACGTGCTTCGGCCTTGCCGCCGGCATCTGGACGCGCGACGTGGCGGCGATGCACAAGCTTGCCGCCAAGCTGAAGGCCGGGACCGTGTGGGGCAACTGCCACGCGATGATCGACGTGGCGCTGCCGTTCGGCGGCTTCAAGGAATCCGGCCTCGGGCGCGAACAGGGTCTGCACGGCCTTGACGCCTATCAGGAAACCAAGACGGTCATCATCCAGCTGTAAGCGGCTGACCAGTGGCCCCTCCCGCATGCGGGAGGGGCCACTGCCTATCTATCGGAGCGCCCATGCCCATCGACCTGAACAAGATCCGTGCCATCGACGTCCACGTCCACGCGGAAGTCTCGTGCCACGATCCGGAAGACCCGGTCATGGGCCAGTACTTCGATGCCGCCAGCGCCTACTTCAAGGCCCCGCGCGAACGGCCCAAGATCCCCGAGATCATCGAGCTTTACCGCGAGACGAACATCGCGCTGTGCCTGTTCACGGTCGATGCCGAAAGCGGCATGGGCGCCAAGCGCGTCTCCAACTACGAAATCGCGGATTTCGCGCAGAAGAACGACGATATCTGCCTCGCGTTTGCCAGCATCGATCCGCACAAGGGCAAGTATGGCGCGCGCGAGGCGCGCGACCTGATCGAGAACCACGGCGTCCGCGGCTTCAAGTTCCACGGCATTGCCCAGAACGCCCACCCTGCGGACAAGATGGCCTACCCGATCTACGAGGTCATCAACGAGTACAAGCTGCCGGCGATCTTCCACACAGGCCATTCCGGCATGGGCACGGGAATGCGCGGCGGCGGCGGCATGCGGCTGAAGTACGGCCAGCCGATGCTGATCGACGACGTCGCGGTGGATTTTCCCGACATGAAGATCATCCTGGCTCACCCCAGCTGGCCGTGGGTGGACGAGAGCTTGTCGATGGCGCTGCACAAGGACAACGTCTTCATGGACTTGTCCGGCTGGAGCCCGAAGTACTTCCAGCCGCAGATCATCCGCTATGCGAACACGCAGCTGAAGCACAAGATGCTGTTCGGCAGCGACTTCCCGCTGATCCACCCGGACAAGTGGATCGCCGCGGCCAAGGATGTCGGCTTCAAGGACGAAGTCATGCCGCTGATCATGAAGGACAACGCGGCGCGGGTGCTGGGACTGAGCTGACGACGTGCCGCCCGATCCCGAGGACATCCGCAACTGGCTGCGCCTGTCCCCGCGGATCACGACCTCCGGCCGGCTGGAGGACAAGGACCTGGCGCGCCTTGCCGCCACCGGGGTGCGGCATGTAATCAATCTCGCGCTCGCCAACCACCCCGAAGCGCTGGACGATGAAGGCGGAAAACTCGCCGCCTACGGCATCCGCTACACGCATATTCCGGTCCTGCATGATGCGCCGCGGGAGGAGCACTACCGCGCGTTTGTCGCGGCGCTGAAAGCGGACGATGAGCCGCTGCATGTCCACTGCATCATGAACTTTCGCGTCTCGGCCTTCTTCTACCGCTATCACACGCAGGCTTGCGATATGGCGGAGCCGCAGGCACGAATGCTGCTGGAACGCGTCTGGTCGCCGCACGCTGCCGACCACCCGACCGTGAAGCCATGGCGGGATTTCGTCACGAAAAGGGAGAGCTGATGGATTTCACCGGGCAACACATCGCCGTCACTGGGGCCTCCAGCGGGATCGGGCTTGTCACCGCAAAGCTCCTCGCCAGCCGCGGCGCGAACATCTCGCTGCTCGCCCGCCGCAAGGACAGACTGGACGAAGTCGCGGGTGAAATCGGGGACAGGGCTGCGGGATTCGTCGCCGACGTCGGCGACAAGGCGGAGCTTGAGCATGCACTGGATCAGGCTGCGTCCCGGTTCGGCCCCGTCACCGGCCTGTTTGCCAACGCAGGCCTGACCGGCGGCTTCACTCCGGCGGTGGAATTTCCCGCCGACGTGTTCGAGCAGACGATCCGGGTAAACCTGACATCTGTGTTCTGGGCGATCCAGAAGGTCCTGCCCTCGATGATCGAGGCGAAGAAAGGCGCGATCCTCGTCACCGGCTCGATGGCCAGCAAGCGGGGCATGGCGATGAACCCGGCCTATGTCGCATCCAAGCACGGCGTGCTCGGGCTGACTCGTGCGATCGCGGTCGAAATGGCGCCGCAGGGCATCCGGGCGAACTGCATCATCCCCGGTTTCATCCGGACCGAAGCGCTCGATCGCATTCCGCCCGATCAGCAAGGCAAGATCGAGCAGCGCATCCCGATGCGGCACATGGGAACGCCTGAGGAACTGGCAGAAGTCGCCGCCTTCCTGCTGTCCGATGCAGCGAGCCATGTCACCGGACAGGATTGGGCGGTGGACGGCGGCGTCCTGGAGACGCTGGAAGTCTGATAGAACACCGCTTGGGAGAGCGAAAATGGCCCTGAAATACTACCACGCCGAACCAATGGCGAACTCGCTGAAGTCGATGCTGCCCCTGAAGGAAAAGGGGCTGGACTACAAATCCGTCTATGTCGACCTGCACAAGTTCGAACAGCACCAGGACTGGTTCGTCGCAATCAACCCGGAAGGGCAGGTTCCCGTGCTGGACCACGACGGGACGATCATCACTCACACCACGGTGATCAACGAATACCTGGAAGACGTCTTCCCCGATGCTCAGCCCACTTCCGGCCCGCTGCGCCCGCGCGATCCCGCTGGCGCCGCCCGGATGCGGTACTGGAACAAATTCGTTGACGAGCACGTGATGAACTACGTCTCCATGCACGGCTGGCACCGGCTGATCCGGGTGATCGCCGGCAGCATCGAGGACGGGAAGTTCGAGGAATTGATGAGCCACGTCCCCCTGCCCGACCAGCGCAAGAAGTGGATGACCGCGCGTTCCGGCTTCGCGCAGAAGGATCTCGACCACGCGATGGAGAAGATCGAGTACGCGCTGAACAAGATCGAGGCGCAGCTTGGACAGACGGCGTATCTTGCGGGCGAGACCTACACGCTGGCGGACATCAACTTCTACGCCCACTGCGGCTTGTCGGTGAACCGGATGTTCCCGAACCTTTCGGTGGATGAACGCTTCCCCAACCTCGTCCGCTGGCGTGAGGCGGTCAGCGATCGCCCGGCGGTGCAGCAAGCCCTTGCCGGCGAGGACCGCACCCAGCCGGGTCTGCGGACCTGGAGCGGCGACGGCCGCGAGCACAGCTGAGGCACATGCGATGAAACCGAAGATCGGCCTCGTGACTCTGGGCGTGGCCGACCTTGCCCGTTCGGTCGCGTTTTACCGGGATGGACTGGGATTCCCGGCCGAGAATTACGATCCAGATGCCGGTGTGGCGTTCTTCCGGCTGGAAGGAGCCTGGCTTTCCCTGTTCCCGCGTGAGGAGTTGGCGAAAGATGCCGGGATCGATCCGGTCGGCAGCGGATTTTCCGGTATTACGCTGGCGCACAACGAACCGTCGAAGGAAGGCGTCGACGCGGCTTTCGCCGAAGCGCTTGCCGCCGGAGCGCGTCCGGTAAAACCGCCGGAAGACGTGTTCTGGGGCGGTTATTCCGGCTACTTCGCCGATCCCGACGGCCACTTGTGGGAAGTGGCGTACAATCCGTTCACGGACCTCACCTAAGTTTTTTGACCTGATTTTTGGAGAGACAACGATGCGTGCATGGATGCTGCCCCCCGGTTCCGACGGGTTTGACCGGCTGGAGCTGAAGGAGCTGCCCGATCCGCAGCCCGGCCCAGGCGAAGTGCTGATCCGGGTCCACGCCTGTTCGATCAATTACCGCGATTTCGCGGTGGCCGCGGGCAAGTACTTCGGCGGCGCGCTCAAGGCATCGGCGATCCCGCTGTCGGATGGCGCCGGGCAAGTCGTGGCCGTGGGCCCCGGCGTCACGCGGTTCGCCGCGGGTGACCGGGTGCAGGGATCGTTCTTCCTCCAATGGCAGGACGGGCCGATGAAGATGGGGCCGGCGCTGGGCGACGGCACTTCCCCCGGAATGCTGGCCGAATTCGTCGTCCTGCCGGAAACGGGCGTGGTCCACATGGCGAAGTCGCTCGATTACGCGCAGGCTGCCTGCCTGCCGTGTGCCGGAGTTACCGCCTGGAACGCGCTGCACGAAGGGCCGCGCCCGGTAAAGGCCGGGGAACGGGTGCTGGTGCTCGGGTCCGGCGGGGTGTCGATGCTGGCGCTCCAGATCGCCCGCGCCAGCGGATGCGAGGTGATCGCGACATCGTCTTCCGATGAAAAGCTGGAACGGATCAAGGCGCTCGGCGCTGCGCACACGGTCAACTACAAGACCACGGCCGAATGGGGCCCGTTCATTGCCCAGCACCTCGGCGGAGTGGACAAGGTGGTTGAAGTCGGCGGTGCGGGCACGGCGGAACAATCGATGGCCGCACTGCGCACTTCGGGCGAAGTCGCGCTGATCGGCGTGCTCGCCCCGGAAGGCGGGCCGAACCCGCGCGGGCTGATGATGACCGGGGGGATCATGCGCGGAATCTTCGTCGGCTCGGCCGCGATGGCGGATCGGCTCAATGCAGCGATCGACGCCAACGGCATCGAGCCGCTGATCGGCAAGCGCTTCGGCTTCGAACAAGCGAAGGACGCCTATGCCCATGCGTGGGGACCGGAGAGCTTCGCCAAGACGGTGATCGAGGTGGTTTCCGCCTGACGGGCGAAGAGCGTGACCGGCAGAAGGTGAGGCGAGTACGTCCGCCTTCTGCCGGGCAGCGTGTTCCTCCCGGAGCGGCTGTGTGTATAGTCGCCTTTGAAGGAGAACGCTGATGCTGATGGAAGCGCGAGTCAGCCCGTCCGGCACATTCGACAATTCCGCTCGGGACTACCGGCATATCGAGGTGCAGCCCGCAGCGGCCGCGCTGGGTGCGGAAGTCGCCGGGGTGCGCCTGCCCGACTTGTCGGATGAGGCCTTTGCCGAGTTCCAGGATGCCTTGTGGCGGCACAAGGTGCTGTTCCTGCGGCACCAGAACCTGACCCATGCGGAGCACGAGGCGTTCGCCGCCCGGCTTGGCCCCTTCGCGATCGATGCCTACACCCAAGGGACGGGCGGGCACCGCAACGTGCATCCCATCATCAAGGAAGCGAATCACACGTCCAAGGCGGTGTTCGGCAGCGGCTGGCACACCGACTCCCCGTTTCTGGCGGAGCCGCCTTCCGTGACCATGCTGCGCGCGGTGGACATCCCGCCCTACGGCGGGGACACGGTGTGGGCGAACACTGCGCTGGCGTTCCGCTTCCTCAGTCCGGTTTACCAGGACATGCTGCGTCCGCTGAAGGTGCACATGTCGGCGGCGGCGAACTACGCGACGCAAGCGAAGCTGGCCGGAAAGGCGCTGCCGTTTTCCAGCGACCAGCAGAAGGACGAGGCGCTGGAAGGCCGCCTTCATCCGCTGGTGCGCAGGCATCCGGAAACGGAGGAGGAAGCGCTTTACCTCGATGAAGTCTACGCCATCGGGATCGGGGGAATGACGCAGGAGGAAAGCTGGCCGATCATCGACTTCCTCCGCCGCCATATCACCCAGCACGCCTTCACGTTCCGGCTCCGCTGGGAAGCCGGCATGGTCGCGATGTGGGACAACCGCGCGACCCTGCACCTGGGTCCGAACGACTACGACGGCTTCCGGCGCGAGATGTACCGCACCACGACGGCGGGCACCGCCCCGGTCTAGCGCCCCTGTTTGAGGACAAGCAGACCCACTTCCCTGCGGGAACCCGACGTTTCCCGCGCGGGCGTTCGCCCGGTGCAGGAGCGAGTTCTATAATGAGGCGCAGAGGCAGACGGAACAAGGCCGATGGTGCGCTATACCCTTTCTCCCGATACGATTGCGAGTTGCCGCGCGCATCAGGTCGATATCGATCCTGAGGCCGGAATCGGTTTCGCCAGTCCCAAGGCCATGCTGGTGGAAGCGAACGTCAGCGTCAGAAAGGGCGTCTACGACATCGATTTCATCGGCGCCTTCTCCTATCTCGGCGGTCGCGAGACACTGATCCGGCACGTCGCTTCCATTGGCCGGTTCTGTGCGATCGCCAGCAACGTGGTAAGCGGACAAGTCGAGCACCCGACCGACTTTCTTTCGGCCGCACCCTTGTTCACCGGCTCGGCCATCCCCGGAAGCCGCTCGGGGGAAAACTCGGAGTTCCACCAGGCAAATCGCGCGATGATGCACAAGGCGGCACGGGCGCTCACCTCATCCATGGCCGGCCGCATCGACAAGATCCGCATCGGAAGCGATGTCTGGATCGGCGAAGGCGCATTCATCCGCCGGGGGGTGACCATCGGGGATGGTGCAGTGATAGCCGCCCGGGCAGTGGTCACGCGCGATGTGCCGCCTTATGCCATCGTCGGCGGCACTCCTGCAAAGATCATCCGGTATCGCTTCGCGCCCGATATCGTGGAGGCCCTGCTGGCGCTTGAATGGTGGAAGTATGGCCTCTCCGCCGTCGATGGAGCGGACTTCACGGACCTGCCGTCCGCCATCCGGACCATCGAGGCCAACATCCGTTCGGGGCACGCCCAGGTTCACAGCGCTCCGCTGGTTTCGATCGATGAAAACGGGCAAGCGACTGCCGTGCGCTACGATGCCTCTTCAGGGCAGCTTCTCGCGCTCTGAGAGCCCGGTCCAGCCGCTGTTTGCACCGGGGAGTGCCCGCGCAGGCGGCGGCGGGCACTCCCCGTAGCGGTTTTCACCCCGCGAAGAAGTTCAGTTCCAGCAGCACGTTGTTGGGATCGGCAGTGAATATCTGCCGCAGGTTGATCGCCTCCACCAGATTGGTCTGGTAGTCGGCGCCCATCTCGTCGAGCCTGGCGATCGTGTCCTCGTACCCTTCGCACTTCAGCGCGACATGGTGCAGCGCGCCGGTCAGCGCGCCCGGCGTGATGTCCCGATCATAGGCGCGCGGGCAATCCAGCGAGTTGATGTGAATAATCGCCCGGCCGTGGGAATCGAACATCCAGGTGGCGTTCTGCGGGGTCAGGGGCGGCGGTGCGTCGCGGCGTTCGAGGCCGAGCAGCGTGGAATAGAACCGGGCTGTCTCATCCAGCCGATCGGTGATGATGTTCACGTGGTCCAGGGACTCGACTTGCATAGCTCCACTCCTTACCCGTTGCGCCTTAGCCCTTGCGGCTAGCCCGCGATATTGTATGTCTCACATACCAAATTTTTTTCGCGTATATGATTCTTTCACAACCGAGAGGAATGCTTCATGGCTGCACAGAATCTTGAACAAAAGCTCGAGCAGCATCCTGACATCGTCAAGATGCTTCGCAACTCGCAGATCGGGGCCTACGTGTACCCGGTCGTCGCGCCGGAATTCTCCAACTGGCGTTCCGAACAGTGGGCCTGGCAGCACAGCGCCGTCCTGTTCGATCAGTCGCACCACATGTTCGACCTCTACATCCGCGGCAAGGATGCGCTCAAGCTCCTGACCGACACGATGATCAACTCGCCCAAGGGCTGGGAAGTCGGCAAGGCGAAGCAGTACGTCCCGACCACCCCGTATGGCCACGTGATCGGCGACGGCATCATCTTCTGGCAGGAAGAGCAGGAATTCGTTTACGTCGGCCGCGCGCCGGCCGCCAACTGGCTCCGCTTCCAGGCGGAAAAGGGCAAGTACGACGTCGAGATCGTCAACGATCCGCGTTCGCCCAGCCGCCCGATGGGCAAGCCGGTGGAGCGCATCAGCTGGCGCTTCCAGATCCAGGGCCCGCGCGCGTGGGACGTGATCGAAAAGCTCAACGGCGAGAAGCTCGACAAGATGCGCTTCTTCAACATGGGCACCATGAAGATCGGCAACAAGACCGTGCGCACCCTGCGCCACGGCATGGCCGGTTCGCCGGGTCTCGAGATCTGGGGTCCGTACGAAGAGCAGGACTACATCCGCGACGAGATCCTGAAGGCAGGCGAAGAGTTCGGCCTGGTCCCGGTCGGTTCGCGCGCTTATCCGTCCAACACGCTTGAATCCGGCTGGATCCCTTCCCCGCTGCCGGCGATCTACACCGGCGACAAGCTGGAAGATTACCGCAAGTGGCTCGGTGCGGACAGCTACGAAGCGACCGGCGCGATCGGCGGCTCGTTCGTCGGCGACACGATCGAGGATTACTACCTCAACCCGTGGGAGCTCGGCTACGGTCCCTTCGTGAAGTTCGACCATGACTTCATCGGCGCCGACGCGCTGAAGGAGATCAACCCGGAAGAGCAGCGCAAGAAGGTGACGCTCGAGTGGAACGCGGACGACATGAAGAAGATCATGGGCTCGCTGTTCGATCCGGAAGGTGAGCAGTACAAGTTCTTCGACCTGCCGCTCGCCAACTACGCCAACAGCAACTACGACAAGGTCGTGGACGCTGGCGGCACCACGGTCGGCCTGTCGCTGTTCACCGGTTATTCGTACAACGAGAAGAAGGCGCTGAGCCTTGCCACCGTTGACCACGAGATCCCCGAAGGCACCGAACTCCGCGTAGTCTGGGGTGAGCCGGACGGCGGCACCGAAAAGACCACGGTCGAGCCGCACAAGCAGATCGAGGTTCGGGCGGTCGTCTCGCCGGTCCCCTATGCCCAGGTCGTGCGCAACACCTATCAGTCGGGCTGGCGCACCGGTCGCTAAAGCCGGATAGCACCGGGGCCTGCCACGCAGGTCCCGGACAGCAACGCGAAATGGCCCATGGACCCAAGGCGGGTTCATGGGCCATTTGCTTTAGGAACCAACAAAAACAGGAGAGATGGAATGGCGAACTATGTTCTGGTCCACGGCGCCTGGGGCGGCGGACGAAGCTACGATCGTCTTGCGGCCGATCTGCGCGAAGCGGGTCACGTCGTGCTGGTGCCGGAATTGACCGGATTGGGCACGCGATCGGGAGAACTCGCCCCGGGAATCACGCTGACCGATCACGTCGACGATGTTTGTCGGCAGATCGAAGAAGCCGGGTACGACCGCTTCATCCTTGCCGGCCATTCCTACGGCGGAATGGTGATCACCGGCGTTGCCACTCGTCTGGGAGCCCGGATCGACACGATCGTCTACATCGATGCGTTCCTGCCCGGCGATGGCCAGTCCCTGTGGGACGTGACCGGCGACTTCGAGCACGCCTGGTACATCGACAGCCAGAAGTTCACCCCCGGGCTTGTTGCCCCGATCGGCTCAGTCGATTTTCAGCCAGTGGCGGGTGAGATCGGGCGCCATCCGCTGCTGACGCTTACCGAGGCGGTCCGGTTCACCGGGGAAGAAGCGAAGATCAATCGCCACGTCTATGTCTTCGCTACCGACTGGCAGCCCACCCCGTTCGCGCGTTTCCGCGATCAGGTGCGCAATCATTCCGCCTGGGAATACCACGAGTCGAAGGCGAGTCACTTCGTGATGGGTGACCAGCCCGAGCAAACCCTGCAGATCATGCTCAGCCTGGCGGCATAGGCCCAGGCCGGCGGCAGGGCAGCGGGCCGACCTCACGGGCACGGTCCCGCTGCCCCGATTTCGGAGGCGCTTGGGACGCGTGCGATCGGATCGTGCGGAGGCGGGTTACCGCCGTCCCAGCGCGGCTTCGCTTTCCGCCATCAGATGATCGACGATCTCGGCTATCGGCTCTTCCTTCGTCACCATGCCGACCGACTGGCCAGCCATCAGGGATCCGTTCTCGATATCGCCGTCGATCGCGGCGCGGCGCAGGGCGCCGGCCCAGTAGTGTTCGATCTGCAGCTGCGCCTCAGCCATTTCCACGGCCCCCTCGTCGAGCAGTTGCGCAACCTCGCGTTGCTTGGCGGTGAAGGCTTCGGTGCCCTTGTTCTTCAGGGCGCGAACCGGGATTACCGGCAGGCGGGCATCGACCTGAACGCTTGCCACCGCATCCCGGGCGCCGGCCCGGAAGAACGCTTTCTTGAAATTGGGATGAGCGATGCTCTCGCTCGCGCAGACGAACCGAGTGCCAAGCTGCACTCCGACCGCGCCCATCTCCAGGTAGCCGGCCATGGCCTCGCCCCGGCCAATCCCGCCGGCGACGAACACCAGGTGGTCTTCGGACAGAACCGGCAAAAACTCCTGCGCAAGCACGCTGGTGGAAACGGGACCGATGTGACCACCCGCTTCCATCCCCTCGATCACCAGCGCATCCCCGCCCGAGCGAAGCAGCTTCTTCGCCAGTGCCAGGGTCGGGGCGAACACGATGACCTTGGCACCGAAGGCCTTGATCGCTTCCACGCTGCCCTTGGGAGGAATTCCTCCCGCCAGTACGACATGGCCGACGCCGTGTTTCCCGCATACGGCGATCAGATCCACCAGCTGCGGGTGCATGGTGATGAGGTTGACGCCAAAGGGCTTGTCCGTCAGCGCCTTGGTGCCGGCGATCTCCGCGTCGAGCAGATCGGGCGTCATTGCACCGCAGGCGATCACGCCAAATCCACCCGCGTTGCTGATCGCCGAAACGAGATTGCGTTCCGAAACCCAGCTCATCGCGCCGCCCAGGATCGCGTATTCGCTGCCAAGGAATTCGCTGCCGCGGCCCATCAGGCCCTTGGTCTTGGGGTATTTTGACATGAGTTTCTTTCTGTTGCGGAACGCCTACGGCGCCGGGGCTTTAGGAAAGCCCGAGCGGAGCGGCAAGGCGCGGATTGAGTGGAACGGCGCAAGCCGGGCGAAACCAGCCCGAGAATATCCGCAGTAGCCTTGGGTCCATGGCCTTTCCTGGCGTCATGGCCAACCGGCAGGACATCCGCACGGTCCATTATGCCCCAGATCGGACGCTTGAGTTGCTCGACACGGGTGACTTACAACGAGATGTCGTGCCAAAGCGCTGGAGGATGCTCCGCAGGACAGTTGTCGCTCCGAGAAGTTCGATCCCCAGGTGCGATGGAGGAAACCGTCACCCCTTCTGGAACGGTCGGTTGAGCCGATATCACCACATTGGCACCATTGATGCGCACCGGTGCACCTCTTCATGTACCATATCGGTTTACATCATTCGGCTCGCGAGTCGGCACGAACCGGGTGGCGGTGAGGCCGAGGGAGAGGTTCCACTGGTGAGAGGGCCTCGGACGCAACTAGACACCGGACGCCGCAGATACGGAGGGCCGGCACTCCTCCCACGCTCTCTCACCGGAAAACGGCAGTGCTAAGTACTGTGGAGGACGAGCAGGGCGGCTGGACAGCCTGTTTCGGCTGATCGCCGGCCAGTCGGCTCCCGCTTGAGTAGCCACTCGGGCGCGCGACAGCGGGCCGCCTTGAGCAAGTGGAGACGCCGGCACTGGCGGCCGAACCGAGCCCTGCCAGCCGCGGTCTGGATCGAACGAGCAATTCTGCGCGAGCCTCTGTTCTGGCCCGCGATGCTGCGGAGCAGCTGATAATACGATTAAAGAGGTAACGGCTGCTCCCGTTGGGGCCGCGAAGGGCGACCGCCCCTTGGCGGCCGCCCGTCCGGGCTAAACGATGCGTGTCACTACGTCGACTTCTTGCGATGGGTTACGGCGGGTGGGGTCGTGAAACCCGACTGATAGCAGTTCGCAGCGACGCCCCCGCCGCCGCGAACCCTCCGGAGCTAGGGCCAATCCGCCTTGTTCGCAAAAACAGGACTGGCTGGTCCGGCGCCGGAATGACACTGGGGATGAGGCCCTAGTCTATCGCCTGGTGCGTACCATTGACACGGCTAGGTAACTACCTAGGAAACTGGAGATGGCCTGGTGAGCGGGCTAAGCTGCTGTCGAATCGGACAATCTCGATCCATCATGACCATTGGCTCTGACGCAGATACCCGCGCCGCGAAACTGAGCGAGCGCCAGCGGCAATGCCTTGAACTTGTCGCGCAGAACCACACGTCCAAGGAGATTGGCCGGGCGCTTGGCCTCAGCCCGTCGACGGTCGACAACCACATCGCCGCGGCGATGGAGCGGCTCGGGGCGACCTCCCGCGCCGAAGCGGCTAGGTCCGTTCGAGTCCAACCCCAGAAGGACGAGTCGGTTCCGGAACGCCGAAACTGGGCACTGCCCCCCCCTGGGCGGAAAGCTCAACCGGACGCCCGTTACACACCGTTACGTGCAGGTCTTTCAGATCGCGATTCTCGGCGTGATGGTCATGGCCATGCTGGCCCTGACGATTGCCGGGATCATCCAGCTTGTCGCGCCCTAAGCAATGGCCGAGCCAGAGCGGGGATGGGCACGACTCGCGAACGGCAGATCGGTAACCGCCATCACCAGTCCATTTTGGTTAATTAACCGTTATGGTGTTTTTTCGCTTTCCTACACACCAAAAGAATCGCATACAGGCTTCATCAGGCGGGCTTGTAGCTCAACAGCCCGCTGAACGGAGGAAGTCACATGATGCATGAGATCAAGGAAACGATCGGCGCGGTGATTGCAGGCGACACCCAAGCATCCGTCAAGGCGCTGGATACCGCAGTCACGCTGCAGTCGCGCATGTGCTCAAACATCATGGAGGCGGCGATGGAAGCGCGCTTGCCGATGGGCGCGACGCAGGGCCTGCTGGAAAAGCTGGCCAGCGGCATGAACGGTCTTGTCGCCACGCGCTCCGACATGATCGCTGCCCTGCGCGAACTGTCCCGCATCCAGTCGCAGAGCAACCTGAAGACGGTGTCCTACGGCTGCCCCGCCGGGGTCGAGAACATGACCAAGAAGCAAACGCGGGTTCACGCGGGTTAACTGGTCGGGGGGTGACTACGTGCTTTCAGCTGCAATCTTCTGGCTTTTCATGCTGGCCACGTATGCCCTCGTCTTGGTGTATGGGGATCGCGACGCGCGTGTATTCGTCCACGTCATGCTGGCATCAGCGCTTCTGACGCTTGTCGCGACCTTTACCCTCGACAGGCCGGCTTTCGCGGTTTGCGGGCTTTTGATCGATGCTTGCGTGTTGGGGACAGCACTCTGGATAGTGGCGCGGTCCAATTCCTACTGGCCCATCTGGTACGCCGGGTTCGTGACGATCGCGGTCTGCACGATGGCGGCACAGCAGATATTCCCTCATTACATCCCGAGCATCTACGGGCTCGTGGCCGGGTTCTGGGTCTTGCCGGCGCAATTGGTCATGGTGATCGCGATTCTTCGCGATCACCGGGCCGGGCTTAATTCAGGCTCTGTCTCCTACACATGAAACAGGGCGGGCCGGTTTCCACCGGTCCGCCCTGTTGTTTCACGCTTTGTTGAGAGGAAGGCCCGCAGCCGCCCCTATTCCAGGCCCCCTCGCCTCAGGCGGCTTCGTCTTCCGCATCAAGCCCGTAGGCGGTGTGCAGCACCCGAACGGCCAGTTCGGTCTCATCCTCGTCGATCAGCACGGATACCTTGATCTCGGATGTCGAGATCGCCTGGACGTTGATCCCACGGTCGGCCATCGCCTTGAACATCGTGGCGGCAACGCCTGCATGGCTCTTCATCCCGACGCCGACGACGCTGATTTTGGCGACCTTGGCGTCGGTGATGATCCGGTTGAACCCGATTTCGCCCCGCTTGGCTTCCAGCAGCGCCTGCGCACGAGCGAGGTCCGCCTGCGGCACGGTGAAGGTGACGTCGGTCTCTCCCTTGTCGCGCCCCACGTTCTGGATGATCATGTCGACATTGATCGAGGCATCGGCAAGCGGCGAGAAGATGTGGCTGACCGCGCCCGGCCTGTCTGGTACGCGGGTAAGCACGATCCGCGCCTCGTTCTTGTCGTGCGCAATGCCGGTGACCAGCTGGCGTTCCATATCCTGATCCTCTGTTATCTTGTCCATCTCCTCATCGGAGACGATCATCGTTCCGGGCAGGTCGTCGGCCGGGGGGGCATCGTCCCCCAGGAACGATGACAGCACCTGCACCCTGACGTGTTCCTTCATCGCCAGGCTGACCGAGCGGGTTTGCAGAACCTTCGCCCCAACCGACGCGAGTTCGAGCATTTCCTCGTACGTCACGTACTTCAGCTTGCGCGCGCGCGCGACGATCCGCGGGTCGGTCGTGTAGACGCCGTCGACATCGGTGTAGATGTCGCACCGATCCGCATGGACCGCCGCCGCAACAGCAACTGCCGACGTATCCGACCCTCCGCGACCGAGCGTGGTCACCCGGCCCTCGGCGCTCAGGCCCTGGAATCCGGGAAGAACGGCAACCTCTCCACCCTGCATCGCAGCGATCAGCGCCTCGGCGTCGATCGTCTCGACTCGCGCCTTGGAATGGGCCTCTGCGGTACGAATCGGAAGCTGCCAGCCAAGCCAGCTGCGAGCCTTGCAGCCCATCGCCTGAAGAGTGAGCGCCAGCAGCCCGCTGGTGACCTGCTCCCCGCTCGCCACCACGACGTCGTATTCCGCAGGGTCGTAGAGCGGGTTGGCCTCGCGGCAGAAGTTGACCAGGCGATCGGTTTCGCCCGCCATGGCGCTGACGACCACGGCGACTTCGTGGCCGCGAGCCTGCTGCTTGCGGACAAGATTGGCCACCCGGCGAATACGCTCGGTCCCGGCCATCGATGTGCCGCCGAATTTCATTACGATACGGGCCAAGGCGTGCTCCGCTGCTGGAATCAGGTCCCGCGCGCTGTTAGGGATGGGGCATGCCCGATGCAACCGTCACATCTGTAACCATCCGCCCGGAAGAAGCCGCACATTTCGGCAAGCTCGCGAGCGACTGGTGGGATCCCAAGGGCCGATCGGCCATGCTCCACCGCCTGAACCCGGTTCGGCTGGAATTCATTCGCCATGCGATCGACGCGCATTGGGCGCAGGATATCCGCACCATGAAGCCGCTCGCCGGGAAGCGTGCGCTGGATGTCGGCTGCGGCGCCGGCCTCTTGTGCGAGCCGCTCGCCCGACTCGGCGCGGAAGTCACCGGCGTGGATGCCGCCCCGGCGAACATCGAGGCAGCCGCCCTGCACGCGCAAGGCATGGGGCTGGATATCGCCTATCGCGCCGGCGAGCTTGGGACGATGGACGCTGGCCGGTTCGACCTTGTCACCGCGATGGAAGTGATCGAGCACGTGGCGGACAAGGGCGCTTTCGTCCACGAACTGGCCCTGCGGTTGGCCCCGGACGGACTGATGGTGCTGTCGACGCCGAATCGCACCGCCGCCTCCCGCTTGCTGCTGGTGGGCGCAGCCGAGGCAATAGGGGCGGTTCCGCATGGAACCCACGACTGGGACGATTTCGTCACACCGGAAGAACTGCGCCAGCTGCTTTCCGCCGCGGGACTGACGATGGGCGCGCCTCGCGGGATCGGCTTTTCGCCGGTCCACGGCCTGCGCCTGACGGGCGATCTGTCGCTGAACTACATCGTTACGGTGAAGCGCGATTAATCCAGCGCGGCTTTCCACTCGTCCGGGTTGAAGCCGACCAGCAGGCCTTCGGGATACTCAACCACTGGGCGCTTGATCGCCGAGGGATGCGCTTCCATCAGCAGGATCGCCTTCTCCGCGTCGAGGTCCGCCTTCAGGCTTTCCGGCAGCTTCCTGTACGTCGTACCACGTCGGTTGAGGATCGCCTCCCAGCTTTCTGCCTCCACCCACGCACGCAGCCTTACCGGGTCGGCGCCTTCCTTCTTGTAGTCGTGGAACATGTACGCGACACCCCGCTGGTCGAGCCACTGCCGCGCCTTGCGAACCGTGTCACACTGTGAAATCCCATAGAGCGCGATCTTAGTCATTGAGTTTGCTACACTTCTTCTTGATAAGGGGCACCCAAGTGCATTTCGGTGTGCCGTAGAAGCGCCGAATGACAACTTTTCGCGTTATCGTCACTAAAGCTGCCTCCCGGCTTGCGTCCCATCTGCTGGCGGGACGGCGACCTCTCCGCAGGCATCGATGAGGCGGTCTCGCTTAAAAGTGTCTCGTTGAACCTTCTCCTGCGGGCGGTAGATCTCTCCGTCATTCGTTCGCCAGCGGACGAGCCGCTAATTGCCCATTGGCGCTATTTGGCTGTCGCAGGAAGCTGGGACATTCGCGACTTCCGAGATCCAGGAGAAAAGCGACCGGCGTAATTTGCCCAAGCCGATGCGTTAAGCGCAGGCCACCCAGCCTCGCCAAGTGAAGGCAGCATAGAATAGCTCCACGCCGTGGAAGCCGGCATTGCGCAAGCAAGCCTCGTCTTCCTCCGGCGTGAGCAGCGCCAAGCTTGCCGCCACAGCAGCGCGTGCCTGTTCGGTCTGGGCCGGATCGGCTCCGGACGCGACAGCGTACGCGGCATAGCGTGAGAGCCAGCGCGCGCGGGATGGCTCGTCCTGCGGAAAGCTCGAATGTACCACGACCAGCGGGGCACCCGACTTCATGCGCCGATGCATCTCGCTCAATGTGCGCAAGCGTTCATCGCGATCGAGAAAATGAAGCGTGAGGAGGCAGGTCGCCGCGTCAAATGGACCAGCGGGCGCAGCGTCGATATAGCCCTCGATCAGGTCAGCACGATCGGCATCCTTGCCCATTATCGTGCGCGCCAGGTCGAGCATCGGGCCGGCCGGATCGATGCCCGTAAAATGCCACCCGGCCTGCGCGTGAGCCAAGGCCTTCAGCTCGAGCCCGCCACCGGCACCAAGCACCAGAACATGGGCATCGGCGGGCGCATGCTCGGCCAGCAGGATCCCGGTCATGCGGTGCACCGCGTCGATCCCGGGTGTGAAGCGCCGAGGGCCGTTGGCGTAGTGCGCGATGCGCTCGCGATCAGAGAACATCTCAAGGAACATCTGGTTGCTGTTGGACACAGGCCTCACCTTTCAAGCCGGGCGGATGCAGGACCAATCGGGTTTGCGATGCGGGTTGCACTCGGCAGACCCGTGATGAAACCCGGCGATAAACGTGCGCTGTCCCGCTTGATGTAAGTCAGGGTCAACGTCTTCGCTCTCCTCAATCCAGGCCATTAATGATACGTTGTAACATACTGTCAAGGATGATGCGTCCTGCCGAGGCAGCTGGTCCGCTTCAGATTTCCGTTCGCAGGGAAGCGTAGACGATGCGCGGTGCACCGGAATAGATCCACAAGGCTGCATGAACTCCCGGCGCAGCGCTGATGAAGCTAAGATTTTCGGCAGCGCTGGCACGAACCCCGCAGTTTCCCGAATACAATCGTTTTGGGACGGCAGCTATCGAGACCTGCCCTTCCGGAAGCTGCCTGTCCGCTTCCCACCCATTCCGTGACATTCCTCAATCCGGCAGCGCTGCCTGAAAGCTGCCTCTCTGACCTGAAAGTTCTCCTTTTTCAGTTTAGGACCCTCCGGACTCGGTCACAGTTGGAAATACCGTGCGGAATGATGCTCATCGTCAACCCGCTCTCCTGCGGCGGTGCGTCCGGCAGGGGCGTAGGCCTGGCCGCTTGCCGACTACCGGGAACTGGGGCAGACTTGCAGGGATGGCACTCGGATCTTCCAGAAAGCGGGCCGCCTTTGCCGCCGTCATCGTGGTATCATGGTCGGCAGCCGCCTTGGCTACCCTACCGCCTCCGGCGATACCACCTGCTGAATTGAGCCAGCCGGTGGACGGGTACGACATGCGCACGCCCTACCAGCTCTGGCGATACTGGGTTGAACGGCAGAAAGGGCCGGTGACTGAGGCCCTGCTCCGGCAACCGGACCAACTCGAAGGCTTGAAGCGCTTCGACCTGCTGATGCGCTTCACCCGGCACAGCGACTTCGGCCACTTCCTGACAGGGGATCTTCGGGGTTACTGCAAGCCCTCCACGCCGAACGGATACACGCCTGTTCCCGGGAGCTGCCGTCACGTCCTTCGCTATGCCCATGTGCCGTCGCCCGCGTCGGGCGGACGTCCGCCCAATCCGGTCGCGGAGTGGACGCGGACCCATTTCGATGCCCCCGCGCTCACCCGTCATTTTCGCGCAATCGGCCTTGGTCCTGACACGGAGTGGTGGGGAGCGGACCTGGAAAGCATGTTTGCCGCGGCACCATCCCCGCAAGCCATGCTGGCCGAGAACGCGGTCATCGTGCGGGTCGATTCCACCGAATGCCCGCAGATGGAAGAAGCCATTTAGGCGCTGGAAGGACAGTCTCTCGATGCCACGATAGACCTGGCCACAGTGGGCACCGACGGGGACTTGCCAGCACCCCGCCCGCACGTCACCCATTCTTCCTACACGATCCACCTTCGAGCCGATAAGAGCGGATACACGATGGAGGGATCGGTCGGGCCGGTCGCGCAAATCGCCATTCCGATCCTCGACGCGGCGGAAGCCTGCGAAGACGCGCGCGACTAGCGAAAGCGGCTATTCCTTCCCCCGCTCAAAGCGATGGATGCGAGGGTCCTTGCAGGCGAAGACAGTGTAGGATTCGTAGTAGGCATCCCGTCCGCGCTGCTGGGCGGCCCGGTGTTCGGCAATGCGGCGCCACGCGAGTGCGGCGTCTTCATCCTCCCACTCCGACACGGCGATCACCTCGCCATCGTCGGCGGTGTAGCTCTTGAAGGAGAGGTAGCCCGGCTGGTCACGCGCGAGTTCCTCCATCCGCGCAGCCTCGACCTCATAGGCGCATTGGTCGATGTCTGCGCGCTTCCGGTTGCGGAACACGGCGAGGAACATCAGCGCAGGAAGCCGAGATGCGCATCGGCAATCGCGACGGCGAGTGCGTCGGCGGCATCGGCTCCGTCGACCTTGGCCATTGGAAGCAGCACCTTCAGCATGGCCTGAACCTGCTGCTTTTCGGCAGCGCCGGTGCCGACAACAGCCTTTTTCACCAGCCGGGTGGCATGTTCGGCCACCGGCACGCTTGCCCGCCCGCACGCGGCCAGGACCGCGCCACGGGCATGGGCGAGCTTCAAGGTCGATTGCGGGTTCTTGTTGACGAACACTTCCTCGACCGCGGCCCTGTCCGGCTGGTACGCCTGGATTACCGCGAAGATCGCATCGTGCAGATGGTGCAGCCGGTCAGGCAGCGGAGCCTTGCCGTCCGTTTTGATCTGCCCATTCGCCACATGCGAGAGGCGCGGCCCTTCGCTGCGGACCACGCCCCATCCGGTACAGGTCAGCGAAGGATCAAGCCCGAGGATCAGCACTCAGCGGCCATGGATGAAGAATCCGCCAGAAAGCAGCCACCAGAGCAGGATGAGCGCCAGCCCGGCCGCCGCCCATCCTTTCCAGTTCCTCACCCCAGCTTCTCCATCACCGCATCCGACACTTCGTAATTGCCCCAGACGGTCTGGACGTCATCGTCATCGTCAAGCGCGTCGATCAGCTTGAACAGCGTTTCCACATCGCCTTCCGCAACGTCGACCGTGAGGTTGGGCTTCCACGCGAGCTTGACGCTTTCCGCTTCGCCCAGCGCCTTTTCCAGCGCTGAAGCGACTTCGTGCAAGCTGTCCATCTCCGTCCAGATCGTGTGTCCGTCCGAAGTCGACTCGACGTCGTCGGCCCCGGCCTCGATCGCGGCTTCGAGGACTTTCTCCTCGCTGCCGGCGCTGGCCGGGTATTCGATCAGTCCCTTGCGCTCGAACCCGTGGCTCACCGCGCCGCTCGCGCCGAGATTGCCGCCGTTCTTGGAAAACGCCGTGCGCACATTGGTCGCGGTGCGGTTGCGGTTGTCGGTCAGCGCCTCGACGATCAGGGCCACGCCGCCGGGGCCGTAGCCTTCGTAGCGGATTTCCTCGTAATCCTCGGCGTCCCCGCCGCTCGCCTTGTCGATCGCGCGCTGGATGTTGTCCTTCGGCATCGACTGCGCCTTGGCCGCGTTCACGGCGAGCCGCAGGCGCGGGTTCATGTCCGGATCGGGCGTACCCATCTTCGCGGCGACAGTGATCTCACGAGACAGCTTGGAGAACATCGCCGAGCGCTTCTTGTCCTGCGCGCCCTTGCGATGCATGATATTCTTGAATTTGGAATGGCCGGCCATTTCAACCCCAGAAAGTGGTGCTTTTCAGTGGATTCCGGAAGCGGAAATCCCTTACCCTCGCGCCTCTAGCGAAGCACGGCGCCAGGGGCAATCCAGCCCGACCCGCTAGATGACCCCGGCTGGATGGCTCCGGCTAGATCACCACGGCCGTTCCGGACACGCTGACCATCAGCATGGATCCGTTGCTGCCCAGCACTTCGTAGTCGATATCCACGCCGATCACGGCGTTGCCGCCAAGCTGCCGTGCCTGTTCCTGCATTTCTGCCAGGGCTTCCTTGCGCGCCCGGGCGAGAACTTCCTCGTACTTGCCGGAGCGGCCGCCGACGAGATCCGTGATCGAGGCGAACAAGTCCCGAAACACGTTCGCCCCAACGATCACCTCCCCGGTGACGACGCCGAGATATTCGCGCGCCGGGCGTCCCTCGATCGACGAAGTGGTGGAGACGATCATCCCCGCTTCCGGTTTTCCCCATGGACTAGCCACCGACGACCGTTCCTCCATTCGGATGCAGCACCTGGCCCGACATATAGGACGAATCCTCGCAGGCAAGAAAGAGGTAGCACGGGGCAACTTCGTTCGGCTGGCCCGGCCGGCCCATTGGGGTGCTTTCCCCGAACTTCGCAATCTTTTCCTTCGGAGCGCCGCCCATCGGGTTCAGCGGCGTCCAGATCGGTCCCGGCGCGACTGCATTTACGCGAATCCCGTCCCCGATCAGGTTGTCGTTGAGCGACCGTGTGAACGCCGTGATCGCGCCCTTGGTCGCGCTGTAGTCGAGCAATTCGGGCGAGCCCTGATACATCGTGATGCTGGTGGTGTTGATGATCGCCGCACCCTTCTTCAGGTGCGGGCGAGCGGCCTGGACGAGGTAGAACATCGCGAAGATGTTGGTCTGGAAGGTGCGCTGCAGCTGTTCCGGGGCAATGTCCGTCACGTCCCTGGCCGCGTGCTGCTCACCCGCGTTGTTGACCAGCACGTCCAGTTGCCCCCACTCGTCGATCACCTGCCGGACCACCTCCCTTGCGTGGTCCGGATCGCCGAGATCGCCAGGGATGGCGAGCGTTTCGGCCCCTTCTTCCCGGCAGATCCGTTCCGTCTTCTTCGCGTCGTCGTGTTCGCAAAGATAGGCGATCGCGACCTTGGCGCCTTCGCGGGCGAACAGCACGGCGGTGGCGCGGCCAATGCCGCTGTCACCGCCGGTGATCAGGGCGACCTTGCCCTTCAAGCGGCCGGACCCGGGATAGCGGGGCTGCCAGTCGGGCTTCGGCTCAAGCTGCGATTCGTGCCCCGGCAGGCCGTCCTGGTGGATCGGCTCTATGTGGGCGGCATCGACATCGGGCGTGCGGGTGGCATCGGGCATGGCAGGGATCCTCGCGTGAACAGGGTTTGCGAGTTCCAATGGACCGGAAGGCACGGGCGTTCCGCGTTCTGCCGCCCGTGCTGCTCATTCCGGCGAAAGCGTGCCTCAGCCGAGGCCGAGCGCTGCCCTGCCAGCGGTCGCAGGCGTCAGCCGAGGCCGAGCGCTGCCTTGTACGTGTCGAGAATGGTTTCCATTTCGCGCCGGTCGTCGGGCTTCATCTTCCGCAGGCGTACAATCTGGCGCATGATCTTGACGTCGTAGCCGACCGCCTTCGCCTCGGCGTAGACATCGCGGATATCGTCGGCGATGCCCTTCTTCTCTTCTTCAAGGCGCTCGACCCGCTCGATCAGAAGGCGCAGGCGGTCATCGGTGGCTTCGGCCATCGTCATTCACTCCGGTTTAGGTTCGGGGGTTCAGGTTCGGGGTTTTTCAGATTCGGGCGGGCTGATAGCGCCCCGAACGAGTCGGGTGAAGCGAGGGCAGGATTTTTCCCTAGATACCCTGGTTCCGCTTGACGCTCGCTTCCATCAGCGCGAGCTGTTCGGCCGTCGCCTCGCTCTGGTGCCTGGCCTTCCATTCATCCATCGGCATTCCGTGGATCAGCTCGCGCGCTTCGGCCTTGTCGCCGGAGTAGCCGCCTTCCCGGATCCAGTCGGCGAGGCAATTGCGGCAGAACCCGGAAAGTCCCATCAGGTCGATGTTCTGCGCATCGTGCCGGTGGCGCAAGTGGCGGACGAGGCGGCGAAACGCCGCGGCGGCGACGTCGTCGGGCAGCTGGTCGAGCGGATCGGTCTGGTCGGACATATAGGTTCCTTTCCCTGTGATCTTGCCTGTCGCCCCGCTCTGCCATAGGCCTGCCGCCATGGCAAAACTTCAACCGCGCGGCCGCAAGGTCAAGATTCTCGCCACCCTGGGTCCGGCAAGCCGGGATCCCGAAATGCTCCGCCGCCTGCTGAAGGCGGGGGCCGACGCGTTCCGGCTCAACCTGAGCCATGGGGAACACGCCGATCATCTGGGCTCGATCCACGCGATTCGGGCGCTGGAGAAGGAGTTCAACCGGCCGATCGCGATTCTGGCCGACTTGCAGGGCCCGAAGCTGCGCGTCGGCTCCTTCGCCGAGGGCAAGGCCGTGATCGCCCACGGACAGCCTTTCGCCTTCGACCGCGATCCCACCCCGGGCAACGGCGAGCGAGTGGAGCTGCCGCATCCCGAATTGTTCGAGGTGCTGGAAAAAGGCCGGCTCCTGCTGATCAACGACGGCAAGATCCGCCTTCGGGTGCGCAAGGCCACTTCCGAAAGGATCGAGACCATCGCCGAAGTCGGCGGCGTGATCTCCGACCGCAAGGGCGTGAACGTGCCCGATACCGAAGTGCCGATCCCGGCCCTGACCGAGAAGGACCGGCGGGATCTCGCCTTCGCGATCCAGCACGGGGCCGACTGGATCGGCTTGTCCTTCGTCCAGCGTCCGGAAGACCTGATCGAGGCACGGCGCCTGATGGGCGGGCGCGGGGCGCTGTGCGCCAAGATCGAGAAACCGCAGGCCGTCAACCGGCTGGATGAGATCATCGACTTGTCCGACGGGGTGATGGTTGCCCGCGGCGATCTGGGCGTCGAGCTGAACCCGGAAGAAGTGCCGCCGCTGCAGAAGAAGATCGTCAACGCGGCGCGGCTGGCCGGCAAGCCGGTGATCGTGGCGACGCAGATGCTCGAATCGATGATCGAGAGCCCTGCCCCGACCCGGGCCGAAGTGTCCGACGTCGCCAACGCGGTGTACGACGGGTGCGACGCGGTGATGCTTTCGGCCGAGACCGCCGCCGGTCAGTGGCCGGAAGAAGCGGTGGACATGATGGCCCGCATCGCCCGCCAGATCGAGCGGGACGAGGCGTACCGCATGCGCGTGCGGCTGGTGGGCACCAAGCCCGATGCGACCACCGCCGATGCGCTGGCCCATTCCTGCATGACGATTGCCGACACGGTCCCGATCGAGGCGATCGTGGTCTTCACCTCCAGCGGATCGACCGCGCGGCGGGTGACGCGGGAACGGCCTGCCGTGCCCGTGATGGTCCTGACCCCGACGATCAGCACCGCCCGGCGCGTGGCGCTGTTGTGGGGCGCGCACCCGGTGCCGACCCGCGACATCGGCAGCTTCGAGGAGATGATCGCGAAGGGCAAGCGCATGGCGCTGCGCCACGGCTATGGCGGTCCGGGGAGCAAGCTGGTGATGGTGGCAGGCGTTCCGTTCGGCGCGCCCGGCGCGACCAACCTGCTGCACGTGGTGACCCTGTCCGGCAACGAGCTGGAGCAGCACGCCAAGTCGTAGGCGCCAGCCGTCAGGTTGACACACCTGACACGTCCTACAACCGGGTGTCACCCGTTTTTCGGGGTGCTTTGCGGCAGATTCCTGCGGGTTTCACAGACGAGAGCGACACCGCGGGCGCCCGCGAGAAAATAAAATGTTCTTTCCCTGCCGGGACAGATTGTTGCGCTCGTGAGAGGCCTGCGCGGGGCCTTCCTGTGCGGCGGATGCACGACGATGGGAAAGAACCGCGTCGGCGTGACAGACGGGTGGGGGTGTAGGAAACGGCGATGTCCGTTTTTCGCGCCCCTCCCGGCGAGCCACAGTCAATAGGACCTCGCCGAAGGCACGCGTGAAGCCGTGGCTGTGCGATCGTTTCCCAAATGGAGACAGAGGTCCGACCTTGCCGGCTGCTCCGCGCCGTTCGAAATACAGGCTGCCCGGCGAGGCACTCTTCCCCTTCCCTCCCGCCGAGTCTTCCAACGTAGGCGGCACGGTCTCGCGGCGAAACCTGCATCGGCTCATCGCACAAGGCGCTCCAGCCATCGGCACAGGCGATGGTCCTGCTCCCGGTGTTCACGTGGCAGCAAGGGCGGCGTGAACACCCAGCGTTGCGTGCAGGTGCAGAGTACCTGCCGCAGGTTTTTCACAAGGCGGGACGAAGAAAGTCCCGACAGCCGACACGCACACAGGGGGCGGCCGAAGGCCGCGAACACAGGGTCGGCTGGCGCAATTTAAGGGAGTAGCGCAATGAGTATCGTTTCCAAGAAACCGGGCACCCTGTTCCTGCTTGCCATGCTGGCGGTGCCGGCATCGGGCAGCGTGGCTGCCCAGGCGCAGAACGGGTCCGAAGGCGAAATCCTGACGACCGTCTATGGACCGACCGCGCCCGACCCGGCCGAGATGACCGAAGGGCCGGAAATCGAAGGCATCATCTCCGCGCGCAGCGGAAGCAGGATGCAGGTCACGAGCGCCGACGGCACCCGCTCGATCATCACGATCACCGATGACACGAAGATCAAGGCCAGCGGAGGGTTCCTGGGCCTCAACAGCAGCAGGCTTGCGGCGACTTCGCTGCTCAACGGCCTGCCGGTCGACGTCGAGACGATGCAGTGGAGCGGCGGCCTGGTGGCGAGCGAGATCGAGCTCAAGAACAAGGATCTCAAGACCGCCTCGATGATCCACAACGGCACCGACCAGCGCTTTGCCGAACACGGTGCCGCCATCGATCAGAACGCCGCGGCCACAGAGGCGCTGCGCGGCCGCATGGGCGATATCGACAAGTACAACGTGAAGAGCACCACGAACGTGAACTTCGACGTTGGCAAGGCGGTGCTGTCCCCGCAGGCACGAAACGAACTCTGCACCGCTGCAAGCCAGGCCGAGGCGATGGATAACGCGCTGCTGCTGGTCGTCGGGTACACCGATTCCACCGGAAGCCTGGAGTACAACCAGGAGCTGAGCGAGAAGCGGGCCGGCCGCGTGGTCAATCATCTCCAGCAGGCTTGCGGCTGGAAGCCCTATCGCATGCTGACTCCCACCGGGATGGCCGAAGCCGACCCGCTGGCGGACAACAGCACCCCCGAGGGCAAGGCACAGAACCGCCGCGTGGCGGTGAACATCCTGGTCAGCAAGGGTCTCGACGGTTTGTGAGACGCGCGGGGTGGGCATTGCCCACCCCGGCACTCCCGAAGGGGCAATCCACGATCCGCCGCTGCCAGCCGAGCCTGCCGCGCGTTCAGCGCTCCTTCCGCCTAGGACCGCGGCGAATTACGCTGCCGACCTGCCGACCAGCGCCGGTTTGGCCGAGGACACCGGTGCAAGCCGGATACCTTTTGCGTTCCCGAAGCGATCGGCATCGCCGACCTTGAATTGCGAGGCATGGTCGCTCAGCGCCTCCACCTCGCCCGACAAGTTGCGCGCGGCGGCCGACGTCTCCTCGACCATGGCGGCGTTCTGCTGCGTGGACCGATCCATGCTGCCGACCGCGGCGGAAATCTGCGTGATGGCGGTAGCCTGCGCCTGATTGTCGGCAGCCATCTGGCCAAGCAGCGCGTGCACCTCGCCCACGTCGCTGGCGATGTCGGCCAGCGCCGCGTCGACCTTCTGTACCCTCTCGACAGCGGTTCCGACCTCCGCCTGCGTCGCCGTCAGCTGGTCGCGAGCCCGGCCGGCTTCTTCCTCGGCCCGTATCGCAAGGGCGGAGACGAGGTCGGCGACGACCGCGAAGCCGCGGCCCGCTTCGCCTGCGCGCCCTGCCTCGACCGCCGCGTTCATGGCCAGCACGCGCGTCTGGAAGGCGATCTTGTCGAGGCCCTCGATCACGTCGTCGATGCCTTTTGCACTCTCGGAAACGCGAGTCATCGCCAGCACGGCTTCGTCGGCGATCGTGCGTCCGCCGCTGACGGTGGCGATCGCTCCATCGGCGCGTTCGACGGTCCGTCCCGCTGCCTTCGCGCTTGCGCCGAGCCGCTCGTCCATTTGCGCGATGGCGGCGGAGGTTTCCTCCAGGCTCGCCGCATTCGCCTCGGTCCGGCGCGCCAGATCCTCGGACGCGTGGGCGATTTCGTCGGAACCGGTGCGGATCGTCGCGGCGCTGGCCATGACCGTGCCGATCAGCGCGCGAAGGTTGGTGAGCGCTTCGTTGAAATCGTGACGGACTTCCTCGTATTCCGCGGGGAAATCTTCCTTGAGATCCTGCGTCAGATCGCCCGCGGAGATGGCGGCTATCGCAGAGCGCAGCGCGCTTGTGACGTGCTGCTGGGTGCGCGCGTTTTCCTCTTCGGCCAGCGCCCGGTCCACGGCCGCCTTCCGGAACACGTCGCAGGAGCGGGCCATCCGGCCGATTTCGTCGCTTTGCTCGGTGTAGGGGATCGAAGCGTCTTTCCGGGCCGCCAGAGCTTCCATCGTATCCGCAAGCGACGCGATGGGCTGGATGATGCTCTTGCGCGAAACGTTGAGCGCGAAGACCCACACGGCGAGCACCGCCAGCCCGATCAGAATGGCGATCGTTCCGGCAAGGCTGTTGCTGGCGCTGGCATCGCCGGTGACTTGCTCGGCAATCGTGATCTGCTCTTCCACGAGCAGGCTCATCGTTTCGGAAATCGGATCGATCGCCGGATAAAGGCGCTGGACGACGAACTGGTCGAGAGCGTCCCGGTCGCCGCGGCGCAGGATGTCCTGCAGCACTTCCACTTCGGCATCGGCTTTGTCCATGCGCGCCTCGGCGGTGCGGGCGAGTTCCTCTTCACGTCCGGTGATGGAGGTTTCGCGGTAGGCACCCCACCGCTGGGCAATCAGCTGCTTGCCTTCGGCCACGGCCTGCGCCGCTTCCTCCATCGTGAAGTTACCGTTGCGCGCCTTGTGCGCGGCATCGACGATGCTGACGGCGTAGGCGTCCGCCACGGTCTTGAGATCGCGGAGCGGCTGCACCCGGTCGACCAGAAGCGTCTGATAGGCCGTTCCATTCGCGTGCGCGGTGATGTTGAGGGTGGCAACGAGCGCCAGGAAGGCGACAGCGAACAAGCCGAGACACGACAGAAGTTTGGTGCGGATAGTGTAGCGCGACAAGTTCATCGTGGTCTCCACAAGAAACGCAGCCCGGCGGCCAACGCCGGCGGTGCGCCCAGCGAAACGAGGGCGCCATCACAAGCATTGTAGGTGTGGTGATTCGCGCGCGGGGAAGTCGGGCGAAAATTCTGGCAGGCTGCGCCCAACGCAATTGCAGAAAGGACGAAGTTCCTCAGCTTATAAAGCAGCCGAGATCTGCTGCTGGGAAGCCGTACTTGCCGACAGGTAGATGACGAGGACCCAGTTCTACTGGTCATGGCGGTGCAGCGTTGCTCAACCTGCGGCCTTCGCCTAAACAAGCAGGGGTTCCCGGAGTTTTCGAAATGATCCAGCGTTACCGCTAAGGCGGCACGACACTCGCCAGCGGAGCGATCCGCCGACAGGACTCTGTTTCGAGAACATCATGCAGCGATTGAATAACAAGACGTGCGTCGTCACCGGCGCGGCCCGCGGCATCGGCCGCGCCATCGCCGCGCGCTTCCATGAAGAAGGCGCCACCGTGGTCGTCACCGATCTGGACGCAGGCGCGGGGGCGGCAGCCGCCGACGCGATCGGGTGCCGCTTCGAAAAGCTCGACGTGCGGAAAGAAGCCGATTGGATGCGGCTGAGCGATAGCGTTCCGACCGCGGACGTGGTGGTCAACAACGCGGGCGTAACGGGGTTCGAGCAGAGCATGGTGCCCCACGATCCGGAACACGCCAGCCTTGCGGATTGGCGGGAAGTCCACCGGGTCAACCTTGACGGGACCTTCCTCGGCTGTCGCTACGCCATCCGGGCGATGAAGGAGAGCGGCACAGGCTCGATCATCAACATCTCGTCGCGATCCGGACTGGTCGGCATTCCCCTCGCGGGTGCCTATGCTTCCTCCAAGGCGGCGATCCGCAACCACAGCAAGACGGTTGCGCTCTACTGCGCGCAGCAAGGGTGGAAGATTCGCTGCAACTCGATCCACCCGGCCGCCATTCTGACATCGATCTGGGAGCCGATGCTGGGCACGGGGGCCGATCGGGAGGTCCGGATGCAGGCGCTGGTGGCCGACACCCCGCTGAAGCGGTTCGGGATGCCGGAGGAGGTTGCGGCGATTGCGGTCATGCTTGCATCGGATGAAGCGACCTATGTCACCGGCACCGAGATCAACATCGACGGGGGGCTGCTTGCCGGATCCGCCGCGTCGCCGGGCTAAGTGAGTGCGGTGGAGCGCGTTCCTTTCCGCTCCACCCATTTGCGACCTCGAAGGCGAGGGTCTGAATCCGGCCCATTGCGGGCGCGGGGTGATCATGCCAGCTTGGGGTGTCGCGAAACGGGAGTTTGGGTTGTGCAGGCTGGCCCGGTTGAACGCCGTCTCCGCTCCTACTGGAAAATGGAAGCCGCTTGCGCGGTCTCCTTCCCGCTGCTGGCCGCCTGGATGGTGGAGCCGGACGGGGGGCGGGAGATCGCGGGGGTCGTGCTGGCGGTTACGGCCTCGTGCTGTCTGCTCGCGGTGGGGGCCCTGTACTGGCACGCGGCGCTGTGCCGCGTTCGCGGAAATCCGGAGCCGATGCGCCATGCCTTGCGGATCGCCAGAAGGCTGAAGCGCCCGCTGCTGGCGTTGGCCATCGCATCCCTGGTCTGGGCGGTTTTCCTGTGCTTTCTGGACCCGTCTTCCGCTGCATTGGCCGCTTTGGGTTTTTCCGCGCTCGCGGTGCTGGAGTACGTCAACTACTACCACGTCCAGTTGCAGAACTTCGACCACCTGCCCGATTTCAAGCGGCTGCTCCGGCGCCGCCGTCTCCGGCAGGCGCATCTGGCGGCCGACCTGAAAAAGGTAGCGGGCGAGCGGTAACACTACCGCCGGGCCGAAGGGTTATCCGGCCTTTCCGACCGATTCCAGCAGGCTGATCTTCAGGTGGCGGAACGCGCTCTGGAAGCGGGAGGTTCGCTCCTCCTCCATCGTCGTTTCCAGTTCGTGGCCAAGTTCCCGCAAGCGGCGGTCGCCGAGCCGCTGGGCTTCCAGGAACATGGAGGTTTCCTCCGACGAGGCATGGTGATCGACGGCGGTGTGCAGGGCCCGGATGTGCTCCTCGAAAGCGGGGCTGGCGGTGGACAGCTTCAGGGTGGCGGCGAGCAGGTCGGCCAGCGCCTGGTGCTCCGCATAAGCGATCGACACATCCTCGCTGACCGGTTGCACGGCGGGGTAGAAGATCCGGTCCTCGATATGTTCGTGGATCTCCAGTTCGGACGCGAGCGTGCGTAGGATGTCGCGCCGTTCGGGGTCGTCCGCCGGCATGGCCTCTATGCGGCGGAACAAGCCGCGCAGGAGCTGGTGATGTTCGAACAGGACTTCGTCCGCCTTGCGTCCTTGCGGGGCAGAAGCGGTCTTGTCGGGAATTGCTTCGGCGCGCCGGGCGGCGTCCGCCTCCTGCGGCGTCACGGCGGTGGAGCCGGGGTCCTGTTCCCGCTGGATCTCCACCATCCCGTCCTGCACGCGCACGTGGTAGCGGGGCTGCGGGCACGTGGACGGCCCATCCAGCGGCTGCCCGCTCTCAAGATCGTAGCGGGAGCCGTGCCACGGGCAGATCAGGCCGCCGTTCAGGACCCAGCCTTCATCCAGCGGCCCGCCCATGTGGGAACAGCGCGCGCCCATGGCGCTGATGCGGCCGCGGTGGCGCACGAGGACGACGGGAATCTGGGCGCGCTCGACCTCATCCCAGACTTCGACCCGGCACGGCTGGTCTTCCTGCAAGTCGGTTTCCGGCAGGACCGGGTGGTACCCGCGCGGGACGACGCTGCGGTCGGCCTGATCGACGCCTTGGCGCAAGCGGTAGACCAGATGGCCGCCGAGGTAGGAGCCGGCGAACATGAATCCCCAGCTTGCGGCGCTGGCGAGCCGGCCCGCGATCCGGTGTCCTCCGCTCCTGAGGACGATGGAAGCAACCTGAATGCCGAGGGCGGTGCTGTTCACGGCGGCGTGGACCAGGCCGACGCGGCGGGAACGGCCATGGGTCTGATGCCAGTCCGACAAGCCTGTAAGAGCGGCGCCGACCGCACCGACGGCTCCGGCCTTGACCAGAATGTCGGACGTCCTGTCGATGGCCGTTCCCTTTATCGCGCCCACGCTGGCGAGGGTGTCGAGCACGACGGCCAGGGTCCAGGTGCCGATCGGGATCGCGACCAGCGAGGGGTGGATGGGGTGGCCGAACCAGGTGCCGTGGAGTGCGTTCTGCACGCGCTGGCCGGGCGTGCCTCCGATCCGCTGGGGCAGCGCCACTGCATTGGCCAGGGCAAAGGCCGGACCATCCAGGTGTTCGGCGTCTTCGATGCTGGCGATGACTTTGGCGGCCCTGCCCTGCCGGGAGGCGGGCTTGGTGCCGGAGTTGGCAGATTTCATGGCGCATCCCCTGGACGGTCGGGAGTGCTGGGGCCCGACGGATGGGCGGACCTAGCCTGTTGGCGTTCCCGTCCGATGAGGTGCCAACGGCGGGCGCGCAGACACGTTCCGCCGCATGCGCGGGAGTCTCCGTCTGGCTGGCTTCGCGCGGGGTGTTCGCGCTGCCGCCCCCTACCCGGCGGCGCGTTCCAGCCGCGCCCGCGCTTCGCGTTCGCCGATCAGGGGCAGCAGGGCGGCCATGTCGGGGCCGGAATCGCGCCCGATCAGCGCCTGCCGCAGCGGCAGGAACAGCGCCTTGCCCTTGCGGCCGGACGCCTGCTTCAGCGTCCCGGTCAGCGAATGCCACGGGTCCTCGCTCCAGCTCAGAAGGGTGGCGGCCTGGGCGAGAAAGGCTTTCGTTTCCGCGTCGAATTCCGGCTGGTCGACTGGGCCGGTAACCACGCGCCACCACTCGGCGGCGTCGGACAAGCGCGTGAGGTTGGGGCGGATCGCTTCCCATGCCGCTTCGTCCATGCCTTCCGGCACCCGGCCGACGACATCGGCGTAGGGCAGCTGGTGGAGGATCGCGGCGTTCAGCCGGTCAAGGTCCGCTTCGTCGAACCGGGCCGGGGCGCGGCCGAAGGTCGCAAGATCGAAGCTTTCGACCAGCGCGGCAGGGTTGGCGATCGGCTCGACCGGCTGCGAGGTGCCGAGCCTTGCCAGCAGGGCGACGAGCGCCTGCGGTTCGATCCCCTGTTCGCGCAGCGCCCCCACGCTCAGGGAACCGAGGCGCTTCGACAGCTTGCCCTCGGTACCGACCAGCAGTGCTTCGTGGGCGAAGCGCGGCGGCGCGGCGCCCATTGCGGTGAACATCTGGATCTGCAGCGCGGTGTTGGACACGTGGTCTTCCCCGCGCAGCACGTCCGTCACCCCCATGTCGATATCGTCCACTGCGCTGGGCAGCATGTACAGCCACGATCCATCGGCGCGGCGGACCACCGGATCGGACAACTGCGCCGGGTCGAAGTGCTGCGGCCCGCGAATGCCGTCGATCCATTCGATCGGCTGATCGTGATCGAGCCGGAAGCGCCAGTGCGGGGCAATGCCTTGCGCTTCCTTTTCCGCACGTTCCGCATCGGTCAGGTGGAGCGCGGCGCGGTCATAGATCGGCGGCAGGCCGCGTCCCAGCTGGATCTTGCGCTTGAGCTCCAGCTCCTGCGCGGTTTCGTACGCCGGATAGACTCGCCCGGCGGCGCGCAGGCGATCGAACGCCGCTTCATAAACCGGCAGGCGGAGGGACTGCCGTTCTTCCCCGTCCGGTTCGAGCCCCAGCCAGGCGAGATCGAGACGAGCCGCCTCGACATATTCTTCCCGGCTGCGTTCCTTGTCGGTGTCGTCGATCCGCAGCAGGAACCGGCCGCCGTGCCGCTTGGCCAGCATCCAGTTGTGCAGCGCGGTGCGGATGTTGCCGACGTGGAGCAGCCCCGTGGGGGACGGGGCGAAGCGAGCGGTGATCGGAGCGGACATGCACGGCGGTTAGCCCGGCGGTGCGCGCCGGACAAGCGCTGGAGCGGCGCTGCGATCCGACGGCGTCGGATCGGCCGCTCCAGGCCCGTGGTTTTGTCGCGGGTTTTGCGAGGAAGCAGGCACCCGCCTGCTTCGAAAGCGGGTTAGCTGTCTTCCCCCGGCGCTTTCGAATTCAGCTGGATGTAGTTCGGCAGCCCCATCCGCTCAATCAGGTCGAGCTGGGTTTCGATGAAGTCGACATGCTCTTCCTCGCTTTCGAGGATGCGCTCGAAAATTTCGCGGCTGACGTAGTCGCGCACCGTTTCGCAGTGGGCGATGGCATCGCGCAGCAGGGGAATCGCTTCCATCTCCAGCGCAAGATCGGCCTTGAGGATTTCCTCCACCGTCTCCCCAACCTTCAGCCGATGAATCGCCTGGAAGTTCGGCAGCGCGTCGAAGAACAGGATCCGTTCGGCCAGGATGTCGGCGTGCTTCATCTCGTCGATGGATTCGTGCCGTTCGTACTCGGCCAGCTTCTTGACGCCCCAGTGATCGAGCGTGCGGTAGTGCAGCCAGTACTGGTTGATCGCGGTCAGCTCGTTCGTGAGCGCCTTGTTGAGGTATTCGATGACCTCGGGGTTACCCTTCATGGTCGAGCTCCGCTTGTGAGAAAAAGATGAGCCGTCCATGCCTTCCGCCGCGGGCAAGCGCAAGCGATGCGGGGCGCTATTTGTGACAAAACTGGCAGAATTCTGCGGTTTTGCGAATGCAAATCAGGAGAGTGGGGCGAGCCGAAGTCGGGCCCCGATCGGCCTTTGTCAGGCGGCGTAGGCGGTTTCCTGCGCCATCTCGCGTTCCTCGATCAGGATTTCGGCCGCGTCATCAAGGCACTGCCCGCACTGCGGGCGCTTGCCGAGCGAGGCGTAGACCCCGTCCACATCGCGCGGACAGCGCCGCGCGGCGGTGCGCAGTTCGTTTTCCCGGATCGCGTTGCAGATGCAGATGTACATGAATCGCTGCTCCCTTGCACCCGCCCTTAATAATGCGAATGGGTTGCAGTAGCAAGTGACTCAACGGCGAAAAGGAAACCGTTCGCCGTAGGTCAGGCAGCGCCAGACCCATTCCAGCGGGCCATAGCGAAACCGCGCCAGCCACGGCTGCGACCAGCCGAGCATCAGCGCCCAGGCTGCCAGCACGATCCCCAGCAGACCGATTCGGCCTAGTTGTCCGAACAGACCCAGCGCCCAACCGTGGAACACGAACATCATCAGGATCGACGTGCCGAGGTAATTGCTGAACGCCATGCGCCCGGCCGCGGCCAGCCTTTGTCCCAGCCAGCCCTGCGCAGCCGTGGGCGCCCACCCCGCCAGCAGGACCACGAGGCCGAGGACAGTCACGATATGCGGCAACGACGAAAGCCCGTTGAACGCGAAGCTGGTGGTGAACAGCGGGAAGCCTTCGCGCAGCGGCCACAGCCCGATCAGCAGGGTCACCGCCATTCCGCCCAGCCATCCGCCCCAGGCCCAGCGCCGCAGGACCGGATTTCGCGCCGCTGAGCCGAACAAGCCGAAGCGGTACAAGCCGATGCCCACCAGGATCACGCCGAAGGTTTCGGTGATCCCGACCACGATCAGTTCCTGCAGCAGCCGGTCGCCTTCCTCTTCGATGGCGTGGGCGACGATGTCGGGATAGCTGCCGTCGCGGTACAAGCGCGTCTCCCGCTCAGCCACCTTGAGCACCAGTGCGGGGACTTGCGCGGCTTGCGCGCGCCGGGCGGCGTCCGCCCCGTTGGCGGCAAGGTAATCGCCCGACATCATCGCGGTGTTCATCAGCGCGCCGACCACTGCCAGCGTGAGGCCGAGCGAAAGCTGCCGTTCGGCCGTCATCTTGAGCAGCGGCAGCACGGCCAGCCCGCAAAAGGCGTAAAGCGTCAGGATGTCGCCGCGCCAGATCAGGAAATAATGGGCAAGGCCGAACACCAGCAGCACCGACAGCCGTCGCGCCTGCAGCCACGCGTCGCCGCCCCGCGCCCAGGTCCGTTCCATGAACAAGTAAAGCCCGGCACCGAACAGGAGAGTGAACAGCCCGCGCAGCTTGCCGTCGATCACCACGAACTGGAACAGCCAGATTGCCCGGTCGCCCATGCTCAGCGGCTGGGGCAGCGCAGGAGGCCAGAAATAGGCGGTCAGCGGGTGGCCGTATGCGGTGATATTGGCGAACAGGATCCCGAGCACCGCGATTCCGCGGATGAAATCGAGCGAAACCAGCCGCTCGGCCCCGGAAACCGGCTGATCGGGCGTGGCCTCGACCGCGCTGCCAGTCCGGGACGGCGCGGTCATCGCCGGGGCTTGGTGCCCACCTGCACTCCGCCCTTCCACAAGGCGAGCACGCGGCCTTGCGTCGGCTGGCGGTCGAACGGGGTATTCCCGGCGCTGGTGTCCATCTTCGCCGAATCGATCACCCACGGCCGTTCCGGGTCGATCAGCGCGAGGTCCGCTTCCGCCCCTTCCCGAAATTCCCCCGCATCGACGCCCAGCAGGCGGGCCGGATTGCGAGCGAGCAGATCGAACGCGCGGGCCGTGTCGATTACCCCGTCCCGCACCAGGGTCAGCGTCATCGCCAGCAGGGTCTCGGCCCCCGCCATGCCCGGCTCCGCATCCGCGAATGGCAGGCGCTTGTCTTCCGGCCAGCGCGGATCGTGGCCCGAGGCGATGACATCGATGGTTCCGTCCCCGATGCCTTCGATCACGGCCTGCCGGTCGCTTTCGGAGCGCAAGGGCGGGGAGAGCCGCGAAAACGTGCGGAATTCCGCCAGCGCGAGATCGGACAGCATGAAGTGGGCCGGCGTGACGCCCGCCGTTACCGAAACGCCGCGTTGCTTTGCCGCCCGCACGAGGTTCAGCCCGGCGCGAGTCGTCACTTGCCGGACGTGGAGGCGCGCGCCGGTCATTTCCGCCAGCGCGACGTCGCGGGCGATGGCCAGCGCTTCGGCTTCGGCCGGGGCGCTCGGCAGCCCGAGGCGAGTCGCCATTTCGCCGGCAGTGGCGACGGCGCTTCCGGCCAGCCCGGAATCTTCCGCGTGGGACACGACTACCAGATCGAGCATCGCGGCGTATTGCAGCAGGCGCAGCATGATCCCGCTGTCGGCAATCCACGTTCGCCCGGTGGCGATGCCTTTGGCCCCGGCATCGCACATCAGCGCGATTTCGGCCAGGTGGCCGCCTTCCAGCGCCACCGTCGCAGCCGCCAGCGGGTGGACCCACATGTCGGGCTTGCCGCTTTGTGCGGCGAAACGCACGCGCGCCGGGTGATCGAGCGGCGGGCTCTGGTCCGGCATCAGCGCCGCCCGGGTGATCCCGCCGAAATGAAACGCGGCCTTGTCGATCGCGAACACGCCGCAATCGACCAGCCCCGGGGCGACCAGCGCCCCGCCGGCATCCACCACGTCATCCCCATCCTGCGGGGCGACATCGCCAAGCGCGGCGATACGGCCGTCTTCGCACCGAAGCGTGCCGGGACGCACGCCGTCCGGCGTCACCAGCCGGCCGCCGACGATCGCGAGGGGGCGCGGCTGTTTCATACCCACTGCGCCCGGTTCACCGGCGCCCACCCGGGCACGCCCCGCGCGCGGCGAGTCAGCACGTCGAGGCAGGCCATGCGGATGGCGACACCCATTTCCACCTGGTCGGTAATGATCGAGCGGCCCGCAAGATCGGCTACTTCGCTGTCGATCTCGACTCCGCGGTTCATCGGTCCCGGGTGCATCACGATCGCGTCCGGTTCCGCCAGCGCGAGCCGCTGCGGCGTGAGGCCGTAGAGGTGGCGGAATTCGCGGGGGGAAGGGACGAACTGGCCCTGCATCCGTTCATTCTGCAAGCGCAGCATCATGACCACCTCGGCCCCGTCCAGCGCGGCGTCGAACGAATGGAACGGCTCCACCCCCATCGCCTCTATTCCCATGGGCATCAGCGCGGGCGGCGCGCAGACCCGCACCACCGCGCCCAGCGCCTGCAGGGACAGGATGTTGGATCGGGCAACCCGGCTGTGCAGGATATCCCCGCAGATCGTGACGCGCAGGCCGTTGAATTCCTCCCGCCCGCCTTCCCGCAGCTTGTGCCGCAAGGCCAGAGCGTCGAGCAGCGCCTGGGTGGGGTGTTCGTGCTGGCCGTCCCCGGCGTTGAGCACCGGGCAATCGACGCGCCCCGCGATCAGCGCGACCGCTCCGCTGGACGAATGGCGAATCACGATCGCATCGGCGCGCATCGCGTTCAGCGTCATCGCCGTGTCGATCAGGGTTTCCCCTTTCTTCACGCTGGATTGCGCAGCGTGCATGTTGACCACGTCGGCGCCCAGCCGTTTCCCGGCGATTTCAAACGACAGGAGGGTGCGAGTCGAATTTTCGAAGAAGGCGTTGATGATCGTCAACCCGGACAGCACATCGGTGTGCTTGGACGGCATGCGGTTGAGCCGGACCCATTGTTCCGCCTCATCCAGCAGATAAAGGATCTCGTGCGTCTGCAACTGGCCAATGCCAAGCAGATCGCGATGCGGGAAGGCGAGCCCGCCGGCCGGATAGCGGCCCGCGGCTGGAGGTTGGATCGGCGGCATCACTGAAGCAAGGTCCCTAAGGCCGGGCGCGCGCCTCCGCAATGGGGTGCGTGATCGAACGGAAGCGCAATCGGACAGCACGGGGGTAAGGGGCGATCATGCATGAGCCTTTCCGGCATTACGCCGGTCGGACAATATCGACCGCCGATGGGTTTGCGACTGGCACATCGCCCTTGCTCGCCCTACATCCCAACATGGACGGGATTGTCTATTTTATGACATGGTTTCAAAGGCTTTTCGGATGAGTTTCGCAGGCAAGGTCTGGCGGCTGCTGGTCGGCATCAAGGACGCGCTCACCCTTATTTTGCTGCTGCTGTTCTTCTCTGCGCTGTTCATGCTGCTGAGCGCGCGGCCCAACGCGGCCGCGGTGCGCGATGGGGCCCTGCTGCTTGATCTGGACGGCAGCGTGGTGGAGGAAAAAGCCCCCGCCGATCCGCTGGCGGCGCTGATTTCCTCTCCCGTGCCGTTGCTGACATCCGCCGTACCGACGAAGGAATACGTCGCGCGCGATCTGGTGCGGGCGATCGACGAAGGCGCGCGGGACGAGCGGATCAAGGTGATCGCGCTCGACATGACGCAGTTCCTCGGCGGGGGGCAGGTCCACATGGCCAGCATCGCCGAAGCGCTCGACCGGTTCCGCGCGGCCGGCAAGCCAGTCATCGCCTATGCGGTCGGCTATACCGACGATGCGATGATGCTGGCGGCCCATTCCTCGGAAGTGTGGGTCGATCCCATGGGCGGCGTGGCGATTTCCGGTCCCGGCGGACATCGCCTTTATTACGGCGCCTTGCTTGAGCGGCTGAACATCAACGCGCACGTGTTCCGCGTCGGCACCTACAAGAGCGCGGTCGAACCCTATATCCGCACCGACATGTCGCCCGAGGCGCGGGAGAACGCCACGCAGCTTTACGGCTCCTTGTGGCAGGAATGGCTCGCCAACGTGAAACAGGCGCGCCCGCAAGCCGATCTTGACCGGGTGACGACCGATATCGCGACCTGGATCGACCAGAACGGCGGCAACCTTGCCCAGGCGGCGATTTCCGCCGGGCTGGCCGACAAGATCGGCGACCATGTCGAATGGGGCAAGCGGGTGGCGCAGTTTGCCGGGGAAGACGAGTGGGACAAGTCCCCCGGCTCCTTTGCCCGGACCGAGTTCGATCCCTGGCTCGAGGAAGTCGGGCCGGAGGACATCGGCGGCGAGATCGGCGTGATCACCATCGCCGGACCCATCAGCGACGGGCACGCCGGACCGGGCGAAGCCGGGGCGGAACGCATTGCGCAGGCGCTGGACGATGCGCTCGAAGACAATCTGAAGGCTCTGGTGGTGCGGGTCGATTCGCCCGGCGGCACGGTGACGGGCGGCGAGGCGATTCGCCGCGCGATCCTGCGCCACAAGGAAAAGGGCATTCCGATCGCCGTCTCGATGGGCAATGTCGCGGCGAGTGGCGGATACTGGGTGGCCACGCCCGCAGACCGGATCTTCGCGGAACCGGAGACGATCACCGGCTCGATCGGTGTGTTCGGGGTCGTCCCGACGTTCGAGAACGCGCTCGCCGAATGGAACGTGCAGTCGGACGGGGTGCGAACCACGCCGCTTTCCGGTCAGCCGGACTTGTTCGCGGGGTTCACGCCCGAAACCGAGGCAGTGCTGCAGAAAAGCGTCGAGTTTGCCTATGACCGGTTCCTGACGCTGGTCGCGCAGTCCCGCGGGATGAGCAAGGCGCAAGTGGATCAGCTTGCGCAAGGACGGGTCTGGGATGGCGGCAGCGCGCGTCAGCTTGGCCTTGTCGACCAGTTCGGCGATCTCGACGCCGCACTTGAATGGGCGGCGGCCCGGGCCGACTTGCCCGCAGGCCAGTGGCATCCGAAGTTCCTGGGGCAGGAAGTCGATCCATATGAGCAGTGGCTGGCGAGCGCGCTGGGCGAAGACACCCGCGCCCCCGAAGGGCCGCGCGACTTGTTCGGCCAGTTCGCGCAGAGCCAGCAGCAGCTGTCCACCCGCATTGCCGAGGACCTTTCCGGGCTGCTGCGGGTGCGCGGGGCGCAGGCGCGCTGCCTCGAATGCCCTCAGTCGCATAGCACCGCACGATCCGACGGCGCAGGCGGGATGGCGCTGGAGCGGTTATTCCTGCGGATGCTGTTCGACTAGGTGCTTGTCATCGGCGGCGGGGCGTGGCAAAGGCGGCGCCCTGCCGTCCCCTGGACGCGCGGGCGCGTAGCTCAGTGGTAGAGCACACCCTTCACACGGGTGGGGTCGCAAGTTCAATCCTTGCCGCGCCCACCATGAAACTCCTGACAGTCGGGTTTCATGATCCGCCGGAGTTCTTCTGACGAACCCGGTTGACGCATCGGGGGCGGGACGATGGCAACTTTTCCCCGCGCCCGTTCCGCGATGAACCGGCTTTGGGCGGAACGCGCTTCCGGCGGACCATGCGATCTGCCGCCCCACGCCCCGCCAGCGAAAATTCCTGATGCGGTGCCTGCACGGCGCTCCGGATTCGCCCTGCGGTCGATGGCTCCGGGCTCCCGCCTAGGCGGATGCCGGAGGGGCCAGCACCCCAAGCCACGCGACGAGCGCCAGGATGGCGATGCCGAGAGCCAACTCCAGAGCAATGCTGCGGCGGAGCGCACCCAGCGCGGCCCCGGTCTCCTCGCCGCTGTGCAGCGCCTTGCCGAGTCCGGGAGTCAGGCGAAACCGGTTGCTGGCCGCAAGAACCAGCATTCCGCCGAACAACAGAACCTTGAGGAGGAGCAACCGACCGTACGGTGATGTCCACAGCGAATCCAGTCGGTCAGGCCCGATGAGCACCCACCCGTTGATCACGCCTGTAAGCAGCAGCACCGCGACGATCGCAGACCCGATGCCGGAAAACCTTTCCAGCGCGCTGCGCGCCGTGTCGGCCGCTGCTTCCGTTTGAGGCCGAACCACGAGCAGCTTCAACAGGCCGAGGAGAGCGCCAATCCATACAGCCGCTGCAATCAGGTGGAGGATGTCCGCCGTCAGCTGAATCCAGCCAGTGGGCCCCTCCCCGGCCGCGCCGTGCCCCATCCAGGCAAGGCCAACGGTGGCGACAAGGCCGAGGGCGGCGGTACCGATCCAGCTCAGCGGACCGGGCGACAGGAGCAGAAGCAGCACGAAGGCTGCGCCCGCCGCTCCGGCTCGGACGAGGGCCGCCTTGCCAAGTGCCATCCCGGTCGCCACCGCGCCGAGGTTCTCCATCTTCAGCCCCTCTGCAAGGGAGCCCGTGAACAGGGCGGACTGCAGAACGATGGCCATCAAGGACGAAAGGGCAAGCAGGGCAGCGGCTGCAAGAAGCAGCCGCCGGCGCGATGCTTCGAGGCGAACGGATCCCGCCTCGGCCCTTGCGTATAGAAAAAAGAGCGGCGCCCCCAGCAGGATCACCGCCCCGAGATACTGGGCAAACCTCGCAACGATTATTGCGGGGTCTGTCACGTCAGCCGATCTTGAAGCTGACTTCGCCCGTCATCTTGTGCCCGTCTGCACCCGCTGCGCTCCAGACCATCTTGTAGGCGCCTTTGTGCAAGCTGCTGGCCGGCACCGCGACAATGGTCTTGCCGTCGGCCGAAACCTTGCTGGTCACCGGCACCTTCATCCCATGTTCGGGCATGGTCAGTTCCACTTTCGAGAAGGCCGGCACGAGCTTTTCGTTGAAGCTGAGCACCAGCGTCCTGGGCGCAGCGGACACGACCGCGTTGTTCGACGGGTTCGACTGGATCAGCTTGGCGTGAGCGAAAGCGGGCCCGGCCGCGAGGAGCGAGGCGCTGCCAACCAGAGCGAGCAGACTGTAAGACAACGACTTCATTCACATTCTCCATCTAGAACACTGTTGCAGCCTGAAGCGGTTCTCGGTCGGTTTGCGTCCGATCGAACGCTCCAGTCCACGCTCTTGCCGCGATCCTCGCGCGGACGGCGGTTTCACCCGCTTCCCTACCGCTCTAGAACCAGAAACGAATACCTGCGATGAAGCTGGTGACGCTGGGATCCTCCCCTTCGGCGCGCGCGAAGTCGGCACTCTTGCCCGTCCTCCACTCCTGCGCCACGCCGATGTAGGGCGCGAACTCCCGCTTGATTTCGTAGCGCAGGCGCACGCCCGTCTCGATCCGGTCAACGCCTGCGCCGATGCCAAGCTCCGGCACGTCCTGCGCCGCGAGCACGACTTCGGCGCGCGGTTGCAGGATCAGCCGCTGGGTGATCCGCTGGTCCAGCTCGGCCTCGATCTGCGCGGTGAGATCGCCTTTTGTCGAAAGGAAAGCGGCCGCGTCGACTTCGAACAGATAGGGCGCAAGCCCCTGCACGCCGACGACTGCATGGGTCCGCTCGGGGCCGAAGAGATCCTGCTTGATCCCCGCCTGGAAATCGAACCACGGGCCGATCGCATGACTCCAGAGCGCCTGCACGTCGGCCGATTCCGGGCTTTCGCCGAAACTTCCCTCGCCTTCGCTCTTGAACCAGAACTTGTCGTAGTCCCCGCCGTAGAAGCCCTGGATGTCCCACAAGTACCCGTCGGCGCCTTCGCGCGCGAGATATTCGATGCGGTCTCCCCGAAACCAGAAGAAGGCCATCCCGCTCACGTCGCGCATCACCTGGATACGCTCGGAATCCATGATGTCCGCGCCCCACCGGGCGTCTGCGGCATAAAGGGGACCCTGGAACGCTTCGGGCGGGGGCGGCCCTTCGGGGATTTCCAGCTCCATCCCCTGCATCGCCCCGTGCTCCATCCCGGAATGGTCCATGGTCCCGTGATCCATCGTGCCATGGTCCATGGTCCCGTGGTCCATCGTGCTGTGATCCATGGCCCCGTGGTCCATTTGGGAATGGTCCATTCCCTCCATCGGAGCGTGATCCATCGCGCCATGGTCCATGCCCTGCATTTGGGAATGATCCATGCCACCGTGATCCATTGCCCCATGATCCATCTGGGAATGATCCATTTCCCCATGGTCCACGGATTGGCCGCTGGCACTGTCTCCGGCATCCTCGCCCATCCCGCCATGGTTCATCCCGCCGTGATCCATCTGCGAGTGGTCCATCTGCGAGTGGTCCACCACCTCTCCGCCAGAGGGATCGGATGCAGCTTCGGCCGGTGACGCTTCGTGCGCGGAATGCCCTAAATGGTCCTGTGCGTGGACCGGGACAGCGCTGGCGAGCAGGACCAGAAGAACGGCCCGCTTCACGCGCCCTTCCCCCCGTCGAGCGGACGCACGGTCACGACCTGGAACATGCCGGTGTGCATGTGATAGACCAGATGGCAGTGAAAGGCCCAGTCGCCGGGCTCGTTCGCGGTCAGGTCGAAGGTGGCGCTGCCTCCCGGCTGGACGATCACCGTGTGCTTGAGCGGCTGGTGCCCATCCGGCGCGCCGTTCACCAGTTCGAAGAAATGGCCGTGCAGGTGGATGGGGTGAGCCATCATCGTGTCGTTCACCAGCCGGACGCGCACTCGCTCGTTATAAGCGAAGCGGATCGGCTCGTCGGCGACGGCGGAGAACTTCTTGCCGTCGAACGACCACATGTACCGTTCCATGTTTCCGGTAAGATGGATCTGCTTGAGGCGCGTCGGCTGGCGGCGATCGGCATTCGGCCGGTGCGCGACCAGTTGCTTGTAGTTGAGTACCCGGTGATCGACCGTGTCGAGCCCGATCCCGGGATCGCCCATGCGGTCCACCGGGTTCATCGCCACCATGTCCAGCCCCGGGCCGACCTTCACGTCCGGCGGCAGCAGCGACGTGTCGCGCATGTCCATGCCGGACATGTCCATGCCCTGCCCATGCGCGCCATGATCCATTCCGGCCATCGACCCGTGATCCATTCCGGCCATGCCGTCCGCGGCAGCCCCGTGGTTCATTCCCATGTCGGCCATCGTCAGCAGCGGCGGCGGACGCAGGGCGGGCACGGCGGCGCGGGCTCCGGGGCGGCTTGCCAGCGTGGCAAGCCCCATCCCGGATCGATCCATCGCCTCGGCCACGAAGGCAAAGGCATCGGCGTTTTCCGGCTGCACGATCACATCGTAGGTTTCGGCGATGCCGATCTGGAATTCGTCGGTTTCCACCGGATGGACGTTCTGCCCATCGGCCGCGACCACCGTCATCGGCAAGCCCGGTATCCGGACGTTGAAGAAGGTCATGGCCGAACCATTGATGATCCGCAGGCGGATCCTCTCACCCGGCGTGAAGGCAAGCTCCAGCCCGTCTTCCGGCCCGTGGCCATTGACCAGAAACGTGTAGAGCGATCCGGTCACATCGGAGATGTCGGTCGGCATCATCCGCATCTTCGCCCACATCCGCCGCTCCTCCGCGCTCAGCGGATAGTCGTCGGTCAGGGTGGTCTTCTGGTAGTTGAAGTAGCCTTCTCCGACCTTCAGCTTCTTGATGATCTCGTGCGGGTGCATCGGCGACCAGTCGGTCAGCATCAGCACGTATTCGCGTTCATAGGTGAACGGATCGGGCTCCGCCGGATCGATGATGATCGGCCCGTAGTGGCCCATCGGCTCCTGCATCGTATGCGCGTGCCACCAGTACGTGCCCGCCTGCCGGATCGGGAAGCGATAGCGGAAGGTCTCGCCCGGCAGCACGACGGGCATCGTCACCCCCGGAACGCCGTCCATCAGGAAGGGGAGGAGCAATCCGTGCCAGTGGATCGACGTCCCGTCCGCGCTGTGGTTGACCAGATCGACCGTGAGGTCCTGCCCTTCCCTCAGGCGCACCAGCGGCCCCGGCAGCGTGCCGTTGACGGTGACCGCCGGACCGCGGCGATCTCCGGTGACGAAGGTCGCATCGGCCACGGTCATGGTCAGGTGATTGCCCGAAAGAACGTCGCTCCCCTTCCGGGCCAGCGCGCCGCCTGCCCCGTGTCCAGCGCCGTGCACGACGCCGCGCGCCCACGCGGGCGCAGCCTGCAGCAGGCCGAGCGAGCCGAAGGAGGCCATCCCCGCTCCGAGGAAGCGCCTGCGATTGATCGATGTCATGTCCTAGAGCCCGTCCGAGTTTCCTACCCGCTGATACGCGCGCCATCGACCGACCCCTCAGCGTTCGGCGAACTTTTCTTTCAGCCGGGCGCGGGCGCGGTAGATGCGCGTTTCCACGGCCTTCTCGCTCATGCCGAGGATCTGCGCGGCTTCGCTCTGGCTGCGGCCATCGAACGTGACGAGGATGAAGGGCTCCCGCAGGCTTGCGGGCAGGCGGGCGATTTCCCGCTCCACCCGCTCCAGCAACTGCCGCCCGGCTATCTCACGCTCCTGTCCCGGGGCGGTGTCGGCTATCAGCAGTTCCGGCTCATCCTTGCGGCGGCTCAACAGCCGGGCAAACCGCTGACGCCGCAAGGCATCGCGGCACTTGTTCACCGTGATCGTGGTAAGCCACGGGCCGAGCGGTTTGCCGTCTTCGAAGCGGTGCAGCCCCAGCCAGGCGGACGCCAGCGCATTCTGTACCGCGTCTTCGGCATCGGCCGCGCTGCCGAGCAGCCGACGCGCCAGCGAGAGCAGGCGCGGCGCGTGGCGTCCGATCAGGTGATCGAACGCCCCCTGGCTGCCTGCCTTCGCCGATGCGACCAGTGCCGCCTCGTCAAGATCATCGTCCGTCGCCACGCGATCATTCGGGCGGCGTGTTGGTCAGCGCCCGTGTGACTTCCCGGTCGAAGGCGGCCTGTTGCCCCGGTTCGAGCAAGGCACGCATGCCGAAAACGTGGCGGATGGTCGCCTTCTGGAGATCGCCCATCCGGGCATGGACTTCATCGATCGCCGCGGCCACTGCGGGACCGGCGCGATGCTCGCTCTCCATCGCTTGCGCCAGACGGGCGTTGGCCGCCCTCAGGTCCTGCTCGAGCCGCTTTCGCTCAACCGCGAAGCTTTCCTCCAGCTCATCGATGCGCGCGTCCTGTGCGGGAGTAAGCTCCAGTTCCTCGTGGACGAACCGGTGCATTCCGCCCGGCTCTGCCTGCTGCAGCCAGCTGTTGCCGGCGACCGCCCCCAGCAGCCCCGCAAAGACCGCGAGGACCAGCAAAAGGACGATCTGAAGCGGAGTAACCTTCACCGGGAAGGATCGAGCAGGGCCGACGGGGCAAGCTCCGCGCCGATCGCCAGACTGTTCCTAACGGGTTCGGCGGACAGGGAGGCCCGGGTCGTCCCCATTCCGGCACCAAGCGCGACGGCGAAAATGCCCAGGCTGAGGAGCGCACGCCGGTTTCTCTCCTGCGCGCGGCGCATCCCGCCGACACGCTCCCAGACGCAGGTGTGAAAGTCGGCACCCGCACGGCACGCCGAAGCCTCCGCCGTCATGCGCGCCAGCGCCGCATCGAGATCGTTGTCGTCCATGGCCATCCCGTCTTTCCTGTCCGGTGCCTTATACGCACGGAAATGCCCCTCCCCTCAAGAAGCCTCCGCACGCTGGCGATAATGCGCAATCTATCGCCGCGATGCCTGACGGGCGGGAAGTCGATCGATTGACCTGGCAACATCCGATCCATATACGTTTCGTATATCCCCCGTTTGAAGGAGCCCCCGTTGGGCATCGTGAAGATCAGCGACGAACTGCATGAGGACGTCCGCCGGGCCAGCGCGGTCATGTGCCGGTCCATCAATGCGCAGGCCGAATTCTGGATCAAGATCGGCATGCTGGCCGAAGCGAGTCCGACTTCGTCCTTCAACGACATCGTCGCAATGCAGCTCGCCGCCGCGCAGGAGCGTGTCGTGCACCGGGCGGAGGCGTGACATGGTGAAGACCGCTGACGAGCTGGCGCTCATGCACATATCGGGCAAGCTGCTGGCTTCCGTCTTCGAAATGCTCGACGGGCTGGAGCTTGCCGGGATGTCGACCTTGCAGGTCAACGATCTGGTGGACCGCTTCATCACTCAGGATCTTTCCGCTCGTCCTGCAAGCAAGGGGCAGTACGGGTTCCAGTATGTCCTGAACTGCTCGATCAATCATGTCGTTTGCCATGGGGTACCCGATCCGGACACGATCATCCGGGACGGCGACATCATCAACCTCGACATCACGCTGGAGAAGAACGGCTTCATCGCGGATTCGAGCAAGACCTACATGGTCGGCAATGTCCCGCCCGCCGCAAGGCGCCTGGTGCAGGTTGCCAGGGAGGCGATGTGGAAGGGCATCAGCCGGGTTCGGCCCGGAGCCCGCCTGGGCGATATCGGCCATGCGATCGAACGCCACGCGAAGAAGAACGGCTATTCGGTCGTGCGGGACTACTGCGGACACGGGATCGGCCGCGAGATGCACGAAGAACCGCAAGTGCTCAACTTCGGGCGCCCCGGAACCGGCCTGAAGCTGTGCGAAGGCATGGTCTTCACCATCGAGCCGATGGTGAACCAGGGGACCCGGAAAGTCTCGACGACAAGCGACGGGTGGACGGTCGTCACCGACGACAGGAAGCTGTCCGCTCAGTTCGAGCATACCGTCGCCGTCACGCGGGACGGAGTCGAAGTCCTGACCCTGCGCCGGAACGAGCAGCCGATGCTGGAGCGCACCGCCTGACGTCCAATTTGAGCCGAACTCTTGCTGCACTGCAAAACCGGCTTGCCGGGCGACGGTGGAGCAGGTACTCAGTGTCCCGAGCGAATGCGCCGCCCAACGATGGGCGGGAACGCGCAGCCGCTTTACACTATCTGACGCGTGGCAACGGAGCCGCCCGTGCTGGTCAAGCAGACCAGTTCGAGGCGGCTTTTTCGCGTGCGCATTGCCGGGACCGAAAGGAAGCGATCTTGTCCTATCTCGCACCAACCGAATTCGTCACCAAGATGGTGGACGCCGGGGAATCGAAGATCCTCATGTCCACCAAGGACACCCTGATCCGCGGCTTCATGGCCGGGGCGACGCTCGCGCTGGCCGCGGCTTTCGCGATCACCGTCAACGTCCAGACGGGCCAGCCGCTGATCGGTGCCCTGCTGTTCCCGGTCGGCTTCATCATGCTCTATCTGCTGGGGTTCGACTTGCTTACCGGCGTCTTCGTGCTGGCGCCGCTCGCGGTATGGGACAAGCGGCCCGGTTGCAGCTGGAACGGCGTGCTGCGCAACTGGGGGCTGGTGTTCACCGGCAACTTCGCCGGGGCGCTGGTGGTGGCGTTCCTGATGGCCGTCTACTTCACCAACGGATTTTCGACGCCGCCCAGTGAAGTCGGTCAGAAGCTGGCCGGAATAGGCGTCTCGCGCACGATCGGTTATGCGGAATTCGGCGCGGCCGGCTGGTTGACGATTTTCGTGCGCGGCATGCTGTGCAACTGGATGGTTTCCACCGGCGTGGTCGGGGCGATGATTTCCACGCAGGTCAGCGGCAAGGTGATCGCGATGTGGATGCCGATCATGCTGTTCTTCTACATGGTGTTCGAGCACTCGGTCGTGAACATGTTCCTCTTCCCGACGGCGCTGATGATGGGCGGCGACTTCTCCTTCAGCGACTACCTGTGGTGGAACGAAGTCCCGACGGTGCTCGGGAATCTGGTCGGCGGGCTGACCTTTACCGGTCTCACCCTCTATTCCACCCACATCCGCACCTCACCGCAGCGCCGGCCCCAGCCGAAGATGAAGCTGGCCGCCTGATCCTGCCCGGACTGCAACATCAACAGGAGGCGCCCTTGACTTTCAGGGGCGCCTCCTGCCCGCGTCTTGCCCATGCGTAGCCAGCTCGCCATCGCGCTCGGTCAGTTCAGCACCGCCGGGCTCAAACCCGCCAATCAGGACTTTCACGGGGTAGTCCAGCCCGAAGGCGCCGACCTGGCCAGCAAGGGCATCGCCGTTGCCATTGCCGACGGGATCAGCACCGGGACGCTCGGCGCCACGGCGGCCGAAACCGCAGTGAAAAGCTTCCTTGCCGATTATTACTGCACTGGCGAAGCCTGGTCGGTGCGGACTTCCGCCGATCGCGTGATTTCGGCCACGAACAGCTGGCTCCACGCGCAGAACCGTCGGCGCGCCGGAGGAATACCCTCCGATCAGGAACGTGAGCGGGGCCTCGTCTGCACGTTCACCGCGCTGGTCCTGAAGGGCCGCAGCGCGCACATCTTTCACGTGGGCGATGCCCGGATCGCCCGGCTTTCCGGCGGCGCCGTCGAGCCCCTGACCGAAGCGCACCGCGTCTCCCTGGGCGGAGGCGAGACCTATCTCGGCCGTGCGCTGGGCGTGAACCGCAACGTGCAGGTCGATTATCGCCAGTTCGCGGTCGAACCGGGCGACGTATTCCTGCTGACGACCGACGGCGTCCACGATTTCCTGCCCGATACGCGGCTGGCGGAACTTGCCGCCCGCGTCGCCATGGAGGGCGAGGACCTCGACGACGCCGCCGCCGCGATCTGCGCCGCCGCGCTGGAGGCGGGCAGCATCGACAACGTGACGGTGCAGGTCATCCGGATCGAAGCCCTGCCGGACGGCGAGGTGGACGACCTGATCGGCCATGACGTCGCCCTGCCGGTCCCTCCCCCCCTGAGACCCGGTGACGAATTCGAAGGCTACACAATCCTGCGGGAGCTGCATTCCGGCGCGCGCAGCCACGTCTACCTGGCGCGCGACTCGTCGGGCGGCACCAGCCTTGCCCTCAAGATTCCGGCGACCGAACGGGCCGAGGACGCGGACCACGTGCGCGCCCTGCTGCTGGAAGAATGGGTCGCACGCCGGCTCGATCACCCGAACGTGCTGCGCGCGCCGCCGGTGCGCCGGGCCCGGCGTCATGCCTATGCCGTGACCGAATATGTCGAAGGGCAAACCCTCGCGGAATGGGTGGCGGACAACGGGCGTCCGGATCTGGTGCAGCTGCGCTCCATCGTCGGGCAAGTCGCGGCGGGCCTGCTCGCCTTCCACCGCCGCGAAATGCTTCACCGCGATCTGCGCCCCGAGAACATCCTGATCGACAAGGAAGGCGCGGTGAAGATCATCGACTTCGGATCGGTTCAGGTTGCCGGAATCGATGAGCTGACCGGGCACAGCGATGAGGCTGCTTTTGCCGGAACGATGCAGTTCAGCGCGCCCGAGCTTTATCTCGGTGCCGCCGCCAGCCCGCAGTCGGACTTGTTTTCCCTGGGTGTGATTGCCTACTGGCTGCTGACCAGCCACCTGCCTTACGGCCCACGCGTATCGGCGGCTGGAACCCGCGCTGCGCAGCGCCGGCTGCGCTACACGCCCGCGACCGAGTACAACCCGGCGGTGCCGGACTGGGTGGACGCCGCGATCGCCCAGGCGGTCAGCATCGCACCCGAACGACGCTATGCCGAACTGTCGGAGTTCACGTTCGATCTTGCGAAACCGAATTCCGCGCTGGTTTCGCCCGATCCGCGCCCGCTGGTAGCGCAGGATTCGGTGCGTATCTGGCAGGCGATCAGCGCGGTGCTGCTGGTGCTGCTGATCCTTGCGCTGGTGCGCGGCTGATACCGATGCGGGATGCTTCCCGACAGGGCCCGCTCACCGTTCGCCGCGGGTGCGGACGATCTCCGTCACCAAGGGCTTGAGGTGGAAACTGGACGTCGGCTGGATCCGGACGGTTCCCCCCGCCTCTTCGACCGCGGCGGCGGCGACGGGGCCGACGGCAGCGATCGTCGTCGCCGCAAAGGCCTGCTCAAGCTCCGCTTCCAGTCCCTGGCGCTTGGCCACGTCGCACAAGCGCTGGACCTGCAGCTTGGACGTGAAGGCGATCAGGTCGATATCGCCGCTGGCCATAGCACGGATCACGGACGCCACTTCGTCGTCCACTTCATCCGAAATGTAGCGATAGGGGAGCACCGGATCGAACCCGGCGCCCAACGCCTTCAGCGCATCGCCAAGACGGTCGGCGGGCGCTCCGGGATAGAGCTGCACCGCGACGCACTGACCGTGCGGGGCCAGCTTTTCCAGCGTTGCCAGCAGCCCTTCGGTCGTCGGCGCCTCCGCCACGATGTCCGCACTGAGCCCCAGCTTGCGCAGCGCGGCCCCCGGCTTGGGCCCGCGCGCGATCTTGCGCGTGGCGGCGAATGCGGCGAGCGCTTGGTCTCGCCGGCCAAGCTCCTCGGCCCGGGCGACAATGTGCGTCACTCCTTCCCCGGTGTAAAAGACGAGCGTATCGTGGCGGCCGGCGATCAGCCGGTCCAGCCAGGCATCCAGCGTACTCGTGTCCTGAAGCGGACTGACTAGGATCAACGGGGATCGCAGAACGGTGGCGCCATGACGTTCCAGCATCGCGGAGAAGCGATCCAGCTCACGGCTTTCCGGCACCACGACCCGGTCCCCGCTCAAGGCCTGTTGATGCTGCTTCATGTCCGTATCCCCTTGTTTCGCTTCGCCTTCATACCCGTCAACGACGTGATGCCCAACCCGGTTTCCCGTTAAACGGGACCGATCCCGTCCCGTGCGGATTGCACTGCTGTACTGCAGGAGAAAACAACGTGCGTGCTTCCTTTCTGATGGGCCTCGTCGGCGGCCAACGTGCCTTGACGCCGCTGGCCAGCGTGGCCGTGGCATCGGCCCGCGATGAGCTGACGGCCGACAACCGCCTGACCCGCTTTCTGGGCCATCCGCTGATCGCTGCGGGAGCGGTTGCCCTAGCCGTGGCGGAGATGGTCGGCGACAAGCAGAAGAGCGCGCCGGACCGGATCGTCCCGATCGGATTGGCCGCTCGCTTCGTCACCTCGGCGATTGCCGGAGCCGCGCTGGCTCCAAGGCGGGAGCGGTGGCTCGGGGCCTTGATCGGCGGGGGCACGGCCCTTGCCGCGTCGTACGTCGGCTGGCGCATCCGGATCAGGGCGATGGAGGAATATGGCCAGACAGCGACCGGATTTGTCGAGGATACCGCCGTGCTGGCCAGTGCGGCCGCGATCGTCCGCTCCTAGCATCGGACGTCAGCAGCGCGCGATCAGCGCTTCCAGCAGCCAGGACCCGGCCGGACCGGGCCGGCTGTCCTTCCTCCACAAGGCATGCAGCCGGTAATCGAGCGGGGCGGCTTCAGGGAGCGACAATTTCACCAGCCGGCCTTCGGCCAGATCTTCGGCCACGATGTGGCACGGCATGTTGCCCCAGCCGATCCCCTCCACCAGCAGGGCGTGCTTGGCGCCGAGATCGGCCAGCCGCCACGTGCGCGGGCTGAGCACCGAGAACTCGCGCCCCTTGGTCAGGGGGGAGCGATCCGTCAGCACCAGCTGCAAGTGCTGCCGCGTCGCGCCCGGTTCGATCCGGTCCATCTGAGCCAGCGGGTGCCCCGGCGCGGCAACAGGAACGAGCTGGACCGTGCCGACGCTCAGCCGCTCCAGTTCGGGCAGGTCGAGGATGTCCGGCCCGGCAATGGCGAGATCGGCGCGCTGGTCCAGCACCAGGGCGGCGACGGCCCCAAGCGCTTCGACGTGAAGGCGCAAGTCGACGGTTGGAAACGCGGCCTGAAAATCGCGCAGCACGCCGGCGACCGTCTTGCTTGGAACCATGACGTCGACCGCCAGCGAGACTTCGGTCTCCAGTCCCTGCCGGATGCCGCGTGCCCGCGCGACCAGCCCCGCGCTTTCGTCGACCACGGCCCTTGCGTCAGCCAGCAGCGCGCGCCCGGCTTCGGTGAGTTCCGGGCGGCGGGACCCTTCGCGGTGGAACAGGCTCAGGCCCAGCTGGCTTTCCAGCGCCGCCACGCCGTAGCTGATGACCGACAAGGCGCGCCCCAGCTTCCGGGCGGCGGCGTTGAAGCTGCCTTCGTCGGCCACGGCGAGGAAGATGCGGAGCTGGTCAAGAGTGGGCCGGCCGACATCCATCGTTCAACTCCATCGAACATCTTGAACGGCTTTATCCCGGTTTTCCGAAAGCCTGCCAAGGCCCATCTTCCCTTCAACGCAACCCGTCAGGGAGCCGGAACCATGATCGAACTTCGTCCTTTCGCCAGCCTTGGGGCCGCCAATCACGGCTGGCTCGATGCCCATCACCATTTCTCGTTCGCCGATTATCAGGACCCCGCCCGGACCAACTGGGGCCAGCTGCGGGTGTGGAACGATGACACTATCGCCCCGAAGTCCGGCTTTCCGCCGCATCCGCACCGGGACATGGAAATCGTTACCTATGTCCGCAAAGGCGCGATTTCGCACCAGGACAACCTTGGCAACTCCGGGCGCGCCGAAGCTGGCGACGTGCAGGTCATGTCCGCCGGAACCGGGATCGCGCATGCCGAGCACAACCTTGAGGACGAGACGACCCAGATTTTCCAGATCTGGATCATCCCGGACCGGCGCGGCGGAGAGCCGACCTGGGGCGCCCGTCCGTTCCCGAAGGATGATCGTCACGGACGGTTCGTCACGCTCGCGTCAGGTATCGCGGGCGACGAAGACAGCCTGCCGATCCGCGCCGAGGCGCGCGTGCTGGGGGCCACCGTCAAGGCGGGCGACACGGTGATGTACGATACGGCTGCCGAGCGTCACCTCTACCTTGTCCCGGCAACCGGTAAGGTGCGGGTGGGCGATGTCGAGGTGAACGCCCGCGACGGAGCGGCGATCACCGGGCTCGGCAGCATCGCGATTACCGCGCTGGAAGACAGCGAACTGGTGCTGGTGGACGCGCGATAAGGGCCCCCGCGGCCAGATTCAGTTTTCATTTCAGAGGAGATATTCATGGCACGAACGTACAAGGTCGCAGTGGTCGTCGGCAGCCTGCGCAAGGAATCGATCAACCGCAAGGCGGCGCTGGCCCTGGCCGGAATGGCCCCGGACACGCTGGACCTGGAGATCGTCGAGATCGGGGACTTGCCCCTTTACGATGAAGACGCCGAAGCCGCTGGGCCGCCACAGGCGTGGGAGCGGTTCCGCCGTGAAATCGCTGCGGCCGACGCGGTGCTGTTCGTGACCCCGGAATACAACCGCTCCATCCCCGGCGCGCTGAAGAACGCGGTCGACGTGGCATCGCGCCCTTACGGCAGCGGCGCATGGTCCGGTAAGCCAGCGGCGGTGATGAGCATTTCGGCCGGGGCGATGGGCGGCTTCGGGGCCAACCACCAGTTGCGCCAGGCGCTCGTATTCCTGGACATGCCGGTGCTGCAGCAGCCGGAAGCTTACGTCGGGGGCGGGTTTACGCTGTTCGACGAACAAGGCGAGATCGCGGCGGAAGGCACGCGGGCTTTCTTCCAGACGTTCATCGATGCGTTCGCGAACTGGATCGAACGGACGGCTGCGCCCGAGAGCGGCGGCTGATCGGCGGGAACGCCGGGCCGACCTGACGCAGCCAGAGCGAAAGCCGCTCTAGCTCAGGGCCGCCCGGCGATCCTCCACCGCGACGCCGTACGTCTTCACATAGTCCTCCAGCTGGTCGAGCACGCGGTCCGGCGTAAGGCCGAATTGCTCGAGGCTGTATTGGTGCGGGCGGCGCTTCAGCGCGCGGGCGCGGCTGACATAGTGCTCCATCGCCGGCAGCGCGGGTTCGATCTCAAGATCAAGGAATTCGTAGATCCGCCGCATCGTGCCCGGCCAGTCCCGGTCCATGTCCTCATAGTGGATGTCGATCATCCGGCTTGCGGGAAGCCTGGCGCGGCCGGCGTGCATCCGCTCCGTCTGCTTGCGGACCTTGCGCAGCCATTCCCGCCCGATCTCATGGGGGTTTACCTCGTCGGAGTAGATGATCGTCTGGTTCCAGGCGAGCGAGGCCGTGCTGCCGACCACCGACAGCGGATCACGGTGGGTAAAGATCAGCCGTGCATCGGGAAACACGTCGAGCAAGGCGGGCAAGTCCAGCATGTGCTGCGGCGTCTTCAGGATCCACGGCTTGAGGCTGGAGGCCTGCTGAGACCAGCCGACCAGCTTGAGCAGGCGGGCCAGCTGGCGATAGGCGGGCCGCGCGTCCTGCCGTTCGCACCAGCGGCCATAGGACGGCACCCACCACTGCGCCTCGTTCTTCATTCCCCAGAACGAATTCACCAGCAGCCCGAGTTCCTCCTCCGGCTCCATCGGCCCGGTGGGATGGATCGTCAGCGTGCGCGGATTGGCAAGCCGGGCGACGCGCATGATCCGGCTGGCCAGCCGCGGGCGTGTGTCCGGGCCGCCGAAAGTGAAATCGGGCTTGGGAACCGGACTGATCGTTTCGAAGCTGCGCATGTGCGTCAGCCGGTGATCGGACGACAGCAGGCGGTGCAGCCGCGTCGTGCCCGATCGCATCGGCCCGACAATCACGATCGGGCGCGGAATCGGACGGGCGAGGATTTCCGGATGACGATCGAACCACTGCTGGGCCCAGAGCCGGTCGCACAGCACCTTGTGGGTCTGCAGCTTGGCGGCCCATTCGCCGACCGCATTCAGCCGCGCCTCCCGCTGGAGCGTCTTCAGCAGCATGGCCATCGGGCGTTCGAACCAGGGATCGCCGAAGTCGTCCAGCCCGGTGGCCGCACGCGCGCGATCCAGGAATCCCTGCTTGTCGAACAGCGGGGGGTCGGCCAGGCCGACGCGCCGCCCGGCGCGAATACCGGTGTCGAGAATGTCGATGAAGGGAGTCCGCTTCGGCGGCCGGAGGGTTCTGTTCGGCAAGTGTGGCGCCCAGCTAGCCTTATGTTTTTGTTCGCAGCCGGGGGGCCGCTCCAGCTCATTTACCCCGATCGGGCGGTTCGGTTCCCTGCTGGCCTGTTTCTGCCGACTGGACAACCCCCGGAGCGTGCAGGCATAGCCCGTCCATGCACGACTTGCGCTTCATCCGTGACCATCCGGAAGCTTTCGATGCCGGCCTTGCCCGGCGCGGCCTGGACCCCGTGTCCGCGTCCCTGCTCGACCTCGATGAGCGGCGCCGCGCGCTCACCCGGCAGATGCAGGAGGCGCAAAGCCGCCGGAACGAGGCTTCGAAAGCCATCGGGGCCGCCATGGGCAAGGGCGACAGCGCGACCGCCGAGGCACTGAAGGCCGAAGTCGCCGCGCTGAAGCAGACCCTCCCTGCGCTTGAGGAGCAGGAAAAGGCACTGGGGGAGGAGCTTGAGGCCGCACTGGCCGTCCTGCCCAACATCCCGGCCGAAGACGTGCCCGAAGGCAGCGATGAAAGCGGCAACGTCGAACAATTCCGCTGGGGCACGCCGCGGGAGTTTCCTTTCGAACCGAAGGAGCATGCCGATCTCGGCCCCGCACTCGGGCTCGATTTCGAAACCGGGGCGGCGATGTCGGGCGCGCGGTTCACGTTCCTGCGCGGCCAGATGGCGCGGCTGCAGCGTGCACTCGGGCAGTTCATGCTGGACCTTCAGACGGGCGCGAACGGGTTTGCGGAATGCGCCCCGCCGCTGCTGGTGCGCGATGAGGCGGTGTTCGGCACCGGGCAGCTGCCCAAGTTCGCCGACGACTTGTTCCGCACCACCGACGGGCGCTGGCTGATCCCGACCGCCGAAGTGTCCCTGACCAACTCGGTGCGCGACCAGATCGTCGACGACTTGTCCAGACCGATCCGCCTGACGGCGCTGACCCCGTGCTTCCGGTCCGAAGCCGGAGCCGCGGGGCGCGACACGCGCGGCTACATCCGTCAGCATCAGTTCGAAAAGGTGGAGCTGGTCAGCGTCTGCCGGGCCGAGGACTGGCAGGCGGAGCACGAGCACATGCTCGCGTCCGCCGAAGCGGTGCTGCACGCGCTCGACCTTCCCTTCCGCCGGATGCTGCTGTGCGCCGGGGACATGGGCGCGACGGCGAAGAAGACCTTCGACCTCGAAGTCTGGCTGCCGGGGCAAGGCGCCTACCGCGAAATCAGCTCGATCAGCTGGTGCGGCGATTACCAGGGCCGGCGGATGAACGCCCGCTACCGCCCGGAAGGCGCCAAGAAGACCGAGTTCGTCCACACCCTCAACGGCTCCGGCCTCGCCGTCGGGCGCACGCTGGTGGCAGTGCTGGAGAACGGACAGCAGGAGGACGGATCGGTGACGGTGCCGCCTGCGCTGCATCCGTACACCGGCGGATTGACCGTGCTGGAGCCTGCCCGCTGATGCGCATCCTGCTGACCAACGACGATGGCATCCACGCTCCCGGCTTCGAATTGCTGGAGCAGATCGCCGCGCAGCTGTCCGACGACGTCTGGGTCTGCGCCCCGGCGGAGGAGAATTCCGGCGCGGGCCATTCGCTGACCCTGCACTTGCCGGTTCGCCTGCGCCAGCATTCGGAACGGCGCTTTTCCGTCACCGGCACCCCGACCGATGCCGTCAACCTTGCCTTACGCAAGCTGTTCGACCGGCCGCCTGACCTTGTGATCTCAGGGATCAACAACGGTGAGAACCTGGGCGACGACGTGACGTATTCAGGTACGATTTCCGCCGCGATGGAAGGCGCACTGGCAGGCATCCCAGCCATCGCGCTGAGCCAGGCGATGCGCGACAGCGGTCTCGGCTTTGCCGCTGCCTTGGGCTGGGCCGCGAAGGTGATCCGCCCGCTGGCCGACGTTCCGATGGCCCCGCGCACGGTGATCAACGTCAACTTCCCGCCGCTTGCGGCCGAAGCGGTGAAGGGCGTGCGCGTGGTGCGGCAGGGATTTCACGATTACGGGCGCGGATCCCTGGTCGAAGGCACCGATCCGCGCGGGCGGCCGTACTACTGGTTCGGCCTGCACGATATCGAGCACACCCTGGATCACGGTACGGATCTGGAAGCGGTGTCCGACGGGTACATTTCGGTCACTCCGCTGCACGTCGACCTGACGCATTATGCGTCGCTCGATGCGGTGGCGGAACGGTTTTCCGGATGAGGGAAAGCTGACCATGGCGCGCGGCAACCGCTCTTCGGCCGTTAAGCCGGTCCCGCCTGCGCAGCGCGCCACGCCGCTGCGCCGTGCCGTAAAAGTGCCGGTCTGGGCCGACGTCGCGATCCGCTTGTTCGCCGCAGTCGGCCTGATCTTCCTGGTGGTGATGGTCCACTACTTCGACCGGGAGGGCCTGGTCGACAACGTCGATGGGCATGTCAGCTTCCTGGACGTCGTCTACTTCACGATGATCTCCATCACCACGACCGGTTTCGGCGATATCGCACCGGTCAGCGACCGCGCCCGGCTGGTCGAGGCGGTCATCGTCACTCCGATCCGCCTGGCGGTGATCTTCATCTTCATCGGCACGGCCTATACTTTCGTTATCCGGCGTACATGGGAGAAATGGCGCATGGCCCGCATTCAGGACCAGCTGACCGACCACGTGGTCGTGCTCGGGTTTGGAATTTCCGGCTCCGAAGCGGTTCGCGAACTGATTGCCCGCGGGACCGATCCCTCGTGCATCGTCGTGATGGAAAGAAGCAGCGAACGGCTCAGCTTCGCCGAGGCCCTGGGCTGCAACGTGATGGAGGGGGACGCCACGCGCGACGAGGATCTGGTGGCGGTGCGGATTGCAACGGCGAAGACGGTGCTCGTCTCGGCGGGCCGGGACGATTCCTCGATCCTGATCGTGCTGACGGTGCGCCATCTCGCGCCCGACGTTCCGATCAGCGTGGTGGTGCGCGCCGCGGACAACGAGGTGCTTGCCCGGCAGGCGGGTGCCAACAACGTCATCAATCCGGTGCGCTTTACCGGCCTGCTGCTCGCCGGAAGCGCGCAAGGGGCGCACATCTCGGAATACATGGCCGATCTCGCCTCCGTCACGGGCCGGGTGCAGCTGATCGAGCGGCAGGTCCTGCGTGAGGAAGCGGGGCGGACGCTGGACAGCCTGGTCACCGGCGGCAAAGGCCTGCGGGTGTACCGCGACGGGCGGGCGCTGGGCTTCTGGGAAGCCGGACTGCTGGAGGAAGGCGACATGATCGTGGAGATCCTGCCCACCGAGGGTGAGGAACACGGGCCCTCAAATCGCCCGCGTTCCCGGAAGCGCTAGCCCATCAGCAGGAACACGGTCCCGGCAAGCAGCATGCCGACCGTGAAGTAGCCGGCGTCGATCGCCAGCAGGCGGCCCGGCTTCCCGTGAAGCACCGTGGCGATCCCCACTGCAGGGGCCATGATCGTCGCGCCGAAACCGCCAGAGATCATCAGGATGGCGTTCGGACTCGGGTGGATGCGGGCAAACAAGTGGCCCAGCATCCAGCAGATCACCAGTTCGAACAGGAACACGAGCGCCCAGGTAACCGGGGTAGCGCGGCGGTGCAGCAGGCGCTCCCTTCCCCGCACGGCGCGATTCCGCGCACCGCCGAACAGGGGCCCGTACCAGACCAGACCGAGAATAAAGAAGGCGGCGGTCGCCAGAAACACCGCCAGAAGGTTGATATTGCCCATGTTCTCACCATCTGCGCAGCGTCGCGCCGCACGAAACCTGCGTGACTCCCGGTTTCGTCGTAGCTAGGGGCGCTGGCAATGGCCACCCGCAATCAAGATACTCGTATTCCCGACCAGAAGAAGGTCGGCATGGTCAGCCTCGGCTGTCCGAAGGCTCTGGTCGATTCCGAGCGCATCCTCACGCGCCTCCGTTCCGACGGTTACGCGATGAGCCCCGACTACGCCGGGGCCGACGTGGTGCTGGTCAACACCTGCGGGTTTCTCGATTCCGCGAAGGAGGAAAGCCTCGCCGCGATCGGAGAAGCGATTGCGGAGAATGGCCGGGTAATCGTCACCGGCTGCATGGGCGAGGAAGCGGAGACGATCCGGGCAAAATTCCCCCAGGTGCTCGCGATCACGGGCGCCCACCAGTACGAAGACGTGGTCGGCGCAGTGCATGAGGCTGCACCGCCGAGCCAGGGGCCGTTCATCGATCTGGTCCCGCAGATGGACGTCAAGCTGACGCCGCGTCACTACAGCTATCTGAAGATTTCCGAAGGCTGCAATCACTCCTGCGCCTTCTGCATTATCCCGCAGCTACGCGGGAAGCTCGCCAGCCGGCGGATCGACGCGGTGCTGCGCGAAGCGGAAAAGCTGGTTGAGGCCGGCACCAAGGAACTGCTGGTCATCAGCCAGGATACCTCGGCCTATGGCGTCGACACCCGGCATGAGGAGCGGATGTGGAAGAGCCATCCGGTCCGCGCACACATGATCGATCTTGCGCGTGAACTCGGCCACCTGCGCACGAGCGAAGGCGCACCGCCGTGGGTCCGGTTGCACTACGTCTATCCCTATCCGCATGTCGACGCGGTGATCCCGCTGATGGCCGAAGGGCTGCTGACCCCGTATCTCGACATTCCCTTCCAGCACGCCAGCCCCAAGGTCTTGCGGGCGATGAAGCGTCCGGCGAATGAGGCGAAGGTGCTGGAGCGGCTGAAAAGCTGGCGCACCATTTGCCCCGACATCGCCATCCGGTCGAGCTTCGTCGTCGGCTTCCCCGGGGAGACCGAAGACGACTTCCGCTACCTGCTCGACTGGGTGGAGGAAGCGCGACTGGACCGCGTCGGCGCCTTCCGGTTCGAACCGGTGGAAGGGGCCACGGCCAACATCCTGCCCGATCCGGTTCCGGAAGAAGTGAAGGAAGACCGCTACGCCCGGCTGATGGAAGTGACGGAGCGGATCAGCGCCGAGAAGCTTGCCCAGAAGATCGGCCGCACCCTGCCCGTCATCATCGACGAAGTGGGGGAGCCGGACGAGGACGGCGACATCGGCGCGACCGGCCGCAGCCAGGCCGATGCGCCGGAGATCGACGGGCAAGTCTACCTGCGCAACGTGCCGGAAACGCTGGCGCCCGGCGCGATTGTCGAGGCGCTGGTCGAGGATTCCGACGCGCACGACTTGTTCGGCGTGATCCCTTCGGCCTGAAGCCGCAGTCAGCTTCGCATCGTGCGCAAGGTGAGCGAGCGGCGCGTCACCTCCATCGGCAGGATCGAATGCTCCCACTCGCGGCGTACCTCTCCGCTCAGGCGGTAAAGGGACCGCTGCGGCAGGAACACCTTGTGCCGCTGAAATCCGGTTTCGGTCCTCCGCCGCAGCCGCAAGGTGGCCGGCGCGCTGAGCGAGAGGCCGAGCACGTCTTCGTACTGCGGCCGGTCGCGGTGCCAGCCGATCCCCGCGCCGGGATCGTAGCGGATCAGCAGCGCCTGCGCGATCGCTCCCGCATCCAGTCCGGCAAGCGCGGCGAGTCGGCTGCGCAGATCCTCCAGCCAGCCCGGAAACGGCGGCGCGGGCACCACCGCATGGCGCGTGAAGTCATACGCCGAACCATAACTCGCCGTCAGCCGCTTGCCTTCCCATTGGCCGAACTGGAACGGCTGCAGCGGCGCGGCATCGATCTGCACGGCGATCCCGGTTTCCTCGGATGGGGTGACCGCGTCCTCGACCAGCCGGAAGCCGGGAACGAGGGGCGCGGCAAAGAGATCTTCCTGCATGGTGCGAGCTTTATGGGGGCGGCAGCGGCGGATACAATGGCGCAGGTATCTGTCATCCGGCGCGTTTCAGGGGACAGCAAGCTTGCGGACGCTAGACTGATCAGGATGCCTGAGAAAAACCTCATGACCCGGTCTTTGGCCGTTCTTGCCCTGGCCCTTGCGCCGGTCCCTGCGCTTGCAGGCGAGGCAGAGGGTTACCGCTGCGTGGCCGAAAGCCGGATCAACACCAGCCTTGGCCAGAACCTGCCGGTGGACAAGGACGGCAAGACCTTCCACCCGGCATCGGACCTGCAAGCCGACGGCCCGCACCTGACCCGGCGCGAGGTGACGATGAACGGGGACTCCGAATCCCAGACGACGCACAGGATCGATCCCGCGACCGGTGAATACCACGCGACGACGTACCTGACGGACCACCGGATGGGAGAGCAGTACGTGCTGGAAACCTCAGGCACGTGCGTGCTTTCATCCGGCAAGGCCGATTGATCGTGCGGGAAGGAATTGAAACAGCGGATCGCATGACTCGGCACGCTTTTCCCCGTTCCCGCCTCTCGCTTGCCGGGGCGATACTGGCGCTCGCTGCTTTCCTTCCGTTCGGGGTGCAGCTGCACGCCAACGCTTCCACGAATTCATCGGCCGAAGCCACGGAACGCGGGCGCGCCTTGTTCACCGACACGGGCTGCGTGCAGTGCCACACCTTGCGCGACGCGGGATCGACCGGGGGCGCAGGGCCGGTGCTGGACGGCAATCCGCACCTGACCCGGGCCCTGATCGTCGAACGGGTGGCGCATGGCCGGAACGATATGCCCGGCTTCCTCGGCATCCTGGCCGAGGAAGAAATCGAACAGCTCGCCGATTACCTGCTGCACGTGACTGCGGCGGGCGATACGTAACGGGCCATGCGCCAGGAAATTACCACTCTCAGCTTTTCGACGCCCGGACGCGGCTTCATCGAGATTACCGATGACGTCGCCGGCTGGCTCAGCCGGTCGGGCATCCGCACCGGGCTCGTCACCGTATTCTGCCAGCACACCTCCGCGTCGCTCACCATCAACGAGAACGCCGCCCCCGCAGTGCGCCGCGACTTGCTCCGCTGGCTGGACGGGATCGCCCCGGAAGGCGATGGCTATGAGCATGACGACGAAGGGCCGGACGACATGCCCGCCCACATCAAGGCGATGCTGACCGGCAACAGCCTGACGATCCCGGTCGAGAACGGGCGAATGATGCTCGGTACCTGGCAAGGCATTTACCTGGTGGAGCACCGCCGCCGCGGCCACGCTCGCCGGGTGGCGGTGCATATCCTCGGGCAATAACGAAACAAGCCCCGCGCCGGTGCGTTACCGCGCGTATGGACCCCCGCACTCCCCGCCGCTTGCCTTCCCTCCTCTTCGGAGTACCCGGCCGATGAGCTTCACCTCGGACCGCCTCCTGCTGTTCGGTGCGACCGGCGACCTTGCCCAGCGCATGCTGCTGCCCTCGCTCTGCGCGCTGAACGTGGAAGAACTGCTGCCCCCCAACCTGCAAATCCTCGGCACGGCGCGCGCTCCGATGAGCGACGGGGAATTCCGCAACTTCGCCCGCTCGGCGATCGAGAAATACCTGCCGGCTCACCGGCGCGGCCAGATGGCCGATTTCCTCAACCGCTTGTCCTACCAGCCGATCGACGCGACCACGATCGAGGGATACGACAAGCTGGCCGAGCAGATCGGCGAGCGGGAAAGCCTGTCGATTTTCCTCTCCACCGGGCCCAGCCTGTTTCCCCCGACGATCAAGGGCCTGCAAAGTGCCGGGCTGACCGACGGCGACGTCCGGATCGGACTGGAAAAGCCGCTCGGCGTCGATCTGGAATCGAGCAGGGAAATCAACGACGCAGTAGGGGCAGCCTTTCCGGAGGAGCGAATCTACCGGATCGACCACTACCTCGGCAAGGAAACCGTCCAGAACCTGCTGGCGCTGCGGTTCGCCAATATCCTGTTCGAGCCGATCTGGAACGCCCGCTACATCGAGCATATCCAGATCACCGTGGCAGAGACCGTCGGGGTCGATGAACGGATGGACTTCTACGACCAGACCGGCGCCTTGCGCGACATGGTGCAGAACCACATGCTCCAGCTGCTGTCGCTCGTGGCGATGGAGCCGCCGACCAGCTTCGATGCCGGGGCAGTGCACGATGAAAAGGTAAAGGTGCTGCGCGCGCTGCGCCCGATTGGCCGAGGGGAAAGCGCCACAGGGCAGTACGGCGCGGGCACGGTGGCGGGAGACCCTGTGTCCGGGTTCCTCAAGGAACTGGACAAGGACAGCGATACCGAAACCTTCGTCGCGCTGAAGGCCCATGTCGATAACTGGCGCTGGGCGGGCGTTCCGTTCTACTTGCGCACCGGCAAGCGGCTGCCCGAACGCGTGACCGAGATCGTCGTCCAGTTCCGCTGCATTCCCCATTCGATCTTCACCGGCGCCAACACGGTGCCGAACCGCCTGGTGATCGGCATCCAGCCGGAAGAAAACATCACCCTGTCGCTGATGGCCAAAGTGCCCGGGCTTGATCGCGACGGAATTTCGCTGCGCCGGGTCCCGCTCGAAATTGCGATTCCCGATCCGTTTACCGGCCAGGTGCAGCGGATCGCCTATGAACGGCTGCTGCTCGACCTGATCGAAGGCAACCGGACGCTGTTCGTCCGGCGCGATGAAGTGGAAGCGCAGTGGGAATGGATCGACGCGATCCGGGCAAGCTGGCAGCAGGCGGGGCAGGCCCCCGAACCCTATGACGCGGGGACCTGGGGCCCGGAAGGCGCGGCCCGGCTGGTCGCCCGCGACGGAGTGAGTTGGAATGACTAGAATCCACCCGACAGTAGAACGCGTGACCGACCGGATTATCGAACGGTCGCGCGACAGCCGCCGGGCCTATCTCTCCCTGATGGCGGAAGAAGGGGACCGGCACCGCGACCGGAACACCGCGCTGCCGTGTTCGAACCTCGCCCACGGCTTTGCCGCTGCGGGGGAGGACAAGGCCTCGATCGCGACGCGCCAGGGCCCGAACATCGGGATCATCACTGCTTACAATGACACGATTTCCGCGCATCAGCCTTATGCCGCCTTTCCCCCGCAGATGAAGGTCTGGGCGCGCGAAGTTGGCGCGACGGCGCAAGTCGCCGGGGCGACCCCCGCAATGTGCGACGGGGTGACGCAAGGACAGGCGGGGATGGAATTGTCGCTGTTCAGCCGGGACGTGATCGCGCTGTCGGCGGCTGTCGGCTTGTCCCACGCGATGTACGATGCCGTGGCCCTGCTGGGGATTTGCGACAAGATCGTGCCGGGCCTGCTGATGGGCGCCTTGCGCTTTGGCTGGCTCCCCGCGCTGTTCGTGCCCGGCGGCCCGATGCCGACCGGCCTCGGCAACAAGGAAAAGCAGAAGGTCCGCCAGCTTTACGCGCAAGGGAAAGCCACCCGGGCGGAACTGCTGGAGATGGAAAGCCAGTGCTACCACACGTCCGGTACCTGCACGTTCTACGGCACGGCAAATTCCAACCAGATGATGATGGAATTGATGGGGCTGCACGTCCCGGGCGCTGCCTTCATCCCGCCGGGAACTCCGCTGCGCCAGGCGCTGACCCGGGCCGCGGTCCACCGGCTTTCCGCGATCACCCGGGACGGCAACGATTACCGCCCGCTGTCCGCCTGCGTCGATGAAAAGGCGATCGTCAACGCGGCGGTCGGCTTGCTGGCTACCGGCGGATCGACCAACCACGCGATCCATATCCCCGCCTTCGCGCGCGCCGCGGGCGTTCGCATCGACTGGACCGACATGGCGGAACTGAGCCACGTGACTCCGTTGATTGCACGGGTCTATCCGAACGGGACGGCGGATGTTAACCAGTTCCAGGACGCAGGAGGGATCGGCTTCGTGACCCGGCAGCTGATCGACGCCGGGCTGATCCACCGCGATATCGTGACGGCAGGGGGAGACAGCCTGGATGACTTCGCGCAGGAACCGTGGCTGGATGAAGGCGAGCTTGCCTGGCGCGCATGCGGGACGAGCGGGGACGAAACGGTCCTGCGCACGGCGTCCGACCCGTTCCAGCCCGACGGCGGGATGCGGCTGGTCGAAGGCAATCTCGGCCGCGCCTGCTTCAAGACCAGCGCGGTCGAACCGGAACGCTGGACGATCGAGGCTCCGGCACGGGTGTTCGAATCCCAGCACGCGGTCGCCCAGGCTTTCACCGCGGGCGAACTGGACGGGGACGTGGTCATCGTTGTCCGCTTCCAGGGACCGCGCGCGAACGGAATGCCCGAATTGCACACGCTCACTCCGGTGCTCGGCGTGATGCAGGACCGGGGGCAGAAAGTCGCGTTGGTCACCGACGGGCGCATGTCGGGCGCGAGCGGGAAAGTGCCGATGGCGATCCACTGTTCGCCCGAGGCCAACGGAGGCGGCCCGTTGTCGCGCCTGCGCGATGGCGACCTGATCCGGGTTTCGGCCGACGAGGGAGTGCTCTCGACCGCCGCCGATCTTGCGCTGCGCGATCCCGCCCCCGCGCCGGAGGCGCAGATGGGCACGGCCCGCGAATTGTTCGCCATGTTCCGCGCAGACGCCGATGAGGCGGAGCGCGGGGGATCGGCCATGCTGGCGGCGGCGGGACTATGACCGAACTCGTCGCGCTCGATATCGGAGGCACCCACGCCCGCTTCGCGCTGACTTCGGTGGCGGAAGACGGCACGATTGCCCTTGGCGACCCCGTCACGCTCAAGACGAGCGACTTCGTCAGCCTGCAGACCGCCTGGGAGGAGTTCGAAAGCCGCACCGGCCGTACCCTGCCGCGCGCCGCCGCGATTGCCATCGCCGGGCCGGTCACCGGCGAGACGATCCGCATGACCAACAACAGCTGGGTGATCCGCACCGGGCAAATCGATGAGCAGCTCGGGGTCGATCGTTTTACGGTGATCAACGATTTCGGCGCGGTCGCCCACGCAGTGGCGCGTGCGGACGAGGACCAGTTCGTACCGATCACCGGACCGGACAAGCCGCTGCCGTCGTCCGGCACGGTCAGCGTGATCGGCCCAGGCACCGGGCTGGGGGTTGCCCATCTTCATCGCTTCCCGGGCAGCTACCATGTTCAGGCGACCGAGGGCGGGCACATCGATTTCGCGCCCGTCGATCACATCGACGACGCGATTCTTGCCCGGCTGCGCGCCCGGCACCGCCGCGTTTCGACCGAACGGATCGTCTCCGGCCCCGGCATTGTGGACATCCACGCCACCCTCGCCTCGATGGAGCACCGCAAGATCGAGGATCTGGACGACCGGACGATCTGGGAACGCGGCCTCGCCAATGAGGACGCGCTATGTTCGGCGGCAATCGACCGGTTCTGCCTCGCTCTCGGCAGCGTCTCGGGGGACTATGCGCTGGCCCACGGCGCGTCGGCCGTAGTGCTCGCAGGCGGTCTCGGCTTGCGGCTGAAGGCGATCCTGCCTCAGTCGGGTTTCGCCAGCCGGTTCCGCTACAAGGGACGCTATGAGCAGATGATGGCCGGCATTCCGGTCAAGCTGATCGCCCATCCGCAGCCCGGCTTGTTCGGCGCCGCGGCGGCTTTCTCGCGGGAGCATCTCGCCACCCTGATGTGACGTCGGCAGGCGATCAGCCGGTCCGGCGCGCCGGTTCGCGGCAAAACAGCCATGCATCGCCTTCGGGCCGGACCATCACTCCGGCAACATTCCCGCCTTCGCCCGCGTGCAGGCGCTCGACCAGCCGGGCGAGTTCGCTTCCGCGCGGAGTGGCGCCGAACCGGGCCATCGCCCGCGCCGCGATTCGCAGCGCGATCGCGTTCGGCGCGGCGGGACGGTAACGGATGGTCTCCTCGGTGCAGGCGACGTTCTCTGCCCACTCGCGCGCGGCAGCCCAGTCCAGCGCGTCCTCGGCCTCGGCAAGATGCGCCGCACTTCGGGCAAGAGCCGCCGGGTCGAGCCAGTCGGCATCGGCAAGTGCCTGACGGATCTGCACCCGGTCAAACCGCTCATCGGCGTTGCTGGGATCGCGCACCGGGTCCAGCGCGGCCGCGCTGACGATCGCCTCAAGCTCCGTTCGGCGGAAGCCCAGCAGCGGCCGCAGCAGCGGGATTTCGCTTCCCGGCACTCTCCCACGCTCCCGCACTCCCGCAAGACCGCCGGTCCCGCTTGCCCGATTGAGCCGCATCAGCAGCGTTTCGGCCTGGTCGTCGGCGTGGTGAGCAGTGGCGAGTGCGCAAAGATCGTGCCGGATCAGCCAGTCGGACAGCGCCGCGTAGCGCGCGTGCCGGGCGCGGTCCTGAACGTTGCCGGGCGCGACGGTGACGGTCAGGACCTCGCATGCGATCCCGCGCGCCGCGCAGACTTGCGCGACACCAGCACATTCCGCCGCCGCTTCCGCTCTCAGCCCGTGGTCGACAGTGGCGACGGCGAACCGGTGGGGGATGGCCTTCTGGGCGAGCAGCAGCAGGGCGAGACTGTCTGCCCCGCCCGAAACGGCAAGTCCGATCCGCCCGCCTTCGGGCCAGAGCCGCGCCAGCCGCTTTGCAAAGCGGGCAGCCGGATCAGCGGGTGCAGGTGACCTTCGTGCGGTTTGCCTCATACTGGTCCCGCAGGCGTCCGGTGGCGAGGCCCGGATACGTGTCCCCGAATTCGGCCAGCGCGATGCAGGCGCGGCTGGTGTCGTTCATCGCAATCATCGTTTCGGCCAGAAACAGCAGGCTGTCCGGTCCGCGCGCTGCCTGCTTGTCGGCCTGATAGTTCTGGAGGAAGTACACCGCCGCTTCCTTCGGCTTGCCATCGTCCAGATAGGCGCGGCCCAGCAGGTTGCGGCCAAATGTCGCGCGCGCGTGGCTGGGATAACGATCGAGGAACAGCTTCAATTGCTGCTGCGCCTCCGGAAACAGCCCGGCTTCCCACAAGCGGAAGCCATAGGTGTATTCGTCGTCACCGGCGTCGCCCGTGTCCGGCTTGGCGATCGCCTGCACCCGGGCCAGCCGCTCCGCGCTCGGCGCGGCCGGTCTTGCGGGCGCCTGCGCGGCGGCAGGAGGTGTGGCGGCGCCGCGCGCGGCCGAGGTGCCCGGAACCGGGATCACGCCGCTCGGCTGCTCCACCGGGGAAGCGGGAGCCACCGGCCGGGCTTCCAGCGCGTCGATCCGCTCTTCCAGCCGGACCATCGCGTTCGCGTTGATCTCGGTTGCGGCAGTCAGGCGGGAAAGCTGGGATTCAACCGCGTCCAGCCGGGAAAGAATATCGGTCACGGCGCTGGTCGACGGCGTGCCCGCAGGCTGGGACGGGGCTGGCGTGGCCGGGGTAATCTCCGGCGTGAAGTACTTGCCGTCGGCGCCGGGGAAGACCTGGCGCTGCAGCGCGCGGACTTCCGCCTCAAGCTTGCGCAGCCGCGCGTCTTCCTGGGCCGCGGCCGTTCCCGGCAATGCCGTCAGCGCCGTGCCCGCCAGCGCCAGGCTGGCGAGGATTGCCCGCGATCGTGCCCAACCGGTTGCCATTGCTTCCATTTCTCCCTTCCGAATCACGCCGTGGATGCTCCGGCAGGCCGGAACAGCGCCTGAACGGCGGGGGCTGTTGGCCCAGACTGTCTGTCGAATATCAGGTTGCCGGCGACGTTTGCGGCGCTGCCGACGTTTGGGTTGCCGGCGACGCCTGAGGCGATGGCGCTGCTCCGCCGCGGGCCAGCAGCGCCTCGGCCGTGATCGGCACGTCGCGCATCACCCTCTGCTCCTCGGAAAGCTTGGGCAGTTCACGCCCACCGACGGTAATCCGCAGCGCGTCGGGACGGCCGGTCCACACCCGCGGCTGGTCCGCGTCCTGCGGGACGGTAAAGGTTTCCCCTTCCGCCATTTCCTTTTCCAGCAGCTGCTGTCCACCGGCGGTATAGAACCGGACCCAGACGCCGTCTTCCAGCGCGGTGAACACCACCGGTCCGCTGGTTGCAGGCTGCGCCGGATCCGCTGCGACGGTACCGGGAAGCGGCTGCGCACCGGGAGTCGGCTCCTGCACTTCCTCCTCGATCGGCGGCAACTGCGCGGCCGGGGCGAACATCGGGCGGAAGAAGAAGAACCCGGCCACCAGCAGCAGCAGGAACAGGATTGCGACGATCCAGCCGATCCGGGCGGAAGGAACGCGGGCAGGATCGCCCGGCTCATACGACGGGCGATAGACCCGGGTCGGCTGCTGCGAGTTCAGCTCAGCCCGGACCATCCCGGCAATCGCTTCCGGATCGAGCCCGACCACCTGCGCGTAGGTCTTGGAAAAACCGACCGCGTAGGTCCGCCCCGGCAAGCTGCCGAAGTCCCCCGCCTCGATCGATTCCAGATGCCGCAGCGGAATGCGGGTTTCGGCGGCAACGTCCGGGAGGCTCAGCTCCCTTTCCTCGCGCGCGGCGCGCAATTGCGCGCCGACGGAGTGAACGGTTGCGTTCTCGCGATGCTCGGCGATTTCCTCTGCCATCTCGTCCTGTAATGTGATGCGCTTGACCCCGTGCGACAGAAGGGGTGCGGGCCATACAAGTCAAGCACCTCTTGGCGGGCAGGTGTTATTCCACCTCGATATCGCGATCTTCGGCCCACTGCTGCAGGGCGGCGCGCAGGTCCGGCGGCGGGGCAGCGAGCCAGGCCGACATGGCCGCGCCGATTTCCGCAGTGTCTACCTTGCGGACCAGTTCCTTGATCGGTCCGACCGCCGCGGGGGTGATCGAGAACCGCCGCAAGCCGATCCCGATCAGGGCCAGCGCCTCCAGCCGGCGTCCACCCATTTCCCCGCAAACGCCGAGGTCCACCGGGTAACCTGTCGTGCTGCCGACCACCCGGCGGATGAAGCGCAGGATCGAGGGGCTGAGCCAGTCGTACCGTTCCGCCAGCTTGGGATTGGCCCGGTCGGCCGCGAACAGGAACTGGGTAAGATCGTTCGTGCCGATCGAGATGAACGACAGCTTCGGCATCAGGACATCGAGCATTTCTGCCAGCGAGGGCACTTCCAGCATCACGCCATAGCGGATTTCCTGTGGCAGCCTGCGCTTCTGCCGCTTCAGGAAGGCAAGCTGCGCCTGGAACACCGCGTGCGCGGCATCGAATTCCCAGGGTTCGGACACCATCGGGAACATGACGTTCAGCGTCTTTCCCGCGGCAGCTTCGATCAGGGCGCGGGCCTGCGACTTCAGCAGGCCTTCGCGTTCCAGCGCGAGCCGCAGCGCGCGCCAGCCCATCGCGGGGTTCTCGTCCTCGCGCGAGCTTTCGCTGCGCAAGTACGGCAGCGACTTGTCGCCCCCGATGTCCACCGTGCGGAAGATCACCGGCTTCTTTCCGGCCGCCTCGAGCACGTCGCGGTAAAGCCGCATCTGCCGTTCGCGCTGCGGCAGTGCCGCCGAGACCAGGAACTGGAACTCGGTGCGGAACAAGCCGATGCCGTCCGCGCCCGTCAGGCTCAGCATCGGGATATCGTCCCTGAGCCCTGCGTTCATCATCACCTGCACCCGCTGCCCGTCGCGGGTGAACGGCTCCACGTCGCGCAGTTTGGCGTAAGCCGCCTGGCGTTGCTTGCTGCGGGCGAATCGCGTCTCGAACGTATCGATCATGCCCGGCAGCGGACGCAGGGTGACTTGCCCGGCGCTGCCGTCGAGCAGCATCGGGTCCCCTTCCCGGATCAGCCCCCGAAGGTTGCGCACCCGGCCCACGACCGGGACGCCCATCGCCCGGGCGACGATCACCACGTGGGCAGTGAGCGACCCTTCCTCCAGCACGACGCCTTTCAGGCGCCGCTTGTCGTATTCCAGCAATTCGGCCGGGCCGAGGTTCCTGGCGATCAGGATCGTGTCGCCGCGCAGGCCGGTGCTGGCCGCGGTGCCGAGCTGCCCGGAGACGATCCGCAGCAGGCGGTTCGACAAGTCTTCCAGGTCATGCATCCGATCCGCCAGCAGCGGATCGTCGATCTGGCGCATTCGCATCCGGGTGCGCTGCTGGACTCGCTCGATGGCCGCTTCAGCTGTCAGCCCGGAATCGATCGCTTCGTTGATCCGGCGGGACCAGCCTTCGTCGTAGGCGAACATCTTGTAGGTCTCGAGCACTTCCTCGTGCTCCCCGCCCACGCCGAATTCGGCCTGGTTGGTCATCGTGTCGATCTGCTCACGCATCTTGTCGAACGCAAGGTAGACGCGCTGCCGCTCCGTCTCGGTATCTTCCGCCACAGTGTGTTCGATCGTGACGCGCGGCTGGTGGAACACCGCGTTGCCGGATGCGAGTCCACTCACAAGGGTGAGCCCGTGGAGAATCTCCTGCCCCGAGTGAGCGGGCGACAAGCCGGAGGCTCCCTCGTCATCGACCAGCCCGGCGTTGTGGATCAGTTCGGCCAGGACCATGGCGACCGTCTGCAGCGCCTCGATCTCCACTTCGTCATACCGCCGCGGGTCGACATGCTGGACGGTAAGCACGCCGACTGCCCGTTCGCGCCGGACGATCGGCACGCCGGCGAAGGAGTGGAACTTCTCCTCGCCTGTTTCGGGGCGGTACTGGAACTCTGGATGCGCAGCGGCCTCGGCAAGGTTCAGCGTTTCGACGTTCTGCGCGATCGTGCCGGTCAGCCCTTCGCTGATTGCCATCCGGGTGACGTGGACCGCATCCTGGTTGAGGCCGCGCGTGGCGTACAGCTCAAGCATTCCCTCACGCAGCAGATAAATCGAGCAGACCTCGCTCGACAGCGCTTCGCCGATGATGTCGACCACCTGGTTGAGCTTGCCCTGCGCGTGCATGCGCGAAGCCATCAATTCGTGAAGCTGGGTCAGGATGGAGCGGGCAGAGGCAACAGCGGTCATAGGCTCCGTGCCTATCGCATGAATACGATCATGGGAATTGAAAGCCTGCGCTCGTCACCCGTGTACGATCAATCGAAACAGCGCGAAAAGGGGGCAGGAGAACGGGCGGCGCACTGCGTCGGCGCCGCCCATCCGAATGCGACCTCAGCAACTCAGGTGTGCGTGATCGCTTCCTTGATCCTGAGCTTCTGCTTTTTAAGCGATTGAAGGGTGTCCACATCGGGTGCCGGTCGGTTCATCTCTTCCCGGATCCGGCGTTCCAGCCCTTGATGCTTGGCCTGAAGAGCTGCGACGTGTGGAGATTCCATTCGCTTTCCTCCTATGTAAGGGATTGATGCCCCCTTTGGCCTGCGCCGCTCGTCCGACGACTCGGGATGAAGCGCAGCGCCCGATTGTTATCAGATCACAATCGACCTAGAGGGCAACCGGGGTGCGGCAGGACGCACGCAGCCGGGGACGGCGTGCGTCAGGGATACGGGAGCGGAAATTCGATGAACGAGGAGGAGATGCGCAAGCGGCTCGCCGCCCTCAGGATCGAGCATCGCGATCTCGACGCCGCAATCGACGCGCTCACCGCGGCCGACGGGCAGGACCAGCTGCAGATTGCGCGGCTGAAAAAGCGCAAGCTGCGCCTGAGGGACCAGATCTACCTGATCGAGGACAACCTCACCCCCGACATCATCGCGTAAACGCGGAACGGCGTGCCACCGGAACGGGGAGACGGCCTCGGCCGTTTGCCGGCCATGGACCTGAAGCCGACTCGAGAGGGAACCCGCGCCCCCGGGGTTGCCGAGCCCCCGCACCGCGACCAACCGCTTGCCCGCGTGCAGGCCTTGCCGTGGCTGCTGTTCATCCTGATGCTGGCGCTGGCCACGTGGCTCGCTTGGCAGGCCTTCGGGCCGGAGGACAACGGCGATCCGCTGGCTACCAGCCTGGTGACGTTCGAAAAGCAGAACCGGCTGACGGTGTTTTCCGCCCAGCTGGCACCCGTCGTCTCGTCCAGCGACACTCGTTATCTCGGCCTCGTCAATTCCCGGCAGGTGGCGGTAATCCCGGCGCGGGTGGACTATTCGCTCGACCTTTCGCAGATGGACCGCAACCGGCTGTCGTGGAGCCCCGAAACGAACACGCTGGGGGTGCTGCTGCCTCCCTTGAGGATCAGCAAGCCCAATCTCGATGAGGCGCGCGCCCAGTACTTGCGCGAAGGAACGTGGATCACCCGCGAAGCGCAGGACAAGCTGACGCGCGACAACACCAAGCTGGCGGAGCAACTGGCGGTGCAGCAGGCGGCCAACCCCGTTCTGGTCGGTCTTGCCCGATCCGCCGCGAAGGACGCGATCCGGCAGAACCTTGCCATTCCGCTGCAGGTTGCCGGTTTCGGCGAAGTGGAAGTCAACGTGCGCTTTGAGGGCGAGAAGCAGCAATAGGGGCAAGCGCCCTGTTGTTGCACGGGCACTGTCCCCATATGGGGCCGAACGGACCGGTGCGCCCGCGAACGGGCGTGTCCGGTAAGCCCGCACGAATAGGCCCGCACGAATAGGAACGCGCATGACCACCCAGTTCGCCCCGCTCACCGGCACCGATCTGCGTGCCGAGATCGACCGCCTGCGCAAGGAGCGTAATGCGGTGATCCTGGCTCACTATTACCAGAGGCCCGAACTTCAGGACATTGCCGACTTCGTCGGGGACAGCCTGGAGCTGTCGCGCAAGGCTGCGGAAACCGACGCGGACGTGATCGCGTTCTGCGGGGTCAAGTTCATGGCCGAAACCGCCAAGATCCTCTCCCCCGACAAGATCGTGGTCCTGCCCGATCTCGATGCCGGGTGTAGCCTGGAGGATTCCTGCCCGCCGGACCAGTTCAAGGCCTTCCGCGAAGCACACCCCGATCATATTGCGCTGACCTACATCAACTGCTCGACAGAAGTGAAGGCGCTGTCCGACGTGATCGTCACCAGTTCTTCCGCCGAAACGATCCTGCAGCAGATCCCGAAGGACCAGAAGATCATCTTCGGCCCGGACCGGCACCTTGGCGGCTATCTCAACCGGAAGTTCAACCGCGACATGCTGCTGTGGCCCGGCGTGTGCATCGTGCACGAGGCGTTTTCGGAGCGCGAACTGCTGAAGCTGAAGCAGCAGTACCCCGATGCGCCGATCGCCGCGCATCCGGAATGCCCGCCGCACATCGTCGACCACGCCGATCTCGTCGGATCGACCAGCGCGATCCTGCAGTACGCCAAGACCTTCGAAGGCGACACGCTGATCGTCGCGACCGAGCCGCACATCATCCACCAGATGGAAAAGGCGCTGCCGCAAAAACGCTTTATCGGCGCGCCGGGAGCGGACGGGAACTGCAACTGCAACATCTGCCCGTACATGGCGCTGAACACGATGGAAAAGCTCTACACCTGCTTGCGGGACCTTGAGCCGCGGATTGAGATCGAGGAGCCTTTGCGCCTTGCGGCCAAGCGCAGCCTCGACCGGATGCTGGAACTGGCCAGCGGGACAATCGGGCAGGGCGACCTCGGCCGGGTCTGAAGCGCACCTTTCAACGGCGGCGTTCGGGCTGGCCTCGGGCGGCGGGACACGGTAGCATCTGAAACCGGTTTGTTCCGTCGCTGAAGGCTGCCCGATGTCCCGTTTTTCCCTGCGCACCATTCTTTCGCTCGCAGCCGCCCCGCTGCTGCTCGCTGCTACTGCGCCGGCCGATCCTTATCTTTGGCTGGAAGACATCCACCGGGAGCGCGCGCTGGAGGCGGTCAGCCGGTGGAACGCGGCCACGACGGACGCGCTGGCTGCGACGCCCGGCTATGAGGCGCACCGCGCTGAGGCCCGGGCAATCCTCGATGATGAAAGCCAGATCGCCACTCCGGACGAGGTGATGGGCGATGTCGTCACCAACTTGTGGCGCGATGCGCAGCACCCGCGCGGCCTCTGGCGCGAGGCGAGCCTGGCGTCGTATTTGTCCGGCAATCCCGAATGGCGCACCCTGATCGATGTCGATGCCCTTGGCGCGCAGGAGGGCAAGTCGTGGGTTTGGCACGGCGCCGATTGTCTGGCGCCCGACTACGTCCGCTGCCTCGTCTCGCTTAGCCCCGGCGGGACGGATGCCGACGTGGTGCGGGAATGGGACCGGCGAACCGGGCAATTCGTCGCGGACGGCTTCACGCTGCCCGAGGCCAAGAGCGATGTCGCGTGGGAAGATGCCGACACCCTGCTGGTCGGCACCGATTTCGGCGAAGGGTCGATGACGACGTCGGGCTATCCGCGGATCGTCAAGCGCTGGAAACGCGGCACGCCGCTGTCCGCCGCCAGCGTAGTGCTGGAAGGTGAGCCGGCCGATATCTCCGTCTCCCCCACGGTCATTGCGACCGACGACGCGCGGCACGTCTTCCTGCAGCGGGGGCTGAGCTTCTACACGTCTCAGCTGTGGATCGGGAAGGATGACGGCACCTTCATCCGCACGCCGGTGCCCGAAACCGCCGATCTTCGTGCGGTCCACGATGGGCGGATGATCGTCTACCTGCATGAGCCGCTCGGGAAGGTTCCCGCCGGATCGCTGGTGGCCTGGCCCGTCGCGGACGTACTCGCGGGCCGGAGCCCTGCGCCGGAAGTGGTCTATTCGCCGACCAGCCAGGAAGCGATCGAGCAAGTAAGCGCGACCGACGACGCGCTGTGGGTCAAGCTGCTGGACGACGTGTCCGGCCGTCTGCTGGTGCTGCGCCGCGCCGCCGATGGCGGCTGGACGCGGACCGTGGCCGATCTGCCGGACCAGGCGACCGTTTCGCTGGTGTCGGGCGCGGACGGGCAGAACCTCGCCTTTGCCACCGTGCAGTCCTTCCTTGTCCCGCCTTCCCTTTATGCGGTGAACGCGGACGGATCGGCCAGGCTCCTCCAGTCCCTGCCCGCGAAGTTCGACGCTTCGCAGTTCACGGTTGAGCAGCACTTCGCCACTTCGAAAGACGGGACGAAGGTGCCCTACTTCCTGGCAACCCGAAACGGAGTGCAGGGCCCGGTTCCGGCGCTGATCCATGCCTATGGCGGGTTCCGCAGCGCGCAGACGCCGACTTATCTTACCACCGAACCCTATCGCGCCGGTCCGCTGGCGAAGTGGTGGGTGGAGGACGGCAATGCCTATGTCCTGGCCAACATTCGCGGCGGCGGGGAATACGGCCCGCGCTGGCACGACGCCGCCCTGCGGGAAAAGCGGCAGAACGCCTATGACGATCTCTACGCGGTGGCGCAGGATCTGGTGAACCGCGGGATCACAGCGGAAGGCAAGATCGCGGTTTCAGGCCGCTCCAACGGCGGTCTGCTGGCCGGGGTCGCGGTGACGCAGCGGCCGGACTTGTTCGGCGCGGCGATCATCGGCTCCCCCCTGCTCGACATGAAGCGTTACTCGCACTTGCTCGCCGGGGCATCGTGGATGGCGGAATACGGGGATCCGGACGTGCCGGCGGACTGGGAGTTCATCTCCGGGTACTCACCCTACCAGAAGGTCCGGGAAGGCGTGGAGTACCCGCCGGTGTTCTTCTATTCCTCGACCGAGGACGACCGGGTGCACCCCGGCCACGCCCGTAAGATGGCGGCACGCCTGATCGATCTCGGCAACCCGGTCTATTTCCACGAACACCGCGAAGGAGGCCACTCGGTCGGCGCGGATCATGCGGAGGACGCCGTGCGCGCCGCCCTGCTCCACGCGTACCTGACGCGGGTGCTGGTGGAAGGAGACACGTCGGCTCCGTAAGAGCCGACGTTCGTCAGTCGATCGGCAAACCGAACATCAGGGCCCGGACATGCTTCACCGGGATCGATCCGTGGGACAGCACCGCATCGTTGTACCGGCGCAAGCTGTAGTCCTCGCCCCACCGGCGCTTCGCTTCCTCGCGCAGCGCCATGTGCTCGGAGTAGCCGGTGAAGTAGCTGAGCAGCTGGGCTGAGGAGAGATTTGCGCGCAGCCACTTGCCCGCGGCCTCCCGCTCCTGCTGAAAGCCGCCTTCCATCATCAGCTGCATTGCCTGCTCGCGCGTCATCCCTTCGGTGTGGATGCCAATGTCGAGCACGGTGTTGATGATCGAGCGGAGGCGCATCTTCAGCACCGTCAGCCGGAACAGCGGATCGTTATCGAGGTAACCCGCATCGGCCATGACTTCTTCGGCATAGACTGCCCAGCCTTCCACGAACGGACCGCTCATCAGCACGGCCCGCAGGAGGTCGTCGTTCTTGTTCGCATGGTCGAGCTGCAGGTAGTGCCCCGGCACACCTTCGTGGATCGAAAGGTCGTGCAGCATGTAGGTGTTGTATTCGGTCAGGAAGCTGGTCGCCTGCTCATCCGTCCAGTCGTCGGGAATGGGAGACACGGCGTAAAAATTCGGCTGGTCCTGTTCCAGCGGCCCGGGCGGATCGTCGTAAGCCACCGAATTGCCTTGCTGGAACTTGGGCATGGTAATCACTTGCACCGGGCCAGAAGGCATCGTGACGAAGCCCTGCCGGGCGGTGAAGGCGGTCGCCTGCGCCAGCGTGTCGCGCGCGGCTTGTTCCAGCGTTTCCCGCGTGGCGCGGTTGGCATAGCTTTTGGCCAGCGCGCATTCGATCGCCTGCTGCTGGCTTCCCGTGGCGCAATCGGGGAAGCTGCGGGCGATCCGCTCCATTTCCGCCCGCGTATCCGCGAACGCCTTCAGCGCCCGCGCCTTCAGCTCCGGCCGATCCAACGGGCTCGACAGCGCGAAAGCCATCTTCTGGTCGTAAAGCGGCGCGCCCAGCCGGAAATCGCCCTTGGCGTTGGGGACCAACACGGTGTCGAGCCAGGTCTGGTGCTCTGCCACCGCCGTCTTCAGCGCGCTCCGCGCAGCATCGAAGCGAGCGCGCGGCACACCGCGGCGCTCCACCTCCGGCACGATCGCAGAGTCGATGATTTCCAGCAGCCCCGCGTTCTGCCGGGCGACCGTTTCGGCGTAGACTTTCGGCACGCGCGCGGGGACAAGTTGCCGCCGCGTCTCGGCAAGGAACGCGGGCAACAGTTCCATCCGTTCTACGATGCTGGCGAATCGCTGCGGCCAGGGCGCGAAATCGCGCGCGACCAGCGTGTAGAGCGATCCGGAAGCCAGATCGTTGTAACGCTGCGGATTCCACGCCCATTCCTGCAGCGTGTCGAGCTGCCACACCTGATAGCGCAGTTCGTTTTCCAGCAGCGCCGCATTGACCTGGTTGTCGCGCGACAGACGGGAGCGGTCGATCCGCTCCAGCCGGGCAAGCAGGGTCTGGACCAGTTGCCGCTCCCGCGCACGGCCGGTTGCGGTGATGTCAGGCAGCTGGTCGTCGTACCGGTGATCGCCCATCTGGGTTCCGGCTACGGGATTGAGCGCGGCGGCCTGGGTGATGAAATCCTGCGCCAGCCGGTCAAGCGCGGCATCGGCTACGCTCGCGTGTCCGGCATCAAGCATCGGCGACTCGGCCAAACCCGTACGGGGCACTCCGGCGCACGCGGTCAGGGCCAGCGCAGCCAGCAAAAGGGCTGCCGTGTTGACGGGCCGCATCGGCTACTCGTCTTCCTCGGCTGCCGCCGGCCCCGCTGGATCGCCTTCCGCGGCTCCCGGTTCGGCGATCGGCGGGTGCGATCGCAACTCGCTGTACGGCAGCATCTCGTCGCTGATCGTGCCTTCCAGCACTTCGCCCGACGCGACGCTATTCTTCGGCTGGTCGGACGTATCGTCGCAACCGGCGGCGAGCAGGAGCAGGAGCAGGACGGGCAAGCGGGATTTCATTCAGGGCTCCGGGACTGCAGGGCGGCGAAGAAGGATGCCGCGCGGCGCTGCAATGCCTCATCCCACTCCCCCGGCGCAAGCGCGATGCCAAGTCGGGCTAGGCTGGTCACGCCGAAATCGCTGATTCCGCACGGTACGATCCCGCTGAAATGGCTGAGATCCGGGTCGAGGTTGACGGCAAAGCCGTGCATCGTCACCCATTTGCGGACGCGCACGCCGATCGCGCCGATCTTGGCTTCGCTGCCGTCGATGTCCCGCGTCCAGATCCCGATGCGGTCGGGCACCGCCCAGCTTTCCACCCCGAAATCCGCCAGTGTCGCAATGACCCAGCCTTCCAGCGCGTGGACGAATGCCCGCACGTCGCGCCCGCGCGTGGCGAGGTCCAGCAGGACGTAGCCGATCCGCTGGCCCGGCCCGTGATAGGTGTAGCGCCCGCCGCGCCCGGTCTGGACCACGTCGAAGCGGGGATCCAACAGTTCGCCCGCCGGCGCGCTGGTGCCGGCCGTGTAGACGGGTGGATGCTCCAGCAGCCAGACAAGCTCGCGCGCGGTCCCGGCAGCAATCGCTGCATTGCGCTGCTCCATCTCGCGGGCGGCTTCGGTATAGGCCACCAGCGAGGGTTCGCGTCGCCACTCAATCGGGTCTTCGGGCACTTCGGTCGAATTCTCCATCACGCGATTTGCGTGAAGGGTGATGAGAGGCTTATCAAGCACCATTGCTGAAGAGGGGACCTGGGGTGAAATTCGACATGAGCCACGCTTGGCGCGATGCCGTGGCGATGATCAAGACCAATCGGGAAGTCCTGCTGATCGTCGCGGGGATTTTCTTCTTTTTTCCCGCTCTTGCCACTTCGCTGCTGGTCCCGGGAATGCAGGACGCTCTGGTGAACCAGCCCGACGTGGGACAAGCGGTCCTGCAGGTCTACGGCGACTACTGGTGGTTGATCCTGCTGGTGGCCATCGCACAGACAATCGGAATGCTGACCCTGCTCGCCTTGCTGCGCGACAAATCGCAGCCCACGGTGGGAGAAGCCATCCGCACCGGGCTGACCGGGGTCCTGCCCTATCTGCTCGCCACGCTCCTGATTGCGTTCGGAGTATTTGCCGTCCTGATGGTGCTGGTCGGGATTCCCGCAGCTTCCGGCAGCGGCGTGCTGGCGGCGCTGGGCACGCTCGCGTTCATTGCGCTGGCAATCTACTGCTTCGTCAAGCTCTCCCTCATCCCGCCCGTAATCGCGGTGGACAAGCTGTTGAACCCGGTCGCGGCGCTGCAGCGCTCTTGGAACCTCACCAAGGGCGCGGGGCTTCGCCTGCTCGTGTTCTACCTCCTGATCGGGATCGCCTATATGGTGGTGATGCTGGTGCTTGGAATGGTGCTTGGTGCGCTCGTCCTCGTGCTGGGAGAAAGTCTGGGCCAAGTGATCGAAGCCGTCGTTTCGTCTTTGCTCGATGCTGCGGTGACAGTGATCTTCGTCGCGGTACTTGCGGGTGTTCACCGCCAGCTGACCGGAACCTCGCCCGAGAATGCCCGCGGCGCCGAGAGCTAGCGCGGGCGTCGATCGGATGGTGGAATTGGGCACTCCGAAGCGCGTTCACCGGCGCACTGGCAGTCGGCGATTTCACCTGCTCAGGATGCGCTGCCGGCGAATAGGTGACCGGGAGATCTGACTTCCGGCACCCCTGAAGCAGCCGGTTTATAAGGGTGACGCGCACCAATCGCCCACTGCGGTGAAGCATGCGCCTGCCGCCCCGAAGAGAGGCTGCCCTGCGCCTGATTAGCCGGCACGCCTTCGCGCCGCGCCTCCGGTGCCGCCGCTGGCAGGCTAACCCTCGAACGTGAACAGCGCCGTGGATTCAATACCTTCGCAGCGAAGCGCCGCCGGCCCGCCCAGCTCCGGTAGTTCGATTGCGAAAAGCGCGATCGGAACGATTGCACCGGCCTGTCGGAGAAGGTGCGCCGCCGCCAGCGCGGTCCCGCCGGTCGCGATCAGATCGTCCACCAGCACTATTCTTTCGCCAGGGCCGATCGCACCGGGGTCGAGTTCAAGCCGCGCTGTGCCGTACTCCAAGGCGTAATCGATGCCGATCGTTCGCATCGGCAACTTGCCGGCCTTTCGAACGGGGATGAACCCCACGCCGAGCCGGGCTGCGATCGCAGCTCCAAAGATGAATCCGCGTGCATCGATCCCGGCAATCGCCTGCGGCGAAGCCGCACGAGCCTCTTCGGCCACGCGATCAATGGTCGCGGCAAAGCCGGCACCATGCGCCAGCAAGGTGGTGATGTCGCGGAACTGGATGCCTTTGGCGGGAAAATCCGGAATGGTCCGGATCAGCTGCCTGAGTTCCTCGATGGTCATCCCGCCTCCAGGACTGAACGCCCCCCGATGATCATCGGGGGGCGCCTGACTGTCTTAGAGGACTTCTTCTTCGCGGCGCCGCGCTGGCGGCACTACCCGTGACCACACATGCTTCTTGGCCAGGAAAGCGAGCACGGTGGCGAAGATCAGGAAGCCGATGACAGGCCAGCCGGTCTGATGGCGCTTCACCAGGGTCGGTTCGGCCGACCAGGTCAGGAACGCCGCCACGTCTTCCGACATCTGCGGGATCGTGGCCGTTGTCCCGTCAGCGTAGGTAACCTGTCCAGTCGTGGTCAGTGGCGGCGGCATGGCGAGGTTGAGGTTCGGGAAGAACGGGTTGTAATAGAGTCCGGGCGGCGTTTCCGCTGCGGGGAACTGCGCCAGCAACTCCGGCGGCGGCGGGCGGTAGCCGATCAGCAGCGAATAGAGATACGCCGTGCCATGATGGCGCGCCTTGGTGATGATCGAAAGATCAGGCGGAATGGCGTTGTTGTTCGCAGCCGCTGCGGCGATTTCGTTCGGATACGGCTCCGGGAAGTAATCCGTAGGCAGGCCGGGACGCGTGGTTGCCTCACCGGTGTTGGGATCGATGCCCGGCACGGTCCAGCTTGCGGCTTCCGCCTTCACTTCGGCCTCGGTGTAACCAAGCTGCGCAAGATCGCGGAACGCGACATAGCGCAGGGAATGGCAGGCGGCGCACACTTCCTTGTAGACCTGATAGCCGCGCTGAAGCTGCTGGAGATCCCAGGTACCGAACGGGCTGGCTGCGGCAAGGTGCAGGTCGATGGGTTCTTCGTGGAACACCTCTTCGGCCGTGACTTCACCCAGTCCTTCGGTCGCGGCGGTATAAGCGCCGATCACGAAGGCCCAGAGTACGGCCACGCTGAAAAACAGGCCGGCGAGGATTCCGATGATACGGGTCATGAGTCTGGCTTTCTCTCGGGCGCTGTCTTCAGATGGCCGGGGCGGCGTTTTCGCCCACCACAAGTCGGTCGTCGGAATGGAGCACCGCGTCCGTGATCGAATACGGGAGCGGTTCCGGACGCTCGACGAGCGCAACGATCGGCAGGATCACCAGGAAGTGGATGAAGTAGTACGCGGTCGCAAGCTGGCTGAGCATTACGTACGGTTCCTCGGCCGGAGCACCGCCGCACCAGAACAGCACCAGCATCGCCGGGATCAGCCCGATCCAGAAGAACCTCCGGAACAGCGGGCGATAGTGCCCCGAACGCACCGGCGAGGTATCGAGCCAAGGCAGGAAGAACCACACCAAAATCGCCGCAAACATCGCCAGCACGCCCAGCAGCTTCGCCGGCAGGAAGAAGAAGTCCTGGGTGAAGGCGCGCAGGATCGCGTAGAACGGCCAGAAGTACCATTCGGGCACGATATGCGCCGGCGTCGAGAGCGGGTTGGCCGGGATATAGTTATCCGCGTGACCAAGCGCGTTCGGCAGGAAGAACAGGACGATGCAGTAGAGGATCAGGAACACGCCCAGCCCGAACCCGTCCTTCGCGGTGTAGTAGGGGTGGAACGGAACCGTATCGCTCTCGCTCTTCACCTCGACGCCTGTCGGGTTCGTGGAGCCCGGGATATGCAGCGCCCAGATGTGCAGGATCACCACGCCGAGGATGACGAACGGCAGCAGGAAGTGCAGCGAGAAGAAGCGGTTGAGCGCAGCGTTGTCCGGCGCGTAGCCGCCCAGCAGCCACACCTGCAGCGGTTCACCCACCAGCGGGATCGCCGAGAACAGACCGGTAATCACCTTTGCACCCCAGAAGCTCATCTGCCCCCAGGGAAGCACGTAGCCCATGAACGCGGTCGCCATCATCAGCAGGAAGATGACCACGCCCAGCAACCAGATCATCTCGCGCGGGGCCTTGTAGGAGCCGTAGTAGAAGCCGCGGAAGATGTGGATGTAGACAACGACGAAGAAGGCGCTTGCGCCGTTTGCGTGGGCATAGCGCAGCAGCCAGCCCCAGTTCACGTCGCGCATGATCTGCTCAACGGAAGCAAACGCGATCGTTGCGTTCGATGCGTAATGCATCGCCAGCACGACGCCGGTGACGATCTGCAACATCAGCGCGAATCCGGCGAGAACGCCGAAGTTCCACATGTAGGAGAGGTTGCGCGGGACCGGGTATCCGGCGCCGACGGCGTTGTAGACGAAGCGCGGCAGCGGCAGCTTCTCATCGAGAAACCGCATTACCGGATTGGTCGGCTGGTATTGCTTGGCCCAGGGGAAGCTCATTGTCGGTCCCTTTTCCCTTAGCCGACCACGATCGTGGTATCAGAGGTGAATTCGTAATCCGGCACGACGAGGTTCAGAGGCGCCGGGCCGTTGCGGATACGCGCCGCAGTATCATAGGACGATCCGTGGCAGGGGCAGAAGAAACCGCCGAATTCGCCGCGAGTCTCGCCCTCGCCGGCACCCAGCGGCACACAGCCGAGGTGGGTGCACACGCCCATGGTGACCAGCCAGTTCAGGTGACCTTCCTTGGTGCGTTCCTCCAGCGTTTCCGGATCGCGCAGGCTGGAAACGTCCACGGCCTGCGCCGCGGCGATTTCCTCCGGCGTCAGGTTGCGGACGAACAGCGGCTGCTTGCGGAACACCGCCTTGATCGTCTGACCGGGCTGGATCGCCGACAAGTCCACTTCGGTCGTGGCTTCGGCGAGCACGTCCTTGGAGGGAGCCATCTGGGAAATCAGCGGGACCAGCACGGCGAGTCCACCAACCCCGGCAGCCGAAACGGCCGCGATGTTGATGAAGTCACGCCGGCGGACACCTTCTTCGTCCGCTGCGGGTACCAGCGGACCCGGATCTACGGAGCCAGTGTTCGTTACCATCAGCCTTGCCTTGCCTCGGTCTGCCCAGCGAGGATGCGGACGACCTAAAAACCAGATTAGCCGCGCGTTCAGGAAGACCCCCCGAAAGCTGCACCGGACATGGATTTTCCGCCCGCCCCGGTGCCGACTTGGCGCGGCTGATAGACCACGAGTCCCCTCCTGCCAACAGGCATTTTACCGCCGTGATGTGCGTTTAGCGCGGTAAGCCGATCAGCGAGAACTGGCGCCCGTAAGTCGGCTCTTTCCGGTGAGTAGCGCGGCGATAGGAATAGAACCGCGCCTCCTGGGCGTAGGTGTCGAGCCCCAGGCGGTCGATTCCGCCTACCCCCGCTTGCTCCAGGCGGCGGGCGGCATAGCCTTCCAGATCGAATTGCCAGTGCCCAGGCCGGCCCGGAACGAAGAACGGCGAATCGTCCTCCCCGAACCGGGCACGGAACGAATCGTCAACTTCGTAGCTCGCCTGCGCAATCGCCGGGCCAATGGCCGCCCCGATCCTCTGGCGGGTGGCGCCGAGGCGCTCCATCGCCGCCACAGTCGCTTCCAGCACACCGCCGCGCGCCCCGCGCCACCCGGCGTGCGCCGCGCCGATCACGCCTGCTTCCGCATCCGTCAGCAGCACCGGCGCGCAATCGGCGGTCACGATGCCGAGCAGCACGCCTGGCCGGTCGCTGACGATCGCATCGGCGCGAGGGCGTTCATCCCCGGGCCATGGCTCCGTCACCACGGCGACATCGGGCGAATGAACCTGGTACACGGTGACGAGGCGGGCATCGGGCAGCACCGCTTCGAGGGCGCGGCGGCGATTCTCGGCAACGGCCAGATCGTCGTCACCCGCTCCCAGCCCGACGTTCAGCCCGGCCACCACGCCGCCCGACACTCCGCCCCGACGGCCAAGGAAGCCGTGGGGCACGCCCGCCAGCTGGGCGGCGCGGATGACCTCGACGGCTTCGTCGGTGCGCGAATCAGCCAAGGCTGCGGCTCACTTGTTCATGCGTATCGCGCGACAGCTTCGGCGCGGCGGCGATCCGTTCCAGTTGTGCACGCATCAGCGCGGCCCGCACCGGCTCGATCCGCCGCCAGCGGCCGAGCGGGGCGACGAAGCGCGCCGTGGTCTGGGGATTGATCGGATCCAGCGCGAGGATCAGGTCGGCGATCGTCCGGTATCCTTCCCCGTCCTCGGCGTGGAACGCCTGCGGGTTTGCGGCGAACGCCATGTAGAGCGAACGCACCCGGTTCGGGTTGCGCAAGGTGAAATCCGGATGGGCCGCCAGTTCCCGCACGTGCCGCAGCGCCTGTGGGTGGAGCGATTGCGCCTGCAGCGCGAACCACTTGTCGATCACCAGCGCGTTGCCACGGTATCGCTGGTAGAAGTCCGCCAGCAGCTCTTCGCGCAAGGGGGTGTCCAGCCCGGCGAGCACCATCAGCGCGCCCTGGCGATCGGTCATGTTGTCGGCAGCGCGGTACTGCCTTGCCGCCAGATCCGCAGCCTTTTCGGGATCGGCGGCGGCCAGCAGGATCAGGACCTGGGTCTTGAGCTTGCGCGCCCCCCGGGCGGCGGCATCGAGCCCGTAAGGCACGGCGCTTGCCCGTTCGTGCAGCGCCACGAGCGCGTCCTCGTGCGTGCGGCCCAGCCAGCCTTTCAGCGCCTCCCGCTCCCGATGAATGGCCGCCGGGTCAGCGATCGGCATCTGCTCCGCAAGGTAGCTGGAGCCCGGCAGGATCATCAATTCGCCGCGCATCTGATTGTCGAGCGCGGAATCGTCCAGCACGGCCGCAAAAGCCTGGCCGATCGACCGGCGGCCGGCGTCGCGCTCGGCTTCGGACAGCTTGCCGGCGATGCTCGCGCGCAGGTGGCCGACGACGAGATCCTGCATCGCCTCATACCGGGCGAAGGAGTCGTCGTCATGGGCGGCCAGAAACACGAGGTCTTCCATCGCCACGTCGCGCTGGATGGAAACCGGGGCGGAAAATCCGCGGTTGATCGACAGGATCGGCCGCTCCGCAAAGCCGGGGAAGCTCACTTTCTCCTGCGCGGCTTCCAGCACCACCAGCTGTTCGCCGCGATGCTGCCCCGTAGCGCGGTCGAACAGCGCGATCCGCAGCGGAATGGGCATTGGCTGCTTGCGGTCCTGCCCTGGAGTGGGCGGAACCTGCTGGGTGAAGTGCAGGGTCGCGATCTCGCCGTCATGCTCCAGCCGCACGCCGACTTTCGGAGTGCCAGCCTGGGAATACCACAAGCGGAAGCGGGTAAGGTCCAGCCCGGCCCCGTCCTCCATCGCCCGGATGAAATCGTCGCACGTCGCCGCCTCGCCGTCATGCCGGTCGAAGTAGAGATCGCAGCCCTTGCGGAACCGATCCGGCCCGGCGAGCGTGTGCATCATCCGGATGACCTCGGCCCCCTTGTTGTAGACCGTGGCGGTATAGAAGTTCGAGATTTCGCGGAATTCGTCCGGGCGGATCGGATGGGCCAGCGGGCCCGAATCCTCGGGGAATTGGGCCGATCGCAGCACGCGCACGTCCTCGATCCGCTTGACCGGGGCAGAGCCCATGTCCTGGCTGAACAACTGGTCGCGCAGGACGGTGAAACCTTCCTTCAGGCTAAGCTGGAACCAGTCCCGGCACGTCACGCGGTTGCCTGACCAGTTGTGGAAGTATTCGTGCGCGATCACGCCTTCGACTGCGTCGTAGTCGCCGTCGGTCGCGGTTTCCGGGTCGGCCAGCACGTATTTCGTGTTGAAGATGTTGAGGCCCTTGTTCTCCATCGCCCCCATGTTGAAATCGCTGACCGCGACAATGTTGAACGTGTCGAGATCGTATTCGCGGCCGAAGGCGTCCTCGTCCCACTTCATCGATTTCTTGAGGGAGCGCATCGCGTGGTCGGTGCGCGGCAGGTCACCTTCCCGGTCGCCCGCCGCTTCGTCCCGGTTGGCGCGCACCCAGATCGCGAGATCGACCTTTCGCCCGCCCATGGTGGTGAACGTGTCGCGGTTGGCGACCAGATCGCCCGCAACCAGCGCGAAGAGATAGGACGGCTTGGGCCAGGGATCGTGCCATTCGGCCCAGCGGGTCTCGCCCCTCACGCCTTCATCGACCTTGTTGCCGTTGGACAGCAGCACCGGGAACTGGTCCTTCGCCCCTTCCATCCGGACGGTGTAGGTGGACAGAACGTCCGGCCGATCAGGGAAGAAGGTAATCCGCCGGAAGCCTTCCGCCTCGCACTGGGTGCAGAGCATTCCGCCGGAGGCATAGAGCCCCATCAGCTGCGTGTTCGCGGACGGATCGATCTCGGTTGCGATCTCCACCGTGTGCCGCTCTCCCGGCAGGGTGATGAGCAAGTCATCGCCTTCCATTGCCCAGCTGTTCACCGGCTCGCCGTCGACGGTGACCTCCAGCGCGGTCAGCCCGTCGCCGTTCAGGCGCAGGGTCTGGCTCGGCTCGGCCTGCGGATTGCGTTCGACCGACAGCCGTGCGCGCACCTGCGTCCGCTCGATCCCGAGGGAGAAATCGAGCGCGGTTTCGGGCACGAGCCACGGGAACGGCCGGTAATCCTCGCGCCGGATCACCGGCGGGTCGGACGGTTCGGGCGCGGCGTCGGCCATCTGGATATTGCCGTCGGGGGTGGCGGGATTGCGGACAATGTCCAAGCTGAACTCCTGGAATTCTTGGTAATGCGTGGGTGCGGGTCTAAAACGCTCGCATGGCGCATATGTTCATATTCGGCCTCGGCTATTCGGCAAAATGCATAAGGGATGCGCTGAACGCGCGAGGATGGAGCGTGTCGAGCACGGGGCGCGAAGGCGATCTGGCGTTCGATGACGACAACGGCGTGCGGGCCGCGCTCCGGTCCGCGACGCATGTGCTGTCGTCCGTTCCGCCCGCCGGGGGGATCGACCCGGTGCTTGACCGCTTCGGCGATGCGCTGGACCACCCATGGCTTGGCTATCTCTCCTCCACCGGCGTCTACGGTGATGCGGGCGGCGCATGGGTTGATGAAACCGCACCGGTCGGCAAAGGGCGCCGCACCGCCCGCGCACAATGCGATGCTGCCTGGCTCATGCGCGGGGCGCGGGTGTTCCGCCTGCCCGGAATCTACGGACCGGGCCGCAGTGCGCTGGACCGGGTGCGCGATGGCCGGGCGCACCGCATCGACCTGCCGGGGCAAGTGTTCAGCCGGGTTCACGTGGATGACATTGCCGCCGGTGTGATCGCGGGGCTGGACGGTCCCTCCGGGGCCTACAATCTGGCCGACGATTGCCCGACCAGCCAGAACGCCGTGACCGAGGAGGCCTGCCGCTTGCTAGGAGTGGCCCCGCCGCCTGTGCAGACGTTGGATGAAGCCGGCCTCTCCCCGCAGGCGCGGGCCTTCTATGCGGAGAACCGCCGGGTAGCGAACGGCAAGGCGAAGCGCGTGCTCGGGTGGCAGCCGCGCCATCCCGATTACCGCGCCGGGCTGCGTGCCGTCGCGGGATCCGAAACCGCCGCAGGGCTCGACACCGGCAACTGACGCGCGCGCAGCGCCACCACCATTCCCGCCATTGCCAACGCCCCGCCCGCGGCGGCCAGAACCGACCAGCGGTACCCCTCGAACATGGTCGAAAGCAGCATCGCCACGACCGGGACGACCACCCCGTTGTAGGCGGCGCGCCCGGCGCCCAGTTCGCGAATCAGCGCGAAATAGAGCGGGAAGGTGACGACCGACCCGATGATCGCAAGGTAGGCGATGCCGAGGAGATACGTGGACTCGAGCGGCAGCACCGGCGGTCCGGCGATAGTCCAGGCAATGGCGCAGTTGGCCAGCGACGCCCACAGCATCGCCCATGAGAGCAGCACCACTATCGGCGCCGTCCGGGCAACGGCGGATGCCTGCATCACGTTCGCGCTGGAAGCGGACAGAATGCCCAATCCCGTGAACAAAATCCCCAGCCCGACTTCGCGGCCCGCAGCCACCCCTACCGTCTGCGCTTCGTGCAGAAGCAGCAGTGCGATGCCGGCAAGCCCGATCGCGCTGCCCACCAGAAAGCGCCGCGTGATCGGCTGGCCCAGGAAAATCCGCGCGAACACTGCGTTCGGCACCACCAGCAGGCCGAACAGAACGGCGACGATGCCGGATGTCAGGTGCAGTTCCGCCCGGTACACGAAGTTGAAGTTGAGGCAGAACTGCGCCACGCCGATCGCCACCGCCAGCAGGTGGGCGCGCCCGCTCATCCGGAAGGAATGCCGCTGCACCAGCGCAAGCGCGAACATGCCCAGCGTCGCCAGCGCGAAACGCCACGTGACCGACCAGCTCGGCGGCGCGACGTCGAGCTGCCCCTTGATGACGAACCAGGTCGAACCCCAGATCAGCGCCACCAGCGCAAAAGGGATGACAATGCGCGGCCGCAGCAGCGCATGGGGCGGTTCGCTTGCAGAGTGGTGCGTGCTCACAGACCCGCGATCGCGCGGGCAAGTGCCCCGGCGTCCTCGGCCCGGGTGTTCCATGCAGTCACGAATCGCGCGGCGCCCGGCCCCCAGTCATAGAACCCGAAACCCTGTTCCCGCAGTCGCTCGCGTTCCTCGGGCGTGCAGGAAAGGAACACTTCGTTCGCCTCCACCGGATGGAGCAGGCGCCCAGCGGCCGATCCCGCCAGTTCGCCCGCCGCGGCATTGGCGGCGCGGGCGTTTTCCACCCACAGATCATTCTCCAGCATCGCAAGGAGTTGCGCGGCGAGGAAACGGCCCTTGGATTGCAAATGCCCCGCCCGCTTGCGGCGGTACCGCGCGACATCGGCCAGCGCAGAATCGAAGAACACGATCGCTTCCGCGCTCATCCCTCCATTCTTGACGCAGCCGAAGCTGAGCGCGTCAACCGGGCCAGCCGCTTCGGCGGGAGAGCAGCCGAGGAAGGCCACCGCGTTGGCGAATCGCGCTCCATCCATGTGCAGGCCCAGCTTTCGCTCCCGCGCCAGCGCGCCGATCGCGACGACCTCTTCTGGCCGATAGACGCAGCCATATTCGCTCGCCTGCGTGATCGAGATCGCCTGCGGCTGCACCTGGTGGACATCGTCGCGAATCGAATCGAGCACCGGCCGAATTGTCTCCGGCGTCAGCTTGGCGTGATCGCCATCGGCCAGGATCAGCTTGGCCCCGTGGAGGAAGAACCCGGGTGCCCCGCCCTCGTCCATCTCGATGTGCGCCTCGCGGTGGCAGACGACCGCGCCGTGCGGCGGGACCATAGTCGCCAGCGCAAGGCAATTGGCCGCCGTGCCGGTCGCGACCCACAACGCCGCGCACTCGCGGCCGAACAAGGCGGAGAACGCCTCGTCCAGCCGCTGGCTGAAGGCGTCGTTGTCGTAAGGCGAATCGGCGGCGTCGGCAGCGCGCATCGCCTCCCACACACGGGGATGAACGGCGGCGGAGTTGTCGGACAGGAATTGCATCGGAACGCCATGGCCAAGCCATCGGTTAGGCGCAAGAAGGAGCCTATCCGATGAACGACACGATCAGCATCGAGCGTACCGACGAAACGACCCACGGCCGCTACAGCGCGAAGATTGCCGGCCACGACGAGGAAGCCGTTCTCACCTGGCAGGCCCGCGGCAACACCCGGATCGTCGACCACACCTTTGTCCCGCCAGCCTTGCGCGGACAGAAGATCGCCGAACAACTGGTGGACGCTCTGATACGCGACGCGCGGGAGCACGGCTTCACCATTGAACCGCAGTGCTCCTATGTCGCGGCGCAATTCCGGCGCCATCCCGAATGGGGCGATTTGCGCGCGCCTCCTTCCCGCTAGAGCGAGAGCCTGCGCGGCAAGGGATTGATTCGGAACGATATCCTGCTTCACCCATTGATAGAGTGAACCCCGCCGATGAAGGCGCCCGCCTCCTGCTTTCGCAGTCGAGGCTTTCCCAAGAGGCAACCGCCGGACGCGCTCCTTCCATGGAGCAGCTGTTTTTCCGCATCGGCCAGCAGAAAAGGACCCTTTATGAACCAGACGATCCACAAGACCGACCGCGCAACCGCAATCCCCGCCGATCTCGAACAGCGCACGGCCTACAGCCGCAGCCGCCCGTTGAAGAGGGACGAGACAACCGACCTCATCGCTTCGGACAAGGTGAAGAACACTGACGTCTATTCGACCAACGGCGACAAGCTCGGTTATGTCGACCACATGATGATCGGCAAGCTGTCCGGCCGCGTTGAATACGCGGTGATGAACTTCGGCGGCTTCCTCGGCATCGGCGAGAAGCACCACCCGCTACCGTGGGACGTGCTCGACTACGACACCGCCAAGGAAGGCTATGTCGTGAACATCGACAAGGAACGCCTGAAGCAGGCGCCTTCGTTCCCGACGAACCAGCCGCCGGCGTTCGATCGCACCTATGGTGAAGAAGTCTATCGCTACTACGGCACGATCTACTGATCGATCACAGGGTAGCCCGGCACGAGAACCGGGCAGGACCAGGAATTGAGGAAGAAAGGGCTCCGGCTGATGCCGGGGCCTTTTTCGTGCCCGCGAATGGTGCTGCTGGCGAGGATTGAACTCGCGGCCTCTCCCTTACCAAGGGAGTGCTCTACCACTGAGCTACAGCAGCGTCTGCAGGGCAGGCGGGCGCTATTGTCGCGAAGGCAGCGAAAGTCAAGCCGAGCTTGAGCGCCGCGTTCCGATCGCGCAAGAGTACGGGGCATGAGCGAAGATCGGACGAGCCAGACCCGCGAAGAACGGCTGGCGGAAAAGCTGCGGGAGAATCTCCGCCGGCGCAAGGCGCAGTCCCGCGCGTTTCAGCGGGAGAGCGAACCCCTTTGCAAAAACGAATCGGATAGCTAACGAGTGGCGCTCCTAAAAATCGTCAGGAGCCGCAAGCAGCATGCCCAGCCTGATCCTTGTCCGCCACGGCCAGAGCCAGTGGAATCTTGAGAACCGTTTCACCGGCTGGTGGGATGTCGATCTCACCGAGAAAGGCGTGGCCGAAGCGACCGCAGCCGGCGAGTTGCTGGCCGCCAAGAACCTCCTGCCGACCTGCGCCTTCACCTCGCTCCAGATCCGGGCGATCAAGACGCTGCACCTGGCGCTGGAAGCGTGCGGCCGCCTGTGGATTCCCGAAACCAAGGACTGGCGCCTGAATGAACGGCACTATGGCGGTCTGACGGGACTCAACAAGGCGGAAACGGCGGAAAAGCATGGGGAGGAGCAAGTCCACACCTGGCGCCGCAGCTTCGACATTCCGCCTCCGGGCATGGAAGCGGGCGGGCCGTACGATCTTGCTGCCGATGCGCGCTATGCCGGAATCGCGATCCCCGACACCGAAAGCCTCAAGCTGACGATCGAGCGGGTGCTGCCTTACTGGGAAAGCGAGATCCTGCCGGTGCTCGCCAGCGGAGAAACGGTGATCATATCGGCCCACGGCAACAGCTTGCGCGCGCTGGTGAAGCACCTCTCCAATATTTCGGATGACGACATAACCGGGCTGGAAATCCCGACCGGGCAGCCGATCGTCTATGATTTCGATGCGAACATGCAGCCCGGGGAGCGGCACTACCTGAAAGATCGCGCCGATGGCTGATGTCGCAATCGTAATGGGCAGCCAGTCCGACTGGCCGACGATGAAATGCGCCGCCAGCGTGCTGGACGAGCTGCAGGTCGCCTGGGAAGCGCGGATCGTGTCGGCCCACCGCACGCCGGAACGGATGTTCGAATTCGGCCGGTCCGCGGCGGACGAAGGTTTCCGCGTGGTGATCGCCGGGGCCGGCGGCGCGGCGCACTTGCCGGGCATGCTGTCCGCCCTCACCCATTTGCCGGTGCTCGGCGTGCCGGTGCAGTCGAAAGCGCTGTCCGGTCTCGATAGCCTTCTGTCCATCGTCCAGATGCCCGCCGGGGTGCCGACCGGAACGCTGGCCATCGGGGAAGCCGGCGCGACCAACGCGGGCCTGTTCGCCGCCTCGATCCTCGCACTGAACGATCCCGAGCTATCCCGGCGCCTGCAAGCCTGGCGTCAGGCCCGCAGCGATGCCGTGGCTGAAACCCCGTCCGATTGATTTCCTGAACCCCAACCTTGAGCGAACCCATGATCCTTCCCGGCGCCACCATCGGTATACTTGGCGGGGGCCAGCTTGGCCGAATGCTGGCGACCGCCGCGGCCCAGCTCGGCTACAAGTGCCACGTCTTCGCTCCGGATACCGACAGCGTCGCCGCGAGCGTGAGCGACCGCTTTACCCGCGCGGAATGGGACAGCCCCGAACTGATCGAGTTCGCCCGTCAGTGCGATGTGGTGACTTACGAATTCGAGAACGTGCCCGTCGCCCCGCTGGAAAAGATCGCCGACAAGCTGGCTCCCGGCACTCGCGCCCTGGAAGTTGCGCAGGACCGGCTGGCGGAAAAGCGATTCGTGACCGATCTCGGCGGAAGGCCCGCCCCGTTCGCGCCGGTAAATTCCCGCGCCGATCTTGATGCCGCGATCGCCCGGATCGGCACTCCCGGCATCCTCAAGACCCGGCGCGAAGGCTATGACGGCAAGGGCCAGTGGCGCATCGGCTCCGCGGAAGAAGCGGCCGGGCTCGACTTGTCCGGCAATGACCTGATTTACGAAGGATTTGTCCGCTTCGAAGCGGAGTTCTCCGTGATTCTGGTGCGCGGGCGCGATGGTGAGGTGCGCTTCTGGGACAGTCCGCACAACGAACATGAAAGCGGCATTCTTGCCCGTTCCACCCTGCCTGCCCACCCCAGCATCGGCCCGCACGTCGAACCGGCTCGCCAGCTTGCGCGCAAGGTAGCGGACGCGCTTGGCTATGTGGGCGTGCTGACGCTTGAATTCTTCGCTTGCGCCGACGGCCCGGTGTTCAACGAAATGGCCCCCCGGGTTCACAATTCCGGGCACTGGACCATCGAGGGGGCGATCACCAGCCAGTTCGAAAACCACGTCCGCGCCATCCTCGGCCTTCCGCTTGGGGACACGGGCCTGACCGCGCCGCGTGTGGAGATGCGCAACCTGATCGGCCGGGACATTGAGCGCGCGGCCGAAATCCTCGCCAAGGGCGATACCCACCTGCACCATTACGGCAAGGGGAGCGTGCGCGAAGGACGCAAAATGGGCCACGTCACCCGGTTGGTCCGGGCATGAGCGGACGGGACATTTTCTTCGTCGTCGCGCGGGCTGAAGACGGCACGATCGCCAAGGAAGGCCAGGTGCCGTGGCAGATCTCGCACGATCTCCGGCGCTTCAAGCGGCTGACAATGGGCACGCCGATGATCATGGGCCGCAAGACCTTCGACAGCCTGCCCGGCCTGCTTCCCGGCCGCCGCCATATCGTCCTCACCCGCGACCCGGACTGGTCCGCTCCGGGCGCGGAAGTTGCGCATACGGTGGAAGACGCGCTCACGCTCGCGGGCGAAGGCGACATTTCGGTGATCGGCGGCGGGGAAATCTTTGCGCTGTTCCTGCCTGTCGCCACCCGGATCGAGCTGACCGAAGTGCATGAGCGGACCGGCGGCGACGTGCTGATGCCCTACCCCGGTCCGGAATGGCGGGAAACGGCGCAGGAAACCTATCCGGCCAAGGACGATTGGCCCGCATACACTTTCGTCACGCTGGAACGCGGCGGCGGACACGCATGATCCGCCTCGATCACCGCGATCCGGTGCCGGAAGGCTTGCGCGGCGCGGTGCTTGCGCTCGGCAACTTCGACGGGTTCCACCTCGGCCATCAGAAAGTCGTCGCTGAAGCGGTGACCTGGGCGCAGTCCGAAGGCCGCCCGGCGATCGTCGCCACGTTCGATCCGCACCCGGTGCGCCATTTTGCGCCCCATATTCCGCCGTTCCGGCTGACCACCCTCGACCAGCGGCAGGAATTGTTCGCGGCTGCCGGGGCCGACGCAATGCTGGTGTTCCACTTCGACGGCGAACTTGCTGGCACGGAAGCCGAAGATTTCGTGGGCAAGCTCCTGGGCAGCCACATTGGCGCGCGCGGGGTCGTGACCGGGGAAGACTTTACCTTCGGCAAGAGCCGGGGCGGCACCACGCAAGTGCTCGCCGAATGCGGCAAAGCCCACGGGATCGAGGCGCGCACTGTGGGCCCGGTGACGGAAAGCGGGATGGTGGTCTCCTCCAGCCGCGTTCGCGATGCGCTGAAAGCCGGGGAGTGCGCAGTGGCGGCCCGGCTGATGACGCGCCCGTTCGCCGTTCGCGGCGCCGTCCAGCACGGCGACAAGCGGGGGCGGACCATCGGCTATCCCACCGCCAATATGGAATTCGGCCACTACTTGCGCCCGCGCTTCGGGATCTACGCGGTGACGGCGCGCATCCTCGATTCCGGTCAGGATCTGAAAGGCGCAGCCAACATCGGCATCCGCCCCACGTTCGACCCGCCGCGTGAGTGGATCGAGCCGTACTTCTTCGATTTTTCCGGCAATCTTTACGGGCGGGAAATCGAGGTCGCCCTGCACCATTTCCTGCGCCCGGAAGAAAAGTTCGATTCGCTCGACGCGCTGACTACGCAGATGGCGAAGGATTGCGCGCGCGCGAAAGAACTGCTCGCGTGATCGGCCTCGTGCGCGGGCATGTTGCCGCGCTGGCCGAATCCGCCTAAGCGCGGCGCCAAATGTCCGAGAAACCCGATTACCGCGCGACGGTCTTCCTGCCGAAGACCGATTTCCCGATGAAAGCCGGCCTTCCGCAGAAGGAACCGGCCATCCTGGCACGCTGGCAGGAAACGGGGCTTTACGAACAGATTCGCGAAAGCCGCAAGGGCCGCGAAACCTTCATCCTCCACGATGGCCCGCCCTATGCGAACGGCGACATGCACATCGGCCATGCGCTGAACCATATCCTGAAGGACATGGTCGTGCGCACCCAGACCCTGCTGGGCAAGGACGCGCCCTATGTGCCCGGCTGGGACTGCCACGGTCTGCCGATCGAATGGAAGGTGGAGGAACAGTACCGCAAGAAGAAGCTGGACAAGGACCAGGTCCCGCTGACCGAATTCCGCGCCGAATGCCGCGCCTATGCCGCGCAGTGGGTGGACGTGCAGCGCGACCAGCTGAAGCGGCTCGGCACGCTGGCGGACTGGGACAATCCCTACCTGACGATGGACTTCGCCGCCGAAGCGACCATCGTGTCCGAACTGCTCAAGTTCGCGACTTCCGGCCAGCTTTACCGCGGCGCCAAGCCGGTGATGTGGTCCCCGGTGGAAAAAACCGCGCTGGCCGAAGCCGAAGTCGAGTACGAGGACATCACCTCGACCCAGATCGACGTCGCGTTCGAGATTACGGAAAGCCCGATCCCCGAACTGGTCGGCGCCCACGCAGTAATCTGGACGACCACGCCGTGGACGATCCCGGTGAACCAAGCTTTGGCTTACGGGCCGGAGATCAGCTACTTCGCGGTGCGAGGGCATCCCTCAGGTAAAGTACTCCTGATCGCACAGGCGGGTGAATTGCCGGACCAAGTCTTTATGCGACTGGTTGGTGACCATCTCTTGGCAGGCATGTCCGTTGTTTGGGCAGGCAAAGGCTCCGACCTCGCCGGCACCGTGGCTCGCCACCCGATGCACCACCTTGGCGGGTTCTACGCCAAGCCGCGCCCGATGCTGCCCGGCGATTTCGTCACAACCGACAGCGGCACCGGCCTCGTCCACATGTCGCCTGACCATGGCGAGGACGACTTCCTGCTGTGCAAGGCTCACGGGATCGATCCCGTGTTCGCCGTCCAGCCCGATGGCCGCTACCGCGACGACTGGGCCTGGCTTGGCGGGCAAGGCAGCGTCATCAATCCGAAGTTCAATGCGCCCGACGGACCAATCTGCTCGGCCTTGGCGGAAACCGGCGCGCTGCTCGCTCATGGAGATTATCCACACAGTTATCCACATAGCTGGCGGTCCAAGGCCAAGGTGATCTTCCGCGCCACCGCGCAGTGGTTCGTGCCGATGGACAAGCCGCTGGACGGACAAGTCCCGCTCTGCGCGACTGAGGCCGATATCCGCGCCGATCTGGGCGAAGGCGCAACCCTGCGCCAGACCGCCTTGCGTGCGCTGTCCGATACCCGCTTCATCCCGGAAAAAGGCCGCAACCGCATCGGCTCGATGGTCGAAGGGCGGCCCGACTGGGTGCTGTCCCGCCAGCGCGCCTGGGGCGTGCCGATTACCCTGTTCGTCCACCGCAAGACCGGGGAATACCTGGTCGATCCGGACGTGAACGAACGGATCGTCGCCGCCATCCGCGAAGACGGCGTGGACGCGTGGTCGGACGAGAACGCGCAAGCCCTGCTGGGCGATGCCTACGACGCCGCCGAGTATGAGCGGGTGAGCGACATTCTGGACGTGTGGTTCGATTCGGGCTCGACCCACGCCTTCGTGCTCGACAGCGGGCGCTGGCCGGACCTTTCGTGGCCGGCGGACCTCTACCTCGAAGGATCGGACCAGCACCGCGGCTGGTTCCAGTCCTCCCTGCTGGAAAGCTGCGGCACCCGCGGCCGCGCGCCGTACAACGCCGTTCTCACCCATGGCTTTACGATGGACGCCAAGGGGGAGAAGATGTCCAAGTCCAAGGGCAACACCGTCAGCCCGCTGGACGTGATGCGTGATTACGGCGCGGACATTATCCGGCTGTGGGCCTTGAGCGTCGACTACACCGAGGATCACCGGATTGGTCCGGAAATCCTCAAGGGCGTCGCCGACCAGTACCGCAAGCTGCGCAACACCTTCCGCTACCTGCTCGGCGCGCTCGACGGGTTCGAGGAAGCCGAGCGAGTCGAAGCGTCCGAAATGCCGGAGCTGGAACGCTACGTCCTTGCGCTGCTCGGCCAGCTCGACGCCACGCTGCGCCGCGCCATCGCGGACTACGATTTCAACACCTACGTCCGGGCGCTGACCGAGTTCTGTAACGAGGACTTGTCCGCGTTCTACTTCGATATCCGCAAGGACAGCCTCTACTGCGATCCGGCGGACAGCCTGCGCCGCCGGTCCTGCCGCACGGTGTTCGATATCCTGTTCCACGCGCTGGTGCGCTACGCCGCGCCGGTCTTGGTATTCACCGCCGAGGAAGTCTGGGGCACGCGCTATCCCGATGGGACGAGCGTCCACTTGCTCGAATGGCCGGACCTGCCTGCCGCCGATGCCGATGACGCCCGCTGGGGTGATCTGCGCACCCTTCGCGAACGGGTGATGGAAGCGATCGAGCCACTGCGGCGGGAAAAGATCGTCCGCTCCGGCCTCGAAGCCGAAGTGGCCGTGCCCGGATCGAGCGTGCCGCAAGGCTTCTCCGACGATCAGCTGGCCGAATTGTTCATCACCGGCACGGTTACGCGGACCGCCGAAGAAGCGGTCGCGGTCGAAAAGACCGATGATCCGAAATGCGGCCGCTGCTGGCGCCACTTGCCCGGCGTGCCCGAAGACGGCGCCTTGTGCGGCCGCTGCGCCGAAGCCGTTGCCGCACCGGAGCCCGCCGCGTGAGCCCCGTCACGCGCAACCGCGTCGCCGGGCTGGTGCTCGCGGCTGTGATTGCCATCATCGACCAGGTGGTGAAGTATATCGTCGTCGGGCCGCTGCGGCTGCGTGAGGTCGGGCACATCGACTTGCTGCCGTTCTTCGATTTCACCTTCACCCCCAACTACGGCATATCGCTGGGCCTGTTCACCGCCACCTCCATGGAAATGCGCTGGATTCTGGTTGTGGTGACCGGGCTTATAGCAGCGGCGGTGATGGTCTGGATGCTTCGGGAACGCCGGTTCGGCGATATCGCCCCGCTGGCGCTGATCCTCGGCGGGGCGCTCGGCAACATCCGGGACCGCTTCGTGCTTGGCTATGTGATCGATTATGCCGACCTGCACATCGGCAGCTTTCGCCCGTTCCTGATTTTCAACATCGCCGACGCCGCAATCACGATCGGCGTGGTCCTTCTTCTTTTACGCTCGCTGTTCATCCGGGACAAACCCGAGGATGCTACCAGCAAGCCGGAAAACGCTGCGGAGATACCCTGATGCGCAAAGCTCCCCTTGCCCTTGTTCTTGCCGCCTCCTCGGCGTTGCTCGCTTCCTGCGGCGCCTCGGGCGCAGGCGGGTTGCTCAGTCGGGACCGGCCGGATGAGTTCGCGGTCCAGCGGCAGGCTCCGCTGATCGTACCGCCGGATTTCGAGCTGGTTCCGCCCGCCCCCGGCGCGCCGCGCCCGTCCGACAACAGCGCCAGCCAGCAAGCGCTGGAAGCTCTGTTCGGCGGCCCCGCCCCCCGCAGCGCCGTGGAAACCAGCGCGCTCGGCCAAGCCGGGGAAGCAGTGCCCGGCATTCGCTCCAGTGTCGGGGATCCGGACACCCACACGGTCGACAAGGGCCAGACAACCCAGGCGATCCTTGCCGCCCCCGAAGGCGATGGCGCTGCCGCCCGGGCCGTGATCCCGGGCTGATCCGCCGCCGCCGTGCCGTCGCACGCGGGCTTCAGTCGCCCGCGGCGTCGTCCTCGACCGGAACGGCGATCCGCCCCACCAGCAGCTTGTCAATCCGGCGTCCGTCAAGGTCGACTACCTCGAATCGCCAGCCTTGCTCCTCGAAGCTTTCGCCCACCACCGGCAGGTGCTTCAGCTGATAGAGCACGAATCCGGCCGTGGTCGCGAATTCGCGCGGCTCTGGCAGGGTCATGCCCAGCCGCTCAGCCAGCCCGTCCGCGCTCATCGCGCCTGAGATGAGCAGGGACCCGTCCTCGCGCTCAACCAGTTCAGGCTCATCGCCTTCGTCCTTGTGGCTGGCAAAGTGGCCGGCCATCGCCATCAGCAAGTCGGCCGGGGTCACGATGCCGTCCAGATGGCCGTATTCGTCGTGCACCATCGCCATCCCAACGCCTGACTGCTGCAGCACCCGCAGCGCATCGATCGCATCGAGCTGGTCGGGGACGACGGGTGTCTTGTGGATCAGCTGGCCAAGCTGGACGGGATTTCCGGCCAGCAGACTGGCCAGGATTTCCCGCACCTTGACCACGCCCAGGATTCGGTCCGGCGAACCATCGGCCACCGGCAGCAGGGAATGCGGCGATCGGGCAATGGTGGCGCTGATTTCATCCGGTCCGGCCTTGCGGTCGATCCAGTCGATCTCGGTACGCGGGGTCATGACTTCGCGGACCGGGCGGGCAGTCAGCCGCATCACGCCCGACAGGATCGCCCGCTCCTCTTCCTCGATCACGCCGCTGCGGGTCGCTTCGGCAAGGATCAGCTGAAGCTCCTCGCTCGTCAGCGCCGCTTCCCCGGGATTGCGCACGCCCATCAGCCGCAGCAGCGCGCTGCCCGAACTGTCGAGCAGCCAGACCACCGGTGCCGCGATGCGGGCCAGCCACGCCATCGGCAGGGCCATGGTCAACGCAATCGGAACCGCGGCGCGCAGCGCAACCTGCTTGGGAACAAGTTCCCCCACCACGAGGCTGAGATACGTGGTCAGGACGATGACCAGGATGAAGCCGGCTTGGTCCGCCGCGTCGGCGGGAACGCCGATCAACGCCAGCCGCTCCCCTACCGGGCCGCCCAGGGTGGCACCGGAATAGGCGCCCGACACGATCCCGATCAGGGTAATGCCGATCTGCACGGTGGAAAGGAACTTGCCGGGATCCGACGCCAGCGACAGCGCCGTCTGCGCCGCCTTGCTGCCGCCTTCCGCCGCGATGCGCAGCTTGGACGTGCGGGCCGACACGATGGCGAGCTCCGACATGGAGAAGACCCCGTTGAGCAGAATAAGCCCAAGCAGGATGGCAAGATCAAACCACGGAAAAGGTGTCACGGCCCGCTTCGATTAGCAGATTTCCCCCGCAAGTCGAATCCCGGTTGGAACAGCCGGCTACGGCGGGCGTTTTGGCGAAGGACCGGCTGTCGGGGCATGTCGGCCCCTGTTTTATTCACTATCGAGGACCATAATATGAAGAAGTCCCGCCTTTTCGTTTCCAGCATGGCCGCCGTATCGCTCATGGGCGTGTCGGCTTGCGTGACCGATCCGAACACCGGTGAGCAGAAGATTTCCCGCACCGCCATCGGCGGTCTCGGCGGCGCCGGGCTCGGCTACCTGCTGGGCGGCGTGGTCGGCGGCAAGACCGCCCGTGTCATCGGCGCCGGCGTCGGCGGCGTGGCGGGGGCCGCAGTCGGCCGCCAGATGGACCAGCAGATCAAGGAACTGCGGGAAACCACCGCCGGATCGGGCATCGACGTGACTCAGACGCCAGGCGGCGACGCGATCCTGGTCAACCTGCCGGACGTCACTTTCGCGACGAACAGCACGAACATCAGCCCGTCGTTCCAGGCCTCGCTCGACCAGGTAGCGCAAAGCCTGCAGCAGTATCCCAACAGCCTGATCGACGTCATGGGCCACACGGACACGACCGGGTCCGACGCCTATAACCTCGATCTTTCCCGCCGCCGCGCGGAAGCGGTCGCGAACTATCTCAGCATGCGCGGCGTGTCGCGCGCGCGGATGCAGACGATCGGCTACGGAGAGCAGTACCCGATCGCGGATAACAGCACCGAGGCAGGTCGCGCCGCCAACCGCCGGGTGGAACTGAAGATCACCCCGATCACGCAGGAAGACGTCCAGGCCGCACAGCGCCAGTAAGGGACTTCCCCACGACAAAGGGGCCGGCTTTCGGGCCGGCCCCTTTTTTTGTGCCCGAGTTGCCGCGTTCAGCGCGGCCGCGCGACGTGGTCCGCAGCGCGCGGGCCGAGCCTGCGGACGGCCGCTTCGTGGATCCCGGGGGCGCTCACCAGCAAGCCGAACGCCTGCGGATCGCGCTTGTTGAACATGAGCGGTTCCCCGAAGGCGTCGCTGACCCCGGCGCCCGCTTCCTGCGCGATCAGCGCGGCGGCGGCCACGTCCCATTCTGATCCCCAGCGCACGGTCGCCACCAGGTCCGCCTCCCCCGACGCGACCATCGCCAAGCGCAAGGCTATCGAATTCGGCTTGTAGACCGTAACTAGATCGCCGTCTTCCTTCGGCAGGACATCGACCGGAACGCGCGCGCCGGACAGCGCGCTGCGGGTGCTGGCGCAAAGCCGCTCCCCATTGCGCCAGGCGCCTTCGCCCCGCGCCGCGCTCCAGGTTTCTTCCCGGGCCGGGGCGACGAGGATGCCGATCAGCGGCTCCCCGTTTCCGACAAGCGCCACCGAAACCGCCCAGCCGCTCCGCCCGCCGAGAAAATCGCGCGTGCCGTCGATCGGATCGACCACCCAGATCAGCTCCCGCTCCAGCCGGGCGGGATCGTCGGCGGTTTCCTCCGACAGCCATCCGGCCGACGGCAGCAGCAGCCCGAGCTCGCTTTTGAGGAACTGGTCCACCTCAAGATCGGCGGCGCAGACCGGGCTGTTGCTCGCTTTCGTCCAGCTGACCACCTCGTGCCCGGCGCCGGGCCACTGGCGCATGGCGATTTCCCCGGCCTCGGCGCAGATACTCTCAAGGCGTGTGCGATCGATCATGGAAACGAGGTGAGCCCGGCGGCAAGAGTTTGCAACCCTGTGCGCGCTATGCTTAGGCGCTGCTATCGCCACTCTTGCTACAGATAGGCAGATTCATGAATATTCACGAATACCAGGCCAAGGAACTGCTCACCCGCTTCGGCATCGGAATTCCGGCCGGCTATCCCGCTCTCACCGTTGAGGAAGCCGTCGAGGCGGCGAAGAAGCTGCCCGGGCCGCTTTACGTCGTGAAGGCGCAGATCCACGCCGGCGGACGCGGCAAGGGCAAGTTCCAGGAGCTGGGGCCGGATGCCAAGGGCGGCGTGCGGCTGGCCGACAGCATCGAAGCGGTGGAAAGCCACTCGCGCGAGATGCTCGGCAACACGCTGGTCACGATCCAGACCGGCGACGCGGGCAAGCAGGTCAACCGCCTCTACATCACCGACGGCGTCGACATCGAAAAGGAATACTACCTTTCGATGCTGGTCGATCGGAAGACCGGCCGCATCGCGATGGTCGTGTCCACCGAAGGCGGCATGGACATTGAGGAAGTCGCCCACTCCACGCCCGAAAAGATCACCACGATCGCGATCGACCCGGCCGAAGGCTTCCAGCCGCACCACGGCCGCGCGGTGGCCTTCGCGCTGAAGCTGACCGGCGATCTCAACAAGCAGGCTCAGAAGCTGGCCAAGCAGCTGTACGAAGCCTTCAGCGCACTCGACTGCGCCATGATCGAGATCAACCCGCTGGTGGAAACCAAGGACGGCAATCTCCTCGTGCTCGACACCAAGATGAGCTTCGATTCCAACGCGCTCTACCGTCACAAGGACGTGGAAGCGATGCGGGACGAAACCGAGGAAGACCCGATGGAGGTCGAAGCCAGCAAGCACGACCTCGCCTACATCAAGCTGGACGGCAACATCGGCTGCATGGTCAACGGCGCGGGCCTTGCCATGGCGACGATGGACATCATCAAGCTCAACGGTGCCTTCCCGGCCAACTTCCTCGACGTCGGCGGCGGCGCGAACAAGGAAAAGGTCACCGCGGCGTTCAAGATCATCCTTTCCGATCCGGCGGTGAAGGGCATCCTGGTCAACATCTTCGGCGGGATCATGAAGTGCGACATCATTGCCGAAGGCATCGTCGCCGCGGCGAAGGAAGTGAACCTCTCCGTGCCGCTGGTCGTCCGATTGGAAGGCACCAACGTCCAGAAGGGCAAGGACATCCTGGCCAATTCCGGCCTGCCGATCGTCCCGGCCGAAGATCTGGGCGACGCCGCGAAGAAGATCGTGGCCGAAGTCAAGCAGGCCGCCTGACGGGAAAACAGGGCCGATTTGCCTTCCCGGCGGATCGGCCCCCCCTTGACCCCGGAGCCGGAAACCGGAACACCGCGGAAGGATTGTTACGCCTGTAACCGAATGGCAGGAGAGGCCATGCCCATGAAGATCCTCGTCCCCGTGAAGCGGGTGCTCGACTACAACGTCCGTCCGCGGGTCAAGCCGGATGGGTCCGGGGTCGATCTGGCCAACGTCAAGATGAGCATGAACCCGTTTGACGAAATCGCGGTCGAGGAAGCGATTCGCCTGAAGGAAAAGGGCGTCGCCGACGAGATCGTGGCGGTGTCCATCGGCCCGGCAAAAGCGCAGGAGACGCTGCGCACTGCTCTCGCCATGGGCGCGGACCGCGCGATCCTGGTCGAAATAGATCAGGATGTGGAACCGCTCGGCGTCGCCAAGATCCTCAAGGCCATCGCGGATGAGGAACAGCCCGCGCTGATCGTGATGGGCAAGCAGGCGATCGACGATGATGCCAACCAGACCGGGCAAATGCTCGCTGCGTTGCTCGACCGGCCGCAAGGCACCTTCGCCAGCGCCGTCACCGTCGAAGACGATCAGGTCAGCGTGACGCGCGAAGTCGACGGCGGGCTGGAAACCGTCCGGTTGTCCCTGCCGGCGATCGTCACCACCGACTTACGCCTGAATGAGCCGCGCTATGCATCGCTGCCCAACATCATGAAGGCGAAGAAGAAGCCGCTCGAGACGAAGAGCCCGGCCGATTACGCGGTCGACGTCGTTCCCCGGCTGAAGACGCTGAGCGTGACCGAGCCTCCGGTTCGCCAGGCGGGCGTGAAAGTCGGCTCTGTCGATGAGCTGGTGGCGAAGCTCAAGGATCTGGGAGTGACCGCATGAACACGCTGATCCTGATCGAACACGAAGACGGCACGGTAAAGGACGCGAGCCTGGCCACCGTCACCGCCGCAGCGAAGCTCGGCAGCGTGCACGCGCTGGTTGCGGGCGAAGGCGAAGCAGCGCGCACAGCGGCCGAGGCCGCGGCGAAGATCGAAGGCGTGCAAAAAGTCCTGCTCGCCTCGGACGCGGCTTATGGGCAGAATCTGGCGGAGAATCTTGCCGCCCTGATCGTGCCGCTGATGGACGGCTATGAGGCGCTGCTGTGCGCTGCCACGTCCACCGGCAAGAACATCGCCCCGCGCGTCGCCGCGAAGCTCGACGTGATGCAGGTGTCCGATATCCTCTCGGTCGAAGGCGAGCGCACCTTCACTCGCCCGATCTATGCCGGGAACGCCATCGCGACGGTCGAAAGCTCGGATGCGAAGCTGGTCATCACCGTGCGCGGAACCGCGTTCGCCAAGGCCTCACGCGAAGGCGGATCGGCCCCGGTTGAGGAAATCTCCGGCCCCGGTGACCAGGGCGTTTCGCAGTTCGTATCCCTCGAAGGCTCGAAGAGCGAGCGGCCCGAACTGACCAGCGCGCGTATCGTCGTCTCCGGTGGACGAGCGCTGAAGGATGCCGAGACATTCCAGCAGCTTATCACGCCGCTCGCCGACAAGCTCGGCGCGGCGATCGGCGCCAGCCGGGCCGCGGTGGACGCAGGCTACATCCCCAACGATTTCCAGGTAGGCCAGACGGGCAAGATCGTTGCGCCGGAAGTCTACCTCGCCATCGGCATCTCCGGCGCGATCCAGCACCTTGCGGGGATGAAGGATTCCAAGACGATCATTGCGATCAACAAGGATCCCGACGCCCCGATCTTCCAGGTGGCCGACATCGGCCTTGTTGGCGACTTGTTCCAGATCGTGCCGGAACTGACTGAGAAGCTCTAGCTTCCCGGGCGCCGCGCCGGGCTCCATCTTTTTCGCAAAGGGGACAGGCATGGCCGGATGGGCGTTGTGGAAGTTGGCTGGCCGGGGATCTGCGCTCTGCGCGGCACTTGCAGGCTTGGGCGAGCAGGCTGCGGCAAGGGAGACGGTCGTCGAACCGGCATCCAAATGGGTGCTCAACTACGCGCCGGAACGATGCAGCCTGATCCGGATCTTCGGGATCGAGGACGAAACGCTGCGTTTCGAACTCGAATCCTTCGGCGGACGACGGTTCTACCGTGCCTTGCTGGCAGGAAGGCCGGTTCCGCGGACCTCCGATCCCGCGGGTGCAATCAAGCTCAGGCTCCAGGAACCTAACTTCCGCCGGACCGACGCGTTGCACGGCAGCGCCAACGACATCCCCGCCGTGTCGTTCCTCATCGAGTTTGCACCGCCCGATGAAACGGGAGAGGAACGGCGCGCAAGACAGCCCCTGCCGCCTACGAGGCCGGGGTCGATCGCCTCGACGTCCAGTTCCACAGTCGCGAGATTACGCTTCACCTCGGCAGCATGGCCATGCCCTTGCTAGCGATGCGCGACTGCGTCGATAACCTCTACGAGCAATGGGGGCTCGACCCGGAGCAGCAAAAACGCTTGCGCGGGAGCCGTTCCCAAAGCGCTCCGCCGTGCGCCGGCTGAAGGCGCGTTACCCCATGGGAAAGCTCAACAGCGGGTCAGCGCTTTTGTCCCGGTCCGCATCCGGGTTAGCGCCGGAGAGCCGAGCGACTGCACGATCCAGCACGGCAGCGTGAATGAGGATTTCCGCAAGGCGGTGTGCACCAGCCTTTCCGGCGCATTCGAACCTGCACTGGACCGCGACGGAACTCCAGTAGCCAGCATGTATCACACCTCGATCATCTATCTCATCGGACCCTGATCGCAGGCAGGCAAATGCTCCGACACTCAGCGCCGAACCAATAACTCTGCATCGGCACAAACCGGCTTGATTTCCAAAGTCCATGCAGCATCATGGGTCTTCAGGGGAGGCGAGGGGCATGAAGAGACTGACGTTGTTGCTGGCGGCCTGCGCCGCGCTGTTTTCCACGATGGCGGTTGGGAAAGAACGACGGGTCTATGCGCCCGCATCGCCCTGGAACATGGAGTACGCGGACAATTCCTGTCGCCTGATCCGCAACTTCAGCGATGGCCGGAATTCGATCACGGCCGCATTCGAACGAGCCTCCCCCGGACCTCACATGACACTCGGCTTGGCCGGAAGCGCGCTCGATGTCTGGAAGAGCGCCGCCAACGCCTCGTTCTTCTTTGGCCCCGGAGGCAAAAAGCGGGAAAGCGGCTTCTACAAGATGGAACTGGCCGATGGCCGCACGTCGTGGTTGCTTTCCGAGGCATCGCTGCTCTCTCACGAAGAAGTTACTGCGATCAACAGCAGCCCGAGCGATATGCCGCTTCCGGCGCCCTTTGCTCGCGTCCGGGAAGCGGAAATCGATGCCGGCAAGGCAGTCTCCTCCGTCGTCATCACCGAAGGTTTCAAGCAGGAGATCGAACTGCAACTTGGCTCGATGGCGGACCCGGTCGGGGCAATGGAAGCTTGCGTCGCCGATCTGGTCCGCAGTTGGGGCCTCGATCCCCAGCGCCTCGAAACGCTGTCATGCGCTCCGCAACTGCTGAATGCACCGGAAGTGGGCAACACCGCCCGCTATCCACGGGAAATGCTGCGTCAGAGTCTCGGCGGGCTCGTCGAGGTCCGGCTGATCGTCGATGAACTGGGTCGGGCCGACACGTGCCACATCAACGTCGCCGAGCCCGGTCCGTTCGAAGAGGCTGCCTGCAAGGCTCTGATGTCCGTCGCCCGCTTCAACCCTGCGCTCGATGCGGAGGGCAAGCCGACACGCTCCTACTGGACCCAACGAATCGTGTTCCGGTAACAGGTACAAGCGGGGGCAACGCTCCCGCAAGCCGGCGGATCAGACGATCGTCCGCTCAAACAGCAGCACCGCGTCGCCATCCGGCAGCGTAGCGGACCGCAGGGAACGGAAGCCCAGCTTGTCTGCCATTCGGATCGACGGCTTGTTGCCTTCGGAAATCATGCAGACGATCCTGCGCTTACCGTGCGAGGCCGAGAACCAGCGGAGGACTTCGCGCATGGCTTCTTCGGCAAGACCCTGCCCGACCCAGTCATGATGGAGAATCCACCCGGCCTCGGCCTGATCGTCGAAGTCTTCGCCCAGTCCGCGCCAGCTGTGGAACACGCCGATGCTGCCGATCACGGTGTCCGAGCCGCGCGGGCGGACCACGAAACTTCCATAGCCATAAAGCAGCCAGCTGCCCGCATTGCGGCACAAGCGGCCGAACTGGTCCGCGGGGGTGCTCTGAGGCCCGAGATAGCGCCGGGTCCGATCATCGGCCGTCACCGCGATCAGGGCTGCCATGTCGGCGCCCTCAGGCACCCGCAGCTCAAGCCGTTCAGTGGAAAGCACCGGCCGCTGGATCACAGCAGCTGCCCTACAGCGTGGATGGTCAGCCCGACCAGCCCGCCCACAAGGGTTCCGTTGACCCGGATGAATTGCAGGTCGCGCCCGACGGCGCCTTCGATCCGGTCGCTGATCGTGCGCCCGTCCCACCGGCGAACCGTTTCCGACACCAGCTGGACGATCTGGCCCCCATAGCGGCTCGTCACCCCCACCGCGGTGCGGCGGGCGAAGCGGTTCACCTGCCGCTGGAGGCGGGGATCGCGGTGCAGGGCGCTGCCCAGTTCCGCCAGTGCCGAGGCCAGCCAGCCGCCGCCTTCCATCTGCGGGTTGCGAGCCATGTCAATCATCCGCTGGCGCATCCGCTCCCACACGCCCATCCACCATTGGCCCAGCGCGGGGTTGGCCAGCAGCTCCCGCTTGGTTTCCTCTACCCGGGCACGCATGACCGGATCGTGCTCCAGGTCGTGCGCGAGGTTCTCCAGCCCTTCCTGCACCTTCCTGCGCAGCGGGTGATCGGGATCCACCAGCACTTCGGCCAGGAGCTTGTAAATCCCGTCCAGCACCGAAGACGCCAGGCGATCGTCCAGACCGGCCCAGCGCACCAGCGCGTTAGACCGCTGGCTGACCATTGCGCGGACCATTTCCTCGTTGTCTTCCAGCGTCAGCCCGGCCCAGCGGATCAGCCCTTCGATCAGGGGCAGGTGCCGCTTGTCGGCAATCGCGGCGGACAAGGCCCGGCCCAGCAGGGGCGACACTTCCAGCTTCTCGATCTGCGCCCCCAGCCCGGCCCGCACCTGACCGCCAAGGCGTTCGGGATCGAGCGATTCGAGAATTTCGGCCAGCAGTTCCCCCGCGCCTTCCCGCACGCGGGACTGCAAGCCGGAACCGGAGCCGGTGCCGGACAGGAAATCCCCGGCCGCTCGCGCCACGTTCATCGCCCGCATCCGCCGGGCGACGACAGCAGGAGTCAGGAAGTTGGCTTGCAGGAACGCGGCCATCGTGTCGGCTATGCGGTTCTTGTTTTCCGGGATGATCGCGGTGTGGGGGATCGGCAGTCCCAGCGGCCGGCGGAACAGTGCGGTAACGGCAAACCAGTCAGCCAGCCCGCCGACCATTGCCGCCTCGGCAAAGGCGAGCACGTACCCCCAGGCGGGATGCACCTCGACATATCGATGGGCGATCAGGAACAGCGCGGCCATCGCCAGCAGCAGCAATCCCGCGACGATCCGCATGGTCCGCGCACGATCGGCACCAGGCTGCGCCGCGCGGGCCATGATCGGGCCGATACGCCCCGGATCGGTCACGCCCGCACTCCGTTCATTCGGCCGGAACGGCCTCGCCCTCTCCGGGCCCCTTCCCCGGTGTGTCGTCACCGGGGCGATACGTCAGGAATGTGTGCCGCAGCCACGGCCCAAGCCGTTTTTCCAGCCCATCGGCCAGGCTGAAGCCCGCCGGCACGATCACCAGCGTCAGCAGCGTGGAGAGCAGCAGGCCGCCGATCACCACCGTGCCCATTGGGGCCCGCCATGCCGCGTCCCCGGAAAGCGACAGGGCGGTAGGCACCATGCCTGCGGTCATCGCCACGGTCGTCATCACGATCGGCTGAGCGCGCTTGTGCCCGGCATCGAGGATCGCCTCCTTCTTGGGCACGCCCCGCTCCATTTCCTCCAGCGCGAAGTCGATCAGAAGGATCGAGTTCTTTGCGACGATGCCCAGCAGCATCAGCAAGCCGATATAGACCGAAATCGACAGCGGCTGGCCCAGGATCCACAGCGCGATCAAGCCGCCAAGCGGGGCCAGCAACAGCGACGTCATGTTCACCAGCGGGGAGACGAAGCGCTTGTACAGCAGGATCAGCACCGCAAACACCATCAGAACGCCGCTGATCACGGCAGTGATGAAGTTCTGGATCAGCTCGGCCTGCCACTTCTCGTCCCCCACAGGGCGGTTCGAGACGCCGGCGGGCAGGTCCTGCATGATCGGCAGATTGTTGATCGCCTCCATGACCGGACCCTTCACTTCCCCAAGGCCAAGATCGGCTCCTACGAAGATGCGCCGCGACTGGTTGAATCGCTGGATCTGCGTCGGCCCTGCCCCGAAGCGAATTTCGGCAACGCGCTTCAGCGGCACCGAGCCTCCGGCGCTGGTGGGAACGGGCAGGTTCTCGATTGTGGTGATGTCCTGCCGTGCGTCCTTGGAGAACACCACCCGGATCGGCACCTGCCGGTCACTCAGAGAGAACTTCGCCGCATTCTGATCGATCTCGCCCATCGTGGCGATGCGGATCGCCTGACTCAGCGACGTGGTCGTGACGCCCAGCTGGGCGGCCAGATCCAGACGGGGAATGATTACCAGTTCCGGGCGCTGCAAGTCGGCTTCGATCCGCGGCGCGACCGCGCCCGGGACAGACTGCATCTGATCGGCAAGGACCCGCGCCGTCTGCTCCAGAAGTTCGGGGTCGGAGCCGGTCAGCATCACCGAAATATCGCGCCCGGTCCCACCACCGCCCGATTGGGAAGCGAAGCTGACCCGCGCGTCCGGCACCGTCTGCAACTCCGGCGCCAGCCGCCGCTCGAATTCGTAGCTCGGCACATCGCGATCATCGTTGAGAACCACGAACAGGCGCGCGGATCCTTCGTTGATCCGCTCCAGAATGCGATCGACTTCGGGCTGGGCGGCCACGATCCGGGTGACCTGGTCGGCAACCGCTTCTGTCTGTTCGATCGTGGTGCCGGGCGCCATTTCGATGTTGACGCGGCTCGTGTCCTCGTCGGTAGTCGGCTGGAACTGCTGCGGCAGGGACATCAGCAGGACGACGGTAAGGCCAAGGGCGGCCAGCCCTGCACCGAACATCCACAAGCGGTGATCGCGCAGCCAGCTGCGGTACCGGCCGCGCCCACCGCGCGCCTCGCGGAAGCGGCTGGCCTTGGTGTCGTTGAGCGTCCAGGCCAGGACCTTCATGTACGTGTCCATTAGCCATCCGCCGCCGTGCTCCGCGTGGCCCTTGGCCTTCAGGAAGTAAGCGGCGAACATCGGCGTAAGCAGCCGGGCGACCGCGAGGCTCATCAGCACGGCGGCGACCACGGTCAGCCCGAAATTCTTGAAGAACTGTCCGGAAATGCCCGGCATCAGGCCGACGGGCAGGAACACCGCGACGATCGAGAACGTGGTCGCGACCACCGCAAGGCCGATCTCGTCCGCCGCGTCGATCGATGCCTGGTAGGCGCTTTTGCCCATGCGCATGTGGCGCACGATGTTCTCGATCTCCACGATCGCATCGTCGACCAGCACGCCTGCAACCAGGCTGAGCGCGAGCAGTGACAATTCGTTCAGGGTGAAGCCGAGCAAGTCCATGAACCAGAAGGTCGGGATCGCCGACAGCGGGATGGCCAGCGCCGCAATCACCGTCGCGCGCCAGTCGCGCAGGAACAGGAACACCACGACAATGGCAAGGACCGCACCTTCCACCATCGCTTCCATGGAGCTGGCGAACTGCTCCTTGGTATAATCGACGCTGGTGTAGAGCTGGGTGAAGTGGACGCCCGGATTGTCCGCCTCGATCGCGCGGAGCTCCTCGATCGCTGCGTCATAGACGGTGACGTCCGAAGCACCCTTGGCACGCTCGATCCCGAAGGTGACGACTTGCCGGTCGTCCAGCTTGGCAATGGAAGTCTGCTCGGAATAGCTGTCGGAGACGGTGGCGATCTGGTCCAGCCGGATGGTCCGGCCATTGCCAAGGCTGATCCGGGTATTGGCCAGTTCAAGCGCGGTATCGGCGTTGCCGAGCACGCGGACGGACTGGCGCGACCCGGCGATTTCCGCCGCACCGCCCGCCGCGTCTGTGTTCACCTGACGCAAGGCAGCGTTCACGGTGCTGGCGGTGACACCGAGCGATTCCATCCGCGCGGGATCGATCACCACCCGGATTTCCCGGTCGACGCCGCCGGCGCGGCTTACGGCGGCCATTCCCTCGATCGAAAGCAGGCGGCGCGCGATCGTGTCGTCGATGAACCAGCTGAGCTGCTCCATCGTCATGTCGTCGGCGCTGACCGCGAAATAGCCGATCGGGCCGTTGCCGCCGACATCGATCTTGGTCACCTGCGGCTCGAGAATGCCGTCCGGCAAATCCCCGCGAACCTGGTCGACGGCGTTCTTTACTTCGTTCACCGCAACGTTCGGATCGACCCCGATGGTGAACTGAACGGAGGTGGTGCTGCTGCCCTCGCGCGCGGTGGACTGAATCTCGTCCACTCCGTTCACCGAACGGACTGCCGCCTCGATCTTCTGGGTGATCTGCGTCTCGATTTCGGACGGAGCAGCCCCCGGTTGGCTGACGGTGACGGTGACGGCCGGAAAGTCGATGTCCGGGCTGTTGTTGACGTCCATGCGCAGGAACGAGACGATCCCGGCCAGCGTGAGGCCCAGGAACAGGACGATCGGGACAACCGGGTTGCGGATCGACCATGCAGAGATGTTGTTGATGTTCATGCGCCGGGACCGGCTTGCCCATCTGCGCTTACCCGCGCCGTTCGCACCGTGTCCCCGGGATTGAGGAACCCGCCGGCGCGCAGGATCACAAGCTCACGGCCAGTCAGGCCCGAAGCGATCGCAATACCCTGGTCGGTCACCAGTCCGGTCGTGACCGGACGGCGCACTACCTTGTTGTTGGCATCGACGATGTAGACATAGCTGCCCTGCTCATCGGACAGGATCGCGCTTTCCGGGAGGCGCGGCGCGACGATTGCACCCCGCCCGATCTCCGCGCTGGCAAAGCCGCCCGGCCGCAGTTCAGGCTCATACCCCAGCGCGATGCGCGCCGTGCCCTGGCGGTTCTGCGGATCGATGACCGGGGAGATCTGCCAGACTTGCCCGGCAAAGCTTTCGCCTGCGCCGACCGGCGTGACGGTGGCCGGAGCCCCGACCGAGATCGCGGCAAGGTCGTCCTCGCTCAGCGCGGCCAGCAGCTCCATTTGTCCGCCCCTGGCGATGGTGAACAGCGCTTCGGATCCGGCGCCGACCACTTGGCCAGGCTCGACGTTGCGCTGCAGCAGCAAGCCCGCTGCCGGCGCGACGATGCTCAGCCGTTCATTGCGGGCCAGAAGTTCCCGGTACTGCGCCCGGGCCACCGCCACTCGCGCGACGGCGGCATCGCGGGTTGCGGTCAGCCGATCGACGTCCGCCCGGCTGATGAAGCCCCGGTCGACCAGCTGCAGCGCCCGGTCGAGATTGGCCTGGGCAAGATCGGCGTCGGCTTGCGCCACATCGACCTGCGCGGCGGCGCTGGCCGCCTGCTGGGCTTGTACCGACTGGTCGATCACCGCCAGGACTTGCCCGGCGCGGACCCATTGGCCCGCCTCGACGGGGACGGAGACAATCCGTCCGCCTTCGCCAACAACGCCGACCGGCATTTCCCGCCGTGCGGCAATCGTCCCGGTGGCGTTGATCGTGCCCTGGACGGTGGTGTTGCCCGGCGCAACGACGCTGACGGTCGGCACCTGGGCATCGGCAGGGGCGAACGCGGCTTCCTCGCCGCCGCGCGTCAGCAGCCAGACCGCGACGAGCAGCAAAACGATCCCGATCGCCACGGTGATCAGGATCGTGCGCTTGCGGCTTTGGCGGTCGTCAGCCTCCGCCTGCATCAGCGGATCAGCCTCGGCCGTCCGGCCGCCCGGCCCCACGCTTGTTTCGTAGTTCATGCGCGCTTCAGCCCCGTCGCCTCGCTCGAGGCAAGGTCTCTACCACATATTCGCGCCGCTGCCCATGGCGGCACTCGCGGGCGGGAATTAGACGCGTATAACGAAACCGGCAATCCGCCCTTCTACGGAAAGTTGACTTCGTCCGACGAAGGTTTCCGTCTTCTGGGCAGTTCATCCGGACGCGGCAACCGCGAAGGGGATGCAAAAGGGCGGGCAAAGCTTTCGCCTGCCCGCCCCGCAGCTTTATCGAAAGCTGCCGTCTTGCCGAAAATTTCTTATCGGACGCTGCCGCGCTGGAAGAGGTTCACGATGCCCAGCAGGACAATCGCGCCGATAATCGCGGAAATAAACCACCAGAACCAGTTGGCGTCTCCATCCAGGCCGAACAGCGGCAGAATGAAGCTGGCAATGATCGCGCCGACGATGCCGACAACAATATTCCAGAAAATACCCATGGAGGCATCGCGGTTCATCACCATACTGGCGATCCAGCCGGCGATACCACCGACAATAATTGCAACAATCCAGCCCATTTTAATTTCTCCTTGCGCTTTCGCACTACCTGACTCTGGATCAACCGAGCATGAGGCGATGCGTTCCGGCCCGTTCGGCACGCCGGAACGTCCAAGCGGAACGAACACGGCCCCCTCCTTTCGAAGGGGGCCGTGCAGCCGGATTCAAGCCATTGGAAAAGCGGAGCAAATCACCCGCCGGGATTAGACGCGGCGGTTACTGGCAGCTGAGGCATTCCTCGTAGTCGGTCTGCTCGGCCAGTTCGTATTTCGCCGCGTCGCGGGTGTTGTCCGCCTCCACACCGCCGGCAAACCCGGCGCGCTGCACGCTCTTGGACCGCAGGTAGTAAAGCGACTTGATCCCCTTCTCCCACGCCTGGAAGTGGAGCATCATCAAGTCCCACTTGTCGACATCGGCGGGGATGAACAGGTTCAGGCTTTGCGCCTGATCGATGAACGGCGCCCGGTCGGCGGCAAATTCCAGCAGCCAGCGCTGGTCGATCTCGAAGCTGGTCTTGTAGACCGCCTTCTCCTCCGGGCTGAGGAAATCGAGGTGCTGGACCGACCCGCCCCGCTCAAGGATCGAGTTCCAGACGTTGGTCGTGTCCTTGGCCTTCTGCTTCAGAAGCTTTTCAAGGTACGGATTCTTGACCACGAAGCTGCCGGACAGCGTCTTGTGGGTGTAGATGTTGGCCGGGATCGGCTCGATGCAGGCGCTGGTTCCACCGCAGATGATGGAAATCGACGCGGTCGGCGCGATCGCCATCTTGCAGGAGAACCGCTCCATCACCCCGACGTCCTCGGCATCCGGGCAGGGTCCGCGCTCCTTGGCCAGCAGCATCGATGCCTCGTTCGCCCGGGCGTTGACCTGCTTGAACATCTTGAGGTTCCAGGCTTTCGCCATCGCGCTTTCGAAGCCGATTCCCTTCATCTGGAGGAAGGAGTGGAAGCCCATCACCCCCATGCCGACGGAGCGCTCGCGCATCGCGGAATACTTCGCCCGCGCCATTTCATCGGGCGCGCGGTCGATATAATCCTGCAGCACGTTGTCGAGGAAGCGCATCACATCCTCGATGAAGGCCTTGTCCGCGTGCCACTCATCCCACTTCTCCAGGTTGAGCGAGGACAGGCAGCACACCGCCGTGCGGTCGTTGCCGAGGTGATCGACCCCGGTCGGCAGGGTGATTTCCGAACACAGGTTGGACGTCGAAACCTTCAGACCCAGTTCCCGGTGGTGGCTCGGCATCATCCGGTTCACGGTGTCGGAGAACACGATATAGGGCTCGCCCGTGGCCAGCCGGGTTTCCACCAGCTTCTGGAACAAGGCGCGCGCGTCCACCGTCTTGCGGACCGATCCGTCGCGCGGGCTGCGCAGGTCGAAGTCCTCGCCGGCGCGGACCTTGGTCATGAACTCATCGGTCACCAGCACCCCGTGGTGCAGGTTCAGCGCCTTGCGGTTGAAGTCGCCGCTCGGCTTGCGGATCTCCAGGAACTCCTCGATCTCAGGATGGGAAATGTCGAGGTAGCAGGCGGCCGAACCGCGCCGCAGCGATCCCTGGCTGATCGCCAGCGTTAACGAATCCATCACCCGGACGAACGGGATGATCCCGCTGGTCTTGCCGTTGAGGCCAACCGGCTCCCCGATCCCGCGCACGTTGCCCCAGTAGGTGCCGATTCCGCCCCCGCGCGACGCCAGCCAGACGTTCTCGTTCCAGGTGGCGACGATGCCTTCCAGGCTGTCATCCACCGAATTGAGGTAGCAGGAAATCGGCAGGCCGCGATTGGTCCCGCCATTGGACAGCACCGGAGTGGCCGGCATGAACCACAGCTTCGAGATGTAGTCGTACAACCGCTGCGCGTGATCGGCATCGTCGGCATAGCAATCGGCCACGCGGGCAAACAGATCCTGGAAGCTTTCGCCGGGCAGCAGGTAACGATCGATCAGCGTTTCCTTGCCGAATTCGGTCAGCAGGCCGTCCCGCTCAGGATCGGTGCGGACATCGAAACGGCGCGGACGGATCGACTTGGAATCCTCCGCCGCGGCGGACTTCATCGCTTCCGCCATGGCATCGGCGGCCTGCTCGGCCAGCTTCGCCTCGCTGCGAACTTGCGCCGCGCCTTCTGCTTCCGCCGAGGCCTGGGCGGTGGAGGCCGCCGGCTCCTGATCCAGTTCGGGCTGATCCAGCTCAGGAAGCTCCAGCGCCTTGTCCCCAGTCGTGAAATCCATCTCGCAAATCCCGCTTCAAACTGTCTGTGTGGACACCGGCTGCCCCCATCCCGTTGCGGAACCATGCATCATGCGTGGAACCGCAGGTCTTGGGTGCCAGCCGTCATCCGACCACCATCTCTTGTGATTATGGTTCGGGGGCTGCGCAAGGGCGGGCCTCCGCAGATGGCCCGCACAAGCCCTTCATAAGCCCGGAAACACACGGAGAACAGCGGCTTCGCGGACCAGAAAAAGATCGGTGGAAAAATAATCCGGAACTCGGGCCGCCCAGTGCGTGCCTCGCCTCGAATCCCGCCGGCTTGATCGCTCGACGATCAGCGGCCACCCTCGGGTCCGCTCGCTCAGAGCGAATGCACCCGCTTTCGCCCGGGTTTTCGCGCCATCCTCCGCACGCGGAGCGAGGCGTCCTTGGGAGCACGCAACTGCTGCCTCCCATCTCCGCAGGCCGGTCCGCGCGGAATGAGGGTGGACGATTCGGTGCCGGCAACCGGACATGAGGCGCGAGAACGGCAAGCCCCCAAACGAAAAGCGCGCGAAAGGACGGAATGTCCCTTCGCGCGCTCCTGATCTTGGGCCGTATCGAACGTCCCGCCCGCCAGCATCAGGCCAGCCGGGCCGGCATTCGTTACGGGCTGACCGGCAGGCCGTTGTCGTCGTCGTCCACCACGGTCCACACGAACAGACCGGTCGCAACGGCGAGCAGACCCGCCCACAGAGCGGCGCCGCCAGCGAAGGCACCCATGCCTTCAGCCTGGCCTTCAACCGCACCGGCGCGTTCGGCGACCGGCGCTGCCTGAGCAGCTACCGACTGCGAAACGGCGACAGAGCCGAGGGCGACTGCTGCCAGGAAACTCTTCACACGCGTCATTCTAATCTTCTCCTCATCGGACACCCACCCCCCCCACTCTGGGAGTCAGGATCAGGCCCCCTTTTCACCATTCCGCCATCACAATCAACGGCGGAGAGCCCTTACGTAAGAGCGCCTACCCATACTTTTGCACAGCTCAACGCGGAGCGCGGCCCAAGCCCGCAGATCGGACGCAGCGGCGACCTTCAGGGCACAAGAACCGTGTCCCGCGCCTCCTCCAGCATGCCGGGGTAGTCGAGGATGAAGTGCAGCCCGCGGCTCTCATGCCGGCGCAGCGCGCCTTGCACGATCAGGTCGGCGCACTGCAGAAGATTGCGCAGCTCGATCAGGTCGGTCGTTACCCGAAAGTGCCCATAATAATCCTCGATCTCGCCGTGCAGCAGCTTGATCCGGTGCGCAGCACGTTCGAGCCGCTTGGTCGTGCGGACGATCCCGACATAGTTCCACATGAAGCGCCGGATTTCGGTCCAGTTCTGCTTGATGACGACTTCCTCGTCGGAATCGGTCACCCGGCTTTCATCCCACTGGCGGATCGGCGGCGGAGGATCGAACTCGTCCCAACGGGAAAGGATGTCTCGCGCCGCGGCTTCCCCGAAGACGAAGCATTCCAGCAAGCTGTTGGACGCCAGCCGGTTCGCGCCGTGCAGCCCGCTTTCGGTGCATTCCCCGGCCGCATAGAGCCCCGGCAGGTCAGTCCGCCCGGCAAGGTCGATCAGGATGCCGCCGCAGGTGTAATGCTGGGCCGGAACCACCGGGATCGGCTCCTTCGTCATGTCGATGCCGAGGCCGAGCAGCTTTTCGTGGATCGTCGGGAAGTGCTGAATCACGAACTCGGGCGCAAGATGGCTGATGTCGAGGTGGACGTAATCGAGCCCGTAGCGCTTGATCTGGTCGTCGATCGCCCGGGCCACCACGTCGCGGGGCGCCAGTTCGGCCCGCTCGTCGTAATCGGGCATGAAGCGGTGGCCGGTCACCGGGTGCTTCAGCTGCCCGCCTTCCCCGCGCACCGCCTCGGTAATCAGGAAGTTCTTGACCTCCAGATTGTAGAGGCACGTCGGGTGGAACTGCATCATCTCCATGTTCGACACGCGGCAGCCCGCGCGCCAGGCCATCGCGATCCCGTCGCCGGTCGCCCCGCGCGGCGCGGTGGAAAACCGGTACACGCGCCCCGCCCCGCCCGCGGCCAGGATCGTCGCCCGGGCGGTGTAGGCCTCGACCTTGCCGGTCGCGGCGTCGAGGGCATAGGCGCCCCACACCCGGCCCGATCCGGAATAGCGCTGCTCGTTCTTGCCGGTGATCAGGTCGATGCAGCTCCGGTCGGGCAGCAGGGTGATGTTGGGATGCGCCTCCGCCGCCTTGACCAGCGCGCTCTGCACCGCCCAGCCGGTCGCGTCGGCGACATGAACGATCCGGCGGTGGGAATGCCCGCCTTCCCGCGTCAGGTGCAGGCTGGCGCCCGCGGCATCGTCGGTGTTGAACGGCACGCCCAGATCTACCAGCCGGGCAATCGCCCGGGGCGCCTGCTCGATCACGAACTCCACGGTCTCGCGCCGGTTCAGCCCCGCGCCGGCGATCATCGTGTCGCGGATATGATCCTCGAACGTGTCCCCGGCATCCAGCACCGCCGCGATCCCGCCTTGCGCCCAAGCGGTGGAGCCGCTGGTCAGCTTGCCCTTGGCCAGCACCAGCACGCGCTTGTGCTCCGCCAGCGTAAGGGCAGCGGTCAGCCCGGCCGCGCCGGAGCCGATGATCAGGACGTCATGTTCGGGGGAAGTGCCAGTCATGCGCGTGTCATGCCCACCCCCAGCCGCTCCCGCAAGCGGGAGGGAGAAACTCAGTCTCCCTCCCCAAAGGCGAAGGAGGCGGAGTGAGCCAGCGAAGCTACGCCGCCCCTGCGCTGGTCAGCTGAACGAAGACATCCTCCAGGTCCGCCTCGCGGGTGGTGACGTCCTCGATCGCGTATCCCTGTTCCTGCACCAGGTTCAGCACTTGCCCGGCGGTGAGCCGGTCCTTGTCGTAGGCGATCTCGACTGCGCGCGGTCCGGTCTTTTCGCTTTTCAGGAAGGCCGGATGGCTTGGCGGGGTGGTGACATCGCGGTCGACTGTCAGGCAGACGATCTTCTCGCGCGTCATTTCCACCAGTTCGCGAGTCGGCTTGTTGGTGATCAGCTCGCCGTGGTTGATGATTGCGATCCGGTCACACAATTGCTCGGCTTCTTCCAGGTAGTGTGTGGTCAGCACCACCGTCACACCTTCCGCGTTCAGTTCGCCGACCAGTTCCCACAGCTGCCGGCGTAATTCCACGTCGACCCCGGCGGTCGGCTCATCCAGCACCAGTACGGGCGGGGAATGGACCATCGCCTTGGCAATCAGCAGCCGCCGCTTCATGCCGCCCGAAAGAGAGCGGGCGTAAGCATCGCGCTTGTCCGCCAGATGGACGGCGCGCAGCAATTCCTCCGATCGGCGGTGCGCCTTGCCGATGCCGTAGAACCCGCCCTGGTTCTCCAGCACCTCGAACGGGGTGAAGAACGGGTCGAACACGATTTCCTGCGGGACGATGCCGATGCTGGCCTTGGCGTTGCGGGCGTCATGATCGATGTCGTGGCCCCAGATCGACACCTCGCCGCTGGTCTTCATCACCAGGCCAGCCAACGTGTTGATCAGGGTGGACTTGCCCGCGCCATTCGGGCCGAGGAGACCGAAGATGCCCCCTTGCGGCACGTCGAAGCTGACGCCCTTCAGCGCCAGCTTGGGAGGCGCATCGCCGTGTCCGGCGTATTCCTTCACCAGATTGCGGATCGAGATCGCTGCATCGCTCATCGAGCGAGGCTTTGGTCCAGCACGAGGCTTACGTAAAGGGGTGGCGTAAAGGGGTGGCGTAAAGGGGCCGACGTAAACAGGCAGGGCGATATTGCGGGAATCGCCGGTGCGCGGTAGAGGGCGGCATGATCCCACCTTCCGCAACCGTGCTGGTCGATCAGCGCCGCATCAGCTGCGATGGCTCGGCCGATATCCGTTCCGGCGACCGGTTCGTCGCGGCCGTCCTCGGCCACCCGCGCGTCTGGCTTCAAATCGATGAGCATGGCTACGTCGATTGCGGCTACTGCGACCGGCGCTTCGTCCTCAAGGGCGGCCCGGCGGACGGCGTGGACCCGGCGCTGCTGCCCGACATTCCTTCGATGGCGAACCCGGAAAGCTGAGCGGCAAGGGCGGGGTTGGTAATTCCCCGGTCCGGCCTGCCCTCAGCGCAAGGTGCCGTGGAACGCGCGGATTGCCTGCGCGCATTGCTCGGGCGCTTCGAAGATCGCCGCGTGCGCAGCTCCTCCGATGATGTCCAGCCGCGAATTCGTGATCTGCTCGTTCATCCCTCTTGCGATCTCGACCGGATAAACATGATCGTTCAGCCCGACGAGGATCTGCACCGGGACGTGAATGGAACCGAGCATCTGGGTTGAATCCGGCCGCTGCGCCAGCGCGAGCGCCCCTCCGATCGCGGCATCCCGCGAAGCCTGAAGAACGATGGTCTTGATGTAGTCCACCATTTCCGGCTGCGCCAGGCGAGTGTCGCCCGACAGCATCTCGTGGACGAGAACCGGGGGAAGCGCATCGACTCCTTTTTGCCGGACCATGTCGGCCACCCCGCGCCACATGCCCGCTTCGGCGGGACTGGCGGCGCCGGCAATGGTATCGATCAGCATCATTCCGGCGAACCGTTCGGGCGCTTTCCGGTACATTTCGAAGGCGATCGGACCGCCCATCGACATCCCGCCGATGTGGGCCTTGGCAATGTTGAGCCGCTGCATCACGGCCAGCGCATCGTCGGCATAGACTTCGATCGAATCGGGAATAGCCGGGGCCTGGCTGTTCCCGTAGCCGCGATGATCCAGCGTGATGACCTGGAAATCGCGGGAGAGCTCATCCCGCACACGTGAAAACAGCGCGCCGGACAGCGGATAGCCGTGCAGCAGCAGCATCGGTGCGCCCGCGCCGGTGACCTGATAGAAGATGCGCGCCCCGTTCACCTCCATGGTGCTGCCCGTCCGCGCAGTCGGATCGCCCAGCGTCACCGGGCCCAGGTTCGAAGGTTGCGCGGCGGGTGTCTGCGCAAGGGCAGGAGCAGCCGCAAGCCCGACGGCGGCCGCAGCGGAGCCGCCCATGAAAAAACGACGATTGAACTGGTGGTCAGACATTGAAGAAGCTCCTGCGGCCCTCTTCTGAAAGCGCCTGCGCCGACATCGTTCCTTCCGGATACGCCGCCGAGCAGAACGGGCGCCGCACCAGACGCCCGCTTCAGGACACACGCTCCGCACGCCGAACGGCGTCTTCCACCTCGCGCATCACCCGGCGAATTTCCCCCGGCCGGAACATCGCCGGGAACCCGCTCGGCGCCAGGGGCTTGAATCCAAAAGCCTCTGGAAGATCGCGCCGCCGCCTGTGCTTTTCCGCTCTACCCGGTGTCGTGTCGGTTTTGGCCGATGCAGCGCAGAACGTGCACGCCGGCCCAAGCGTCGGCCGATCCGATCAGGGGACGACGATCCTTTAAGAGCTACCCGGGGACGATCATTCCAAAGCGCATCATCACCACGGCCCTTGCGGCACTTTCCCTTCTGATGCCGGTCGGCGCGAAGGCGCAGAGCACCGCGCCCGGCCAGTCGAAAGCCGACTATCTTGCCTGGCTCGCCAAGTCGCCGGAGAGCCGCCAGAACGTGCGCGAGTTTCGCGCCTTCCTAGCCGAAAGGCGGGTCGCGGGCCTGTTGCCGGTATGGCAGCTCGTCCGCACTTCATCGTCGTGGCGCGAATGCAGCGCCGAACGCTTCGAAGTGCCGCCGGTGGATCTGTGGGCCAACATCGTCAACACCCTCGCCTTCGTGAAGCACGAAGTGCAGCCTGCCATCGGCGAGGTCGAAGCTCTCTCGACGTTCCGCAACGCGCATCTGAACGATTGCTCGCAAGGCAAGCCGCGGTCGGCTCACCGCATGTTCTTCGCGATGGACCTGGTTCCGGCGAGCGACATCGACCGCGGCGAGATGATTGCACGGCTGTGCGCCGCTCATGCCGAGCGCGGCCCGGAATACCGCGTCGGACTCGGCTTCTACAGCGGCTCCCGGTTCCACATCGACACCAGCGGCTTCCGCAAGTGGGGCACCGACGGCCGCGGTGCGACCTCGCCCTGCAACCGGTAGAGCGGCTGAGCGATCCACGCAGGAGGGGCGGCACTCTCCGTCAGCCGCAGAGCCTGCCGCCGGCCAGATCGGCCGCATTCAGCGCGTCCTCGGCCGTGCCGCCGGTTTTCTCCAGCGTCTTGCCGCCAAGCGATGCACCCGGGCTGCAATAGTACGCGCAACTTTCCGGAAGGGTCGCGGGGAAGGCGACCTGATCACCCGTGATCCGCGCCTGGATCACGCATTCCTCGTCCCCCGTCATGGCAAGGTTCAGCACCTCACCTTGCACTGCGGCCTCGCCGGCGCCGCTGCAGGCCGCTTCGCCGGGGCCGAGCGTGACGATCCCGAACGATGTGGGGCCTGACGGGGCCGAGACCATGCACATCCACGCCCGCCGCTCCCCGTCTCCCTGCCCTTCATAAAAGCCGGTGAGCTCCGCGGTCTGCACCGGCTCGTCCGGCCCCTCGGTGCTGCAGGCGGTCAGAGCCAGGAGCAGGATCAGAGTACCCTTGTTGATAGCGTCTCTCCTTGAATCGCCGGTGCCGAAAGGCCCTTCCTTCCGCTGACCGTGCCTCATTCTGTTTCGAACGGGCGCGGAGGCGAACCTTTCCCTTCAAGGCGAACGCGCTTCAGTCGGAGGCCACGTCGATCGCAAGAACCTCGATCCCGTCGGGCTTGCCGGCGAAATCCACCACATCCCCCACTTCCGCACCCATGATCGCGCGGCACAGCGGTGCCGAGAATGACAGAAATCCGGATGCCGGGTGCGCCTCGTCATCGCCAACGATCCGGATTGAGCGCTCCCGCCCCTCCAGCCGGATGGTCACCGTCGTGCCGAACGCAACCGTGGTGCCATCGGGTGCGTCAGCGAGTTCGGCGGTCGCCAGCCGGGTGTTCCAGTAACGCAAGTCGCGCCGAGTCGCGGCGATCCCGGTTTCCTCTGTCAGGGTTCCCAGAACCGCTTCCAGTTCGGCGACCCTGGCCCGGATCTGAGCCAGACCGCGTGCGGTAACCCGGTTCGGACCGGGCGGTAGCGGCAGCTCGAATTTCGGCTCGAGATGTTCGTCATCGCTTTCGCGGCGGAATGCGACACTCATGACGGCTCCTCCTCCGGGGCGATCCAGTCCTTCAGATCAGGGTCCATCGCCATCAGCGCAAGGCCTTGCGCGATCGAGGTCAACTCTTCGCCGCCTGCAATCCGCCCTTCGCCGAAGCGCTGCTCGAACAACTGGCGGACCGCCGGGATCAGCGACGATCCACCGGTCAGGAACACATGGTCGATCTGGTCGGGCAGCAGACCGGCGCTCGCCAGCGCCGCGTCGACGGTATCGGCAATCCGCTGAAGGTCCGGTTCGATCCAGCGTTCGAAATCGCTGCGGCTGACTTCGGCCTCGATCGACAAGCCCGCCCCTTCGAACACGAGATGGCCCTGGGTCTGCGTGGAAAGCGTGCGCTTCAACTGCCCGACGGCCTCGTAAAGGCCATGCCCCAGTTCGTGCTCGATCACCGCGATCATGCGCCCGATCGCCGCTGGATCGGTCGCGTTGTTCTTCAATCGCTCCAGTTCAGCCAGCGTGCGCCGGTTGCGCATCAGCGCCAGACGGGACCAGTCGCCGAAATCGGTGAAGTGCCCCGCCGGTATCTCCAGCACCTTGTCGAAGGAGCGATAGGTCCCGCCCTTGCCCAGAAGCGGCAGCACGAGATGATCCATGATCCGGAAATCGAACCGGTCCCCGGCGATGCCGATCCCTGCCGAGCCAAGCGGCACCCCGCGCCGTGTGGCACCGGGGGCATCCACCCGGATGATCGAGAAATCGCTGGTGCCGCCGCCGAAGTCCGCCACCAGCAAGGTCGCGGGTTCCGTCAACCGGGAGGCGAAGCCGTAGGCGGCGCCCAGCGGCTCATAGACATAATGGACCGGCCGGCCGAGCATGGCGAACATCGCGTCGTAACGCGCCCGCGCCAGCGCCGGATCGGGCCGCGCCCCCGCATAGCGCACCGGCCTGCCGATCAGGATGCGGCCAGGAAGATCGTCCAGCGGTTCCCCGCCGTGGGCCAGCAAGTGCTTGAGGAAAACCTGCCCCAGATCCTCGAACCGCAGGCGCTTCTCGAACAAGCTGGCATGCTGGAACGCGGGATTGGCCGCGACCGACTTGAAGGATTGGAGGAAGCGGCTTCCCGAAGGCTCGCTCAGGAACTCGGCAATTGCCCAGGGACCGGCCTCAGCCGCCAACCCGCCGCGAACCGCATCGTCCTGCCAGAAGCAGAGAGCGGATCGAAACACCGCGCTGGTGCCGCCGGGCGCATGAAAGTCGACCAGCGCCGACCGCCCATCCCCGAGATTGCGGGCCACGACCGAGTTGGTCGTGCCGAAGTCGATCCCCACGGCGTGCGCGGTGGCCACGGCATTCGGCATGTTCGGCATCCTTCTCTCAGCCGCGGGGGCCGGCGCCTATGGCAGCGCGATCCTGCCGCCGCAACCCGCGTGCAAGGCCAAAGCGGCGTTGCAGGGCCGGTCATTCGCGAGCACAGCAAGCGATTGGTTCGCCTTCCTTATCGAGGCCCGCGCCCGGTCCCGCGGTCCAGCTGCGCGACGATCCGACCCGCCAGAGGCGTGACGCCGAGGGCGATCGTCGGCACCAGAAGCCCGGTGAGCACGAGGGTCCGCCAGACGAAGGGCAAGGACGGGGCCAGATGCTCGGCGGCAACAAGACCGAACATGACGAGCGGCCAGACTGCCAGCCAGACCAGAAGGAGGCGGAGCGCTGCCGCGCCGTGACGACCGCTCACAGGACGGCTCACAGGGGGTTCTCCATTTCATCGGCGATAATGGCGAAGTAACCGGGCAGGAGAGCCGTAAGCCTCTCACGCCCGGCTGCCGTCAGGCGCACGTGTTTGGTGCGGGCGTCATCGGCGTCCCTTTCCGCAGTGACGAGCCCGTCGTCCACCAGAACGCGCAGGGTGCGCGCGACAACGGGACCGGCCACGTCGAGGCGCTCGGTAATCTCGCCGACGGTCAGACTGTCGCGATCCGGCTCCCGGTCGATGACGATCAGGAACAGGAAGCGGAGCTGGGACAAGCCGCAGTCGGCGAAGTAGCTCTCCAGCCGCCGGATCATGAGGCTGGCTCTGCGCATGATGACCAGACCTTCTGCGATGGTCGCGGCGGGGACACCGTGGAGCCCCGCGTAGCCCTCGATCATCTGGCGCGACGGGAGATCCTTCAGGAAGAACACAGGCGTTCTTCTGTCATGCAGGCGGGCCGGGAGCGGTCTGTTGCCACCGGATCAAGCCACCGGCCGCATGAAGGTCAGCTCCACCGGCTCGGCGAGCCAGGCTTCGTACTGCTCGTACACCGCCCGGGTATAGGGCTGGGCGTGATGGGCTTCGAAGGCGGCCCGATCGGTCCAGACCTCGTAGAGGTGAAGCCGTCCGGTCTCGGCGCCCTCGTGAAGATCGAACCGAATGCAGCCCTCCTCGGCCCGCGTATCGGCCAGAATGGCTTCGACGGCGGCAACGGCCTCCGCCCGATGCTCAGGCTTCGGGGTGACGGTGGCAAACACGGAGAGGGGCATCGGCGGCTCCTTTGCAGGAATGTATCACGGGCTATCAGCGAGGGATCGAGGGCACGGCTGACGCAGCGATCTTCTGAATGGCCATACGACGAAAGGCGAATGGGCGCGGGTTCCGCACTCACGCGCGCTCAAGAGCAGCGGCCAGAAAATCCCGGCCGAGCCGCAGGCCCACAGGATCCACCGTGTGTCCCACGCCGAAGGAGACGTGCGTGGTCACGGAAACGCCCATGTCCTTCAGCGCGTGCTCTGCCGTGTGCAGCGCCCCGACCGGCACGACCGCGTCCATGGAGCCATGCACGAGCAGCACGGGCGGCTTCGAGACGACTTCGTGCGCCAGTTCGGGGCCGCCCGCCAGCATGCCGGAATAGCCCACGACCGCCGCAACCGGGCGCTGGCGCCGCAGGGCCACGTGGAGCGCCATGATCGTGCCCTGGCTGAAACCCACGATGGCGAGATCGGCATCGGTGAGCCCGTACTGTGCAAGCTTGCGGTCGATGAACGCCTCCAGCGCACCGGCGGCACTGGCAGCGCCCGCAACCAGCGCAGCCGGCGTGAACGCGTTGAGGGCCCACCACTGATAGCCGCCCCACCCCGATGACTGCGGCGCGTTGGGCGCAAGGAACAAGGCATCCGGCAAGCTCTCGCGCAACTGCGGCGCGAACCCGATCAAGTCGCTCCCGCTGCCTCCATACCCGTGCAGGAGAAGAACGATCTGTCGCGGCGTGCCGGACAGTGGCTGCAGACTGGATCCATTTATAATTTTCATCACAATGCCTGCTCCGCTTGACGCCTCCCGGTTTCTGCCCTCAACGTAGAGTATTCACAGTACCGCAGCGCTTTGCAAATCTTCGTCAGGCACGGGTTTTTACCTCCGGCATTCACTCGGATGGCTCCGCCAGAGGGCGTCGGATACGGCGTCCTGCTTGGGCACTGCGCGACAAAGTGATTCATCGGGGGGTAGAATACATGAGGAATTTCAAGGCACGCCTGGTTATCGGAGTAGCGGGTGCCGCAATGGCGGCCGGTTACACGGCTCCGGCGCACGCAGCCTGCAACGTGACGGACGAAACTGTCACCTGCACGGACACCAGCACGGTAACGACCGTGAACGGCGCGATTGCCGCGGTACCGGGCGATGATGTTGCACTGATCGTCACGGAAACGGCCAACGTCGTCCAGCCGACCGGCTATGCCGGCTATGTGAGCACTACCAAGCCAGGCGCGGTGTCGATCGACAACGCGGGAACCTTCGGCACCGAAGCGATGCCCGTCGGTATTTCGTACCACGTGCCCTGGTGGTGGGACGGGCTCGAAACGAACACATTCTCGCTGGTGAACAGCGGCGATATCACCGGCCACGTAAGCCTGTCGCGAATCGGCGGCGCCGTTTCGGTGACGAGCACCGGCTCCATCGGCTCGGAATCGCTGTCCGGGACCGCCATCTATGTCGGCAATTCCCAGTTCGACGCGCCGATCGAGATCAACCTCGCCGGCACGGTCAACACTGCAGGCCAAGGCACGGGCATCTACGTCACCACGCGCGGCGATGTCGGGATCAACGTCGCCGGGAATATCGGAAACGTGGCAACCGATACGGCCGCGTCTTCCCTTGACGACATTCTCGTCGATTCGCTTGTGGCGATCGGACGGACGCCGTCCACCACGACAACCACGGACGGCACGGCCACTACCACCACGACGCTTCACGACTGGGGCAGCACCATGGCGGTTGGCGGCGCGGTCTTGGTCGAGCTGGCGGAAGGCGCCAACACCGGAGGGATCACGGCATCCGGGCTGGAAGGCTCCACCGTGCTGGTCAACGGAACCGTCGGGGCGGAGGATGACTATTCGTACATCTCCGCATCCTCGGCGATCGAGGCGGTGGACTACACGACCGTCGCTGTCACCGACGCAAACCGTTCAAGCATCGCCTATACGTCGGTGCGCACGACGGAAGGCGGAACCGCCGAAGTCAGCGTCGGCACGACGGGTCAGGTCATCGGCGGCATCACCGCAACCGGACATGAAGGTGCGCTGGCAGCCAATGCCGGAACCGTCATGGGCGCCGTCTATGCCCAGACCGCCGATTGGGATCAAACCTTCGCCTACGGCAGTGGGACCGGCCCGGATGGGAACAGCAACTACTACCGCTCTACGTCAGAGCGCACGGGCGGGGACGCGATCGTCATCAATGCGGCCGGCGGCCTGATCGGCAGCACTCCGGCTAATCCGGTGTTGGTCCGCGCTTCCGGCGGTTCTTCCGCGATGGTGGAGAACGCAGGCCGTATCAATGGCGATATCGCCGTGGATGCAGGCCTGAATTCCACGACCTACGACAATTCCGGCGAAACGCGCACTGTCACCGATCCGGTCACCCTGGCGCAAACGACCACTACCGATTCCGTATACGAAACCGCCAGACAATCGCTCGGCGGCGCAGCCACGTTCCGCGGCGCCGAGGGCAGCCTGGTGGTCGGCCACGTGTCTGTCCTGGGTGAGGGCGACGTCATCGTCATCAACGATGGCGCCGTGACGGGAATGACGTCCGCCGAAAGCTCGGCTGCGGATCGGTCAAGCACGGAAACGCGGAACTACGTAACCGTCTTCACGCCCGGTGCCGACGGCGGCACGATTTCGGAGAGCGCCTCCCAGTACGTATCCACCTTGATAAGCTCCGGCGGTGACGTGACGGGCACGTACGCCGGAACCAACGGTGCGCTGCAGTTCGTTCCCGGCTGGTCGGGAACGAGCGGGAGCGACGGCTCGGTCGTGCAGTCTGCCGACGGCACCAGCACGGCCCTGGTCACGGGCGCCGTGTTCGGCACTTTCACCGGCACTGCTTCCGGTCGTGAGTACACCGAGGACTACACGCAGTTCTCCCGCACTGAATACGGTGCGGCAGGTACCGTCCAGGGTGCGGGCAGCGGCTACACCTATACCGACGGGGAACGCTACATCGGCGGGGACAGTGTCCTTGCCGTCGATGGCGGCCTGATCAGCGGCTACGCGGCGGTCTCGGCTGACGGAAACGCGGCCGCAAGCCTTGGCAACGGGGCAATGATCGGCGGCGATCTGTCGGTCTCCAGCGGAGACTACAGCGGTTACGACGTCGCCCAGAGCTCCAGCACGACCGCCAACTATGTCGATGACGTAACCAGCACCAGTAATGCGCTGAGCTATCAGGAGCTCGCCGGAACGGGCGACGTCTCGGTCATCATCGACGACGCGGCCGTGGCTGGCAATGTCACCCTGGATGGATCGAGCGGGACCGCCAGCTTCGTCCTTGGCGATGCGGGCGAAGTCGGCGGCGCGGTGTTCGTCCTGAACGATCTCACGCTGGAGACATCCGAAACGAGCGACGGGACCGAAAACACCCCGGAAGGCTCAATTACCAACTCGACCCAAACCATCATGATGGCGGCAGCGGGGGGCGATGTGTCCGCCAACGTTGCCGGGGTGATCGGCAACAATCTCAACGGCGCGATGGCGTACGGCGAGGTCGGCTCCGCTCCCGGCACCAACTTGTCGCTGATCAGCAGCGCTGGCGATGCCTCGGCGACCGTGACCGGCCAGGTGATGGAGGGAATTGTCGTCCGGGCATCCGGCGAAGATACCGCCCTGATCGTTGATACCGTGGCGGACAACACTGGCCTCAGGACTGTAGCCACGCAGTTCTCCAACACGGCCGTGGGCGGGACTGCCAGCCTGGTGGTGGATGCGACCAATCCCACGGTGCCAGCCAACTTCGGCAACATCTACGTGGCCGGCATGTCGGGTTCGACCGTCACGATCGGGGAAGGCAGTTCTGTCCTTGCGGCGATGGACGGTGCGGTCCTGCAGGTCGGGGATTTGTTCTATGACCTGGCCGTACGCTCTCAAGACGCTTCCCAGAACGGCGCGCTGTTCGGCGACAGCTCATCCTCCTACTCCTCAACGGCCGTCGGCGGGCCTTCCGCGCTGATGAACGATGGCTGGGTGGGTTACGACGGCGGTGCAGACTACAGCGGCGACGCCGCTTCTGTCGTTGTCACCAGCACGACGAACGCTTCGCTCACCAACAACGGGTGGATCTTCGGCGACGTTGCAGTTCGCAGCTTGTGGTCTGACTTCGCGAATACCAGAACCACAACCGACGCCGGCGATGTGACCCGGGTCGACACCTTCGACCGGATCCTGACGGCCATGGGCGGCAGCGCCGAATTGACCAACAACGGTCTGATCACCGGGGATGCAGCGCTGGCAGCCGCCAACGGTGTCCTGGTCAACAACGGCGTCCTGCGCGGCGACGTGAACCTGGGCGCGAACGTCGACAACTACGCCACGCAGCGCGTCGCCACGTCCACCGACATGGGCGAGGAAACGGTCACCGCGGCCTACGATCCGTTCGTGCAGGCCTACTCGGTCGCGCAGAACGGTCTGCTGGGCGGCCGGGTCAACGTCGGCGGCGCCTGGGGGATTGTCGATGACACCGTCCAGACCAGCGACGTCACCGCGACGGTCAATCTCAACGCGGGATCGGTCACGGGCGGAGGCGTGTGGGCCGATTTCGATGAGGAAACGGGCGATCGCTACACCTCGACGGCGGTGAACCTTAACGGCGGTGGCTGGCTGGGCCTCGGCGATGCCGCTCTTGCGCAGCTCGGCGATGCGTTCGGCGACATGGACCCGCAGATCGGCTTCCACGGCAGCCTTGAGGATCTCGGGGCCTATCAGGGCGGTGCACGGGTTGTCGGCGTGGACACGCTGAACAAGACCGGCGCCGGCGCGTTCCTCATCACCGGTGCGGACTACATGCCGGTGACGAACGCCAACCCCATCGCGGACTATACGCTGGATGTCGGCAGCTTCACCATCAACGGAGGCGAGGTCCAGCTGACGACCGCAAGTGCGGACGGCGTGTTCGGCATTCGCGGGGACGTGGTGAACAACGCCGCCCTGGTCCTGGGCAACCGGGTCCAACTTCCGGCCCCGCTGTTCGGCACCAATGCTTCGGCCAGCGTGATCGACGGGACCGAAGTCTACCAGAACGGCGACTTCACCCAGTCGGGCACCGGCACGCTGACGGTCGGAATCATGCCGACGCTGGTGCGCGTCGGCAATGGAGCCTCCACGGGCACCGCATCGGTCAGCCCGCTTGCGGTTCCGCAGACCCTGCTGTCCTCTGGACTGTTCACCACCCCGGAGAATGCGTTCGGCCCGGCTTTCGCCGATCTCGGAAGCAGCTTCCTGACGGTGGACGGCGATCTGAACCTCGGCGGCACGGTCCAGCTGGTCTCTCCGACCGGCGGCCTGTTCACCGACGGCCAGTCGCTCACCATCGCAAGCGTTTCGGGTACGGTGACCGAGGCAGCGACCGTGGCGGTCAACAACGGCTCGAACTTCGTTACCTTCGATCTGGGGACGCGTTCGGAAGGCGGCCGGACGGTCCTCTACGTCACGGCCGATCGCCAGGGGTATGAAACCGCCGCGCTGAACGAGAACGCCGCTGCTGCGGGCGCTGCCCTCAGCGCCGCGTTCCCGGGCGTGATCCAGACCATCAACAACGGCGCGCCCGGCGGGATTGGGACGAATGGTACCCCGTTCGCGATGGCCCAGGATCTGGCGGGCCTCTTCGTCGGCCTCGACACCCTGGCCACCCGGGATCAGGCTGCAACGATCCTGGATGAGCTTTCCTCCGGCTCGTTCTACGGTTCGCTCACCACCCTGAAGACGACGGCTCCGTTCGTCGACGCCCTCTCGAACCGCCGCGCCCCGGCAGGAGCCACGGGCCTCAACCTGTGGTTTACCGGATCGGGCGACTGGATCCGTCTGGACGGCGACGAAGAGATCGGTTCCACCCGGCTCAAGGCCGACAACTACGGCGGCTCGCTGGGTCTCGGAGTGTCGACCGGGAGCGGCGAAATCGGCGTCGGGGTCGGCTACGGCCGGATCGACTCCCACACAGCCGGACGTGCGATCGAAGCCGATGCGCACACCTGGATGGTCGGCGTCTATGCCCGGGAGGAGCTCGGTCCGCTCGCGATCGGGGCCAACCTGGTCTACGGCTGGAGCGACTGGGATGCCACGCGGGTAATGCCGACGCTGTCCCGCACGGCGCAAGCCGAGTTCGACAGCAACGAACTGCGGGGCGACATTCGCGCCGAGTACATGATCCCGCTCAACGGGGCGTATGTTGCGCCCTTCGGTCAGGTGGAAGTCCGCCGGTTCGACTTCGACGGCTTCTCGGAAACGGGTGCAGGCGCAATCGGCCTGATGGTGGGGGATACGTCCACCACCGTCATCACGCCGAGCGTGGGCCTGAAGGTCGGCAGCAACTGGAATCTCGCCGGGGCAAGTGTCCGTCCGGAAGCTTCGGTGTCCTACAGCTTCCAGGGTGACAACGACTCCTGGGTGGATGTGGCTTACCTCGGTGCGCCGGCGAACGCATTCCGGCTGCAGGGTGTCGATCCGGAAGACTACGTCACCTTCGCGGCCGGCTTGTTCGAGGACATCGGCCGGAACTCGAGCGCCTATGTCCGCGGCAGCTACGCCACGGGCGGCGGGGTGGAGATCGCCGGGCTCAAGGCTGGCGTGGTCCTGTCCTTCGGGCAATCGGCTCCGGTGACGGTGATCGCTGCGCCGGCTCCGATCCCGGCGCCGGTAGCGACCGGACCCGAGACGAAGATCTGCCCGAACGGTGCGGTCATGCTGGCAACGGCAGATTGCCCGCTCCCGCCGCCGCCGCCGGCACCGCCGGCACCGCCGCTGCCGACTCCCCGCGGTGAACGCGGCTAAGTCTGCGGCACGATGAAAAAGGGCGGCGCGGGACACCCCGCGCCGCCCTTTTCTGTTTTCGCGCCAGGCCCGGGACTTGTACCCGGCGTGGAGCTGCCTTGGCCGGGTTTTAAGGCGCCTTCAGGAATGGCCCTGCACACAGCGGGCGATGGCGATCAGTTCCGCCAGTCCTTTTGCACCCGTCTTGGCCGTGATCGCCGCCCGGTGGTCCTCGACCGTCCTGGGACTGAGGCCGAGTTCCACCGCCACCATCTTGTTGCTGAGTCCCTGGGCGAGAAGTTGCAGGACTTCGCGTTCGCGTGAAGACAACGCGGCCAGCCGGGCCTCGGCGGCCCGCCTGTTCTTGCTCCACGCGACCGCCTCGGCGATGCCGGCGAGGAGCCGCTCCTCTTCGATCGGCTTTTCCAGATAATCGAACCCGCCGTGATGGCGCACCGCATCGACCGCATCGGCCGTCCGCGGCCACGCCGTCATGAACAGGATACCGACGGAAGGATCGACTTCCCGCAGCCGACGGGCGAACTGGAAGGCATCCGTCGATCCCAGCATCACGTCGCTGAGCACGCAGTGCGAGGGTGCGTGATACGCCGCAAGCAGATCGTCCGGACTGACGAACGGCTCTGCGTCATAACCGCTCCGGCGAAGCAGACGGGCGAGCGAGCGGGACAAGTCTGCATCGTCGTCGAGCACGCAGACAGTGCCCTTGAACGCATCAGTCATCCCGCTCTGCCCTTGGCAGCCAGAGCGAGTGGATCACTTCGCTTCCGGATATTCCCTGCTCCACGATGTGCCCTCCATGTTTCCTCGTGATCTCGCGCGCGATCAGCATGCCGATGCCCATGCCCGGATAATCGGGCGCGTCCGCCGCCGGGTTGGCAATGTCTATCCGTACGCCGGCCCCGTCCCGCTCCGCCGTCACCCTGATCTCCCCCTGCGGTGTCGCGGCGATGGCGTTGCGCAGCAGATTGACCATGACCTGAAGCAATTCCACTTCATGCCCGAGAATGACGATTTCCGGATCGAGAGGGCCGACGGCCAGCACCACCTTCTGCCGCTGTACGTCCGGTTTGAGAAGGCTCACCGCGTCGGTCAGCAGGGTGCTGACGGCCAGGGGCGCGGGATTGCCCACGGTCCGTCCTCCGAACGTGCGCAGGCGCCGCAGCAGATCGGACATGGTCGCGACCTTCCGTTCGATCAGCGCGGCCGTTTCGGCAACTTCCAGCGGCGCGGCCTTCCCGCTTCTGCCGATCGTGGCCAGGTGCTTCGCCTCGATCGCGAGCGTGCTGAGGGGCTGGCTGATTTCGTGAATGACCGCGAGCGACATGGCCCGCAGGGTCTTCAGCCGCTCTGCCTGGTAGAGCATCCGGTCCCGCCGGGCGATGGCGGCCTGCGACCGCCGCTGCGCTTCGGCGAGGCTCGCCGCGAGGTAGCTGACGATGATCAGGGACGCGAGTTCCAGATGAAGCGTCAGCCGCGCGGAGGTTTCGCTCTCGCTGGCGGTCGCGGACAGCGCGATCGCAGCCGAAACGAGGATCGCCAGCCAGGCCGCGCCGGTTCCGGACCGCAAGCCGATCCAGGCGGTTGCCAGCAGCACCGGGCTGAGCATGAGCCCGAGCCCGGCCTGCACCAGGGTGAGAGACACCGCCCATGAAAGCGCAAACAGGCCAAGGCTCTCCACCGGATGCCGCGGAACGGCGGCAAGCCGCGGGTACCCTCCGACCCAGGCCGAACGTATCCAGAGCAAGGGCTGCGTGACCAGCAACACGCCCAGCAGATCCCCGACCAGAAACGCAGCCGCGACGACGACCAGCGGCCCGACGGGCGGCGTGTGGGCCGGTCCCGGCAACACGAGCTGCGTCGCGATCGTCACCAGCGCGGCAAACAGCGGTGCGCCCACCGCCGCCAGCGCAAAGGGCACGGGCGGGCGGGTTATCTCGCCCCCTCCCTTGCGGACGAGGCTCTGCACCAGCCCGACCGTCAATCCATAGGTGAGCGGTGCGCGCACCACGCCGATGAGCTGATCCAGCGCGGCGGACGATGCCGGATCGATCACGCCCGTGAGCAGCTGCACCGCGACTTCGGCCGCGATGATGGGCAGGGTCCAGCCCGCGCCGCCCGCCCACAGCAACGCCAGCCGGACGCCGGCAGCCGGATAAAGGAGGCTGTAGAACTCCGCTCCGCCCCACCACGCCGCGACGTAGTGCGACAGGCCGAATGCCGCCGCATAGACGGCGAGCAGCGCCAGATCCCGGCCAAGGCCTGCCGCCTTGCTGCGTGTGCCGCGCTTCATCCTACCGGCTGCGTCTCCTGCTGCTCCACCGGCCGGATGCCGAAGGCGCAGCCCGATCAGCGTTGCTTCCTGGCGATGGTGGCGGTGAAATCGGGGTCCTTGTTCGCCACCCAGTCGACGAACTTGCGTACGTTGGGATTGGCCAGCAGGCCCTCCACGTCCATCCCGTGGCGCTGAAGTTCGGAATTGGTGAAATTGGCGGTCAGCGTCTGCTGGCAGATGGAATGCATCGGCACGACATCGCGCCCGCCCCTGCTCTTTGGCACGGGATGGTGCCAGACGATGGTCTTGCCCGTCGGCCGCCCGCAGAGCCAGCACGGCACAGCCGCCGCCGGAGCCTCCTCCTCCTCGCGATCCCAGTCTCCGGAGCGATCGTGTTTTGAATATTTGCGGGCCATGCCTCTACCTTATTCGCCTGAACGTGCGCTGCCCACCTACAGCGGGGCGTCAGCATTACCATACAAGCCATCCGATGCAGAGAACACGGCGCGGCTTGTTGGGGAGCATGCAGGTCCAGCCCCAGCACACGGCTGCGATGCAGCGTTCGCCGGCATCACGATGAGGAAAGCAACCGACGGCCGATGTCTGCAGTGGGCGGGAAACTGCCGCTCGATCAGACCCTCCAGACTTCCCTCATGCCAGCGCAGGCTGGCATCTCTGACGCCGACAGAGCGACCTCGAACAAGTCGCCTCAGTCGGGATTGCTTCCCTCGATCAGCCGGATCTTCCACGCGCGTTGCCACGCCTTCAGCGCCTTTTCCCGAGCGATGGCTTCGTAAATGGTCGCGTGCCGTTCGACGAGGATAAGCCGCTTCAGTCCGTAACGACGACAGAACGCAGACCCAGTACCCACTCGGTGCTGCATCATCCGGGCGGCGATGTCGCTGGTCACGCCGATGTAGAGAACTCCATGCGGCTTGTTCGTCAGAATGTACGTCCAGCCGCCCCGCATCTCGAAAGCATGACGCCAGAGGAAGGACATTCCTTCCTGCGCTGGCATGACGCAGGAAGGAATGTCCGCCGCTGGGTGGATTGCGGACTGGCAGCTATAGAGTGGTCGACGGCCGAAGCGGACGCTCGGCGTCGGATTCCCCAAACCGAAGGTAGATTTAGCGGTTTAGCAATTCAAACCGCAGCAGTCTGCTGCCATCATGCGCCAGGCGGATCTGTCGCCCGCCTTTCCTAAATGTATCTAGGCGGGACGGGTGAGTGAAGGTCGATACGCGCGTCCAACCAGATGCAATCAGGCGAGCGCTGATAGTCTCGACGCTCACGAAATCTGTGGATCCGCCTAGACCACCCAAAAACCTCACATTCAAAACGTATTTCTCTTGAGTCGAAAACAATTCGACCCTCCAGCGGCTTGCGTCGTTCTGACCGGCTAAGGTTTGGCCATTGCTCACTTCTCTCAGAAGCTTGAACTCGACACCGAACGCTCGAGCCACATCCTTTGGCAGGATTAGCTGCTCATTCTTCTCATCCAGGAAGGAGAAAGCGGTCAAGAACGCTTCGTGCTGTTTACCGGCTGTTGAAGCACCATGCGTGATCGATGGTTCGGTCCAGGCACCTTGTGGGTGCGGGCTCACCGTGCAGGCGACGACCATTGCGGATAGAACCATAGCCGCTCGGCTCCTGGCGTTAGTTACGAACCCGCTCACCGTTTCTTCCTCCCCCCTTCACTTACCGCTGCTCGTTTTTCGAGTGTCGGCGGTGGCCGCCAGTGTGGCGCGGAGCAACTGTCGCTTCACCGCACCGCCGAAGCCGGGCGTTTTGTGGAGGATCGCCGCAAGGGCTACCGGCTCAATCGGCGTGAAGCTGTCCATAACGCTATATGCGTGCCTTGCCCCATGGCCACAATCAGGAAAGCCAGGAGCCGGTCGGAACGACTGACATTGGGTCGTAAGCCGACATTCGTCGCCCTTTATTCCCCTCAAGGGACGCTGCCGCCCCAGCGAAGCGGTCACGCAGGATTGCCGCTTTCCTACGCTGCGCCAACCCGGCAGACCCGGGGCGTGCCTCGCTTCGGTCATCCTTGCGCATATGTCGCGGCCGCTTCCCTTCCGGGCCGCGCCAGACTTTCCGATCATTACCCGCGCACGAAACAACATTTTGATTTCCCCGGAGCGCCGTTGTGTCGGCCTGGCCCCCGCCGGACCGCAGAAATCCTGCGGTCCCGGGTGGGTGACACGAATGTAGGACCTGTCAACTGTGTCACCCTCAGCAGCGGCGGGCGCGCCGGTTTGCCCCGGCCGACACCCGCACCGGCGCTGGCTCTGGCGCTGGCTCTGGCGCCGCCGCCCCGGCGCGCCTATCTTGGGGCCATGACCCAAGCCGATCCCCGCTCCCTGCTCTACGCCCCGGACAAGCTTTCCCCCGACGAAGCGCAAGCCCTCGTCTCCCGCGCCCTTAAGCAGTGCGACGATGGGGAGCTGTACCTCCAGTTCAGCACGACCGAAGCCTTCGTGTTCGATGACGGGCGGCTGAAAACCTGCGATTATTCGCGCGATGCCGGTTTCGGCCTGCGCGGCGTGTCGGGCGAGATGACCGGCTTTGCCCATGCGAACGAGATCAGCGCGGCCGCGATCACCCGCGCGGGCGAGACGCTGGCCTTGCTCGATCCCGCAAAGAACGCCCCCGCCCCGCCCCCGCGCAAGAACAACCGCCACCTTTACACCGATGCCTCCCCGCTCGATCTCGTGCCGTTCGAACGCAAGGTCGCCTTGCTTGAGACGATCGACGCCGCCGCGCGGAAGCGCGATCCGCGCGTTGCGCAAGTCAGCGCGTCGCTGGTCGGCAGCTGGAGCGTTGTGGAAATCGTCCGCCCTGATGGCTTCGTCGCCACCGACGTGCGCCCGCTGGTGCGGCTCAACGTCTCGATCGTCGCGGAAAGCAATGGACGGCGCGAAACCGGCAGCTTCGGGCTTGGCGGACGCTATCTCTACGATCGCCTGTTCGGCGAAGCGGAATGGAACCGGGCGATCGACGAAGCGCTGGCGCAAGCGCTGATCAACCTCGAAAGCGTCGCGGCCCCGGCGGGCGAAATGACCGTGCTGGTCGGCCCCGGCTGGCCCGGCGTGCTGCTGCACGAGGCCGTCGGCCACGGCCTGGAAGGCGATTTCAACCGCAAGGGCACCAGCGCCTTTTCCGGCCGGATCGGCCAGCGCGTTGCCGCCCCCGGCGTGACCGTGGTCGATGACGGCGCCATCGCCGACCGGCGCGGGTCGCTGTCGATCGACGATGAAGGCACCCCGACCGGCGAAACCGTGCTGATCGAGGACGGAATTCTCAAGGGCTACATGCAGGACCGGCTCAACGCCCGGCTGATGGGGTTGGAGCCGACCGGCAACGGACGCCGGGAAAACTACGCCCACGCGCCGATGCCGCGCATGACCAACACCTTCATGCGGTCCGGGAATGACGATCCGGCAGAGCTGCTGTCGCGGATGAAGAACGGGATCTTCGCCAAGAGCTTCGGCGGCGGGCAAGTCGATATCGTCTCGGGCAAGTTCGTGTTCTCCTGCACGGAAGCGTACAAGGTGGAGAACGGAAAGATCGGCGCCCCGATCAAGGGCGCGACCCTGATCGGCGACGGGCCGAGCGTGCTGACCCGGGTAAAGGGCATCGGCAACGACATGACCCTCGACGAGGGCGTCGGCACCTGCGGCAAGGGCGGGCAAAGCGTGCCTGCCGGGGTGGGCCAGCCGACCTTGCTGATCGAAGGCCTGACGGTCGGCGGAACTGCTTGATAACACAGCAGTAAGGGTCGGTTCAGTCGCTTCCGTCTATCAGGCGACCAGGATAGGAGTCTTGACATGAAGAAACTGTTTCTTGGACTGGCTGCAGCCTCCCTCGCTCTCGGCGGCGCATCCGCCGGTCACGCGATGGCGGGAAGCTCGTCCTCGCAGGCGAGGGGTGAGGCCCGCCTCGCCAAGATGCTGGAGGGCCGCGTTCCCGGCCAGCCGCAAAGCTGCATTCCGGCCATGGTCAGCCGGAACCTGCAAGTGCTCGATCGCACCGCACTGGTCTATGACGCAGGCAGCACCGTCTGGGTCGCTCGCCCGTCCGATCCCCGCTCGCTGGATGACAGCGACATCCTGGTGATCGATCGCTTCAGCAGCAGCTTGTGCAAGCAGGACGTCATCCGCACGGTGGACCGCTACACCGGGTTCATGTCCGGCGTCGTGTTCCTGGGCGACTTCGTGCCGTACAAGAAGCTTGAGAGCTGATCGCCTTGGCCGCCCCGCTTCGCCGCTGGGCGGCCGAGTTGCTCTACCACTGGTTTCACCGGCTTGGGCCGGGGGACTGGTTCTCCGTGAACGGAGCAGTCGATGCGGAGCTACGCCGCCGCTTCGAACCCGACTTGCGAATGCTGCGCACCTGCAAGGCCGAGGATTTCCTGACCGATCCGCAAACCGCGCTCGCCGCGGTGCTGCTGTTCGACCAGATCCCGCGCAATCTCTACCGCGATACGCCCCAAGCCTTCGCGTACGACCCCTTGGCCCGCCGCATCACCCGCGCTGCGCTCGACAAAGGCTGGGACACGGCCTTGTCCCCGCACCAGCGGCAGTTCCTTGGAATGCCGCTGATGCACAGCGAACGGATCGCTGACCAACTGCGCAGCCTTGAATACTTCGCCCGGCTCGGCCCCCGCTACGGCTGGCCGTTCGCCCGCGCGCATTACGGGATGATCGCGCGCTTCGGCCGCTTCCCGCATCGCAACGCCACATTAGGCCGCCAAAGCACCGAGGCGGAAGAACGGGCGGTGGCGGCGGGCTACGCCTGGTAGACCGCCCTTCCGTCGCAAGTCATTCCCACTCGATCGTTCCGGGCGGCTTGCTGGTGTAGTCGTAGACCACGCGGTTCACGCCCTTGACCTCGTTGACGATCCGGGTCGCGACGCGGGACAGGAACCCGGCGTCGAACGGATAGACATCCGCAGTCATCCCGTCAGTGCTGGTCACGGCGCGCAAGGCGCAGACGCTGTCGTACGTGCGGGCATCGCCCATTACACCGACGGTCTTGACCGGCAGCAGCACCGCGAAAGCCTGCCAGATCGCGTCGTACAATCCGGCGCCACGGATTTCCTCCAGATAGATGGCGTCCGCCTTGCGCAGGATGTCGCACCGATCCTTCGTCACTTCGCCAGGGATGCGGATGGCAAGACCCGGTCCGGGGAACGGGTGACGGCCAACAAAGGCTTCGGGCAGGCCAAGTTCGCGGCCCAGTTCGCGCACTTCGTCCTTGAACAACTCCCGCAAGGGTTCGACCAGCTTCATATTCATGCGTTCGGGCAAGCCGCCGACGTTGTGGTGGCTCTTGATCGTCACCGATGGTCCGCCGGTGAAGGACACGCTTTCGATAACATCGGGATAGAGCGTGCCCTGTGCCAGGAAATCGGCCCCGCCGACCTTCTTCGCCTCCGCCTCGAACACGTCGATGAAGGTCTTGCCGATGAACTTGCGTTTGGCTTCCGGATCGGTGACGCCGGAAAGGCCAGAGAGGAACAAATCCTCCACGTCCACGTGGACCAGCGGGATGTTGTAGGAATTGCGGAACAGGGACACGACCTGCTCGGCTTCGCCCGACCGCATCAGCCCGTGATCCACGAACACGCACGTCAGCTGGTCTCCGATCGCCTCGTGGATCAGAACCGCGGCGACCGCGCTGTCCACGCCGCCCGAAAGGCCGCAGATGACCTTTCGGTCCCCCACTTGCTCCCGAACTTCGGCGATCTTTGTCTTGCGGAACTCGGCCATCGTCCAGTCGCCCGCAAGGCCGCATACATGGCGAACGAAGTTGGCGAGCAGCTTTGCCCCATCGGGCGTGTGGACCACCTCCGGATGGAACTGGGTGCCGTAGTATCGCCGTTCATCGTTGGCGATCAGCGCGAACGGCGCGCCTTCCGAGGTGGCCACGACCCGGAAACCGGGGGCGAACTGCGTCACCTTGTCGCCATGGCTCATCCAGACCTGGTGCCGTTCGCCGACATTCCACAGCCCGTCGAACAGCACGCATTCGTCGCTAACCGTCAGGTAGGCCCGGCCGAATTCGCCCCCTTCGCCGCTTTCGTGCCCCGGGCGAACTTCACCGCCGAGTTGCTGCGTCATCACCTGCTGACCGTAACAGATGCCCAGGATCGGCAATCCGCTGTCGAACAGCACCTGCGGCGCGCGCGGGCTGCCTTCGTCGGGAACGCTGGCAGGAGAACCCGACAGGATGATTCCTTTCGGCTTGAGGCGGTGAAACGCCTCTTCGGCCTGCGTGAAGGGAGCGATTTCGGAATAGACGCCTGCTTCCCGCACGCGGCGGGCGATCAATTGCGTCACCTGGCTGCCGAAATCGACGATCAGGATGGAATCAGGGAGATGGGCAGTATCCATGGCCGCGCGATAGGCCGAGGCAGCAAGGACTGTCCAGCCGGTCTTGAGTAATCAGCAGGGCAAGCCGCGGTTCCGGATCCGTCTGTTGCGAAATCTGCAAAACGCGTAGCATTTTTTGCGTTTGCGAAATTTTCTTCGCACTGCACAATCGGAGGCGAAACATGATCATACAATAAGCATGAAAATAAGCATGAAAGTCGGAGAGGCAGACCGCCACATTCAAGGAGTTTGCCGTTATGCGTAAATTGGCTTCCTATGTCCTCGCCACCTGCCTGTTCGGCATGGCTGCCGTGCCGGCCTCTGCAGAAACCGCTCGCAAGGCAGTTTCCTACAACGACTTGGATCTGACCACCGCCGAAGGCATGGACGAACTGGGCCACCGGATCGAAGCGGCCATCGCATCCCTCTGCGTCCGCCCCGATCTTCGCAGTTTCCAGACCATGGCGGCCTGGAAGGCTTGCCGGGGAGACGCGCAAAGCGCGGCAATGGAACAACTGGACCGGATCGCCTCGACCGAGCAGCTCGCCTACCGCGACTAGCCCTGTTGCATAAGGTGCAACACCTATATCGTTTTTCGCACTTGCAGCATTCGCTCGAGACGACCATTTGCCGCCGCGGAAGAGTAGGAGGGCGATAACTGAAAAGGCACTGACATCCAGGAGAACGTCGTGCGTATTTTCACTCATCGCTTTTTTTCGTCAATCGCGGCGGCTTCGATCAGCAGCGTCTTGTTTGCCGCTGCCTTGATCTGAACGCCTGCAAACCTCGCGCACCTGACGGTGCGCGAGCTTGCTGCCCGTCAAAAGCAGGAAACCCCCATGATCAATTTCGCCAAGCGTGTCCTAGACCGCTTCATCCAGAGCGCCTCCGAAACCGCGATCCCGCATCTCTGGCGTTTCTGAGCAAGCTTTGCGCTGGGGAGGCTTGCACGCCTCCCGCACCTTCTGGCTGGCTGTCGCGCAAGCCCGAATGAATGATCTTACCCCCGGCTGATCAGGGCCACCAACCGCCCCTGATTCACGGACCTGCCGACCGCAAGAGCGGGGTCAGGAAAGAAGCCGGCAACCGCCTTTCGCGCCTTTCCTGCACCCGCGTTACGGCATCCTTTGCCCTTCAGCGCATTTTGCACTGAAAATGCGCTTCCGGGCGGCAGGAGAGCTTGGGTATTGGCTCGTTCGCGCCTATATGGGCGCCATGAACGCAACACCCCAAAACGCGCCCCGTTCCGCTGTCTACGGCGCCGAATCCATCAAGGTCCTCAAAGGTCTCGACGCCGTCCGCAAGCGGCCTGGCATGTACATCGGCGACACCGACGATGGCTCCGGCCTGCACCACATGGTGTTCGAAGTGTCGGACAACGCAATCGACGAAGCGCTGGCCGGGCATTGCGATCTGGTGCTGATCGAACTGAACCCCGACGGCTCCGTTTCTGTCGAGGATAACGGCCGCGGCATCCCGACCGACATCCACCGGGAAGAAGGCGTCTCGGCCGCCGAGGTCATCATGACCCAGCTTCACGCCGGCGGTAAGTTCGAGAACACGTCCGAAGACAACGCCTACAAGGTGTCCGGCGGCCTCCACGGCGTCGGTGTGTCGGTCGTCAACGCCTTGTCCGAATGGCTGGAACTGGTTGTCTGGCGCGACGGCAAGGAGCACTGGATGCGGTTCGAGCACGGCAATGCCGTCGAATCGCTGCGCGTCGTGGGCGATGGGCCGGAAGGCAAGAAGGGCACCCGCGTCACCTTCCTGCCTTCGACCGATACGTTCAAGAACGTCACCGAGTTCGATTTCGACAAGCTGGAGCACCGCTACCGGGAGCTTGCCTTCCTCAATTCCGGCGTGCGTATCCTCCTGCGCGACAAGCGGCACGAGGAACCGGCGGAACACGATTTGTACTACGAAGGCGGGATTGCCGCGTTCGTGAAGTACCTCGATCGCAACAAGCAGGCGATGATCCCGGAGCCGATCGCGATTTCCGCCGAAAAGGACGGGATCGGGATCGACGTCGCGCTGGAATGGAACGATTCCTATTACGAGAATGTCCTCGCCTTCACCAACAACATCCCGCAGCGCGACGGCGGCACTCACTTGGCTGCGTTCCGCGCGGCGCTGACCCGCACGCTCAACGGCTATGCCGAACGGTCGGGCCTGATGAAGAAGGAAAAGGTCCAGCTTTCGGGTGAGGACATGCGCGAAGGGCTAACCGCGATTGTTTCGGTCAAGCTGCCGGATCCCAAGTTCGGATCGCAGACGAAGGACAAGCTGGTTTCCTCCGAAGTCCGCCAGCCGCTCGAAAGCCTGATGAGCGACAAGATGAGCGAATGGCTGGAGGAAAACCCGGCCGACGCGAAGAACATCATCCAGAAGGTAGTCGATGCCGCTGCCGCGCGTGAAGCGGCCCGCCGGGCGCGCGAACTGACCCGGCGCAAGGGGGCGATGGACATCGCCAGCCTGCCGGGCAAGCTGGCCGATTGCCAGGAACGCGATCCGGCGAAGTCCGAGTTGTTCCTGGTCGAGGGCGACTCGGCCGGCGGTTCCGCCAAGCAGGGACGCGACCGCAAGACCCAGGCGATCCTGCCCCTGCGCGGCAAGATCCTGAACGTCGAGCGTGCACGGTTTGACCGGATCATCGGCTCCCGCGAAGTCGGCACCCTGATCCAGGCAATGGGCACCGGACTGCGGGACGAATTCAACCTGGCCAAGCTGCGCTACCACAAGATCGTCATCATGACGGACGCTGACGTCGACGGGGCGCACATCCGCACCCTGCTGCTGACCTTCTTCCATCGTCAGATGCCGGAAATCGTCAAGGCCGGGCACTTGTTCATCGCCCAGCCGCCGCTCTACAAAGTCAGCAAGGGCCGGTCCGAGGTCTACCTGAAGGACAACGCAGCGCTCGATCGCTACCTCGTCGAAGGCGGTCTGCAAGGGCGCGTGCTGGAAACGCAGGGCGGCGCGCGCGGCGGCGCCGAACTGGGAGTGCTGGTCGAGCACGCGCTGAGGTTGCGCAGCTTGATGGGCTTCGTGCCGCGCAAGTACGATCCGGCAATCATCGAGGCAATGGCTCTGTCCGGTGCCTTCGCGCCCGATCTGAACCGTGAAGGCCTGATCGCCGCGTTGAACCGCGCTGCCGGGCAATTGCAGATGAGCGATGCCGAAGCGGCATGGAGCGCGATGATCGAGGCGGACGGCCATATCCGGTTAGACCGGGTGTGGCGCGGCGTCACCGACGTGCGCCGGGTGGAGCCGAGCTTCCTCACAAGCGCCGAAGCACGCAAGCTTCACCGCGTGGGCCAGGAACAGGCCGAGGTTTATGCCGCGCCGGTACGGCTGGTGAAAAGCGGCGAGGCGGAAAGCGAGCCGGAAGCCGAGCCCGCGCCGGAAGGCGAAGAGGACCAGGCTCCCGCCGCTGTCCGGGACGGCGCGATCACGCGCCCGACCCAGCTGCTCGACACGGTGCTCGCCGCCGGGCGCAAGGGTCTGTCTATCCAGCGCTACAAGGGTCTTGGCGAAATGAACGCAGAGCAATTGTGGGAAACCACGCTGGACCCGGACAACCGCGCCTTGTTGCAGGTGAAGGTCGAGGACGCCGATGTGACGGACGAGATCTTTACCCGCCTGATGGGCGACATCGTCGAGCCGCGGCGTGACTTCATCCAGCAGAACGCGCTGAACGTCGCCAATCTGGACGTCTGACGGATCTGTAGATCCTCGAAGAACCCTGCAATTGTTCAAGGTGAGCTTCAGCGATTTTCCGAGTTGATTGCAGTCAGGCCCATCTTCGGCTCTTCGAACCCACTGGCAATTCGTAAAATTCTGCAAGCTCAACTACAACATCGCTTTGCCCGTGTTCGACAAAGATGAAGTGAGCGGCACGCATGCCAACCGCTGTTCAGGTGGCTCAAAGAGGAAAAACCGGGCTTGCTCGGGAGCAAAGCGATCAAGTGGAATTCACCAACTTCCTCCTTGATCGGGAACGCAGAGTGACGGACCGGTTCACGCCGACCACCAACTCGAAGCTATTCGGCGCAAAGTCGAGCAACTTCTCTGATGTGAGATTAGGCCCGAGGCGGATCCGGTTCGCGTCTCAGACGTCCTTCCGGCCCCTCCATGCAGCGTCGAGGCTCAGCGGGCCAGGACCCGCAAAGACGAGATAAAGAAACACGAAACAGTAGAGAACCGCCGCATCTCCGCCATTGTTGACCGGGAAGAAACCCTGGGGGGCATGCGCGATGAAGTAAGCAGCCGCCATGGTCCCGGACGCGACGAATGCCGCTGGCCGCGTGAAGAGGCCAAGCACAATCAGCAAGCCCGCCACGAGTTCAACGATCCCCGCATAGTGTCCCGGCGAGGAAAGCGCCCACGCTTCACCGGCTCGCTCACCCTGCGGAAACGACAGAAACTTTTGCGTTCCGTGCGCAAGGAAGAGGAGTCCCGCCATGATGCGCAGCACGCTGCGCATCAGCGGAGTCCATCTGCTGAACCAAGCTTCTCTCACGAGCGTACCCTTTTTCTGAACGGGTGCAGCCAGCCCGCCGACCAATCCTGTCATTTAAGAGAGCCGAAGACCACCCTCTGCAGGTCTGCATGAGCTGCTTGGGGAAGCAACGCTTCCGGGGATGCTGTCGCAGCAATTGCACTTTGCAATCGAAGGCGGTCAGCGCTCCTCCCTTTCGGCTGATTGGTGGCCGCGCCCGAGCGCCTCTGATCCTGGAACCTGGCTGGAGACGGAAGCGAGACTGACACCGGGACCTGAGTAACAGGGGCAGTTACTCCGACAATGCCACTGACGTCATCCTCGAGCACGTAAGCAGCAATACAGCATCTGCTGAAGAAGTATCGACGCTGATCTCAACCATCTACTACGCTCTTACGGGTTAGGGTGCTCCGCCGTGCGCACAAGAGAAACGCGAACCGGCGGTTTCCATCTCGGGCGGGATGCTTGCAGCTGTGCTCCTCTGACGTCCTGCCCCTCGCTGTGCAAATCGGCCTCGGGGATGAGCGGGCGCGACCTGCGCCCGCTCATCCGATCAGCCCCAAACCTCCTTCGCCACCTCGACGACGAGGCGGATCTTGTCCGCCTGCTGTTCGACCGTGATGTCGTTGCCGTGGACCGTGGACGCGAAGCCGCATTGCGGCGAGAGCGCGAGCTGGTCGAGGTCGGCGAATTTCGTCGCTTCCTCGATCCGGCGCTTGATGGCGTCCTTCGTTTCCAGCTCACCGAGCTTGGTGGTGACCAGCCCGAGCACAACGGTTTTGCCCTTCGGCAGGAAGCGCAGAGGGGCGAAATCGCCCGAGCGCGGATCGTCGTACTCGAGGAAGAAGGCGTCGATTTCGAGCTCATTGAACATGATCTCGGCCACCGGCTCGTAACCGCCCTCGGCCGCCCAGCTCGAGCGGAAGTTGCCCCGGCACAAGTGTATCGCCCGGATCATGTCCTGCGGACAATCGCGGAAGCTGTCGTTGATCAGCTGCGCGTACTGGCGCGGGGTATCGTCCGGGTCGAGCCCGCGCGCGCGGGCATCGGCGCGCTGCTCCTCATCGCACAGATACGCGAGGTTCGTGTCGTCCATCTGGAGATAGCGGCAGCCCGCCTCAGCCAGCGCCGCCACTTCCTTGCGGTAGGCGGCCGCGACATCGGCGTAGAACGCGTCCATCTCGGGATAGACATCAACGGGGATGCCTTGCCGGCCGGCGCGGAAGTGGAGCATCGTCGGCGAGGGGATCGAAACCTTGGGTATTTCGGTGGTAACCGACTTCAAGTACGCGAAGTCGCGCACCTGGATCGGCTTCGTGTGGGCGACCTTGTCGGTCACGACCATCTTGGGCGGCGCGAAATGGACGTCCTTGCCGGCATCGTTCTTGAACGCCTTGGCAATCCCGCCGTGCTCCTCCACGCCCGAAAGCTGGAGCAAGAAATCGGTGTGGAAGAAATACCGCCGGAACTCCCCGTCGGTGATTACTTTCAGGCCCAGGTCCTCCTGCCATTTCGCCACCTCGGCGATCGCCGCATCCTCGACCGCGCGCAGCTCGTCAGGCCCGATCCGCCCTTCCGCCAGTTCCTGGCGAGCATAGAGCACCGCCTTCGGGCGCAGGAACGATCCGACATGGTCGGCGCGCGAGGGGAGCAGGTTCTGCACCCTCCCGAGAGAAGCTGCTTCGGGAATGCGCGATTCCGCCTCGCCGGTGCGAATCTGGGCGACAGTCTGGTTCATGTCGTCGTTCCTTTTGCCTGCTGGTGCTTCGATGGTACTTTGGTTGCCGCGGCCCGCGAAGCGGTCCACAGCTTGGTAGTCAGGGCTTCGCCCGGAAGCGTAATCGGCGGGTCTGGTGCAAAGCCGCTTTCGCTGAGGAGCTCGAGCATCTGCTCATCCGAAAACCCGAGCCGGACGTGCGCGTGCCGCTTACGCAGCTCCTCGCGCTCGTGGGCCGCCAGATCCACGATCAGGACGCGGCCAGCCGATCGGCAGACCCGCGCCACTTCCCTCAGCACTCGCAGAGGATCCTGCGCGTAGTGAAGCACCTGGTGCAGGGTAATCGTGTCGAAGCTGTCTTCCTCAAAAGGCAGCGCATTGAAGTTGCCTTGGACGAGCTCCCACTTCTCGACCGGGAGATCCTGCAGCTTCGCCCTGGCCAGCCGAAGCATCTCCGTGCTCTTGTCGAACCCGACGAGGTGAAAGCATCTGTCGGCGAGCAAGGCGGCTATACGGCCTGTGCCTGTGCCGACATCAAGAAGACGTCCCAGCCTGTCGTCGCGACCGAGGCTCCCAACAAGCGCTGCCTCAACCGTACTTCCGGGACCCAGGAGCGCCCGGATCTGATCCCACTCCCCGGCGTGCCGGGCAAAGTATTCCGCGGCGTTCTTCTCGCGGGCCTCGCGGATCGCAGCAAGGTGACGGCGATCCTCGGCGCAGCGCGCAGCAAATGCCTCGTCTTCCTTTTCCGCTGCATCAAGCAGGCCTGCGATGGCTGCGGAAAGGGGCCTGCCAGAATGCTTCGACACGCACTGGCGGAGAAATATCCAGCTTCCTTCACGCCGCCGCTCGGCGAGGCGGCTGTCACACAGGATGGCGATGTGACGCGATACGCGAGGCTGGCTCTGGCCAAGAACCTGCGCAAGCTCGCCGACTGCCAGTTCCATATGCGCCAGAAGGCGCATGATCCGCAGTCTGGTCGGATCCGCAAGGGCAGCAATGACTTGCTCGGTGCGCATGCGTGATCATATATAAGGATATCTTTATATCCGCAACCATCGATGTTGCTCGTACCCGCCCTGCTCCTCTGGCCCGCAGAACGTCCCGTCGTGCCGAGTTGCCTCATCCGGTGTCTCAACAGCGCAGCACGTATTCCTGAGAGATTCCCCCAGCCCTGAAACTCGGGATTGAAAAACGCCCTGCCCTTCTCAGAGCGGGGCCAGTGCAATCGGGCGGCGACGATAAGGCCAACCGACCCGGAGAGCTGATTACGCTGCGATCAGGGTCCAGTTCGCCATTTCCTTTTTGAGGTTCTCGACGATCGCCTCGAAGAACTGCTCGGTGGTCATCCAGCTCTGGTCCGGACCGATCAGCAAGGCGAGGTCCTTGGTCATCTTGCCGCTTTCGACGGTCTGGATGCAGCGCAGCTTGCCGCGGCCGGGCACCTTGAAGTCGGTCGCGCGGTACTGGTCGCCAAAGGCGTGGCGGCCGACGACGATCGGATCGGTCTAGCCCGGGATCAGCCGGGGACGTTCTGGATCGCGGAAGCAACCAGAGACAGAGAAGCGGACTCTCGCCGGCCAGGTCTCCCGCGAAATTTTCAGCCGGCGGGAGGGAGGTACTTTCGATGGAGCAGAGGTGGAGACAGGTGTGAAATCCACGCGTTCAAAAACCAGCAAATCAGCAACCGCCGGCTGCAGGATTCTTTGAAAACCTAAAATCGCGCAGGGCTTACCCGCGCGAAATCGCCGTTTCGCGTTCGGTGATGAATTCGATCAGCGCCGGCCGGCCCTGCTCGGTCGCCGCAATTGCGCGGCGGATTGCGGGGACGATGTCGTCTGCTGCCTCGACTCGTTCGGCATGGCAGCCAAGCGACCGGGCAAATCCGGTGTAGTCGCCCGATATGTCGGTCGCGCGGTACTTTTCCGAAGCGTCCGGCATGATTGGAATTTCCATCGCCATGGCTGAATTGTTCAGCAGGATCGACAGGATCGGAATGCGTTCGCGCGCCGCAGTCTCCAAGTCCGTGCCGGTGAACCCGATCGCCGCATCGCCCCAGACGTTGATGCACAGCTTGTCGGGAAACGCCAGCTTGGCACCCATGATCAGGCCTAGTCCATAGCCGAGCTGGGTCGACTTGCCCCAGCCGATATAGCTGTGCGGGGTCACGGTCTTCCAGAACGGCACCAGCTGATCGCGGGGAGATCCGGCATCGTGGGTGATGATCGTGTTTGCGACGTCGACGGTGCGCTGCAGGTCCCACAGCACGCGGTACGGCGAAAGCGGACTCGTCGCCTGTGTGCATTTGGGCAACCACGCCGTGAGCCATTCGGCCTGTACCCGGCTGATCCGCTCCGCCACCGGAGAACAGTCGCGCGGAACCGGCACCCTGCACTTCACCGCGCCGATCAGCGCCTGCAAGGTCAGCTTCGCGTCCCCCACCAGCGCAACCTCGCACGGGATCGATTTGTCGATATCGATCGGATCGAGTGTTGCATGGATGACCGGCTTTCCCGGCGGGATTGTCAGCCCGAAGGAAGTGGCGGTGAAGCTGCAGCCGATTCCGAACAGGAGGTCGCACTCGTCGAGCCACTTGCGCACCGCGCCGTTGATCCCGTTGCCGCCCGATCCCAGGGAAAGCGGGTGCGTTTCAGGGAACGCGCTCTTGCCTGGTAGGCTGGTCATCACCGGAACCGCGAGATGTTCGGCCAGTTCGCGCAATTCTTGGTACGCTTCAGCCCAATGAACGCCCTGCCCCGCGTAGATCGCGGGATTTTCCGCCGCGATCAGCCGCTCGGCCGCCGCTTCGATCCCCTCGTGCGACGGCTGCGACTTCGCCACCTTGGCCGGGGCGTAATCGAGCGTGCCTGAAAAAGGCTGCTGCAGGATATCATAAGGCAGTTCGATCACCACCGGCTGCGGGCGGCCGTTGCGCAGCATCGAAAACGCGCGGCGCATTACCGGCACCACCTGCTCCGCGCTGGTCAGCGGCTCGGCATGCTTGGCAACGCTCGCCATAGAACGAGTGGAGTTGAAGTTGAACGGCACGTGCATCTGCGACAGGGCATAGCCTTGCGGCATCACCAGCACCGGCACACTTTCGGAGAACGCCTGGGCCACCGCGCCGAACGCGTTTTCCGCCCCCGGCCCTTGCTGCATCACGAAGACGCCCATTTTCGCACCTTTGGTCATCCGACTGATCGCGTCAGCCATGTGGAGCCCAGTCCGCTCCTGCCGGACAATCACCGTACGGATGTCGATCCGGGCCGCAGCTTCGAGGATCTGATTGCGTGGATAGCCAAAGACGATCTCCACCCCTTCGCGCTTCAGCACGGCGGCAATCGCATCGGCCACCGTGCCGCGCGAATTGACCGGCTGGCCCGAATCGCCGTCGCCGCCGCGCATCAGCCTTGCTCCGCTTCGTCGGGCAATCCTGCGTCCAGCCGCTCCAGCAGCCCGGACAGGGAGGAATTGAGCACTTCGATCATTTCCGGCGGCACCCCTTCGAGCAGCCGGGCTCTTAGTTCCTCGACGATCCCGAAGATCTCCTCCAGCGCCTGCTCTCCGGACGGGGTGATGCGCAGCTGCTTGGCGCGCCGGTCACCGGGATCGGCCAGTCGTTCGACCAGTCCGTCCGCCTCCAGCGTGGCGAGCATGCGGGTAAGCGTCGGGCCTTCGATCCGCAGGCGCCGGGCGATGTCCACTTGCGCGCTGAGGGGAGCATTGATGATCGCCGCCATTGCTTCCATTCGCGCGGAGCTCTGGGCGATGTGGCGCAACCGCTCATCGAGCAGCGCGCGCCAGCGCCGCGCGACGAGTACCAGTGAGACGGTGAACTGGATTTCGGGCGTCGTTCCCCCATCCCGGTAAATCGGGAAAGTGCTGCCCGCTTCCAAAGTGTGCCCTGGGAGAATTGCGCTTGTCCTCGTGTCCATGCCGCACGGCCTGTATGAAAGGTTCGTCCCTTGCAATCGGGAAAGACCGCTCGTTGTTGCCGTCACGTCAGCCCTGATTTGCGACCTACTGATCCGCCGGCAATGGGCCGAAAGGATCGTCCGGTCCGCCGTCGAGGCCCAGGTCCATCGAAGGGCGGCCCTGCTCATCGGCGGCGTCGCGGTTGTTTTCATTGCAGACGTATTCGCGAATTTCCCAGCCGGGCTGCCGCTCGTAGGCCATCGTCTGCACGAAAGGTTCCGCCAGCGTATCGGGGTCGGTGATCGTCGTCTCGATCATGATCACGTCCGGCGCCTTAGCCCGGATCCGTTCGCGAATCCTCATGTTCGGACCGTGGCCGACACCTTCCGCAATCGTGGTCGAGGGATGGAAGCCGATGGTATCGACCACCAGCGTGTCGCCTTCCCAGTGGCCGATCGAGCTGCCGTTGAAGAAGGGATCGGGATCTTCGGGCAGCGGCCGTCCGTCGGTATGGATACGCCGCACCTGGCTGTACGTTTCGTTGAACAGCGTCACCCGGCCGGGCGAGAAGATGAACTCGATCGGGTACGGCATGCGCATGATGCGCGGCATCCCGGGCGGAACGCAGTTGGCGTCCTGGCCCTGGAGGTGGAGGCCCTGCTCTTTTTCCGCGTTGAACGTGTCCAGCTTCGCTTGCGCCGCCGGGGTCAGCTTCGGCTCCAGCGGGCGGCGGCCGTTGGCGCCGAACAGCAGCGACCATTCAGGGTTCCACACTCCGCTCCAGTCGGGCAGGGCGGCGATGCCGGCATAACCGCTCGCGCGGGGGATGGGAGCGCTCGCCGAGGCATCTTGCGCTACCGCCGGTCCCGCCGACACGGCAAGCGCGAGCCCCGCGGCAACGGCCGCGCGATTGAAAATGACTGGCATCCTGTCCCTCCGCAATCCTCTGCTTTTCGCAAGGTTGCTGTCTTTTTCGTTGCGAAGTCAAGCAACGGGTTGATTGTGTCCGGAAAATACGGTGAAAGGAAAGCGGATCGCTTCCGGGCAGAGAACCGGGGACGGCAGGGACCGACGCGAATTCACCGGACGCAAGATCCGGGTCCAGGAGAGAAGAATGCCAACGATGTTCGTTCGCCTGGCTGTGGCCGGGAGTGTTACAGCGGCCGGCGTCGCGGCCTTTTCGATCCCGGCGATCGCCCACCATTCGACCGCGATGTTCGAATGGGGCAAGGAAGTGACGCTGTCCAACGCCACGGTCACCAAGTGGGAATGGACCAATCCCCACACGTTCCTCTACGTCACCGCGGCCGGCAAGGACGGCAAGACGGAACGCTGGGCGTTTGAGGGGATGAGCCCAAATCACTTGGCGCGCGCCGGCTGGTCGAAGAACTCGCTTCGTGCAGGCGACCGGATCGACCTGACGTATTATCCGCTGCGCGATCCTCGCAAAGGCGGCTTCAACGTCACGGTCCGGAAGGCTGACGGCAAGGAACTGCACCAGCTTCCCGCCGGCGACTAGACGTCCGGGATTACCGAAAGTTCAAAAGCCTTCACAGCAGGCGCGCTTTTGTCTTGGCGGGCCGCTCCCCTGTTGCTAACCGCCGTTCACACGCACCCGTAGCTCAGCTGGATAGAGCGCTGCCCTCCGAAGGCAGAGGTCACAGGTTCGAATCCTGTCGGGTGCACCAGCTTTTCAAACAGTTAGCGCCATGCCGAGAACCCCGTACGGAATAAGCATGGAAAGCAGGGGGTAAGAATCGGCCATCGGCGTTTCTGGATGGGGCCGCGATGATCGACCTGAAGCCCGCAATCGCGCGAATCGAAAATCTGCTTGAGGCAGGCGATGAGGGAAGCGTGACCTAGGCCGCCCTCCAAGCGAGACTTGCGTTGGAGCGCGCCTGTTACGATCGCTTGAGGCAGTGTCATGGCTACATCGCCCATGAGGATCTGAAGGGCTGGCAACCTGCAAAGATCGTTGGCCAGCTCATCACCGATGTCGACCGAAACGCCGGCGCAACGGTGACGCTATCCGTTGCCACAGAATCACTCCGGGACGGGGTGGCGCCAAGCGATTACGATTATGTCGAAATTGGCACCCAGGTCGGGTTGAACCCAAAGCGGATTACCAGCCTTTGGAACGCATTGTCGGAGCTCGCCTTGCACGTCAGCATTCCGAAACAAAGTGATGATCCAATTCACGAGTACGGCGACCCCGATAAGATCCGAAAAAAGGTTCTGGAGGAAGTTGGCGAACTTAAGCGGATTTCCGCCACGACGATGACAACCACTGGCTTGGGTCGGGAAGTTAGCTTCGAGTGCCATTGCGCGACCGTGAATAAGAGACGCTCGGATCTGCTAGGCCGTGTTGACAAAAGACTTCAGCCATAGGCGCGTGGCGGCGAGGTTGAGGAAGCTCTCAAAGGACAGGGTGGTTTTGTCATAGCGGGTGGCAATACGGCGCTGTTGCTTGA
>NZ_RSEK01000049.1 GCF_003958635.1 Altericroceibacterium xinjiangense | reverse complement strand
CTCGTCGTCTTCATTCCCGTCCATTCCTCAGGTCGGGATGAGCTTAACACCCTGTCCAAAAATCCGGGACCACCTCAGATCGAGCGGGGCTAAGGGCAATACCGCAATGCCATGCTACCCGAAGGCTTGCTGATACTGCTGCGGGACTGGTGGCGCGCCGGACGGCAACAGGGTGTCCTGCACCTGGACGGCTGGATGTTCCCCGGCCGTAACGCGACCGTGCCGATCAGCACGCGGCAGCTTTATCGCGTGGTGGTCGAGGCGGCCGAGGCGGCCGATATCTCCAAGCGGGTCGGGCCGCACAGCTTCGCCACTCATTTGCTCGAGGACGGCGTCGATATCCACGTCATCTAGGCGCTGCTCGGCCACGCCAAGCTCAACACCACCGCCTTTTACACTCAGGTCGCGACGAAGACGGTGCGGGCGGTGGTCAGTCCGCTCGACAGACTGGCGCTGACCGCACCCGAACCGGAGGCGCCGAGCGGCTGAGCCCGTGCGGAGCGGCCAAAAGGTCGAGGTCGCCGGAAGCGAAGCTGAACGGAGGCGAAGCCGGAGGACACATCTTTCGGGCTGCGGGGCCCGCGTATCGCGAACGCCATGCCGGGCATCTCAGCCTGCATCAGCTCAAGATCATGTCGGCGGTCAAACAGTGCCGTACTGCTGCAATGGGCGGTTACGTTGAAGCCTGCACCGACTGCGGTTACTGGCGGATGGCTCACAACAGCTGCCGCAATCGGCACTCCCCCAAGTGCCAGGGCGCCGCTGCACGCACCTGGCTCGAAGCACGTGAGGCCGACCTGCTGCCGGTCGGATACTTCCACGTGGTATTCACGCTTCCCGCCGAGGTCTCCGCGATTGCTTTCCCAACAAGGCGCGGGTTTACGATCTGCTGTTCAAGACCGCTTCAGAGACGATGCAGGTCATTGCCGCTGACCCGAAGCATGTCGGCGCCCGGATCGGCATCACCGCCTAACTCCATACCTGGGGTTCGGCCCTGACCCACCATCCGCACATCCACACGATCGTGCTAGGCGGTGGCATCGCGCTCGATGGCCAACGCTGGATTTCCGCGCGTCCAGCGTTCCTCCTGCCAGTACGCGTGCTCGGGGCGCTGTTCCGCCGCCTGTTCCTGACGCGATTACTCCAGCTCCACGACGCCGGGCGGCTCGCCTTCTTCGGCAGCATCGCTGGGCTCACCGAGCGGCGGACCTTCCTTCGCCATCTGTCACCGGTCCGCAAGAAGCGCTGGGTGGTCTACGCCGAGCCGCCGTTCGCCGGACCTGAAGCGGTGCTCGCCTATCTATCGCGCTACACCCACCGGGTCGCCATCTCGAACAGTCGGCTCCCCAGCTTCGACGAGGAGGGCGTCACCTTCCGTTACAAGGGCTACCGCCGCAACGGCGCCGACCGGCAGCAGGTGATGACCCTTGCTGTCGACGAGTTGATCCGCCGCTTCCTGTTCCATGTTCTGCCGCGTGCCTTCCACCGGATCCGCCATTACGGCGTGCTCGCCGGCGCGACCCGCAAGCACAATCTCGAACGCGCCCGTCAGCTGCTCGCCGTCGAGCCGCCTGCCGCAGACGACACGCCCGACGAAGCATCAGATGCCCGACCGCCGTGCCCGTGCTGCGGTGGACGCATGGTCGTCATCGAAATACTCGAGCGCCGATACCAGGCCCGGGGCCCGCCCGTCTTTGCACTCTCAGCCGGGAAACCAGCGTCGTGACCCGGCACGGCTCATTCCAAACCGCCCCTGCAACAACCACGCGCCGGGGAACGGGGACGTCTGCTACCTTGCCGCCGGAAAGCAGACGCACACTTCTCAAAAGCGGACTGTCCGCATTGGGGCGGATGCCTTCGCTCCCGAAAAGCAGACGGGCTGCTCACATATTTGTCCGCATATCGGTCGTGCCTGCCACCGCCCAGAACGGCCCAAAGTCAAAATCCCCATAGGTCACCGCGTGGGGCCCGCGGGTTCGGGCCCCGCCGACTTTCCGACGTCTACCGGCGTCCGAAACTCTAGACAAGAGCCGCCGCTCCGGTCACGGCGAGTGCTGCCGATAGGCGCCGACAGCTAGACGGACTTGCCACCGTCCGCTCCTACCGAGAGCTGTCGTTCATCGCTCGCAGCGGGAATGGCAGGAAAGTCCTGCAGTCAGCCGTCCCGGTCGTGGCGGCAAGCAAGATGAATGAACGGCAGGCCCCGGGCTCGCCCTGTCAGGCTGAACGGCTGCAACGGCCGGTGGGTTCAACGAGTCGCTGCAACACTTCATTTTTTTACCGGATGGAGTGGAAGCGATAAAGCAGTAACGACGGATTTACTACTCGGCAGCGCAATGTGCGGAGATTGGGGATCGGCGGCAGCATGGGAGTTGATAGGTTCGATCGGGCGTTGTTGCGCTCGCGATTCGTCGTCGATTTTCTCGCTGTTGCCTCCTTCGGGCGGCATCCGGCCAGCGGAGCGGAAGCGGTCGGCTCGCTCGCTCAGCCTGGTCGAGCGCGAGGAGATATTGCGAGCATTACCCTTGGCCTTTCATTGCGCGGCATTGGGGCTCAGTTCGGCCGTGCCCCCTCGACCATCAGCCGCGAGGTTGGCCGGAATGGTGGGGTTGTGCGTTATCGAGCCGTGGCGTCGAACTAGGCCGCGCGGGAGCGCGCGGTTCGGCCCAAGCCCTGCAAGTTGGCTTGTCATCCTTGGTGGCGCCGAACAGTATCACTCAAACTGCGCCGCAAACGGTTCCCGACCAGATCGCGGGCTGGCTCAAGCAGCTTTCCGGACGAAGAGCAGCATCTATCATCACACGAGATGATCTAGAAAACTTTGTTCATTCAAGCGCGTAGTGTCCTGAAGAAGGAAATTCCCGAGCATCTCAGGGCGAAGCGCAGGATTAGCCACTCGCGGCACTCAGCTGAAGGGAAACGGACTTGGTCAGGTGAAGAACGCGATATCAATCAGCGAGCGCCCGGCATCAGTCGAAGATCGCGCCGTGCCGGGCCGCTGGGAAGGGCCTTATTGCAGGCTCGCGCAACAGCTACGTCGCGACTCTGGTCGAACGCCAGTCGCGCTATGTGAACCCGGTCAAGGTAGCGAACACGGCGTCGTCTCGGCCCTGATCAACAGGCCCGCAAGCTGCCTCGCGAACTCTAGCGATCGCTGACTTGGAATCGGGGCAAAGAGCTTGCGGATCATCGGCGCTTTACCTTGGCTACCGATGTCGATGTCTTTTTTGCGATTCGAGAAGTCCGTGACAGCGCAGCACCGATGAAAATCCCAATCGCCTGCTTCGCAAGTATCTTCCCAAGGGCACCGATCTATCCGCCCCACAGTCAGGCCAAGCTCAGCGCCGTCGTCCGTCAGCTCAACTAACGACTTAGGCCGTGTTGACAAAAGGGATTCTCAATCCCGCCTCGTTCTGATTCAAGACTGCTTTTCAAGGAGCGGTCATGGG
>NZ_RSEK01000048.1 GCF_003958635.1 Altericroceibacterium xinjiangense | reverse complement strand
ACCGCACCCGGACAGATCAAACCATCAACTCAATTTACCCCTTGCAGCGCAGGGGCCATCCACAGATGACAGCACCCAAGAGCGCCTTGAACATGGGCAGCGGCGGCCAGGCAGGCTCTCCCTTGGCTGCCGAATAAAGTGGATCCAGAAGAGCACTGAGCGGAGCCCAGTCGATCAGGCTATCGAGTTCATCCAGCGACGATCCAGCCGACTGTGCACGTCCAGCAAAACCGATCCGCTCCTGACCAATCGAACGATGTGCCACCTGCTGCTCTCCCTCTGCGGAAAAGCCATAGAATCAGCAATCAACGCACGTGTCTACGCCCACCCGCGCACAGGTCTCTATTACACTGACAGCATCGCTTGAAGTTCTTCAGGTGGTGCCCACTGGGGTCCGGCTACTACTATAATAGTGAAGGCGCTCTCGTCGTCCCACGGTAATCCAGAAGGTCAGTTTGATGTCTCAAGGTGCTCCCCTCGTCACACAATTCTCCGCCCGTGTCAGCGACCGGCCGGAGAAAATCGCCATGGAGCTCGAGCGGCTGCTGGGGACGGTCGTGTCCCACGTCGAATTCGGCGACAATCAGCTCCTTGAGGTGATGGGAAGTGACCACGACGGCCAAGCGCGGTGGCAGTTAAGCATCCGCGGCAGCGCTCGCTTCACGTTCTCCCACAACTCCGAAGGCAGCTCTTGGCTCGTCGAGGCGAATTTTGACGCCGGCGGGATGGTCCGCAGCAGCGAGCGGGCGATGATCCTCGCCATCTGCGGTGCACGGGTCGAATCCTTTCGTATCGAAGAGGAAGGGCTGTTTATTCGGAGCGATGACGGCCGCGGGATCGAAGTGGCATTTGAACTTAATGAAGACGGAATCGTCTTCACCATCCTACCGGATCAAGCCCATCCCAGTACCTGCCGGCTCGTGCTTCCAGCCGAGTTGGACAACGGGCGATCAGTGAGCGATGCCCCATAGAGGCACTGTCAGAAGGACTGCGCTGGATAGTAACCTGCCGTCGAACGGAGTAGGGCAGGGGGGCACTGTCAGAGGGAATGCACCGCTAGCAAGATGCGGAATGGAGGCTAGGGCGGGGCCATGCCTCGCCCACGCAAACCAGCCAGTCCGCTCCGGTACTTCAACTCTTCACCTGATGCCAGCGTCACCGCAGGCTGGTATTATGCACCAGGTGCGCTTTGGCCCGCAGGGCATCTAGGGCCGGTGCGAAGAGAAAACCCTGAGCAAAGGCGCAGCCGCGCGCCTTCAAAAAATCAGCTTGCGCCTGAGTTTCGACACATTCCGCGATCGTTGTCATGCCAAGCGCGTTTCCGAGGGTGAGCACGGCCTCGATGATCGATCGATCCTTTGATCTTTTGTCTAGGCCGTGCACGAAGGAGCCGTCGATCTTGATGGTGTCTACTGGGAGGTCGCGAAGATGCGACAGTGACGAGAACCCGGTGCCGAAATCGTCGAGGGCAACTGTAACTCCAGCAGAACGCAGGAGATCTAAACCCTTAATAACATGACGCACGTCAGCATCGAGGAAAGCGGTTTCAGTTATCTCGATTTCCAGCAAAGCCGGAGCCAATCCGCGCAGGGTAATGCGCTGTAGTAGCTTGTCAGCATAGGATGGATCTCTGAACTCCGCCGCAGACACGTTGATCCCCATTTTCCCGATTGTGAGGCCCGCGTCGATCCAGCGATTGACATCGGAAAGCGCAGCGTCGGCAATCGTTGAACCCAACACGCCAGCAGTGCTGGGATCGTCGAATGCGTACGCGATGCTGGCGGGATATTGCAGCCCGGCGCGCGGGTGATGCCAGCGTAGCAGCGCTTCAAACCCGCGCACCTCGCCTGTCGCGAGCGCAACTTGCGGTTGATAGAACGGCACGACCCAGTTGTTCTTAAGTGCCGTACGGGCATGCCGCAACATCGCGAGCTGGCCCTGTTGGTCGGCACGAAGAGTTGGCTCGTAGGCGTAAGCCTGACCGCCGCCGGCCTTCTTGGCCGCATATAGCGCTAGATCGGCGCTACCTAAAAGCTGCGTTGAGCCCGTTCCGTCAGCTGGAAAGGTACTGATGCCAATGCTGGCGCGCAGATCGACATTACGCCCCTCGGCGCTAAATGGAGCAGCCAACGCTTTCAGGACATGTTCGGCATGATGACCAGCAGCTGCGCTGTCGGCGCCAGGTAGCATGGCCACGAATTCGTCCCCCCCGAGGCGAGCCACCATCGCATTGCCCGGCAACGTCGCCTCCATCCTTCTGCCGAACGCATAAAGGGCAGCGTCCCCAACCTGATGTCCTAGCACGTCGTTGATCTGCTTGAAGCGATCGAGATCGACGAGCAGCAGGCTAAGGGAGCTATGTGTTTTCCGTGCCTGCTCCAGCGATTTTTCCACTTCATTACGAAACGAGACGCGATTCGGCAGCGACGTGGTCGCATCATAAGTCGCCGCAAAGCGCATTCTCTCAGAGACTTGAAGGCGATTTACTGCTGCTGCGATAAGGTTCGCATATCCGCGCAGGAAGCGTGTATCCGAGGCGCTGAAGTGGCGGGGTTCGCGGCTGTCGACCTGAAGCAGTCCGAATGGACGCTCACCGTCGGCACCCAGTATGATCACGTTTGCAATCGCCTTGACGCCGTTATTCTTGATGAAGTCGGCGTATTCGAACCTGGTCTCCGCCTCAATGTCAGGGGACACGACCGGCTGACCAGTCTGAAGCGCATAACCTTCGGATGATCCCTTAACAGCTTTTGCGGTCGCCTTTCCGACGACGCCGTCGGCCCAGCCGACGCCCGCCCGCACGAGGAGGCTTATCCCGTCCTCGCTCAGTTCCATTACCTTTGCGAGATCTGTTCCAAGCGCTTCGCCAACAAGCCGACAAGCCTCCGTGAGGATTTCGTCCAAGCTGTCGGAGCGCAAAGCCAACTCACCAAATTTGGCGAGAACCTCCTGCTGGCGCAGAAGTGAGTTCACGGTGGGATAGATATCTGCCAGTGCGCTAACCCTTGCTACCGAAGTTATGGGTCAATACTACTATTGTCGCTCCCGAAGACAACTACATCGTCTTCACAAGACCAGTTTCTTCCGACGGGAACTGTTCCGACCGGCATTGATCAGGATTATGCGCTCAGTGGCGGTGTCCGATGGCCAGATGCGCCAAGGCTGATCGATGAGCTTGTTCAAGGCTTCGCAGGGTACTGTCAGAGCAACGGTACCGGATAGCGATCAGGCGCGCGGCAGAGTAGGGCAGGGCTATGCCTCGCCCTCGCAACCCGCTAATCCGTTCCGGTACTTTCACTCCTCGCCCGAGGTGATCCGCCTCGTGGTCATGATGTACATCCGCTTCCCGCTTTCGTTGCGGAATGTCGAAGACCTGCTGTCGGCGCGTGGGATCGACGTCTGTCACGAAACAGTGCGGCATTGGTGGAATCGTTTCGGTCCCCTGTTCGCGGCCGACATCCGCCGGCAGCGGATCTCGCGTATGCGCGGCTTTCGCCATTGGCGCTGGCACCTCGATGAAATGTACGTCCGTGTGAATGGCGAGATGGTTTACCTCTGGCGTGCCGTTGATCACGAGGGCGAAGTCCTCGAGAGTTACGTCACGAAAACCAGGGACAAAGCGGCTGCCCTGCGGTTCATGCGCAAGGCGCTGAAGCGGCACGGCAAGGTTGAGGCGATCACGACCGACGGGCTCCGCTCGTACAAGGCAGCCATGGTCGAACTCGGGTGCGAGGCCAAACAGGAGACCGGCCGCTGGGCGAACAACCGGGTCGAGAACTCGCATCTACCATTTCGACGACGAGAGCGAGCGATGCTCAGGTTCAGACAGATGAAGTCGCTACAGAAGTTCGGGACTGTCAGGAATTTCGTGTGTGGCGGGCATAATGGGTAGGAAGAAGGAGTCCCACTATGTCACGACGCAAAGAG
>NZ_RSEK01000047.1 GCF_003958635.1 Altericroceibacterium xinjiangense | reverse complement strand
TCTTTGCGTCGTGACATAGTGGGACTCCTTCTTCCTACCCATTATGCCCGCCACACACGAAATTCCTGACAGTCCCTCCAGATCCAGCACGGCATTCTGCCCGGCACCATCGCCGATGTTCATGCGGCCGAGGTCGCCAGCCTCATGCCCATGGGGCGCCCCTTCGACGGCTTCGTGGAACACACCAAGCGGGTATCGCCGACTTGCCTGATATCCTTCGAGCGTAACCGCTACAGCGTGCCCGCTTCCTTTGCCAACCGGCCTGTGAGTCTGCGGGTTTATCCCGAACGCATCGTCATCGCTGCCGAAGGGCAGATCCTGTGCGAGCATGGGCGGGTGATCGAACGATCCCATGATCAGCCGGGACGGACGATCTATGACTGGCGGCACTATCTTGCGGTAATCCAGCGCAAGCCCGGTGCTTTGCGCAACGGTGCGCCCTTTACCGAGATGCCGACAGCGTTCCGGCAACTGCAAGACCAGCTTCTGAAGCGCCCCGGCGGCGACCGGGAGATGGTGGAAATCCTCTCGCTGGTCCTGCACCATGACGAGCAGGCCGTGCTTTGTGCGGTCGAACTGGCGCTTGAAGCCGGCGTTGCGACCAAGACCCACGTCCTTAACGTCCTGCATCGGCTGATTGACGGCAAGACAGACAATCCCCCTAGGATTGACGCGCCACAGGCGCTGAGGCTGCACCGCGAGCCCAGGGCCAACGTCGAGCGCTATGACGCGCTTCGCGGGAAGGAGGCGGCCCGTGCGTCATGATCCCGCCAGTGCTGCCGTCGTGGTCATGCTGCGCGGCCTCAAAATGTATGGCATGGCCCAGGCCGTCAGCGATCTCATCGAACAAAGGGCGCCCGCCTTCGATGCTGCAGTTCCGATCCTGTCAGGGCTGCTCAAGGCCGAAGTTGCCGAACGCGAGGTCAGGTCCATTGCCTACCAGCTCAAGGCAGCCAGGTTCCCGGCCTACAAGGATCTCGCCGGGTTCGACTTCGCTGTCAGCGAGGTCAATGAAGCCCTGGTCCGCCAGCTGCATCGCGGCGAGTTCATCGAGGGTGCCCACAACGTGGTGCTGATCGGTGGACCTGGTACCGGCAAGACCCACATCGCCACAGCCCTCGGCGTGCAGGCTGTCGAGCATCATCGCAAGAAAGTCCGCTTCTTCGCCACGGTCGACCTAGTCAACGCGCTGGAGCAGGAAAAAGCGATGAACAAGGCGGGCCAACTGGCCGAACGCCTGCTGCGCCTCGATCTCATCATCCTCGACGAACTGGGCTACCTGCCGTTCAGCCCGTCAGGCGGCGCACTCCTCTTCCACCTGCTTTCCAAGCTCTACGAGCGCACCAGCGTCATCATCACCACCAATCTGAGCTTCAGCGAGTGGGCGGGCGTGTTCGGCGATGCCAAGATGACGACCGCGCTGCTCGATCGCCTCACTCATCATTGCCACATCCTCGAGACCGGCAATGACAGCTTCAGGTTCCGCGCCAGCTCTGCGGCACCCAAATCCAGAAAGGAAAAATCACCCGCTTGACCCATTGCCCGCACCGCGGGACATACCATCCACCCGGGTCAGTTCTCGATGGAAACTCCGGGTCACATCTCAGTGGAAATCAACACCCTCGTCACCACCCAGCGCCTCTGGCGGGCCGACATCCAGCGCTACGCCCAAGAAGCGAGCGTTCGGTCGTCGAGCCAGATCGGGTTCTGGCAGGAGCACCATCGCAAGGATGCGATGGCCGTCGAGGCACTCAACACACTGCCCGTCCGCTCGGAGGAGATTCGAAGCCTAGCGACCCTCCATATCCTGCAGGGGGACGCTGCGGACGCGCACCGGGTCCGCGACGCGATCACGGCGTTCGCAGACGCGCCTGATTTCGAGCTGGAGGAGGAGCGCAACCACCCCGGCGCGCGGGAACACGCAGCGGAGCAGGCGAGGACCCACGCCGCCTGGGGGGACCTCGCCCACTACCGATTGGTGGACGTGCCAGACATGCCCGACCAGCAGGCGATCGTCATGGTGAACCCGATCCTTGAGGAGCCGGGCGTCCGAGAGCGGCTGGAGGAAGGTCAGCAACACCTGCGGGCCTTCGCCCTGTTCCACTGGGCTGAGAAGTCGTTCGAGGAACATCGTGTCGCGGACGCGATGACAATAGAGCAAGGCGTCGCCAGCGCCCGCTCCCTCGACGACGGCTCGCTCTTCCAGTCGACCGCGGACGACGACCAGGTCTCCATTCGACGGGGCGCGGTGGCAGGGGCAGCGGCCGTCGTCGCCGCGTTCGCACCGACCAGTCCTAATTCCGGATGGGCGCGGGAGGTGCTGGCGTGTGCTGCCGACTGTCCCGAGGAGGGAGGGCCGCTCTGGTCCTCGGTCGGCATCGTAAGCTGGCATCACGTCATCTTCGTGGCGCGCGCCGCGGCCGCCGACCTCCGCCGCGATCCCGCTTCCAAACGGCACGCGGCCGACCTGCTCGCCACGCTGACCCATCCACTCGACAACGTCGGGCTGGCGACCTCCGCGATGCTCGCCTTCCTGTGGGACGTGGCACCGCGGGTGTGCTGGGTCGGCCTCGGGCTCGCGCTCGACCTATGCATTTTCGCGCCCGGCGACATTGGTCCAAACTCGATGCACGATCCCAACGCTGGCGCCGAGGCACGGCAGCGCAAGCTCAACGCAGCTCTGGCCAAGCTCGATCTCGACGCCGCCCCGCTACCGATCCCGCCCCCACCGTGGACGGCCACGGCGGCAGAGGACCCCCGCCGCGTGGATCGGCTGCCCGATGCGGACGATGAGGGAGTGTCGGCGCCGACACACTGGCGGGCCGCGGACGGGTGGTGGCGGTCGGACCGCGCGGGCGAGATACTGGCCAAGCAGCCGGCGCGGGCCATCCTGGCCGCTGGCTTCGAGGCGCCCTTCGTCTCGTTCTGCGAGGCGATGCTCGCCTGGACGATCGAGCGGCGGGCGCCGGCTTGGGCCTCGCGCGTGCGTGACGTAGACAGGGCCGACGTGATGGAGTGGACGCACCGGCTCGACGTGCTCGGGGTGGTCGTCGGTCTCATAGAGCCCAAGCGGGCCGAAGCGGGCTTCATCACGCCGATCTGCGCTGTCGAGGAGGAGGAAGCCTGCTTTGACCTGCTCACGCCGCTCGTAACGATGTTCATCTGCCAGCACGTCTTGGACAGCGCGGATGTCGCGCCGATCACGCCTCTCGTCCTCGAGCGTTCGCTCAACCGGCTTCTGGCCGCACCGACCTTCAGTCGGACCGCATACCGCGCTGGCGAGCTGCACGGCTTCTCGATGCCGCAGCTGGCGCGATGGCTGATGTTCGTCGGAGTGGAGAAGGCCGCGCTCGCCCACCGGTTCTCCAACGGCGACTGGTCCGACATCGATCTGATACTTCCTACCGTGAACCGGTTCGTCCGCAGCGCCGGCTGGGCCCCGACAGTCATGGAGGACTTCTTGACCCTGGCCGAGCGCGCTCGCGAGCACTTCCCCGCGGACGCGTTCGCCGACGCCGTCGTCGCCGCGCTATCGGCGAGGGCTGACCCGGGGGCGCGCTGGCGCGGCACGATGATCGCGGCCAGGATCGCCTCGAGGGTTCAGGACATCGCGGACCGCTCGTCGCCGCTGCCGCTCGCCCTCGGGCAGAAGCTGCTCGGCATCCTCGACACCCTCGTCGACCAGGGGGACCGGCGAAGCGCAGCGTTGCAGGTCAGCCCGGCATTCCGCGACCTGCGAGTGGCCGCGGCGGACGGCGCGGACGCCGGCCAATGAGTTTCACCCTTCGCCGCTACGCGACGCTGCCAGTGGGCACAAGCGAGGCGATGGCTTTGATTAGCCCCGCGATGAATAGAAAGCGCAATCTAAAGGTAGCGCAAAATAAAGGCCGTCCACTAGCTGCCGGTCGGCTATCGGGCCAATCCGAGCCCATCGTCGCGCTGCGCTCGGCAACGTCGGCTTTCTGAGGTTCGGAGCCTAGGCCGTGTTGACAAAAGGGATTCTCAATCCCGCCTCGTTCTGATTCAAGACTGCTTTTCAAGGAGCGGTCATG
>NZ_RSEK01000046.1 GCF_003958635.1 Altericroceibacterium xinjiangense | reverse complement strand
TGTCCCGCCAAGGCTGCTAATTCGGCAACCTCCAGAGGAGATGTCGATCATTAAGCCTTCAGACGCAGTCTGATCTGCACCTTGGATACGCACCACCTGACCAACAGGATAGCGCTTGTAGGCTCGAGCGCAACCGTGTGTCATGAAACCCTTACTCCAAAAATGCGGCCCATTGCGCGACTACAGCAAAAATCTGCGAAGCCATAGTCTGCTCCAACCATGTCTCTATATGCGCGATGGCCGTTGACGTGTTCCAAAATGGACGCTCTGACGTGCTCCCCTGAAATGTGACCGTTTTTGCGTAGAGTCCGGCAGGAAGGAGTCGGACGAGAATGAAGCGGAGCAGGTTCAGCGAAGAGCAGATCATCGCGATCTTGAAGGAGCACGAGGCAGGGATGCCGACGGTGGAGGTATGCCGCCGACACGGGATCAGCTCGGCAACCTTCTACAAATGGAAGTCGAAGTTCGGCGGCCTGGAGGTATCCGAGGCCAAGCGGCTGCGAGCACTGGAAGACGAGAATACAAAGCTGAAGAAGCTGCTCGCCGAGGCAATAAGGATCTGGCGTCAAAAAATGGTGACGCCCGGCGCCAAGCGGGAAGCCGTCGCCCATGCCCGTGAGCATCACGGGGTGAGCGAGCGTCGGGCGTGCAGCTTGGTCGGCGTGAGCCGGCGAGTGGTCCGGTATGAGCCGACAAGGCCGGACGATGCGCGATTGCGGCAGCGGCTGCGAGTTGGCCGCCGAGCGCCGGCGGTTCGGATATCGGCGCCTGGGCTATCTTCTGGCCCGGGAAGGTCTGCGGCCCAACCACAAGAAGCTGCTGCGGATCTACCGGGAAGAGGGCCTGAAGGTCCGCCGCCGCGGTGGCCGGAAGCGGGCCTTGGGCACACGAGCGCCCATGATGCTGCCGGAAGGACCGAACCAGCGCTGGTCGCTCGACTTCGTCTCCGACAGCCTCATCTGCGGACGCCGGTTCTGCATCCTGTGCGTGGTCGATGACTACACCCGGGAATGCCTGAGCCTGGTGGCGGATACGTCGTTATCGAGTGCAAGGGTCGCTCGCGAACTGACGAACCTGATCGGCCTTCGTGGTAAGCCGCACACGGTGGTCAGCGACAATGGCACGGAGCTGACCTCGTCAGCCATCCTGCGCTGGTCGCAGGAGCGGCGGGTCGAGTGGCATTACATCGCGCCGGGCAGGCCGACGCAGAACGCCTTCGTCGAAAGCTTCAACGGCCGCTTGCGCGACGAATGCCTCAACGAGACGCTGTTCACTTCGATTGCCCACGCTCGGTTCGTGCTCGCCGCCTGGCGGCATGATTACAACACGGTCAGGCCGCACTCGAAACTGGGCGGGAGAACCCCCGCCGAGATCGCCGGCGAACGTGTCTGGGGGCATGCCCCCAGACACGTTGCCTTACCCTCAAACAACCATCATGAAGGAACGAGACTCTACCTCTAACTGGTAACAATCAGGGGAGCACGTCAAGGCAATCGTCGCAAGGCGCGGTTCTCCTCAAAAGCATGTCTGGCGTGCGCGGATCATTCTGCTGACAGCCCAGGGCCTGGGCATTGCTCCTCTCGATGCGAAGGTGATCGACCGGGTGGTGAAGCTGACGCTGGAGCCGCCTGCCCCCGAAGCTACGCATTGGACGGTGCGCGCGATGGCCAAGGCGGTCGGCATTGCGGCCTCGACGGCCGTGAAAATCTGGCACGATCACGGCCTTGCACCGCACCGGTGGCGCAGCTTCAAGCTGTCCAACGACAACGCCTTCGCCGAGAAGCTCCACGACGTTGTCGGGCTCTATGTCTCGCCACCTGCCCATGCCATCGTGCTGTCGGTCGACGAAAAGAGCCAGATTCAGGCGCTCGATCGCACTCGACTGGGCTTGCCGCTGAAGCGTGGTCGCGGGTCAACCATGACGCGCGACTACAGCGCAACGGGACCACCACGCTGTTCGCCGCGCTCAATGTCCTCGATGGCTCCGTCATCGGCCGCAACATGCAACGACATCGGCATCAGGAGTTCATCCGCTTCCTCAACGCCATCGAAGCCGAGATGCCGGCCGACAAGGCCATCCACGTCATCCTCGATAACTACGCTACCCACAAGCAGCCCAAGGTCCGAGCATGGCTGGCAAGGCACCCACGCTGGACCTTCAACTTCGTCCCAACGTCATGCTCCTGGATCAACGCCGTCGAAGGCTTCTTTGCCAAACTCACCCGGCGGCGACTTAAGCACGGCGTGTTCCACTCCGTCGTCGACCTGCAAGCAGCCATCAACCGCTTCATCAAGGAGCATAACGAGGAGCCGCACCCATTCGTCTGGAGGGCCGATTCCGATGAGATAATCGCAGCCGTCAGGCGCGGGCACCAAACGTTGGAATCGATCCCCTAGCACTACTTTGGCAGATTAGCGGTTTTGGGATTCCCTATACCCGATTTCCCTGATTCATAGGGAGCCAGCTTTTGTGGAGGCTGGCGATGGAAGAGGACTGGCGCAGCGATCTCGAGAATTGGCTGGAGCCGTTTCTTGCGGCGCTGGGACACAAGGCGCGCAGGCGGGTGTGCCCAGCCTATATCGCAGGCCTGATCGGCCCGGGTGACCGCAAGAGTGTGCAGCCGATGGCCGAGCGTGATGTTGAGCTTGGTTACGACCAACTGCATCATTTCGTTGCTGAGGGGATCTGGGACAGTGCGCCACTTGAGGCCGCTCTCCTGAACGAGGCGGATCGTCTTGTCGGAGATAAGGCGGGATACCTGGTCATCGACGATACGGCCTTGCCGAAGAAAGGCAGTCACTCTGTCGGCGTAGGCGCGCAATATGCCTCGTCGCTGGGGAAAACCGCAAATTGCCAGTCACTCGCTTCAGTGACGCTGGCCTCGCGCGAAGTGCCGGTGATGGTGGGCTTGCGGCTTTTCCTGCCGGAGAGCTGGACGGACGATCCTGAGCGCATGGAGCGAGCCCGGGTCCCGAAGGAACGTCAAGTTGCACTGACAAAGCCGGAAATTGCAATCGAGGAGATCGACAGGGTTATTGCTTTGGGCGCTCGCTTTGGCTGCGTCCTGGCCGACGCGGGCTACGGGTCGAGCGGTCCCTTCCGCCAGGCTCTGAGCGAGCGCGGCTTGCAGTGGGCGGTGGGCATGTCTCGGCGGCAGAATGTCTACCCGGCAGACACGGGGCTGATCTTTCCCGAAGCGGCGACCGGCCGACGTCGCAAGTATCACATCCCGGACCGCACTGCTGTCTCTGCTGAGTTGATGCTGGCCGGAGAAAAATGGAAGAAAATCAGTTGGCGGCGCGGAACCAAGGGCATGCTGACCTGCAAATTTGCAGCGTGCTGCGTCCGGGTGGCCGATGGTCACAGGCATCGCATGAGTGACGGGCGGGTCCAAGCCATGCCGGGCGATCAGGAAGTCTGGCTGGTAGGTGAGCGCCGCACCAGCGGGGAGCAGAAATACTATCTGTCCAACCTGCCGGCTGACACCAGTCTCAAGAGGTTGGCGGCGGCGATCAAGGCCAGGTGGATCTGCGAGCAGGCGCACCAGCAACTCAAGGAAGAACTGGGGCTCGACCACTTCGAAGGCCGATCATGGACAGGCTTGCACCGCCACTGCCTTATGGCGATGATCGCCTTTGCCTTCCTCCAGTCCCAGCGCCTCAAAAAGGCGAAAGGGGGAAAAAAGAATCCCAGGACCGCCTCCACAGCCGAGCCTGCCGGCCATCCGAAATGCGATCCTCCTCGCTCTTGCACAGCCACCGCCAATACGGTGCCCACATTGCCTCAGATCCCTGGCCCCATATGTTCTGCCAAAGTAGTGCTAGCTCCTCGTCGCGATCAACCGAATCGGCAAGTTTGCTTTGGTGGAACTGCACGAGAAGGCGACCAGGCGCATCGCCGGTGACTACTTGTACAGCTTTGCCACGGCCGTGCCCCACAGGGTTGACACGGCTCTCACCCATAACAGCCCACACCAAGCGATTTACCTGGCGCCTGATGACACTAAGAGGATGCGAGCGCAGACAGCCCCGCTTCGCTGCCATGCCTTTGAAGCAGCATGCGC
>NZ_RSEK01000045.1 GCF_003958635.1 Altericroceibacterium xinjiangense | reverse complement strand
CCATGACCGCTCCTTGAAAAGCAGTCTTGAATCAGAACGAGGCGGGATTGAGAATCCCTTTTGTCAACACGGCCTAGAATGTCAGGGATGAGATGCCCGTTAGGATCGTTCGTGCCAATCGTGTTAAAAAGGCGCGCCATGTGAACCCGAGAGCCTGTGCGGCCCGCCCAACCTGCCAGCTGATACTCATTTGCCAGTTTGGTAATTGAGTACACGTCCGTAGCGCCTGTGAGCGTGGTATCCTCGCTCAGTGGTCCGTCGTCCCACCGGTAGACGGCGCCCGACGATGCAAAGACAATGTTCTTCACTCCCGCAGCGGCGGCGGCATCAAGGAGCGCTTGCGTCCCGAGTACGTTTACGTCGAACGCGAGATGAGGTTCGCGCTCGCAAGTCGGTATATGATGAACGGCCGCTAAGTGCAGAATCGCATCAGGACGGTGTTCCATCAAGACATCTGTAATTTCTTGCTGATTGCGGATGTCTACCTCCACGGGGACAATCCCGTCCGCAGGTTGCGGGAGTGGCAGGCCGACATAGCCGTTGTCGACAACAATCACGTTCACACCTTTTTCCCGCAAGAGAGGAACTGCTCGTGAGCCGATAAAACCGGCGCCCCCGGTGATCAGTACCGTGCGGAACGGGAAAGTATCGGTCATCAGTAGAGCCTCATCGGGTTGCCAGGCACGATCAATGGATCGTTCGAACAGTGGCCTACAGTGACATGTCGCAGTGCACAAGATTAACAGCGGGTCATCCGAGAGCCCGTGCTGATCTGGCTTCGTGGACAAAGCTTAACCTCAGAGCCTGATTGGGAAATACATCCATGTTTATCAGCGGGTTAGCGTTACGGCTGAGCCTGTCGTTGATTTAGGGGTTTTGCGAAACTCCCGAAAGATCAACGATGTGGGCCGATGCCGCTCGCGCCCTTTATGCGCGAACAGGACTTGGCTTTGCCAATGGGTTTGACCGATGCGAATGGGCGCTGCTGGAGCCATTCTTTCCCCCGCCATCGCTCGTTGGAGGACCGCGCAAGTGGCCGATGCGGAGGATCGTCAAGGCGATCTTGTGTTTGCTGCGCGGTGGGTTGCCCTAGCGCATGCCTTTCCGCTGGTCTCGACGGTGCGCGATGGTTCTACCTGTGGCGCGACAGCGGTCTGTGGCAGACGATCAATCATGCAATGCTGATTGCCTTATGTTAGGTGCATGGCCGCGAGGCTTTGCGTGCGGGCTGGCGCAATCGCTAGCCAGAGCGTAAAAGGCTTCGAACTCCTGCCGCGTAGCTGGATCGTGGAATGCACCTTGGTATGACTGAACCGAAACCATCGTTTCGCCAAGAACTTCGAACAGACCATCTCATTTAGCTTGTCATAATAGGTATGCCGAACTGTTAGCTGACTTCGGCTGTCTGGAGGCGCTGGTAAAGGTCGAGCCCGGCACGCATCCGCGATGTTAGCTAAGCGCGTTAACGAACTCAGAACACAGGTCGCCACCAGGTGGGACGAAGTGTTTGCCTTACTGGAAGGTGCCGTATGAGCCTGCCCTTCGTTTCCGTCATCATTCCGACCTTCAACGACAGCGAGCGGCTCGCAAGCTGTTTGGAGGCGTTAGAAGAGCAGAGCTACACTGGCGACTACGAAATACTGGTAGTCGACAACGGCTCGACGACCCTTCCGGTCGTAACTGGGCGAGCGAGGCTGCTACAGGAAGCGCAGCCCGGCTCCTACAATGCGCGCAACCGTGCGCTGGCGGAAGCAAGTGGCACTGTGCTCGCCTTCACCGATTCGGACTGCATCCCGCATCGCGACTGGCTCGCCGCTGGCGTAAAGGCGGTTACGGCGAGCGATGATATTGGCCTCGTTGGCGGAAGCGTGCAGATCAAGCCTATGTCAGGCGGTGCGCCCAACGTTGCTGAGCTATATGAAATGGCGACCGCCTTCCCTCAGGAAACGTACATTCGCGAAGGGCTGTACGCCGCCACTGCCAACATGTTCACCAAGCGCTCAGTGATGGATCGCGTGGGGTCGTTCAACGGCCAACTACGCTCCGGGGGGGACACTGAGTGGGGGCAACGCACCGCTGCGGCCGGCTATCGCCTAGTTTATGCGCCCGACGCTGTGGTGGATCACCCAGCGCGGTCACATGACGAGATTCTCCGCAAGCTGCGCCGCACCGTTGGCGGGGCGCGCGACCGCTGGCCTGGATGGGCTGAGACCATGCGTTTCGCCGCGCGCCACTTGCTTCCGCCGCGCTCGCGCATCCGCCGCGCCACGAAGCTGAAGGGCGTGAACGCACGGCGCCGCGCCCTAGTGGTGGCCTATTGCTGCTATCTCAACTGGTACTGCGCGACGCAGCGCCTTTCGCTCCAGTTCACCGGCACAGCTTCGAGTCGTTGATGACCCAGGAGCTATAAGCAGCTAATGGGCTGGCGCGCTCAGGAGCTACCCCGCAGCTCATATCTTGGGAATCCCGAGACCGCTATTCTGCCAAAGTAATGCTATGGCGAATGCAATCCCTCCGTGGTCGACGAATAAACCCCGTTTTTGTATTTAGCCTTGTCGTTAAACGGGCGGAATGGCGTAGCTAACAAGCGCTCCGCAAAGCGCCGAGCGGCACTATGTCCTTCGACAATGTTCTGTTGCTGGCCGTTTGCGGGAATACGGATCACGATCTCGCCAGACGCTCGATGGCCCTCAACAATCCAACCGAGCTTGGGGAGTGAGATCCGATAATCCGCTAGTTCAATTGGTAGTGCCTGCTGCGGCGCCTGCCAAAAGGCGCTATGCTCGGGATATAGGAAGGCTGGCACGAGGGATCGCAGCGACCATTGGCAGCTGCCCGGCCCGGAATAATGGTCTAGGAAGCGTGGGTCGGCCTGGTAGTAACCCTGTTCTGCGCGACCCTGCGCCAATCCTCGTCGTGCGATGAAGTGCTTCCAAACGACATCAAGCGCCCGGCGGGCTTGTCCAGGGTGAATATGCACATTCGCCAGCGCCGGCTGCATGACCACGGGGGCAGGTATCGCCATCCGATAGCACTGACTTCGGCCCATAATTGGAACGCCATTGGGTCCAACGAGGTGAAGCACCAGCGAGCCTGATTGGCGCAGCGCCTCCCGAATGAACATCCGATCAAAGGCAGGGTTGACCTGATCAATCCAGAACAGAGCGTAGCTGATTGCCCATGGGTTGTAATAATCAACACCCTTTGGCGGATCGCTGAACCAGCCAGACTCCAAATAGAGGCTCTTGAACTGCTCGTAGGTTTCTGCGCTGAGGCCTTCGTCCGCCGGCATTCCGAGTGATCGAAGTGTCTCGATTATCTGCACCCTGAAAAGCAGCCAGTTGTTCGCATGAACGTTGCGCTTTGCGGCCTGTTGCAGCCAGCTACTTACCTGGTGGCGCTGTGATGGCGAGAAGTTCGACCAGACGTGATCACGTGAGAGCCACAGAATGAGAGCGACGTCCGCCGCCTCCACAATGCGCTGATCATAATCGACGATGTCGCCCCAGTAAGCAGCGGAGGCTGGATCGGTGCCGGTCAATATGCCTCTGCGGACGACATCCCGTAGATCTACTTCGATATCTGGATGGCGTGGATCTGAAATGACGGCGGGACGCCCGGACGCTAGCCACGCGCAAAATAGAGGTACAGTGCGGGCGAAACCTTCCAGTCCCTCGACCGACCGGCCCTTGTTGCCCTTGAAACCCGGATAGGAAACGCGCTCGCCTGACGGTGCAGAAAACTCGAGGAAGCCGGCAAGAAAGTAGTCGAACAGACCTTTGTACCGTTCCGTATCCGACATCGCCTCATCTGCAAAGCTTCGTGCGAGTTCCGGATCTTGATCGTCAAAGTAGGCCGAGGTGGGAATCGCCTCAGCCCATCCATCCCCACCGCAATATAATCGCCGAGCCACAATACGCATCGTGTCAGAGACAACGCCCAACCATGGAAGCGCCGCCCTTCTGAGCCCTACGCGCTTCAAGCACGCAACAACTAGGCTCTTGGTGCGGAACAACGCCGCGGCAAAGGTTCGGACGGTCTTATGCACTGAAGCTCCCCCAATTAGCGCGAGCTCTCTAAGCTTTTTTCGGGTTTACGTCGTCAGAAGTTTTGGAATTACTCACGATCTAGGCTCGGAACCCATTAAAGAGATTCCCAAAGCGGCGCGGATCTGACTCACCTGGCGGGGCAAGGAGGCGCTGTCATGAGTGATCTGATCTGGTTGTCGGAAGCGCAGATGCGCCGGGTTGAGCCGTATTTCCGTTGTCGCACGGGGTTCCGAGGGTGGACGATCGGCGCGTGATCTCGGGCATCATCTTCGTGATCCGTAACGGCCTGCGCTGGCACGATGCCCCGCGCGAGTATGGACCGCACAAGACGATCTACGTAAGCGTGGCCTAGAGGTCGCCTTGTCCGGTTAGTTATCGGGGCCGATAGCCGCCCGCGGAGGAGCGGCGATGGCG
>NZ_RSEK01000044.1 GCF_003958635.1 Altericroceibacterium xinjiangense | reverse complement strand
GCCGGATCAGATCACTCATGGCGATGCCTCCTGACGCCGCCACTGAACCAACCAATCATCATCCTTGCAAGCGATTTAATAGGTCTTGAGCCTAGTCGCCACGCTGGGCGAATACGCGCTCGGCAAGGGCTGGACCGAGCAAGACCTGCTGGAGCTATTGACCGGGCTCGTCGCTATCGTGATCCCCTCGACCTACGGCATCTACAAGAGCTAACACCAAAGCGCGCTGAGGCTGACTCACGTGAGGGATTCCCAAGAGGCTGAAAATTTGATTCGAGGTTGCAGGCATTTGGAGGCTTGCGATGGCTGCAGCGATTGGGGTTTGATCTGATTGTTCATCGGCGGATTTGCGTCAGTTGGCCTGGCGATGCGGCGATGCGGATCAGGTTCGCCGGCTGTTGGCGGTAGCGCTGATCTTGGATGGTGGCAGCAGGAGCGAGGCGGCGAAAGTTGCCGGCGTGACGCTGCAGATCGTGCGAGACTGGGTGCTGCGGTTCAATGATAGTGGCCCCGAAGGACTGGCGACACGCAAGGCACCGGGGCGGGCCTCGATCCTGAACGACGAGCAGCGCGCCCGGCTTGCCGGACAAGTCGAGGCAGGTCCGATCCCGGCGGTACATGGGGTCGTGCGCTGGCGGCTTGTCGATCTGGTGCAGTGGATATGGGACGAGTTTTAACTGTCGGTCACGCGTCACACCCTTGGGCGCGAGCTGCGCGCGATGGGCTATCGAAAGCTCTCGGCGCGGCCGCGTCATCACGGCCAAAGGGTGATGACATTGCCATTTTAAAAAGAGTTCGCTGCCCGTCTGGCGCAAATTACCCGACAGCTGCCGAAAGGAACGCCGGTAGAGCTGTGGTGGCAGGACGAAGCCCGCATCGGTCAGCAGACCAAGCTGACCCGCCGCTGGGCAAAGCGCGGGACCCGTCCATCAGCACCGAAGGATCAGCGGCGGTCCTCAGCATGGATCTTGGGCTGCGCCCGCCTACGGCCCCGGCGCGATCTGTCCCGCTGAAGGCAAGGCCGCCGGTATCTCATGCCCATGTGCAACAGCGAGGCGATGGGTATGCACCTGAAGGAGATCGCCTTCCACGTTGCCCCGGGTGCGCATGCCGTTGTCATCCTCGACCAAGCTGGATGGCACGGATCGGCCGAGCTGGTCGTGCCATCCAACATCACGCTGGTGCCGCTGCCGCCGAGATGCCCGGAGCTCAACCCGGTCGAGAACGTGTGGCAGTTCATGCGCGACAACTGGCTGTCGAACCGGATTTTCAAATCCTACGACGATATCGTCGACCACTGCTGCTTCGCCTGGAATACGCTCGTCGAGCAGCCTTGGCGCATCATGTCTCTCGGCATGCGCCAGTGGGCACATGGGTACTGATCATTGCGCGTGGTATAAGGGCCAAACTCAGATCGCAAAGTACACCCGTTGCGAATGGCTCGGTCGCATCCCATCCCTTTGCTGCGGTTGATCAAGGGCGTGAAGAAAACAGCGTAGCGGCTTTGATGTTGCGGAGTAGCATCAGAGCAGATAAACGTCGATGTGAAGAGGCTGTTTAGTCAATTATACAAAAGCGCGAGTCCCGCAACAGGGTGAGCGACGTGAGCGACACGGGGGGGGCGGTGACTGAAGTTCAGATACTCGACTGCACGCTTCGCGATGGCGGATATTATAATGACTGGGATTTTGAGCCTGAACTTGTGAGAGATTATTTAGCATCGATGGAGGCGGCCAGAGTTAACGTCGTAGAGCTTGGCCAGCGATTCATTGGCAATAGCGGATTCAAGGGGCCGCATGCCTTCACGACCGATGAGTTCCTCCGAAGTCTGGAAGTCCCCGAGCGGCTCATGATCGCGGTGATGGTTAATGGGGCGGACCTCCTGCGTTACGGTTCGGTCGACGACGCGCTGGCCAAGCTGTTCCCGGAGCCCAGTCAGTCCTCGCCCGTCGACGTGGTCCGCATCGCGTGCCACTTCGGTGAGATGGCGGGCGCGTTGCCCGCTGCGCAGTGGCTAAAGGATCGTGGATTTCGCGTTGGATTCAACCTGATGCAGATCGCCGATCGCTCGCATGAAGAAGTGGTCGAAGTTGCCCGGCTTGCTTCTTCTTATCCCGTCGATGTCCTCTACTTCGCCGATACGATGGGCTCGATGACGCCGCGGCAGACTTCAAAGATCATCGGATGGCTCAAGCAAGGGTGGAACGGGCCGATCGGCATCCATACGCACGACAACATGGGGCTTGCGCTGCAAAACACGCTGCGCGCCATGGCGGACGGGGCAACGTGGCTGGATGCCACTGTTACCGGAATGGGGCGCGGCCCTGGGAATGCCCGGACAGAAGAACTCGTCATCGCACTGGAAGGGCAAGATGGACGCGATCCCAATCTCGTGCCGCTGCTTTCGGTGATCGGGCAGCACTTCCAGCCGATGAAGAACCGCTACGGCTGGGGCACGAACCCGTTTTACTTCTTGTCAGGCAAGTACGGCATCCACCCCACCTACATCCAAGAGATGGTGAGTGATCCGCGTTATGACGAGGAAGACATTCTCGCCGTGCTCGACTATCTGCGCCAGGAGGGCGGGAAGAGGTTCAGCACGGGTTCGCTGACTGCCGCCCGGGCCTTTTACCGCGGCGAACCATGCGGATCATGGTGGCCCCGGGATGCGATGGCCGGGCGGGACGTGCTGCTGATCGGCACTGGTCCTGGCGCGCTTCGTCACAGCCACGCAATCGAAAGCTATATTGCCCGCCACCGGCCGGTGGTGATGGCGCTCAACCTGCCGACCCCAATCGCGCAGGATGCCATTGATTACCGCGTGGCCTGTCATCCCGTCCGCCTCTTGGCCGATGCGGGGGCGCATCGCCTGCGGCCTCAACCGCTGATCACGCCCGCGAGTCTCCTCCCTGCAACACTGCAGAAAGCGTTCGAAGGCAAAGATGTGCGCGACTTCGGTATCGCCATCGCGGACGGGCGCTTCGATTTCGCGGATTCGTTCTGTATACTGCCCGCCCCGCTGGTTGCCCTCTATGCCCTCAGCATCGCTGCGAGTGGGGGCGCCAGGCGCATTCTGGTAGCGGGTTTCGACGGCTATGGACAGGGGGATGAGCGCACTCGCGAAATGACAAATTATCTGGAACTGTTCCAGGCGCATGAACGCGCGCCTGAACTGATCGCGGTAACGCCAACCGCCTACGGCCTGAAGACGCAGGCGGTCTACGGCTTGTGACAACCAAGCCTGCGTTCGAATGGGTCTGAGCGAAAAGTGCTGAGCATGAATAACATTTCTGTTTTCCTGCCGCTGAGAGCCGGCAGCGCCCGCATTCCGCGCAAGAACACACGGCCCTTTCATCCCGACGGATCAAGCCTTTTCCAAGTCAAGCTGCGCCAGTTGTCGAACATTGCCGACCGGGTGGCCGAGGTGGTCGTCTCGACCGATGATCCCGAGGTCTTCGCCCAGTTCGACGGAATACGCACGCCAGCGAATGTACGGATTGTTGACCGCCCACCTGAGCTGGCAAGTTCCACCACAGTCTTGCAGGATCTGATTCGGCATGTGCCGACTGTGGTCTCCGGCGAATGGATCGCCTGGACGCACGTGACGTCGCCCTTCTTTGACGAGGCCCAGATGCTGGCGGCCTTCGTTACGCTGGATGAACAGTTACGCTGTGAGAATAGCGATTCGCTCATGACAGTGGATGAACTGCGTCAGTTTATTTGGAGCGACACCGAACGCACGTTCATCAACTTCGACCGTTCCGTAAACCAGTGGCCCCATACCCAGGACCTCGAGATGCTGTACGCGGTCAACAGCGCTCTGTTCGTGGCGCACCGTCTGGATTACGAAACGCGGGACGATCGGATCGGGACACGCCCAGCGCTGTATACGTGCTCTGGCCTCGCAAGTTTCGACATCGACTGGCCCGACGATTTCGAAGTCGCGCAAGCGCTTGCTCCCATTTTCGGAGCGACTGCGAAAGCAGATGTATGAACCAGGTCTACGCGACGTATGTCTTCGATTGCGATGGGGTGGTCCTTGATTCCAACCGTCTCAAGACGGAAGCTTTCCGCCGCGCCGTCCTGACGTATGGGGAGGAAGCTGCGCAGGCTCTCGTCGATCATCATGTGCTCAACGGCGGCATCTCCCGGTTTGAGAAGTTTCGTTATTTCTTCGACAAGATTGCGGCGCCGGGCGTGAGCGGGCCGACGTACGAGGAACTTCTGTCCGCTTACACCCAAGCGGTGCGCAACGGATTGCATGAATGCTCGATTGTTCCGGGTCTAGAGCGGTTTCGGCAGGCAACGGCCGGGAGGCGCTGGCTGATCGTCTCCGGCGGATCTCAGGGAGAATTGCGCGAAGTATTCACTGCTAGGAGAATCGATCACTTGTTCGATGGAGGAATATTCGGCAGCCCCGACAACAAGGACATGATCCTTGCCCGGGAGCTGGGTAGCGGCAACATTCAAAAACCTGCGCTGTTCATTGGTGACAGCAAGTACGACTACCTTGCCGCGGCGGCAGCGGGTCTAGACTTCGTCTTCGCGGCATACTGGACGGAAATGGTGGGATGGCGCGCATTCACCCGCGAGCACGGCCTGAGGACTGTGGACTCAATCAACCAAGTTTGACCGGCCCCCACTGAGTGGTCCGCATTGATTGTTAGTGCACGATTGCCTCTGACGCCATTGTCGTCCGCAGGTGGAGCGAAGCGGAACCGGAGGACGGCAATGGCGTCATCGCCGTTTCTGGTGCCGGCGGCCGATAACCGAGCGAACTATGCGGCCTCACGGTGTTGTAGTGGCCGCCAAGCCTCGATCAGCACGCGGACTTCGGTCAGAGTGTAGAAGATCTCCCCGTTGAGCAGCTCGGGGACTGTCAGGAATTTCGTGTGTGGCGGGCGGTTTGAATATTATGCCGCCATGGCTCTGATGAAGCGCTCGCCGAA
>NZ_RSEK01000043.1 GCF_003958635.1 Altericroceibacterium xinjiangense | reverse complement strand
GAATGCCGCCATGATGTGCAGGGTAAGACGGTTTGCGGTCGGTAGGTCCACCGCCAAGAACTCGACCTTGGAGTCCATGAGATTGGCAATGAAGGCGACGTTGCGGGCAAGACGGTCCAGCTTGGCGATAACCAACGTGGCCTTGTGCTTCCGACAGGCTGCCAGCGCCGCGGCGAGCTCCGGGCGGTTGTCATCGCGCTTGCCGCTCTCGATCTCCACGAACTCGTCTAGGAGCTGCCAGTTACCCCCATTCAAGTAACAGGTTACGGCCTCGCGTTGCGCTTCCAGGCCCAGCCCTGAACGGCCCTGCCGGTCGGTGCTTACTCGGTAATAGGCGATGAATTTCCCGTCGGCCATGATCGGTCCTTTATGGCGTCCATAAATTGCCTATCCGAACGTTTAGCTATTTTCAGTTCTGGAAAGCAAGGCAGATCGGGGGGCGACAGCTTCAGCTAAAAATCGAACTCCTCATCCGTTAGAGGCTGAGCAGCTTCATCTACTGCTTTCTTTGCCGCCAACAGCGCTTCGATCCAAGCTGTGACGGACCGGTCAAGACTGTCGGTGTTGAAGGGGCAAAGGGTAGTTGATCCGTCGGCATGTCTCTCCATCACTTCGATTACCGGTTCTTGTTCCTCAGGGAAAAGCCATGGAGTGCTTTCTGCGGGGAGAAGTTTAGTCAAGATGGAAGCGGCTAACCAAGCAGCATTGAGGGTTTCAAACTCAAGATCTAGGTACGTCCATTCGTCTGTACTAGCTCCAACACCATTGAGAGATATACCGAAATCTTGTGACTGGTTTGTGGGATGTCTTGTCAGCCGCCTCAGGCTGAACGGTTTTTCTTCGGGCGGAAGCGGCTTTCTCTCATCAGGAATGCCAAATCTTCTTCTGAAGTCTCGGACCATCAAAAACTCCCAGGACATTGCATCATCTTAGTCATCGTTCGATCAGTCTCCGCCACCATGAACGCCGCGCACTGGCTAATTTGGTTTCCAGCCGCTCAATTTCCGCCGCTGCCCATTCAAGGCTTCCCCGTCCATCATCTATCCTGGCCTCCAGATCGGCCCGCTCTATCTGCAGGCGCTCCACTTCCCGCGATAGCATGGCCGCCCGCGTTTTGGCCTCCCCAAGCTCGGTTGCCGTCTGTCGATGCGCGTCTTTTTCGTCCCCCATCTGCTCAGTCAGGTGTGCGATATGGGCGCTCGCATCACGGAGCGTCTGGACCATATCCAGCATTAGGGGATCGGTGGCGCGTTCGGGCTGTTGTTCACCCCCCTGCCGTTCACCCTTGGGGCGTTTGGGGGCGTCCCCTCCGACGCGTTCGGGAACGTTCAAGTCCGCTAATGGAAGCTCGACTAGCACGCGGTCGCTGGGGTGATTGCCGGGGATGATGCGCCAGCGCCCTCTCTTGGCCGCCCTCTTGGCTTTCATGCGTGCAGCGTCGGCGGATATGCCCAGCCGCTCGGCAAGCTCCCGATAGCCTAGTTGTATCGTTTCCCCGTCCATAACGCCCCCCTCCGACGCGTTCGGGCATTATGCAAGCGATCGGGGCGAACGGATAGGCGAACGTTTCGGGGCGTAGGCTGGACGCGTTCCCCGTTCAATTTCAGCCTACTTAAGCTTGACCGAACGCATAAGGGACTGGGTTTCTCTCATCCCATGGGTGAAGTGATGTTGGAGCGCCGGCAGGACTTGAACCTGCACCCTCCCGGCCGTAAGTCGGCGGTGCCAACCGTTCCGACCCCGTAGAAACCGGGAACTCTATCCATTAAGCTACGGCGCAAACCCGTTATTCGGAATCCTCTTCATCCTGATCGTGGACAAGCTGCAATCGCGGTGCACCACGGCGGTTCTGCTTGTTCCGCTCCCGCTCTTTCTTTTCATGCAGCTCTTGGATCTTCTCCTCTGCAAACGGCATGACAGCTTCGATCAAACCATCAAAGTGATAGATGTTTGTTTTGCTGCCTTGTGGCGTTCGCCGTTCTTCCCGGCGAATGTAACCAGCAGCTTCTAGAGAAGCGATATGCTTCTGGATCGTGCGGGGATGCACCTGCATGGCTTTTGCCATTGTGCCTTTGGAAGGAAAGGGCTTCCCTTCTGCCGTCCACCACTTGCTCGCCAGATACAGGATAATGTTCATATCGAGCGGGCTGAGATCCAGCTGCCTCTGGTTTTCGATAATAACGCTCGGAAGGGCTGTCCAACCTGCGTCCATCAACGCCTTGGACCACTTCCTCTCATTTGTTTTCAGGCTTTCGGAGGCCTTAGTTTTCGATGTAGTGCCCATGGCGTGTCTCGCTTTCGAACCCGAAAATGGGGCGAAGAGTGCCCGCTTGCAAGTTTTACCGGGAGGTCGAAGATTCCGGGGGAGGGAGACTACATGGCCTCCCGAGCGGGAGCCATGAGCGGCTCGGAGGAGGGAGCACCCAGAGGCCTACAAAGTAGGTATCCGCTCTCATGCACATCCCTCATCCAGGCATACCCGTGATGCAATAACCGAGTAGCCGGAGAGCGGGAGCCCCCACGACCTCCCCGGCTCCTGAAAATCAAGTCATAGAGCGGTGGGCTAAGCTTCCGAAGGCTTTGGCTGGAACCCTCAATAGATGAACCAACCGAAGGGCGAGAGGAATAGGAGCACGACCGGCACGAAAGCCCTATCTGCACCGATGCCGTAACCATCTTGTTGCCCTCATTTGTGTAGATTACCCACGAGTGCTCTCGCTTCGATAGCCCAGATCAGGGGGCAGCTGGACGCGTTCCCGCGCGCGCGCACGCGCGATGCTCGGAAAATTCCCGCTCTCGCGCGTAAAGGCTATCAGAAACCCTGCCTTTCCGCGCCGCGTGGTTTGATGTAGCTGAAGGCATAATGCGATATGCCTCTAGATTGCGATATTAAGCCCATACAGAGCCTGTATCACCTTTGGTGGGGGGGGAATGGCGTTCTGTGCGGTTTAGCGCCCTGCGCTGTCCTTGCGGGCAAAAACTCGCACTATTTTACTGCCGGCGCATCAGGCCGAAGTTAGGTGGACGAATGGCCCATTTGGCTGGCGTGTTCCCGCTGAGGCCGATCGGTCCCAGTATGAGATCAGCTAAGGATTAGCCTCCCCTCCTCGCCTGTTTCCAGCTGTTATATCAGGCAGGTGCGTGCCCCAAGTCCCCCTGGCAAGCCAGCCAAGGGGGGGCCTAGTGGTTTGGCTGATGGCTAGCACGGGCTTTGGCGTCGATATTCCTGCTAACACCTGCTTTCTTGCCATAGATGGGCTGGTCACTAGGCTTCCCGCAATCGTGCAGGTGGATGCGCCCGCCCGCTTGAAAGATCGGCCAATGCTTAGGGTGCAGGTCTTTTGACATGTACTGGAGCTTGCCTTTGGTAGCTTCCAGCGTCGGCATATCCTCACGGTGGATGACTTTGCCAATCTGCATGTTCAACCCTGCCTTACGAGCCCATCGGGGCCGAAGGTCGTGGAAACGCCTCGTTAGTGCCGGGGGAACGTGGATCAGGATATGTGCATGGATGCCATCACTATCGCCCCGACTTTCTAAGACCCAGATGTAGGCTGTCTTGCTGCCCTTTCGTTCAATCCACTGCCGCGCCGACTTCAAAAACGCCTGCAGACTTCCGCTTGCTCGGTTAACAGGATCGAACAGGTCGCCTCGATCAAAGTGGATGTCTAGCGTGAGGTTAGGACGAAGCTCTAGATGGTCTGCAAAGCCCAGAGCGGCCCAATTATTTTGGACCTGTTCTAGCGTGAGGTTCAGACGGGGAATGTGCTTCCAGTGCCGAGGGGAGGGGCGGGGGGCGGCCCTTTTACTCATATAGAGTGTTCCGGTTTCTCCCCTATCGGCAGGGGGAAGCCCATACCCTCAGCGTTCCTGCGGTTCTGCCGTGAACGTTTCTCGAACGCAGATGTCGAGTGTAGCATTTTTTGATGCTAGTGTCGCTTACGCGTTCCGACAAGCCTAGCCGCTACAGGAGAATCTATCGGAGAATCTATCGGTAGATGGGGGGGGGTGGAGTCCGAACCTTTGGGGGAGCGGAGTCCGAACCTGTGGGGGGGCGGAGTCCGAATTAGGCTTTGGGCTTGGAAGTCTTGGGTAGTTTGCGGATAGCGGCCCTTGTCCGCGGGATCGGGGGCGGGGATGCGTGCAACATTATGCCGCCCTCCACTTCCTCAACCTTGGCAGCGGAATAGGCTGCCAAGGTTTCCCGTAGGCGCTTGCGGAACTGCCGTTTGAAGTCCTTCCTGTCGCGATATTCAGTCCCGAACTGCTCTTGCAGAGCTGCCCAGCTAATCCGGCTTCCACCCCTGCGGACGCGATGCAGACGGTGGGCCAGCCACGTGTATAGGTCCAGTGCCAGCGCGGAATGAGACAGCTGGGCAAGTGCCCGATGCTCTAACGGAACCGCGGTTTCCCGAATGCTCTCAAAGAACTCTTGGGTCAGCTCAACCTCGGTAGGCCACAGGCTCGGCTGGTTGCCGCTGCTATCAATCCAGGCCTCGAATTGCCGGAAGGGCTTAGCGTCCAAGGTGATGGCAAAATCCCTGTCCTGCCCCCCGATATTCCGCGTTTCTACGCGGCCCAGCCGTAGGGTGCAGGCTGCCAGTGCGGTCATTTGCTGCCGCATTTGCCGATAGGCTTTGCCGCCGTTGTCCAGGCCCAACTCGGTCAAAAACGCGTTCACGCTGCTGCCTACGTCCACGGTGCGGCTATTCGTGCGGATTGCCTCGGTAGCGATATGGACGAGCGCCAGTCGGGGGCGGACACCATAGGGGAGCGGTAGGGGCTGCCATGACTTGCCGTCCCATGCCTTCCCGGCCTCGACCTGCAGCGAAACGTTACCGCTGGTGCGCTCGAACGTTCGGCCCTCAGTAGGGGAACGGGGCAAACCTACCTGGCACAGGACAGCGGGGAGATAGTCAGGATTCCCGGCCTTAACGGAACGATCAGCTTCCTTTGCCAGCGCCAGAACGTTCGGGGGCAACGCCTCGAAAAGCGTTCGGGGGTTGTTATCGCGGTCCTGGCTCAAGGCTTTTGTCCAGGCTGGCAGGGGAACGCCTCCGCCCATGACATGACAAGCAGCTCTGCTGGCTTCCAGTGCCCTTTGTCTGGGTTGTCCCGCATGAAGTTGATCCCAACCCTAAAGAGCTGCCCTCCGGTAACCCCCGATGGAAAGCACACGATAGGCTCAACGAGGGAGGTCATGGTCATTGCGCCATGCCATACCCCTACCGAGTAGATTACGCATTCGTCGCGCAGCTCATCGCCGCAATGGCTTAGGAATGTGTTCCCTGTTCCGAAGGTGTTTGCATCCTGTGAGATAGCTGGAGCTGGCAGAGTGAGGAGGAATGCCACCAAGCTGTAGGCAAACCGTTTCACGCGGCTTTTGCCAGATCAGGCGCGCGGAGCATGATGTTGCGAACGGTTGCGGCTGCCCATTCTCCCCCGCGTGCAGTTTTGACGCCACGCTCATTTAAAGCCTTGGCAATCGCGTTGTAGCTGGTCGCCCCGGCCCGCCTAATCTGTGCGATTACCGGCATGACATTGGCGGCGAACGCGTCGGCCTCGCGCTTGATAGCCGCGCCACCCTTCGCTTGTGCTTCGGCAAGATTGGTTCTGTTGCCCAGCTTTACCCCCTGCGCCTTACGGATCGCCAATGCGGCCTTCGTCCGGGCGGAAATCATCTCGCGTTCGTGTTCTGCGAATGCCGCCATGATGTGCAGGGTAAGACGGTTTGCGGTCGGTAGGTCCACCGCCAAGAACTCGACCTTGGAGTCCA
>NZ_RSEK01000041.1 GCF_003958635.1 Altericroceibacterium xinjiangense | reverse complement strand
AGCCGGCTTGCGCTCGAGCAGACTGCGGATCCATCTGGCTGCCGGAGCGTCGCTCGCCCTTGACCGCCGCACCACCGTGTCGCTCCGACGACGAGCAGCTTTCTGAGATAGCGATCCCCCATCTTCGAGATGCGCCCCAGTCGGTCCTTGCCGCCCGAGGAGTTCTGGCGCGGGACAAGCCCCAGGGAAGCGGCAAACTCCCGCCCTGACCGGAACTGGGTAGGTTCGGTCACCGATGCGGCGAGTGCCGGCGCGCTGATCACACCGACGCAAGGGATCGTTGCCAGTCTCTGGCTATCTTGATCCTGCCGATGCCATGCCAACAGGCGCCGATTGAGCACCTGGATTTGCGTGACCAGTACGTGGAGTTGTTTGGCCATGAGCATCACCACGTCACGCGCAATGTCGGGGAACACTGCGCTGTCCGCCTGCTCGGCACGTTCGATGAGATCGCGCGCACCACGTGACACAAACAATTCCGGAAGGAGGCGTTAGCTGCCGGTCAATACTGTGCACCCAACGCATGCAGCCGTTGACGGGGTCGGGTGCCGCTGATCATCCAAGTCCCGCTGTTGAGTTATATTCTGCGCCCCCTGCCGGCGATCCGTCAGATCGGGAGCACGACTCGTGCAAGAAGACCGCCCTCGGGCCGGTTGGCCAGAACCGCCTCGCCGCCGTGCTGGTGGACGATGGTCCTCACAACCGCGAGGCCGAGTCCCATTCCTCCCGTTTCACGGTTGCGGGACTGCTCCGCCCGAAAGAATGGCTCGAAAGCGCGGTTTAGGTCGTACTCTCCCATCCCTGGGCCTTCATCGGCAATCTCGATGAGCGCGCTTGCGTCTTCCACCAGCACGCGCACTTCGGCTCGATCGCCGTACTTGACCGCGTTGACGAGAAGATTGGTGATCACCCGCCTCATCCCCGAAGGATCGGCGTGAACGATCAGCCTCTCGCTCGGGAAAACCGTTATCGCCGCGCCCGTGGAACCGAGATCGTCGGCGACGCTCAGGACCAGGGACGTCAAGTCGACTTGCACTCGTTCCGGCCGGTAAGAGACTTCCTTCACGAAATCGAGGGTTGCGGCGATCATGGCTTCCATTTCGGCGATGTCGCGCTCGGCCCCGATCCTGATCCCGTCCGGGGCGTTCGCGACCCGGAAGGAAAGGCGCATCAGCGGAGTGCGCATGTCGTGGGCGATCGCCGCGATCATGCCTGTCCGATCCTCGACGTACCGCTGGATACGCGCCTGCATCCGGTTGAAGGCCGTGGCTGCGGCCCCGAGTTCCGCCGGTCCTTGCAGCGGCTCCAGCGAACGGGCGGACGGGTCCTTTCCCAGCCGTTCCGCCGCCTCCGCAAAGGCCCGTATCGGCGCGGCGAGATGGCGGGCGAAGGCATAGGCCAGGGGGCAGACGATAAGCGCGGTTCCCACGAACCACAGCAGCGCGCGCTGCTGCCATGGTTCGAGCAGGCGATCGTTTTTCAGGCTGAGCGTCGTCCAGCGGCCGCGTTCGAGTTCCGCCGCCACCACGAAGCTTCCTCCGTCCGGTCCGCCCGGCAAGATCGACGACCCCGGAGGCCCGGGTGGCGGTCGCGTTCCGGGCGGATCGCCATCGTCGGGCCGGCTTCTGACAACCCGTACGCGGTCGATGGTCACGGAAAGCTGCCGGGCTAGTTCGCGGCGATAGCTCCGCTCTCCCCGATCTTCGAAGTTGTCGTGCGGCGGCGCGGCCGCGACCCACTTCGCTAGGTCCGTCCCGCTCGCATCCTTGCCCAGCAAGGCCGCCGCCGCTTCCCCAGGTTCGACATCGGGGCTGCCAGGCGGAGGAGACGTGAGCACCACGGCCAGATTGACCGCTTGCGCGGCCATGACGCTCAGCACGACGAGGAGAACGATCCGGAACGCGAGGCTGCGCGACCGGCTGCGCTCAGCCGGTTCACCGGCTGGCCCATCGCGGGCCTCGATCGCCTCCACCGCCTTCAACGCCGCTTCACGGCAGAAAGAAACATGTAGCCTTCGCTGCGGATGGTGCGGATCAATTCCTCCCGGGTGCCGCCGGAAAGCTTGCGGCGCAGCCGGCTCATCTGGACATCGATCGCGCGGTCGAAGTTTTCGGCATCGTTGCCCTTAGTCAGATTGAGCAACTGATCGCGGCTGAGCACGCGCCGCGGATGCTCCGCCAGGGCCCGCAGCAGATGAAATTCCCCGTTCGACAAGTTGACGATCACGCCGCCCGGATCCCTCAAGACGCGTGTGGCAAGATCGAACGTCCAGCCGGCGAAACGCAGTTCGCTGGCTGCCTGGTCCGGCCGGGGGTTGGCTTCACTGCGCAGCTGACGCCTCAACACCGTCCGCACCCGGGCCAGAAGCTCCCGCGGGCTGCAGGGTTTGGGCAGATAATCGTCGGCGCCAAGCTCAAGCCCGATGATCCGGTCGACTTCGCTGCCCATTGCCGAAAGCATGATCACCGGAGGTCCGCCATCGGCTTGGAGGCGCTTCAGCGCGTGCAGACCGTCCTCGTTCGGCATCATCACGTCGAGCACGACGAGATCGTAATCCGCAGCGGCCAGTTTGCTGCGCATTTCAGCCGCATCGCCAGCCACATCGACTTGATAGCCATGCTGTCCCAGAAATTCCGAGACGAGAGTCCTGATCCCGGAATCGTCGTCCACGACAAGAAGGCGGCTGGTGAAATCCACGGGAGGACTGATGGCGGTCATATATCCGGATTTCCAGTCCGATGTGCCAAACGGTACTGCCGCTAGATCCTTCATGCCGCCCCACTTCCACTCAGACCCTCGAACAGGCTTGCGTCGCGTCGGTACAGATTGCGTATGCGCCGTTCCTGAGCCGGCGTGGCCTTGGTGGCCGATCCCTTCCGCTGGTTCACCTGGGGCAGACCCGCCCCTCCCGCCCCCAGCAGGACGTCGTCCTCGCCCAACCGGTCGAAGCGGATCAGCCGATTCACGGCCACACAGCCAGACCGGTCCAGGACATACCAGCTCTGCGGGCGGAAGATATGATCGACGCGGTAGGGAGACTTCGCTTGCGCGATGTGATCCAGAGCATCGTCGAGAGAACGGAACGATGTGTAGAGGCTCCGGAACGGGGCGGACACCAGATTGTCGCCGCTTCCCCCGGCTCTCGCGTAGTCGAAGGCGGACAGGAACCGCTCAACCGGATCCCGGATTACGGCGACGCTTTCAACTTCGCTCAACAGCGAAGGCGCGACCTTCGCATAATAGCGGACCGTCGCGTGCTTCATCTGGCGTCCGTATAGGGCGGTGCAGATCGACATCCCCGCGTTTTTCGGAACGTGGATGAACAGCACTCCGGCATCGCGGATGCATTCCAGGCGGGCGCGGCGTTTGGCGTCGAGGATCGGCCGGACACCGATTTCGCACAAGCGTTCCGGTATGTCGCTGACCAGCTTCGCCCCGAACAGTCCAGCAACGTAGCGCCTGCTGCCGTACGCCGCTCTCTTGTCTATTTCCGTTCGCATGTCTCCCAATGCAGGCGGAAATTTGCCGGAAGATTTCAACTGCTGAAATCCTGCGGAGATGCAGTCCAGCAAGAATCCCCATCGAACTTCCCGGAAGAAAGATTCGATGACAGCCGGATTAGCAAACATTCTTGAGATACCCCGAACGGCCGCGCAAGTCGGTTTTCTATTTATAGGCGGGGAGCACCAGATGCTGCACATGGCCCCTGTCGCGGCGGAGCTTTCCGCTGCTAGCGACAGGGACTGCTCCGTCCGCCTGTTCGTTACTTCGGCCGAGGACGAAGCCAAGCTGAGAGGCACTCTCGAACTGCTGGGTGCCGTGATGCCCATCGAGCGGCTTCCAGCTCCTGCCTGGCTGGGATTCCTTGCCCGTTGCTGCCGCAACCGGGCCTTCAAGCTCCCGAGGCTGGTTGCCGGGCGCAAGGTGTTGCAGGCGCTCGACGCGGTGGTCGTGACGGAGCGCACATCCACTATCCTGAAACGCTTGCCGGGGGCCCGGCCGCGCCTCATCCACATACCCCATGGCGCGGGGGATCGCGCGCGGGGATTCGAGCGCCGGATTCGCTTGTTCGATCACGTCATCGTTGCAGGTCCGAAGGATCGGTCGCGCATGCTGTCTGCGGGGATTGTGCAGCCGGAAACCTGTTCGGTCTCCGGTTACGTGAAGCTGGACGCGATCCTGTCATCGCAGGGCGCGGCGGACGTGCCGCGCCTGTTCGCCAATAACCGGCCTATCCTGTTGTACAATCCGCACTTTTCCAGACATCTTGGATCGTGGCGCGGCTTTGCACGGCTGCTGATGACCGCAGCCCTCGATCATCTCGACATGAACGTGATTATCGCGCCGCACGTCCGCTTTCGGGAACAGCTGACTCGGGGGGATCGGGCCTGGCTCGACCGTATCGCAGCCGAAGGGCGGGTTCATGTCGATCTCGGCTCGCCGCGTTGCAGCGACATGACCTACGCCATGCTCGCGGACATCTACGTCGGCGACGTAAGCAGCCAGGTCTACGAGTTCCTACACCGACCGCGGCCTTGCGTGTTTTTTAACGCGGCGAAGGCCGACTGGCGCGGCAATCCCGATTTCGCGCACTGGAATTTCGGGCAGGTCATCGACTCCCCTTCCGACCTTCTGGACGCCCTTTCGCACGCGTTCGAGCGCCACGTCGGTTTCAGAAGGGCCCAGGAAGCGGGGGTGCGCCGCGCGCTCGGATCGATCGATCGCAAGGCCGCGTGGCGGGCAGCGCGGATCATCCGGGGCATCGTTCTGGGCCAGGGCACCGGACCGGCGGCGAGCGCGCCGCGCGCCTCCGGATTACGGCCCCTCACCCTCGAACCCGCCGCGTGATTCACGCGGATCGGCGCCCGCCCGACAACGCAGCGCCTCTCCCGAATTAAGTTCAATCCAGCGCGAAGGGTAGGCGGATTTTTGCCGTTGATCGAGCATGAGAACACCAGACATTTCCGTTTTGCGCCCCTTCGTGCCGGTTTCGGTGCGCGCCTTCTTTGGTGCGGCGATCCTGCTGGCGGCGCTCCTCGCTTTCTCTCCCGTCGCCGCGCAGGGGATCGGGTGGGATCGCCCCAGATGGGGCCATGACGACCGGCACCGGAGCGAGGCGGATGATCCGCTGGGCAAAGTGACCGTCGCAAGCTTCGCGGCCGAACTTCCGGCGGCGACGGTGCTTGGCCACGCGGCAATCGAGGTGACCCTCTCCGCCGGGGTGCTGGACGACAATCTTGCGTTCGAGAGCGCTCTCATCGATCAGCTGGTCGCCGTCGGCTACGACACCGCCGTCCCGGCCGGGCTAAGCGCGCAAGTGGCCACGCTGCGGATCGTGCGTGATCAGGTCAGCCCTGCGGAAACGAAACACAAGCCGATCAGCGGCGAAATGGCGGTGGGAGTCAGCAACCGCGGAACGTCGATGGGGCTGGCGCTGACCGTCGATCTTTCAAAGCCGCGCGGGGCACTGGTCCGGACCCGGATCGAAGTCAGCATTCGCGACCGCGAAACGGACTCGATCCTGTGGGAAGGCCGCGCAGACATGGTATCCGTGGAAGGCGACGACCGGTGGCGGAGCGATGCCGTTGCGGCCCGCCTGGCCCAAGCCTTGTTCGCCCGGTTTCCCGAGGCGGCCTGACCATGCCCTGCGCTCCGGTTCTGTTTGCCCGCGCCACGGCGGTAGCCGAGGGACTGTGATGGCAGCCATCACAATCGGTCTTGGCCTTCTGAGGCGGAACCGTCCCGCACAAGCCAATCTGCCGGACCACGCGGTTGATGACCGGCGCCGGCAAAGGTGATGTGTTCGCCTTTGCCGCGCTGGTGGAGCGCCACACGGCACTAGTCTACCGCGTCGGCTATCGCATGCTGCGGGACCGGTACGAGGCGGAAGACGGTTGCTGTCAGTCGGATGCGAACTGCTCTCCGTTTGGCAGACTGCGCCCGACCCGCTGCAAGTCTCAGGCCATAAGATTTTGCCACTCAGCCAAAGCGGCCGAGCGGCGGGTCTTGTAGGTCTGCCTGTCGACGAGATGGCGTTCAGCGTTGAAGTGGTTGACGAAAAAAGCGTGGACTGAAGCGAACTTCTGGAGCGACTTCATCTGCCTGAACTGAGCATCGCTCGCTCTCGTCGTCGGAACGGCAGATGCGAGTTCTCGACCCGGTTGTTTGCCCAGCGGCCGGTCTCCTGCTTCTGCTCACAGCCGAGCTCGGCTAAGGCGGCTTTGTAGGAGCGCAGTCCGTCGGTCATGATGGTGCTGTCAGTCGGATGCGAACCGCTCTCCGTTTGGCGAAGTGCCCCAACCCGCTGCAAGTCTCACGCCATGAGATTTTGCCACTCAGCCAAGGCGGCCGAGCGGCGGGTCTTGTAAGTCTGTCTGTCGACGAGGTGGCGTTCGGAGTTGAAGTGGTTGGCGAAAGAGGC
>NZ_RSEK01000040.1 GCF_003958635.1 Altericroceibacterium xinjiangense | reverse complement strand
TTCCGCAAGCTAAGCGGGAAGCGCACGTACATCATCACCACGAGGCGGATGACCTCCGGCGAGGAGCGGAAGTACCGAAATGGATTAGCTGGCTTGCGAGGACGAGGCATGGCCTTGCGCTACCCCGTTCGACGGCAGGTTGCTATCCGGTGCAGTTCTTCTGGCAGGACCGTCATGGACGGTACCAGACAGGCGAGGTCCAGGCGCGTTCTTGGATGACTGAGGGGAGGTCGATTTTCCGGGGATCGATCTGCAGCGCAAGGGCATCGAAGACATGCTGACGCGGCGTGGGTATCTGCAGCACGCGCACATAGTAGAACGCCAGCTCTGCGGGATCGAATTCCGGATCGGTCCACAGGGCAACAAGCTCGGGGGCGCCGATCGTGTTGGCGTAGCGTGCTTTGTCGATGTCGACGGTATTGCCTACCGGCGGCAGGGAGCCATCGGCGCGCAGGGTCCTGTTGCCCGACCAAGCCACGTTGAAGATCTTCTCGTGCATCTTGCCGTCTGCAGCCAGCCAGCCCTTCACCACCTGAATCCGGTCGAGATTTGCAGCGTCGGGATCCTTAACCGCCCGGATTGCCAGCTGCGGCGCAGAGCGGTCGGCGCCACGGACAAGCGTCCCGCCCATCGGAACGCCCTTGCGATATCCGATTGCGGCATAGTTCTTCGCCTTCACGTCTGTTTCGGAGAAGCCGTGCCCGGCGAACAAGCGCACCTTCATCCGCGGCCCACTGGTGCCGTAGACCTCACGCCGGCGGAACGCGTCGAAGATCGCTTGTCGGTCATTCCGGTCAGCCCAGGCGGCCGCAAGGCCAGAGGCCGACATCTCTGCATTCGGAAAGCTGGAGCGTCGACTTTGCGCCCCCAGCCGTTCGCGCGGAAGAAAATCTTCCGCCATTTTGCCCAGGAAATCGGCTTCGCGTTGCGAGGAAAGCCCGGTGTGAGTGTCACTGGCGCCGATCAGGCCCATCTGGAAGGGATTAGCACCAATCCGGTTCTGTTCGGCCAATCCGCGCAGCAACGCGCTGCGGAGGTATGAACCGCGCGAAACGTCCGTTTTCTCCCCCGACAGCAACATATTTCGAAGTTCGAAGTCCGCGAACTCATCACGCGGCGAGAGCACCGGATGCGTTTCGGAAGTCCCCTTGTACTGTGTGATTTCTGCTACTGGCTCCCAAGCTGCGCGAGTCTTCGCGTAAGTAGAAGTGAGCGGCTCGCCTTCACTATCCACTAGCGCAAACATGAGTCCGTCGGACAAGTTTGAATTGTGCGGTATACCGATGAAGTCCGCGCCGGTGCGCGCCTTCGTTTCCTCGAAAAAGCTCCACAAATCTTCCGGCCGATTCGAAATGTAGTAACTGTAAGGCAGAAATTTCCGAGCCGTCCGACCGTCCGCATTGGTCATCACGACTCTGTGGAGGTTACGCGTATTGGGGGTGGAGCTCCATTCCCAGCCTATGATGGTGGTGAAGATCCCAGGTCTGTTGTGCCTTTCCGCCGCACTGATCTGCTCATTCCAGCTGGTCTGCCTGATGGCAGGGGCGGTCAACTCGGAAAAGTAGGCCGGTCGGTCCACCTCTGCGACTGAAAACCCCATCATCGCGGTAGTGAACTCGCGGCCGCCCTTCTCGGTAAAGATGTCATAGAGCCGCCGGCCCAGCTTCGTAGCGAGCAACTGTTCGTCGCCCTTCGACAAACGTGGCGAAATGCCCAAGTTCTCAGCGTGGTCGGCCATCACAATGAAGTCGAGCGGCCGGTCAATCTGCACCTTCTGCCCGGTTTTGGGAAATACGACCGGGATTCCGCGGGCATAGCGGTACGCAGTATCTATATCCGCACTAGCCAAGCCGGTGGCAAATGCATCTACCGAATTGCGCGAGTGGACGTGCGTATCGCCCCAAAGCAACTCCCTGTCGCTATTCGCAAGCGCGGGCGCCGCCGCGGTCTCGGCAAGGGCGGGGTCCTGCCTCCCCCTTCCCTCATCCAGCGAAGCGCTACAGGCCGAAAGCGCCACAAGCGGGCACAAAAGCGCCGGGAGGGTCATCAAAGAGTGTGGTAGACCGGGGATGTCCAGGCGCGCTCCTGCAGCCATGCTCTCGTTCCTTAAAATTCCTTAGAATAACGGAATGACCCAGACGACTCCAAGGTATGTCGCCCAGCGGGAAGTGGGAATCTCAGGTCCGCCGGCGCAATACAGCACCCTTCGCACGGGATCGAAATCGGCTTCTGTCGAGGTGCCGCCAAGTTCATGCGCCACTGGTATTGGCCTAAGTGTCGCGGGAAGCGACGAACTGTTGCCCACCGGGCGCACACGCACGGAACCGCAGCAGCATCAGGCACCACGCGTTCATCAAAAGTACTTCTTGACGCTCATTACCCATTCGCGCGGACGGCCGGGCTGGCCACTGGCGAAACCTGCCGTGCTATTCGTCAGGTCGAAGATGGTCAGGTAGTAGTATTTGTCGAATAGGTTGGTAACAGCTAGTGACGCTTCCCAGTCAGCGTCCGCATTCCTCCAAGTCAATCGGGCATTTGCAAGGATGTAGTCGTCGATATGGCTGGTGGGCAGGTTCTCCGGGCGGGTGAACACTTCGCCTTGGTACGACATGTCATAGCGCGGCGTCACCGAGCCTGCCCCGTCGAAATCGAATTTATACTGAATTCCGACGCTCCATTTCCACTCCGGCGTATAAGGCGTAATGGCATTCATAGGAATTCCGCCCGCGTCCGGATTGATGCGCGTGTACTGGAAGTCGAGCCAGCTGGCGGATGCGTCGAAGAGCAAGTCATCGATAGGTTCGGCGTAGAGTTCCGCCTCAAGTCCCATGATTTCCGCATCGCCGGCATTCGCTGACAATGCGCAAGGCCCGGGTCCACCGAACTGCGGGCACGTGAGCAGCGTCAGGATGATGTCGTTATATTCGCTGTAGAAACCAGCGGCGTTGAAGCGGATGCGTCGATCGAAAAGCTGGCTTTTGAAGCCGAGTTCATAAGTGTCGAGCGTTTCGGGATCGAAGGGTCGTGCCTGTTCCGGGTTGAACGGGCGCGGGCTGACGCCGCCGCCCTTGAAGCCGGTCGCGAACTGGGCATACCCCATGATGTCGGGCGTGAATTCGTATTGCGCGTTCAGCCGGTAATCCACACGGTCGCCCGAATAGGACCCGGATGCACCCTCAAGGGCTCCAACAAAGGGATTGAACGAGCCGTTTAGGTTGGCGCGGCCGAAAGTGTAATCCTTCTCTTCCGTCGTATAACGCAGGCCAATGTTGAAGGTCAGAGCATTCGTCGCTGCCCAGCTGATATGACCAAACACCGCTTCGGTTGAAGCCGGGATAACGTCATCGGCGGCAAATTGCAGAGGCACCGGGTTCGGCCTGAGATCCGCGATTGAGTAGAGTTCTGACTTCTGATCGAAGTAGAAAGCGCCGAGCGTCCAGGCGATTTCATTCGCCGCTCCCAGGGTGCCGTTGAGGCGCAGCTCCTGGCTCAATTGCCAATAGTCAATCTCGTTCAACTGCATATTGACAGCGAGCGGAGACAGATCGCCGTCGGTATCGAAGCTGGTACTGTAGGTGCGATATGCCGTAATCGAGTCAAGCGTTACCCGGTTCGAAAGCTCCAGATTGATGTTCGCCGACACTCCCCAGCTTTCGAGTTTTGAACGTCCATCCAGTTCGACCCCTTGAAGCGGATATGGCGCCCCGTTCGGCAGCGTGAAAATGTCAGGCGCGGACTCATATGTGGCATAGTTGTAGTAGGAACCGCTAGGCGGGACGAAGCGCTGATCGAAACTCACGCCAGGATACGGCGAGACGTTGTCTTGATTGCCGTTGAACGTTACCGCTGTGAGGACAGATCCTGCAACCGTACGGTCGTCAATGCTGTAATCGGCGGCCAACGTTGCATCGAGCGTGTCGGAGGGCTCGTAGCGCAGCATGATGCGCGCCGCCTGATAGTTGACCTCGCCTTCTTTCGCGAGAACGCAGTCTGCGCTGCCCGGGCGTTGTGCAGGCACGCCGCTCTCGGGAAACAGGCAGCCATAGTCACGCCGCTCTACATAGCCGTCCTGCTGTTTGGAAACGCCGGTAATGCGAGCAAACAGATTGTCGGTCAGCGCGAAGTCCGCCCCTACACGCAGGTCGATTCGGTTGCGGCTACCGTAAGCCACCGTCGCATAGCCGCCGGGAATGCCTTCCGGTTTGCGCGAATAGAGCTTGATTGCGCCGCCGATCGAGTTCTTACCTGCCAGCGTTCCTTGCGGCCCCCGCAGAATTTCAACGCGCTGCAGATCAAGAAGATCGAGCACGGAGCCGGTCACGGTCGCATAGTAGACGTCGTCGACATAGACACCGACACCCGGCTCGAGCGCCGGGCTAAAATCGTATTGGCCGATGCCGCGTATCGAGGCGGTGAGTGACGGGCCATAATTGGAGGGAGAAGGCTTTAGCGTCACGTTGGGTGCCTGCGCGGTGACATCGGCGATATCGGTCTGGCTGCGCGCCTGCAGCATTTCATCGGAAACCGCGGTGATTGCCAGCGGCGTGTCTTGGATGCTTTGTTCGCGAAACTGAGCGGTTACCACAATCATGTCTTGGGCAGGCTCAGGGGACGGGTCCCCCTCCTCCGTTGCAACTTGCGCCGCCGCAATCGGACTGAGCAGGACAAACGCGAGCATCGATGTGGTGGTGGCGAAGACTCGCCCGGCTGATTGGACCCCCATGAGCGTCTCCCGAACCAACATACTTGATTGTAAAGATGGCTTGGAACCCGGCACATCGCAAAGCAAGGTACCTTTGGGCTGTTAACCCACAGCCTAAAAGCTATCTCCGTGTCACCCCGCCATGGATGGCGAACTGAGAAAATCGCTGTGCGGCGGATGAGAGCGCGCCGGAGCCTGTCAGACAGCACCGCCAGGCAACAACGGCCTGCGAGACCGCCACCAGTCGTCCTGCAGCCACCGCTTCAGTGGTACTTTCTTCAAAGAGCAAAGCTACCCCCACACCCCGCATGCAGAGCTCCTGCACGACGGTGTAGTTGGGCGCATTGGTCGAATGAGGCTGCCAAGCACAGCCGATGTTGCGCAAGACCCTTTCGACAAACCTTTCTGGTGCCGATCCTGCGGGTGGCATGATCACCGGCAGCGGGTGATCGCTTAGAGAGGCGTTGGAGGCCCGATACAACCGCAGCGTTACGGCCGCTCTCGAGCGGGCATCTAGCCCAGGCGGCGGCTCTGCGCGCGTGATCAGCACGAGATCGAGCTCACCTCGGTCGAGAAGGCGCTGCCCTTCGTCACCTCCCACAAGCCGAAGCTCGACGATCTCCTGCGGGAATTTGAGGAGGTAGTCGGTTACTGCACCTTGAAGTGCCGAAAGAAGATACTCGCCCACGCCGACACGCAGCCTCGGCCGCGCACTCGCTGCATCCGCAAGCGCCTGCGTGACATCCGAGAGGTACGCTAAAAGACCGGGACCTCGTTCATAAAGGATCTGCCCGGCACTGGTCAGATGCACTCCGCTGCCCTTTTTGCGCACAAAAAGCACTCCGGTCTTGCGCTCGATTGCGCGCACATGTTTGCTTACCGAAGCTTGCGAGATATTCAGCGCATCCGCAGCGGCACTGAAACTCCCTTGCTCGACTACCTGCATGAACGCGCGAAGCTGCGCCCCGGTGATGTCTAGGATCAAACTCTCCTGTGAAAGCACCTGCTTAGCAGTGCTAATGAAAGTGAGGCAGCGGTGCAGTCAAGTCCACCTTGGAGTGCGGTCATCTGTTCGGCCTGTTTGCGCGGTTCGATCATCGCTAGCTTGGATGGGTGCTGTCAGCCGGATGCGAACTGCTCTCCGTTTGACGCAATCCTCCTAGGCGGCTGCAAACCTCACCCCATGAGCGATTGCCACTCTGCCAGCGCGGCCGAGCGGCGGGTCTTGTAAGTCTGCCTATCGACGAGACGGCGTTCAGCGTTGAAGTGGTTGGCGGTAGAGGCGTGAACGGAGGCGAACTTCTGGAGTGACTTCATCTTCCTGGAGCGCTGCATCGCCCTTTCGCGTCGTCGGAACGGCAGATGCGAGTTCTCGACCCGGTTGTTCGCCCAGCGGCCGGTCTCCTGTTTTTGCTCACACCCGAGCTCGGTCAGGGCTGCCTTGTAGGAGCGAAGGCCGTCGGTGGTGATCGCTTCCACTTTGCCGTGCCACTTCAAGATCTTGCGCATGAACGGCAGAGCCGCAGCCTTGTCGCGGGTCTTGGTCACGTAGCTTTCCAGGACTTCGCCCTCATGATCCACGGCTCGCCAGAGGTAGACCATCTTGCCATTCAAGCGGACGTACATTTCATCCAGGCGCCACTTCCAATGGCGAAAGCCGCGCATGCGCGAGATCCGCTGGCGGCGGATGTCGGCCGCGAACATGGGCCCGAAACGGTCCAGCAGAGGCGCACCGTCTCATGTGAGATGTCGATCCCGCGCTCGAACAGGAGATCTTCCACGTTCCGCAACGAGAGCGGAAACC
>NZ_RSEK01000003.1 GCF_003958635.1 Altericroceibacterium xinjiangense | reverse complement strand
CCTGTGCGTCGTCATCGTTTTCGACGATGTTGACGCCCATTTCCGAGATCGCGGACATCACGTCTTCGATCTGGTCGGTGGACATTTCGTCCTGCGGAAGCGCCTCGTTCAGCTCGTCCACGGTGATGTAACCGCGCCGTTTCGCCTTTGCGATCAGCTTCTTGATCGATGCCTCATTGAGGTCGATCAGCGGTGCATCGTCGGTGGTTCCGGTGGTGTCGTCGGACGCCATGTGCTGCTTCATTCCTGTTCGCCAGGCGCCTTGTCGGACGACGCCTCTATTTGTTCTTTATGCGCTGCCTCGGCAGCACGTTTGCGGGCCATTTGCCCGAGTCGCGACTCGATTTCCAGCTTTCGTTTCCTCAGCCTCTGCTGCTCGACCCAGGAGCCATCCGGGTCGTCTGCAAATCGCGCCGTGGCCTTGGCGATCGCCGCATCCAGAGCCGGTCGCTCGACGAGCACCGCGACAGCCTCGGCCAGATCCTCACGCGCTGTCAGCGGGTCGGCGCCCTCCGTCAAAAAGGAGTAGTGGGCCCGATCCGGCAGCGGGAAGTAATCCTTTAGCCCAGATATGGGAGGCGTGGGCCCGGCTTCAAGCGTATCGGCAAACGCAAGTAGCCGATCGAGACCAGCAGCAATGGCCGGATCGACAGGGGCAAGCCGCGCCAATGCCTCAGCATGCCAGGCGATCTCGCGGGGGTAACGGGCCAGTCCGGCGAGCACGGCCTGAGCCAGCTTGTCGCGCGATCCGCCAGCAGCGGCACGCTTGAGCTGGCCTGCGGCCTCGGGAGACAAGGTAGGCCGTTCGGGCGTCCAGCTTCCCCGTCGGCCGCCCGCGCCCTTGATCCACTTGCCGCCATCCTTTCGCGGGCTTTCACGGCGCGGGAATGCAAAAGCGGAAAATCGTTCGAGCAACTCTCGCCGGTAAAGCGCCTTGATGTCCTGGTCCTGGATATCTTCGACATGGGCAAGCAACCGCGCCTTCAGGCCCGCCTTTTCTTCCGGCGTACCCAAGGGCGCGGCATCGCGTTCATGCTCCCACAACGTGTCGAGCAAGCTGCGCGGCTCGCCCAGCAGCCGCTCCATCGCCTCGGCGCCGTCCCGTTTCACAAGGTCGTCCGGATCAAGTCCTTCGGGGAGGGTGACAAAACCGAGCGAATGGCCCGGACGCAGCAGCGGAAGAGCGCGAGTGGCTGCGCGAAAGCTCGCCCGCTGTCCCGCAGCATCTCCATCGAAGCAGAGGAGTGGCCGTTCCACCAGGCGCCAGAGCAGTTCGATCTGGCGCTCGGTCAGCGCCGTGCCGAGTGGGGCAACCGCATCCTCTATCCCAGCTGCCGCCAGCGCGATCACATCCATGTAGCCTTCTACGGCCACGACCCGGCCGGAGCGGCGGGAGATCGGCCCGGCGCGGTCCAGGTTGTAGAGCGTACGCCCTTTGTCGAACAAAGGCGTGTCCGGCGAATTCAGGTACTTGGGAGCATCTGTTTTCCCGGTTTCGAGGATGCGCCCGCCGAACGCGATAACTCGTCCCCGTGCGTCGCGGATCGGCAGCATCAGCCGGCCGCGGAACCTCGCGTAAGGATCGCGGCCCTCGACCTCGATCAGCAGACCTGCGTCGATCAGCATCGGCATGTCGAACCGAGCAAGGGCCCTGGTAAGCGCCTGCCGGTCATCCGGGGCAAATCCAAACCCGAATCGCTCCTGCGTTCGGTCGTTGAAACCGCGGGATTTGAGATAGTCTCTAGCGCGTGCCCCGGCATTCGAGAGCAGGTTGCCCTGGAACCAATCCTGGGCGGCAGCCGTGACATCGTGCAAAGTCGCCCGGCGCTCAGCCTGGCGCGCCTCCCTCGGGTCGGGAGCGGGCATTTCCAGCCCAGCTTCCCCCGCCAGTTCCTTAACCGCGTCCATGAAGGACAAGCCGCGCTGGTCGGTCATCCAGCGAATCACGTCCCCGTGAGCACCGCAACCGAAGCAGTGGTAGAACCCCTTCTGGTCGCTGACCGTGAAGCTGGGCGTGTTCTCATTGTGAAACGGGCAGCAGGCCTTCCATTCATGGCCTGCTTTCTGCAGCTTTGTGGTGCGGCCGATCACGCCCGAGAGCGCGACCCGAGCCCGCAGTTCATCCAGCCATTGAGGTGACAGCGTCATACGCCGGCCTTGGTAGGCCCGGCAGTGCCTCTGGCCAAGCGATCACTCGCACGCCGAATCGAGATCTCCGGACGGAATGGTGCCCGCGGCATTCACGGTCGCGCCGCCCTGGACCAGCTGATAGGCAAGCTCTGCCGTCTGGGGCGGGCTGGTGCTTTGCCAGTAGACAGTGATCGGAGCGCCGCTCCATCCCTGGCCGCCGTTGACGGCCCAGACCAGCGCGCCATTGACACAGCGCACGGCAAGCTCGCTGTCGGGGCCGAGCGCGGCCTCCGCCTGCTCCCGGTCGAACCCGACTGTTCCTGTGAAGCCCGACACCGAATTAGCGGTGCGGAACACGCTGGTCCAGATGGCCGGCGTGACTTCGGCAACGTAGGTGTAGACCGTGGCTCCGCTCATCTCCTGCGGGTCACAGGCAGCAACGCCCACGGGGCAGGCGACGTAGCTGCTCACCTCACCGGCAGCGCCAACCGCTCCGGTCAGCTGGGCGGTCTGCACCGCTCCCGCTCCTGCGGTTATCGCCGGTCCAAGCTGGAGATCCACAAAGTCCGGCCCGAGCTGGATAGCCTCGCCTTCGCCCAGCGTTCCCTCACCGGGTCGGACTACTGGCAGGACATCGGCGCCGTCCTGGCCTCCTCCTTCCTGGAACGCGGTCTGGTCCTCACTCCCCCCGCATGCAGCGAGGGAAGCGGACAGGAAAAGAACGGCGGACAGGGCGGCTGGTCTCATCAAAAGCTCTCTTTCACCATGGTGCTGGCCTTGCTCATGTCCATCAAAGCGCCATGACGGGCTTTGAGTTCCGCCATCACGCGTCCCATGTCCTTTATCGAGCCGGCGCCGAGGTCCGCCTTCACTTGTTCGATGGCCGCCTTCGCTTCTTCGTCGGTCATCTGTTGCGGGAGGAAATCTTCGATCACCGCCAGTTCCTGGCGTTCCTTTTCAGCCAGTTCCTCGCGCCCACCAGATTCGTACATTTCGATGGATTCGCGGCGCTGCTTGGCCATCTTCTGCAGCACGTCGATGACCATCTCATCGTCGGGGACGTCCTTGCTCGCGGTGCGCTGCTCGATATCCCGGTCCTTCACCTTGGCCAGGATCAGGCGAACCGCAGCCAGCCGTTCCTTGTCGCCCGACTTCATCGCCGAAATCTGCGCCTGCTTGATCGTATCGCGGAGCATCCTATCTGCCTTCCTGTGCACTGGGTCGTATGCCGCCCGCTTAGCGCCGGAATTCCTTCCTGCACAGGTTGACGGAACCGGTGACGAAGTATAGCGGCCGGGACTTAGCACACAGCACCGGCAAAACAGTTTACGGAGGGCCCAATGGCCGACCCCGCCTCTTCGCACGCGCAACCTTCTGGGGCGACGGGAGTCCTCGTTCTGTCCGATGGAACAGTCCTTTGGGGCAGAGGCTTCGGCCACATCGGCAGTGCCGTAGGAGAAGTCTGCTTCAATACGGCGATGACCGGCTACCAGGAAGTGATGACGGATCCTTCCTACACCGCGCAGATCGTCACCTTCACCTTTCCGCACATCGGCAACGTCGGCGCGAACGAGGAAGATGTCGAATCCCAGGTGGAAAGCGCCGTCGGCTGCATCGTGCGGGAAGAAGTGACCCGCCATTCCAGCTTTCGTGCGGAACGGGAATTCGGCCAGTGGATGGCCGCGCACCTGAAGATCGGCCTTTCCGGCATCGATACGCGCGCGCTGACCCGCCGCATTCGGATGTCGGGCGCGCCCAATGCCGTCATCGCGCATGAGCCGCACGGCAACTTCAACCTGCCGCTGCTGCTGAAGCAGGCGCAGGAGTGGCCCGGCCTGGAAGGAATGGACCTCGCCCAGCGCGTCAGCCGTGAAAAGCAGGAGACGTGGGAAGGCGGACGCTGGCAACTCGGTACCGGGTACAGCGAGGCTTCTCGTGAAGCCCGGCCGCACGTTGTCGCGATCGATTACGGCAGCAAGGACAACATCTTCCGCAACCTGGCGCACGCGGGCGCTCGGGTCACTGTCGTACCTGCGAAAACCACGCTTGAGGAAGTTCTCGCGCTCCAGCCGGACGGGGTATTTCTTTCCAACGGGCCGGGTGATCCGGCGGCGACCGGTGCTTATGCTGTGCCGGTGATCCGGGATCTGCTGGACCGTGACGTGCCGATTTTCGGCATCTGCCTTGGGCACCAGCTGCTCGCCTTGGCGGCGGGCGCGCAGACAACCAAGATGTTCCAGGGCCACCGCGGGGCGAACCACCCGGTAAAGCGGCTGGAAGATGGCATCGTTGAAATCACCAGCATGAACCACGGGTTCGCGGTCGACAGCGCAACGCTGCCGGACAGCGTCGAGGAAACGCACGTCTCCCTGTTCGACGGGTCGAACTGCGGGATTTCTATCCGGGGCAAGAAGGCCTTCGGCGTCCAGTACCACCCGGAAGCCAGCCCGGGGCCGCAGGACAGCTTCTACCTGTTCGAACGCTTTGTAGGGATGTTGGCGCGGGAGAACGCGTGACGATCTCCGCGGAAAAACTCTCCCCAGCCACGCACTAGTCGAAGGCCGCTACCGAGCGCCTCGTCAACCTGGATCAAAAGGCACTTCTAATGCCCAAACGCACCGACATCTCCTCGATCCTCGTCATTGGCGCGGGACCCATCATCATCGGACAGGCTTGCGAATTCGATTATTCGGGTACGCAGGCGATCAAGGCGCTGAAAGAGGAGGGCTACCGGGTGATCCTGGTCAACTCCAATCCGGCGACGATCATGACCGATCCCGAGTTCGCCGATGCGACCTACATCGAGCCGATCACGCCCGAGATCGTCGCCAAGATCATCGAGAAGGAGCGCCCCGACGCGCTGCTGCCGACGATGGGTGGGCAGACGGCGCTGAACACGGCGCTCGCGCTGTTCAATGACGGCACGCTCGATCGTCTGGGTGTGCAGATGATCGGCGCCAACGCCGACGCGATCGACAAGGCCGAGGACCGCCAGCGCTTCCGCGAGGCGATGGACAAGATCGGGCTGGAAAGCGCGCGCTCCGGCGTTGCGCACAGCGTGGAAGAAGCGCTTGCGGTGCTGGAACGCACGGGGCTGCCCTCCATCATTCGGCCCAGCTTCACGCTCGGCGGCACGGGCGGCGGGATTGCCTACAACAAATCCGAGTTCGAGGCCGTCGTCCGCTCCGGCCTCGATGCTTCGCCCACCACGGAAGTACTGATCGAGGAATCGCTGCTCGGGTGGAAAGAGTTCGAGATGGAAGTCGTCCGGGATCGGAAGGACAACGCCATCATCGTCTGCGCGATCGAGAACGTCGATCCGATGGGTGTCCACACCGGCGATTCCATCACCGTCGCCCCGGCTTTGACGCTGACGGACAAGGAATACCAGATCATGCGCACGGCCAGCATCGCCGTGCTGCGTGAGATCGGCGTCGAAACAGGCGGCTCCAACGTCCAGTTTGCGGTCAATCCGGAGGACGGGCGCCTGATCGTGATCGAGATGAACCCACGCGTCTCGCGCTCCTCGGCGCTGGCATCGAAGGCGACCGGCTTTCCCATCGCCCGGGTCGCGGCCAAGCTCGCGGTTGGCTACACGCTGGATGAGATTACGAACGAGATCACCGGGGCAACTCCGGCGAGCTTCGAGCCGACGATCGACTACGTCGTCACCAAGATCCCGCGCTTCGCGTTCGAGAAGTTCAAGGGCGCAAAGGCCGAACTGTCCACCGCGATGAAGTCGGTCGGGGAAGTCATGGCCATTGGCCGCAACTTCAAGGAAAGCCTTCAGAAGGCGTTGCGAGGCCTTGAAACCGATCTCGACGGGTTCAACCGCATTCCCGAACTGGAAGGCGCATCGCGCGACGGGATCACGGCCGCGCTGTCACGGGCGACGCCGGAGCGGCTTCTGGTCGTTGGCCAAGCCTTCCGCGAAGGCTTCACCGTTGAGGAAGTCCAGGCGATCACACACTACGATCCCTGGTTCCTCCGCCACGTCGAAGAGATCATCTACGAAGAGCGGATGATCATGGCCAACGGCCTGCCGCACGATGCCGCCGGGCTCCGGCGTCTGAAAGCGATGGGCTTTTCCGACAAGCGGCTTGCCACACTGGCGGTCCGATCAGTCGGGGTCGCGGGCGGAATGGCCGAAACCCAGGCGCGCCGGTCCGGCCTCCTGCACGACACCTTGCGCGCGATGGCTGGCGCCACCAGCGAGGAAGAAGTCCGCGAACTGCGCCAGAGGCTGGGTGTCTTGCCGGTGTTCAAGCGGATCGACAGCTGCGCCGCCGAGTTCGAGGCGGTCACGCCCTATATGTACTCGACGTACGAGGCTCCGACCTTCGGTGAGCCGGAGAACGAGGCCTGGCCGTCGGACCGGAAGAAAATCGTCATTCTTGGCGGTGGACCCAACCGGATCGGGCAGGGCATCGAATTTGACTACTGCTGCGTCCATGCGTGCTTCGCGCTGGAGGAAGCCGGGTTCGAAACCATCATGGTCAACTGCAATCCGGAGACGGTTTCGACCGACTACGACACGTCCGACCGCTTGTACTTCGAACCTCTGACGGCAGAGGACGTGCTGGAAATTCTGCGCGTCGAACATTCCCGCGGAACCCTGGTGGGTGTCATCGTCCAGTTCGGTGGGCAGACCCCGCTGAAGCTTGCTGCGGCGCTGGAGCGTGCAGGGATTCCCATCCTCGGCACGTCGCCCGATGCGATCGACCTGGCAGAAGATCGGGAGCGGTTCGCCCGGCTCGTCAACAAGCTGGGCCTGCGGCAGCCGATGAACGGCATCGCCCGCAGCCGGGACGAAGCCGCTGCGGTGGCGGCGCATATCGGGTATCCGGTACTGCTGCGCCCATCCTACGTCCTGGGTGGACGGGCGATGGAAATCGTGGATTCCGAAGCGCAGCTGGATGACTATATCGCGACCGCGGTGAACGTATCCGGCAGCAGCCCGGTGCTGATCGACCAGTACCTGCGCGACGCGATCGAATGCGACGTCGACGCGTTGTGCGACGGCAATGAAGTCGTGATTGCCGGAGTGATGCAGCACATCGAGGAAGCGGGCGTCCATTCGGGCGACAGCGCATGCTCCTTGCCGCCGTACAGCCTGCCCGATGCGATCGTTACCGAAATGGAACGGCAGGCTCAGGCGCTTGCGCTTGCACTTGGCGTGAAGGGGCTGATGAACGTCCAGTTCGCGGTGAAGGACGACGAGGTTTACCTGATCGAGGTCAATCCGCGGGCAAGCCGCACCGTACCGTTCGTCGCCAAGGCAATTGGCCAGCCGATTGCCAAGTTCGCAGCGCGGATCATGGCGGGGGAGAAGCTGGCCGACCTCCCGCCGATCAAGCGGGAGCTCGACTATGTTGCGGTGAAGGAGGCGGTGTTCCCCTTTGCGCGCTTCCCCGGGGCGGACCCGGTGCTGACACCGGAGATGAAGTCCACTGGCGAAGTCATGGGAATCGATAGGAATTTCCTGACGGCATACGTCAAGTCGCAGCTGGGATCAGGCACGGTCTTGCCCAAGAGCGGGGTTCTGTTCGTCTCGGTCAAGGATAGCGACAAGCCGCAGATCGTCGGCCCGGTAAAGGGCTTGGTAGATTTGGGCTTCCGAGTAGTCGCAACCGGGGGCACGGCTCAATATCTTGCCGACGCCGGCCTGCCGGTCGAACGTGTGAACAAGGTGGCCGAAGGACGGCCGCACATCGTGGACCGGATCGTCGATGGTGAAATCTCGCTGATCTTCAACACAACGGAAGGTTGGCAGAGCCACAAGGACAGTCACTCGATCCGCGCTTCCGCGCTGCAGATGAAGGTGCCGTACTATACCACCGCTGCTGCCTCGATCGCAGCGGCTCAGGCGATTGCTTCGGTGGAAACCAGCGACCTTGAAGTGCATTCCTTGCAAGAGTATTACGGCTGAAACAGCGCGTTCTCCTGAAAACCGATACAGCGGCCCCGGTCATCTCCGGGCAGGTGCGGTTCTTAACGGATAATGCGATAGAACAGGAATTGTTGATGGAACGAGTGCCGATGCTGGCGGAAGGCTATGAAATGCTGACCGCCGACCTGAAGGCCCTTCGGGAAGAGCGTCCAAAGATCGTGGATGCGATCGAGGAAGCGCGCGCCCACGGTGATCTTTCGGAAAACGCCGAATACCACGCGGCGAAGGAACGCCAAGGTCAGGTCGAGGCCCAGATTGCTGATCTTGAGGACAGGGTCAGCCGTGCGCAGATCATCGATCCGACAACGCTTTCCGGCAACCGGGTGGTGTTCGGGGCGACCGTCACGCTGCTGGATGAGGACGACAAGCCCTGCCGATACCAAATCGTCGGGCAGGCCGAAGCGGACGCCAAGCAGGGGCGCATCTCTTATGATTCGCCGCTAGGCCGCGCTCTCATCGGAAAACAGACTGGAGAGGAAGTGGAAGTTACCGTCCCTTCCGGGGATCGCTTCTACCTTGTCGAGAAAGTAGAATTCATCTGACACAAAGAAAGGGGGGAAACCGATTGACGGCTTCCCCCCCTGTGTCTTCATCCCCGCAGAGCCTACTTGCTCGGAAGCTCCGGCTCCAGCAACTTGTGCAAGTTGACGATTACGTACTTCATTTCCGCATCGTCGACAGTGCGTTGCGCGCATCCGCGCCATGCTTCCTCGGCAGCGGCGTAGCTGTCGAAGACACCCACCAGATCGACCTGCGCCGGATCCTGGAATTCGAGCCCCTGGGGATCAACGACCCGGCCGCCCATCACCAGATGCAAAAGCTGCTTTGCCAAGCTTCAAACCCTCCGAGTTGAGTGAATTCACCCGCTCTTTAGGGCCATCAGCAAATGCCGCAAGGGTGCAACGCCTAGTTGATGATCCGCGAAGCGCGAGCGGACACATCAGCTTCGGCCGCTGCCGCATCGTCGGCCAGGCTGCGCGCCTTGTCTCCAACAGCTTCGCCGGCCTTGTGCAGCTTGTAACCAGCCGCCCGCCCAGTATCCTCCAGCGTTTCCTTGCCGGAAACTGCCGCGTCTTCTGCGGCTTCGAGCGCCTGGCGGATGTACTCCATCGCCGTGTCGGCAGCTGTTGCCGCAAGCCCGGCCGCAGCACCGCCAGCCTTCGCCGCACCGCGACCGGCCTTGGCAACTTTGCGCGCAGGGTGACGGGGGAACATGGCCCCGAGGACCGCGCCCAAGGCGAAGCCGCCGATGACAGTCGTGAACGGGTGGTCGTGCGCGTAACCAAGGACGCCATCCTTGGCCTCCACAGCCGTTTCGCCGGCTCGCTCCATCAGCGAATTGCTCGATGAGTTCTCAGCTCGCTGCCGATTGCGCTCCTCTGCGGCTTCGATCTTGATCGTCAGGTCTTCTCGGCTCGCTTCGGGCATAACATTCTCCAATATCGGGTATTCTCTTGCTGAACGGCGGGATCGCGCGTCCTTCGGTTTTCGCTATCAACCGTGGCAGTCGCAGTCGCAGTCGCAGTCATGGTCGCCGTGGATCAGCGACGAAATTCCGCCGATGATCGGTCCGCCGGCAAACAGGAAAGCAGCTGCCGCAACGCCCGCCGCGGTCTTGTAGGGGTTGTCTTCGGCAAAGGTCCGCGCCTCGTCGGCCACTTCCATGGCGCCATCCTTGGCGCGATCGAGGGCCCGGTCCTTGACGCTGCGCTCCTGCAAGTCTTCGCGAATGAAGGCGATATCGGTCTTGCACAGCGCATACGCTGCATCGCGCGTACGGCGATCCGCGGCCAGTTGGGTTGCGAGATGCTTCATCAGGAGGCCTCGTTCTTGTTGCTGAAGGCGTTCATGATTTCCTTCACTCGGCTATACGCCATCATACCGAGAATCGCTGCGCCGATCAGCAGGACTCCGACGACCACCGCAGTAGCACCCCAAGCGGAAATCAGCGGGGTAAGGGCGATGATCAAGCCGACCGCAAGCGCGATCAGGGCGACGAAAGCCAGCGTGCCGGCGACCGCGCCGTACATCGCTACCTTCTTGCCGCGATCCATCGCGAACGTGGCGCGGGTTTTCTGGAAGTTCAGTTCTGCCTGGGCGTAGGTCTTTCCGTCCTCGAACAAGGCGGAGACATCTTCGACCAGCGACCGCTCTTGCGGCGGCGGCGGCGCGGGGTCCGCTTCGAGAGGCTCGAAGCGGACCCGCTCCCCGCCCGGAGGCGGGGCCAGTTCTTCCTTGACCATCGTCACTTGTTGGACCCGCTGCACATCCGGCCGAACATGAAGCCTGCAACCGCAGCAACACCGACGGCAGCGCCGGGATTGGAGCGAATGAATTCACGCGCTTCCGCAGTCAGTTCATCCACGCTCTTCTCGTCGAGCATCCGGGCCGTATCTTCCAGGCTCTTGGAAGCCGTACGGGCATAGTCGCCGTACTTCGGACCAAGGTTCTGATCGACCATCGACGTGTTGTCGGAAACGGTCTTGCTCAGGCTCATCAAGGCATCGCTTGCCTTGTTCTTGCCCTGAACTGCCAGATCATTTGCCTTGACCTTGGCCTGCGCCGACAAGTCCGAACTGGTCGACTTCGCCTGCTCGGAGTAGGTACCTGCCCGCTGCTTGGCTTCGTCCAGCAGGTGCGAGGCACCTTGCTTGGCTTCCTGAACCGCCGCTCCGAAACGCGACTGCGCATCGTGCACCGCGCCAGCAACCGCAGCCTTCGCGCCGCCGCTGGAGGAACTCGATCCGCTGCTACCCATGCCGGTGCCGCCTACACCCGTGGCCGACTTGGCCGGAATGCTGTCGCCGGCGATTGCCGGACGCGGAGCGGTCGCTGTACCGATCGGCGACGTCGGAGTGGTCGCGGTCAGCGTTGCAGTCGCCGGCTCGTTCACCGGCGGATTGGCAGCGGTACCCGTGACCGGCGTGTTGGAACCCGTTTCCGGCTTCGGCGTGACGGGAGTGATCTTTTTCGTAGGAATCTCTTCCATGTTTTGCCCTTTCCGTTTGCCCCCAAATGGGCCTACTTGATTTCCGGACACCCAATAGTCCCCGGTTCTTCACCAATTCGAACGCGGCTTGCACCGCATGGTTCCGGCGCATAGGAGGCCGGGCCACACCACAGGAGCAACAAACGTCATGACCGCCATCGCCGACATCCACGGACGACAGATCCTCGATAGCCGGGGCAATCCCACCGTCGAGGTGGACGTTTTTCTGGAAGACGGCAGCTTCGGTCGGGCCGCCGTACCGTCTGGCGCGTCCACCGGCGCACACGAGGCAGTCGAACTGCGCGACGGGGACAAGGGTGAGTACTTCGGCAAGGGGGTGAAGAAGGCCGTCTCCGCCGTGAACGGAGAGATTGCCGAAGCCTTGCTGGGGCTCGATGCCGAAGACCAGCGCGATATCGATCTTGCGATGCTGGCGCTGGACGGGACGGAGAACAAGAGCCGGCTTGGCGCCAACGCAATCCTCGGGGTCAGCCTGGCCGTGGCCAAGGCTGCGGCGGACGCGCGCGGTCTTCCGCTGTACTCCTATATCGGCGGCGTCTCGGCCCACCTCCTTCCCGTGCCGATGATGAATATCATCAACGGCGGCGAACACGCCGACAACCGCATCGATTTCCAGGAATTCATGGTCATGCCGGTCGGGGCCGAGAGTATTGCCGAAGCAGTGCGCTGGGGCGCGGAGATCTTCCACACACTGAAGAAGGCGCTGAGCGACAAGGGGCTGTCCACCGCGGTTGGGGACGAAGGCGGCTTTGCGCCGGATATCGGCAGCACGCGCGATGCGCTGGACTTCCTGATGCAGTCGATCGAGAAGGCTGGCTTCAAGCCAGGTGCGGACATCGCGCTGGCACTGGACTGCGCGTCCACGGAATTCTTCACCGACGGCCGTTACGACATGGCGGGGGAGGGCACCTCGCTCTCGCCGACCGAAATGGCGGATTACCTGGCCGACTTGTGCGCAAGCTACCCGATCCGTTCGATCGAGGACGGAATGGCCGAAGACGACTTTGAAGGCTGGAAGGCACTGACCGACAAGCTCGGCGGCAAGGTCCAGCTGGTTGGCGACGATCTGTTCGTGACCAATCCGCGGCGCCTGCAGATGGGAATTGGCAGAGGCCTCGCCAATTCACTGCTGGTGAAGGTCAATCAGATCGGCACCCTGACGGAAACGCTCCAGGCGGTCGATATCGCGCACCGGGCGGGCTACACCGCGGTGATGTCGCACCGTTCCGGCGAAACCGAGGACGCCACCATCGCTGATCTCGCCGTCGCCACCAACTGCGGCCAGATCAAGACAGGCTCGCTCGCGCGGTCGGACCGGCTGGCGAAGTACAACCAGCTAATCCGCATTGAGGAAGAACTTGGCAGCAGCGCGCTGTACGCGGGCGAGGGGGCGTTCGGCCGTCTGGCTGGCTAAGCTCTCGGCTGAAAAAGTGCCTACGCGGTCAGGTGCGACTGCCGAGCAGTGCACCTGACCGGGTTCCCAGGCGGCAGGCGACCTGACGGCGCCGGGCGCCGACGGGAACACAGCACGGCCCGGTGGCTCTAAAAGGGTCAGCGGGAAGGCTAGGGGCAGGAGGAGGGCCGCTTCGGGCGCGGCCGAAGCTGTGCCGGATCAAAGGCTGTCTGTCACCGGGTGAAAGCAGGTGAACGCGCAGAAGGTCAGCACTGGGGGTTGCGGCCGGGGCACATCTGGCCGAGTGTTCTCCGGCGATCATGCAGGGGAGGTTGGTCGACCTCTCAGCCGATCAGCGTCAAGGTGCCAGCATGAAGGGAAGCGAAGGCGACTTCAGGCGACAGGGCGGGGCAGTCGCTTGCTCTGTCAGAAATCGCCGAAAGGCAGGGAGGAACGGCCGATCTGATCCGGTGAGAAACCGCTCCGCCCGCGTTACTCCTCCTGCCCGCCGTTGCCGAAGCGCAGAAGGCCGCTGGCCAGGAACTGGTTCATGCGTGTGTGACCATCCGGCGTCAGCCGAATGAATACCCGGCGGGCATCGGCTTCGTCATTCTCCCGGACGACCAGCCCTTCCTTTTCCAGCAGGCCGATCCAGCGCAAGGCAGTGGTTGACGGCACATCGGCGGCGATGCAGGCGCTGGTCACCGAAACGCGTTTCCCCTGACTTACCGCGATGTAGAGATCGAGCAAGAGATCCCACGCGGGCTCACCGAAAAGTTTGCTGTCGAAGAACTCGCGGCGGCGGCGGCGCTGGTGATACATCTGGCGCGCTATGTTTTCGAGACTGGTGGAGCCCTCCGAAGCAGCCACATCCGGGTTCTGGCTATCCAGATCGGCTGCGCACGCTTCCTCCGGGTGAATCTCCTGCGCAAGGGTAAGTAATTCCTTGGCAAGCGAAGTCAGCCGTTGAGCTCGGGTCCTGACATTGCGCGCGGAAACAAGGTTCATGTTGCGTCTTCACGTTGGCAGGGAGCCCGAAGCCCCATTGCTGGTGGGTGTCCGGCGGATGTGCCGGAACCGCGTCAGAACCGCAGGTCAATTTTGAACCAAAATGGAGATGTAGGGTCGCGCGTCAGTCGGACGGTACTTCCGGTCCGTTCTGGAACTCGTGCTGTAGAGCATCTATTGCCATGGCGAGATAGGCTGCGGAAATGTCAGCCCCAACAAAATCAAGCCTTTCCAGGCAGTCGAGCAATGTTTCCTTCGCTCGGAGGAGAGTGTCGGCGCGGTCCATTTTGGATTCATCCCTTGCCGGGACGATTTCTACTCTGCTCATCGAGTGAAACACGCTGTGCTGCAACACGAACTTTCCCTGGTGATTCGAGCCGTCTGGTCAAAATCCTGCGACGGCTTGGAGCGCCAGAAAGATCGGGGGGTGTTCAACATCTACCGGTTCTTTCAGGTCCTGCGCTGCGCTTCAGCGACGCATTGCTGAGTGAGTTCGATTTCGCGCTTCTTCTTCGGATTGAGAAGGTACTGCCAGACACCCCAGGCGTTGATGACAAGGAGAATGGCGTTCATCGCGGCAATCGGCAGAGCATCACTGGTCAGCCCGGAAACGATCCAGGCAACCGCGACAAGGCAGAACAGGACAAACCCCCACCCGGTGGCTTTCCGGCCAAAGTCAGCGGCAACCAGCCCGGCTGCGAGCATGGTCCCGACCGCAGCTATCCACTCAAGCGTCCCGTCCATCCGCCGACAAGCATCGAACGGGCTTTAGGTTCCAGCTTGTGTCAGAAGTTGAAGCTGATGCTCTGACAGCTGCAGAGCGGTCGATTCCGGCAGCGGATCGAGCTGACGCACCGTTCGGGCACTCGCGATCGGGGCAGGGATGGCTGGCTGGTACCGCAGCCAGGCCAAGGCGATGGCCGGAAGGGTTGCACCTGTTTCTTCGGCAACGGCATCCAGCGCCGGCAGGACCCTGATCCCCTTTTCGGCATAGCGGCGCACGCCTTCACCGCGCTGCGACTGTGCGAAGTCCGCTTCCGTACGGTACTTGCCGGTCAGATACCCGGCAGCCAGTCCGAAGAAGGGCAGCATCGCCACGCCGCGGTCGGCGCACAGTTTCTGCAGTTCCGCCCCGTACTGATCGCGGCCGACAAGATTGTATTCGTTCTGCAGCACCGTGAATGGGGTAAGACCGCGCTCATCCGCGATATCGAGGATCGCGCTGAGTCGACCGGCATCGTAGTTCGAAGCGCCGATCTCACGAACCTTGCCCGACCGGACCAGCGCGTCGAATCCATCGGCGACTTCGCTCTGGGGGGTCAGCTGCTCGTCCCGGTGGGCATAATAGAGATCGACGTAGTCGGTCTGCAGGCGATCAAGGGACTTTTCGAGTTCCTTCGCTACCCGCTCGGGTGAAAGGCCGCCGGGGCTCCCTTCCATGTTGGTCTTCGTGGCAACCCGCATGTCGCCGCGCACGCCGCGCGACGCCATCCACTTGCCGATTACCGTTTCGCTTTCTCCACCGGCGTGACCGGGCACCCAGGAAGAGTATCCTTGCGCCGTGTCCACCATGCGCCCGCCGTTTTCGTAGAACGCATCGAGGATCGCAAAGCTGGTGTCCTGGTCGGCCGTCCAGCCGAACACGTTTCCGCCCAGCACCAGCGGGATCCCCGCCAAGGCATGATGGCGCGTCACCGGAACTTCTCCTGAATTGCCAGCAGCGCCATGGCCGCTTCGGCCGCGCCGGCTCCCTTGTTGGCCTGGGCGGGATCGGCCCGCACGATCGCCTGCTGCTCATTTTCGGTGGTGAGAATGCCGTTGCCTACCGCGATGCCGTCCATCGTCAGCGCCATGATGCCGCGCGCACTTTCCCCGGCCACGATTTCGAAGTGATAGGTCTCTCCGCGGATTACCACGCCAAGCGCAACGAAGCCGTCGTACTTGCCGCTCTCGGAGGCGGTGGCGATGGCACCCGGCACCTCCAGCGCGCCGGGGACGGTGAGCACTTCCACCTTGTGCCCGGCATCCTTCAGCGCCTTCCGTGCCCCGGCGATCAACATGTCGTTGAGATGGTCGTAGAAGCGGGCCTCCACGATAAGAAATCGGGCCATTACAGTTCTTCCTCGCTCACGATCGGCCGCTCACCGACGATAGACAGGTCATACCCTTCCAACCCGACGAGCGAGTGGCGGGTGTTGGTCAACAGGATCATGTCGTGCACACCCAGTTCCGCAAGGATCTGTGCCCCCACGCCGTAATCCCGCTGTTCGGGTGGAGTGGGCTCAGCTTCCCGGGTCTTGTCGCGTTGTCGGATGGCACGGGAGATATAGTCGGGTGTCGGCCGGCTGATCAGGACCACGACGCCGGCGCCTTCATCCCCGATGATCCGCATCGCACCTTCCAGCAGGCCGCTGCGCCCGCTTTCCTCGGCGAAAATATCGTCGAACAGGGACATGGCGTGCATCCGGACAAGGGTAGGGCGGTCGGGGTCGATACGCCCTTTCACCAGCGCCAGGGTCTCCGTCTTCGTGGCCTTGTTGTAGAACCCGTAGGCCGCCCATTCCCCACCCCAGCGGCTGCGAAAACGGGTTTCGGAGGTCTTTTCGACCAGATGATCGTGCTTGCGACGATAAGCGATCAGGTCACGGATCGTGCCCATCTTCAGCCCGTGACGGCGACCGAACCGGACGAGATCGTCAAACCGGGCCATCGTCCCATCCTCGTTCAGGATTTCGCAGATCACGCCCGAAGGATTGAGCCCGGCGAGCCGGGAGATGTCCACGGAAGCTTCCGTGTGGCCTGCGCGCACCAGCACGCCGCCTTCGCGCGCGACGAGCGGAAAGACATGGCCGGGGGTGACGATGTCATCCGCACCCTTGGACGCGTCCGTGGCAACCGAGATCGTGCGAGCCCTGTCGGCGGCGCTGATCCCCGTGGTGACTCCGACCCGCGCCTCGATCGAACTGGTAAACGCGGTCTCATAGCGAGTGCGGTTGTCCCGGCTCATCATCTCGAGGCCGAGCTGCTCGATCCGTGCGGCGGTCAGCGCCAGGCAGATCAGGCCGCGTCCGTGGGTCGCCATGAAGTTGATTGCGTCGGGAGTCGCCATCTGCGCGGGAATCACGAGGTCGCCTTCGTTCTCCCGATCCTCGTCATCGACCAGGATGAACATGCGGCCGTTGCGCGCTTCGTCAATGATCTGCTCGATCGGGACAAGCACCGGAGTCTCGTCGTTCTCGCTCAGGAACCGCTCAAGCTTGGTGAGCGTCTCGGCGGTTGGATTCCAGCTCGGCTCCGTGCATTCCCGCAGCGTGTTGGCATGAAGTCCGGCAGCCCGGGCGAGACCGGCCCGGCTCATCGTGCCATCTGAGATAATCGCGCGAACGCGAGCGATAGTGTTGTCCATGAGCACTTGGTATCACATCACACTGTGCATCGGAAGCTACGAGTTCACAGTGCGATGGCGTATAAACCGCTTGAAGCCCGTCTGACCCCGAAGCATGAGGGTGCGGTGAGCGAACAGACGCAATCAACCGAGTCTCTGCTGGAGACATTCCGCGATGCCATGCGCCACGTCGCGGCGACCGTTTATGCGGTCACCACCGGCGACGGAACGGACCGTTACGGGATCATCGCTACTGCGGTAAGTTCCCTGAGCTTCGAGCCGCCTTCGCTGCTGGTGTGCGTAAATCGCCGCGCTTCTCTGCACGAACCGCTTGCGTGCGCTTCCACCTTTTGCGTCAACGTGCTGGGCCTTGCGAACCGTGACGTGGCGGATAACTTCGTGCGCGGCGGATCCGGGGATGAGCGGTTCGCGGTTGGCGCGTGGGAAGAGATGCACGGCGTTCCCGTGCTCGCCACCGCGCAATCCAGCCTGATCTGCCGAACCGCCCATTGTCATGAATTTGGCACCCACACGATCTTCATCGGGGAACTGATCGCAGCACGCCATCGGGACGATGCGATGCCGCTGGTCTATTATGACCGGCACTACGTCGATATCGGCGACGCGACCGTGCGCCAACCCGGCTGACGGTCGCAGCAGCAAGTCTAGCGCATGGCCCGCTCACGCATCCGCAGCAGATGCTCCGGATAGCTCAGGCCTCTACCTGAAGGTAGGTAGAGCCGAATTTCCTCCTCCAGCTGCTTTGCCCGGTGCTCCGGGGAAGGGTAGGCGCCGCTCCGCAACAACCCTCCACCCATCCTGCGTCCGAGCTCCGAGCGCCAGAACGCGGGGGCAATGGCTGGATCGTACCCGGCGTTCGCCAGCAAATGGATGCTCAGCCGGTCAGCTTCGACTTCGGCCTGCCGGTTGAGCTGCCGATTCTTTCCGAACTCCCCAAAAAAGCCTTTTTCCACATTCGCCTGCGACAGGCGCCGGCGGTGCTCCAGGATTGAATGGGCCAGTTCATGCGCCAAAGCTACGGCGACCGAATGGTCGCTTTCCGCCGCCAGAAATCCGTAGCTTACCTGCACCACGCGTCCGTCGGAGCGCGCCTTGGGCTGATCGTCGGCCAGAACTTCGACCAGACTGCGGCATCCTTTCGGCGCATCGATCTGGTGCACCGCGGATTCGCCAAGGCGCTTCACCGCTATCCTAGTGAGGGCTCCCGCTGGGGTGGCAGCCAACATCGCGAAAGCCCGGTCCCTGAGGTGCGGCTCTCCAGCCGCAGGGGCTTCGATGGAGGCCCCGTTGATGGCGATCACCCCGTCATCCGGGAGAAGCCCCGCTTCAGCCGCCGGGCTCTGGGGCACTATCGCAGAGATGGCCACCGGCGCTCCTTCCGGGAAAGCGTCTCCGGCACCGTCTGCATACTGATCGGAACTGTGGAGAATAATCCCGGTGAGGGGCATGTGCTCGCGGCACAACCGATCGTTTGCCCTCAACAACGGCTGAGCGATCGCTGCGAGCCGCTGATCCTGCACGCGAAGCACCGTTACCGCGTCCATTTCCTGAGCGACGGCGGGTGCCAAAAAGACAAGCGACGAGAGTGCTAAAAATGCCACACTTAGTTCCATGGTGAATAAGGTTGCGACCAATCTTGAAGCAAATCAATCCCTTGATCATCTCCGATTTGGTCACTTCACTGCCCGTCTTACACAGATTGAACTATGCCGATCCGTCCGGGCGCCTTCGACGGCGTTGCGCGATTGCCAAGCTTTGTACGTCGCTGTAATTGGGCGCCGTCCAGAAGTCGACGTTCAGGGTTGACGCATGGGAGGCTCGTGATACGTCACGGGTGAAAGTACGGAAGGGTTGCAAATTATGTTTAAGAAAGCACTTCTGGGTCTCGCAGCTGCGGGCACCGTTCTGGGTTCGACTGCTGCCCAGGCAGCTGTTGCTCCGACTCAGGTCCAGGCCGCTCGTAGCGATTCGTCGGCTGCCAATGTTGAAAACATGGCTGGCGGAATGTTCGGCGCCGGCGCCAGCTATGGCTGGCTGCTGCTGGTCGCCATCGCTGCCTCCGTGGTAGCGGTTGCCGTGACCGACGACGACGACAGCCCCGTCAGCCCGTAATCGGCTGCCGAAAGGGAATAGGAGGAGGCGGCGGTGCGCAAGCATCGCCGCCTTTTCTTTTGCCGTGAAGCGGACTAGTGCCTCCCCCGAAGGATTCAGCCCAGAATTTCGGGACTGACTTCCCCGATGTTCCGAGCGCCGAGCATTGCCATGGTTCGCACCGTCTCGGTGCGCAGGATATCAATTGCCCTCGAAACTCCGGCTTCTCCGCCGCCCGCCAAACCGTAAAGCGGGGCGCGGCCGACAAGAACGGCGTCAGCGCCAAGCGCGACTGCCTTGATAATGTCGCTGCCCCGGCGGATGCCACTGTCGAGCAGCACCGTCATGCGGTCGCCGACAGCCGATGAAATCGCGGGCAAAGCTTCGATCGACGCAATTGATCCGTCGAGGGCGCGTCCTCCGTGATTCGAGACCACCACACCGTCGATGCCGAGGGCTAGGGCGCGCTCGGCGTCATCGGCTCGCAGGATGCCCTTCAAGACCAGCATGCCCGGCCAACTGTCCCGAAGCTGGGCAACGCCGTCCCAATCCAGATCATCCTGCTTGAACAACGCTCCCGGTGGCGCTCCCTTGGTGACCTTGGTCCGGAGGTGCCTGGGCAGATTGGCCTGGCTCGGGATCCCGCCCGTCAGTGCATAGCGGCCCATTACGCCTGCCAGCCAGCGAGGGCGGCGCAGGACAGCGGCAGTGTTGCGGCGGTTGAGCTTGAACGGCGTGCCGAAGCCGTTGCGCTGGATGTATTCGCGGTTAGGCGGCACCGGGAGATCCAACGTGACCAGCAACGCCTCGCAGCCCAGCTGCCATGCGCGTTCGACCACGGTCATCGACAGCGCGCGGTTTTCCCAGAAGTAGAGCTGGAACCACAGCCGGGCACCGGACGTGGCGATTTCCTCAAGGTCCATGGTGCTGGCGCTTGAGATGGTGAAGGGAACGTCCGCCTTCGCTGCGGCCCGCGCCAGGGCCAGGTCGCCCTGGTACCACAGCAGCCCCGCCGCACCCGTTGGCGCAATTGCAAGCGGGAGCGGGGTCTGCCGACCGAACAGGCTGGTACCAGGATCAATCGACTGCACCCCGCGCAAGACGCGCGGCCGGAATCTTATGTGATCGAACGCGGCACGGTTGGCAGCCATGCCGCGTTCGTCTTCTACACCGCGCTCGAGGTATTCCCAGATCCCGTGCGGCAGCCTGCGCCGGGCACGCTCCCGCAGATCGGCGAGGTTGTAGCAGCCGAAATCCCCGGCCACGCCAAAGCCTACCCGCGCCCGAGGAACGGGATCTTGTTCTGCACCACGATCCCTTCGTAGAAGTTCAGGTGGTCCGGAATGTCGGCCATATGGATTATCACGTCCGCGATATCCTTTGGATCGGCGGCAAGATCGTCCGGCAACTTGACCGCCCCCGGTGCGATCTCGGTCGCCACGATACCGGGATGGAAGATGGACACCGCGATATTGTCTTCCCGCCCGTCGATGGCGAGGGCGCGGGTGAGCCCGTCGAGCCCCCACTTGCTGGCTGCATAGGCCGGGCTGTTGGCGCGCGGCACCCGGGCGGAGATCGAGCCGATGTTGATGATCCGGCCGCGCCCCTTGCCCTTCATCACCCGCACGGCCGCGCGTGAGCACAGAAAGGCGGAGGTGAGGTTCGTCTCGAGCACCCGGTGCCAGAGTTCCAGCGCCATTTCATCGACAGGGGTGCTGTCCGCGATTCCGGCGTTGTTGATCAGCACGTCGACCGTGCCGAAGCGATCCACCGCTTGCTGGAAAAGGTTGTCCACCGCGACTTCGTCGGTGACGTCGGTGGCAACAGCCAGCGCTTGGCCGCCCATGCCCTCCAGCCGCTTCACCAGCGCATCGAGCCGTTCAGCCCGGCGGGCGGCAAGGACAACCTTCGCACCTTTCTCGACGAAAGAGACCGCGCACGCTTCCCCGATCCCTGAACTCGCTCCGGTCACCACAGCGACCCGCCCTTGCAAAACGCTCACCACATCCTCCTGCTTCCGATGTTCTTGTCGGGACTTAGCAGGCAGGGGCCAGAGGGCAAATCCTCAGGCGAAGCCCCGAAGCAGCAACAGTCGAGATTGTGAGTTTGGAGCTGCGCGAGCGGATCCTCGGCTACGGCCGATGTCGGCCTTAGCCGTCGGCGCAACACCGGTCGGTTTCCTGCATGTCTTTGAGGAAAGTGGTGGACGCACTTGGGCTCGAACCAAGGACCCGCTGATTAAGAGTTATCGACATAGGGGTCCAGAGCGATCCGGGTGCATCCAACACCCCGCAGAATATCGACGTTTCTCGTCCGGTTGGGTCCGGGGCGATCCGAAAGTATTTGCCCCTATGTGTTACCTTAGGTATCGTCCTTGGGACCCGCTTAGAGGATGAGGCCGATGACTTCTGTAGGTAACAAAGGTGGCGGCAAGCTGACCGACACCAAGCTGAAGGCTTTGAAGGCCCCCAAGATCGGACAGACCGAACACAGCGACAGCGATGTTCCTGGTTTGCGGGTCAGGGTCGGCAAGACCGGGGCGAAAACATTCATCCTGCGCAAGCGCGTGGGCGGCAAGATCAAGAACATCACGCTTGGGCGATATGGGCCGCGGTTCGGGATCGCAGAGGCTCGCAGGAAGGCGAGGGTACTCCTCAGCGATCTTGAAGCGGGCAAGGCGCCGCCGACGCCACAGCGGCGCGCGGAGGGCAGCGCCGGCACCATTAGAGCGCTCGTTCCCGCGTACCTTACCAGCAAGGCCCATCTGCGCTCGCACGGGGAAATCAAGCGCATCCTCGACGGCTATGTCCTGCCCGAAATCGGGGATCGGTTCGCCGACAGCGTGACCCGGGCTGAAATTACGGCACTGATTGACGGCATCGCGGAAAGCGCGCCGACCATGGCACGCGCAGTCCATGCCCAGCTGTCCGCCTTCTACACATGGGCGCTGCCGCGTCTGGATCGGCTGGACGCAAACCCGTGCCGGGATGCCGGCCGTCCGGGCAAGCCGAAGGCGCGGGATAGGGTGTTGTCGGATGCCGAACTGGCAGCGCTATGGCAGGTGGCAAGCGATGAACCCTCACCATGGGGGCCGGGGCTCAAGCTGCTAATGTTGACCGGCGCCCGGCGCGATGAAGTGTTTAGCGCCGATCGTGCGGAGTTCGACCTGAAGGCCAAGGAATGGATCATTCCAGCCGAGCGGGCGAAGAACGGTGTTCCTCACCTGGTCCCGCTGTCAGAGCCAGCGCTGCAGGTCCTGAAGCAGATCCCAGAGGTTGAAGGCAGCGAGAAGCTGTTCCCGGCGCGGAGCAATCCTAAGAACGGTCCGAGTGGCTTCAGCAAAGCGCAAGCGCGATTCCGTGAAACAATGGATTACAAGTTGGAGCGGGAAGGGGGAGAGCACTGGACCCTTCACGATATCCGGCGGACCGTCGCCACGGGACTGCAGCGGCTTGGGGTACGCTTCGAGGTGACGGAAGCAGTCCTGAACCATGTAAGCGGGGCGCGGGGAGGGATCGCGGGCGTTTATCAACGCCACGACTGGAAAGTGGAAAAGCGGGCTGCGCTGGATGCTTGGGCGCGGCACCTGGAGGGAATCGTGAAGGGCGTGAACGCGACCAATGTGGTGGCGATCCATGGCTGACACGAAACGAGACCCTTCGGTCGGCGCGGAGTGGCTTGCCTGGTGGGCGCTGCAAGGTGATGAGCCGTTGGAGTGCGTGCTCGACTACCTCGAAGAAGCCGAGGAGGAACTGGGTAAGTTGATCGCTGAGAATGATCGCCTGAGCCGCGCCGATGACAACTTTCTCTCCGGATTACACCTCGTCCTTATCGGCCTCGCCGGTGCAATCAGAGGTGAAGGGGAGACAGTCTACAAGCTGGAGTTCAAGCGCGCGCGGCGGGGCAAGCCGATAAACACGCACGAACGCGCGCTGCACGGCCGCAAAGTGGCCGGCTGGGTCGAGTCCGAGATATCTGCCGGAAAACAGCAAGAGCAGGCGGTACTCGAGGCAGTGGAACTGTTCGACCTAAGCCGAGCAGAGATTTTTTCCTGGTTAGCCAGCCGCCGGCGGTGGCTAGCGTCTCGAAATTCGTCGAATAACCAAGACTGAACACTTGATGCGCGGCGTCCAGATGCCGCTAATGAACATGGCCGGACCTTCAAAAAAGAGGAACGGCGATGACTACTCTCCTGAGACTAGACGCGGTGAAAGAGCGCACAGCGCTTTCCCGCAGCCGCATTTATGAACTGCTCGAGCGGGACCAGTTCCCGCGGCCCGTAAAGCTGTCCGGCAGGCTCAATGCCTGGCCGGACCACGAGATCGACGCCTGGATCATGGCGCGGATCGCTGAGCGGGAGGGGGCATAATGGAAACGAAAAACCCCCACGCCAACGGCGCAGGGGCTTCGGATGTAGTTGGTCGCTACGCGAAGCCTGATAGCACCTGGAGCGGTCTTCTCGCAAGCTTCCGTCTCGCCAAGGCTGAGATGGATCTGCACTGCGCGCGTGAGCCCCAAGATGGTCAGCACGAGGCGTACGAAGCTGAGACTAGCCGCCTCTGCGATATCCACACCGAGGCGCTCAACCGCCTGTTGCTCACCCCTTGCCGCAACCCGCAAGATCTAGGCTCCAAGATCGCTGTCATCGTCGAGGAAGAGATCCACGACGGCTGGTACATGGCGAGCCCGATCATGGCCCTTTTGACGGAGGATGCGCGACGCATCCTGATCCTGGAGGCGCAGTCATGAGCGCGCCGATCAAACTGCCCCCGATCTTGGGATTCATCATGGGCGTCCCAGTCGCCCCGCGCGAGGCGGTGGAGCGGACGATACAAGCTGCAATCGACGCGCTGGACGCGATCGACGGCGACCCTGATCTTGAGCCTGATGGCGATGAAGCCGACGGAAGCGGTGCAGAGGATGAGCCCTGCGCATGGTTCCTGACGATGGATCGCGGCCCCGGCTGCACCACGGCCGATCCGGACAACGACCAGGACGAACGCCTTTTTCCTGAATATCCTCTCGACCAGACGGCAGGCGCGTTCCCGATCGAGGATGCAGACGACCGCCAACTGATGCGACCGCACCGGGATCGGATCAGGCAGGCGAGTTGCCGCACGCTGGAGCGGGAGGACGTTTGCGGGCGCAAATATCGGCTCGAAGGGGGCGACCGATGAGCGCCAATGTGATCCGCCTGCCCACCGCCGCACCCTCTTTCTACACGGTCCGGCGAGCGCGAGGCGCGTGGATCGTTGAGATTGTCACGCCTTCGCGACCCCAGGCGCTACGCACCGCCGTTGCGAGTTCGTCCGACCGTGAAACAGCGGTCACTTACGGACGAAAGGCCGCAGAACAGACCGGGCGTGGGTTCAAGCTGAATGAACCCGGGGAGGCCGATCAATGACGGCGCAACCACAAGCGGCAGACTTCGACCTGCCTGAAGAATGGCGCGTGCCGTTCGCACTGGGCTTCAGCGTATTTCCTATCCCGTTCAGGCGCAAGAAGTCAGCCATTCCGTGGAAGCAATTCCAGAGCGAGCGTGCATCCCTCGACACAGTTCGGAAGTGGGCTTCACGCCCGTCCAATGTGGGCATTGTGACCGGGGCTGTTTCCGGCATTCTGGTCCTCGACCTGGACAGCGAGGAAGCGGTCGCGGAGGCGGAGCGGCGCGGCATTCCCGACACGCCGACGGTTCGAACGTCCAAGGGAAAGCACGTCTACTTTCAGCACCCGGGCGGCACGATCGGCAACCGCACGGGACTGCTGCCGGGATGGGATATTCGCGGAGACGGCGGCTATGTCGTCGCGCCGCGGAGCGTACACCCCTCCGGCTTCACCTATGCCTGGGAGAACCCGCCGGGACTATTCGACCTCGCGCCCGCCCCGGAATGGCTGCTGACTCTGCTGGATATCGGTGGGCAGACCACCTGTCACCATATGGTTACGGCTGGGGCGGGCAACGTTCGCCCGTTCCCGGTCAATCCGGCTGGATCTTGGGCAGAGGCTGCGCTGCGAAACGAAGCGGCGGCGCTTGCAAGCTCGCCAGAAGGGAGGCGCAATCAGGCGCTGAACAATGCGGCATTGAAGCTAGGGCAAATCGTCGCGGGCGGGCACCTGGACGAGAACGAGGTCAAGCGGCGGCTTCACGCGACGGCCGCCGCGATCGGGCTTGATGCAGACGAGATCGGCCCGACGATCGACAGCGGCTTCGCCAAGGGACTGACGGAGCCGCGCGACCCGCCCAAGCGCCAACACGTGCGACCGCAAGGTACCTCTTCTGGCGAGCGCGGCGTGACCCTGCAGGACTTCCGCGCCTACATGCCGGCGCATTCCTACATCTTTGCGCCCTCTGGTGAGTTCTGGCCTGCCTCCAGCGTCAACTCCCGCATTCCCCCCGTTCCGCTGGTGAATGCCGCAGGCGAGCCGGTGGTCGACAAGAAGGGCGACCAAGTTGAATTGTCGGCTAACCAGTGGCTCGACCGGAACCGTCCGGTTGAGCAGCTGACCTGGGCACCGGGGGAACCGCAAGTCGTCAGTGGCCGGCTTATCTCCGATGGCGGCTGGATCGATCGGCCCGGCTGCAGCGTTTTCAATCTCTACCGTCCGCCGGTCGAGATCCACGGCGATCCCGGCAAGGCTGGACCGTGGATCGAGCACGTCCGGCAGGTCTATCCCGATGATGCGGAACACCTCATCTGCTGGCTGGCGCATCGCGTCCAGCGACCCCAGGAGAAGATCAATCACGCGATCGTCATGGGCGGCGCGCAAGGGATCGGGAAGGACACGATCCTTGAGCCGGTTAAGGCAGCGATCGGCCCGTGGAACTTCGCCGAAGTCTCACCGCAGCACATGCTCGGCCGCTTCAATGGTTTCGTGAAATCGGTGATCCTACGCGTCAGCGAAGCCCGTGACTTGGGCGACGTCGACCGCTTCGCCTTTTACGATCACCTGAAGACCTACACGGCCGCTCCGCCGGACGTGCTGCGCGTGGATGAAAAGCACGTTCGCGAATACAGCGTGTTCAATGTCTGCGGCGTGATCGTCACGACCAACCACAAGACCGATGGCATCTATCTGCCAGCCGATGACCGGCGGCATTATGTCGCCTGGTCCGATTGCACCCGCGACGCCTTCCCGGCCGACTACTGGACCCGGCTGTACCGCTGGTATGCTGAAGGCGGGATCGGGCACATCGCGGCCTATCTCGCCGCGCTGCCGATCGATAGCTTCGACGCCAAGGCTCCGCCCCCGAAGACGCCGGCGTTTTGGGACATCGTTTCCTCGAACCAGGCGCCCGAAGATGCAGAACTAGCCGATGCACTGGACACGCTGGGCTCACCGGATGCCGTTACTGTGCCATCCATAGCAGCAGCAGCGCACCCGGAGTTCACCGCCTGGCTTGCTGATCGCCGGAACAGTCGCCGGATTCCGCATCGCCTGGAGGAGTGCGGATACGTCGCCGTTCGCAACCGCCATGCGAAAGACGGCCTGTTCAAGGTGGGTGGGAAACGCTGCGCGATCTACGCGCGGAAGACGCTGTCGCCACGCGACCAGATCACCGCTGCCGAAGCACTGGCCGGGAGGTGAAGTCAGTGAAGTCAGTGATCCACCATTTAAGCCCTATCAACTCTAGATCCCTTAACCTCCTGATTTTCAACAAAGCGTACGCACACGTGGGAGAGGAGTGGAGAGATAATGCGCGATCACTGACTTCACTGACCACACTGACCACCACCAAGCACACCCCCCGTACCAAAACCTTTGAATTGGAGGTTAGCATGACCACTGCTGGCCCACCGTGCGCACCGAAAGCAAAAAACAATGGGGGGACCTTCCCCCGGAAAGGTTCGACATGGAACTGATCGAGGGCAGCGCAGGGCGCCCGCCCGAACCCGACTGGCAGGAAATCTTTCCCGGCAGTGATGCGGCAGCCGATCGGGCGAATGCGTCGAGGTACTGGAATTCAGCCGCCGACGAACTGCAGCGAGACGAAAAGCTATCGATCGTGAACGCGCATGCGCTGCAACGGCTGGTGATCGCATACGTCACCTATGATCGGGCGGCGGCAAAGGTGGCCAGCGAAGGCGCGATCGTGCCGGCCCCGAAGACGAAGACCCCGATGCATTCGCCGTGGTGGACCGCGATGCAGGCGGCAAGCCGGATGGCGACGGCAATCGAGGGCGAGTTGACCATTTCACCCCGGCGGCGGGCGAGCGGCGGCAAGGTCGCCAAGCCCAAGCGGAAGCCAGGCGCAGCCGATCAATATCTGAAAAGCGTACCAACGAAGGAAAAGAACGATGACTGAGGAAGAGTTCGCGCGTGTCCGGCCGGTAATCGAAATGGCTCAACGCCTGCACGGGTCGCTGCACGAAAAGCTGGTGGAGCGTGGCGTTGAACCGATCGATGCGCTGATCGCCTCGCTCTACGCGACACACGACCTGGCCAGCAAACTGCACGGCAATCCCATCGCGGCTGTCGAATGGATGCGGGACGCAATCGATACGATCGAGCGGCAGCTGCTGGCGGCGAGGCACTGATGCAGAGGCGCGGGATGCTCCGGGTCTATGCGATGGCCCGCCCGCGCCGGCCTGCTTTGGAGCGGGTGGCTGTGATCGAAGCGGCCGGTGATCGCGGTTCCGCTTCCTGTCGAGCCACCCGCCTCGCGGAAACCGTGGCAGCGGAGGCAATGCGGCGCATCGATGCTGATCCGGCCGAAGCCATGATCGCGGCGCTGCGACTGCTCGATCCCTCTGCTGTCGACATCCTGGCGGCCGATGCGGAGATTGATACCGCTTCCCTGATCGTTGCCGAGCGGGTGAAACGCTTGGAGGCGCGAGGCGGGCAACGTCTGCCCGAACGCGAATGGCGGCACGAAGACCGGGCCACGGTGGAAGCCGTCGCCTCCGTCCTGGCCCGTCGTTATCGCAAATATCTTCAAGCCGGGTGAGATTGTTGACCTAAACCGGTTTTTTGTCAGCGCAGGGGTGGAATTGTCTCTTCAACATCTCTGGAGGGACGACGTTTTGAAAAGCTACCACATTCCGCCCACTCCCCGCGCGCTCCAGCGTGGGCTTCTGGCCGTTCGAGCCCAGGCACCGCGACCGGGGAACATCACTTCGATCGAAGACCTAAACGCGGCGTTCACGAATTTTAAGGCTCACTACGATGAGCGGCAAAACCGTATCGAAGCGGCGCTGGACGAAGGCGCTGTGCAGAGCGCGGCGCTAAAGCTCAACGGCATCGGCGGCGAAATCTCGCCGGAGCCCGAATACACCAAGACCTTCGCGGCCTATTTTCAGAAGGGGTCGACCGAAGCCGAGGCAACGCTGAAGGAAGCGAACGCGCAAGGCACCCGAGCGACCATTCAGGCGGCCATGTCCGTTGGCGACAATTCGAGCGGAGGCTATCTCGCTCCGGTCGAATGGGATCGCAAGATCCTGAAGGAACAGTTGGCTCGCAGTCCGATGCGGCGCTTGGCTACGGTCAAGCAGACCGGTGTCGGAGCTTACACTACCTTGTGGAACGCCGGCGGCTGGGGTTCGGGCTGGGTCGGTGAAACTGCGGCACGTCCTGCAACCGAGACTGCAGACCTTCGGCCGCTCGAGTTCGCGACTGGGGAAATCTACGCCGAGCCTGCGGCGACGCAGCGCCTGTTGGACGATTCCGTGTTGAACGTCGAAGACTGGCTCGCAACCGAACTGTCGGACGAGTTTGATCGGCAGGAAGGTATCGCCTTCCTGGCTGGCGATGGCGTGAACAAGCCCCGCGGGCTTCTGACTTATGTCACCGGCGGCGCGTCGGATGGACAGCACCCGGGCGGCAACATCGTCAGGTTCAACAGCGGCAGCGCAACGGATATTCCGACCGGAGACACGCTGGTGGACTTCAAGTACCAGCTCGCCGCGCCGTACCGGCAGAACGCAAGTTGGCTGATGAACAGCCAGACGGCCGCCTACATCGCGAAGATGAAGGACGGCCAAGGTAACTATATCTGGCGCGAAGGTTTGATCGCCGATGAACCGCCGCGCCTTTTGGGGCGCCCGGTTGAGATAGACGAAAACATGCCGAATATTGCGGCCGCCGCTATGCCGATCGCGTTTGGCGACTTTGCGGCCGGATACCTGATCAACGACCGCATTGGCATCCGCGTGCTGCGCGATCCCTTCACCAACAAGCCGTTCGTGAAGTTTTACACGACCAAGCGCGTCGGCGGTGGGGTTCGAGACCCCCGCGCGATCCGTCTCCTGACGATCGCAACTGCCACGTAAGAGTCAGGCGTGAGGGCGCCTAGGGGCGGCGGCGGTTGTTCCTTTCTGCCGTCGCCCCGCACCTCGCATGATAGGAGGCCAAGCCGATGAACGAGCTTGTTCGCCGCCAGGCAGCGACCCAAATGACGATGGCCCGGTATCGGGGAAAGGCTGCGGATTGGCGGACCGGGATCACCTGCCTGCATCTGGCGCGATTTCACCTGAAGCAGATGGGACACAAAGTCCCGACCATCCCGCGCATCCGGAGCGAGTTCGCCGCGGTGCGTGAGATGAAAAAGCGCGGCTGGTCGAACGTCGCGGAAATGCTCGATGCCACCCTGCTGAGGATCACGCCGGCGCAAATGCTGATGGGCGACTTGGCTGTCGTTCGGAGCACGGATGGGATCGGCGCAATCCTGGTCTGCGCCGGGCCGCGCAAGTTGCTTGGCTGGCGCGAGGATGCGCCAGAAATGGTCACGCTCGACGTTACCTTGGATCAACTGGACGGAGCATGGCGGACATGAAGGCGGTGAAGACAATCGGGATGATCGCTGGCGCTGCCGCGTTGATCGCAACCGGCGTCGGCGCCTTTGCTGCAGCCGGCATGGCAACCACTGTGGCTGGCGGTGTCACGCTCGGTCAGATCGCCGCGATCGGCTCGATGCCGGCTCCCGCAAGTGCCATCGGACTGCAAATCATCGACAGGGCACCGCCCGTCAACTTCGGAGTAAAACATGACGCTGATGAACGGCCTGGCGATGGGCGGCCGAGCGCGCATCTGGACGGATACCGCGTGGACCGATCCCCACACTGGGAAGGTGATTGGCTACGGCGCGAAAGCATTCGAGACGCCGCTCTTTCCGTCCATCGTGGCGATGACGACAGTCGGCGGCGATCCGAACCGCATCATGGAGAAGATCGGAAGCAAGCTTTCGCTTATGCTGGGTGGCTTGCTGGAAGCCTGCGAGAATGCGTTGCGGGAGTTCGTCACGGTGCAGCCGGGAATCGCCTTGGCGCGGCTCCTGGTGGCGGGCTGGTGCTACGAGACGGATAGCGCCCGGCTATTCCTTATCCACTCTGAGGATGGAACGGATGCGAACGGGAACACCTGGCCTGCATTCGCCGCGCAGGAAATCAGCGACGTCGTTAGCAGCGAGGCTGCAAACCCCAAGGTGCGGGAAATCGTCGCGAACGGCTTAACCCCTGATGCCATGCTGCGGATTGCGGAAATTCAGCGGGCGCATCCGATCGACTGTGAAAAGCCGGGCATCGCGCCGTACTACGGGATCGGCGGAACGCTGCTGGAGCATGAGGTGACGCGGGCGGGCGTTACAACGCGCGCTGTGAAGGAGTGGGGTGAGCCGGTAAAAAGTGCGATCTGCGCCGGCTAAACCGTCTTCGCGAACAGTTCCTCCACCCGCTCACCTGTGCGGGAGACTGCCCTCCACTTTCGGTAAATGTGGGGCTCATCAGGGCCTTCTACTTCCTTCAGATTCACAACGGTCCAGCCCCGCTTGGACGGCGGTAGCCCGACCACCCCAAGTCCGCGGCGCGAAAGTGTCAAGCTGAGGATCTTGTCATCGGCAGTATCCAGCTTCTCAGCCCCGCGTGGTTCGAGTTCAATGCTCCAGCCGTGGATCTTCGTTGCAAACCCGCGCAGATCTACGCTTTCGCAGACCGGCCAGTCAGATTCGAGATCCAAGATCACGGCGATACTGAAGTCATTATCCTGGCCGATGACCACCGGGCGATCAATATCGTGAACAAAGGCGAAGTCGCCGGGCTCGAGATCACGGGCGCGGACGATCGATATGTTTTCGACAGGAAGCATCGCATATTCATTCCGGAATAAATCCACCCGCACAAGGGAAAGCCCACTCGAGCGGGGATTTACCGGGGGAAAGCGGTTCAGTGCGCATCGCGCCCGGGGGTAGCTTTGGCCATCGCCTCGATCGCTGCGAGGCTCTGCTGTCGCTTGTGCCGCGCAACATACCAATCTGTGAAAAGCATCTCGATTAACCCCAGGAGTTGTTCCGCCTCCTGGGGTTCAACATCAACGATTACGCCGTTCACCTCGGTCATGTGGGCGCCGATGTTGCCCTTGTCTTTCAGCACCCTCATTGCGGCAATGGTTTCGGGCTCAACTCCCTTCGGAAGCTCATCGACCTGTAGCTTCTGCTCTAGCTTCTCAATTTCCTGGTACAGCGTTCGCTCGCGAATCTTGCAGAAATCGCGGATCATCGCTTGCAAACAACGGCGCGCCAATGTTGCGGACGACTTGGGGCTTAGATCGACGATCAACCAAGCCTCATTGTAGTCCGCGAGCATTGCCGCTGGAACGCCCTCCGGGAATGGCTTGCCACAGGTTTTTGGATAGACTCTTTGTCCGAAAATCTGATCTCCGGTAGATCGATAGCCAAACTCACCATACGCACCCGGATGGGCGACAACGTCCACCGTCAATCGGTTGCAGTTTTCGTTAGCACACCGGACGACGCCGCAAGTCACCTCAATGGACTTTCCCTTCGCCCCCATTTCGTGAGATTTCCCGGGCTCAAGCACAAGATCGCCCGACGCAGATGCGCCGTCCGTGGCAACTTGAACGGTCCCGCAGTGGGGGCAGGTGAAGTTCACGTCCGCCCGCTTTCGCGCGAATCGTTACCTAGCCGGATACCTTGGAGCTGCGCTGCCAATCTCCACCTCCGCTAAGTCTTTGAAAAATGGTGGACGCACTTGGGCTCGAACCAAGGACCCGCTGATTAAGAGTCAGCTGCTCTACCAACTGAGCTATGCGTCCACTTGCGGCTAACCGCGGCCCGACGAATCGTCGGGAGACGCCCATATAGCGCCCCCTCAGCCAAAGAAAAGGGGGCAAACGGATTGTATCAGCCGTAACTTGGAGGGCGGGCCTGACGGCTCCAGCGGTCGATCATCATCAGCGTGCCGATACAGATCATGTTGGTCAGCATCGATGATCCACCATAGCTCATGAAGGGCAGGGGAATGCCCACGACCGGAGCAAGTCCCATCACCATCATCGTGTTGATCATGACATAGAAGAAGATCGTCGCCGTCATCCCGGCAGCCATCAGTCGGGAGAATCGATCTGGCGCGTTGCGCCCAACTCGCATCCCCCAGCGCAACACCATCCCGAATATCAGCAGGACGAACAGCCCGCCGGCAAGGCCCCATTCCTCAGCCATGGTGGCGAACACGAAGTCGGTGTGCGCTTCGGGCAGATAGTTCAGATGGCTTTGCGATCCATTGCCGAACCCCTTGCCGAACACTCCACCCGAACCGATAGCGATTTCCGACTGCGTGATGTGGTATCCGGTCCCCAGCGGATCGCTTTCCGGATCAAGGAAGGTGGTCACGCGCTGGCGCTGATAATCATGCAGCCCAAAGAAGTAGAGCAGCGGAGCGGCAATGGCTGCCATGACCCCGCCGGCAATGAACCACTTCATCGGAAGCCCCGCCAGGAACATCACGATCACGCCGACGAAGGCAATGGAGATGGTCGTGCCCAAATCCGGCTGCAGCAACACCAGGGCGATGGGTATGCCCATCAGCACCGCGGCGGGAACGAGGGCGCGCCAGCTGCCCACCAGTCCGGCGGGAAGCGAGTGGTAGAAGCTGGCCAGAACCAGCACGATGGCTGGTTTCATCAGCTCCGAAGGCTGGAGGACAATCGGGCCCAGGTTCAGCCAGCGCTGGCTTCCGCCCTTCACGGCACCAAGGACTTCCACCAGCACGAGCATGCCAACGACGATGCCGTAAACCGGGTACGCCGCCAGGAACACGAGATCGCGCCGCAGAAGGGACATACCGAATGCCAGCACGAGGAACACCGAAAAGCGGACCAGCTGAGCAAAAGCATAAGGCTGGAAAGATCCGCCAGCGGCGGAATAGAGGACCAGCGCTCCGAAACAGGTCAGCGCGACAAGTGCGAAGATTATGCGCCACGGCAGCAACGCCAGCGGCGCGGGGACGAAAGACAGATTCACTAGGTCAGCTCCGGCCGCGGCGAGATGGCGCGCGTGATAGGCGTTTCGGGCTCACGTCCCGCACGCGCTTCGGCGTCGACCTTTTGCTGTGCTATCACATCCTGATCCGGGGGAGGGGGTAGATCGACGCCTGCCGCGGACGCGAAGGCGGCGTAACGGGACGCAAGCCGTTCCTGCGCCGTTCCGCCCCATTCCTTTTCCAGTTCGTGAAGCTTTTCCAGAGCTGTCGGAGGGTCGAACAGATAGGTCATCACATCGCGCGCGACCGGATAGGCCGCGCCCGATCCGCCGCCGTGCTCGATCACCACCGCTCCCGCATAACGGGGATTGTTGAACGGAGCGAAGAAGATGAACAAGCCATGATCGCGGTACTTCCACGGACCGGTCTTGCCAGAAGAGACGCTTAGGCTGACGACCTGCGCCGTTCCCGTTTTCCCGGCCATCAGAACGTTCTCGATCGGGAGCTTGGCCCGGCCGGCGGTGCCGGGCCCGTTTACCACGTCGCTCATCGCGTTGCGAATGGCGGCGATGTGTTCGGGCGAGAAGTTCATGGATTCGAAATTGGGCTTGGTCTTGTCCATCAGCAGGCGGGGCATGACCACCTTGCCGGTGGCAAGCCGCGAAGCCATGACGCCCAGCTGCAACGGACTGGCCAACATGTAGCCTTGGCCAATAGTGGCGTTCACGGTGTCGTAGGTCTGCCACTCCCGCTCATACTTCTTCAGCTTCCACGCAGGGTCTGGAACGGTGCCGTAGAACTGGCTTTCGACAGGCAACGGGAATTCCTGTCCCATGCCCATACGGCGGGCCATCGCCGCGATCGGGTCCATCCCGATCTTTTGCGCGAAGTAATAGAAATAGACGTCGCAGGACTGGTAGATGCCCTTCGCCATGTTCACGGCCCCGTGACCGCGGCGGTTCCAGCAATGGAACACACGGTTACCGACACGGAGTCCGCCCGTGCACAAGGTGGTCGCCTCCGGATCGAGGCCCGCTTCCAGAAACGCGGTCGCAACCATTGGCTTGACGGTCGACCCGGGAGGATAAAGTCCTTTCAGCACCTTGTTGCGCAGCGGCACGCGTTCGTCGTCCGCCAGCATCTTGTACTCGACCCGGCCAATCCCTTGGGAAAAACTATTGGGATCGAAGCTTGGCGCGGACGCCATGCAGAGCAGGTCGCCGGTGACGCAGTCCATGACCACGACCGACCCCGACTCCTTGCCGATCCGACGCGTCGCGTAATCCTGAAGCGGGCCGTCGATGGTCAGCTGGATCGGATCGCCCTGAACGTCCTCGCGCATTTCCAGGTCGCGCACGACCCGGCCGGCAGCGGTAACTTCGGACCGGCGCGCGCCCGGGGTGCCGCGCAGTGTCTGTTCGAACTGCTTTTCAAGCGCGCTCTTCCCGATGCGGAAGCCGGGGGTCAGGAGCAGAGGGCTCGGCTCCTCGTCATATTCTTCTTCCGAAGCCGCACCGACATAGCCGAGCAGGTGCCCTACAGATGGGCCGGTAGGGTAGAACCGGGAATAGCCTCGTTGCGGGACCACTCCCGGAAGATTGGGCAATCGGACGCTGACCGCGGCGAACTTGTCATAGCCAAGCCCTTCGGCAACTTGCACGGGTTTCGATCCCGAAGCCTCGGCCACTCGCTCGCGGATATCCTGCACATCTGCAGGTGGAAGATCCAGCAGGCGTCCGAGGATTGCGATCTCCTTGTCGGGATCGACTAGCCGCTCCGGAATGACATCGATGCGGAAGTCCGCACGATTGGATGCCAGTGGTGATCCGTTGCGATCGAGAATCCAGCCGCGCCGCGGCGGAATCAGCGACAGATTCACGCGGTTACTTTCGGACTCCAGTTCGTATTTCTCGTTTTCTGCAACCGTGATGTAGCCCATGCGGGCAGCCAGCAGCAGGCCGACCCCGCCTTGTACGGAGCCTACAAGAAAGCTGCGGCGAGCAAAGTCGTTGCGCAGCGCAGTCGATGTAACAGTCTTGGTCATGCCTGGTTTAGCCGAGCTTTCGCACCCGTAGCAGCCGCAACCTGTCAAGCAGGGCGACGAAGCGGGCGAACAGAGGGAATAGCAAGACTGACATCAGTAGCTGAGGCAGGATTAGCGTAAGCTGTATAACCGTGATCGCCGTGCCCGACAGCATGGCTGCAGCCGCCAGATAGGCAGCAATGACGACTGCTGCGGTCAGCCAGTCTTGCCAGAAGCCGCGCCAGGGCAGGCGGTCTTCCAGAAGTTCGATCACGAACAGGGCCATCGAGAACAACAGGATTCCGCTGCCGAACGGCTGTCCGGAAAACAAATCGTCGAACGCACCAAGGGGAACACCCGCCCACAACGGCAGAAGGCCGGGACGCAGCAGGCGCCACGTGACCATCAGCACGAAACCCATCGGCGGCACCACCGGCGCCGATGAGATGATCGGCAGAAGCGGAACCAGCGATCCGAGCAGGATCGAACCCCACGGGATCGCATGGGCCAACAGGGGGGAGTGCGCCCGGTTGATCTTGCTGCCGTAGGCGTCCCGTCTGGAGCGGGGGTTGAGCCGCGAGATCATTCGTCCTCGGCGGCGGTCTGGCCGGACGCCGGCTGATCGCTTGTGGCAGGAGCGGTAGCCCCCGCAGGAGCAGTAACTGGCGCCTCGGCGGAGGTTTCGTCATCGACGATTTCAGCCGGAACCCTCGGCGGCGCATTCAGCGACCGGACGGCCTGCTGTTGCCAGATGGGTTCAATCATGACGAAGTCGGTTGCGGCGGGATTGCTGAGCAGCTGGGCAATGGCGCCGTCACGCGTGATCTGCGTCGCCACGGCGACCGCCATTCCCGGCTGGAAGATACCACCCGCGCCCGAGGTCACGAAAACGTCGCCCGGTTCGATCGGGTTGATCCCGAGATTGATCAGGCGCAGCCGAAGGGAACCGTCCGCCCGGCCTTCCGCAAAGGCGACGGCATCGCCCTGCGCCCTTCGGACGGGTACCATGCTTTCGCTGTCTGTCAGCAAGAGAACGCGTGAACTGCGGCTGCCTGTCTCCAGCACTCGGCCGACGAGCCCCATAGGGGAGGTGACGGGCATTCCCGGTCTGACGCCGTCGCCGCTGCCAGCAGAGATATAGGCAAACCGCCTGGCGCTCGCCGATGTCGAACCGATCAGCCGCGCCACGGCAACGGGTTTTTGCCCTCGGCTGGCGAGTCCCAGCACAGATTTGAGGCGCCGGTTTTCCTGCTTCAATGCCTCCGCTTCGGCCAGCTTTACGCGGGCGAGCTTGACCTCGCGCTGGAGCGCCGCATTCCGGCTGCCCGCACGATAGAATCCGGAAATCGCCTCAAGCACGCCTTGGCTGCCGGTCCGCGCCCTTGCGCCGACTTCGCCAACGGGAGCCGCGACGTCGGTCGCGGCTCCGCGCAATTCGGCAAAGGTCCCGGGACGCCAAAGCGACACGAGCAGCAAGGCGGCGCCGATCAGAGCGCCGATACCGGCGATGACATAGACCGCGAAGACGCCAAGCTGCGCCTTCTTGTTCATTGTCGAGCGGCGGAGTGGCGGCGCCATCTAATCCGCCCTTTCTAAGACACAGATCCCATCATGCGGTCATCAGAACGCCGCGGTACATCGGATCTTCCATTGCGCGGCCCGTGCCAAGCGCAACGCAGGTCAGCGGGTCTTCCGCGACGCTGACCGGCAGACCGGTCTCTTCGCGCAAGTGCGCGTCCAGGCCCTGAATCAGCGCGCCGCCGCCGGTAAGCACGATCCCCTGGTCCACGATGTCGGCAGCGAGCTCGGGCGCGGTGTTCTCCAGCGCGATCCGTACACCTTCGACGATCGCCCCAATGGGCTCGGACAAAGCTTCGGCGACGTTCGCCTGATTGATGGAGATTTCCTTGGGCACGCCGTTGACCAGATCGCGCCCCTTGATGGTGATGAGCTCACCCACGCCGTCAGCGGGAACGGTGGCAATACCGTAGCCCTTCTTGATCCGTTCCGCCGTCGCGTCGCCGATCAGCAGATTATGATGCCGCCGAACATAGGAAACGATCGCCTCGTCCATCTTGTCACCGCCCGTGCGCACGCTGGTGGTGTAGGCAAGGCCTCGCAGCGACAGCACCGCGACTTCCGTCGTGCCGCCGCCGATATCGACCACCATGGAGCCGACAGGCTCGGTCACCGGCATGTCCGCCCCGATCGCGGCAGCCATCGGTTCCAGGATCAGGTAGACCTCGGATGCACCGGCGTTGGAGGCGGCGTCGCGAATCGCGCGACGCTCGACCGAGGTCGAGCCCGACGGCACGCAGATGACGATCTCCGGCGGGCGAAACATGCTGGTCTTCTTGCCATTCACCTTGCGGATGAAGTGCTTGATCATCTCCTCCGCAATTTCGATGTCCGCAATCACGCCGTCGCGCAGCGGACGAATCGCCTCGATGCTGTCGGGCGTCTTGCCCATCATCAGCTTCGCATCGTCGCCCACGGCCTTGACCCGCTTGATGCCGTTAAGGGTTTCGATCGCAACCACGGAAGGCTCATTGAGCACGATGCCGCGATCCTGGACGTAGACCAGCGTGTTGGCCGTGCCCAGATCGATCGCCATGTTCTGGGATCCGAACTTGAAATACCGGGAAAAGAATGAGCTCATCGAGTTATCCGTAGTTTCGGGACTTTACGCGGGTTGCCGCCCAGGACCACCGCGAACGCGGCACAAGTGCGGCTCCTTAACGTGAAGTGCAACCAAAGGCTAAAAAAATTGTGCCCGCAGAAAGGTGTTTTACCCCGATAACCTCGAATTATGGGATTTTCGCCGCTATCGCTCCGGTCGATGCCCATCATTCGCCGCCTCCCTGAAACGCTGATCAACCGCATAGCCGCCGGAGAGGTGGTGGAGCGCCCCGCCGCCGCGCTGAAGGAACTGGTGGAAAACGCCATCGACGCAGGGGCTCGGCGCATCGCGGTGACCATCAGCGAAGGCGGCTTGTCCCGTATCGAAGTGACGGACGACGGTTGCGGCATGGCGCCGGAAGAAATCATCCTCGCGCTGGAACGGCACGCGACCTCGAAGCTGCCGGACGAGGCGATAGAACACGTCCGCACCCTCGGTTTTCGGGGAGAAGCCCTGCCATCGATCGCCAGCGTGGCGCGCCTGACGATCGAGAGCCGCCCCACGGGGGCAAGGCAGGGCTGGAAGCGCACGATCGACCACGGCGACGTACTGGAAGAAGGGCCGGCAGCACTGCCGTTCGGCACCCGGGTGAGGATGGAACAACTGTTCCACCGCATTCCGGCCCGCCGCAAGTTTCTGCGCACGCCGCGCAGCGAGTATGCAGCCTGCCTCGACATCATCCGGCGCCTTGCCATGGCTCGACCGGACATCGGCTTTGTCCTTGAGCACGACGGGCGGCGTATTCTCAACCTCCAGGGCGGGGAAAGCGTGGAATCGCGGGTCGCGCAGATTATCGCGCGCGAACTGGCCGACAACTCTGTCCAGATCGAGTTCCAGAGGGACGCGCTGCACCTCACCGGGCTGGCCGGGCTGCCGACCTACAATCGCGGCGTGGCCGACCACCAGTACCTGTTCGTCAACGGTCGCCCGGTAAAGGACCGGCTGCTGACGGGAGCCGTGCGCGGGGCGTACGCCGACATGCTCGCTCGGGACCGGCACGCGGTGCTGGCATTGTTCCTCCAGCTTCCGCCAGAGGATGTCGACGTCAATGTCCATCCGGCGAAGACCGAAGTGCGCTTTCGCGACGCAAGCGGGGTGCGCGGGTTCATCGTCTCCGGCCTGCGCCGGGCGCTCTCGACTGGGGATCGCCGAAGCGCGCAGGGGCCCGACGCTTCGGCAATGGAGCGATGGCAGCAGGAACCCACACCCTCGGGATCCGCGAATGTGGACTCCTCTCCTGCGCTCCGCTCGATGTTCGATCGCGACTGGACGGTTCATTCGCCCGCCGTGCGAGAAGCAGGGAGCGCATGGCGTGCGCAAGACGAACAAGCCATGGCCGTGCCGCAGGGTCGAGCTGAACCAGCGGAAGAAATGCCGCAAGACGCGGACGAATATCCGCTCGGGATCGCTCGCGGCCAGATCGCAAAGACTTACATCGTGGCCGAAGCGGCGGATGGGCTCGTCCTCGTCGACCAGCACGCCGCGCACGAACGGCTGACGCTTGAGCGCCTGCGCACGGCGGGCGCCCGCGACAAGGTTGCGGCCAGCCAGCCCCTGCTGATGCCTGAAGTGGTCGAACTGGACGAAGCGGATTGCGACCGGTTGGAGGAGCAGGCCAGCCGGTTCGCGGATCTGGGCCTGGCGATTGAGCGCTTCGGCCCCGGCGCCATGCTGGTCCGCGCCTTGCCGCCTGCAATCCGTTCAGGCGACCCCCACAAGCTGCTGCAGGACCTTGCGGACGATCTCGCCCGTCATGGAGAGGCGCTGCTGCTGGACGAAAAAATCGACTATGTCCTTGCCACCATGGCCTGCCACGGATCGGTCAGGGCAGGGCGCACCCTATCCGTCGCGGAGATGAATGCCTTGTTGCGCGAGATGGAGCGGACTCCTCGTTCCGGCCAGTGCAATCACGGCCGTCCCACATGGGTGAAACTTTCAATGGGGGATGTCGAGAAGCTATTTGGCCGTAAATAGAAGCACTTACACCAATAGGCACCATTCCGCCACTTCAGGGTGGAACTACCGTGGTTTGTCACCGGCAGGTGGACCTCCCGCCCAAAGCCACACCATTTCCATGATTGCGAATGTCTGCAAACGACCCATTGCAGACATTCGCGCCATCCGATCTATTGGCGCGATGAGCACTCTGGTTCTTCGCTACATGCCTGACCCCGCCGACGAAGTGGGGCAACTCTGGTTCGACGTGCGAACCGCTCAGTTTTCAGGTTCCGGGTTCTTCTGGTCCAATCTGAACGAGTTGCCGGGGATTATCTCCAAGCTCGAAAGCTATCCTCTCGGGGACTCCGCCGAATGGATTTGGGGATATGGCCAAGCGGAAGAGCCGGATGCTGTTCTTAGCCTTCGGGTCGAGCAATCCAGCCCGACAGGAGACCTGAAGGTTCGCGTCGGGATCAGAGACCTTTACGAGCCAGAGCACTTCCTGCGCTCGACCTTCCAGACCGACTACGCCTCACTGGAGGCGCTGCGGCATGAGTTGGTCCAGATGCGTGAGCATCGGGCAGGCGAAGCTGTCTTGAGCGGCAACTGACGAGTGTCGCCTTTCCACCCATCGCGGACATTCGCTGTTTTCTGCTCCCACTTCGGTGAAACTTTCAATGGGGGATGTCGAGAAGCTGTTCGGGCGGAAATGACACCTTCGGCCCAGACCCTGTTGGTAGCCCGGACCCTGTTGAAGCATCCCGCTGAGTGCAAAGTCGACCTCAGGCCGCGTGCGGACACTGCGTCTGGCTGATCGGAGGCGACCCCTCCGATGCAGCCTCCACCTCCTCTCGGCGGCGTTCTAACGATAGCCGCGCGCCCGTGCGCTAGTGCGCTTTTCCGCTGAGCGAATCGGGATCCTGGATGATCCGGTAGCGAGCAAGGAACAGACCGAAGAGACCGAACAACAACAGCCCGAGCGCAATCAGCGTATGAACAATCCCCTGATCCCCCAGTGAACCCAGCGCTTCCCCCAGAGTTTTGACTTCTGCGCTGCTGGAGAACCAGGCCGAGCGGATCAAGGACCAGCCGATCACTGCGAACACGGCACCGCGCGCGGCGTAGCCGGCCCGGCCGAAGTACTCGACGAAATCCGGTGCGCGCGGCGAGATACGCCGCATGAAATCACCGGTCGCGGCCTTCTTCAGCTGGTCAAAGGCCGAAGCGAGGAAAAACAGCCCGATCAAACCGATGGCTAACCCGCCGAGATCAACGGATAGAGCTGTCTGCGCCGCTTCCTGCGCCTGCGCTCCGTCACCGGAGGCGCTCTGACGCGCCCCCGTCGCGAACTGGAACGCAGCATAAGCAAGCACGAGGTTGGCAATGCCGCTGACGCCATGCGCAAACCGGTGTGCCGCACCTTTCGCATCACTCCCGTAGTGTTCGAAATCAAACAGAGCCGAACCCAGCCGGAACAATGCATAACCTAACAAGCCGACGGCACAGACGAACAGGAGCGTGGTGCCGAGCGGAAGGTCCTGCAGGTATTCCAGGCTTCCCCTGGTCCCTTCGGTCTTCCACGGGGTAACGAGGGCAAGGTAGCCGATCAGGATGTAAACAACGCCTCGGGTGCCAAACCCCAGCCGTGCCAGCCAGCGAAACTTCTCAGACTTGTCTACCATCGCACTCTCCGCCTGTAAGAGAACAACAACGAAGAAGCGGCCGAGTGGTGCCGGACGGGCTAACGGGTGCGCTTGACGTAAAGCTGACCGTCCTGGCGCCGCTCCAGCTTGAAGTTCTCGCTCGCGGCGCGAACCAGATCGGACAAGCGCTTGTAGCCGTGATTTCGGACATCGAAGCTGGAGCGGTTGCCAGCGATCTGACCGACTTCGTGCAACCGGGCGAATCCCTCGTCGTCGCGGCTCGCGGCTTTCCATGCGCCGCCGAGCAGATCGATCAGATCCTGATCGAACGTCTGATCACCGCCTTTGCCTTCCTCGGCCGACGACGTGCGGATCAGCTGGTCGACGTCGATGTAGCGGGTGCAGGCGGTACGAAACGGCTCGGGCGCCTTTTCGCTGCCGAAGCCGTAGACGATCAGCCCGTCCTGCCGAAGGCGGGTGACAAGCGGAGTGAAGTCACTGTCCGAGCTCATGATACCGAACCCGTCGACCTTGCCGTCATAAAGCAGGTCGATCGCATCGATCGTCATGGCCATGTCAGTGGCGTTCTTGCCTCGGGTGAGGTCGAACTGCTGGATCGGCTGCAAGCCGAACCGATGGCTGACCTTGTTCCAGTTGGCGAGCGCGGGCTTGGCCCAGTTGCCGTAAGCGCGGCGGATGTTCACCTGGCCAAGCTCAGCCAGCACAGTCAGAACCGGGTCTATCCCGTGGTGGCTGGCGTTGTCTGCATCGATCAGCAGGGCGATGTTCTTGAGAGGAGCTTCAGGCATCGCGGCTCCATAGCCCGTGGTCCCGAAGTGGCAAGGGACGCGCGGGCAAGAGGCTGCCCGAAGGCAGCCTCTTCGATGCGTCAGGCCGGGGAGTATTCCCCGGTGTCTTCGTCCAGCAGGTGCAGAACGCCGTCCGAAATTGCGAAGAAAGCCCCCCGCAGCTTCAGCTTGCCCCGGCTTTCCAGCTCATGCACGCAAGGGAAGGTGCGCAGGTTCGCCAGGCTGGCCTTGACCCCGGCTTGCTCCATTGCGCGTTCCGCATCGCGCCCTTCGGTGCCGTATTCCCGCACCACCGACTCACGCGCCCCATCCAGCAGGCCGATCCAGTCGACAATGAAGCCGCCACGGCCCGGTTCGGTGCCATGAAGCTCCTGCGTGAGCGCGGCCTTGCACCCGCCGCACTTTCCGTGACCCATGACCACGATTTCCCGCACCTTCAGTGCCTGTACGGCGAATTCCAGCGCGGCCGAAACGCCGTGGTGGCCGGGCGTCGTTTCGAACGGCGGCACCATGGCCGCAACGTTGCGGACAACAAAGATGTCGCCGGGATCGACGTCGAAAATCTGCGCAGGGTCGACCCGGCTGTCGGAACAGGCGATCACCATCACGCGGGGCTCTTGTCCTTCGCCCAACGCGGCCCAGCGTTCCTGGCGGGGATTCCATGCGCTTTCGCGAAAGCGGCGGTAGCCTTCAACAAGGCCGGCGAGTTCTAGACTTGGGGTTATGCTCATGCCCATATGATGCCGAGCAGGATTGCCTCTGGCAAGGGCCTTGCCTAAGTGGGCGGTGATGAACGACATGTCTGCAGCCCCGCGGCCCGAGCCCCGGCGTAAACCCGACTGGATCCGGGTGAAGGCCCCGGTGAGCAAAGGCTATCACGAAACGCGCGCCTTGATGCGCGAGTTGAATCTCAACACGGTGTGCGAGGAAGCCGCCTGCCCCAACATCGGGGAGTGCTGGACCAAGAAGCACGCCACGGTGATGATCCTGGGCGATACCTGCACCCGGGCCTGCGCATTCTGCAACGTCAAAACCGGGATGCCCGGCGCGGTCGATCCGCTTGAACCGGAACACGTCGCTGCCGCCGCGGCCCGGCTGGGGCTGGAACACATCGTGGTGACCTCAGTCGATCGGGACGATCTGCCCGATGGCGGGGCAGGGCAGTTCGTCCGCGTGATAGAGGCGTTGCGGCGCGAAACCCCCGCGACTACGATCGAGATCCTGACGCCCGATTTCCGCGGGAAGATGCGTGCAGCGGTGGAAGCGATCTGCGCCGCACGGCCGGACGTCTACAACCACAACCTTGAAACCGTGCCGCGGCTTTACCCGACGATCCGCCCGGGTGCCCGCTACTACGCTTCCCTCCGCCTGCTGGAGGAAGTGAAAGCGCATGATCCGCTGATCTTCACCAAGTCGGGCGTGATGCTCGGCCTGGGTGAGGCGCGTCTGGAAGTGCACCAGGTGATGGACGACATGCGCTCCGCCGATGTCGACTTCCTGACCATGGGCCAGTACCTCCAGCCCACACCTAAGCACGCCAAGGTCGAGGAATTCGTACCTCCCAAGACGTTCGAGGCCTATGGCGCGGTCGCCCGGGCCAAGGGGTTCCTGCAGGTCGCCTCCAGCCCGCTCACTCGCTCCAGCTATCATGCGGGGGAGGATTTTGCCCAAATGCGCTCTGCTCGCGAAGCCAGGCTGAACAAGCTGAAGGGGAAGAGCTGATGCCCGGAATTCAGGAAACTCGCCGTCTCCCCTACAGTGCGGAGCAGATGTTCGATCTCGTCGCGGACGTGGATCGGTACCCGGAATTCCTTCCGTGGGTCATCGCCACCCGCGTTCGATCTGATGGGGAGAATGCGATGGTTGCCGACATGCTGGTCGGCTTCAAGGCACTGCGTGAAAAATTCACGTCGCGAGTGGAAAAGGACCGTCCGCACTCGATCCGTGTTCAGTACGTGGACGGACCGCTGCGGGACCTGGATAACCACTGGGTTTTCCGACCGCTGGAGGATGGTGGCTGCGAAATCGACTTCAACGTAGATTTCGCGTTCAAGAACAAGATGTTCGAGATGATTGCCGGCCAGTACTTCGACCGGGCATTCCGCAAGATGGTCAACGCGTTCGAGACACGCGCGGACGAACTTTACGGCAACAAAAGCTCCAGCGCGCAAAGCGTCGCCTGACGGCGCACCTCGGCGCGGTCAGTCGCGTCGAAGGCTTTCGATTCCGCTTCCGGGTCTTCCTGGCCGCGGACCGCGCGGGCGAACACCACGGTTCCGACCGGCTTCTGATCGGTCCCGCCCCCGGGGCCGGCGATGCCGCTGATGGCAATCGCGATGTCCGCATTGCTGTGCTCGAGCGCGCCGGTCGCCATCGCGTAGACGCAAGCGATGGAAACCGCGCCGAAGGTGGCGATCAGGTCCTCGGCCACGCCGAGCATCTGCTGCTTGGCCTCATTGGAATAGGTGACAAACGATCGGTCGAGCACGGCGGAAGAACCCGGCACTTCAGTGATGGCCGCGGCGACCAGTCCTCCGGTGCAGCTTTCCGCAAGTGCAATCGTTCGCCCTGCAGCCGCGTTCTCCGTCACTACCCTGCACGCGAGGTCGTAAATTTCGGGCGGGAGAAGCGAAGCGGTCACGGCTGGGCAGGATCGCAGATCGGGAACTCATCCGGCTTTACGAGCGAAAGGACGAACGCCGTTATCGCTCCTGTCTGGGCCGGGTCGAGGGGGGCGAGCAGAGATATCCCGCGCTCGATCTGGGCGCAGCTGGAAAGCTGGATGGCTTCCGTGAGCTTCTGCACGATCAATGCGTCGAGCACGGGGCGGACCGCCTGGTCGGGCAACTGGCGCAAGGTTGAAAAGATTTGGCGCTGCTCAGCTGTTTGCGACGGCGCGCTCTCCGCGATTTTCATCAGCGCGCTGCGGGCGACCTGCCAGTTCTGCGGTGCCAGTGCGGCATAGCGGGAGGAAAGACCCGGCCCCTCCTGAGCAAGAAAGCCGTCGGGCCGCAGTTCCGCGCCGCACTTCGCCTGCACTCCCGCGAGCACCGGCGGAACCGCGTAGACAGTGATCGCTGCGATTTCCGGCTGTGAAAGGCAAGCTTGCGCCGCTGCTATTTGCGGCTGGACCGTCAGGGCCGCAGCACCCGCCGCTGCCAGAATCTTCGCTTTCATCCGTTCCTCGTCTCAGCCGCGCAGCACTGTCGCGATCGCCTGTGCGGCGATCCCTTCGCCGCGGCCGGTGAATCCAAGCCGTTCGGTGGTGGTCGCCTTCACACTTACCTGTTTCGCCTCAACGCGCAGGAGAGCGGCAAGTTTCGTCCGCATCGCATCGCGGTGAGGACCGATCTTGGGCGCTTCGCAGATAATCGTCAGATCGACGTTGCCGACCCGATAGCCGGCCTCGTCAAGCAGCCTGACGGCATGTTCGACGAACTGGTCGGAGCGCGCGCCCTTCCATCGCGGATCGCTGGGCGGGAAATGCTGGCCGATATCGCCCAGCGCCGCCGCCCCCAGCAAGGCGTCCACCACCGCGTGCAGCGCCACATCGGCGTCGCTGTGACCGGAAAGTCCCTTGGCGTGCGGGATCAGCAGCCCCGCCAGCCACAGTTCCTCCCCGTCCACCAGGCGGTGGACATCGAAGCCGATCCCGGTGCGGGCTTCGGGTGCTGCCGCCATAAAGTCCTCGGCATAGGTCAACTTGCGCAGCCGTTCGTCTCCCTCAATCAGCGCCACCGTCTGCCCCGCCGCGGCGAGCACTTGCGCGTCGTCGCCCGCGTCCCGGTCGCTGCGCCAACCGCGATGGGCGGCAAGTATGTCCTGGAAGCGGAATGCCTGCGGGGTCTGCACCCGGCGCAGTTCCTCACGCGCGGCGGTTCCAGCCATCAAGCCATCCTGAAATCGGGCAAGACTATCGACCACAGGTAAAACGGGAATGGCCCCTGGATGTTCGCTGAGCGCGTCCAGCAGGCGTCCGGTCACCGCCAGCGGCAACTTGGGACGCGCGGCATCGTGGATAAGGACATGGTGCGGCGCGTCTGCACTCAGGTTTTCAAGCGCCCGGCAGACGGACTCCTGCCGCGTGGCGCCGCCAATTACGAGGCGCACCGGGATCCCCGCCAGCGCCTCGGCTGCCACTTGCTCTGCGCCTTCGGGAATGGCGACAATGATCGGATTGGCTCCGGCCAAGTGGAGCGATTCAGCGGAATGCCGCACTACTGGCTTGCCGCGCCACAAGGCGAACTGTTTCGGGATGGGCTGACCGGCTCGCAGCCCCTTGCCGGCGGCGACGATCACGGCGGCAAAGCATACCGGCTGCGTTGGGGAAGGGGCCATGGCGGGCCCGCTAGCGGCTTGCGGCACCCCTCGCAATCTTCTATGCGCCTGCCCATATTTTAGGCACATGACACAGATGACCCCGCTTCCACCTCCGCCGGCGCTGAAGCCGATCGACGTCGGCCCAATCCGGATCGATTGCCCTGTCGTGCTCGCCCCCATGACCGGCGTGACCGACTTGCCGTTTCGTACGCTCGTGCGCCGGTACGGCTCAGGTCTCAACGTGACGGAGATGATCGCGAGCGAAGCGATGATCCGCGAAACCCGTCAGTCGCTGCAGAAGACTGCTTGGGACGCGATCGAGGAACCCGTCTCGATGCAGCTCGTCGGGTGCGATCCTTCTTCCATGGCGGAAGCCGCTCGGCTCAATGAGGATCGCGGCGCCGCGATCATTGATATCAATTTCGGCTGCCCGGTGCGCAAGGTGGTGAACGGCTTCGCCGGATCAGCCTTGATGCGGGAGGTGCCGCTTGCGATCCGGCTGATGGAGGCCACGGTGAAAGCTGTCTCCGTTCCCGTCACGGTCAAGATGCGGATGGGGTGGGATCATGCCAGCCTCAACGCGCCCGAACTGGCGCGCATCGCGGAAGATCTGGGGGTGAAGATGATCACCGTCCACGGCCGCACGCGCAACCAGATGTACAAGGGCAGCGCCGACTGGGCGTTCATCCGCAAAGTGAAGGACGCCGTGTCTATCCCGGTGATCGTCAACGGCGACATCTGCGGGATCGACGACGCAGCCGACGCGCTGGAGCAGAGCGGCGCCGACGGCGTGATGATCGGGCGCGGCGCGTATGGCAAACCCTGGCTACTGGGGCAGGTCATGCACTGGTGGAAGACTGGCGAACGGTTGCCCGCGCCGGGGTATGCAGAACAATATGCCGTACTCACAGAGCATTACCGATCGATGCTCAACCATTATGGCAAAGAAGCCGGAGTCCGCATCGCCCGCAAGCACCTCGGCTGGTACACCAAGGGCCTCCATGGGTCGGCTGAGTTCAGAAACTACGTGAACTTCATTGACGATGCCGATCAAGTGCTTGGCGAACTGGAACGGTTCTATGAGCCTTTTCTCCAGCGTCAGGCCGCGTGATCCAGGCCCCCGATGCGCGAGAGCAGATCGCCGGGCTGACTTTCGCGCTGATCCTGCTTTCGCCTGACCTGGTGATCCGCGAAGTCAATCCCGCGGCCGAGAACCTGCTCGGCATCAGCGCGCGCCGTCTCATCGGGCAATCCTTGTTCGCCGTGTTCGAGCCCGGAGAGCAACGCGTGCGCGAAAAGCTGGAGGAAGGGGACGCACAGATCGCGGCTCGCTCGCTCGAGATCCGCGTCGGCGAGCGGGTGCTCGAGGTCAACCTGACGATGTCGCCCCTGCCTCACTCCGCCGGGTGGCGTATCGTGACGCTGTCGGATGCGGGGCAGGGGGACTTGATGGAAGGCAAGGCGCAGGGGGCCCTGCGCGGCCCTGCCGTTCTGGCGCACGAGATCAAGAATCCGCTGTCGGCCATCCGTGGGGCCGCCCAGTTGCTCGCCCGCAATCTAGAGGAGAGCGACCGTGCGCTGACCAGCATCGTGGTGGACGAAGTGGATCGGATCGCGCAGCTGATCGACCGGATGCAGCGCTTGGGGCGCGAACAGCCAGAACCGGTTGGGCCGGTGAACCTGCATGAAGCGATCCGGCGAGCCTGCGCCACTTTGCGGGCCGCCGATGGGTCCGTCCCGGTGCGGGAGGAGTTTGATCCGTCGCTTCCGCGAGTCCTCGCCAACGAAGGGGCGCTGGTCCAGGTGATGGTCAATCTGCTGGTCAACGCGCGGGACGCCTGCCGGGGCGTGCGCAATCCGGAAATCGTCATCCGAACCCGGTTCGTCAGCGGCCTGGTGGTGAACTTGATCCGGCTGGGACAGCCGGTGCAATTGCCGATTGAAATCCAGGTGAGCGACAATGGCCCCGGGATCGATGCCGCCTTGCGCGGTCACATCTTCGAACCGTTCGTCTCCAGCAAGCAGAATGGGCAGGGCCTGGGCCTGGCGCTGGTGAACAAGCTCGTGCGGGACATGAGCGGGCGCGTCAGCCACGACCGGGACGAAGGAAAGGGGCAGACGCACTTCCGCGTGCACCTGCCGACGGCCCAATGAGACGAGGACCCTCCGAATGACCAGGCGTGCCTTGCTGGTAGAAGACGACCCCGCCATCGCCAGGATCATCACCGCAGCGCTTCGGGCCGAAGGCTTCGAAGTCGATTGCTGTGGGGCAATCCGCCTGCGGGATGGGCTGCTGGCTCGCCATCGCTACGACGTGATGCTGACGGACGTGATGCTGGAAGACGGTGACGGTATCGCCACCCTGCCGGATGTCCGCAGCGCGTGCCCCGATCTGCCCATCATAATTCTCTCGGCGCAGAACACGCTCGACACGGCAGTTCGCGCCAGCGACACGGGTGCGTTCGAATACTTTCCCAAGCCGTTCGACCTGGACGAGCTTGTTCGTGCCGCCCTGCAGGCGTCGGAGCGGAAAAACGCCACAACGGCATCCGACCCGCAACCCGAAACCCTGCCGCTGATCGGCCGCAGCCCGGCGATGCAGGATGTCTACCGGATGATCACTCGGGTGCTGCGCAATGACCTGAGCGTACTCATCCTCGGCGAATCCGGGACGGGCAAGGAACTCGTGGCCGAAGCGATCCACCAGCTGGGGCACCGCAAGGATGGCCCGTTCGTCGCTGTAAACACCGCAGCGATCCCGCGGGAGCTGATCGAAAGCGAGTTGTTCGGGCACGAGAAGGGCGCCTTCACCGGGGCGGTTACTCGCAGCATCGGCAAGTTCGAGCAGGCGAACGGCGGAACGTTGTTTCTCGACGAGATCGGCGACATGCCGGCCGAAGCACAGACCCGGCTGCTGCGTGCACTTCAGTCCAGTCGAATTCGGCGGGTGGGGGCGCGCGATGAAATCGCGATCGACATTCGAGTCATCGCTGCGACTAATCGCGATCTCGCCCCGATGATCGCCGACGGGCGATTTCGGGAGGACTTGTTCTACCGCCTCAACGTAGTGCCGATACACCTGCCACCGCTGCGGGATCGGCTGGACGACATCGAGCCGCTGACTCACCACTTCCTGCATCAGGCTGCCGAAGAAGGGCTGCCGTCGCGGCGGCTGGCGGCGGAAGGCGGCGAGCTGCTGCGCTCCCTGCCGTGGCGCGGCAATGTACGCGAGCTGCGCAACTTCGCCTACCGGCTGGCTCTGCTCGCCAGGGAGGAGACAGTCGACGCCGCAGCGATTTCTGCGTTGCTGGAAGAAATCCCCGACGCTTCGCCTGCACCGGTACAAGGGAGTATCGCCGGTGCACTCGACCGCTGGCTGGCCGAGGCGGCTCCTGCGCCGGGGACGCTGTACCACTCTGCACTCGCGGCCTTCGAACGTCCGTTGTTCGAGCGAGTGCTGGAAGAAACCGGCGGCAATCAACTGAAGGCGGCTCAGGTACTTGGGATCAACCGCAATACCCTGAGAAAGCGGTTGTCCGACCTTGCGATTGACCCGGACCGAAATTCCCGCCGGCCCTGATCACAAACAGCTTGCAAATGGGCAACAGGCCCGTTGTAACTCCGCAACGATGGGCAACCCCGTGCCAGCTGCCGAAATGATCGGACCGGTAAGGCGCACACCGCGCTGGCGGCGCCATGCCCTGGTGGCCGCGCGCCGGATAAACCTGTACGCTTGGCTTGAGATCCTTGCCGGTGTCGGCCTGCTGACGATGGCCGGGGCGTCCTATCTTGCGCTTTCGGAATCGCCGCGCACGGGGCTGATGCCGTCCGGCCAGGCAGCGGCGCTGCTGATCGGCACGCTGATCCCCGCGATGGCGCTTCTGGTGCTGCGAGGCCGACGGCTCGCAATCCGCAAGGCCGGCGACAAGACGGCCCGGCTGCACGTACGTCTGGTGTTCTTCTTCTCGCTGGTGGCCGCGATCCCGACCTTGCTGGTCGCCTTGTTCGCCAGCATCATGTTCCAGTCCGGCGTGGAGTTCTGGTTTTCCGATTCCTCTCGCGGGATCGTGGAAAACGCCAATCATCTGGCGCGCGGCTACTATGACCAGAACCAGCGGGATGTCGGCAACGAAACCGTGGCGATGGCCAGCGACTTGCGATTCTACCTCCAGCGGGAGCCAATCACGAGCCCGGACTTCGCGGAGGACTACTCCCTTCATGTGCTTTACCGCAAGCTGAGTAAAAGCGCGATTTTGCAGCAGGAGCCTTCGGGCGAACTGCGCATCGTCGGCATCGTCGATCCGGACGAGAACTCCGATCCCCAACGCGTTTCACCCGAGATCATAGCCTCGCTCAAGGCCGGTGAGCCGGTTGTGGTCAAGGCAAGTCAGGACCGGATCGAAGCCGTTACTCCGATCGACCGGGAAGCCGGGCTGTATCTTTACAACGCGCGCGATTCCGATGTCCGGGCGCTGAGCCAGTGGAAGCGCGCCCAAAGCGTGCTACAGGCCTATGAGGCTCTTACCGCCAGCACGCGGACCCTGCAGTTGCGGTTCAATCTGGCGCTGTTCGCTGTGTCCCTTGCCCTTGTGTGGCTGTCGGTGTGGTTTGCCCTGCGCTTCGCTGACCGTCAGGTGCGGCCGCTGACGCAGCTTGTCGGCGTGGCCCGCGAGGTAGGCGGCGGCAACTACGCCGTCCGGGTAGAGGGACGCACCGGGCCGGACGAAATCGGGCTGCTCAACCGCGCTTTCAACCGGATGACATCGCAGATCCAGCAGCAGAACACCGCGCTGGTCGGCGCCAACCGTCAGCTGGATGAGCGGAGAGCCTTCATCGAGGCGGTGCTCGAGTCGATCACGGCGGGGATTGTCTCAATTGATCGGAGCGGGCTTATCCTGCTGATGAACAGCTCGGCCCAGGAACTGCTCCTCGGCAGCACTGGCCCTGCGTCGGTGGGCATGAAGCTGGAGGATATAGCACCGGAAATCGATGTCCTTCTGAAAAGCGGGAAGGGCACCGGCCTTGTCCAGTATGACCGGTCTGGCGAATTGCTGACGCTGGCGGTCAAGCTGTCCCCCGCCACGGAAGGCTGTGTGATCACTTTCGAGGACATTACCCGGCAATTGCTGGATCAGCGGCGCGCCGCGTGGTCCGATGTCGCGCGCAGGATCGCGCACGAGATCAAGAATCCGCTAACCCCGATCCAGCTCGCGACCGAACGGCTTAACCGCCGCTACCGTAAGCAGATCCAGACGGACGGCGAACTGTTTGAGGAACTGACCAGCACGATCATTCGCCAGGTTGGAGGCCTGAGGAAGATGGTGGATGAGTTTTCCTCCTTCGCTCGGCTGCCGAAGCCGGTGTTCCGGCATGAAAATCCCGTCGACCTCGTCCGCCAGGCCCTGTTCCTTCAGGAAGTGGCCCGGTCCGGGATCGATTTCCGGTTCACTGCGCATGGCGACATTCCTCAAGTGGAATGCGACCGGCATCAGTTCGGCCAGGCGATGACCAACGTGCTGAAGAACGCCAGCGAAGCGGTCGAAGCGCGCGCGCGCCAGCAGGAAGCGGACTATCGCGGAGCGATCGCAGTGGAAGTCGCAGCCGATGACCAGTATTTGACGGTGACCGTGTCCGACAACGGCATCGGCTTGCCAAAGGGCGGGGAGCGGATCCTGGAACCCTACTTCACGACGCGGGAAAAGGGCACCGGGCTCGGCCTCGCGATCGTGAACAAGATTGTCGAGGAGCATTCGGGAGATATGGGCTTTGCACCCGCTCCCGGTGGCGGAACGCGCGTGACACTGCGCTTTGCACTCCACCCGCTGGCGGAGAGTGCAGGAAGCGAAGCGGCCGAATGAACAGTGAGAGGAAACGATAATGGCGCTCGACATCCTGGTGGTGGACGACGAGCAGGATATTCGCGAACTGGTGGCCGGCGTCCTGTCGGATGAGGGGTATGAGTGTCGCACGGCAGGCGATAGCACCTCGGCGCTGGCGGCGATCGATGAACGCCGGCCCAGTCTGGTGCTGCTGGATGTGTGGCTGCATGGCAGCCCGATGGACGGGCTCGAGGTGCTTGATGCCATCAAGCTGCGCGAGCCGCAGCTTCCGGTCATCATCTTCTCCGGCCACGGAAACATCGATACGGCGGTCTCTGCCGTAAGCCGGGGCGCGATGGACTTCATCGAGAAGCCGTTCGAGGCCGAAAGGCTGCTCCTGCTGGTTGAGCGGGCGACCGAGACCGAACGCCTCAGGCGGGAAAACGCGCGGCTGCGCGAAGGGTTTTCCCGGTACGAAGGCTTCACCGGCAATTCGCCCGTAATCAACCAAGTCCGCGCCACGTTGAAACGTGTCGCCAACACCGGTAGCCGAGTGCTGATTACCGGGCCGGCCGGGGCGGGCAAGGAAGTCGCCGCCCGGCTGCTGCATTCCTGGAGCCCGCGTGCCGACAAGGCCTTTGTCACGGTCAATTCCGCCCGGATCACGCCCGAGCGGTTCGAGGCGGAATTGTTCGGCGAGGAAGCCGAGGGCAAGCTGGTCCGCCCGGGACTGCTGGAAATGGCAGATGGCGGGACGCTCTATTTCGACGAAGTCGCCGACATGCCTGCCAGCACTCAGGCCCGGATCCTGCGCGTGCTGACGGACCAGAGCTTCGTGCGGGCAGGGGGCAACCGGCAGATCGGGGCGGATGTGCGGGTAGTTTCCTCCAGTTCCCGGGATCTTCAGCGGGAAATCGAGGAAAAGCGCTTCCGGGAAGACTTGTTCTACCGGCTCAACGTCGTGCCGGTCGCCGTACCTTCCTTGTCTGACCGGCGTGACGATATACCGGCTCTGGCGGACCACTTCTTCACCCGGTTCGCACGCGAACAAGGGCTGCCGGCGCCGGACATCACGTCGGAGGCGATAACCGCAATGCAGGCCTACGACTGGCCCGGCAACGTGCGCCAGTTGCGCAATGTCGTGGAACGGACCGTCATCCTTGCTCCGCGAGACCGGATGGACAGGATTGAACCGGACATGCTGCCGGAGGAAGTCACCGGAGGCTCATCGGAAAACGGAGCGGGAATCTCGTCGCTGCTGGGCGTCCCGCTACGCGAAGCGCGCGAGAGCTTCGAACGGGAATACCTGCGCATCCAGATTCGCCGTTTTTCGGGAAACATCTCGAAGACTGCGGGGTTCATCGGAATGGAACGGTCCGCCTTGCATCGGAAGCTCAAGCTTTTGGGTATGGGAGAGCGGGAAGACAACGGAAAAGGCTAGACACGCGGCCCGGAAACAGGCGGAATACCCCTGGGAGTTGGAAGAGGTGACTGGAGCCACACCGCGGACCGCAAACGCGGCCGCCAAGAAATGAAAGTCAGGAAATGACCAAGGAAAAGCTGACCGCCCGTCCCCGACCCGCTCCGGCTCCTACCCCGGCACCTGCAGCTGCGACCGCAGGGGGCCAGAAAGCGGCGAACCTCCAGGACCAGTTTCTCAACTATCTTCGCCGGGAGAAAATCCCGGTCACGATGTTCCTGGTAAAAGGCGTGAAGCTACAGGGCATCGTAACCTGGTTCGACAACTTCTCGATCCTGCTGCGCCGCGATGGTCAGTCGCAATTGGTCTACAAGCACGCCATTTCCACGATCATGCCCGGCCACCCGGTCGATGCACAGATCTTCGGCGGCGGCGGGGAAGCAAAGAAGCCGCGGCTGCTGCAAGACGTGTTCCTGTCCCGGGTCCGCGATGCCGGAGTGCAGGTGACCATGTTCCTGGTGAACGGGGTCATGCTGCAGGGGCGCATTGCTGCCTATGACTTGTTCTGCACCCTGCTCGAAAGGGAAGGATACGTGCAGCTCGCGTACAAGCACGCAGTTTCCACCATTCAGCCGGCGTCGGCGGTGGATCTGATGACCGATGCGGATGACGATGGGGAGGACGGGCGCTGAGCGCGGAACCGGAAGAGGAAGTCGCCCGCGGCGCGCGGGCCTTGGTGGTTTGCCCGGATATCCGCGGACGCCGTGGCTCCGCGGAAGATCCGGAAGTCCGTCTGGAAGAGGCGAAGGGATTGGCGCTGGCGATCGGGATAGTCGTCGCCGACGCGTTCATCGTGCCCATCCGCGACGTACGCCCCGCCACCTTGTTCGGCGAAGGGCAGATCGAGCGGATAGCAACGGCTTGCGAACAGGGCGAGGCCGAGCTGGTAATCGTCGATGGATCGCTGTCTGCCATTCAGCAGCGCAATCTCGAAGACAAGCTGAAGCGCAAGGTGATCGACCGCACAGGCCTGATCCTGGAGATTTTCGGAGAGCGCGCCGCCACCGCCGAAGGGCGCCTGCAAGTGGAGCTGGCGCATCTCGATTACCAGGCCAGTCGCCTCGTGCGGAGCTGGACTCACCTCGAGCGGCAGCGCGGCGGCTTCGGATTCCTCGGTGGTCCGGGCGAAACGCAGATCGAGGCTGACCGGCGCCTGATCCGGGGCCGCATGGCCAAGTTGCGGCGGGAACTGGAGCAAGTCCGCCGAACGCGTGCGCTGCACCGGGACCGGCGGGGAAGGGCGCCATGGCCGGTCATCGCGCTGGTCGGCTATACCAACGCCGGGAAGTCCACGTTGTTCAACCGCCTGACCGGCGCGGAAGTGATGGCCGAAGACATGCTGTTCGCCACGCTGGATCCGACCATGCGCGCCATCCGCCTGCCTGGAGTCGAGAAGGCAATCCTGTCGGACACCGTCGGATTCATCTCCGATCTTCCGACGCAGCTGGTCGCGGCGTTTCGCGCCACGCTTGAGGAAGTCACGGCCGCGGATGTGATCGTGCACGTCCGCGACATTGCGAACCCCGACACCGCCATGCAGAAGCGGCAGGTGCTGGAAGTGCTGACTGACCTGGAAATCCTCGACGGCGAGGGCGGGGAAAGCGCTATTCCGATCGTCGAAGTGTGGAACAAGTGGGACTTGCTGTCAGAGGAGCGCCGGGAAGAACTGCAGGGCGCCGCGGACGCGCAGGACGATGTGATCCCAATTTCGGCCGAGGACGGATTTGGTGTGGATCGGCTGCTGAACGATCTCAGCAAACGACTGACCACCGGCGCGCGTCGGCACACGATCACTCTGCCGGCGAGCGATGGCCAAAAGATTGCCTGGCTTCACGCCCACGGAGAAGTGCTGGAGGAAGAAGACGCAGGCGAGGGGTCGACCGGTCCTCTCCGGCGCATTGAAGTGCGCCTGACGGACAAGGAGTACGGCCGCTTTGAAGCAATGGAGGAATAAGGCTCTGGCGCTTGTCGGCTCAGAACATCTCAGGACGGACGGTCTGAACGGGTCGCGAGAGCTTCAGCTGACTTCATCCCGTTTAACCTGCTGCCACAAGGCTTCCTGCTGATCCAGAGCAAGATCCGCCATCGGTCCTTCGGCCAAGGCTTCCATCGCGCGGTAACGCCGTTCGAACTTGCGGTTCGCCGCTCTGAGGGCCTCTTCTGGAGCGATGCCGTAGGCGCGGACCAGGTTCACTGCGGCAAACAGCAAGTCACCCGCTTCCTCCGCTTGTTTGTCACGCGACGCAGAAGCGAGTTCCTCCATCTCCTCACGCACCTTGTCCGCAGGGCCGCTCGGGTCCGGCCAGTCGAAACCCTCACGCGCGGCGCGCTTCTGCAGCTTTTCCGCCCGCATGAGAGCCGGAAGGGCAAGGGCCACGCCGTCCATCGCGCTCCTTTGGCCTTTTTCCTCCCGTTCGGCGGCTTTCAGTTCCTCCCATCGAGCGGGTGGGCCGTCCTCGAGCTGATCTCCGAACACGTGCGGATGCCGCGCGAACATCTTGTCGGAGATCGCTTGCGCAACATCTTCGAAGGTGAAAGTCCCGGCTTCCTCGGCTATCCGGGCGTGGAACACGACTTGCAGGAGCAGATCGCCAAGTTCGCCGCGCAAGTCCGCCATGTCGTCGCGCTGGATCGCGTCGGCAACTTCGTAGGCTTCCTCGATCGTGTACGGCGCGATTGTCGAAAAGGTCTGCGCGACGTCCCATTCGCATCCGTCCTGCGGATCGCGCAGGCGAGCCATGATCGACAAGAGGCGGTCAAGCTGGTCGGACATCAGGATTCACCTCGGGTCGAAAACATCGAACGACGATAATATGTATTATGTTAAACCAGCAGGCGATATCGATGACGTGTCAACGAGCCGTCTGGTCGAACACGTACGCTACGATTGCGAAAAGCACTGTCCACAGCACCGCGTACATGATCAGCTTGCGCGCATTCACACGCTGCTGCCGCATGGCTGCCACCCCGAGGACCAGAGCGCCTGCAAGCCAGATCAGCGAAGCCCACCCGCCGCCGATCACAGGATGATCTCCAGGCCGTCGAAACCGACTTCTGTGCCTTCAGGAATTTCTCGGGACAGCGTCATGTAGTCCATGCTCTTGTCGAGATGCGTCAGAACCGTCCGGCCTACGCGGCAGCGCATCGCCAGATCGAGCGCCATGCTGACATGCGCATGGCTTGGATGCGGATCGCGGCGCAAACAATCGCTGACCAGCAGATCGACCCCGCTAAACAGATCGACCATCTCGTTGGTGATCTCGCTGAAATCAGTCGCGTACCCGATTGATTTCCCGTCGGCGTCGAAGCGATACCCCGTGCTCTCGATCGGCCCATGCGGCATCTGGCAGGATCGCACCGAAAAGCCGGCAACGATCCTCATTCGGTCGAGGGTGTCGATCTGAACAATGGTGGGATAGCCGTACTGGCCGGAAAAGATGTAGCCGAACCGCTGCCGTAGCCTGCGGACTGTCTCCGATGCTGCAAAACCTGGCAACGGCGCACTTCGGCCATAACGCAACACCCGCAGGTCATCGATGCCGTGGCAGTGGTCCGCGTGATCGTGAGTCCAGAACACCGCATCCAGACGCTCGATCCGGTTGGAAAGCATCTGCTGCCGCAAATCGGGTGAGGTGTCGACCAGCAGCCGCTCGCCTCCGTTGCTCTCCACAATGATAGAGACGCGAGAGCGGCGATTCCTCGGTTCATCAGGGTCGCACTCACCCCAGTCATTGTCGATCCGCGGCACGCCAGTCGATGTGCCGGACCCCAGCATGACCAGCTTCATGCAGACGCCTTCGCGAACAGCGTGAAGAAGTTGCGCGTGGTCGTTTCTGCCAAACTGTCGACCGACTGTCCGCGGAGCTCCGCAACGAACTCAGCCGTGCTCCGGACATAGGCGGGCTCGCACGTTTTGCCGCGATACGGCACCGGCGCAAGGAACGGGCTATCGGTTTCCACCAGAAGCCGATCGTCCGGAATCTCTCGAGTAAATTCCTGCAGTTCCTTGGCGTTCTTGAAGGTAACTATGCCTGAAATCGAGACGGTTAGCCCCAGTTCAAGCATCTTTCGCCCGAACGCGGCCGAAGCGGTGAAGCAGTGAATCAGAGCCGGAAAAGCCCCCTTCCCCATTTCTTCCTCCAAGATCGATGCCGTCGCATCTTCCGCTTCACGCGTGTGGATGATCAAGGGAAGCCCGGTCGCCCGCGACGCTGCAATATGCACGCGAAACAGCGATTTCTGCACTTCACGATCGGACTTGTCGTAGAAGAAATCGAGCCCCGTCTCACCGATACCGATTACCTTGGGATGCTCCGAGGCTTTGAGCAGGGCCGCCTCGCCAAGATCCGCGTGACCGTCAGCCTCATGGGGATGGATGCCGACGCTGGCCCAAACATCCGGATTGTCGGCAGCGGTGCCGATCACCCGATCCCACTCGCTCCGGCGGGTGGAGATGTTGAGGAATCCCTTCACCCCCGCATCCCGCGCACGAGCAAGCACGGCTTGCTGCTCTTCGATCAACCCTTCGTACTCAAGGTGGCAGTGGCTATCAATCAGCATCAAGTCGCTTCCTCAGCCAATTCCAGCCGGGGAAAGACCGGCTTCGGGTTGTTCACCCGAATTGCCGCGGCGGTGAGATCCTCCGCAAGCGAGCCGAAGTCGCGTTCGTCCGCCGGAATGCACAAAGAGTCGAGGATTTGCGCGGAAGCAGTCGGAATTACTGGAGAGACAGCAACTGCCAGATCATGAATGCAGCTACACAAGGTTGCGAGCACCCGCTTCATCCGCTCCGGGTCGGTTTTGCGCAGTGCCCATGGCGCCTGCTCGTCCACATAGGCGTTGCAGGCGAATACCGCCTGCATCCAGGCTTCAAGACCTGCGGTGAAGGCAAGCTTTTCGAAAGCAGCGGGCAGTTCCTCCACGCACGCCTTGCGCACCTTGCAGAGCACGATTTCATCGGCTTCCTGCGGTGGCTCTGTAGCGGCAACCACCCCATCGCAATTCTTGGCGATGAAACTCATCACCCGCTGGGCAAGATTGCCGAAGCTGTTGGCGAGTTCCGAATTGGCCCGGTTGACGATGGCTTCGGCGGAATAGCTTCCATCCTGCCCAAAGGTGAACTCTCGCAGCAGGAAATAGCGCAGTACGTCGACGCCGTAACGCTCTGCGAGCTGGACCGGATCGGTGACGTTGCCCAGCGACTTACTTTCCTTCTGCCCTCGGTTGAGCAGGAAGCCATGGCCGAATATCTGCTCGGGAAGCTCTATGCCCGCGCTCATGAGAAAGGCGGGCCAGTAGACCGCGTGGAAGCGGACGATGTCCTTGCCGATCAGGTGCACGTCTGCAGGCCAGAACTTCGAGAAGTCTTCCGTCTTTTCCGGGTATCCGAGACCGGTGAGGTAATTCGTCAAGGCATCGACCCAGACGTACATAACGTGGCTCTCGGAATCCGGTACTCTTACACCCCAGTCGAGCGTGGTCCGGGAAACCGACAGATCGCGTAATCCCCCTTCGACAAACCGCACCACTTCATTGCGCCGCCCGTCAGGTCGGATGAAATCCGGATTTTCGCAATAGTGGGCGAGCAGCCTGTCCTGGTAAGCGGACAGGCGGAAGAACCAGCTTTCCTCCACCGTCCATTCGACCGGTGTTCCCTGAGGAGAGAGCTTCTCGCCGTCGTCGCCGTCGGTCAGCTCGCTTTCGTCATAGTAGGCCTCGTCCCGGACCGAGTACCACCCTTCGTATCGATCGAGATAAAGATCGCCGTTGTCTTTCATCGCCTGCCACAGGGCTTGGCTCGCGAGGTGGTGGGCTTCCTCGCTCGTTCGGAAGAACCGGTCATACGAAATGTTCAGAATGTCGAACAAAGCTTTGAAGTGGCCCGACATTTCGTCCGCCAGCTCTCGGGGAGTGATCCCGAGGTCGCGGGCCTTCTGCGCCATCTTCAGGCCGTGCTCGTCGGTTCCGGTCTGGAACCGGACTTCGCGGCCGCGAAGCCGCTGAAAGCGCGCTGTCACGTCGGCAGCAATGGTCTCATAGGCGTGCCCGATGTGGGGTTTGCCGTTGGGATAGTGGATCGCGGTCGTCAGATAAAAGGGCTCAGCCATGGGGCGTTTCCCTAGGCACGGCGAGTGACGCGAGCAAGGTCCCGATTTGCATCACGAGCAGGCCGGCATCGAAATTGAAGACAGGCGCCTGCGCGGCAAGGCGGTTGATCCGAGCGTAGGTCTCCGTCAACAGCGGAATTCGGTCGTGACGAGTGCTTTCCATCGTACCGACTACCACCGAACGGGCCAGCTCCATCGCCGCCATCTGCCGCTCCCGATCCGGTCGGGCGCCGATGACATCCGCGAGAGCACCGCGCCGCGCGAAGTCCCGGTCCCCTTCCCGCGCGATCTCTTCCATCAGCAGATGTATACGTCCAAGATCGAGCTCGACGAAGTCCAGCGCCGCACCGACAGAACCCGAAGAGGCTGTGATCGCAGCGCGCCGGCTTGCAACGTCGGCCTGAGGCGCATTTTGCCGAAGAACGCTGTCGATCTGTTCGGCACCGAGCGGGGAAAACCGCAAGGTTCGGCAGCGGGAGCGGATCGTCGGCAACAAACGGCCCGGGTTGTGCGAGATGAGCAGGAAGAACGTGCCGGCCGGCGGCTCTTCAAGACTTTTCAGCAACGCGTTTGAGGCATTCCTCTCCAGATCGTCGACTGGATCGATGATGATCGCGCGATGGCTGCCCAAGGTAGGTCGGGTTACGAGACGCTGCTGCACAGCGCGGACCTGATCGATCGTGATGTTCCGGCGTTTCTGGTACGGCTTGCCCTGCTCCCTTTTCTTCTCCTCGTCCGCGGAGGAAGGAAGGTGCGAAAGGACGAGAATGTCCGGGTGGTTCTCGGTCTGAAGTTCGCTCGTGATACCGACGAGTTCGCGCGCGGCTTCCAGAGCGAAACCCATCTTGCCAATCCCGCGTCGGCCGGTCAGCAACCACGCGTGGTGCATCCGCGGGCTTGAAAGCGCAGAGCGCCATTCGCGCGCCGCTTGCTCATGGCCGCTATAGCTCATGCAGCGTGCCTTATCAGCGGCATCAACGCCTGACATATACGATCGTGGACATTCTCCGGACTTCCATCGCCGGAGACGACGACAAAACGATGCGGCTCGGCGGCGGCAAATCGGCGGAAGTTTTCGGCCACCTTCCGGTGATAGGCCTCATCGCGGCCGCCGATCCGGTCGGTCGCACCCGCATCGCGCTTCGCCAGCCTTTCGGCCGCTGCGTCGGGATCGATCTCGATCAGAACGGTCATGTCCGGCAGCAGCCCGGAAGATCCGATCCGGTGAAGGCTCATTACAGCTTCGTCGTCCAGCCCGCCCTGGCCTCCCTGGTAGGCGCGGCTGGAATCGAGAAAGCGGTCGCTTATCACCCACTTTCCTTCGCTGAGCGCCGGCTGGATCAAGCGCGCGACGTGGTCGGAACGCGCGGCGGCGAACAGCAGTGCCTCAGCTTCGGGTCCCCACCCTTCCCCATTCGGATCGAGCAGCAGCGATCGTATCGCCTCCGCGCCCGGAGTACCGCCGGGCTCGCGGGTCAGCACAGCCTTCATACCTTTGTCCGACAGCGTTTGGACAAGCATCCTGGCCTGAGTGGACTTTCCCGCTCCCTCTCCCCCTTCCAGCGCGACAAAGCGACCTCGCGTCACGAGAACAGGCCGGTAATTCCGCGCTGCAGACGCTGCCAGAACCCCGCTTCCGTTACGCTCTCCGCCGCGAGCAGCGGCACATCGTAGGGCTGCGCACCGGCAACGGCCACGCGCAGTGTGCCAATCTCCTGACCTTTCGTGATCGGAGCTTCGACTGGCCCGCGATACCGCATCGTCAACGTCACATTCCCCAGCGAGGCGCCGGTGGGAACGCTCGCCCGGACTTCTTCCTTGACCAGCAATCCGACCCGCTCGCTTGCGCCCTCCTGCACCACGGCCTGCCCCACGTTCTGGTTCTTCGGAAGCAGCACGCGCGTGCCGAAGGCATCAAACCCCCAGCGCAACAAATCGCGTGACGTCTGGTCCCGGATGTAATGGTTGTCGGCCCCTGCTACGACGACCACGAGCCGGCGGCCGCCCCGCTCAGCGGAGCCAAGGAAGGTGTAGCCTGCCTCCCGCGTCCAGCCCGTCTTCATTCCATCGGCCCCTTCCACCACGCCGGTTACCGGATCGTGATTGGCCTGGGTGATGTTATTGTACGTCATCCCGTGGTTTCCGAAGTACCGGTGGTACAGTCCGGGATAGTCTTGCGTGAGCGCTCTTGCCAATCGGGCCAGATCGTTGGCGGAGGTATAGGTCTCGCCGCCATCGGGATAGCCATTGGGGCGCCCGAAGTGGCTGTCTCGCATGCCTAAGTCCGCTGCGTAGGCGTTCATCAGATCGAGCCAGCGATCCATGGAGCCGACGGAGTTTACCGCCAGCGCGACGGCTCCATCATTTGCCGAAACGGTCGTCACCCCAAGCAGCAGCTGGCCCATGCTGACCTTGTCTCCCGCTTTCAGGAACATGCTGGAACCCTTGCCCGACCACGCGTCTGCGAGTTCCTTGGTGATTACGACTTGCCTTGCCGGATCGATCTTTCCTTCGTCCATCAACCTGAACGCCGTGTAGACGCTCATCACCTTTGTCACCGAGGCGGGAATGAACCGGCGGTCAGGTTCCTTGGAGAACAAGGTCTGGCCGGAACTGAGATCGCGAAGCAGCGCCACCGGCAGATCGTCGGGAACAGGAGGCTGTTGCGATCCCAGAGTGGCTGCTCCCAACCCTGCAGGAACCGCTGCCGCCAACAACGCCGCGGCCACGTAAAATCGCGAGAAGTTCTTCACACCGGCCCCACCGCCGGAACGCAAGTTCCGGCGCCTTCATACGCATTGTCAGATTCGCCCCCACTGTAGCTTCCACCTCGCAGGATGGCGAGAAAGCTTGCAGCTTACCGCGCAATCTCGTCCGAAAGCAGTCCCACGCTCATCGCGTAGTAGTTCGAGCAGTTGTACTCGAGGATCACGCGGTAGTTCTGGGTCAGCAGATATCCGGGAGCCGCCGGGCCGTCCGGCTCAAACAGCGCTACCATGGCATCATCCGCAATGGGCGCCCGGGGGATCACGCCAAGCTGCTTCCATTCGCGAACGGTCATCCAGCGGCTGTGCCGCACGTGCACGCGCGGGCACACCGGAGCGTTCACGCTGGATTCCAGTGCAGCACGGTTCACGCTGTTGGGAACATACGCGCGCACAGCCCACGGCTGGCCGGGGCGCCATCCGGCATCCCGGAAATAATTCGCAATCGAGTTCAGCGTATCGGCCTCACTGTTCCAGATGTCGGCCGCGCCGTCGCCATCGCCGTCCACGGCCAGCCGCAGATAGACGCTGGGCAGGAACTGCGGATTGCCGAATGCGCCTGCCCAACTGCCGACCAGTTGAGAACGCGGGACACCCCGATCGGCGATTTTCAGCAGATCGATCAACTCCCGCTCAAACAATTCGCGGCGCCGCCCCTCCCAAGCCAGCGTCGCGAGGGAGCGAGCAAGGTCGAAGTTGCCCTTGTAGGAGCCGTAGTTGGTCTCGTGACCCCAGATCGCCAGAAGGACTTCCGGCGGAACGCCGTACCGGCGCTGCACTTCGGCGGCGAGCGGCTGAACTTGATTGTACATGCGCCGACCAGCCGCAATCCGGGACGCCGTGTTGTGCGTTTCGAGATAGGGGGCCATCGGCGGGAAGCCGCGGTTCGATCCCGTCGACGGAGCATTGTCGCTGTCGAGCGCCATGACCCGCTCATTGGGAGTCAGGCCGGAGAGCATGCGCTCGATCGTACTCTCGCTCACACCCTCGCTGCGGGCCTTCGCGGCGACTTGCTCAAGATAGGTGCTGAAGGGTGCCCGTTGCGCGGAAACCGGCGTGTTCGCGACGGAGAGAGCGACGGCAGCAGACAAGAGGCGGGCAAGGATAGGGAAACGAAATCGCATTCCCCACCCTTGCATGCCGTGAACGCGCTGAAAATCCCTCAACCGCACCCATGCGGCGAATGGAAGGGTCAGCGCGCCGGAATTGACCGACTCACCCTCCCACCCTGGGGTGAATGTCTGGGTTGCGCTGCAGCATCTCGGCAAAGGGCGAGAAGCCGCAGTTATCCTGGTCACCGCAATTGGTGACTGTGTGGATATAGCGGATCTTCCCGTTTTCAATCCGGAACAAGTGGCTGTCCGGCCGGGCATTCTCGCCCATCTTCAGAAAAACGCCAACGCTTCCGAGCTCCGGATCTACGACGTAGGAGCGATCAGCCATCTCCACGTTTTCCGGTACCCCGACGTTGCAAGAGTCCTGAGCCGTTCCCTTGGCGGTGTAGGCGCTGCCTTCCAGCCGGGCGCAGGGCGTTCCCCAAGGCACCTGTACGGTCTTGTCGCTGAACAGGTCCAGGTACGCGTCGGCGGCTGCGATCAGTTCCTTGCGCGTGTTGCGCTGCGCTTCCGGGATAGGTTCCCAGTTTTCGGCCTTGGTATATTCCAGCGTCTTGGCGGCATCGAACAGCCAGTCACCCTTGTCTGTGATGATGGTGTTGATCCGGCCTACGCTGGTGCCGCGCACATCCAGTTGAGTAGCCAAAACGTACGGATGATCGGGGTTGGTAACGATCATCTCAATGAAGCTGCGGCAGGCGGTGGTGTCGTAGTGAACCCGATACCAGTCGATAGTCTGCGGCTTGCGCAGGATACCGCTGAGCATCGATGCAGGCCTGTTGTTCTCGTTGTAATCGAGCCATTCGCCAAGCGGCAGAAGGGTCGTGTCGCCGGTTCGCTGGGCTTCCAAAAACTTGTCGGTCACGGCCTGCAGCGCTTCCGGAGCGCAGGTGCCGCCACTGAATTGCGCAGCCGCCGGGCTGGCAAGCCCAAGCGCAGTCAGCGCCCCCACGGCCAATGCAACGCTTTTCACAATCCCTGTCATGTTCAGACCCTCTCCTAGTCCGCTGAACGGCTCCAATAACTGCGGGTTGCCGGAGACCATCTGATGGATGGTCATGGCCCCTCCCCTGCACGCCCTTTGGCGCCTGTCTTTTCCTATCCTGACAAGCGGAGTGAGTCACGTGGTGACAAGACTGTGTTTCGGCGCTAGCCGACATGCCACGGACAGGTGGCCGAGTGGTTTAAGGCAGCGGTCTTGAAAACCGCCGTGGGTGCAAGCCCACCGTGGGTTCGAATCCCACCCTGTCCGCCATCATTTGCTATCCCGGATCGGGCCGGGATCGATCTTTCCGCTTGTCTTGGCGACTTTCTTGTCTGGCATTTTCTTGTCAGGCAGGGCGATGCCGGCGCGGTCCTGTCTGACGGCTTTGGGATAGTCTTCCGGGCTGACGGAGGATTGCTTGCGAGTCGCGTTGTAGAGGACGCTGTTCTCGCTTTCGTTGTCGCTATCGAGGTCGATCGGCTTGTCGTTGGCCACGCGTTTTCTCCTTTGAAGAGGCAACGCGCGGACAACGACAAGATTTCCCGGTCCTAGATATGAATTACCCGGCCGTGGGCGGCGAGCACGCTTTCGTGCATCGCTTCCGACAACGTGGGGTGGGCGAAGATGGTGTTCATCAGTTCCGCCTCAGTGGTTTCCAGCGTCTTGCCGACGACGTAGCCCTGGATCAATTCGGTCACTTCCGGACCGATCATGTGCGCGCCGAGCAATTCGCCGGTCTTCGCGTCGAACACGGTCTTGATGAAGCCTTCCGGCTCCCCCAGTGCGATCGCCTTGCCGTTGCCGATGAACGGGAAGGTGCCGACCTTCACGTCGTAGCCGCTTTCCTTTGCTCTCGCTTCCGTCATCCCGACGCTGGCGATCTGCGGGTGGCAGTATGTGCAGCCCGGAATGTTCTGCCGGTCGAGCGGGTGCGGGTGCACGTCCTTGTTGCCCAGCTCCTGCGCGATCGATTCGGCCGCGGTCACGCCTTCGTGGCTGGCCTTATGCGCCAGCCACGGCCCCGGCACGCAGTCGCCGATGGCCCACAGCCCCTTGACGCCGGTGCGCCCGTAATTATCGATCTGGATAAACCCGCGGTCCAGCTTCACGCCCAGCTTTTCAAGGCCGACGTTTTCCGTGTTCGGCTGGATCCCGATGGCCACGATCACGTGGCTGTAATCGCTAGCCACGACCTTGCCGTCCTTGCCCTTGATCTTGGGGGAGACGCCGCTGGCCTTCACGTCCATGCTTTCCAGCGAAGCGCCGGTCAGGATCTTCATGCCTTGCCTGGTGAGCGACTTTTCGAGCGCGGCGGAGACGTCCTTGTCTTCCACCGGAACGATGCGGTCGAGCATCTCAACCACGGTAACTTCCGCGCCCATGTCATTGTAGAAGCTGGCGAACTCGATCCCGATGGCGCCCGATCCGATCACCAGCAACTTGCTGGGCATTTCGGACGGGGTCATCGCGTGGCGATAGGTCCACACCCGCTTGCCGTCCGCCGGGGCAAAGGGGAGATCCCGCGCCCGCGCGCCGGTGGCGACGATGATGTGCTTGGCTTTCAGGGTCTCGGTACCCTTTTCGCCTTTCACTTCCAGCGTGGTGGCGTCCTTGAGCGATCCGGTGCCCATGTGGACGGCAATCTTGTTCTTCTTCATCAGCCCGGTGACGCCGCTGTTAAGCTGCTTCGCCACGCCGCGGCTGCGCTTCACGACCGCATCAAGATCGGCCTCTATCTCCTTGGCGGCCAAGCCATAATCCTTGGCGTGCTTCATCAGGTGGAACACCTCGCCTGAACGGAGGAGCGCCTTGGTTGGGATGCAGCCCCAGTTGAGGCAAATGCCGCCGAGCAGTTCCCGCTCAACAATCGCGGTCTTGAGGCCCAGCTGCGCGCAGCGGATCGCCGCGACATATCCGCCGGGGCCGGAACCGAGAACGATCACGTCATAGCTGTCTGCCACTTGCCTGCTCCTAAGCTTCAACCCGGCCCAACATCGCGGGGCCGCCCGTTTTCATCAATCGCGACGAAAGTGAACACGGCCTGCGTCACCTTGGCCGCTTCTTCGCCTTCACGCGGCCGGCGCCACGCCTCGACCGCGATGGTCATGCTGGTGCGGCCGACTTTCTCGATCTCACAATAGACCGAAACTTCATCGCCCACCTTCACCGGCTCGTGGAATTGCATCCCGTCCATGGCCACGGTGACAGCCCTGCCCGTGGAGCGCCGCGCCGCGACGAGGCCCGCACCGGAATCCATCAGGCTCATCAACCAACCACCGAAGATATCGCCATAGGCGTTCGCGTCGGCCGGCATGGCCGTGACGCGAATTGCGGGATCCCTTTTTTCGGTCATCGGCAGTTTCCCCCGCTTCTGAGGTTGACATAACTGACACTCGCCCCTGCTCGTGTCATTCTGATATTCTCATTTCCGATCAACCGGTTAGCGTCGGCTGAGTGACGGAATCGTGCCACCAGGAAATTAAAATGTTCTTTCGCCCCGGTGACATAAACGTGCGCCGCACTCCGCCCAGTCCGGTGCCGCACACGAAGATACGACTCGGTCTGGCGGGGTTGGAAGCTCATCAGGCGCAGCGAGGCACGAACCGGGGCGGTAGGACAGCCTTCAGGCCACCAGCCCCAGCGGATTTTCGCACAGCTCCTTGAATACCTTCATCAGCTGCGCCCCATCGGCGCCGTCGATTGCGCGGTGATCGAAGCTGCCGGTTGCGCTCATCACCGTAGCGATCTGCAGTGCGTCATCGACCACGTAGGGACGCTTTTCGCCCGCGCCGATTGCCATGATCATCGCCTGCGGCGGGTTGATCACCGCTTCGAACTGCTTGATCCCGAACATGCCCATGTTCGACAAGCTGGCGGTGCCGCCCTGATATTCGGACGGCTGCAGCTTGCCTTCGCGGGCCCGGGTGGCAAGGTCCTTCATCTCGGTGGAGATGGCGGAGATGGCCTTCGCTCCGGCGTCCGCCACGATCGGCGTAATCAGGCCGCCTTCGATCGACACCGCAACCGAGATGTCGGCGCGGCTGAACTTCAGCAGCTGGTCGCCCGCGAACTGGACGTTGCACTGCGGCACGGCGACCAGTGCCTTGGCCAACGCCTTGATCAGCATGTCGTTGACCGACAGCTTGACCCCTTGCGCTTCCAGAGCCTTGTTGAGATCGCTCCGCAACTTGAGCAGCGCGTCCAGCCGGATATCGACCGTGAGGTAGATGTGCGGCACTTGCTGCTTGGACTCGGTAAGGCGCCGCGCAATCGTCTTGCGCATGCCGGACAGCTTTTCGACTTCGTGCGGAATGCCGAAGTCCTGCGCCTGAACGGGCGCGGCTGCCGGTGCTGCGGAAGGAGCCGGAGCGGGCGCTGCGGCTGCCGGAGCGGCGGTCGCCTGCGCGCCTTCTACGTCAGCCTTGACGATCCGCCCGTTGGGGCCGCTGCCCTTCACGCTCGAAAGGTCGAGGCCCTTTTGTGCGGCGATCCGCTTGGCCAGCGGGGACGCGATTACACGGTCTCCCGATGCTGCCGGGGCCGGGCTTGAGCTTGGCGCAGGAGCGGAAGCGGCGGTCAGCGTTGCAGCCTGGGCGCTCGGCTCGTCTTTCGGTGCAGGCGCGGGGGCCGCGTCTGCGCTGGCCGGTTTCACCGAAGCCGGATCTTCCCCTTCTTCGGCAAGGGTGGCGATCACGGTGCCCACTTTCACGCCTTCGCTGCCTTCCGGCACGGCGATGTCGGCGATCACGCCTTCATCGACCGCTTCGAATTCCATCGTCGCCTTGTCGGTTTCGATTTCCGCCATGATGTCGCCGGCGGAAACCGTATCGCCGACCTTGACCAGCCATTTGGCGAGCGTTCCCTCCTCCATGGTCGGGGAAAGGGCGGGCATCTTGATGGCAATGGGCATGGTGAGTGCGCGTGTCCTGTCTGGCGAATTTCCCTTGATCGGTCTGTGGCCAATTTACCGCCCCCGGGCAAGGTGCCTTGCGCGTTTTGTCCATTCGTCGGATACCGCGCGGCAGGGGGAGTAGAACGATGCGCGTCTATCTGGTCGTGGTCGACGAAACGGCTGAAGCACTGGTCGCGCTGCGCTTTGCCGCGCGGCGCGCAGCCGATACCGGCGGCGCGGTTCACATCGTGGCACTCGTCCCCCGTCAGGATTTCAATGCCTTTGCCGGCGTGCAGGCCACGATCGAGGCCGAAGCCCGCGACCGGGCCGAAGTGCTCGCCACCAGCGCCGCGGGTGCGCTGATGAGCGAAATGGGCCGAATGCCGCAGATCGCCGTACGGGTCGGCGACGGGGAAGCGGTGATTCGGGACTATCTCGCCGAACACCCGGAAGTCGCAGCCCTGGTGCTCGGCGCGGCCAGCGGGGGCAACCCCGGCCCGCTGGTGACGCACTTCTCCGCCCATGCCGGGAACCTGCCCTGCCCGGTCTTCCTGATCCCCGGCGGCTTGACCGAGGATGAGATCGACCGGCTGAGCTGAACGTCTAGCGCTTGCGGCCCTGGTGCCGGATGTTGCCGGGGCGGCCGCGCTTGCCTTGCAGCGGCTTTTTGCCCGCAGGTTTCCCGTCGCTGCGCCGTTTCTTCGTTTCCGGTCGCCGGCCGCGCGGTTCGACCGCGCCTTCGTTGTCCGGAAGCTCAAACTTCAGCGCCCCGGTCAGCGGGTTGGCTTCCGCCAGCCGCAATTCCAGCATATCGCCCTGACCGAACCGCTCGCCCGTATTTTCGCCAACCAGGGCGCGGGCGGCCTCGTCATAGCGGAAGTAATCGTTGCCGAGCGTGGAGACCGGGACCAGCCCGTCCCCGCCGAGGCCGACAATGGTGGCGAAGAAGCCGAAGCTCTGCACGCCGGTGATCCGGGTGGGGAAGACCTCGCCCACACGGGCGGAGAGCCAGGCCGCGACGTAGCGATCGATGGTATCGCGTTCCGCCTCCATCGCGCGCCGTTCGGTCACGCTGATCGCGTCGCTGACCTTGGACAAGTCCGCCCGGTCCTTTTCCGACAAGCCGGAGGATGCCGGCAGACGGTCCTTGGGCTTCGGTTGTTCAAGATCGAACGCGTCCACCAGCGCGCGGTGGATCAGCAAGTCGGCGTACCGCCGGATCGGGGACGTGAAATGGGCATAGCTGCCGAGCGCGAGGCCGAAGTGGCCGGCGTTCTGCGGACCGTAATAGGCCTGCGTCTGACTGCGCAGCACGGCTTCCATCACCAGCGCCTTTTCGGCCGGATCGGACACGTCCTTGATCATCCGGTTGAACAAGCTGGGCGTGATGACTTGCCCCAGCGCCAGCTTGCGGCCGAACGTTTCAAGGTAGTCCTTGAGCGCGATCAGCTTCTCCCGGCTCGGCGTCTCGTGAACGCGGTAGACGACCGGGGCGACTTTGCTTTCCAGCGCTTTGGCCGCGGCGACGTTGGCGGCGATCATGAAATCCTCGACCACGCGGTGGGCATCGAGCCGTTCGCGTACCGCGACTTCGGTGATGCGGCCTTCCTCGTCCAGCATGACGCGACGTTCGGGCAGTTCCAGTTCCAGCGGATCGCGGTTCTCGCGCGCCTGGTACAGCAGCTTCCACGCGGCCCAGAGGTTCTGGAGGTTTTCCGCCGCCTCGCCGCTATCGATCCGGGCTTGCGCGTCTTCATAGGCGATGACTTCGGAAATCCGGACAAGCGCGCGAGTGAAGCGCCAGTCGCTCACCTTCCCTTGCGGGGAAATCCGCATGTGGCAGACCATGGAGGCGCGGTCCTCGCCTTCGCGCAGGGAGCAGACGTTCGCGCTCAGCACTTCGGGCAGCATCGGCACGACACGATCCGGGAAATAGACCGAGTTGCCGCGCTTGCGGGCCTCGCGGTCCAGATCGCCGCCGGGGCGGACGTAGAACGATACGTCGGCAATCGCGACGATGGCGTTGAAGCCGCCCTCACCATCCGGTTCGGCCCAGATCGCGTCATCGTGATCGCGCGCGTCGGCCGGGTCGATCGCGACGATCGGCAGCGCGCGCAGGTCCTCTCGGCGGTCTTCGCTCAGCGGCAGTTTGGCGGCGGTTTCGGCTTCCTCCAGCGTTTCGGGCTGGAAGGTGTGCGGGATGCCGAACTTGTGGATTGCGATCAGGCTGTAGGACTTGGGGGCGAGCGGATCGCCGAGCACTTCCGTGACCTTCACGCCGGCGCGGGGCGACTTGCCCACCGGTTCCGCAAGCACGAGCTGGCCAGCTTCCGCGCCGCCGAGATCGGCAATCGCGCTGGAATCGCGCACTCGCTTGTCCACCGGGGCGAGCCACGGCTTGCCCGAACCGTCGAATTCCACCACACCCAGCATCGCTTCCAGGCGGTTGGGGAGTTTCTTCATCGGGTGGGCCCGCCAGCCGCTGCCGGTTTCTTCCGTCCGCGCAAGCACGCGGTCGCCCTTGCGCAGCGCTGGGCTTTTCTTGTGTTCGACCAGCCGCAGGCGCGGCGGCGGGGTAGCGTCATCCGGCGACCAGGTGTCGGGGATGGCGATTGCCTCTCCATCCTCGATATCGACCACGCGCAGTACAGTGACCTTCGGCACGCCGCCCATGCGGTGATAGGCAGTACGCTTGCCGTCGATCAGGCCTTCTTCGGCCATGTCCTTCAGCACGTGCTTCAGGGCGATCTTTTCCTGACCCTTCAGCCCGAAGGCCTTTGCGATTTCACGCTTGCCTGCGGGCGTATCGGAGCCCTGGATGAATTCGAGTATCTCGGCCTTCGTCGGAAGACCGCGGGAGTGCTTATCAGCCATGCCCCTTATATGGGCGAGGTGTCAGCGCTTTTCCAGCGGGTGGAAGCCGCCGCCCGGCACAGCGCTGGCAACCGGACTTTCCGCCCCCTGTGCCGATACCGAGCTGACGCCGAGAATCCAGTCGTCCCCGCGCAGGCCTTCCAGCCGCAGCGCGGCCTGATCCGTTCGGGCGATGGGCTCGGCTTCCCAGGCGGGCTGGTCGGTCCGGCGGCGCCAGACGTTGTAGCGCGCCGCGCCGGGCACCGGGTCCCACCGGATATCGGTGAAGGTCTGCACCGCGGCTTCGGCCACCGGCGAAGGCGGCAGCGGCGCGCGGGCCAGCGCGTCGAGCGCCCGCACGTTCAGCCGCGTGACGTTGGCCAGGTACGGGAAGTCCATTTCCTCGATCGTATCGCCGTAGGTGACGCCGTCCTCCACCCGCAGGTCCTGGTGCTGGTGTTCGTAGTCCTCCACCGCAACGGTGAAGCGGACGGCGGGGAAGCCGTGTTCGAGGAACGGAATCTGGTCCCCGCCGCGTCCCATGCGGTCCGTGCGCCAGATCTGCCGCACGTCCAGCGCGCCGGCTTCCTGCGCGGCGAGCCCGGCGATGTAGCGGGACAAGTTGCGGCCGGGACTGTCGTTCTCACCCCCGTTGCGCCGCATCGCGGCCCTGTCCTTGTCCCCGGCATCGGCCCGCGGGCCTTCGGAAAACACGCGGACATTCTGCGCATCGCAGAAACCGTCCGACCCGCACGATCCGCCGACGATATCGTTGTTGAGCACTGCCTTGACTGTCCAGCCTTGCTGCTTCGCATAATTTGCCAGCAGCTTCCCGCCGTAGAGCCCCTGCTCTTCCCCGGTCAGCAGGGCGTAGACGATGGTCGAGGGATAGGTGTTCTTGCTCAGCACCCGGGCCGCCTCAACCGCCAGCGCGGTGCCGGAGGCGTCGTCGTTCGCGCCCGGCGCATCGCTGACGGCGTCCATTACGTCCGAAGCGCGGCTATCGATGTGGCCCTGAACGATCACGACTTCGTTCGGCCGTTCCGTGCCGCGCTGGATTGCGACCACATCGATCAGGCGGACAGGTTCGGGAATGCGGTCCCCGGACACGGTGGTTTCCGGCAGCACCACTTCCAGGCAGTTGCCGCATTCCTGGCTGATCTTGCGGAACTCGTTCTCGCCCCAGGTCCACGCCGCGCCGATCCCGCGGCGCGGGTTATCCTGTTCCGACAAGGTATGCCGCGTCCCGAAGGAAACGAGCGTTTCCACGTCCTGCCGCAGGCGCTGTTCGGAAACGCTTGCGGCTGCAACGGATGCAGCCCCGGCAGCGGCAGGCGGAGCCGAAGCGGTCCGCGTGGTCTGCGCGGCGGCGGCGGACGAGACCGCAAGCAGCGCGGCCGATATCAGGAGCTTATGCATGGCTCCTTGTTACCGCTGAAACCATCGGGGGCAAGTCCTTACGATCAATAGGCGCGGGCGACGTAGATCCGTTCAACCGCCGGCTCCCCGGTGAACAGGCAAGCGCCATCCACGGGCGCTGCGTCCATCGGCACGTTGCGGAACGTCAGCTTCAGCGCCTTGAGGCGTTCGACCACTGAATCCAGCGCTGCGCCGGTCGGCTTTGCCCACTGGACTTCCGCCCAGCCGGGGTAGCGCTTGTCGGCGCTGAAGAAGTCGGCCAGCTTCTCGAAGCTGTCGATCCCACGCACGATGTTCGCTTCGCGCCGGGCGCGCGCTTCCTCGAACAAGCTGGTCTGGATGTCCTGCAGCAAGCCGGGGATCTGCGAAGCCGCCTCATCCCGCAAAGGCGTGGCAAAGGCAGGCTTGGCGTCCTCACCCCACAAGCGGTCCCGCCGCAGCAGGCTGACCTTGCCGTTTTCCATGTCCCGCGTGCCGACTTCGATGATCACCGGCGCGCCTTTGCGCACCCAGTCCCACCGCTTGGCCGCGGCCTTGCCGGGCTTGAGGTCAAGCAGCACGCGCACCGATTCGCCCAGCGCGTAGGTGCCAGCGACGGCATCGCGCAGTTGCTCGCAATAAGCGATCAGCGGCGCATCGCCGTCATTGTCCCGCAGCATCGGCAGGATCACGACCTGGAACGGCGCGACGGCGGGCGGCACGCGCAGCCCGTCATCATCGCCATGCGTCATGATGATCCCGCCGACCATGCGGGTGGACAAGCCCCAGCTAGTGGTGTGGCAATGCTGCTGCCCGCCTTCGCGGTCCTGGAACCGGATGTTCGCCGCTTCGGCAAAGCTCGTGCCGAGGTAGTGAGAGGTGCCCGCCTGCAGCGCCTTGCCGTCCTGCATCATCGCCTCGATCGACCAGGTTTCCCGGGCTCCGGGGAAGCGCTCATTCTCGGGCTTTTCGCCCGCGATCACCGGCAGCGACAGGTTTTCCTCCGCAAACGCGCGGTACATCTCCAGCGCGCGCATCGTTTCCCGCTTCGCGTCTTCGCGGCTTTCGTGCGCGGTGTGGCCTTCCTGCCAGAGGAATTCGCTGGTTCGCAGGAACATGCGCGTTCGCATTTCCCAGCGCACCACGTTGGCCCACTGGTTCAGCAGCAACGGCAGGTCGCGCCAGCTCTGGACCCAGCGGCTCATCGCGTCGCCGATGATCGTTTCCGAGGTCGGGCGCACGATCAGCGGTTCTTCCAGCTTGGCTTCGGGATCGGGGATCAGCCCGCCCTTGCCGTCCGCAATCAGCCGGTGATGGGTGACGACCGCCATTTCCTTGGCAAAGCCTTCGACGTGCTCCGCCTCCCGCACGAAATTGCTCAGCGGGATGAACAGCGGGAAGTAGGCATTCTGCACGCCGGCCGCCTTGATCCGATCGTCCAGCAGGCGCTGCATCCGTTCCCAGATGCCCCAGCCCCATGGCTTGATCACCATGCAGCCGCGCACGCCGGATTCCTCCGCCATGTCGGCAGCGGAGATCACTTCCTGGTACCAGGCGGCGAAATCGTCTTCGCGCCGGGTGGAAAGGGCGTGGCGAATGGCAGGCTTGGACACGGCGCAGATCTCGAATCAACTGGAGGAGCAAGGGCGCCGGATGGCCCGGCGCGGGCTATTTGCCAAGCTTATCCAGCTTTTTCTGCATTTCCGCCATTTGTGCGCGCAGTGCGTCGATTTCATACTGCATCTGCGGCTCCGACGTGTCCGACTTCGGTTCGGCCACCCGGTTCTGGCCCGGAATGAAGGCCTGCGCCGCGGCGTTGAACATCGCCATGTTGGTTTCCGTCAGCTTGGCGACCGTTTCGGTTCCCATGCTGGCGCGGATGCTGTCCTGCATCTTCTTCTGGTTGGCCCGGAAGTTGTCCATCGAGGCTTCGAGGTAGTGCGGGATCAGCGACTGCATCGAGTTGCCGTACATCGAGATAAGCTGCCGCAGGAAGCTGATCGGCAGCATCTGTTCCCCGCTTGCTTCCTCTTCCATGATGATCTGGGTGAGGATGCCGTGGGTGATGTCGGTGCCGCTCTTGGCGTCGAGCACCTGAAAATCGACTCCGTTGCGCGTCATCCGCGCGAGATCGTCCAGCGTGATGTAGCTGGAGCTCTGGGTGTTGTAGAGCCGCCGGTTGGCGTATTTCTTGATGATGACGGGGTTCTGCCCCGCTTCGTCCTTATCGGCCATCGGCGTTCCTCCACCTGCGAATAAATTGTACTTAGCACCTGCAACATGTGCGGTGCAATGAAGATACCTGTGGACGGCGACGTCCCTCGCCTGAAATTCCACACGGCTTGAGTGTGCCTAACGGGAAAACCTGTGGCCAAGCGTGGTCAGCAGTTCATACTGGGACAGTCCGCTGCGCGCGGCTGCTTCCGGCAGATGCCAAGGGATTTCCACCCAATCTCCTTCCCGCAGGTGCGGCGCCTGAGAGAGATCGATAACGGCCATGTCCATCGACACGCGGCCAAGCAGCGGCAAGTCCGCTTCCCCTGCCCGCAGCACGCCCTTGCCCGACCAGCACCGCAGGAACCCGTCGGCATACCCGATCGAGACGATCCCGGCGCGCACGGGCCGGTCGGCGGTGAAGGTGGCGTTGTAACCGATCGTCTCTCCCGGTTGCACGGTGCGCACTTGCAGGATGGCCGCTTCGGGCGTGACCACCTGGCGGATACTTCCCGCCAGTTCGCCGCGCGGCACCCCGCCGTACAGCGCAAGGCCTGGCCGGGTGAGGTCAAACGCGTAATCCTTGCCCAGCGCGATACCGGCGCTGTTGGCGAGGCTGCGCTCCTTTGCAGAGACGGCGGCGAAGGCCTGCGTGGCACGGGAAAGCTGGAGGGGGTTGAGCGCGCTGTCCTCATCCGCCGAAGCAAGATGCGACAGCGCGGTTTCGATTTCCAGCCGGCCTGCCAGCGGGTCGCCCAGTTCCTCCGGTCGCACGCCGAGGCGGTTCATCCCGGTGTCGATCATCAGGTCGCACGGGCCGCCGCCACACTCGATCCAGACCTTTGCCTGGTGCAGGCTGTTGATGACCGGCCGAACGCCGAGGGCGCGGGCGTAGGCCGAATCCTGCGCATTTGCGGGTCCGTGAAGGACCGAGATCCGGCTTGCGGGAACGTGGTCCAGCAACTCGCCCACCTCGCCCCAATGGGCCACGAAGAAGTCGTTCGCGCCCGCGTCGCGCAGAACCGGGATAACCTTTGCCGCCGAGAGGCCATAGGCATCGGCCTTCACCGCCGCGCCGGCACGGGCAGAGCCGGACAGGCGATCAAGCGTACGCCAGTTGCTTGCAAGCGCCTCTTCGTCGATCCGCAGCCGCAGCGTGGGAGGCGGTGCGTCAGGCCGGTGCATCGTCAACATCCTTCGCGGCGAACTCCCGTGGCGGCCCCCCGGCAAGGCCCCAGGCGCTGACCAGCAGCGCGATGGCGACGATCACCCACGTGTACCAGAGCCCCGCGTAAGCGTTGCCGCTGCGGGCGACGATGTAGCTGGAAATCAGCGGCAGGAACCCGCCGAGATAACCTGCGCCTATGTGATAGGGAATGGACATGGAACTGTAGCGGATCTTCGGCGGGAACATCTCGGTCAGCAGCGCCGCGACGGTGCCGTAGTTCATCGCCGACAGCATGCCGAGGCCTAGCAGGGCAGCAACGATCCCGAGGATGCGCGGCAGCGAGGGAGTGACGTCGGCGAAGGAGTATCCTGCACCCGTCAGCGCCTGTTCCAGCTGGCCCCGGCGCGCGGCGGCATCGTTCCAGTTCCAGCTATCGAGCGGGAGGGGATCGGATCCGATGTTGACCGCCAGCGCCCCGCCTTCGGACAAGGTATAGGGCACCCCGGCTGCGGTCAGATCTTCCAGCAGCTTGCCGCAGCGGGTGGTCTGCGCGCTGGCGAACGGATCATACCGGCAATCCGGCCCGGTCACGGTAACCGGCGCGTTCCGCGCAGCTTCCTGCAACCCCGGATTGGCGAAGCTGCCGATCATCCAGAACAGCGGGAACAGCAGGACCAGCGCCAGCGCGTTGCCCCAGACGATCGGCTTCTTGCGGCCGATCCGGTCGGAAATCCGGCCCCACAGGATATAGAACGCCATTGCGATCAATCCCGCGACACCGAGGATGATCTCGGCCGTCGTGTCGTCCACCCGCATCGGACCCTTGAGGAACGACAGGCTGGAGAAGAACGCGGTGTACCACAGTGTCGTCAGCCCGGCGGTGACACCGAACAAGGCGACGAAGATCCGCTTCTTGTTGCCGGGATAAGTGAAGCTTTCGACAAACGGGTTCTTCGCCGTTTCCCCGGCTTCCTTCATGGCCTGGAACACCGGGCTTTCCGACAGCTTGAGCCGCATCCACAGCGACACGCCGAGCAGGACGATGCTCAGCAGGAACGGCACGCGCCAGCCCCAGGCGACGAATTCCTCCGCCGGGATCACCGATCGGCAGGCGAGCACCACCGCAATCGACAGCACAAATCCGCCGACGACGCTCGCCTGGATAAAGCTGGAGTAGAACCCCCGCTTGTCGGGCGGGGCATGTTCGGAAACGTATATCGCCGCCCCGCCGTATTCGCCGCCAAGCGCAAGGCCCTGCGCAATGCGCAGCAGGATCACGATCACGGGTGCCACCAGTCCGATAGAGGCAGCGCTGGGTACAAGGCCCACGCCCGCCGTCGCGACACCCATGAGGGTGACGGTGACGAGGAAGGTGTACTTGCGCCCCAGCTTGTCCCCCAGAAAGCCAAACAGGATTGCGCCGAGCGGGCGGAAGCCGAACCCGACGGCAAATCCGGCCCAGACGAGCAGCAATTGCAGCGTTTCGTTGTCCGCCGGGAAGAACGCGTTGCCGATCAGCGCGGCAAGCGTGCCGTAGATGAAAAAATCGTACCACTCGAACACCGTCCCGGCCGACGATGCCGCGATCACGAGCCGGATGTCGGACGCGCTGGGCCGGTGGGCCACGGGCTGGGCTGTGCTGGCCATAATGGTGTATCCTCCCCTGTCCCGGGGACTAGCGGGCAGTAGGCGGCGTGGAAAGGGCATCGGCCGCCGCGCGCCACGGCAACAGGATCGCCCCGTGGCGGCCCGGATAGGCACCGGCTGGTTTCAGCATCGCGAAATCGGGCCAAGCCGGCAGCGCCCCTTCCCCGGCAAGCCAGCGTTCGATCGCGTGGAGCGCCTCGCCTGTTTCCTGCGCGTTCTTGCCCAAGGCATGGCGGGCGAAAATCGCCGCGGAAGCTTGCCCGATCGCGCAGGCCTGAACCTTCATGCCGAAGCTCGCGATCAGGCCCGCAGTGTCGGTTTGTATGGCCATAGCCAGCGTGCTGCCGCAGCTTTGGGAGCGGGCCTGCCCGTGCAGCGGCAGGGTTTCATCGAACCGATGCTGCGCGAGTTCGAGCGTCAGGGCCAGCAATTCGGGCGTGTAGAGTTTTTCCGCGCTCACGCGGCGACCTCGGCCTCAGTCTCGGTTTCGGCTTCTTCGGCTTCCTCGGCCTCTTCCTTCCAGCGGCGCTGCCGTTCGCGGACGAGTTGAACCATCGCGTTGGAACTGGCGTTGACCGCACGGTAGGTTCGCGCCTGCGTGATCCAGTCCGGGCGCCCGCCGGGCCCCCAGACGAGATCGAAGCCCAGCACCACCAGCGAGAAGACCATCACCACGATCACCACGCCCTTCAGCGCGCCGAACGCGAAGCCGAGCACGCGGTCTACCGGGCCGAGGACAGACCTGCGGGACCGGCGACCGGCATACCCCGCGATCAGCTTCATCGCTGCATAGGGCACGCCCAGCAACAGCACGAAGGCAAGGATCGTCGCGCCGGAAGGCGAATCGATGTAATCGTAAAGCACCGTGGTGAGGTCGGTGTGGAACAGCCGGATCGCAAAGATCGCCAGCACCCACGCCATCAGCGAGAGCGTTTCCTGGACGAAGCCGCGCAGGAAGCCGCCCACTGCCGCCCCTCCGACGACAACCAGCACCAGAATATCGAAACCCGTCACGCCGGCAGGGCTATGCCGATGCCATGATATGGTCAACGAGCTTCGGCAGCCGCGACAGTGAATTGTAGCGGATACCGGACGGCGCACTGACTTCGGCCGGACCAAATCCCAGCTCGAAGCCCAGCTTTGCCGCTTCGCGCAGGCGCAAGCCGCCGTGGGCAACCGGGCGCACTTCCCCGGCGAGCGATATCTCCCCGAACCATGCGGACCGGGACGCCAGCGGCTTGTCCGCCAGCGCGGAAACCAGCGCGGCGGCCACCGCCAGATCGGCGGCCGGGTCCGACAAGCGGTAGCCGCCGGCGACGTTGAGATAGACTTCCGCCGCGGAGAAGTTGAGGCCGCAGCGCGCTTCCAGCACCGCGAGCAGCATCGCCAGCCGCCCGTTATCCCAGCCGACCACCGCCCGGCGCGGGGTGGCCCCGCTTTGCAAGCGGACGATCAGCGCCTGGATCTCGATCAGCACAGGGCGCGTGCCTTCCAGCGCGGGGAACACCGCGCTGCCGGCAATCGGCTCATCACGGCCGGACAGGAACAGCATCGAGGGGTTGGACACTTCCTCCAGCCCTTGTTCGACCATCGCGAACACGCCGATTTCGTCCACCGCGCCAAAGCGGTTCTTCAGCGCGCGGAGGATGCGGTACTGATGGCTGCGCTCCCCTTCGAAGCTCATCACCACGTCGACCATGTGTTCCAACACGCGCGGACCGGCGATGGTGCCATCCTTGGTCACGTGCCCCACCAGCACGAGCGCAACGCCGTTTTCCTTGGCATAGCGGATCAGTTCGAACGCGCAGCCGCGCACCTGGCTTACGGTGCCCGGCGCGCCTTCGATCGTGTCGGAATGCATCGTCTGGATCGAATCGATCACCAGCAGCGAAGGCGGGTCCATCCCGCCCAGGGTGGTGAGGATATCGCGCACGGATGTGGCCGAGGCGAGGCGGATCGGGGCGTTGGCATAGCCCAGGCGGGCCGCGCGCATCCGCACCTGCCCCGCGGCTTCTTCCCCGCTGATGTAGACGACGTCCTGCCCTTTTTCCGCGACTCGCGCGGCGGTCTGCAGCAGCAGGGTGGACTTGCCGATCCCCGGATCGCCCCCCATCAGGATCGCGGAGCCGGGAACGAGGCCGCCGCCGAGCGCGCGGTCGAATTCCGCAAGACCGGTGCTGCGTCGTTCCAGCCGTTCCCCCGGAACGTCCAGCGCCACGAACTGGACCGCGCGCCCGCCGCTGGACAGATCATGCTTCTGCGAAAACACCGTCGCCGGCGCGTCTTCCGTCAGCGTGTTCCATTCCGAACAATCGCCGCACTGGCCCTGCCAGCGGTGGGAGACGCTGCCGCACGACTGGCAGACATAACGGCGCTTTGTCTTGACCATACCGACCGATTATCAGAACGGAAGGGGAACGCAAGCACCCCTGCCGATCAATCTTTCAGATCGTGCCAGAAGCCCTTGAGCTTGGCGAAAAACCCGGCGCTTTCCGGACATTCTTCCCCGGTTTCCGTTTCCTGGAATTCGCGCAGCAATTCCTTCTGGCGGCCGCTGAGCTTGGTGGGGGTTTCGACGTGAATCTCCACCACCATGTCCCCGCGTCCCCGGCCCTGCAGTACCGGCATGCCCGCGCCGCGACGGCGCAGCTGCTTACCCGACTGGATACCCGAAGGAATGTCGATGGTGATCCGTTCGCTGTCGACACCCGGAATCTCCATCGCCCCGCCAAGCGCGGCAGTGGTGAAGCTGATCGGGCAGCGGGTGACCAGCGTCGTCCCTTCCCGCTGGAACAAGCGGTGCGGAGCAACGTGCAGGAAGATGTAGAGATCGCCCGGAGGTGCACCGAACGGCCCGGCCTCGCCCTTTCCGGCCAGCCGGATGCGGGTGCCGTTGTCGACGCCAGGCGGGATGTCGATCTCCAGCTGCTGGGGCTTGTCGACCCGTCCTTCCCCGCGGCAGCCGCCGCAGGGTTTTTCCAGCACTTCGCCGCGCCCGTGGCAGTTGGGACACGCCTTCTCGATCACGAAGAAGCCTTGCTGCGCGCGGACCTTGCCGTGGCCGCGGCACAAGTTGCAGGTGCGCCGGGAGGTGCCCGGCTCCGCGCCCGAACCGCCGCACGGTTCGCAAGAGGCGGACACTTCGACTTCTATTTCGGTCTTCTTGCCATGGAACGCATCTTCTAGGCTGATCTCAAGGTCATACCGCAGATCGGCGCCGCGCCGGGCGTTCGTCCGCCCGCCCGTGAAGGCATTGCCGAAGATTGTTTCAAAGATATCGCCGATGTCGCCGAAATCGGCCGGGCCACCGCCCTGCTGGAAGGCCGCGTGGCCGTACCGGTCATAAGCAGCGCGTTTTTGCGGGTCCTTGAGACAGTCGTAAGCCGCGCTGATCGATTTGAAGCGCGCCTCGCTCTCCTTGTCCCCGGGATTGCGATCGGGATGATACTGCATCGCCAACTTGCGATAAGCGGACTTGATCGTCGCGCCATCGGCACCCCGTTCGACGCCAAGCAGTTCGTAATAGTCGATTTCAGTCGCAGCCATGATGTCCCCGCCCCTAAACCGATCCGCCACCGGCGCACGAGGCACCGGTGGCGGCCGGGTCTTTCATCAGGACAATCAGCCCTTGTTCTCGTCGTCCACTTCGGAGAACTCGGCGTCGACCACGTCATCGCCTTCCGGAGCGGACGTGCCCGGGCCGGAAGTGCCGGCGCCCGGGCCCGCAGCGGCTTCGGTCTGGGCCTGCTCCGTCTGGTAAAGCGCCTGGCCCAGCTTCATCGCGACTTCGCTCAGCGACTGGGCCTTGGACTTGATCGTCTCGGCATCGTCGCCTTCCAGCGCCGTCTTGGTGTCGGCCACGGCGCTTTCGATCTCGCTCTTCAGGGACGCGTCGATCTTGTCGCCGTGTTCCTGAAGCTGCTTTTCGGTCGCGTGGACAAGGCTGTCGGCATTGTTGCGGGCTTCGGCCACTTCGCGCCGCTGCTTATCTTCGGCTGCGAACTTTTCCGCGTCCTGGACCATCTGCTCGATGTCGTTGTCGGACAAGCCGCCCGACGCCTGGATGCGGATCTGCTGCTCCTTGCCGGTGCCCTTGTCCTTGGCCGACACGTTGACGATGCCGTTAGCATCGATGTCGAAGGTCACTTCGATCTGCGGCACGCCGCGCGGTGCGGGCGGGATTCCGACCAGGTCGAACTGGCCGAGCATCTTGTTGTCCGCCGCCATTTCGCGTTCGCCCTGGAACACGCGAATCGTCACGGCCTGCTGGTTGTCATCGGCGGTCGAGTAGACCTGCGCCTTCTTGGTCGGGATCGTGGTGTTGCGATCGATCATCCGGGTGAACACGCCGCCCAGGGTCTCGATGCCCAGCGACAGCGGAGTCACGTCGAGCAGCAGGACGTCCTTGACGTCGCCCTGCAGCACGCCGGCCTGGATCGCCGCGCCCATCGCCACGACTTCATCCGGGTTGACGCCGGTGTGCGGCTTCTTGCCGAAGAAGCTTTCCACCACTTCACGAACCTTGGGCATGCGGGTCATGCCGCCGACTAGCACAACTTCGTCCACGCTGCCCTTGTCGATGCCGGCATCGGCCAGCGCCTTCTTGCAAGGTTCGAGCGTGCGCTGGATCAATCCGTCGACCAGCTTTTCCAGCTGCGAGCGGGACAGGGTCTCCACAAGATGCAGCGGAGTGGTGCTGCCGCCTTCCATGCGAGCGGTGATGAAGGGCAGGTTGATTTCGGTCTGCTGCGTGCTCGACAGCTCGATCTTGGCCTTTTCCGCCGCTTCCTTCAGCCGCTGGAGCGCAAGCTTGTCCTTGCGCAGGTCCATGTTTTCCTTCTTCTGGAACTGCTCGGCCAGATACTCGACGATCGTGCTGTCGAAATCCTCACCGCCCAGGAAGGTGTCGCCGTTCGTCGACTTCACCTCGAACACGCCGTCGCCGATCTCGAGGATCGAGATGTCGAACGTGCCGCCGCCAAGGTCATAGACGGCGATGGTCTTGCCTTCTTCCTTGTCGAGGCCATAGGCGAGCGCGGCCGCGGTCGGCTCGTTGATGATGCGCAGCACTTCAAGGCCAGCGATCTGGCCGGCATCCTTGGTTGCCTGGCGCTGGGCATCGTTGAAGTACGCGGGAACCGTGATCACCGCCTGGGTGACGTTTTCACCCAGGTAGCTTTCGGCGGTTTCCTTCATCTTCTGCAGGATGAAGGCAGAAATCTGGGAGGGGCTGTAGTCCTTGCCGCCCGCTTCGACCCAGGCATCGCCGTTCGCGCCCTTGACGATGTCATAGGGGACGAGCTCCATGTCCTTCTTGGTCAGTGGATCGTCGAAACGGCGGCCGATCAGGCGCTTGACCGCGAAAACCGTGTTGTCGGGGTTGGTCACCGCCTGCCGCTTCGCGGGCTGGCCGATCAGGCGCTCCGCGTCCTTGGTGAAGGCGACGATGGAAGGCGTGGTGCGCGCGCCTTCGGAATTTTCGACGACCTTTGGCTTGCCCCCGTCCATCACCGCAACGCAGCTGTTGGTCGTGCCAAGATCGATACCGATTACTTTAGCCATGGTTTCCCCATTCCTGTTCGTAACATTGGACACCGCGCGGGCGGTTCCCCGTCCAAGGCGGAACCGGTCGGCGGCTCATTTCGTAACTCAATCCGGTGCGCGATATAGGAGTGGTTTCCCTTGGCACAAGGGATGGCTCCGGCTAGAAATCGGCCGCGAAACACCGGAGGGAAGTCCATGAAATCCGCCATTCTTGCCGGGCTGACGCTCGGGATTGCCGTGCTTGGCCTTGCTGCGTGCGACCGCGGCGAGGAACCCGTGGCCGAAACTTCGGTGCAGGACACCGCGCCCGATGCGCCGGACGGCATCGCGGTCAGCAACGGCCGGATCATGCTGCCCGCCGTCCCCGGCAACCCGGCGGCGGTCTATTTCGACATTGCGAACACCGGGGCCGCGGACAAGGCAATCGAAGCCGCATTCGTGACCGGCGCCGAGAGCGCAATGGTTCACACCATGAGCGACAGCGGCATGGGCGCAGTCTCGGAAGTGGCGGTCAGACCGAACTCCACGGTGCGTTTCGAACCCGGCGGTCTGCATGTGATGGCGATGAACCTCGATCCCGCGCTCGCGCCCGGCAGCACGGCGGAAGTGACACTGACGTTCGTCGGAGGGGACAAGGTGAGCTTTCCGGCCCAAGTGCGCGCAGCGGGTGACGAACGCTGAGCTGCCCGCCCGGCGGGGAGCGGTGCCTGACAGTGGGCGAAGTGGCGCTTGCCCGGACAGTGTTCGGGAGCGCGATCGACTATTCGAAGGTCCGGATCCGCCGCCGTAAGTGGTTTCCCTTCCAGCCGCGCAAGATCACGATGGCCCCGCGCGGGCACATCCACTTCCATCCCGGAGGAGAAGCCTATTCGGATGACTTCGCCGCCGAGCCGCTGCTGCGGCAGGGCTTGTTCATTCACGAGATGACAACTTCAAAGATCGTGCAGCTTGGCTCCAACTTGGGCGTGAACTCAGTTTCGGAAACTGACACGGCCAAGGATGCGCTCGACCGACAGCTATCCCCGCGCACCGATATTCGGGGGCTTCCGCTTTCCACCCATTTCGCGACATTCAGGTAAAGGCCCGGAAGCGCCCAATCGATTAGATGGAGATCTCACGAAGGACCGGCAGTAGCAGAAGCGATCATCAGTGCAATGGCTAAAGACTAGGCGCTACGCCGTCCAACTGCAGCTTACAGCGGTCTCGATCTGACTGCATCTAATCGGGCGCTATAGCGCATTGGTTTACAGCGATTCAAGTCAGCAGGCGATTCCAACTGCTTTGGGATCTTTCTAGTGAGGCTGATCGGAATAGGTTTTGCAAGATCGATGAAATTGGAAGTGAGGTGGATTGAGACGTTCCAATTCAAGACAGCGGCGCTCTGAAGCAAAGAAGTTGGCCGAGTGCATCCTCCACAAATCGAAAGCCGCAGGTGCGGATGGAAGCGCCGCGCGCATCTCAGCCTGGTATTTAGTAACCTCAGCATCAGCCAATTCGTCACATCCCTCAGCACTAACCTCGTCAAATCTGGCCGACTGAACGTCCCAGAATTCTCCATCAGACGGCACTGCATCCATTGGAAGAAGACCTAGATTGACGAAACAGGTCATTTTTTCGCTCGGGCGCATAGTATATTCATATTTAATGATATTTCCATTGCCCTCAAGCAACGCTTCAACTTTGCCGTCATTTGATTTCCAGATCAGTCGGACGTGCTTTGATTGGCTTGGAAAATGCGGGTCAGGGGGACCATCCCGAGTCCAATGCTCGCTTTCGACGACAAACGGTCCCACTGTTTCAGACGTGAGGTCCGAACCCGCCACCAAAACACTGGCCGAGCAGAGTGAGACTAGCCCAATCAACGTAACGATAAGTCTGCTGGCCACTCTGTTCTCCCGGTACAACATACAGAGGACTAAAGCCCGCCGCTCGAGCTAGTTTATAAGTCGCTTACAAAGGTCGGCAATGGCATCGTGATCGGCCGATACACGATGCCTCCGCAAACGACTGCTATCGTGATCTCGACGCCTGCAACTCGGGCAACTCGCTAATTCGCTTTCCACCCAATCGCGGACATTTGAACCAGCCGAAGGGCATCCCCGTTGAACTCTCGGGCAACGGGTCACATCATGCGGTGATGAGGCGGATTCTTACTCCTGGCGAACGCGAACTCGCCCACTCTGTTTTCGGGGATGCTCTCAAGCTAGATGGCGTCACGATCAACCGGAAGAAGTGGTTTCCCTTCCAACCCAGCAATGTGGTGATGGCCCCGAACGGCCACATATGGGTCCACCCAAAGAGCAAGAGGTGGAGCGAGGACTACAGCAAGGAGCCGCTGGCCCTACAGGGCTTGCTGATCCATGAGCTGACCCACGTTCTACAAGTCCAGCGCAAAGGCCGCTGGTATCTTATCCTGATGCGGCATCCCTTCTGCCGATACGGTTACGAGTATCAGCCAGGGTGGCCGTTGGAGCGTTATGGAATAGAGCAGCAGGCCGAACTGGTGCGTCACGCATTCCTGCGGCGCAACGGCTATCCCTTGGACAAGGCTCCAAGTTTGGCCGAACTAGACGCCGTTGTGGATTTCAAAACTCCAGAGATCTCAAAGGCGTAGCGCTTTTGTAACCGCACAAGAGTTTACCCATGTCTGGCAGACTCAGGCTCGCGGCGAATGGTATCTGGTCACCCGCCGCCATCCCGGGTGCCGGTACGGCTATGCGTTGAAGCCGGGCTGGTCCCTGACCGACTATGGGATCGAGCAGCAGGCGGAAATCGTCCGCCATGCCTTCCTGCTCAAAAACGGGATCAGGCCGCGCGGGGTGACCGACCCTGCCGCCTATCGGCAGCTGGTCGATTTCCCCGGCGCGGCCTGATCCATCTAAGTCAGACTTGCCTGATCCAGCCGATCAGTACGGGCGGTTTACCGGATAGCCCCGTGTTCCGTAGCAATCGTCATCGAGACGCCCGTTCCGGTCGTACCCGTCGCACTGGTCGTTCTTGTCGAGAAAGTACCCGGCGGCAGCACCAGCGGCCGCACCGGCAGCGGCAGACGTGACAAGGTCAGTTCCGGTCACGGCGCTGACGCCCGCACCAAGCGCGGCGCCGGCCAGACCACCTTCGGCGGCATAGTTTTCAGCGCAAGCGCCAAGCGAAAGCGCTGAGACCAAAGCGGCCGGCGCGAGGAGGAACTTGGTATTCATGTCGGACTACTCCCTAGATTCCCTGTTCAGGCACCTACGGGCAACCGCACCATGAGTTCCTCCCCTGCGTATCAATCCGGCTTCCGCGCAACTCCGACCATCGCGGGACGCAGCAAGCGGTCGCGGATCATGTAGCCGGCCTGCATTTCCTGCACGATCGTGCCCGGCTCCGCATCCGCGGTCGGGATCTCGATCATCGCCTGGTGGCGGTTCGGGTCGAGCGGCAGGCCAACCGCTTCGATGCGGGTGATCCCCTGCTGGCCGTAGACCTTCTCCAGTTCCCGGCGCGTCGCCTCGATCCCGGTAACCAGGCCTTTCAGCTTGTCATTACTGCGCAGGTCCTCAGGGATGGCGTCGATCGCGCGGGCAAGGTTGTCCGACACCGACAGGATATCGCGGGCAAAGCCGGTGGTCGCGTAGGCGCGGGCATCGGCCACGTCCTTTTCCGCCCGGCGGCGCACGTTCTGCGCTTCCGCTTTGGCGTAGAGCACTTCCTGCTTTGCGGCTTCGAGCTGGTCGCGCAGGCGAGCCAACTCCTCGCCCGGGTTTTCCTGATCTTCGGCCTCGTCGCCGTCGATCATGTCCTCGGGGACACCGTTCAATTCCTTCTCGGCCGCTTCATCGCGGGTATTGCCGTTTTCGACCATGGTCTCCCGTTCATCCGATTAGCTTGCCCAGGCTGCGGGCAGTGAAATCCACCATGGGAACGACTCGCGCGTAATTCAACCGCGTCGGGCCGATTACCCCCACCACGCCGACCACTCGTCCTTCGCGATCCCGATAGGGGGACGCGATCACGGAGGAGCCGGACAGCGCGAAAAGCCGGTTCTCCGATCCGATGAAAATGCGAGTCGCCTGCGCGTCCCGGGCCCGGTCCAGCAAGTCGGCGACCGATTGCTTGTTCTCAAGATCGTCGATCAGGGAGCGAATCCGCTCAAGGTCCCCCAGCGCATCTTCGTCCAGCAGCTTGGACTGCCCGCGCACGATCAGCACCGGACGGCGGGCCGCGTCCTCGCTCCAGACGGCAAGGCCGCGCTCAACCAGATCGCTGCTGGCTGCGTCGAGCTCAGACCGGCCGGAGACGATTTCCTGCCGCATCGCCTTTGCCGCTTCCGCAAGGGTTCGCCCGGCGAGCCGCGCGGTGATGTAATTGGTGGCAGCCTGCAACGCGGAGGCAGATGCGCCCGCCGGGATCTCGACCAACCGGTTCTCCACGCTTCCATCTTCCCCGACCAGCACGGCCAGCGCGCGGGCCGAATCGAGCTGGATCAGGTTCATTTGCGACAGGCTTGGTTCCCGGCGGGGAACCATAACCACGCCCGCGGCGGCGGACAGATCGGACAGAAGCGCGCTGGTGGATTCGAGCGCCTGCTCGATCGGGCCGGGGCGAGACAAGCGCTGTTCGATCGCGGCGCGTTCCTGCGCGGTGGGTTCGGCCACCTGCATCATCCCGTCCACGAACAGCCGCAGGCCCGTTTCCGTCGGCATCCGCCCGGCGCTGGTGTGGGGCGCAGCGAGCAGGCCAAGCGATTCGAGATCGGCCAGCACCGAGCGAACCGAAGCCGGCGAAAGGTTTACCCGCGCTTCGCCGGCCAGCGCCTTCGATCCGACAGGGCTGCCGGTCGCGAGATAGCCTTCCACCACGAGGCGGAAGATCTCCCGTGCGCGATCGTTCAGTTCGGAGATGGGTGTGGTAACCATCGCTATCTATCTAACGCCTGCCCTTGCCCGCTCAAGCTCATAGCGCCTAGGGCAGTTCCCGATTGAACAGGAGCTTTTCATGAGACCATCCGGCAGGGCGCCCGACGAAATGCGCGCCATCGACATTCAGACCGGCTTTACCAGGCACGCGGAAGGGTCCTGCCTGATCTCGTTCGGAGACACCCGCGTGCTCGTGACCGCGAGCGTCGAGGAAAAGGTCCCGCCGTTCCTGCGCGGCAAGGGCCAAGGCTGGGTTACCGCGGAATACTCCATGCTGCCCCGCGCCACCCACACCCGAGGAAGCCGGGAAGCAGCCAAGGGCAAGCAATCGGGCCGGACGCAGGAAATCCAGCGGCTGATCGGCCGTTCGCTGCGCTCCGTCACCAACATGCAGAAGCTGGGCGAACGGCAGATCGTGCTCGATTGCGACGTGATCCAGGCCGATGGCGGCACGCGCACGGCGGCGATTTCCGGTGCGTGGGTCGCCCTGCGGCTGGCGGTCAATAAGCTGATGGCCGATGGCGCGATCAAGGAAGATCCGCTTGAATCGAAGGTCGCGGCGGTGTCCTGCGGGATCTATCAGGGCACCCCAGTGCTCGATCTCGACTACATCGAAGACAGCAGCGCCGACGCGGACGCCAACTTCGTGCTGCTGGAAGGCGGCAAGATCGCCGAGGCGCAAGCCACCGCCGAGGGCGCGTGCTATGACGAAGAAGGCCTGCTGCGCCTGCTGCGCCTCGCTCGCATCGGGTGTGAGCGGATCTTCGCCGCACAGGACGCAGCGGTTCGGTAACGAGGAAGGCCATGCGCAAGATCGGCTCCACCAAGATCGTCATCGCCACCCATAACGCGGGCAAGCTGAAGGAGATTTCAGCCTTGCTCGCGCCTTATGGCGTGGAGTGCCTCTCCGCTGGCTCGCTTGGGCTGCCCGAACCGGCGGAAACGGGGCAGACCTTCGTGGCGAATGCACTGATCAAGGCGCGGGCCGCCGCCGAAGCGTCCGGCCTTCCCGCGCTGGCGGACGACAGCGGCTTGTCGGTTGCCGCGCTCGATGGCCGTCCGGGCGTCTACACCGCCGACTGGGCGGAGCGGCAATGGTTCGAAGGCGAACCGGGGCGGGACTGGTTCATGGCGGTGGGCAAAGTCGAAGGAATGCTCCAGGCCAAAGGGGCGGACGCATCGCGCGAGGCGTGGTTCTCCTGCGTGCTCGCCCTCGCCTGGCCAGACGGGGAACACGCCGTCTATGAAGGCCGGGTGGACGGCACCCTGACCTGGCCGCCGCGCGGGAGTGTCGGGTTCGGGTACGATCCGGTTTTCGTGCCCGTGGGCCATGACCGGACGTTCGCCGAAATCGATCCGGCGGAGAAGCACCGCATCAGCCACCGCGCCGATGCCTTTGCGAAGCTGGTGGCCGACCAGTTCGAAAGCTAGACTGCGCCCGTGGCCCGCGCTCTCTACATCCACTGGCCGTTCTGCGTCGCCAAGTGCCCGTACTGCGATTTCAATTCGCACGTGCGGGAGCAAGTCGACTTCGGCCGCTGGCGGGAAGCCTTGCTGGCCGACATGCGCCACGAAGCGGATCTGGCCGGGGGCGAACCGCTGGAATCGATCTTCTTCGGCGGCGGCACGCCTTCGCTGATGCCGCCCGATCTGGTCGAGGCGCTGCTGGCCGAAGCCCAGCGGCTGTGGGGCTTCGCCCCGGACATCGAGATCACGCTGGAAGCGAATCCCAATTCCGTAGAAGCGGCGCGGTTCGATGCGCTGGCGAAGACGGGAGTTAACCGGCTCTCGCTTGGCATACAGGCCCTTGATGACGAGGCGCTCCGGTTTCTCGGCCGGGCGCATTCGCTGGCCGAAGGACTGACGGCGCTCGACATTGCGCAGCGGGCCTTCGACCGGGTCAGCTTCGACCTGATCTATGCCCGCCCGGGACAGACCGCCGCAGAATGGCAAGCCGAGCTGGAACGGGCGCTGGCGTTCGGGACGGGGCACCTTTCGCTGTACCAGCTGACGATCGAACCCGGCACGCGGTTCGCCACCGATGTGCGGCAGGCGAAGTTCATTCCGCTGGAGGATGATCCGGCAGGCGAAATGTACGAGCTGACGCAGGAGCTTACCCGGGCCGCCGGAATCTCCGCCTACGAGATCAGCAACCATGCCCGGCCGGGGCAAGAGAGCCGCCACAATCTTACCTATTGGCGATACCGCGATTATTGCGGGATCGGCCCCGGTGCGCACGGTCGGCGGCGCGGCGCGGCGACCGTCCGGCACAAGAAGCCGGAGAACTGGCTGGAAGCGGTCGCGCAGGGCGGGAACGGAATTCGGGAGGAACGCACGCTCGGCCAGGCGGAACAAGCGTCCGAAGCGCTGCTGATGGGCTTGCGGCTGGCCGAAGGAGTCGATCTGGCCGAAGTGTCTCGGCGCTTTGACTTCGCGCGGGATGACCTGATCGATGCCGGGCGGCTGGGGCTGTACCAAAGCCTTGGGCTTGCCTGGTCCGATACCGACCGGATCGGCATCACGCCAAAGGGCTTTCCCCTGCTCGATGCCTTGCTGGGCGAACTGGTGCCCGAAGCGCTCGTCAGCGCATGACCCGCGCCGACTTTCTTGAGCAATGGCGCGATTACCTGCAAGGCTCCCGCCGCCGATCTCCGCACACCGTCCGGGCTTATCTTGCCGCCGCGGCCCGGCTGCTGGACGTTCTGGAGCCGGAGGACTGGGGCGCGGCCGCGCGGATCGACGCGGCATCGCTGCGAACCCAGCTTGCGGCGCGGCGGGCGAAAGGCATCGGCAACGTTTCCGCCGCCCGGGAGCTTTCGGCGCTGAAGTCCTTCCTCGCCTTTGCCCGCGAACAGGCGGGCGAGCCCGATGCTTCTGCGCCGCGCCTCAGGGGGCCGCGCGTCAAGAAGGGCCTGCCTCGGCCGGTCACTCCGGACGACGCGGTCAATCTGGCAGAAGAAGTGACGGCGCTTGCTTCGGCCGAATGGATCGGCGCGCGAGACCGCGCGGTGATCCTGCTGATGTACGGTGCGGGCCTGCGCATCGCGGAGGCACTGTCGCTGACAGGGCAGAACGCGGCGCTCGGCGAAACGCTACGCGTGACCGGCAAGGGCGGCAAGCAGCGCGTGGTGCCGATACTGCCGATCGTGCGCGACGCGGTGGCCGACTATGTCCGGCAGTGCCCGTGGCCGCTCAGCCCCGACAGTGCCTTGTTCCGCGGAGCCAGGGGCGGCCCGCTGGGGCAAGGCGCGGTGCAAAAGGCGGTTGCCAAGGTGCGCGGGCTTCTGGGGCTTCCGGACAGCGCCACGCCGCACGCGCTGCGCCATTCCTTCGCGACGCACTTGCTCGGCGCCGGGGTGGACTTGCGCAGCTTGCAGGAACTGCTCGGCCACGCGAGCCTTGGCTCGACGCAGATCTACACGAAAGTGGATGCGGCCGTGCTGCTCGACACCTACCGCAACGCCCACCCGCGAGAGCGGGGCTGAGCGCTACTCGCCATCCTCGTCGCAGGGCTTCCACGTGACGAGGCGGTAGACGTACGAAGCCAGCGCCAGCACCACCAGAACCAGCACGATGCCGTTCACCCACGCCTCGTACTTCTCGATCAACGGCGCCAGCCTTCGCCCGCCCTCGATCAGCAGCGCGTTCCAGATCGCGGTGCCGACGAAGGTGAACACCAGAAAGCGCCACACCGGCATGTGAGTGAGGCCAGCCGGAAGCGAGATGATCGTGCGCAGGAACGGGGAAAACCGCATGACGAACACGACCCACTGGCCGTGGCGTTCGAAGAACCGCGCGGCCTTTTCTACGTCACGCCAGTCGACGGTCAGCCAGCGCCCGTATCGGTTAACGAAGGGTTTGAGCCGCTGGTATCCCCACTTGTGGCCGATCCAGTACCACGGGTAGTTTCCGGCCGTCGCGCCGACAGTTCCGACCAGCAGCAGGGTCCAGTACTCCATCGATCCGCGTGCGACCAGCACGCCCCCCACGCCCATGATCACTTCCGAGGGAATCGGCGGGATGATGTTCTCCAGCGCCATCAAGAGCGCGACGCCCCAGTAGCCGCCTTGCTCAATCATGCGGATGACGAAATCGTTCATTCCGGCTCCAACGGATCAGGCAGCACGGCTATCCCGAAGGCGGGCAAAAATCGCGTCAGGCCCGGACCATGGCGGCAAAGCGCCGCTCAATCGCGTCCCAGATCTTCCCCCCGGTGTCCGTGCCGTTGAACGCGTCGATTGCGACGATCCCCGTCGGGCTGGTGACGTTGATCTCGGTCAGCCAGTGGCCGCCGATTACGTCGATACCCACGAAAACCAGCCCGCGCCGTTTCAGCTCGGGCCCCATGGCCGCGCAGATCTCCTCCTCCCGCTCGGTGAGCCCGCACGCTTCGGCGGAGCCGCCCTGCGCCAGGTTCGAGCGGAATTCCCCCTCGCCCGGTTTGCGGTTGATCGCCCCGGCGAACTCCCCGTCCACCAGCACGATGCGCTTGTCGCCCTTCGCTACGTCGGGAAGGAACGGCTGGACCATGTGCGGTTCCGGCCAGGTCTGGTTGAACACTTCGAACAAGGCGCCAAGGTTGGTCCCGTCGGCCTCGATCCGGAAGATTGCCTTGCCGCCGTTGCCATGCAGCGGCTTGACCACGACTGCGCCATGCTGCCGCTGGAAGGCGCGAACATCCTCCATCTTCCGGGCAATCAGCGTCGGGGGCATGAAGCGCGCGTAATCCAGCACGAACATCTTCTCCGGCGCGTTGCGCACGCTCGCCGGATCGTTGACGACCAGTGTTTCCCCCTCAAGCCGTTCCAGCAGCAGGGTCGCGGTGATGTAGCCGAGATCGAACGGTGGGTCCTGCCGCATCAGGATGACGTCGATGTCCTTCGCCAGGTCGATCTTCGTCCGTTCGCCTTCCCAGCGGAAGTGATCACCGGCAATCGGACGCACGCTGACGGGCGCGGCCCAGGCCGTGATCCGCCCGTCCTCCCATGCCAGGGTCTTCACGTCGTAATGCCACAGTGCGTGATCGCGGGCCTGTGCGGCCAGCATCAGCGCGAAGCTGGAATCTCCGCCGATGTTGATGCCTTCCAGCGGATCCATCTGGATCGCGACGCGCAAACCCATGCCTTGTCCCCCATGCCATGCACTATGGCTGCCAAGCGTTGACGATGTGGCGCGGCAACCGCCACGGCGCAAGCAGAAGCACATCGATGCGCACGGTATCTGTCGGCGCGCCGAACCGGTGGGCAACGGATTCCGCCGCCGCGGCCACGCGCCGCAGCCGAAAGGCATCGATCGCCCCGTCGAGATCGGCCGCGTTCCGGCGCCATTTCACTTCGACGAACGCCACGGTCACGCCGCGCTTTGCGACAAGGTCGATCTCCCCGCGCGGGGTCTTCACCCGCTGTGCGAGGATGCGCCAGCCGAAAAACCGCAGCCACAAGGCGGCGAGCCGTTCCGCCTTGCGGCCCCGGCTTTCCGCTTTCCTCCGGTTCACTCCTTCAATTCCATCGCCCGGGCGTAAAGCGTCTTGCGATCAAGCCCCGTAGTCCGTGCGACGCTGGCTGCCGCGTGAGAGGGTTTCTGGTCCTGCAAGGCGTCGCGCAGTAGAGCGTCGACGTCGAACGTGCCGAGGGGCTGCGCGGACGGCGGGCCGACCAGCAGCACGATCTCGCCCTTCGGCGGGCGGCCTTCGTAGTGGGCGGCAAGCTCTCCCGCCGTGCCGGTGCGGCATTCCTCATGCAGCTTGGTCAGTTCGCGCGCGACGGCGATTTCGCGCCCGGGCAGGACTTCGCCGATCGCCTCGAGTGAGCGAAGCAGGCGCGGGGCGGTTTCGAAGAAGATCAGGGTGGCGCGCAGGTCGGCGAATTCCTCCAGCGCCTCACGCCGGGCCTTGTCCTTCACCGGCAGGAAGCCGGCGAACAGGAACCGGTCGTTCGGCAAGCCCGAAAGCGTAAGGCCCATCACCGGCGCGCTCGGTCCCGGAAGGCTGGTGACAGCGATTCCTTCGGCCCTCGCCTGCCGGACCAGCCGGTAGCCCGGGTCGGACACCAGCGGGGTCCCCGCGTCGCTCACGAGAGCGACCGCAGCCGTGCGTGTTCGTTCAAGCAACCGGGCCCGGTCCCGTTCATCGCTGTGATCGTCGTAACGCCACAGCGGCTTAGAAATTCCGAGGTGGTGCATCAGCTTGCCGGTGACCCGCGTGTCCTCGCAGGCTATCGTTTCGCACCGGCGCAGCGTGTCGGCCGCACGCATCGTGAGATCGCCGAGATTGCCAATCGGCGTCGCGACAATATAAAGGCCCGGAGACAACGGGTTAGTTTGATCATGATCGGTCACGCGGCAGTTGTGGACACTTTGGGCAGGAGCGGCAAGATGGTGGCAGTGGTGAAACGCGGTCTCGCGGTAGCGGGGCTGGGCCTCAGCCTGGCGGCCTGCCAGGTTATCCCCGGCGGGGATCGCGGCCCGTCGGCGGCTCCCGCCCCTGCCCCGGCTCCGTCCGCGACGGTGGCTCCGGGGCCGGTCGTAGCCGCTCCGCAGTCGGTCGCCCTGCTGGTGCCGCTATCCGGCAGGAACGCCGAAGTCGGCCAGTCGATCGCCAACGCCACGGCAATGGCGCTGATCGACACCAAGGCCGACAATGTCGCAATCACGACCTATGACACGGGAACCGGCGCGGGCAGCGCCGCGGCGCGGGCAATCTCGGACGGCAACAAGCTGATCCTGGGCCCCTTGCTCGGCGACAATGTCTCCGCCGTACTGGCCCAGGCTCGCCCGGCCGGCATTCCGCTGATCGCGTTTTCCAATGACCGGACGGTGGCGGACCGCGACGTGTTCGTGATGGGACAAATTCCGGAGCAATCGGTCGCCCGTACCGTAGGTTACGCGGTAGGACAGGGATCGCGCCGCTTCGCCGCGCTGGTGCCGGACGATGAATATGGCCGGCGAGCAGAAGCTGCGCTGCAGGCAGCCGCGCAGACCAGCGGCGGGCAGGTCGTCGCCGTTGAGCGGTATAATCGGGGGAACACCTCCATCGTCAGCGCGGCCCGGCGGCTGCAGACGAAAGGCGGATTCGACGCCGTGCTGATCGCCGACGGCGCCCGGCTTTCCGCGATGGGCGCGACCGAGCTGAAGAAAGGCGGCGCCCGGCCGCTTATCCTGGGGACGGAGCTGTGGAACGGCGAAGCCAGCATCGCCAATGCCCCTGCCCTGCGCGGTGCGTTGTTCTCCGCGGTGTCGGACGCGCGGTACCGCCAGTTCGTCAACAGCTACGAAACCCGTTTCGGCGCCAAGCCGTACCGGGTCGCCACGCTAGGCTACGATTCGGTGCTGCTCGCCCTGCGGCTGGCCCGTGACTGGCAGCCGGGTCAGCCCTTCCCGCTCGCGCAGGTGGCGGATCCTGAAGGGTTCCTCGGGCTCGACGGTCCGTTCCGTTTCCGCTCCGACGGCGTCGGCGAACGCGCGATGGAAGTGCGTGAGGTCGGAAACGGAACGATCAGCGTGACCGACCCGGCACCGGAACATTTCGTGAATTAACCGGGGCGGGAGCTTGTAAGCGGGCAAATGCAGGCCCTATAAAGCCAGCATGAGCCCCGATGACAATTCCCTGTTCGACAAGCTGCCGCCGGACGGCGCGGAATACGATTCCTCGTCCATCGAAGTTCTCGAAGGGCTGGAGCCGGTGCGCCGCCGTCCCGGCATGTACATCGGCGGGACGGATGAGCGCGCGTTCCACCACTTGGCGGCCGAAGTGCTCGACAATGCGATGGACGAAGCCGTCGCCGGCTATGCCAGCCGGATCGAGGTGACGCTGGAGGAAGGCAACCGCCTGACGATCAGCGACAACGGCCGCGGCATCCCGGTTGACGAGCATCCGAAGTTCCCCGGCAAGTCCAGCCTTGAGGTGATCCTCACCACCCTCCATTCGGGCGGCAAGTTCTCGGGCAAGGCCTACGCCACCAGCGGCGGTCTGCACGGCGTTGGCGTCAGCGTCGTCAACGCCTTGTCCGAACACACGCGGGTCGAAGTCGCCCGTAACAAGGAATTGTTCGCGCAGGAATTCGCCCGCGGTCAGCCGCTGGGCCCGTTGCAGAAGCTTGGACCCACGCCCAATCGGCGGGGCACCACCGTCAGCTTCACGCCTGATGCGGAAATCTTCGGCAAGCAGGGTTTCCTGCCGTGGCGGCTGTTCAAGCTCGTCCGGTCCAAGGCCTATCTTTATGCCGGTGTGGAAATCCGCTGGAAGTGCGCGCCTTCGCTGGTGAACGAGAAAGTCCCGGCTGAGGCGGTGTTCCAGTTTCCGGGCGGTCTGGCAGATCACCTGGCGGAACAAGTGGGCGATCGCGAATGCGTGACCAGCCAGTTCTTCAGCGGGCGGCAGGATTTCCCCGAAGACCAGGGACGAGTCGAATGGGCCATTGCCTGGCCGCTGTACTCCGATGGTTCGTTCAGCTGGTACTGCAACACCGTGCCGACGCCAGACGGCGGCACGCATGAGCAGGGCCTGCGCGCGGCGCTGACCAAGGGCATTCGCGCGTTCGGGGAACTCGTCGGGCAGAAGAAAGCCAAGGATATTTCGGCCGACGACATCGTCAGCGGCAGCGAAGTCATGCTCTCGGTGTTTATCCGCGACCCCCAGTTTCAGAGCCAGACCAAGGACCGGCTGACCAGCCCGGAAGCGGCGCGCCTGGTGGAAAGCGCGGTGCGCGATCACTTCGACCACTTCCTGACCGATAACATGGAGCGCGGGCGCGCTTTGCTGGGCGCGGTGATGGAGCGGATGGACGACCGCCTGCGCCGCAAGGCGGAGCGGGAAATCAAGCGCAAGACCGCCACGAGCGCCAAGAAGCTGCGCTTGCCCGGCAAGCTGACCGATTGTTCCGGCGAAGGCCCGGGGGAAACCGAACTGTTCATCGTCGAAGGGGACAGCGCGGGCGGCAGCGCCAAGCAGGCCCGCGACCGCAAGACACAGGCCATCCTGCCCATTCGCGGCAAGATCCTGAACGTCGCGTCCGCCAGCATCGACAAGATCCGCGCGAACAGCGAAATCGCCGATCTGGCGCTCGCGCTTGGCTGCGGCACGCGCAAGGACTGCAACGCGGACAACCTGCGCTACGATCGGATCGTGATCATGACCGACGCGGACGTGGACGGGGCGCACATCGCCACCCTGCTGATGACGTTCTTCTTCCAGGAGATGCCGGACCTTGTCCGCAAGGGGCACTTGTTCCTGGCCCAGCCGCCACTCTACCGCCTGACCGCCGGCAAGGAGAGCCGCTATGCCCGCGACGATGCCCACCGGCAGGAACTGGAACGCACCGTGTTCAAGGGCAAGAAGGTCGAAGTCAGCCGCTTCAAGGGACTGGGGGAGATGAACCCGGGACAGCTGCGCGAAACGACGATGGACCCGAAGACCCGCGGCCTGATCCGGATTACCCTGCCGCCCGAGCATGAGCAGCGCCATGCAGTGAAGGAACTGGTGGACCAGTTGATGGGGCGCAACCCGGAACACCGGTTCAACTTCATCCAGAACCGCGCAGGTGAGCTTGATCGGGACTTGATCGACGCCTGAGGAGGAGACGGATGGCCTATTCGGGAACGTGCAATTGCGGCGCCGTGCAGGCGACCATCACCGGTGAGGCCGCGCAGACGCGGCAATGCTGGTGCCGTCAGTGCCGCAAGCTTGCGTCCGGTGGGGCGGCCCAGAACACGATGTTCCGCACTTCCGAGGTGTCACTGTCCGGGGCGGTCACCAGCTGGTCCTATACGGCAGCGAGCGGTAATACGCTGACGCAGCACTTCTGCGCATCCTGCGGCACGCCGGTCTACGCACAAAGTTCGGCCCGCCCCCAGTTCATGACCTTCCGGCTCGGTTTTCTGGACGAACCGCACGGGCTGGCGCCGGAAATGGCGATCTGGACCAGCGAAAAGCCCGATTGGGCGATCCTCGATCCCGGCATCCCGCACTTCGCGGAACAGCCGCCGGCACCGGCAACGCAATCCTGATCCAGGATCGAAGGCAAGCCATGAGCAGTGCGCCAAGTATCTTTTCGCCGCACGACGAGAGCGCGCTGTCATGAAATGGAAGTTTCTGTTTCCCGGGTTTCTTGTGTCGATGACGCCGCTCGCTGCCGAACCGCGGCCGATATCAGCTGATAGCGAAATCGCGTGGCAGCACGAGTGGACGAGTGCGCGTCTGCTTCCCCGCATCGGTTCATTCAAACGGGTTTCCCTTGAGGATTACGGCACACAGCGCGTCGACGTAGTGGCTGGTTACCGGGACAGAGCGAGCGCGACGGCTGCCAACGTCTACCTGTTCCGTGCTTCGCCGGTGGACGTTTCGATTTGGCAGGACCGGATGTTCACCATGATGGCTTCCGATGAACTGGTCGGTGCCCTCGACAAGACAAGCGTGGTCGCGGCCAGTTTCACACCAGGATCAGGCGCAGGAAAGGACAGCGGGTACATCGTTTACGGTGCGGTGTCCGGCAAGAAGGCGCGTTCGACCGGGTTCGCGCTATTGCCGCACGATGGGTGGCTTATTGCGGTTCGCATGACCTCGCAGGACATGTCAGCCGCCGATTTGGGCGAACAGCTGACGAGCTTCGTTGCCGGGGTCGAGCTGCCGCGTGCCAAGGTTTCCTATCCCGCGGCTTCTGCGATCGCTGAGTGCCCGCGCCCACTCTCCTTTGAAGGAGATGCGCCGCGCGCCACGTTTCAGAGACAGGCCTCGGTTGTGCTGAACGTAATCGCGACCAATCGCGGCAAGAAAACCGACGGCGCGCCGGTGACTTCGGCCAAGGCCGTAAAATGGTGCCGGGATCCCAGTTCAACCACGAGCTACGGCGTGTACCGGCGCAAGGAGCACAAGAACGCTTACCTGATCGCCTTCCGCGATGGCGGGGCCAGCGCCGAGGTCGGGCGGGTTCGCCTTGATCCGTGGCTGGATGCGGGCGGCTCCTTCTGGATCAGGTTTACGGACCCGGATCGAACCCTTAACTATGCTCCGTTCACGAGCCTGCCCTCGCCAGAAGAAGTCGAGGCGGCCATGCAGAAGGAGGAACCGTTCAGCGCAGTGCTGCAGGCGCCTGGCGGCGGTTCCCGCACTTACATGGCTTCGGAATACATACAGGGGTGGGAGAAGGATTAGACGCCCTCCCCCGCCGCCCTTTCAACTTAGCCTTCCTTCTTTTTCGCAGGGGCAAGTTCGTGTGGCACCTGGGCGAACATCTCCCGGCAGGCAGGCCGTTCGTTGATCTGGCGAATCCAGCGCAGCAGGTGCGGCGAATCGGATTCGTTCACCAGATCGGAAAACCCGTTCTCCATCCCGTTGGCGATCGCGAAGTTGCAGATGTCGGCCAGCGAGAACATTCCGCCTGCCAGCCATTCGTGATCCGCCAGATGATCGTCCAGGCGGCGGACCGAGACGGCAATCTTGCGCATTTCCTCATCCAGCAGGTCCTGCGGGAAACCTTCGCGCGCGCGGCGCCACTTCAGCTGCTGCTCGGGGATCGGGATCGCCTTCACCTTCTCCTCGAACTCCGCATCCGACAAGCTCTTGACCATGTTGCCAATGTAGCGGTGCCAGCCGATGGTGGAGACGCACCAGCAGAAGTATTCATCCACCCACTTCGTCCAGACCCGCATCTGCGCGCGATCATGGTGGTCGTCCGGCCGCAGCTTCACTTCGGTCGGGTGCGCGTCCTCAAGATATTCGCAGATCACCGTGCTTTCGGTGACGACCCGGCCATTGTCCGCCAGCGCCGGGACCTGGCCGCGCGGGTTGATCGCCTTGAACCAGTCGGAATGGTGTTCGAACTTGGCCGGGTTCAAGAGGTGCTGTTCGAACGGGATGCCCTTTTCGTACAGGGTCAGCAGGGGCTTCAGAGAATTGGCGCCAGGACCGAAGCTGTAGAGTTTGAGCATGAAACCTCTCCTTTGTTTGCTTCGGAGTAGCGGGCGGGACCAAGCGAAACAAGCGGGCGGCAGGCAGCGTTGGGACTAAGCAGGCGGCGTGGTATGTCTCTTGGGCAAGAGGAGACCGGAGATGCACTTGATCCTTCCGCTGGGGGCCGCACTGGCCGTAACCGCGGTGAGCGGAACCGCCCCGAACGAGTCCCGCCCCTCCGACTCCGTCCCCGCCGTGCGCGAGGCGGTGCGCGACCCAGCCCTGTGTGCCGATCGGATCGAGCAAGTGCGTGCACAGCGCCGTCTGCCCCCGCTGCAGCGGGACACTGCCTCCCCCGATGAAGCGCTGCTGCTGGCGGCGGTGGACAAGCGGATCGACGGCTGGGGCGTTCTGGTGATGCACCGCGATACCAGCGACATCCGACCGGTCCCGCAACTGCCGGAAAACGCCGGCATGATGAAAGCTCAGTAGAGCAGCAGGTCCCGGATTTCCTCACGCCACTGGGTCTCATCCGGCGTGGCTACGGTGTCCAGATCGGCCGGCGTGGCTTGGGGGTCGTCCACCCATTCCCGGAGCGAAGGCCCACCGTTGATCACGTCAATGGCCAGCCGGTCGAATTCGTATTCGTAAGGAAAATCGCGCCAGATCGGGTACTCGGTGTACACTTGGCGGATCGCCTTGAAGGCGAGCGCCTGCAGGCGCCATGGCTGGAACGTCTCGGGATTGTAGAACCCGCCTTCCGCGTGGATCATCAGCCCGTTGCACAATTCGCCCGCGTGCTTGTGAAACGTCGGCGTGAACCAGCAGTCCCGCACCGCGCAGCCGGCCAGCCATTCCGGGGCGATGCGCTCCATTTCAGCAAGCACCCGCTTCGCATCGATGTCCGGCGCGCCGAACAGCACTTCCAGCGGGCGAGTCGTTCCCCGACCCTCGCTAAGCGTCGTGCCTTCCAGCATTACCGTACCGGCGTAGGCGCGCGCCATGTTGAGGCTGGCGGCGTTCGGGCTCGGGTTGATCCAGATGCGGTCTTCCGGCCAGCCGTAGCCGGGCGCGGCGGCGGGAAACCATCCCTCCATCGGGATCACGCGGTAGTCGAGATTGAGCTTGAAATGGCGGCGGAACCAGTGGCCCATTTCCCCCAGCGTCAGTCCGTGGCGCATCGGGATGGGCCCTGCGCCGACAAAGCTTTCCTGTCCCGGCTGCAGCAGGGTCCCCTCAATCGGACGGCCAGCGGGATTGGGGCGATCGAGCACCCAGACGGCCTGTTCCCGCAGAGTGGCTGCCTCCATCAGGTAAAGCAGGGTAGTCAGAAAGGTGTAGATCCGGCAGCCGAGATCCTGCAGGTCGAACAGAAACACGTCGGCGCTGTCCATCATCGCGCTTGTCGGGCGGCGCACCTCACCATAGAGGCTGAAGACGGGAATGCCGTACTGCGGATCGACCTCGTCCGCCGTTTCCACCATGTTGTCCTGCTTGTCGCCCTTGATCCCGTGCTGGGGACCGAACGCAGCGGTCACGTTCACTCCTGCGGCGATCAGCGCATCGAGGCTGTGCGTCAGGTCTTCCGTCACCGACGCGGGGTGGGCCACCAGGGCAACGCGCTTGCCTTCAAGCGCCTGGAGCAGCTGCGGTTCGGCAAGAAGCCGGTCGATCCCGAATTTCATGCCGCCCTTGCTGGATCAAGCTTGCCCGTGAAGCAAGCGGGATCGTGGAAATCGGGTTTGTCATCGGGCTGCGACAAGGCCCAGTAGCTGAGCACGCCGCCTGTCTCCTCGATCACCGCGGAGAGACCCATCGCACATGCGCCATCCGGCAGCGCCCCACGCGGGATCGCGGCGTCGAACACCGCAAGCTGCTGTCCCTTGCGCATCGTGCAACCCGGTTCGCGCGGCATGGCCCGTTCAGCCATTCCGTCGCGGTGGGCGCGAAAGTCGTAAGCGGCCCAGCGTTCCGACGGAGAAAGGTTGAATTCCGCGTAGGCTTGTCCGCCTTCCGGCTGGAGAAACAGCTCAAAGCAGGTCGTGCGCCACAATCCGTCGGCGCGTCCCTTCCCGGCAAAGGCGGGCGTGGCCAGCCTTTCGGCTCCTTCGATCCGCCAGCGCAGCCGGAGCCAGAGCGGATCCAGCCCGATGACTTTCGCGACCACCTGACGGACGCCGAGCGGCGGATGAGCGGGATGAGGGATGAGCGGATGCGTTTGCATGGCGGCGCTCCCGTGCTACCCGCCCGCGCCGAAAGAAGAAAGCACCATGAGCCAGTACCAGTCCGATCTCCTCCGCCTGCTGGAACAGCGGGGCTACATTCACCAGCTGACCGATGCCGAAGGGCTCGATGCACTTGCCCGAAAGCAAGTGGTGCCGGGCTATATCGGGTACGATCCCACCGCGCCTTCTCTGCATGTCGGGCACCTCGTATCCATCATGATGCTGCGTCAGCTCCAGCGCGCCGGACACAAGCCGATCGTGCTGATGGGCGGCGGGACCGGGAAAATCGGCGACCCGAGCTTCAAGGACGAAGCGCGCAAGCTGCTGACCACCGATATGATCGCAGCCAATGTGGCCTCGATCAAACGGGTGTTCGAGCGTTTCCTGACATTTGGCGACGGCCCGACCGACGCGATCATGGTCGACAACGCCGAGTGGCTCGACAAGCTCGAATACATCCCGTTCCTGCGGGACATTGGGCAGCATTTCTCGGTCAACCGGATGCTCAGCTTCGATTCGGTCAAGCTTCGGCTGGATCGGGAGCAATCGCTGTCGTTCCTCGAATTCAACTACATGATCTTGCAGGCATACGACTTCCTGGAGCTCAGCCGCCGTGCCGAATGCCGGTTGCAGATGGGCGGCTCCGACCAGTGGGGCAACATCGTCAACGGGGTCGAACTTGCCCGCCGGGTCGACGGTACGCAGGTATTCGGACTCACCACTCCGCTGCTGACCAATGCCGATGGCACCAAGATGGGCAAGACGGTGGGAGGCGCCGTCTGGCTGAACGAAGACCAACTGTCGGACTATGACTACTGGCAGTTCTGGCGCAACACGGATGACCGTGACGTCGGAGTCCGTCTGCGCTTGTTCACGGACCTTTCCCTCGATGAGATCGAGCGGCTGACGGCACTGGAAGGGAGCGAGATCAACCGCGCGAAGATCGTGCTCGCGAATGAAGCGACGGCGCTGTGCCGCGGGCGTGACGCGGCCATATCGGCGGAGAAGACGGCTGCTGCAACGTTCGCAGCCGGCGGCCTCGGTGAGGACCTTCCGGTGCTGATGGTTCCGTCCGAAGGGATCCGCCTGGGCGCGGCGTGCACCGACATCGGGTTCACCGCTTCGAACGGCGAAGCCAAGCGCAAGATTGCCGAAGGCGCGGTGCGGATCGACGACGAAGCGGTGAGCGATCCCGGCTTCCTGATCGAACTCGCACCGGGGCAGGAGCGAAAGTTGAGCCTGGGCAAGAAGAAACACGGCGTTCTGCGCGGGGCCTGAGGCCCCGCCGCGCTGCCCCCGCTTGGCAAGCGGGGGGCCGCCTGCCATGGGGCGACGGTGACATCCGAACCTAAATCGCCGCTGCAGATCGCCGACTTCCGGTACCTGTTTGCGGCGCGCATGCTCGCGGTCGCATCCACCGTTTCGATGGTCGTGCTGATCGGCTACCAGACGTACGACATCGCGCGCAGCGATTACGGGATGGACCGCCCTGAAGCAGCTTTCATGCTGGGGCTGCTGGGACTGGCGCAGTTCATCCCGCTGATGCTGTTCACCCCCGTTGCCGGTTGGGCCGCCGACCATTTCGACCGGCGCCGAGTGGCCGCCGTGGCGAACGTCGTCGACAGCGTCATCGCCGGCGTGCTGGCTTACATGACCTGGGTCGATGCGCTCAACCTGCCGATACTGTTCGTGCTGGCGGCAGCCCATGGGGCGGCGCGAATCTTTCTGGGCCCGGCACAAGCCGCCCTGGCCCCCAACATCGTCGGCCCCAAGCTGCTGCCGCGTGCGATCGCCCTGAGTTCCATCGCCTGGCAAGTGGGGAGCGTCCTCGGGCCCGCGGCCGGCGGATTTCTCTACGATGTGGAACCTGCGCTTCCTCACGCCATTTCAGCGGTGCTGATTCTTGTTTCGGCGGTTCTGATCTCACAGATTCGCCCAATCCAGCCGAAGCGATCCCCGATGCCGCCGGTCAAGCAGATGGTCGAAGGCGCCCGCTTCGTGTGGCGGGAGCGGTTCCTGCTCGGCTGCGTCTCGCTGGACTTGTTCGCTGTCCTGCTTGGCGGAGCGACCGCCATGCTGCCGGTCTATGCGCGCGACATCCTGGCGGTCGGCACGGAAGGGCTTGGCCTGATGCGCGGCGCCCCTGCGCTTGGCGCAGGGTTGATGGCGCTGATCTTCTCCTTCCGCCCGCTGGAGCGCGGGGTCGGGGTCAAGATGCTCTGGGCAGTCGTGGTTTTCGGTGCCGCGACGATCGGCTTCGGTCTTTCGCGAAACTTCATGCTGTCGCTGCTGCTGCTTTCGGTGCTCGGGGCGGCGGACATGATCTCGGTGTTCATCCGCAACTCGCTCGTCCAGCTGAACACGCCGGATGAAATGCGCGGGCGGGTCTCGTCGATCTCGGGTCTGGCGGTCTCCGCATCGAACGAACTGGGAGAGATGCAGTCCGGGATCGCCGCCGCAGTTCTGGGCGCGACGGGGGCGGTTGTATTCGGCGGCGCCGGTGCGATAGTCGTCACCGCGCTGTGGGCGTGGATTTTCCCGGAACTTCGCCGGGCCAAGACCTTTGCCCCACAGTACCGCCAAACCGGGAAGGAGCCACCGACATGAAGGCAGACAGCGTCCTCGAAACGATCGGCCGATCGCCGCACATCCGCCTTTCGCGGCTGTTCCCGGATCACGAAGTGTGGGTGAAGTCGGAACGCTCCAATCCGGGCGGTTCGATCAAGGACCGGATCGCGCTCGCGATGGTGGAGAACGCCGAGCAATCGGGCGAGCTGAAGCCCGGCGGGACGATCATCGAACCGACCAGCGGCAACACCGGGATCGGGCTTGCGATGGTCGCCGCAGTCAAGGGTTACAAGCTCGTGCTCGTGATGCCTGAGAGCATGAGCCTGGAGCGCCGCCGCCTGATGCTCGCCTACGGCGCAAGCTTCGACCTGACGCCGAAGGAAAAGGGAATGAAGGGCGCACTGGAACGGGCGCGCGAACTGGCGGACCAGACGCCCAACTCATGGACGCCGCAGCAGTTCGAAAATCCGGCCAACGTCGAAGTTCACTCCCGCACCACCGCGCAGGAAGTGCTCGAGGACTTCCGCGACACGCCGATCGACGCGCTGATCACCGGGGTCGGCACCGGCGGGCACCTGACCGGCTGCGCCGAAGTGCTGAAGAAGCACTGGCCAAAAATGAAGGCTTTTGCGGTAGAGCCGGAGCTTTCGCCGGTCATCAGCGGCGGTCAGCCGGGTCCGCACCCGATCCAGGGCATCGGCGCAGGCTTCGTTCCCGCCAACCTGCACACGCAGGCGATCGATGGCGCGATCGAGGTGAACGCAGACGACGCGCGGGAAATGGCGCGCCAGTGTGCACAGAAGGAAGGGCTGCTGGTCGGCATCAGTTCAGGCGCCACCCTCGCGGCGATCAAGAAGAAGCTGCCCGACCTCGGCAGCGGCACCCGCGTGCTCGGGTTCAACTACGACACCGGCGAACGGTATCTCTCGGTTCCGGATTTCCTGCCCAATGAGTGAGCTGGAACAGGTCCGTTACAGCGACGGCGAAACGCAGCTGACTGGCCTTCTCGCCCGGCCTGCAGGACAGCCCCGGGCCGCCGTCGCCGTGTTTCCGACGATCATGAATCCGACAAAATCGGTAACCGACAAGGCGCTGGCTTTGGCGGACGCCGGGTACCTTGCGCTGGTCGCCGACTTCTACGGCAAGACCCCGGAAAGCTTCGACCAGGCGCGCGACTGCGCAATGGAGATTCGGCAAGATCCCGAGGCTTATCGCCGCCGCTTGCGGGCAAGCCTCAAGGCGCTGGCCCTGATGAAGGTGTCGGAGGGCTTGCCGCTGGCCGCAATCGGGTTCTGCATGGGCGGGCAGGCCGCGCTGGAACTCGCCCGGGAAGGCGCGCCGCTGGGCGTGGTGGCCAGCTTCCACGGCTTGCTGACGACCGACCTTCCGGCCGAACCCGGCACAGTGACGGCGCGTGTTCTGGTCTGCCACGGCGATGCGGACCCGATGGTGCCCCGTAGCCAGGTCATCGCCTTCTGGGAGGAAATGGACCGTGCCCATGCGAACTGGCACTTCCATTCCTACAGCGGCGTGAAACATGGGTTCACGAATCCCAGCTCACCAGCGGACAATCCTGCCGTGGGCTATGACGCAAGCGCGGACCGGCAGAGCTGGGCCGCCATGCTCGGGTTGTTCAATGAGGTCTTTCCGTAAGCCTGCGCCTTCCCCGCCCCCTGTTTTAGTCTAGGTTTCCCAGTTTCTCGGACCTCTCCTGCAGTGACGGCATTGGTGATCCGAGAGGAGATTACCAATGTCCGTCAAGCTGAAGCCGGTGAGCGAACAAACCATCGTCCTGACCGGGGCGACGAGCGGTAACGGGCTGGCCACCGTGCGCGAGGCTGCGCGCCGAGGCGCGAAGCTGGTGCTGGCCGCCCGTAACGAGGAAGCCCTGGAAGAGATCGCTGCCGAGCTTCGGGCCGGCGGAGCGCAAGTTGCGATCTGTGTCGCGGACGTGGCCAGCGAAGAGGACGTGGAGCGAATCGCCCAGACGGCGATCGACACGTTCGGCGGGTTCGATACCTGGGTGAACGATGCCGCTGCCGCAGCCTATGGGCAGATGGACGAAACCCCGATGGCGGATCACCGGCGGATCTTCGACGTCAACTATTTCGGGCTGCTCAAAGGCTCGCTGGTGGCGGCGGCCCACTTGCGCACCAAAGGCGGGGCCATCATCAACCTCGGTTCGGTCCTGTCCGACCGGGCGATGATCTTCCAGGGAGCCTACTCTGCGACGAAGCACGCAGTGAAGGCGGCGACGGACGCGCTCCGGATGGAACTGGAGCGGTCCGACGCGCCGATTTCCGTCACGCTGATCAAGCCCGGTGCAATTCACACGCCATACCCGGAGCACGCGCGCAGCTTCATGGAAGAGCCGCCGCGCCTCCCCGCGGTGATGTACGATCCGCGGCTCGTGGCGGATGCGATCCTGTTTGCGGCAGAAAATCCGCGGCGCCATCTCTACATCGGCGGGAACGGGTACATGATCAGCATGCTGGGTTGGTACGCGCCGCGTTTGTCCGACACGCTGATGAAGCTGGTCGGACGAAACGCCCAGACCGATCCGGACCAGCCGACCGATCCGGCCGCCCGTGACAACCTCTACGAACCGCGCAAGGACGGATCGGTGGACGGGCATCAGGATTACTACGTCCGGCAATCGAGCCTTTTACTGGAGGCGCAGAAAAGTCCGCTCAAGGCGGCGGCGGCGCTCGCAGTGGGTCCGCTGGCGGTGCTCGCTTGGGCTGCAAACCGCCGTGGGAGTACCACGAAGCGAAGCTGAACCGGCGCTAAGCCTGAGCGGTTCGCATGACGGCCGCAGGCCGCGGTTCGCAACTGCGAACTGCGGCTTCGTCCGTCACGCGGCTGCGAAAGCTTCCGGAGGGATCGCCATGACGCTTTGCGCGCCCGCCTCGACCTTCCGTCGCAACGCCGCACTGTCCGGCAGCGTCCGGGCGGCGTAGAACCGGGCAGTCGCCAGCTTCGCCTCGTAGAAGGCGGCATTGCCCGCACCTGACGCAAGCTTCGTCTCGGCGGCTCGCGCCATGCGCAGCCACATCCATCCCAGGGTCACGATCCCCACCAGTTCCATGAAGGCGTAGGAGCCGGCACCAACGTTGTCCGGATGGTCCGCCGCGTTGTCCAGCAGCCAGCGTGCTGCCGCCTGCGCATCGGCAAGCGCTTGCATGAGCGGACCGGCCATGAATTGTGGTCCCTCGGCGCAGTCGGATTCCACTTTGGCGAAAAACCGTTCGAACGTCCGGCCCCGGTCGCGAACCAGCTTGCGCGCGGCAAGGTCCATCGCCTGGACTCCGTTCGCGCCTTCATACAGCATCGCCACCCGCGCATCGCGGACGTACTGCTCCATCCCCCATTCCGCGATGTAGCCATGCCCGCCGAACACCTGCTGCATCGCGACGGTGACCCCAAACCCCCTGTCGGTGCCGAACCCCTTGATCACCGGGGTCAGCAAGCCGACCAGCGCATCGGCCTCGGCTCGATCGTCTTCGCTGGCCGCATGATGGGACAAGTCGATCTGCAGCGCGCACCACGCGATCAGCGCGCGAAATCCTTCGGTGAAGGCGCGGGCATCCATCAGCATACGCCGGACATCCGGATGGACGATGATCGGATCGGCCGCAGACTTCGGATCAGGCCGTTCACCGGCGGCTTTGCCCTGCCGCCGGTCGAGCGCGTAGGCGACGGCGTTCTGGTAGGCGCGCTCTGCCTGGCCGAGCCCCTGGTTCCCGCAGGAAAGCCGCGCCGCGTTCATCATGATGAACATCGCAGCCAGTCCTTCGTTCTCCTGCCCGATCAGCCAGCCTTTCGCGCCATCGAACACCATCGCGCAAGTGGCGCTGCCATGAACGCCCATCTTGTGCTCGATTGCCCCGCAGGACAGCGCGTTGCGCGTGCCGTCGGGCAGAATCTTCGGCACCAGAAACAGCGAGATGCCGCGCGATCCCTCGGGTGCGCCGGGCAGCTTTGCCAGCACCAGGTGGACGATGTTGTCCGTCAGGTCCTGCTCTCCGCCCGAACAGAAGATCTTCTCGCCGGAAAGCGAGAAAGCAGTGTCCCCGGCAGGCTCCGCTCGCGTGCGGATCAGGCCGAGATCGGTCCCGCATTGCGGCTCCGTTAGCGCCATGGTGCCGAGCCATTCACCGGACACGAGCCTGGGCAGATAGGCCGCCTTCAGCTCTTCGCCCCCTTTGGCCAGCAGCGCCGCCACGGCTCCATGGGTCAGGCCGGGATACATGTTGAACGCATGGCAAGCGGAGTTGAGGTATTCCTCGACCACGCTCGCCAGTACGTGCGGCATCCCTTGCCCGCCCCACTCTTCCGGCAAGGCGAGCGTGCCCCAACCCGCCTCGACATAGCTTCGATACGCTTCGGGAAAGCCGGCAGGCGTGGTGACGGATCCATTCGGGTGGAGCGTGCAGCCTTCCCGGTCGCTCACCGAATTAAGCGGTGCGATCACCTCGGCCGCAAAACGGGCAGCTTCGGTCAGAACCGCTTCCGTCAGGTCCTCATCCGCTGCGGCAAAGGCCGGAATGTGTGAATACTGCTGCAGGCCGAGCAGGTCACGCAGGACGAACAGACTGTCTGCGACAGGCGGCGTGTAGGTCGGCATTGGAATCCTTTTCAGATGCGCCCGAGGCGCTCCCCGTCCAGCGCGCGGTAGAAACAGCTGTCCGCGCCGGTGTGGCAGGTGGGTCCGTGCGGGAGCGCTTTAAGGACGAGAGCGTCCTGATCGCAATCGACGAGTACCTGCAGAACCTCCAGCACGTGCCCCGAGCTTTCGCCCTTCTTCCATAACCGGCCCCGGCTGCGGGAATGAAAATGGGCAAAGCCGGTCTCCCGCGTCTTGTCCAGCGCCTCGGCATCCATGAACGCGACCATCAGAATTTCGCCCGAACGGGCGTGCTGCACGACCGCGGTGATCAGCCCAGCTGAATCGAATTTTGGCAAGAAGCGGGTTCCCTGCTCCCTGTCTGAAGTTGTTTCGACTGAATCCGGCTTGGCCGGGGCAGTTTCAGGATGTTCCAAGACTGTGCGTTTCCTCATTCCGGAGTGTGCGTGCGGCAGTCCGGCCTTGTTGCACGATAACCACAGATGGGTTCCAAAATCCACTGTTTCGCCCGTACCCTCTTTTGTCGCGGCCCCTTCAATGGGATGACTGCCGTGCGGACCGGAAGACGGTTTGCTAGCCGAACCGGCCAGGCCGGTAGAGCCAAGGTACAGGGGTCTCGTGGCTATCCCGCAAAGGGAAGCCGAACATGAGGTTGGGTCAGGCGCCGACAGGGGCGGCGCCGAAGGTTCGTGAGCCGGCCCTAAAGACGATCGTCACGCTGACGCCCGGGGTATTCCCCGGGCGTTTTGACTCCGGGCGGCCTCATCCACGAGTTCGCGCTCAGAGCGCTTCGTCCAGAACGCGGGCGAAGCAGACGATCCGCACCGCGCTTGCCCCGCCCTGCTTCAGCGCGCGAACGCAGGCATCGCTCGTCGCTCCGCTGGTCACCACGTCATCCACCAACAGGATCTGAGCGCCCTGGATCGTGTCCGATCGCGCGCGGGTGATTGCGATAGCTCCGGAAAGCGCCCGCGCCCGCGCCGTCTTGCCCAGTCCGCCGAGCGGCACGGTCGCCTTGCGCCGGGTTAGCCCATCGACGCACAAGCCGGTTCCGCGAAGGCGCGCCACTTCCCGCGCCAGCAGCGCCGACTGATTGAACCCGCGCTTCCATAACCGCATCCGATGAAGCGGAACCGGAACCGCGATCCAATCCCCCTCGAGTACGGGCAATCGTGCCGCCATGAGGCGCGCCAGCATCGGGGCCAACGCTATCCGGCCGCCGTGCTTGTACGACAGCACGAGCTTGCGCGCGGCATCGTTGTAGAGCGTTCCGGCCGTCACGCCGTCATGACGTGGCGGGTTTGCGAGACACGGCGCGCAGATCGCCCCGTCCAGCACTCCGCTGTCGCCGAACGGGCGCTGGCATGTTGCACAGGCGGGCTCTCCCGGGATCGCGAGTTCTCCCCAACACGTGCCGCAAAGGCCCTGCTGCATCGCAAGCCCTTCGCCGCACAACGGACAGCGCGGCGGATAAACAAGGTCGATCAGGGGGGAGACGGCCTGCAGGAGCTTCACGGAAGCCATGCTGCCGGGCCGTCGTTCGTTCCGCAAGCGGCTTGCGGATAGCAGGCCGGGACGGCAGGAGGTTACGATGGCCTTGCCGATCATCTTCTCGCCCCGACGCCGGGTCGCCAGCCGGCACCGAATGCATGCCCTGCAGCAACGCCCCGGCGCAGCCCGATTCCTTCTGGATGACATGGTGGAGGACGTGCTGGACCGCCTGTCGTTTCTGCGGCACGAGCCGAAGACGGCCTTGGTGGTGGGGGACTGGACTGGCCACCTGTCCCGGCAACTGACGGCGCAGGGCTGCTCGGTCACCCGCGGCGATCCGGTTCCTGGAACAGGAGAGCAGGACTTCGACGAAGAACAGCCGTGGCCGTTTTCCGGCTACAACCTCTCCGTCAGCCTCGGAACGCTCGACCGGGTGAACGACCTCCCCGGCGCGCTGATCCACATGCGCAACACCCTGGCGCCCGGAGGCCTCGCGATGGCAAGCTTCGTCGGGGCGGGAAGCCTGCCGGTGCTGCGCGATGCAATGCTGAGCGCCGATGCGGAGCGGCCCGCCGCCCGGATCCACCCGCAAGTGGACGTGCGCGCCGGGGGGCAACTGCTCCAGCGTGCAGGGTGGGCAAAGCCCGTCTCAGACAGCCGGACGCTGCGGGTGCGCTATGGATCGCTCGACCGGCTGGTCGAGGACTTGCGCGCCCAAGGGCTGGGCAGCGTACTTGCCTCCCCTGCCCCGGCAATCGGCCGTGCCGGCCTTGACCGGGCACGCGCGGCCTTTCTGCAAGTCGCCGACGCGGATGGCCGGGTGACCGAGACGTTCGAGATCCTGACGCTGAGCGGGTGGCGCTAGCGCCACCCGGGCCCCCTACTCCTGCAAGGCCGCCTGCGCTGCCGCCAGCCGCGCGATCGGCACGCGGTAGGGCGAAGCGCTGACGTAATCGAGGCCGACGGTTTCGCAGAAGGCGATGCTCGCCGGATCGCCGCCGTGTTCCCCGCAGATGCCGAGCTTGATGGCGGAGCGGGTTTCCCGTCCCCGGCTTGCGGCGAGCTTGACCAGTTCGCCAACGCCTTCGATGTCCAGGCTGACGAACGGATCGCGCGGGTAGATTCCTTGTTCGACATAGGCGGACAGGAACCGTCCGGCATCGTCCCGGCTGACGCCAAGCGTGGTCTGCGTCAGGTCGTTCGTCCCGAAGGAGAAGAATTCCGCTTCCTCGGCGATCTCGCCTGCCGCCAGCGCAGCCCGCGGTAGCTCGATCATCGTCCCGACAAGATAGCGCAGCGTGGTCCCCTTTTCCTCGAACACTGTCGCCGCCGTCCGGTCGATCAGCGTCTTGAGGATCGCCACTTCCTTCCGGGTCGCGACCAGCGGGATCATCACTTCCGGCACCGGGGCTTCCCCGCTGCTTTGCGCGACATCGCACGCCGCCTCGAAAATCGCGCGGGCCTGCATCTCGTAAATCTCGGGATAGGTGATGCCGAGACGGCAGCCGCGGTGGCCCAGCATCGGGTTGAATTCGTGGAGTTCGGCTGCCCGCCGCTTCAGCTGTTCTGCATCCTGGCCTACAATGGCGGCCAGATCGGCGAATTCCTGATCCTCGTGCGGAAGGAATTCGTGCAGTGGGGGATCGAGCAGGCGGATCGTGCAGGGCAGCCCCGCCATGACTTCAAAGATCTCGGTGAAGTCGGCGCGCTGTTCCGGCAGAAGCTTTTCCAGCGCCTGGCGCCGTCCCGCCTCGTTCTCGCTCAGGATCATTTCGCGCACTGCGCTGATCCGGCTGGCGTCGAAGAACATGTGCTCGGTACGGGCAAGGCCGATGCCCTCCGCGCCGAACTGGCGCGCCACGCGGCAATCCTGCGGCGTTTCCGCATTGGTCCGCACCTTCATCCGGCGATGCTTGTCGGCCCACTCCATCAGCGTGCCGAAATCGCCGACCAGTTCCGGCTCAAGCGTCGGCACTTCCCCTGCCATCACTTCCCCGGTCGATCCGTCGAGCGTGATCACGTCGCCTTCGGCCAGTTCCCGGCTGCCGATGCGCAAGCGGCGCGTCTTGAGATCGATCGAGACCGATGACGCCCCGGAGACGCACGGCCGCCCCATCCCCCGCGCGACCACTGCCGCGTGACTCGTCATTCCGCCGCGCGCGGTCAGGATTCCCTTGGCCGCGTGCATTCCGTGGATGTCTTCCGGGCTTGTCTCGACCCGCACGAGGATCACCGCTTCGCCTTTCGAGGCACGCTGTTCGGCGGTGTCGGCATCGAGCACGATTGCGCCTGAGGCAGCGCCCGGCGAAGCGGGCAGGCCCTTGGCCAGCACGTCACGCTTGGCCTTGGGGTCGAGCGTCGGGTGCAGCAACTGGTCGAGCGCCATCGGATCGACACGCCGGATCGCCGTCTTCTCATCGATTAGGCCTTCACCGACCATGTCCACGGCCAGCTTGAGCGCGGCCTTGGCGGTGCGCTTGCCGCTGCGGGTCTGCAGCATCCACAGCGTGCCGCGTTCCACGGTGAACTCAATATCCTGCATGTCGGTGTAGTGCTGTTCAAGCAGCTCGAAAGTGCGGGCAAGCTCCCCGAACGCGTCCGGCATCGCCTCCTCCATCGAAGGCGCGCTTGCCCCGGCCTTTTCCCGCGCTGCGCGCGTCAGGTACTGCGGCGTGCGGATACCCGCGACCACGTCTTCCCCCTGCGCGTTGACGAGGTATTCGCCGTAATAGGCCTTTTCCCCGGTCGCCGGGTCGCGGGTAAACGCGACGCCGGTGGCACTGGTATCGCCCATGTTGCCGAACACCATTGCCTGCACGTTGACCGCCGTGCCCCAGTCGGCGGGAATGTCGTTGAGCCGGCGATAGACTTTCGCGCGTTCCGAATCCCAGCTGCTGAACACGGCCGCGATCGCGCCCCAGAGCTGGTCCTGCACGTCCTGCGGGAACGGCTTGCCCAGTTCCTTCGCCACGATGTCCTTGTACTGGGATACCAACGCTTGCCAGTCGCTCGCGCTCAGTTCCGTGTCGGCGTAGAAGCCCTGGTCTTCCTTGGCGACTTCCAGCGCTTCCTCGAACTGGCCATGATCGAGCCCGAGTACGACGTCGGAATACATCTGGATGAACCGGCGATAGGAGTCCCATGCAAACCGGTCATCGCCCGAAGTCGCGGCAAGACCCTGCACGGTTTCGTCGTTGAGACCGAGGTTCAGGACGGTATCCATCATCCCGGGCATCGAAACGCGTGCGCCGGAACGCACGGAGACGAGCAGCGGGTCCGCCGGATCGCCGAACTGCTTGCCGACCGCCTGTTCGATGTGGCGCAGGGCTTCGGCAACATCGGCGCGAAGCTGCTGCGAAAAGTCGTGCCCCTGCCGCAGGTAGCGCAGGCATTCCTCGGTCGTGATGGTGAAACCCGGAGGAACCGGCAGGCCGATTGCAGCCATCTCAGCAAGGTTTGCGCCCTTGCCGCCGGTGATGGTCTTGTCCCGAGTGCGCGAATCGTCGTGGCTGACGCCGCCGCCAAAGGTGTAGACCGTCTGCATCAGTTTGCTCCCGAGTTGACACGCATGACACGTCCTACAGGACGCGTCATGCGTGTCATGCCGTTGTTATCCTTGCCGAAAAGGGCCTGTAGGTGACACTTTCCCGCTTTCAGGAAAAAGAAATATTCTATCCCTCGATGTGCGAGAAATCGGCCACTTTGTGCACCGCAGCACGGAAACGCGCAAGTAGTCCCAAGCGGGCGGCGCGTTTTGACTGGTCTTCGGCGTTGACCGTCACCTCTTCGAAGAAGCGATCGATCGGGGCGCGGAGGGACGCGAGCGCAGCCATGGCCGTTTCGAAATCTTCCGTTTCGATGGCGGCGGCAGCTTTCGGCTCGGCTGCGTCGAGTGCTTCGATCAGCGCTTCTTCGGCCGCGTCGGGGGTATAGGAAAGGCCGGGCGCCTTCCGCTCGGCCATCTTGGCCGCGATGATCGGAGCAAGATCGGGATCATCGACCAGCGCCAGCGGGTCTTCCTCTCCGGTCCGCGCCACCTCGGCTTCGTGGCCTTCCCAGTTTTCCTTCTTCAGGATGTTGGCCGCTCGCTTGTACGCGGCGAGCAGGTTGGTGCCGTCCTCTGTCCCGACGAAGTTCTGCAAGGCATGGACGCGCGCGAGATTTCCGACAATCTCGTCCTTGCGTTCCTCAAGCTTGAAGACGGCATCGATCAGATCGTGCCGGACGCCAGCTTCGCGCTGCTGCACCTTCAGGCGATCGACGAAGAATTCCGGAACCGCCAGAAACAGTTCGGCAGGCAAGTTCTCGCGGATCCAGTCATAGTGCTGTTCCGCCGGTAGAACGCCTTCCATCTGCTGCTTGAGCATTTGACCGGCCCGGTACGTCGCGTAATCCAGCTCCAGCCGCAGGCCGCTGCGAAGAATGATCTCGATGATGCCGAGCGCCGCTCGCCGGAGCGCGAACGGATCGCGCGAACCCGTGGGCCGCTCCTTGATCACGAAGAAGCTGACCAGCGTGTCCAGCTTGTCCGCAAGGCTGACCGCCACCGTCACCGGCGCGGTGGGGACGTCGTCGCCCTGCCCAACCGGCTTGTAGTGATCGCGGATCGCGCCGGCGACTTCATCCGGCAAACCTTCGGCGCGGGCGTAGTATCCGCCCATAAGCCCCTGAAGTTCAGGGAATTCGCCGACCATTTCGGTGACGAGATCGGCCTTCGCCAGCCTTGCGGCCTGTTCGGCGAGACCCGGGTTCGCACCCTGGACGATCCCTTCTTCCGCCAGCCAGCGGGCGAGCTTCGCCACGCGTTCCACCTTGTCGGCCACGGTGCCGAGCTTTTCGTGGAAGGTGATCCGCTTCAGCCCTTCCGCGTGCTGGTCCAGCGCCTTCTTTCGGTCCTGCTCCCAGAAGAAGCGGGCATCGGACAGACGGGCGGCGAGGACCTTGCGGTTGCCGGCGACGATGGCTTCCCCGCCGTCGGGCGCGCCAATGTTTGCGGTGCAGACGAACGCGTTTGCGAGCTTTCCGTCCTTTTCGCAGACGAAATACTTCTGGTTCGTCCGCGCCGTCAGCTGGATGACTTCAGGCGGGACTTCGAGGAATTCCACGTCGAACCGGCCGAGCAGCGGCACCGGCCATTCCGTCAGCCCGGCGTTCTCGATCACCAGTCCTTCGTCGGGGACAAGCTCAAGTCCGACCTCGGCAGCAGCCCTGGTCGCGCCTTCGCGGATCATCGCTTCTCGCTCCGCATGGTCGACGATCACGTGGCAAGCGCGCAGCTTCCCCTGGTAATCGTCCGCCCCGCCGATGGTGATCGGTCCTTCATGGTGGAAGCGATGGCCGAGCGTGGCATAGCCGCTTTCGATTTCACCGACCGTGCACTCGACCAGGTCTTCTCCGAAGATCGCCACGATCCCCGACAACGGGCGCACCCAGCGCAGGGATTCGGTACTGAGCGAGGCGTCGCCCCAGCGCATCGATTTTGGCCACGGAAACGCGCGGACGATCGCGGGGATCGCCTCCGCCAGCACGTCACGCACCGGCCGGCCGGGCTTTTCCACCACGGCGAAATAGACGCCGTCGCGGTCTTCAAGCTGGTCCTGCGTCAAGCCGGTCTTGCGCAGGAAACCTTCGAGCGCCTGCGGCGGCGCGCTGGTACGCGGCCCCTTGGTTTCTTCCCGAACCGACTCGGTGCTTTCCGGCAGATCGCGTGCGATCAGTGCAAGGCGGCGCGGGGTGGACCAGACCATGACAGCCCCCACGGGGACGCCGGCGGCCTGCATTTCCTTGCCGAACAGCTTTCCAAGATCTTTGCGCGCGCCCGCCTGCATCCGGGCGGGAATTTCTTCGCAGCGCAGTTCAAGCAGGAAATCCGTCATGCCGCCCACTCCGGAAAGTCACGCGCCCAGCGGTCGGATTCCCGGGCCATGTAGGCCTCGCACGATCCGCGGGCGAGATCGCGCACCCGGCCCATGTAGCTGGCGCGTTCCTGCACGCTGATGACGCCGCGCGCCTGCAGCAGGTTGAAGATGTGGCTCGCCTCGACGGCTTGTTCATAAGCCGGGATCGGCAGGTTCGCGTCCAGCGCGTTGCGGCATTCGGCTTCCGCCTTGTTGAACAAGTCGAACAAGGCGTCCGTATCGGCGACCTCGAAGTTCCACGCGCTCATCTGCCGTTCGTTCTCGAGGAACACGTGGCCGTAGGTCGTGCCGCGTCCGTCGAAATCGAGATCATAGACGCTGTCGACGTTCTGGATGTACATCGCCAGCCGTTCCAAGCCGTAGGTCAGTTCGCCGGCCACCGGCTTGCAGTCGAACCCGCCCATTTGCTGGAAATAGGTGAACTGGGTCACTTCCATCCCGTCGCACCAGACTTCCCAGCCGAGGCCCCACGCGCCGAGCGTGGGCGATTCCCAGTCATCTTCCACGAAGCGGATGTCATGCTTCAACGGGTCGATTCCGATCAGCTCCAGACTTTTCAGGTAAAGCTCCTGCAAGTCCGGCGGGCTCGGCTTCAGGATCACCTGGTACTGGTAGTAGTGCTGCAGCCGGTTCGGGTTTTCGCCGTAGCGACCGTCCGTCGGGCGGCGGCAAGGCTGGACGAAAGCAGCGTTCCACGGCTCGGGGCCGAGCGCGCGCAGCGTCGTCGCGGTGTGGAAGGTGCCTGCGCCCATCCGCATGTCGTAGGGCTGCAGGATCAGGCATCCCTGGCGGCTCCAGTAGTCGTGGAGCGTCAGGATCATCTGCTGGAAACCGGGGCGCGAGGTGCCGTTCATGGTCCGGCGCCATGGCTTATGGGCAACAGAGCGTCAATGGTTGCGCATGGGCGGGGGGAAACGTCTCGGGAACGCTACCGCTGCTCAACAATTCGTCCTACATAGCAGCCCGTTCATCGCAGGATGTTTTCGCAGATGCCCTTTCTGGCACGCCTACTGTTTCGTCCGCTGGCCGCGCTGTCCCTGCTGGGCTTGCCGGGCTGCGCCACGTTTGTGGATTCCGCCACCACGGCCGAAGCGCAGCAGTACCCGCCGGGGCCAGCCTTGTGGGCGGTCTCCGACGCCGACACTACGATCTATCTGTTCGGGACGGTTCACTCCCTCCCCAGCGACGTCGACTGGTTCAAGGGGCCGGTCCAGCATGCGTTTGCCGTTTCCGACGAACTCGTGACGGAAGTATCGGTGGGGGACACCGGCGCAATGCAGCAGGAACTGCTTGCCCGTGCCCAGCTGCCGAAGGGGCAGAGCCTGCGCGGCTTGATGAGCAAGGCGGACCGCATCCTGTTCGAGGAGACGCTCGTGTCCCTTGGCCTTCCGGTCGAAGCCCTCGACCGGTTCAAGCCGTGGTACGCCGCGATGATGCTGTCGGTCCTGCCGCTCGCAAAGGCGGGGTTCGGGGCGGAAAGCGGCGTGGAGATGGTGCTGAGCCGGGATGCTCCGGGCAAGAAGATGTCCGCGCTCGAAACGGTGGAGCAGCAGATCGAATTGTTCGACGGCCTACCGATGGCTGCTCAGGTGTCTTTCCTCAACCAGACGGTCACTTCGTTGAACATGGTGGGCGAGACTGTTGCCGAGATGGTCGCCCGGTGGCTTGAGGGCGATGCCAACGCCCTGGCCCGACTGCTCAATGCGGAAATTGACGATCCGGTACTGCGGGATCGCTTGCTGACCCGGCGCAACGCGAACTGGGCGGAGTGGATCGATCGGCGCCTCCAGCAGCCCGGAACCGTCTTCGTCGCCGTTGGCGCGGGACACCTCGCCGGGAAGGGCAGCGTGCAGGATCAACTGAAGGCCCGGGGGATCACGACCGCCAGAGTGGTCGAACAACCCGTCGCCGAATGAACGGCCGCCGGGTGATCGAGCGTTTCCTGTTCTTCGCAGCCGCATTCCTGCTGGCCGCGTGCGGCGGCCCGCGCGAGGACTGGCCACCTCCCTCCCCCGCCTTGTGGGAAGTCACCGGCCCGGACGGGGCAAAGGGCTGGCTGTTCGGGACGGTTCATGCGCTGCCGAGCAGCGTCGCCTGGCAGACGCAAGCCGTCGAGCAAGCGCTCCGGTCCGCGGACCGGCTGGTGGTGGAGATCGCCAATCTCGGGCGAAGGGACGCAGCCCGCGCAGCCTTCGACGAAGTCGCGCGCACACCGGGCCTGCCGCCGCTTTCGGCCCGCGTCCCGGCTTCCGACCGCGCTGCGCTGCACGCCTTCATGGAGCGCGCCGGAAGGGATGACGACGACTTCACCGATCTGGAGACTTGGGCCGCCGCGCTGCGGCTCGCCAATGCCGCCCGCCGCTCCGACGGCGGAGAAGGCGTGGACACCGTGTTGCTGGAGGGCAAGGACCCCGTTGTCGGGCTCGAAAGCTATGCAGCGCAGTACCGCGTGTTCGATACTCTCACGCCGTCGGAACAGGCAACGCTGCTGCTCGGACTTGCTCGCGATGCCGAACTGGACGCGAACGAAGGGCGGCTGCGGGCGTGGGTCACCGGCGATCTGGATGAGCTGGCGCGGCAGTCCTCCGTCGGAATCCTGACCGATCCGGGGCTGCGCGAAAAGCTGCTTTCCGCACGCAACCGGAACTGGGCCAGCCGGATCGATGCCATGCTGAAAAGCGGGGCCAGACCGTTCGTCGCGGTCGGCGCGGCGCACATGCTGTGGGACGATGGCTTGCCTGCCTTGCTCACCCAGCGCGGCTATACCGTCACGCGCGTGGAGTAGCCTTGCTTTTTCACGGCTTTGCGCCTAGGGGCGCGGTTCCCGCCGTGGTCATCCCTGGAGGCGTGGCGGGAGTACCAGCAATCTTGAAAGGCACGTTACGATGAGCGACGCTCTCACCCTGCCGGCCGAGGCGCGCGAACGGACTGGCAAGGGAGCCACCCGTCAGCTGCGCCGCGAAGGCCGCGTTCCCGCCGTTATCTATGGCGGCAAGCAAGAACCCATTACCATCCACATGGAAGAGAAGGAAGTGATGCGCCTGCTCGGCACAGGTCACTTCATGAACTCCCTTGTGATGATCGAAACCGGCGGCGAGACCATTCGCACGCTGCCGAAGGACGTTGCCTTTCACCCGGTTACCGATCGCCCTGTCCACATCGACTTCCTGCGTCTGACCCGCGGCGCGAAGGTCGAGGTTCAGGTACCGGTCGTGTTCACGAACGAAGCACTGGCGCCCGGCCTCAAGAAGGGCGGCGTGCTCAACATCGTGCGTCACGAACTTGATCTGATCTGCGACCCGGACAAGATCCCGTCGGAGATCCAGATCGACGTCACCGGCGTCGAAGTGGGCGATTCGATCCACATCAGCCGCGTCAATCTGCCGGCCGGTTCGGAAAGCGCGATCACCGATCGCGACTTCACGATCGCCACCGTCGTTGCTCCTTCGGCGCTCAAGCGCTCTGAAGCCGAGCAGACCGGCGCCGACATGGAAGCGGGCGAAACCGCCGCGACCGAACTCGGCCCCGATGCAGACGCAGCCGAGGAACAGGAAGAAAAGAGCGAGTAAGCCTCGCTTTTCTTCAGGCATCGAAACGCCGGTCATGCCTTCGGGTGTGGCCGGCGTTTTGCTTTTCAGCCGGCGGAGCAATAAGACGCTGCCATGCAGATCTGGACAGGACTAGGAAATCCGGGACCGCAATACGCGCTCCATCGGCACAACATCGGCTTCATGGCCGTGGACGTGATCGCGGCCATGCATGACTTTGGTCCCGTGCAGAAGAAGTTCTCCGGCTGGGTGCAGGAAGGCCGCATCGGCACCGAAAAGGTGCTGCTGCTGAAGCCCGCGACCTACATGAACGAAAGCGGCCGTGCCGTGGGTGAGGCGCTGCGGTTCTACAAGCTCGCGCCAGAAGCGCTGACCGTGTTCCACGACGAACTTGATCTGGCGCCCTTCAAGATCAAGGTGAAGACGGGCGGCGGTACCGCCGGGCACAACGGCTTGCGTTCGATCGACAAGCATTCCGGCCCCGATTTCCGCCGCGTGCGGATCGGCATCGGTCATCCGGGACACAAGGACCGGGTCACCGGCCATGTGCTGGGCAATTACGCCAAGGCAGAAATGGACAATCTTGCCGACATGCTCGCAGCAATCGGGGCGGAAGCCGAATGGCTGTCCAAAGGCGACGACCCCCGGTTCATGAGCGAGGTAGCCCTGAGGCTACAGGGATGAGCCTGGCCATCCGCCCGGCCATGAACGCCGACGGCGCAAGCGTGCTGGACATCTGGCGCAAGTGCGATCTTACCCGGCCGTGGAACGACCCGCACAAGGATTTCGACCGAGCGCTGGACTGCGAAAGCGCCGTAGTCCTGCTGGGCGAGCGAGGCCCGCTGCCGGTTTCCACCGCAATGACCGGGTCCGATGGGCATCGCGGATGGATCTATTACCTTGGCGTCCTGCCCGAATTCCGCGGACATGGCTTTGGCCGGGAAACGCTGGACGCGTGCTGCGACTGGCTGCGCCAGCGCGGATGCCCGAAAGTGGAATTGATGGTGCGCGATGGCAATCCGGCCGCAGGGCTGTATGAGCGGCTCGGTTGGGATTTGCAGCCGGTGCGCACCTATGCGCGCCGGCTAGACGAGAAGGAATTGTAAATGGGTTTCCGCTGCGGGATCGTCGGGCTGCCGAATGTCGGCAAGTCGACCCTGTTCAACGCCTTGACCGAAACGCAGGCTGCACAGGCCGCCAACTATCCGTTCTGCACGATCGAGCCGAACGTCGGCCAGGTGGCCGTTCCGGATACGCGGCTGGACAAGATCGCTGCCATCGCCAAGTCGGCCAAGATCGTCCCCACGCAGCTCGCGTTCGTCGACATCGCCGGCCTGGTAAAGGGCGCGAGCAAGGGTGAAGGACTGGGCAACCAGTTCCTCGGCAACATTCGTGAGGTGGACGCGATCGTCCACGTGCTGCGCTGCTTCGAAGATGACGACATCCAGCACGTCGCCAACAAGGTCGATCCGATCGCGGACGCAGAGGTGGTCGAGACGGAGCTGATGCTGTCCGACCTTGAAAGCCTGGAAAAGCGCGTACCGGCGGCACAGAAGCGAGCGACGACCGGGGACAAGGAAGCGAAGGTCGCCGCTAGCGTCCTCGGCCAGGCGCTTGACCTGCTGCGCGACGGCAAGCCCGCGCGGCTCGTCGAACCGAAAGACGATGAGGAAGCGCGCGTGTTCGCACAGGCCCAGCTGCTGACCGCAAAGCCGGTGCTCTACGTCTGCAACGTGGGTGAGGAAGACGCCGCGAACGGCAACGATCAATCCGCCAAGGTGTTCGAAAAGGCCGCCGGCGAAGGCGCCAAGGCGGTAGTCGTTTCCGCCGCCATCGAATCCGAACTCGTCGCGATGGACCCGGCGGAACGGCAGGAATACCTTTCGGAACTCGGGCTGGAGGAGACCGGCCTCGCCCGCGTGATCCGCGCCGGCTACGAACTGCTGGGCCTGCGGACCTTCTTTACCGCCGGACCCAAGGAAGCACGCGCCTGGACCTTCCCTGCGGGCGCCACCGCGCCGCAAGCCGCAGGCGAAATCCATTCCGATTTCGAAAAGGGCTTCATTCGTGCGGAAACGATCGCCTTTGACGATTACGTTGCGCTGAGCGGTGAAGCCGGTGCGCGCGAAGCGGGCAAGCTGCGTCAGGAAGGCAAGGAATATCGGGTGCAGGATGGAGACGTGCTGCTGTTCCGCTTCAACGTTTGAGGCTTAGCCCTTCCATTCATACGCCAAAAGAAAACGGCGCGGGAACCGAAGCTCCCGCGCCGTTGCTGTTTTAGCTGGGTCGGACTTAGCCGCCGGCGCGGACACCGCCAGCCTTGTTATCTGCCCAGATCGACCACAATTCGGCAATCGATTCGCGCGGGCCGCTGACCTGGTCGAACGTGGCTTGCGCCGCGTCGTACTTGCCCTGCATCGCTTGCGCGATACCGAGTCGGGTCAGGACCTGGTCACGGTTCTGCACACCCTTTTCAAGTGCCAACTGGTACATGCTCTCCGCATTGGCGTAATCGCCAAACGACAGGAACGCTTCGGCCGTACCCATCGCGGTGGTCCCGCTGGAGGAACTGCGGGCTTCGGCAACGAGACCCGGCGTTTCCGCCCGATCGGCTGCGGCGCGGCCCTGAGCGATCTGGCGGGCTTCCTGGACGTAGGTATCGTCCGAAGCGAGCTTCCCGGAAGATACGCCTTCCTCGATCACCGCCAGTACTTCGTTCGCCATCCGGCGAGGATCGGCCGACTGGATGTAGGCCTTGTAATCGTTCGCCTGTGCCAGCGTCTGGGTGTTCCGCATCAGGCGCAGCAGATCGAGGTACTGCTGATCATCGAACTGGTTGAGCGCGCTGACCACCTGGACCGCGTTGGTCCAGTTTTCCGGGGTCGGGTTGGTGGACACCAGGTAACCGGCCCATTCCGTGGCGAGCTGCGGGTCCTTGCTTTCGTAGGCCAGCTTCAGCCCGCGCAGCACCCAGTTGGTGGGCACCTGCGTACCGGCGGCCGTGCGCTGATCGATGACGCCCTTCAGGTATGAAAGACCCTGCGGCGTGTTGTTCTCCGCGAAATAGCTTTCGGCGATCAGGCCTTCCGGATCATTCTCCCGGTAGCCTGCCCGCAGAGCTTCCTGCAGCGCAGCACGGGCCGTAGGGTAGTCCTTGGCTTCGAAAGCTAGGTTGCCGATGAAGAAATTGTACTGCCCAAGCTGTTCGGGCGGCGCCTTGCCGCTGGCGACCATCGTCTGCAGGCCCTGGAGCTGCAGCGCCTTGTCCTTCAACTTGCCGCCAAGCGACACGATCAGCTGCCCTGCGGCGAAACGATCGTCCGGAGTAGAGGCGGCAGCGAGGACGGCGGGGATCTGCGCCCGCGCGGCGTTGTAGTCACCGCCTTCGGCGTTCACCGCGTCGGCGACCGGCTTGTAGACCTTCACGAAGTTCTTGGAATAGTCAGCCTTCGCCTGCTGGGCAGAGGCCGGAGCGGCGATGCCACCGGCTGCAAGCATGGTACCGCTGGCCAGGGCAACCGCCATGGCGAACCGGGTCCCGAGGCGAGCCTTGTGGCCTGAAGGATTTTTCTTGCGAAGCATCGATGAACTCTCCTGCTTTATCGATAAGGGCCGGCTGTCGTGCACCGGTTTTAACTCTTCGAAACTTTCCGGGCCGCTAGTGCCTATGCGCACCCTCATTTGCAATCTGTTACCCGATACCCCGTGAACCGGGTTTGAACGCGCCTGCGGCCCTCCCTATATCCGGACCCGAGGAAACAAGTGTGGAAAAACACGGCAACAGCTGCCTGGTTCCCTCATTCGACTGGTTCCCTGCGGATCTATCGCCTAGGGTTCCGTCACCCATCCGTTCCGAGTTTTCAGAAAGCGATTTCCGCAGGTGAGCGACACCGACGTCCTCGATCCCCCGGCTACCCCCGGCGAATTCGAACGCATCGACATCGTCGATGAAATGAAGTCCAGCTATCTCGATTACGCGATGAGCGTGATCGTGTCCCGCGCGCTGCCCGATGTGCGCGACGGACTGAAGCCGGTCCATCGGCGGATCCTCTATGCCAGCCAGGAAGGCGGCTTCGTCTACAATCGGCCTTACCGTAAATCGGCCAAGATCGTCGGTGACGTGATGGGTAACTATCACCCGCACGGCGACTCCGCGATCTACGACGCACTGGCGCGCATGACGCAACCGTGGTCGATGCGGGTGCCGCTGATCGACGGCCAGGGCAACTTCGGGTCGATGGACCCCGATCCGCCCGCCTCGATGCGTTATACCGAGGCGCGCCTTGCCCGCGTCACGACCGCCCTGCTCGACGATCTCGACAAGGACACGGTCGATTTCGTCGACAACTACGACGGGTCACGCTCGGAACCCGCAGTTCTTCCGGCCCGCTTCCCCAACCTGCTGGTCAACGGCGCGGGCGGCATCGCGGTCGGCATGGCCACCAACATCCCGCCGCACAACCTCGGTGAAGTGCTGGACGGCTGCCTTGCATTCATCGACGATCCGGCGATCACCACCGAACAGCTGTTCGAAATCATTCCGGGACCCGACTTCCCAACCGCTCCGCTGATACTTGGTCAGGCCGGCGCGCGCGCGGCTTATACCACCGGGCGCGGATCGGTCCTGATGCGCTGCCGCCACGCGATCGAGGAAACGCGGGGGGACCGCCGCTCGATCGTGCTGACCAGCATGCCCTACCAGGTCGGGAAGTCCGGCCTGGTGGAAAAGATTGCCGAGGCCGCGAAGGAAAAGCGGATCGAAGGCGTGTCGGACATCCGCGACGAATCCAGTCGCGAAGGCGTGCGCGTGGTGATCGACCTCAAGCGCGACGCCACGCCCGAAGTCGTGCTGAACCAGCTCTGGCGGCATACCCCCGCCCAGTCGAGCTTCCCGGCAAATATGCTGGCGATCCGCGGCGGCCGACCGGAAGTCCTGACTCTCCGGGACATCATCGAATCGTTCATCGCCTTCCGCGAGGAAGTGATCACCCGCCGCACCAAGTTCGAACTGAACAAGGCGCGGGAACGGGCGCATATCTTGCTGGGCCTTGTGGTCGCCGTGACCAACATGGACGAAGTCGTCGCGATCATCCGCGGATCGGCCAACCCGGCCGCTGCCCGCGCAAAGCTGCTTACCCGTGATTGGCCGATCGGCGAGATCGCGCAGTACATCCGCCTGATTGAAGCGATCGAGCCGAACGTGGAGCAGGAAGGCGGCACCTATCGCTTGTCCGAACGGCAAGTGAAGGCGATCCTCGACTTGCGGCTCCACCGCCTCACCGCGCTTGGGCGCGACGAGATCGGCGATGAGCTGAAGGAGCTTGCGGGGCACATTGCCGAATACCTCGCGATCCTGGCAGATCGGGTGCGGCTCTATGCCGTGATGCGTGAGGAATTTCAGGCGATCCGGGAGGCTTACGCCACCCCTCGGGTGTCGGTGATCGCTCCCGCCTGGGACGGACTGGACGACGAAGACCTGATCGAGCGTGACGAGATGGTCGTGACGGTCACGCTTGACGGCTACATCAAGCGCACGCCGCTTTCGACCTTCCGTGCCCAGAACCGGGGCGGCAAGGGCCGCGCCGGCATGGCGACGAAGGATGCTGATGCGGTGAGCGAGATGTTCGTCACCAGCACGCACAATCCGGTGCTGTTCTTCTCGACCGCGGGCAAGGTCTATCGCCTGAAAGTGTGGAAGCTGCCCGAGGGCGGCCCGACCACGCGCGGACGCCCGATCGTCAACCTGCTGCCTGCGCTCGATCAGGGGGAGACCATCGCCACGGTCCTGCCGTTGCCGGAAGATGAGGACAGCTGGGGGGCTCTGCACGTGGTGTTCGCGACGGCGAAAGGCAGCGTGCGCCGCAACTCGATGGACGCGTTCGCCAACATCCCGTCGAACGGGAAGCTGGCGATGCGGTTCGAGGAAGGCAGCGACGACCGGCTGATCGGCGTCGCCCTGGTCGATGCGTCGGACGACGTGCTGCTCGCCACCCGGGAGGGCAAGGCGATTCGCTTTGCCGCCGACGACATCCGCGAATTCCAGTCCCGCACCTCCACCGGCGTACGCGGCATGAACCTGCGCGAAGGGGATGAGGTCGTCTCGCTGTCGATCCTCCACCGCGTCGGCACTACGCCGGAACAGCGCGAAGAGTATCTCCGCCACGCACCGTGGAAGCCGGACCGGGAGGGAGAGCCTGCCTTGCCGCCGGAGCGCTTCGCCGAAATGGCGGAGAAGGAGCAGTTCATCCTCACGATCTGCGCCAACGGCTACGGCAAGCTGTCCTCCGCCTATGAGTATCGGCGGATCGGGCGCGGCGGCCAGGGCATCGTCAATATCGACAACATCGATCGCAATGGCTGCGTGGTCGCCAGCTTCACCGCGACCAAGCAGGACCAGCTCATGCTGGTGACCGATCAGGCGAAGCTGATTCGTATCGCGCTCGATTCCCTGCGCGTGATCGGGCGCAACAGCGCGGGCGTGCGCCTGTTCGACGTCGCCCCGGGCGAACAAGTCGTCAGCGCTGTCCGGCTGGACCAGGAAGAAGGCCCGGAGAACGAAGCGGAAGAAGCGATCGTGGAGGAAATGCTCGGCCGCGAAACATCCGAGACGACCCCGCACACGACCTACAGCAGCGACGACAACGTCCCCAACGAACCGGACGCTGATTGATCGGGAAGGAGATGGGATGGGCTTGCGCAACCCCATCTCCTTCCGTTCGAACGAGAAAGGCAGCGCTGGCCACCATGGGTGAGAACGACGGCCGCGATGCGTTTGCCGAACTTCGGGAGGCGACCACTCCGCTGGCCGCGCGCTTTGCGGCCGGCTGCTCTCCTGAGGACGATTGCCTCGCTCCTGAGCTCGACCGCCATCTTGCGTGGGTCGAAGAGACTTGGAACCGCGAGTGCACGCCGATGGCCTATGCCGGGCTGGCGGATCTCTATCTTACCGCTCCCGGCTTTTCAGACCGGTTCGAGGCGCAAGGCACCGGGTTCACTCTGTGGCTCGCCAGCGCAATGAAGGCTCACGCGGCGCGCCTGATGCCGTAGCCTGCCCTTGACGCCTTGGCCCCACGGGACCAATCGCCCGCCATGGCTCATGACATTCACATCATCGGCGGCGGACTGGCAGGAAGCGAAGCGGCCTGGCAGCTCGCGCAGCGCGGCATCCGTGTCCTCCTCTCCGAAATGCGCGGCGGCGGCGGGTCCACACCCGCGCACCAGACGGACGGGCTGGCGGAACTGGTCTGCTCCAACAGCTTCCGGTCGGACGATAGCCAGAATAACGCGGTCGGCCTGTTGCACGATGAAATGCGGCGGCTCGATTCGGTGATTATGCGCGCCGGTGAAGTCGCCCGGGTTCCCGCAGGCTCCGCGATGGCGGTCGACCGCGACGTGTTTTCCGCCGAAGTGCAGAAGGCACTGGAAAGCCATCCCAATGTCGAGGTCCGCCGGGAGCGAGTCGACGTCTTGCCGGAAAATGGCCTGACCATCGTCGCGACCGGCCCGCTGACCGCCGCGACCCTGGCTGAAAGCATCGGCAAGGCCACTGGCCGGGAAAGCCTCGCCTTCTTCGATGCCATTGCGCCGATCGTCCATTTCGACAGCATCGACATGGACGTGTGCTGGATGCAGTCTCGCTGGAACAAGGGTAACGGAAAAGACTACATCAACTGCCCGATGGACAAGGACCAGTACTATGCCTTCGTCCAGGGACTGATCGAGGGGGAAAAGACCACCTTCCGCGAGTGGGAAGCCGACACGCCGTACTTCGAAGGCTGCATGCCGATCGAGGTGATGGCGGAACGCGGGGTGGAGACGCTGCGCTACGGGCCGATGAAGCCGGTCGGGCTCGATGAACCGCGCACCGGCCGCTGGCCTTACGCCGTGGTCCAGCTGCGGCAGGACAACAAGCTCGGTACGCTGTGGAACATGGTCGGCTTCCAGACAAAGCTGCGCCACGCCGAGCAAGTCCGCCTGTTTCGCACGATTCCTGGGCTGGAAAACGCGGAGTTTGCGCGGCTGGGCGGCTTGCACCGCAACACGTTCCTTAATTCGCCAGTGCTGCTCGATCGACAGTTGCGGCTGCGCGGGGCGGAGCACATCCGCTTTGCCGGCCAGATCACCGGGTGCGAAGGCTACGTAGAAAGCTCGGCAGTCGGGCTGCTTGCGGGGCTGATGACGGCAGCGGAGCTGGGCGGGCGCGACTGGACACCGCCGCCGCGCACCAGCGCGATGGGGGCCCTGCTCGCCCACATCACCGGGGATGCGGAAGCCGAAAGCTACCAGCCCATGAACGTCAACTTCGGACTTTTCCCGCCGCTGCACGACGTCAAGAAGAAGCAGCGTAAGCAAGCCTACACCGATCGCGCCAAGGCCGATCTGGGCGCATGGCTGGAGGAGATCGACGGCGTTCCCGCCTAGGCGGCCCCGTCGTCGCGACTTTTCAGAAGACGGTCAGCACTGGCAACGCGGCTTCGCCTTGCGCTTCGGCGCCGTGGTCGCGAATTCCGCTGGCGTAAGCTCGCCGTCCCGATCGCCATCGGCACCTTCGAACCGGTCCACCGTCGCGACAGCCCATTCCTCGAAGGTCAGGAGGTTGTTGCCGTCGACGTCGAGCTTACGAAAGCCATCCGCGCGGCTGGAGAGCATCTCGTTGCGCGAGATGATCGTGTCGCGGTTACGGTCGTAAAGATAGAACCGCCGCTGCTCCCGCGTCAGTTCGGTCGCTTCCGGCAGTGCCGGGCCTTTCAGCCCGGCGACATCGGCAGTTGGCAGGACCTCGGGCGTGGGGACCGGAAGGGGCGCGGGAGGAGGCGCGGCCTGCTCGACTTCGGCCCGTCCCTCCATCCAGAACAAGCCAACAGCCGCTAGCATGAGCGCCAGCAGCGCCCCAAGCACGATCCGGTTCACAGCGATTCCCCCTCGCCTCCGGTTTACCGGCCAGTGACCCCCAGGCGCAAGGCCAGCAAACCGCTGGCCGGGCCTTCCAGCAACGGAGTCCCTCCCCGGGACAGGCTTTGCCGCGCGAGGCCAGCAAGAACCGTCAGCGGACGCAATGCGCGCGGCAGGCTAGCCAAGGGCGTTCCCGCCCGCCCCAGTTCAACCACCAGCGCTCGCTCCTGCGCGTCCCTCAGATTGGCGGCAAGGTCGCCCAAGGCCCAGACATACCCAGCGCGGACCGCGAGGGGCGCCGCTTGCGCTTCGCCGATGCGGTGGGAGAGCGCCGCAAACGCCACGCCGCGCCCGTTTGCGAACTCCGTGACCGCCGCTTCGTCCAGCGTTTCGCCGAGCAGCCGCTCCCACCCGTTCACCAGATCGATCAGCGCGGCGCGATCGGGCCATTCGGAAAGCGCCGCCAGCACCGGGTCGCCGCGCGGCCAGTCCGACGGGTCTTTCTCAAGCGTATCGCGCCACCAGGCGAGCCGCATCTGCGCAAGGATCGGCTCCCGCTTCTTGCGCACGAGTTCGGCAAGCCTGCCGTCCAGCGCCAGCAGCGCAAGCGTCGGCTGGCGCGTCCGGGCCGGACAGTAGGACAGCGCCAGCCTCTGCGGCAGGCCGAGTAACGAGAGAAGCGCCTCGTCAGTCGCGGTAGCAGACCTTCTTTGCCGCAGCGACGATCCGGTCCGAATCGATCAGCGCCATCGCTTCGAGATTGGCTGCGTAGGGCAGCGGCACGTCTTCATTGCAGACCCGGACCACCGGGGCATCAAGATGGTCGAAACCGTCTTCCATGCAGATCGCGATGATTTCGGACGCGATCGAGCATGTCGGCCAGCCTTCTTCGGCGACGACCACCCGGTTCGTCTTCGCCAGGCTTTCCAGCACCGCTTCCTTGTCGAGCGGGCGGAGGGTGCGAAGATCCAGCACTTCGGCATCGATGCCTTCTTCGGCCAGCTTTTCCGCCGCTTCGAGCGCCAGGCCAACGCCGATGGAATAGGACACGATCGTCACGTCCGATCCTTCGCGCATGATGCGCGCCTTGCCGATCGGCAGGACATGGTCGTCCAGCTGGGCCAGCTCGAAGTTGCGGCCGTAGAGCAACTCGTTTTCCAGGAACACGACCGGATCCTCACTGCGAATCGCGGCTTTCAGCAGGCCCTTCGCGTCGGAGGCGTCGTACGGCGCGATCACGATCAGGCCGGGTACGCTGGCGTACCATGGACCATAATTCTGGCTGTGCTGCGCGCCCACCCGGCTCGCCGCGCCGTTCGGGCCGCGGAATACGACCGGACAGCGCATCTGCCCGCCCGACATGTAGTTGGTCTTCGCGGCGGAGTTGATGATGTGGTCGATCGCCTGCATCGCGAAGTTGAAGGTCATGAACTCGACCACCGGACGCAGGCCGCCCATGGCCGCGCCGGTGCCAATTCCGGCAAATCCGTATTCGGTGATCGGCGTATCGATTACGCGCTTCGGGCCGAATTCGTCGAGCAGGCCTTGCGTGACCTTGTAGGCGCCCTGGTACTCGGCGACTTCCTCACCCATCACGAACACGCGGTCGTCGCGGCGCATTTCTTCGGCCATCGCGTCGCGCAGGGCCTCACGCAGAGTAACGGTGACCATGTTGGTGCCGGCGGGGATCTCGGGATCGCGCTTCTTCGGGCGTTCCTGCGCAGCCTTGCGCGTGATTTCCGACTGATCCGGAGCGCGGCCGACTTCCTTGCCTTCACCCGGCGCTTCGGCCGGAACAGAGGGGGCCGTGATGGCGGAGACATCTTCGCCCTCGGCCGCCAGCAGGGCGATCACGGTGCCGACTGCGACGTTTTCGGTTCCTTCGGCCACCAGGATCTTGCCGACGGTTCCGTCATCGATGGATTCGAATTCCATCGTCGCCTTGTCGGTCTCGATCTCGGCCAGCACGGTCCCGGAGGAGACTTCGTCGCCTTCCTTTACCAGCCAGCGGGCCAGCGTCCCTTCCTCCATCGTCGGGGAAAGCGCGGGCATCTTCAGCTCGATGGCCATCAGTAGCTCTCCACCAGAACGTCGGTGTAGAGTTCGGACGCATCCGGCTCAGGCGATTTTTCCGCGAAGTCCGCTGCCTCGGCCACCGCGGCGCGGATATCCTTGTCGATCTGTTTCAACGTTTCCTCATCCACGCCCATCCCGGCAAGCTCGGCTTTCGCCCGCTCGATCGGATCGCTTGTCTCGCGCACGCCCTGCACTTCCTCACGCGTGCGGTATTTCGCCGGATCGGACATCGAATGCCCGCGGTAGCGATAGGTGTTCAGCTCCAGCAACACCGGCCCGTTGCCTTCGCGCACGTGCGCAAACGCAACCTCGGCGGCGCGGCGCACTTCCAGCACGTCCATTCCGTTGACGGCGATCCCCGGAATGCGGAACGCCGTTCCGCGGCGGTAGAACTCCGTCTCGGCCGAGCTGCGCTTGACCGAGGTGCCCATCGCGTACTGGTTGTTCTCAACCACGAACACGATCGGCAGCTGCCACAGGCTGGCCATGTTGAAGGATTCGTAAACCTGGCCCTGGTTCGCCGCGCCGTCGCCGAAGTAGGCGAGGCAGATGCCGCCGTCGTCGCGATACTTGTGCGCGAACGCGAGTCCCGCGCCGAGCGATACCTGCGCGCCCACGATCCCGTGCCCGCCATAAAAAGCATGCTCGGTGGAGAACATGTGCATCGACCCGCCCTTGCCATGGCTGATCCCGGCCTGGCGACCAGTCAGTTCCGCCATGATCACCTTGGGATCGATGCCGTAGGCCAGCATGTGCCCGTGATCGCGGTAGCCGGTGATGACGCTGTCCTTGCCTTCCTGCAGCGCCGACTGCAGGCCGACCGCAACAGCTTCCTGCCCGATGTAGAGGTGGCAGAACCCGCCGATGAGGCCGAGCCCGTAAAGCTGTCCGGCCTTTTCCTCGAAGCGGCGGATCAGCAGCATCTGCTTGTAGAAGCCGATCAGCTCATCCTGGCTCGCCGTGTAGCGTTTTTCGCTTTCGAACGAATCCTGCAGGCTGCGCAATTCGAAGTTGTCGCCGCCCGCTTGGTCGGAAGAATCCCGGGCCGGGCCGGAGGCGGTTGTACCGGAATCGGAAGTGGCGGCTTTAGCCAAGACGTCTGTCCCCTTCTGCGTGCGGAAGCGGCCCGCACAGCGATGTTTTGCGGTCTATAGTCGGAAGCGCGGCGCACTGGCAACGCCCGCGATGCCGTTATCAGGCGGTCGCGGATTTCCAGCAGGCGACGTCCACCAAATCAGCGCTGGCTGAGATCGATGATGTATTCGTCCGGATGAGCGACATTCAGGTTCTCCCGCATCAGCTCGGTCACCAGATCGGGATCGGCGCGATCGGGGTTCAGCAGGGCCACCCGGTTCGCCAGCGTATCCCGCTCCTTCGTCAGGTGGGCTATCCGGTCCTGCCGCTGGGTGAGCAGCGCCACGTTTTCCCCCCACGCGAGCAGGCCCGACGGTCCGGCCAGCGCCAGCCCGCCGAGCAGCAACAGGTACCCGAGAGCCCCGAACTGGGTGATCTTGTCGCGCAGAAAAGTATGGGTGGAAGGGTGCGTTGCCATTGGCTGACAGGAATCACAAACAAGTGCTTGTGACAAGCGGATTCGCGTACGCTGAATCGCTTAAGCGCGTTCCAGCAACCGGTCGGCTTGCGCGCGCGCCTCAAGGGTGATTTCGGCACCTGAAAGCATGCGCGCAATCTCTTCCTGGCGACCTGCGGGATCGAGCAGTGCAACGCTGGTGCGCGTCACGGTTCCCTCGCTCGATTTGTGGATCACGTAATGCGTGTCGCCCCGGGCGGCCACCTGCGGCGAGTGAGTCACCACCAGCAATTGCCCGCCGTTCTCGTGCCCCGCGAGCCGGCCGAGCCGTTCCCCGATCGCGCTGGCGACCGCGCCGCCGACGCCGCGGTCGATCTCGTCGAAAATGACGGTACCCGCCCCGCCCTGCTCCGCCAGCGCGACTTTCAACGCAAGCACGAAACGCGACAATTCACCGCCGCTCGCGATCTTTGCCAGCGGCGCGAAATCGGCGCCGGGATTGGTCGCGATGAGAAATTCGACCGCATCCACCCCGCTCGGGCCCCAGCGATCCTCCGGAAGCTCGGTTACGGCGGTGCGAAACCGAGCCGCATCCAGCTTCAGCGGCGCGAGTTCGGCCGCAACCGCCGCGTCCAGCCGCTTGGCCCCGGCCAGCCGCTGGGCGTGTACTGCTTCGGCCTGCGCACGATAGACCTCAAGCGCCGCACTCGCGGCGGCCTGGAGGCTTCCGATCTCTTCTTCCCCGTGCTCGATCGCGTCGAGCCGGGTGCGCATGTCGCGCATCACGCCGGGCAGATCGTCCACCGCGCAGCCATGCTTGCGAGCAAGCGCGCGCAAATCGAACAACCGCGTCTCGATCCGGTCAAGTTCGGCAGGGTTGAACTGCAAGGCCTCCCCCGCCCGCGCGAGCTTTTCCTCCGCTTCCCCAGCTTCGATCACCGCCCGGTCGAGCGCGGCCAGCGCTTCGGCCAGCAACGAATGCTCTTCGGAAATCCGGTCCAGCCGCCGGGCAGCCGTCCGCAGGATCGCAAGCGCGGAATCCGATCCGTCCCAGAGCGCGCGCAGTTCATCGAGGTCGCCCGAAAGCTTCTCCCCCTTCTGCATTGTCGTGCGGGTTGCAGCGAGGTCTTCCTCCTCGCCTTCCTGCGGCTCGATTGCGGCCAGCTCGGTCAGGTGCGCCAGCAACAAGTCCTGGTCCGCCTTCGCCTGCTCGATCGTCTCGCGTGCTGCAGTGAGCTTTTCTTCAGCCGCTTGCCAGGTGCGCCAGGCTTCGGCGACCGAGGCGGTGTCAGCCCCGACGTACCGATCGAGCAGCGCCCGATGGCCGCGCGGATTGACCAGTCCGCGATCATCGTGCTGACCGTGGAGTTCCACCAGCATCGGCCCGAGTGCGCGCAACAGGGCCACGCTTACGGGCTGATCGTTGACGAACGCCTTCGATCCCCCGTCGGCTTTCAGACGGCGGCGCAGGATCAGCGGTTCTCCGGGCTCAATCTCGACTTCGGCTTCCGCCAGCATCTCGCGAACCGGGTCCGGCAGTTTCGCACAGTCGAAGGATGCCGTAACGCTCGCCTGGTCCTCGCCAGCACGGACGAGCATCGAATCTGCCCGATTGCCCAGCACGAGGCCCAGCGCATCCAGCAGAATCGACTTGCCCGCGCCGGTTTCGCCAGTCAGCACGCCGAGGCCCGGCCCGAAGGAAAGGTCCAGCGCCTCGATCAGCACGATATTGCGGATGGCCAGCAGGGTCAGCATGCGATGGCACTGATGTACGGGCAGGCAGACCGTTCCGCAACGCTGGCGTCACTATACCCCGTAACTCTACTGAATTGTCAGGCGGCCCCGCCCTTGGCACGGTGCATCGACGGCAACTCGCATCTGATCCGCAAGAAAGTTACACACAAATCGCGGGATTAGTCAGTTTTCCTGGGGAGGTTCATGTCCATCCTTAGCTCTCGTGCGCAGAAGCGCTACGCCGTGCGGACCGTGGTTCGCGTCCGTCCGGATCAGGGCACACCTATCGAAGGCCTGATGATCGAGTTGTCGTCCGAGGCGGCACGCATCAGCAACCTGGGCCAGACCCGGTTTTCGGCCGGACAACTGGTCGCGGTGGAACTCGGGACCGGGGAAAAGCTGCCGGGGTCGATTCGCTGGGCCAACGGCGGGATCGCGGGGATCAAGTTCGATCGCCCGCTCCACATCCCCCACCTGAACGGAATGATCGGCGCGCTGCGCGGCGACACCCAAGGGGTCCTCCAGTTCGGCACCTGACCCCAGCCGGTTAGACGAGCCGGAGTGCCGGCTCCGGCCGGGGCTAGTCCGCTCTGGCCAACGCAGACTTGCTGCGAATCAGATCGTACGCTTTCTCGTACCACTCATTGCCCGGATAGTTCGTGCCGAGGACGGCAGCGTACTTCTGCGCTTCGGAAGGAATACCGAGCGCCAGGCTGGTTTCGGTCAGGCGATAGAGCGCCTCGGGCGCATGACTGGTCGTCTGATAATTCTCCACCACGTTCTGGAAACGGATCTGCGCGGCGAGCCACTGGCCGGAGCGTTCATAGAGCCGCCCGATTTCCATTTCCTTGCCCGCAAGGTGATCGCGGACCAGATCGACCTTCAGCCGGGCATCGGCGGCATAGCGCGTATCTGGGTAGCGCCGCTGGAGTTCCGTCAGGGAAGAAAGCGCCATTTCGGTCACCTTCTGATCGCGATCCACATCGCTGATCTGCTCATAATAGCTGAGCGCGATGAGATAGAACGCGTAGGGCGCATCCTTGTTGCCCGGGTGGATCGACAGGAAGCGCTGGGCGGCGTCGATCGCCTTGTTGTAATCCTTCTGCACGTAATAGCTGAAGGAGCTCATCAACTGGGCGCGGCGAGCCCAAGGCGAATAGGGATGCTGCCGCTCAACTTCATCGAACAGCGCCGCGGCGGTTTTGGCATCGCCTCGATCCAGCCGGTCCTTCGCTGCGGTGTAGAGCGATTCGACGTCCCGGGCGATGTAGGCGGTCTCCTCCGGCCGCCCCCCACCCGACGCACAACCGGCGGTCAGCGTAACGGCAGCCGCGCTGGCGGCAAAAAGGGCGAGCTTCAGCGGAGAACGTCCAGACATGGCGAGCCTATAACCCTCGCGCAGGTGAACGCCAAGTGAAGTTCGGCACGAGAATTGGTCTGACCCGTCGGGTCTGATCGGGTCGGCGCCAGCAGACCTGGCGCCAAAATCAGGGCAAGCACCGCTTGCCTTGCTTTTCCCGCACGCCCGGGGCGCACTCCGCCTGCGGCGAGCGTACAACCCGGCCCCACCGCCGAGCTGCAGGACGTGCGGGGCCCGTCTGAACCGCAAGACGCTCAGGGGCGTTGCGGAACTCCGGTCTTACCGGAAAAACGCCGACTATTCGAAGAACGCGACCGAGCGAACCTCGATGCTTTCGCGGATGTTCGCGTCCGGGAAGCTGCTGTCGATAAACGCGGTGTGCGGGCAGCGCCAGGTCACGGAGTGATCGCTATCATGGAACTTGAACAGGAGTGCATCGTCGCGTTCCATCTTCGAGAAGTACCACCAGCGGTGCTTCGGATCGTGGCTGAAGATCGTCGCAGCCATCAACTGGTCCTCGCCTTCCACCGGGGCCACCGCGCCAGCTTCATCCGGGAACGAATCGACGATGAACAGCGTGTTGCTCTTCTCTTCTCCGCCGAACGAGCTGCGCCCGTCGCACACCGCCAGCGGCACGTCCTGCGGCGGCGGAGAAAACGTGCGCCAGTACGAGGTGACAATGAAACGCTTGAAGCCCGGCCCGTCGGGGAAGTGCTCCTTGTAGGTAGCCTCCGCCATGCGCCGCGCCGTGTCGGTGTTGACGTCTACGTGCGCTTCGCCCGCCGGCGGCTGGATCCCGCCGGTATGCTTGTATCCAGCGACTTTTTCCTGCGCGCGGTTCGACAAGTCGGCCGAGGTGCGGATCATCCACCCGCGCGCCACGACCTTGTCCGCGCCGGTCAGTTCCTTGATGTGCCGCTCGACTTCCCGCTCATACACCTGGTCCACGTCCGCCTTGTCGTGGAAATCCTTGACCGCGGTCGGCTGGCGAGCGAGCGTGAAGCCGTGCACGTCGAGCGTGAAGTGATCGCGGATCGGCATGCCGTCGCGGACCACTACCTCGTGGTCCGAATAGGTGCCGGTGTTCATTTCCTTGCCCTGACTGACATAGCGCCGGGTTACGAAATCGCCGGGGTCGACATAGCGGATCATCGCCCGCACCTGGCGTGCGTCGTCCTCGATATCCTGCGGCGCGGGGGCGGTATGCGCGGTAGCCATCGGGCAATCCTCTCTTGCTGTTTTGCCCAAGGTGCCACGCTGGCGGCGGAAAGCAAGTCCGGGAGCGGCAAGCCCCGCGACCTGCCGCCCCTTACCGACTCGCAGGCTGCGGCGCCTCAGGCCGCAGCAAAGTGGTGCAGGACCGCACCCGACAACGGAGACCGGAAGCGGAAGCTGACGCTGTTGCGTTCCGACCTCTGGATCTGCGCACTCAGCGGCCCGTAGGCCCCAATCCAGACATCTACCTCGGTCCCGATCGGCGGGATGATTCCGCACTGGCTGGCGGTGCAATGCCCGGACGCGAGGTGCGTGACCACGAACGGCTGCGGCGGGGCGCTGTTCAGCGCATAATCGCCGATCAGGCGAACGCGAATTTCTTCAGAAGGACGAGCCACGGTAGCCTCACGGGTTTTGGATGATGGTCGCCAGCTAGGCGGGATTTATTGCCGGACGGTGACGGTTTCAGGTTCCCTCACAGCCTGCGCGGTCCGCGTCACACGATGGACCCGAAAGCGGAACGCTGGCGTCACAATCCCCCCCTATCCGCCTCTTCGCAGTTGATTTTATGGGGGGTTATCAATGACCGATTCAAGCATTCGTCACGGCTATTCCGACGGTGACGTCGACACCAACAGCTCTGAGCTTCCAACGCTGGAGGCACTCGCTGCCGAGCGTTTCTCACGTCGGCAGACGCTGTTCGGCGGCCTTTCCGCCTCGGCCGTTGCCTTCCTTGGCACCACGGCGCTGACCGCCTGTTCCGACGATGACGAGGAGCAGCCGGCACCGGTTGTGACGCCCGGTCTGACGGTCGCCGCGACCTCAGGCCAGATGGTCAACCTCACCGGTGCGCCCGAATGGTCCCAGTTCGCAGGACCTGAAGTGGAGCTGGTCACCGCCACCGACGGGATGACCTTCATCGCTCCCGCCGTGGCGCAGGCAACCGATCTGGAATTTCGCGTGAAGGAAGCCGCCAGCTGGGTGGCGCCGAAAAGGGCCAAGGTAACGGTCTCCCCGGCTCAGCTCAGCTTCGCCGCCGTGGCCAAGAACCAGGCCGACATCGTCACGATCCCGGCCGGGTACAGCCTGACCGTGCTGACTGCTCTCGGCGATCCGATCGCGGCCGGGGTCCCGGCGTATGCCAACAACGGGACGGATGCGAATTTTGACCAGCGCATCGGCGATCACGGCGACGCGCTGATGTTCTTCGGGCTCGGCGCGAACGGCCAGCGCAACGACACGTACTCCAAGCGGGGCCTGCTGGCGCAGAACCACGAGAACCTGAACGTCCAGTATCTGCACCCGAACGGCCCGACGAACGTCCGCTCCGGCCCCCGTCCGGAAGCCGAGGCGATCAAGGAGATCAATGCCCACGGCGTCAGCGTCACCGAGGTGATCGACAACGGTGACCTCGACTGGGCTTATGTCCAGGCCAGCCCGTTCAACCGCCGCATCACCCCGAACACGCCGATGACCCTCCATGGTCCGGTGCGCGGGACCGACTTCGTCAAGACCGCCTACTCACCCGAAGGGACGCAAGGGCGCGGCACCATCAACAATTGCGCCAACGGACTTACCGGCTGGGGAACGCTGCTGACGTGCGAGGAGAACTGGGCCGGGTACTTCCGGCGCGATAACTCCGGCACCGGCACCGACAACGCCGCGCGTTCGGCGCGTGAGCTGACCTCGCTCCGCCGCTACGGCGTCAACAGCACCACCGGCAACTATGCGTGGTCGTCCGTTCCGTCGTCTAACACGATCTTCCGCCGCTGGGATGCACGCGCGACGGCGGCTTCCGCAACGGAAGATTTCCGCAACGAACCCAACCAGTTCGGGTGGGTGGTTGAGATCGATCCGTACGATCCCACCAGCACGCCGCGCAAGCGCACCACGCTCGGACGCATGGGCCATGAAGGCGCATGGCTGGGACAGCTTACCGCCGGAAAGCGGGTCGCCGTCTACATGGGGGACGATTCGCGCCGGGAATACTTCTACAAGTTCGTCTCGGACGCGGCGTGGAACCCCAGCGATGCCCAGGTGGCAGACCGGCTCGCGGTCGGCGACAAGTACTTCGATGCCGGCACGCTCTACGTCGCGCGCTTCAACGCAGACGGAACGGGCGCGTGGCTGCCGCTGGTTTTCGGGCAGGTACCGAACCGCCAGGCATCCGGCAGCACTCCGGAATACGTGTTCGAAAGCCAGGCGGACGTCCTCGTCAACACGCGCCTTGCCGCCGATGCGCTGGGCGCCACGCCGATGGACCGTCCGGAATGGACCGCGCTGAACCCGCGCACGGGTGAAATCTACCTCACCCTGACCAACAACAACGCGTCGAACCGTCCGCTGAACGACACCAACGCGGCCAACCCGCGCCACTACAACGATCCGAAGAACGGGTCTGCACAGTGGGGCAACCCGAACGGGCACATCGTCCGCATCCGGGAAAACGGGGACGATCCGGCAGCCGCTGCCTTCGCCTGGGACATTTATCTGTTCGGCGCGGACTCCGCCGATGCGGATCCGGCCAACGTGAACGTTTCCGGCCTCGACGCCTCCAACGATTTCTCCAGCCCCGACGGGATTCGGTTCTCGCGCGATACCAACCCGGCCGGCCAAATCCGTCCGCTGCTGTGGATCCAGACGGATGACGGAGCTTTCACGGACCGGACGAACAACCAGATGCTCGCTGCGCTGCCCGGCACCGTCGGCGATGGCAGCACCCAGACCATCGTCAACACCGGATCGAACGGCGCCACTGCGTCGCAGGTGACCCGAGTCGGCGCCGATGCGACCGCAGCAACGCTGAAGCGGTTCCTCACCGGCCCGTCGGAGTGCGAGATCACCGGCGCGGACACCACGCCCGACGGACGCACCCTGTTCGTCGGCATCCAGCACCCGGGCGAAGACGGCGAACCCGATGCGCCGACCAGCAACTGGCCGCAAAGCCAGACGGGCACCACCAGTGGTCGCCCCCGCTCCGGCGTGGTCGCGATCGTGAAGGACGACGGGGGCGTGGTCGGCCTCTGATCCGAGCACCTGTCCGACACAAGAAAGGGGAGCGCTCTCGCGCTCCCCTTTTTCGTTCCAGTTCGGCTTGTGAGTGCCGCGGGATGCGGCGGCAGCGGAGGGTGGCGCGTTATTCCTCGCCCATCCGCAACGCCGCGATGAACGCCTCCTGCGGGATCGAGACGTTGCCGTACTCCCGCATCCGCTTCTTGCCCTCTTTCTGCTTTTCCAGCAGCTTCTTCTTACGGCTGATGTCGCCGCCATAGCACTTGGCGGTCACGTCCTTGCGCAGGGCGCTGATCGTTTCGCGGGCGATCACCTTAGCGCCGATCGCCGCCTGGATCGGGATCTTGAACATGTGGCGGGGGATCAGCTCCCTCAGCCGCTCGACCAGTCCCCGGCCCCGCGGTTCGGCCTGGCTGCGGTGGACGATCATCGAAAGCGCATCCACCGGCTCGTTGTTCACCAGGATGTTCATCTTGACCAGATCACCATCGCGCAGGCCGATCTGCTCGTAATCGAAGCTGGCGTACCCGCGGCTGATGCTTTTCAGCCGGTCATAGAAATCGAACACCACCTCGTTCAGCGGCAGCTCGTAGGTCACCTGCGCGCGCCCGCCGACATAAGTCAGGTCAAGCTGGATGCCGCGCCGGTCCTGGCACAGCTTGAGGATCGAGCCGAGGTATTCGTCGGGCGTGTAGATCGTCGCCTTGATCCAAGGCTCTTCCATGCTCTCGATCTTCACCGGATCGGGCATGTCGGCCGGGTTGTGCAGTTCCCGGGTCTCACCGTCAGTCATGTGCAGGCGATAGACCACGCTGGGCGCCGTTGTGATCAGATCCAGGTCGTATTCGCGGCTCAGCCGTTCCTGGATGATTTCCAGATGCAGCAAGCCAAGAAACCCGCAGCGGAACCCGAAGCCCAGAGCCGCGGAGCTTTCCATCTCGAAGCTGAAGCTGGCATCGTTCAGCCGCAACCGACCGATGGATTCGCGCAGCTTCTCGAAGTCCGCGGCATCCACCGGAAACAGGCCGCAGAACACCACCGGCTGCACTTCCTTGTACCCGGCCAGCGCCTTGGTCGCGCCGTTCTTCACCGTGGTGATGGTGTCGCCGACGCGGGCTTGCTCCACTTCCTTGATCTGCGCGGTGATGAAGCCGATTTCGCCGGGGCCAAGCTCCGGCAAGTCGGTGCGCTTCGGCGTGAAGCAGCCGACGCGGTCCACCAGATGCTCAGTCCCGCCCTGCATGAACTTGACCTGCAGGCCCTTCTTGATGACCCCGTTGATCACGCGCACCAGGATCACCACGCCCAGATACGGATCGTACCAGCTGTCGACAAGCATCGCCGTCAGCGGCGCCGCGCGGTCACCGCCGGGGGCCGGGATGCGGGCGACCACGGCTTCTAGCACTTCCTCGATCCCGATGCCGGACTTTGCGCTGGTCAGCACCGCGTCGGAGGCGTCCAGGCCGATGATGTCCTCGATCTCTGCCTTCACCTTCTCCGGTTCCGCGGCGGGAAGGTCGATCTTGTTGATGACCGGCACGATCTCGTGGTTGTGCTCGATCGACTGATAGACGTTCGCCAGCGTCTGCGCCTCGACCCCTTGCGCGGCGTCAACCACCAGCAGCGCCCCCTCGCACGCGGCCAGGCTGCGAGAGACTTCATAGGCGAAGTCTACGTGCCCCGGCGTGTCCATCAGGTTCAGTTCATAGGTCTCACCGTCCTTGGCCGTGTAGTTGAGCCGGACGGTCTGCGCCTTGATGGTGATCCCGCGCTCCCGCTCGATATCCATGTTATCAAGGACTTGCTCACTCATCTCGCGGTCGGTCAGCCCGCCGGTGAACTGGATCAGCCGGTCGGCGAGCGTCGACTTGCCATGGTCGATGTGGGCGATGATGCTGAAATTGCGGATGCGCGAAAGGTCGGTCATACCCGCGCCCTTAGCTCTCTCTCAAGGACCTGTCAGCATAGAGCTTGCGGCGAGGCGCCTGGGCGGTAAGCTCCGCAATATAAAAGAGAGCGAGGCTTGAATGCGGCACATCGCCATCGTCGGGTCCGGCCCGGCGGGATATTACACGGCGGAAGCCGCCCAGAAGCAGTTCGGGGACGATGTCCGGGTGGACATTTTCGACCGCCTGCCGGTCCCGTATGGCTTGATCCGAACCGGCGTCGCGCCCGATCACCAGTCGATCAAGGGCGTTTCCCGCCGCTACGAAGAAACCGCCCTGACCGAGAATGTCCGGTTCGTCGGCAACATCGCAGTGGGCGAAGACATCAGCGTGGAAGAGCTGCAGCAGCTTTACGATGCAGTGGTGCTGGCGACGGGTGCGCCGCACGACCGCCCGCTGACCGTTCCAGGCGCCGATCTGGCGAACGTGTTCGGCAGCGCGGCGTTCGTCGGCTGGTACAACGGGCACCCGCAATTCGCCGATCTCGCGCCCGATCTGTCGGGCGGGACGGCAGTGGTGATCGGCGTCGGCAACGTCGCGCTCGATGTCGCACGCATCCTGTCCAAGACGCGGCAGGAGTTCGAAGGCAGCGACATCGTCGGCCACGCGCTGGAGGCGCTGGCGGGATCCGCGCTCGAACGTATCGTCATCCTTGGCCGGCGCGGCCCGCACCAGATCCAGATGACACCCAAGGAGCTGGGTGAGCTGGGCCATCTCGAACGCGCCACTCCTGTAGTGGACCCGGCCGACCTTCCGCCCGAAGAAGCCGACGCCGCGCTCGATCCGGGCCTGCGCAAGTCGGTTACCCTCCTGCGCCAGTTCCCCGGAGCGAAGCAGGAGGACAAGCGCGTCGCCATCGAATTCGATTTCTTTGCCGGTCCTAAGGCGCTGGTCGGCAACGGGAAGGTGGAGGGCGTGGAAGTCGAACGCACCCGGCTGGAAGGCGACCGAGCCGTCGGTACCGGCGAAACCTACACGATCGACGCATCGCTGGTCGTCAGTTGCATCGGCTATCGCACCGCGCCCATCCCCGGCGTTCCGTTCGATGAGCGTGCCGGGCGCTTCGCCAATGACGAAGGTCGTATCTCCGGCGATTCGGCGGCTGGCAACCTCTATTGCGTCGGCTGGGCACGCCGCGGCCCTTCCGGCACGATCGGCACCAACCGCCCCGATGGCTATTCCATCGTGGAGAAGATCGCGGAAGACATCGGGGAAGGCTCAGGCAAGCAAGGCCGCGCGGGGTTCGATCGCCTGGCCGAAGATCGCGATCTCGACATCGTCACCTTCCGCGACTGGAAGAAGATCGAGGAAGCCGAGGAAAAGGCGGCTCGCGAAGGCGCACCGCGTGAGAAGTTCGTCGATATCGAAGCGATGATCAGGGCGCGAGGGCAATGAAGGGAGCCGCCCCGGTCCACACCGGGGCGGCTCCCGTCGATCAAACGCGCATCGGCATCAGCACGTAAAGCGCCGGGCTCTTGTCGTCCTGCCGGATCAGCGTGGGCGCGGCCGGATCGGCTAGGTGCAGTTCCACCGTGTCCCCATCGATCTGCGCCAGGATGTCCTTCAGGTAATTGGCGTTGAAGCCGATTTCGAAGCTTTCCGCCGAATAGTCCGCCGGCACTTCCTCGGCCGCGGTACCGTTGTCGGGGGAGGTGACGGATAGGGTTACCTTGTCGTTCTCAAGGCCCATCTTCACAGCGCGAGTCTTTTCGGTGGCAATCGTCGCCACGCGGTCGACGCCCTGGTAGAACGACTTCGGGTCCAGCTTCAGCAGCTTGTCGTTCCCGGTGGGGATCACGCGGCTATAATCGGGGAAGGTGCCGTCGATCAGCTTGCTGGTCAGCACGATCCCGCTTTCTCCGCCCAGCGAGAAGCGGATCTTGCCGGAGGAAAGATCGATCCGAATGTTCTCATCCTGCGCTTCTTCCAGCAGCTTGCGCAGTTCGCCCACGGCCTTGCGGGGGATGATCACGTCCGGCATCCCCTCGGCCCCGTCCGGGCGCGGCAGCGTGAAGCGCGCAAGGCGATGGCCGTCGGTCGCCGCCGCCTTCAGAACCGGGCTGTCTTCTTCCGCCACATGCAGGAAAATGCCGTTCAGGTAGTACCGTGTTTCCTCGGTCGAGATGGCGAAGCGGGTGCGGTCGATCAGCTCCGACAGCGTCTGAGCGGGTATAGCGAAGCTGGTCGGCAGATCGCCTTCGACGATCATCGGGAAATCGTCCCGCGGCAGCGTCGGCAGGGAAAAGCGGCTGCGTCCGGCGCGCACCGTCATGCGGTTGTCCGCCGTCTCCAGGCTGACTTGCGATCCGTCCGGCAGCTTGCGGGCAATATCGAACAGCAAGTGCGCCGAAACCGTGATGGCTCCGGGCGTTTCGACTGAAACCGCCGCGACGCTTTCCATCACCTGCAAGTCGAGGTCGGTCGCCATGATCTTCACCATTCCGTCGCCGCTGGCCTCCAGCAAGACGTTGGACAGGATCGGGATCGTGTTTCGCCGCTCCACGACCGACTGGGCGTGGGACAGGCACCGCAACAGGATTGCGCGTTCGATCGTCGCTTTCATGGGAACTGAACCCTCATCGGCCCTTCTCTGAACCTTGCCTCTCCCGGTCGGGACTGCCGGTTAGCGCCGAACGGCGCAAAACAATCCTTAATGCAGGCACGCCGGGCGGCAAGCAGGAATGGCGGGAAATCCGCATTGCTTGGGGAAAAGTCAGGCAAACATCGCCATGCCGCCGTTCACGTGCAGCGTCTGGCCGGTGAGATAGCCCGCCTCCTTCGATGCCAGGAACGCCACCGCGGCCCCGATATCGTCCCCCTCGCCCATACGGCCCATCGGAATGCGGCCGTTCAGCGCCTCTTTCTGCGCATCGGGCAGGACGTCGGTCATCGCGGTGCGGATGAACCCGGGGGCCACGCAGTTGACGGTGACCCCCCGGCTGGCCAGTTCCTGCGCCATGCTCTTGGACATGCCGACAAGGCCCGCCTTGGCCGCGGCGTAATTCGCCTGCCCCGGGTTGCCGGTCGCGCCAACGACGCTGGTGATGGAGATCATCCGGCCGAACCGGGCCTTCATCATTGGCCGGGTCGCCGCGCGCATCAGGCGGAACGCGGCCTCAAGGTTGATGCGGATCACCTGCTCCCACTCTTCGTCCTTCATCCGCATGGCGAGGTTGTCGCGGGTGATCCCTGCGTTGTTCACGAGGATGTCGATCTTGCCCAGCGTATCGACGGTCGCGGGGATCAACTCCTCGACTTGTTCGGCATTCGAAAGGTCGCAGGTGATTTCCACGTGATCGTGACCGAACTCGGCGTTCAGCTCATCGCGAAACCCGCGAAGCTTGGCGGGGTTGGATCCGGACAGCGCCAGCCGCGCGCCCTGCCGGGCAAGGCAACGGGCGACGGAAGACCCGATGCCCCCGCTGGCCCCGGTGACGAGGGCATTCATTCCGGTCAGATCGAACATGCTCAAATCTCCTTCGCCAGCGCTTCTATGTCATCCATCGTTACGACGCTGGTCACTTTCGCCTCCGGCGCGATCCGGCCGATCATCGGGCCCAGCACCTTGCCGCCCAGTTCCACGAAATGAGTCGCCCCCGCATCGCTCTCGGCGCCTGCGGCCGCCATCGCCAGCACGCTCTCGCGCCAGCGCACGCGCCCCGTCACCTGACGAACGAGCAACTCACGCTCTTCCCCCGGATCGCTGGTCGGGGCGGCGGTCACGTTGGCGTAGACCGGCAGCCAGAACGCTCCTGGAGGAGTGCGCCCGAGGGCCTGCGCCATCGCCTCGGCAGCCGGCTGCATCAGGGAACAATGGAACGGTGCGGACACCGGCAGCAGGACGCCGCGCTTGATTCCGTGTTCCTTTGCAAGGGCGATTGCCCGCTCGATCGCTTCGCGATGTCCGGAAATCACTACCTGCGTCGGATCGTTGTCGTTGGCTACTTCGCACACCTGACCTTCCGCCGCCGCTTCCGCCAGCGCCGTCGCCTTTTCGATGTCGGCGCCGAGCAAGGCCGCCATCGCGCCCTCGCCCACTGGAACCGCCGCCTGCATCGCCTGTCCGCGCAGCTTCAGCAGCCGCGCCGTATCGGCCAGCGAGAAGGCACCCACGGCCGCCAGCGCGGTGTATTCCCCCAGCGAGTGCCCGGCGACGCAGTCCCCCTTGTCCGCCAGCTTCATTCCCCCGGCCTCGAGCACGCGCAGCGTGGCGATGGCGTTGGCCATGATCGCAGGCTGGGCGTTCTCAGTCAGGGTCAGGTCATCCGCCGGACCTTCGAACATCAGGGCTGAAAGCTTCTGCGACAAGGCATCGTCGACTTCCTCGAACACCTCGCGGGCAGCGGCGCTTGCCTCGGCAAGCTCCTTGCCCATCCCGACCTTCTGGCTTCCCTGCCCCGGAAAAACGAACGCGCGCATCTGTGTCCTCCTTGACCTTCGCGCCTATGCGCCCGGCCGGTTGCTCGCAAGCCCGAACGGCACGATCCGGTTGCCCGCATCGTGCCCAATGTCCGCCTCACCAAGGAAGGCAATGCCCGCCCGTTCGCACCATAGCCGCACAATTTCCGCCGGATCCGCGCCGAACGGGCGGTCATTCTCCGGCACGTCGCTGACCCGGCCAAGCCGCAGCCCGGCGATTCCGCGCAAGTGGTGCGTCACGTGGAAGATCAGCCGGTCGACGGCATAAAGATGCTCGGAGACTTCCTCCACCATCACCACGTGGCCCGACAAGTCCGGCATCAGGTCGGTGCCGCACACCATCGCGAGTGTCATCAGGTTGAAGGCGGCGGTGGGACGAAGGTCGATCGAAGGCTCCAGCCCCCCTTCTCCTCCGGACAGGTATTCAAGCGCACGGGCAACGGCCTGCTCTCCCCCGGCACGGCGAACATCGACCGGCATCGGGCCGTGCGCCGGGGCACCGATCCCGGAGCGGTAAAGCGCCGCCAGCAAGTATCCCGCGTCCGAGTAGCCGAGGAACGTCTTGCTGCGTGCAGCCTGGTTCATCCCGGCCACGGCTTTGGCCGCGATCCGGTTCGCGCCGTACCCGCCCCGCGCGCACCAGACCGCGTCGAACATCGGATCGTTCGCGCATTCGACCAGAGCAGCCAGCCGTTCCGCGTCATCACCGGCGAAATGCCCGTGCGTGCTGTAGCACTGGTCGTGAAAGTGCAGCTCGACCGAAGGAAAGGCACGGGCGACCTCCTGCACGCGCGCTGCATCCTCGGGAGTGATCGGAGTGGACGGGGCACAAACGGCAATGCGGGGCATGAAGGCGGGCTCTTCGGTTCGGCAGGCTCACTGGGCGGAGCGATCGTAAAAACCCCTCCCCCGCTCATCCCGAGCCTGTCGAAAGGGCGGGCGGGCGCGCCGCGGTTGCCAAGGCGCGGGCAAAGCAATAGCCATCCGGCATGATGACCTCCACCCCCTCTCCCACCGATCTTACCACCCACCCCTGGTTCTTCTGCGGCATCGGAGGATCCGGCATGCTGCCGCTGGCAAGCATCCTCAAGGGGGTGGGGGCCGAAGTCGCCGGATCGGACCGCAGCTTCGACCAGGGACGCACGCCGGAAAAGTTCGCCGCGCTGGAACGGCAGGGCTTCCGCCTTTTCCCGCAGGACGGCAGCGGGATTGTAAGCGCCAACCAGACGCTCGTCGCCTCCGCCGCGATCGAGGACACGGTTCCCGAAGTCGTTCGCGCCGGACAGCTCGGTTGCCCGCGGATGACTCGCGCGGAGTTGCTGTCCGCCTTGTTCAACGCCGCCCCTTTCGGGATCGCGGTGGGGGGAACTTCGGGCAAGTCCACCGTTACCGGAATGCTCGGCTGGATCATGCATGCGGCCGGACGGGACCCGACGATCATGAACGGCGCGGTGATGAAGAACTTCGTCTCCCCCGACGTGCCGTTCGCCAGCGCGCGAGTCGGCAAGGGCGACGTGTTCGTCAGCGAGGTGGACGAAAGCGACGGCTCGATCGCGCTGTACCGGCCCGCCGTCTCGGTGCTGCTCAATGTCAGTCTCGACCACAAGAGCATGGAAGAACTGCGCGTGCTTTTCCGCGACTTCATCGGCGCCGCGCCGCATGCAGCGGTGAACGTGGATGATGAGGAAGCGCGCACACTGGCGCAGGGCGCCGCCGATGTCCTCCCGTTCGGGATCGACAGCCCGGACGCGCTCCTCGGGATAGAGCCGGGTAGCATCGCCGATGGGCCGACCGCGATTTCCGCGACGGTGATCGACCGGCGCGACGGCGCACAGCACGCTCTGCGCCTCACCATGCCGGGGCGGCACAACCTTGCCAACGCGCTGGCGGCGGTCGCCGGGGCTGCGGCTGCCGGCGTTCCCGTCAACCAGGCGGTCGAGGCGCTCGACAGCTTCGCCGGGATGGCGCGCCGGTTCGACATCGTCGGGACCAGTCCTGCCGGGACGACGGTGATCGACGATTTCGGCCACAATCCGGAAAAGTGCGCCGCCACCTTGCGTACGCTGAAGAGCCACCCCGGACGCGTGATCGCGTTCTTCCAGCCCCACGGCTACGGCCCTTTGCGCCAGATGGGGCATGAACTGGCCGAAGTGTTCGCCGACCTGCTCGGCCCCGAAGACATCACGATCCTGTGCGATCCGGTCTATTTCGGCGGCACGGTGGACCGGTCCGAAGGAAGCGAGCGGATCGTGCGGCTGATCGAGCAAAGCGGGGGCAAGGCCGAACACGTTCCCTCGCGCGAGGAGTGCGGCAACCGGATCGTGGCGCTGGCCCGGTCGGGAGACCGGATCGTGGTGATGGGCGCGCGGGACGATACGCTGACGCAATTCGCCAAGGGCATCCTCGCCCGGCTCGACTGAAGCGTTGCAATTTAGCGTCAGGCCTGTATGTGCGCGGCTTCCGCATGGCCTCAGGGCAGCGGAAATTCCGTCGAAGAAAGCCGGAGGGGCCCCGCGATCCGCGCGGACAAGCCAGCGATCGGCCTATGAAGTGAAAGGATAGCGAACATGCCGCTTTATGAGCATGTCTTCCTGGCGCGCCAGGATCTGAGCCAGGCTCAGGTCGATGCGCTCGCCACCCAGGCGACCGAAATCGTCGAGGGCAACGAAGGCAAGGTCACTAAGACCGAAACCTGGGGCCTCAAGAACCTCGCCTACAAGATCGACCGCAACCGCAAGGCGCACTTCGTTCTGCTGAACATCGAAGGGCCCGGAAGCGTCGTTGCCGAACTTGAACGGCAGAACCGGATCAACGAAGACATCATCCGCTGGATCACCATCAGCGTCGAGGAACACGAAGGTGGTCCTTCCGCGATGATGCGCAAGAACGAACGCGAACGTAAGCGTCGCGGAGGAGAAGGCTGATGGCTCGTCCGTTTTTCCGTCGCCGCAAGTCCTGCCCGTTCTCGGCCAAGGATGCGCCGAAGATCGATTACAAGGACGTCCGCCTGCTGCAGGGCTTCATGTCCGAACGCGGCAAGATCGTGCCGTCGCGGATCACCGCGGTTTCCGGCAAGAAGCAGCGTGAACTCGCCCGGGCGATCAAGCGCGCGCGTCATCTGGGCCTGCTGCCCTACGTCGTGAAGTAAGGAACGAGCCCCATGGATATCATCCTGCTCGAACGTATCGAGAAGCTCGGCAGCATTGGCGATGTCGTGTCCGTCAAAGACGGTTACGCCCGCAACTTCCTGCTGCCGAACAAGAAGGCGCTGCGCGCCAACGAAGCCAACCGCAAGGTTTTCGAAGCCAACCGGGACCGGTTGGAACAGGAAAACGCTGAACGTCGTTCGGACGCCGAAAAGGCGGGCGAAAAGATCGAAGGCGCCGAGGTGACCCTGATCCGCGCTTCGTCCAACTCCGGCCAGCTCTACGGCTCGGTCAGCGTGCGTGACATCGCTGAAGGTCTGAACGCAAAGGGGCACGAGGTGAACAAGTCGCAGATCGTGCTCGAACGCCCGATCAAGACGCTCGGCCTGTTCGACGTCTACGTGGCGATGCACCCGGAAGTGCGCGTTGGCGTCAAGGTCAACGTGGCCCGGTCCGAAGACGAAGCCGAACTGCAGAGCCAGGGCGTCGACGTCATGGCCCAGATGTTCGAGGAAGATCGGAACGAGTCCGAAGGCTTCACCGAGAAGCGCGATCCGACTCTCGAAGCCGGCGAAATCCCCGAGGACCTGCTCCAGGGCGACGAAGAAGCCTGAGCTTCCCCTCAACGGGAATAAAGAAAGGGCGCGGGACCGATGGTTCCGCGCCCTTCTTCTTGTCCTGTTGTCCCGCCGAACGGCCGCCGGATAATCCGGCGGCCGACGGGAACCGATTACCAGCCGGTCGACTGGCCCTTGTTCTGCTCGTCCAGCCACTCCTTCAGCGGAGCGAAGTATTCGAGCATCGGCTTGGCGCTCATTTCGCGGCTGCCGGTGAACACTTCCAGCGCTTCCGGCCAGGGTTCGCTCGCTCCCATTTCCAGCATCGCGTTCAGCTTCTCGCCGACTTCCTTGTTGCCGTAGAAGCTGCAGCGGTGCAGCGGCCCGGTCCACCCGGCCTGCTCGCACGCAGCCTTGTAGAACTGGAACTGCAGGATTCGCGCCAGGAAGTACCGGGTGTACGGGGTGTTGCCCGGAATGTGGTACTTCGCGCCGGGATCGAACGCGTTCGCCGGCCGCTCCACCGGGGGAGTGATGCCTTGGTACTCGCGGCGCAAGTCCGTCCACGCAGTATTGTATTCCGCCTTGCTGATCGATCCGTCGAACACGCCCCAGCGCCAGCGGTCCACCAGCAGGCCGAACGGCAGGAACGCCACCTTGTCCATTGCCTGGCGCAGCAGCAGGCCGATGTCCTTGTCCGCGCTCGGCACGTTCTTGGGATCGAGCAGACCGATGTCGACCAGGTACTGCGGGGTAATCGACAGCGCGACGAAATCCCCGATGGCCTCGTGGAACCCGTCGTTCGCGCCGTTCAGATAGAGGTACGGCTGCTCCTTGTAGGCGCGCTGGTAGTAATTGTGTCCCAGTTCGTGGTGAATGGTGACGAAGTCATCCGAATTCACCTTGGTGCACATCTTGATGCGGATATCGTCCTTGTTGTCGATGTCCCAGGCGCTGGCGTGGCAGACGACCTCCCGGTCCTCCGGCTTGGTGAACATGCTGCGTTCCCAGAACGTCTCCGGCAGCGGCTCCAGGCCCAGCGAGGAATAGAAGTTCTCTCCATGGCGCACCATGTCGAGCGGGGTCTTGCCCTGCGCAATCAGCAGTTCGCCGATGTCGTAACCAAGATCCCCGGAACCCTCGGGCGCGACCAGCGGGTAGATGTTGCCCCACTCCTGCGCCCACATATTGCCCAGCAAATCGGCGCGGATCGCCCCGGTCTGCGGCTGGACCGCATCGCCGTACCTGGCGTTCAGCTTCGTCCGGACGTAGGTGTGGAGGGAATCGTAAAGCGGCTTCACTTCCTGCCACAGCCGCTCGGTTTCCGCAGCGAACTGGTCCGGCGTCATGTCGTAACCAGACCGCCACATCGCGCCGACGTCGCTGAAGCCAAGCTCGTTCGCGCCCTGGTTGGCAATGCCGACCATCTGCGCGTAATCGCCCCCCATCGGGGCACCGACGTTGTCATGCCAGCTTGCCCACATCTCCGCCAGTTCGGCGGGCGTCCGCTCAAGGTTGCCCATTTCCGCCTCGATGTCGGATCCGGAAATCGGCTGGCCGTTGAGCGTGCCCTTGCCCTTGCCGTACATCGAATTGAGCCGGGTCGCGATCTCGTTCAGCTCGGTCGCGGCCCCGGGCGTGGTCGGCGCGGGCAGCACGATCCCATTGCGCAGGATATCGAGCTTGCGCCGCACATCGGCATCGAGTCCCTGAACCTGCGCGAACTTCGCCGCCTGCAACGCATAGGCCACCGACTTTTCGGTCCCGACCGCGTTGATCTGCGCGGCCAGGGCGTCGGTATCCGGCGTAATGTAGGTGGAGTTGACCCAGTTTACCCGGCTCGCATCGACCGAATAATCGAACAAGTCCTTCTCGGCCGCCGCCACGAACTGGGCAGCGCCCGCGGGCGTCATCGGATACGTCACGGCGGCTGCGGGCGCGACGGGGGCGGCCTGCTGCGCCGCGGCTGGCGCAGCGAGGGATGCACCAAGCGACAAGGCGATCGCGGACAGCGCGACCGAAGCAAGAGCTTTCATCAAGGGGCTTTCAAGTGGTTGTAGTTGTAACCAATCTGGCGCTCTTCCCCGTCCAAATCAAGCAGCAAGGAAACGAACGATGGCGTCCCCCAGCGCCGGTTCCGTCACGGAGCTCATGTGCGTGCCCGGCACCGGCTCCAGCGCGGCATCCGGCAACGCGGCCACCAGTGCCTCGGGAGAGCCGTTGTCCGTGTCCTGATTGCCGCAGACCAGCAGCACCGGCATGGTAACCTCGCCCAGCTTGTCCGGCGCCGTGTCCTCCACGCTTTGCAGCAACTGCCGTGCGGCCAGACGATCCACCTTCATCGTCTTCATGAACTGGACCGCCATGAACGCCGGGTCGCCGTGGCGCACCTCATCGAACCGGTCGATCGCGTCGATGAAAAAGGCAGCCCGCCGATCCCAGCCGGTCAGCCCTTCCAATCCCATTCCGGCGAGCACCACGCGGCGGGGCGCCATGCCCGCGAGCACGCAGCGCACCGCCGTCCGGGCACCGAGCGAGAAGCCGACAAGGTCATAGTCCTCGAGCCCCAGTTGCTCCGCCACGGCCTGTGCGTCCTTCACCAGCACATCCGGTGCATAACCCATGGGGTCGTGCGGCTTGGCGCTGTTTCCATGAGCGCGCAGGTCCGGCATGATCGCTTCGAACCCGGCGTCCGCAAGCTTCTGCGCATGGCCGAAACGGATCCAGTTCATCTGCGCGCTGGAGAACAAGCCATGGAGCAGCAGCACCGGTTTTCCCGACCCCATCCGGTGCACCGCCAGCTCGGCACCGTTGAACCCGATTACCGTTTCGTCCCGCACTTCGTTCGTCATGCTCTTCCCTTTTTGCGGCTCGTGTCGACGTGATCGAGGCTGCGCGCCACACGACACGGTTCTTGCGCCATTAAGCCCGGGCCATATAGGTCGCTTTCATGACCCATGTCGGTTTCCTTCTTGCAGACAATTCGCGCCTGGCCCGCTGGGCCTTCGATCAGCGCGTGCGGGAGATCGGCGTTACCGGACCGCAAGCACGGATGCTGCTGACGCTCAACCGCGCGCCGGGTGAAAATCAGGGCTTCTACGCCGAACAGCTCGAAGTCGAACCGATCACCTTGTGCCGCATGGCAGACCGGCTGGAGGAAGCAGGACTGATTGAACGCCGCCGCGATCCGGCCGACCGCCGCGCCTGGCAACTCCACCTGACCGCCAAGGCCCACACGATCCTGGAGCAGCTCCAGGATCGAATCGACTCCCTGCTGGAGGATATGCTCGCCGGATTGTCGGCAGAGGAACGGGCGGAGTTTGCCCGGCTGCTGAACACGATCGGCAGCAATCTCACCGCACATCGGGAAACCGTCCGCGCCGCCAACGGCTGACGGTCATGGCCGGCAGCAGCCGCCGCCCCGCCTCGGCGAAGCGGCGGCTTCTTGCGCTCAGCCCTTCTTCAGGTGCCGGCGGCCGAGCAACTCGGCGATCTGCACCGCGTTGAGCGCGGCACCCTTGCGCAGGTTGTCGGACACGCACCACAGCGTCAGCCCGTTGTCGACCGTCGAATCCTCGCGCACGCGGCTGATGTACGTCGCGCCGTCGCCCACGCATTCGACGGGGGTGACGTAACCGCCGTCTTCCCGCTTATCCACCAGCATCACGCCGGGCGCTTCGCGCAGGATGTCCTGCGCCTGCTCAGCGGTGATCTCGTTCTCGAACTCGAGGTTGATTGCCTCGGAATGGCCGACGAACACAGGCACGCGCACGCAGGTAGCGGTGACCTTGATCTTCGGGTCGAGGATCTTCTTGGTCTCGACCACCATCTTCCACTCTTCCTTGGTCGATCCGTCCTCAAGGAACACGTCGATGTGCGGAATCACGTTGAAGGCAATCTGCTTGGTGAACTTCGTCACTTCGACCTGATCGCCGACGAAGATTGCGCGGGACTGCCCGAACAACTCGTCCATCCCGACTTTTCCGGCGCCGGACACGGACTGGTAGGTGGACACCACCACCCGCTTGATCTTTGCCGCGTCATGCAGCGGCTTCAGCGCCACGACCATCTGCGCGGTCGAGCAGTTGGGATTGGCGATGATGTTGCGCTTCTTGTAATCGTCGATCGCGTCCGGGTTCACTTCCGGCACGATCAGCGGCACGTCCGGGTCCATGCGATAGAGCGACGAATTGTCGATCACCACACAGCCCGCGGCCGCAGCTTTGGGCGCGTATTCCTTCGCCGGGCCGGATCCGGCGGCGAACAGGGCAATGTCCCAGCCGGTGAAATCGAAATGCTCGATATTGCGGCACTTCAGCATCTTGCCCGTGTCGCCGAACTCGACCTCCATTCCAGTGGAGCGGGAGCTGGCGACCGCCGCCACCTCGTCACAGGGAAATTCGCGCTCCGCCAGAATGGCGAGCATTTCGCGCCCGACATTCCCCGTCGCTCCGACAACAACCACCCGGTAACCCATTTTCTCAAAACTCCTGCGATGTAGCCTACTCAGTCGGCGCAACGCCGTTCTGTTCCAGAAAGCGGAAGATCGTCTCCCACAAGTGCACGCTGATCTTCGGCCCGGACACGCGGTGCGTCTGCCCCGGATACAGCATCATGTCGAACGGCACGGCCTCCGCCTGCAGGCGGGCGATCAGCGCCGATGAATTCTCGAACACGACGTTATCGTCGGCCATGCCGTGGATCAGCAGCAGCGAATCCCGGATTTGCCCCGCCTCCGCCAGCGCATCCGACCGCGCGTAGGCCTCCGCATCGGCCTGCGGCGTGCCCATGTAGCGTTCCGTATAAGCCGTGTCGTACAGTTCCCACTTGGTGACCGGCGCCCCTGCGACCCCGGCGGCATAAAGCCCCGGATCGGCCTGGAGCATCTTCAAGGTCATGTATCCGCCGTAGGACCAGCCATACGTCGCGATCTTGTCGGGATCGACGAAGTCGAGCGTCTTGAGGAACTCCGCCCCCCGCTTCTGATCCTCGACCTCGACCGAGCCCATCGCCCGGTTGATCGGCTTTTCGAACGCGACGCCCCGGTTCGCGCTGCCCCGGTTGTCGAGCGCGAAGAAGATATAGCCCTTGTCCACGATGGCCTGCGCCAGTGCTCCGTGCCAGCCCTTGGTCACCGTCTGCGCGTGCGGACCGCCATAGTGCTGGAAGAACACGGGATAGCGCTTCCCCGGCTCCAGCGGCGGTGTGATCATCATGGTGTGGAGCGGCATCCCGTCGGCGCCCGCAATCGTCCCATACTGCGCGACCTGATGGCTCGCGAGGTACGGGACGTAAGCGTGATCCGCGTCGACCCGGTTCTCCTCGATCCAGGCGAGCCGCTGCCCCTGCCCGTCGGCGAGATAGACTTGCCCCGGCTGCGCATCGGAGGACCGGCTGACGACCAGCGTCTTGCCGGCTTCATCCATCCTGGCCGAGTTGGCAAACGCGGGATCGCTCAAGCGCACGGCCGCTTCGGGGCTCGAGAGGTCGAGTGCATAGACCTGCACCGCCAGCGGATCGTCCTTCGTTCCGGTGAAGAACACCCGGCCTGCGTCCTCGTCCACTCCGGCAAGCCCGGTGACGACCCACGGCCCGCTGGTAAGCTGCCGCCACTGCCCATCCGCAAACCGGTAGAGATGGCCATAGCCGTCCCTTTCCGACCACCAGATCAGGCTGCCGTCCTCGAGAAACTTGTAGTTGCTCGTCAGGTTGATCCAGTGCCCCGGTGCAGCTTCTTCCGAAAACAGGACCGTGGCCTTGCCCGTTGCCGGATCGACCGACAGCATGTCGAGCACTGTCTGCGCGCGGTTCAGCCGCTGAACGTAGAGGCGGCTTCCGTCCGGTGCCCAGTCCACCCGGCCAAGATAGATGTCGCGCTCTGCCCCCAGATCGACTTCGACCCGATTGCCCCCGTCCGGGTCCATGACGAACAAGCGCACGTCCGCATTCGGCGTGCCCGCCGCCGGATAGCGCTGCTGATACGTGCTGGTCCCTTCCGCCCCGATGGCGGCCCGGGTGACGATGCCGACCGGCGCTTCGTCGAACCGCTCGACGGCGATCCGGTGATCCTGCGGGGACCCCCAGAAGCCTGTCTGCCGGTCCAGTTCCTCCTGCGCCACGAACTCGGCCTCGCCCCAGTGGACCGTGTCGGCCGTCTCTTCTGGCGTGATCGGACGCGCATCTTCGCCGAGTAGCCCGGTCCACAAGCGCCCGTCCTGTACAAAGGAGATGAACCCACCGGTCTGGCTGAGCTTGGGGTTGAGCTCGGCTTCCTCGGTATCGGTCAGCCGCTGCACCGCCCCATTGAGCCGGGCAAGGTAGAGATCGCCCTCCAGCGGGACGAGGATGGACTGCCCGTCCGCCGACCAGTCATAGGCAACGACCCCCTTAAGGTCCCCGATCCGCAGCCGCTCGCGCTGCATCTTCTCGGCTTCGCTCAGCTCGCGGCCCTGCCCCAGCGCTGTGCTATCGACCAGCATGCGCCATTCGCCGCTCGTCCGGTCATAACCCCACAAGTCGTAGCGCTCCCGCTCATCCGTGCGGTTGCGCAGCAACGTCACCCATCGCCCGTCCGGCGACAGCTTGAGCGCGCGCGGACTCGGCCCGTCGAGCCCGGGGCTGGCGAATACCCGCTCAAGGCTCAGGTCCACGGTCTGCTGGTTCACGGCACTCTCCATCTGGGACTGGCCAGAGCTTTGGGCGGAAACGGGGGTGGCAAGGGGGACGAGCGCCAGGGCGGTTGCCAGCGCCAGATGTCGGGACCGCTTCATCGGAAACTCGTTCTCCGTAAGACCATCGGGCTTCGTAAGATCATCGGGGCCGAATCGAAGGGGGCGCCCCGGCCGGTCTGGCCAGGACGCCCCCTTGGAAGACTTTTTCCGTCGGGTGAGCCTTAGCCCTCCTTGCCGGCGCCCGGGGTCTCGCGCCGCTCTGCGATACGTGCGCGTTTGCCGGTGCGGCCGCGCAGGTAGTACAGCTTGGCCCGACGCACGATGCCGCGGCGGACCACGGTGATGCTGTCGATGCTGGGCGAATAGAGCGGGAAGACGCGCTCGACGCCTTCGCCGAAGCTCATCTTGCGGACGGTGAAGTTGCTGCCCATGCCCCGATTGGAGCGGGCAATCACCACGCCTTCGTAATTCTGCACGCGGGTCCGCTCGCCTTCGACGACGCGCACACCCACCCGCACCGTATCACCGGCACGGAATTCGGGAATGTCCTTGTTCCCGGAAAGTTGCTCGATCGCCTCGGCTTCGAGCGTCTGGATAAGGTTCATTGACCTTGGTCCCTATCATCGTGCTGCACGCCAGAGGCAGACTGGGCCCGAACGCCCCGGTGGCGCTCCCAAAGGTCCGGCCTGCGTGACCGTGTGTCCTCGTCCGCACGGGCTTTACGCCATGCGGCGATCTTCGCATGATCCCCCGATCGCAGCACTTCAGGGATCGTGCGCCCTTCCCACATAACAGGTCGGGTGTAATGCGGGTGTTCGAGCAAGCCTTCCTCGAAGGATTCCTCTGCCCCGCTTTGAGGCGCGCCCATTACGCCGGGAAGCAGGCGAATGCAAGCGTCCAGTATCGCCAGCGCCGCCGGTTCCCCGCCCGAAAGCACGATGTCGGCCAAGCTCACCTGCTCGACGTTGCGGGCTTCCAGAACCCGCTCGTCAAACCCTTCGAACCGGCCGCACAGGATCGTCACGCCGGGGCCGCCGGACAGCTCCCGGATACGGGCCTGCGTGATCGGGCGCCCGCGCGGGGTCATCGCCAGCACCGGGCAGTCGGGGTGCCGTTCGCGCGCATGGTCGATGGCAGAGGCAAGGATGTCGGGCTTCAGAACCATGCCCGCCCCGCCGCCTGCGGGCGTATCGTCCACCGTCCGGTGCTTGTCGGTTGCAAAATCCCGGATCTGCACGGTCTCGAGCGTCCAGATACCCTCCTGCAAGGCCCGCCCGGCCAGCGAAATGCCAAGCGGCCCGGGAAACATCTGGGGGTACAGCGTTAGGATTGTCGCAGCGAAAGTCACAAAACGCCCCATGCGGCAGGACAAGGGATAAACACAAGCCAATGGATGACTGCATCATCGTGGGCGCAGGACCCGCAGGGCTGACAGCCGCCCTCTACCTCACCCGCTATCACCTTTCCATCCGCTTGTTCGACTGCGGCACCAGCCGGGCGGAACTGATCCCCCGGACGCACAACCTGCCCGGTTTCCCCGGCGGTATCTCGGGTACAGACCTGCTGGAGCGGATGCTGGAACAAGGCGCCGAATACGGCGTGGAGCGGGAAGAAGCGAAAGTCACCCGCATCGTCCGGCAAGACGAAGGATTCGAAGTCTTCACCGAGGACGGCCAGTTCACCGCGCGCACTGTCCTGATCGCAACCGGCGTGTTCAACCTGCATCCGCCACGGATGGAGGACGAACTGCACGACGCCGCACTCATGCGCGGATTGTTGCGCTACTGTCCGATCTGCGACGGGTTCGAGGTGACCGACAAGCGTGTCGGCGTGATCGGCACCGGCCGCCACGGCGCCGCCGAAACCATGTTCCTGCGGGCGTTCACCGCCGACCTCACCTTGATCGCCCCGGACGGCGAGCACGAGCTTGACGCCAAATGGCGGCAAAGGCTGGACGATGCCGGGATCGAAATCGTTGAAGGCCCCTGTACGTCCTACACCTTGTCGAACAAGCGGATCGCGGTGGAAACCGGCGTCGGTCCGCTGATCTTCGACAGCATCTATTCCGCGATGGGTTCGGACGTCCGGTCCGGTCTGGCCACGGCTGCCGGGGCGCGCGTGGGCGAGGACGGAGCGTTGGAGGTCGACGATCACCAGCGGACCAGCGTGGAAGGCTTGTTCGCGGCCGGAGACGTGGCGAAGGGGCTGGACCAGATCAGCCACGCCATGGGAGAGGCCGGCGTGGCCGCGACCACGATCCGCAATTACCTCGCTACCAAGAAGCCGCTGTGGCGCTGACCTGCGGCGCTGATCAGGCCTCGACGTAGTCGGCGCTCACCACCAGGCGCCGTTCGTCCCATTCGGGCACGGCATCGGCGCGCATCGGCACCATGAAGCGCTTGCCGTCGGGGCGCTCGATTTCCAAGACATCGCCCGCGCCGTAATTCTCGACGTTCACGACAGTCCCGGCCGCTTCCCCCGCGTCGGAAATCGCTGGAAGGCCGATCAGGTCGGCATAGTAGTACTCGCCATCCTCCAGCGGAGGCATGGCGGCACGGGGCACGGTCAGCAAGGTCCCGCGCAAGCGCTCGGCCGCGGTGCGGTCGGGCACTTCGGCAAAGCGAACGATCGCCCCGCCCTTGTTGTCGTCCCGCAAGGCTTTCAGCGTCAGCGCGCCATCGTTGAACGTCTTGTAACGCTTCAACGCGGCCACGCTTTCGCCGAAAAGCTTCAGGCGGACTTCGCCCGTCACTCCGTGCGCGCCGATCACGGCGGCCAGCGTAACGGGCTTATCCTGGACCAAGGCGCTTAGCCCTCAGCCGTTTCCTCGCTGCCTTCCGCAGGTTCCTGCGTGCTGGCGCCCGGGATCGGGGCTTCGTCGCCCGCACGGCCTTCCGGGGTCGCAACGTTCACGTCCGCGCTACCTGCTTCGGCCGGCGCTTCCGTGGCGGCGCGAGCGGCTTCCTCGGCCTCGGCAGCCTTGGTGGCGCGCTCCTCAGCGCGTTCCTTGGCCTTCTCGCCCGGTTCGGCCTTGTTCGGGTTGTTGCGCGCAGGGCGCTCCTTGATCCCGGCGGCGTCGAGGAAGCGAGCGACGCGATCGGTCGGCTGACCGCCCACGCCGACCCAGTAACGAGCCCGGTCTTCGTCCAGCTTCACCCGGTCCGGGTTGTCCTTGGCGAGCAGCGGATTGTAGGTGCCGATCTGCTCCAGATACTTGCCGTCGCGCGGCGAACGCGAATCCGCGACCACGATGCGGTAGTACGGGCGCTTCTTCGCGCCACCCCGAGAAAGCCGAAGTGAAATTGCCATAGCGTGTTACCTTTCCAATCTAACTATCTGATATAATGCTTTGAGTTATTTCTTCTTGAGAAGATCCTGAAGCTCCGGCGGAAGGCCTGCGGCCTTGCCCAGCTTGCCGAGGTCCGGCATGTCGCCGCCCCCGGGACCACCCAGCCCCGGCATGGCCGCGCCCAGCCCGCCCTTGCCGAACAGGGCGCCCAGGCCCTTGATGCCGCCCATCTTCTTGATCTGCTTCATCGCCCGGCCCATTTCCTGGTGCATCTTCAACAGCTTGTTGACGTCCTGCACCTCGGTTCCGGACCCGGCGGCAATCCGCTTCTTGCGCTTGGCGTTGAGCAGTTCGGGCCGCTCCCGCTCTTTTGGGGTCATCGATCCGATAATCGCGTCCATCCGCAGCAGGACCCGGTCATCCATCCCGGACTGCTGCATCGCCTGCTTGGCCTTCTTCATGCCCGGCAGCATCCCTGCCAGCATGCCGAGCCCGCCCATGTTCTGCATCTGGCGCAGCTGAGCGCGAAGATCGTTGAGATCGAACTGGCCCTTGAGCATTCGCTCGGCCATCCGATCGGCGTCTTCCTTCTGGACGACTTGCGATGCCCGTTCCACCAGGCTGACGATATCGCCCATGCCCAGGATCCGGTCGGCCACGCTGCCAGGCCGGAACGCCTCCAGTGCGTCGAGCTTTTCGCCCGTGCCGGCATACTTGATCGGCTTGCCCGTCACCGCACGCATGGAAAGCGCCGCGCCGCCGCGCGCATCGCCGTCCATCCGGGTCAGGATCACGCCGGTCAGATCGACTTCGCCCGAAAAGCTCTGCGCGACGTTGACCGCGTCTTGGCCGGTCAGCGAATCGACCACCAGCAGGACTTCGTGCGGATTGGCGATGGAGGCGATGGCCTTCATCTCGTCCATCAGCGCCTGATCGACGTGGAGCCGGCCCGCGGTATCGAGCAGCAGCACATCGGCTGCCTGGAGCCGCGCCGCCTGCATCGCGCGCGTGGCGATCTCCGTCGGGCGTTGGCCGGGAATGATCGGCAGGGTGGCGACGTCGACTTGCTCACCCAGGACCTTGAGCTGTTCCTGTGCCGCCGGGCGATTGACGTCGAGCGAGGCCATGACGGCCTTCTTCCCGTACTTCTCGCGGATGACCTTGCCCAGCTTGGCGGTCGTGGTGGTCTTGCCCGATCCCTGGAGGCCGACCATCATGATCACGACCGGCGGCTTGGCTTCGAGATCGAGTCCGGAAACCTGCTCCCCGCCCAGCATCGCGACCAGTTCGTCATGGACGATCTTGACGACTTGCTGACCCGGCGTGACCGACTTCAGCACCTGCTGGCCGATGGCCTTTTCGGTCACCGCATCGATGAACCGGCGCGCAACCGGCAGCGCGACGTCGGCTTCGAGCAGCGCGACGCGCACTTCGCGCATAGCCGTGCGCACATCGGCTTCGTTCAGCGCACCGCGGCCGCGCAGGCCGTCGAACACACCGGCCAGACGATCGGAAAGACTCTCGAACATGGCGATCCGTTACTCCTGTCCGGCGCCGCGACGTTTTCATGCCGATCGTTCGATCGACCGCCCCGGTTCCTGTTTTGCCGCGACCTCCGCATTGCCGGATAATGCCATCCAGCCGGAAACCGCCCTAAACGCCAAAAACGCCGGCGGACGAAAACTCGTCGGCCAGCGTGGTCAAATGACCATCATATGTTCGAATGGTGGAGCCGAGGGGGATCGAACCCCTGACCTCTACAATGCCATTGTAGCGCTCTCCCAGCTGAGCTACGGCCCCGATCCATTCGTCGCGGGTCTGGGAACCCGCTGCCCCGCCATCTGGCCGGGACGCCGCCTTTATTGCGACGCTCCGGCCTTGGCAAGCAGGAAATCAACTTTCGTCTTCGTCCTCGTCGGAAGAACCGGCCACGCCGAGATCGTCGTCACCGCCAAGGTCGACGTCGTTGTCGGGCGAATCCTCGTCCTCGTCGATATCCTCGAGATCGTCGTCAGCCAGATCGCTATCCGGCTCTTCTTCCTTCTTCTTCTCTTCCTCGAAGGGAATCGGCTGCTTGGACTTCAGCACCGGCTCGGGCATCCACTCGTTCCCGCACTCGATGCAGGTGACCGGATCGTCAGATCCCAGATCGTAGAAGCGCGTGCCGCATTTCGGGCAGCTGCGCTTGGTGCCCCATTCAGGCTTGACCATTCGTATTTCCTTGCGTGCCGCCAATCTGGCGGATCAGAACTGTTCAGCTTGATGGGGGCTGCTGCCGCCGGAATCAAGCGCGCCGCGCGCCTTGCCATAGGGTACTCCCGCTGTCAAAAGCCCGCGCGTATCCCGCCCGCAGCTCGACCGAGGCCGCCAGTCCATCCTTATGTCTTCTCCCAGCGATCCCACGCAGATACAGCCCCGCCGTTTCGCGGCATCCGGCCCCTTGCGCGGCCGGATGCGCGTACCCGGCGACAAGTCGATCAGCCACCGCGCCCTGATGTTCGGCGCGCTGGCCGTGGGCGAAACCCGCATCACCGGCCTGCTTGAAGGGGAGGACGTGCTCGCCACCGCCGCCGCCCTGCGCGCAATGGGCGCGACGATAGATCGGCAGGGACAAGGCGAATGGACGGTCCGCGGCGTCGGAGTTGGCGCCCTGCTTCAGCCCGAAACCGCGCTCGACATGGGCAACAGCGGCACCTCCACCCGCCTCCTGATGGGCCTGGTGGCGAGCCACCCGATCACCGCAACCTTCGTCGGCGACGGCAGCTTGTCGAAACGTCCGATGAAGCGGGTGATGGAGCCGTTGTCGCAAATGGGCGCAAGCTTCACCGCTAGCCCCGGCGACACGCTCCCCGCCACGCTGCGCGGCCTCAGCCCCGCCGTCCCAATCGCCTACCGGCTGCCGGTCGCCTCCGCGCAGGTCAAAAGCGCAGTCCTGCTCGCCGGCCTGAACACCGCCGGCATCACCAGCGTCATTGAGCCGGTGCCGACGCGCGACCACACCGAACGCATGCTGAAAGGCTTCGGCGCCGACTTGTGGGTTGAGGAAGAAAATGGGGAGCGCGTGATCCGCCTCCGCGGAGAAGCGGAGTTGCGCCCACAGACCATCGAAGTACCCGGCGATCCCTCATCCGCCGCGTTCTTCGCCGTCGCCGCCCTGATCGTGCCGGGCAGCGAGATCGTGATCGAGAACGTCGGCCTGAACCCGACTCGCGCCGGACTGTTCACCGTCCTGCGCCAGATGGGCGGCACCATCGTTGAGGGAAATCTCCGCGAAGTCGGCGGGGAGCCGGTGGCCGATCTGCGGATCGCCCACTCGCCGCTCAAGGGAATAGAGGTCGACCCCGCCCTTGCCCCCAGTATGATCGATGAATTCCCGGTACTGTTCGTCGCCGCCGCAATGGCCGAAGGACGCACGGTCACGCGCGGGCTCGAAGAGCTCCGGGTGAAGGAGTCGGATCGTCTCGCGGTGATGGCGCAGGCGCTGCGCACGGCCGGTGCGCACGTCTCCGAAACCGAAGACGGGCTCACGATCGACGGCACCGGAGGGAACTTGCTCCCCGGCGGCGGCCCGATCGCCACCCACCTCGACCACCGCATCGCGATGAGCATGGCCGTGGCAGGGCTTGCCAGCCGATCCGGCGTCGAAGTGGACGACACGCGCCCGATCGCCACCAGCTTTCCCAATTTCCAGCCGTTGCTTGATGGGCTTTCCGCCCAATGAGCCCGGAGACCGCCAACGTCGTCGGCTTCATCGGCATGGGACTGGTCGTCGCGGCGTACATTTACGTCACCGCCAGCAAGGAGCCGAATCCCTTCCTGCTCCACGGCACCAATCTCGCAGGCGCCAGCTTGCTCGCCGTGTCGCTGATGGTGAACACCAACCTGCCGTCGCTCGTGCTGGAGGCCGTCTGGGCCAGCGTCGCCGCGTGGGGACTGGCCAAGGCCGGGCGGCAGAAGCGAAGGAGCGCGTCATGATCATCGCCGTCGATGGACCGACCGCCAGCGGCAAAGGCACGATATCTCTCGCGCTGGCCCGCCACTTCGGCCTGCCGCACCTCGATACCGGGCTGCTGTACCGGGCCGTGGGCTGGCAGGTGTCGCTCGACGGCAAGAATCCGGACGATCCGAACGATGCCCTGTCCTGCACGGCATTCCCGGACAGCCTGCTGCTCGATCCCATACTGCGCAGCGAGGGAACCGGCGGGCTCGCCAGCCGCGTCTCGGTCCATCACGCGGTTCGCGAGGCGCTGTTCGAACGCCAGCGCGGCTTCGCTCTGCAACCCGGCGGCGCGGTGCTGGACGGGCGCGATATCGGCACAGTGATCGCGCCGGAGGCGGAGGTGAAGCTGTTCGTCATCGCCAGCGTAGAGGCACGCGCCCGGCGCCGGTGGAAAGAAATGCAGGAGCGAGGCGACACGCGCACGCTCGCCGAAATCGAGGACGACCTGCGCCGCCGGGATGAGCGTGACCGCACGCGGGCGGAATCCCCGCTACGCCCGGCGGACGATGCGGTGATGCTGGACACCTCGGATCTGGGCAAGGATGCGGCCATCGCCGCCGCCGTTGCCGCGGCGGAAAAGAAGCTCCAGAGTTAGCAAAGCGCCGCCGCACGCGACGGGTGGCTGGAGGTCCTTCTGCTGCGTTCATCAGGCTCGTGCGAGGAAGGCGAATCGGGCACGCCGTTCTCGAACTGACAGGCTGCGATCAAAGGCTCGTTTCCCGCACCGGCACTCTGTGCCCCAAGTATCCGCCGTTCTGTCGCTGGGCCGTTCGATCCCGAGCAAGCCCGACAGGCCGGTTTCCCGCATTGCGGTTGCCGTAGGTGCCGCCCTGCACGTTGCAAAAACCTCTTCAGGATTTCCGGATGCGTCTCAAGATAGAAGCACTGCTGCATTACTCCCTGCCTTCGCCCGCCGACATCTTGCTGGCAATCGAGGCAGCTCCGACGCAGGAGCAGCGGCTGGTGGTCGACAAGCTGACGGTGAGCGGCGGCGAGCCGCTGCGCACGGTGCCCGGAGATGATGGAATTGGGCGCCGCACATGGGTTCACGCCGAAGGGCAGTTTTACGCCGAATATCACGGCACCTTCATCGTGGAGAGAATGTGCGAGCCGCTGGTTGAGCTGCCTGTCACGCCCCGCCGCGCCCTTCCCGCCGAGGTCATACCCTACTTGTGGCCAAGCCGGTTCTGCGAGTCCGACAGGTTCGCCTCGTTCGTGACGCGCGAATTCGGGCATCTGGAGGGAGGAGCGTGCGTAGAGGCGATGGCGCGCTGGATCAGAAAGAACATCGCCTATCAGTCCGGCGCAAGCAACGAGAAGACCGGCGCGGTCGACACCTTCGTCGCCCGGGCGGGGGTGTGCCGCGACTATGCTCACGTGATGGCAGCATTCAGCCGGGCCGCAGGCATTCCGGCCCGGCTGGTTTCCGCCTACGCATGGAAGCTCGATCCGCCGGACTTCCACGCGGTCGTGGAGGTCTGGCTCGACGGACAATGGCGCTTGGTGGACGCGAGCGGCCTGGCCCCTGTGGAAGGGCTCGTCCGCATCGCCGTCGGCCGCGACGCGACCGATATTTCCTTCATGACGATCTTCGGCTCGGCAGAGCTCGTCAACCAGCAGGTGCGCGTAACGGAATGACCTACTTGTCGCCCGCCATTGAGGCGCACCTGCCGAACCGGGGCCGGGAATTGGATGCGCGACCAAACGGACGGCTCGCCGCGTTCACGATGGCGATCCCGAACGGCCCCTCCGGCATAACAAGACCACCATCAGAGCAGTCATCCTCGCTACTGCCACTGGCGTGAAAATGTCTGCAATTGGGTGGAAAGCGGACGCTGGCGGTGTCACAACTCTCGGATGCCAATCAGCCGCAAAAATGTTGTCCGGGGCTTCCTTGCTCTGATCCTCATTCTTGCTGCGGCCTGTTGCGCGAACGTTCTTTATCAGACGCGTCCAAGGCAGATCATCGGCTCCCTGCTACGCCTTGAAAGTGTTCCGGCTTCGCTGCGAAATGCCGAATGCGAGTCTTGGGGATTCACTGACGTTCTCACTACATGCGCGTTCGAGATTGACCCTGCCGACTTCCCGGCGCTGTTGACTGGCTGGTCATTCACCCGGACTGCCGCTGAGGGCGGCAGCTACCACTTTAGCACCGGGCTGAAAGTCGGCCCGGAGTTTCCAGTCGCCACTCAGTTCTCAATCCTCAACCCGCCAGCGTTTCCTCACGGCGGACAGGTGCTCCTTGTAGCCGACGCGGCCAAATCACGAGCCCAGATAGACTACTACGAGGAGTAGTCCTGAATGTCTGCAACGGGTGGAGAGAGGACGTTCGTTACCAAACTTGAAAGAAAACCATTGCGACAGCAGCGATAGTCCACGCGAGAGCAAAGACTGCGCTGGTTCGGCTGAAATTGCCCTTGGATTGCTTGATTCCGAAGAAAACGCTGACAGGGAAAAGAATGAGCGCACTCTGAAGGATTAACCCTGCTGTGTTTGATTCAGTCAGCCAGATTTCAAAGCCAGACACCACTACAAGCGCCAGCCAGAAGATCGCAACAAGCGACGCTGCCCCCAAGAGGAACCAGAGGGACAACCTCATCAATGCTGTAACGTGGATCTGCATTTCGGTAGAATGCAGTAGCCCTTGAATGTCCGCAATGGGTCGAAAGCGGACATTCGCACCGCGTGCTTGCCGCCTCCAGCGATCTTCGTTCGCGGGCGCGGCGGGAGAAAACCGGTTTCCTACTCAGTCTGCGTCCCCGCAGACCTGAACCATGGTTGTGCTCGCCCTTTACTCGCCTGCTTCCTGCGCAACATTGTGTCTCGTCGCGAAAAGAAAATTTTATTTTCCTGCAGGCGCCAATGTGTCGCCAAAGGGCCAAAGAACGGCGGATTTCCGCGGCCTTCGCTGCGCGACACGAAGTGTAGGACATGTCACTTGTGTCAACCTCGATCCGGGCCGCGCGGATCGAACGGGACGCGTCCCGGCCAGTCGCCGCCGACCGGGTTTCGCTTGCTTTTTCCAAGGGTTTACACTATCGGCCCGCCCGTTCGGCGGCATCATTGCCATACGGACGTCCGCGACGGCATCCGGCCGCGCGGACACTTCGGCCACAAGACCCCGGGAACCAACCCGGTGGCCGGAAAAATGTCAGTCAGGAAACACTATGGCCACTGCGGCACTTCCCTCTCGCGACGATTTCGCGAAACTCCTCGATGAACAGCTCGGCAATGCCGACGATGGCGGCTTTGAAGGCCGCGTCGTCAAGGGCACCGTCACCGCGATCGAAAACGGCATGGCCGTCATCGACGTTGGCCTGAAGAGCGAAGGCCGCATCTCCCTGCGTGAATTCGCCCGTAACGAAGACGATCACGGCCTGTCGGTCGGCGATGAAGTCGAAGTCTATGTCGACCGCGTTGAAAACGCCGACGGCGAAGCGATGCTCAGCCGCGACCGCGCCCGCCGCGAAGCCGCCTGGGACAAGCTTGAAAACGAATTTGGCGAAGGCAAGCGCGTCGAAGGCCGCATCTTCGGCCGCGTGAAGGGCGGCTTCACCGTCGATCTCGATGGCGCCGTGGCCTTCCTGCCCGGCAGCCAGGTCGATATCCGCCCCGTGCGCGATGTCGCTCCGCTGATGGACATGCCGCAGCCGTTCCAGATCCTGAAGATGGATCGCCGCCGCGGCAACATCGTCGTCTCGCGCCGCGCGGTTCTCGAAGAAACCCGCGCCGAACAGCGCAGCGAACTGATCGACAAGCTGTCCGAAGGCCAGGTAATCGACGGTGTGGTCAAGAACATCACCGATTACGGTGCGTTCGTTGATCTCGGCGGTATTGACGGCCTGCTCCACGTCACGGACATGAGCTACAAGCGGATCAACCACCCGAGCGAAGTGATCAACATCGGCGACACCGTCACCGTGCAGATCATCCGGATCAACCCGGAAACCCAGCGCATCAGCCTCGGCATGAAGCAGCTGGAAAGCGATCCGTGGGAAGGCGTCGCCGCCAAGTACCCGATGGGCATGAAGGTGAACGGAACCGTCACCAACATCACCGAATACGGCGCGTTCGTGGAACTGGAAGCCGGCATCGAAGGTCTGGTCCACGTCTCCGAGATGAGCTGGACCAAGAAGAACGTCCACCCGGGCAAGATCGTCTCGACCTCGCAGGAAGTCGAAGTGGTCGTGCTGGAAGTCGATTCCGATAAGCGCCGCATCAGCCTCGGCCTCAAGCAGGCCCAGCGCAACCCGTGGGAAGAGTTCGCCGAACAGCACCCGGTCGGCTCGACCGTCGCCGGCGAAGTCAAGAACGCGACCGAATTCGGCTTGTTCATCGGCCTTCCGGGCGACGTGGACGGCATGGTTCACATGTCGGACATCGCTTGGGGCATCTCGGGCGAAGACGCGCTGGCGCTGCACCGCAAGGGTGAAGAAGTCGACGCGGTCGTACTCGATGTCGACGTCGAAAAGGAACGCATCAGCCTCGGCATGAAGCAGCTCGAAAAGGGTGCCCCGGCCGCCGGCGGCGCGACGGGCAGCCTCAAGCGCGGCGACGTCACCACCGTGACCGTGCTCGAAGTTCGCGATGGCGGACTGGAAGTTCAGGCGGGCGACGATGGCGCGACCGGCTTCATCAAGCGCTCCGACCTTGGTCGTGACCGTGACGAACAGCGTCCGGACCGCTTCCAGACCGGTCAGAAGCTCGACGCGATGGTCACCGGGTTCGACCGGTCCAAGAAGCCGAACTTCTCCGTCAAGGCACGCCAGATCGCCGAAGAAAAGCAGGCGGTTGCCCAGTACGGTTCGTCCGACTCGGGTGCCTCGCTCGGCGACATCCTCGGCGAAGCGCTGAAGAAGAACGAAGAGTAATCCGCTCAAGCATGGAAGGCCTCGCGTAACCGAGGCCTTCCAACAGGTCACCGCGAAAGGCCCGTCCGCTCACCCGAGCAGGCGGGCCTTTCCTATAAGAACAGCGCTGCTAGACTGGCCGGCCTGAAGCGAGAGGCCTGTGCGGATCCGTCGTTACCCCTGAACGAACCTGCGATGCCTGGCCTCACTCGCACGAACCCATCCCTCGCCACCTGAAAGGAAGGGACAACTGATGCTGCAAGTCCACCAGTTCCCATGTCTGTCCGACAACTACGGGTTCCTGCTACACGACACGGAAAGCGGCGAGACGGCTTGCATCGATACCCCCGACGCCGACGTGTACCTGCGGGAAGCGAAAGCGAAGGGCTGGCGCATCACGCAAATCTGGAACACGCACTGGCACCCTGACCACGCCGGTGGAAACGAGGCGATAAAGCAGGCCACCGGCTGCACTGTCGTCGCTCCAGAAGTTGACGCCCCGAAGATCAAGGCAGTGGATCGTACCGTCGTTCACGGGGATACAACGTGCATCGGCCGCCACCCCGCACACGTGCTCGATGTTGGCGGTCACACCCTTGGGCACATTGCCTACCACCTGAAGGAATTGGAGATTGCGTTCGTTGGGGATGCACTGTTCCCGCTCGGCTGTGGGCGTATGTTCGAAGGAACGCCGCAGCAGTTCTGGACAAGCTTGTCGCGCCTGAAGGACCTGCCACCGCAGACCACGCTCTACAGTGCGCACGAATACACCGAAGCGAACGGGCGCTTCGCAGTGCACGCCGATCCCGGCAACCTGCAACTCAAGGACTACGTGCAGGAGATCGCCCGGAAGCGTTCCACCGGCAAGCCAACGGTGCCCACGACACTCGGCCGCGAGCTGGACACGAACCCGTTTCTGCGAGCGGATAGTCCAGAGATGCGAAAAGGCTGGGGCGGAGACTCGGCTTCAGAAACGTTCGCGGCACTCAGAGCTGCGAAAGATACATTCCGGTAGCTTCAGGATCCAGGATACGGATCCTCCTTCAGCACGCGCGCAACATGAGCAGCGTTGCCAGCCACCAGCTTTGCTGTTTCCGTAACCTTGTCCGGGATGGTATCGAGCTGCTTGAAATCCGTGGACCCCATCGCCGCGCCATTCCAGTAGCAGACGGCATTGGCTGGGATTGTCCAGCCAACGTCGTTGAGCGCCTGATAAAGCTGCGCAGAACTGTAGTGCGCCCCGTCCTCGTTCCCGACAATCGCTGCTACGGCGACCTTCCCGTAGCTGGGCATCCGGCCCTGTTGATCGGTTTCGGAAAGGAAGGCATCCATTCGCTCGAGCACTCGCTTGGCAACGGAGCTTATCTGCCCCATCCAAATTGGGCCACCGAAGATTAGAATGTCGTGAGCCAGCAACTTCTCGCGCAGCATGGGCCAGTCATCGCCCTCACCTTCATCGGAGGTGACGCCAGGCAGGATGTTGTAATCCGCCATCCGCAGTGTTTCTGCCGTCGCCACGCCCCGCTGGTCAAACTGGTCCGCAAGAACACGGATCATCCGGGACGTTGAGCTTTTCGGACCTTCACTGCTCTTGAGAGTGCAGTTGATCGCAATAGCGGTAATGGGCATGCGCTTCTCCTAACTTAGGATAAGCGCTCAGCCTGACGGGGTGTTCCGCCGCGACACAAGCGGCGGGACCTTACAACCCGGCGATCGCCTGATCGACCAGTTGCCGATCAGCTTGCACCTCAAACTTCTCAACGATCAGGCGGCGAGCAGCAGCGGCAGCAGTCGTGGCCGCCTTGGCTCTGATTTCCTCCACGGCAGACCGCTCGGCAGCGGCAATCTTTTCCTCGGCCATTTTCTGACGACGAGCGATAATCGCCGCGCTTTCGACCTCGGCGTTCGCAACGATCGTGTCCGCCTCAGTGCGGGCCTGCGCCAACATGGCCGCCGCATCCTTTTCGGCGTTGGCAATCTTCGCGCTGTATTCTTCCCGCAGCGTCTCCGCTTCGGCGCGCAGATTTCGCGCCTCTTCCAACTGGCTACGGATGGCCGCAATCTTCGCATCGAGAAGGCTGGTTATGGACCGAAACACACCCTTCCAGATCAAAATGAGGAGGAAGAGCAGCATTGCCACGCCAACCCAGCCTTCCGGACCCATGCCCAGGAAAGTGGCACCGTGGTGCTCTGCTTCTTCTACCAGTACCGCATGCGCCGGAGCGTCGGTCAGCACTACATGTGCAGGGCCCGCCGGGTCGATTGCGGCAACATCTGCCGGAACCGCAGGGTCGTTCGTCGTGGTGACCACATGGGAAGAATTAGCCATGGATCATCACCTCCTTGACGGCAGCAGAAGCGGTTTGCGGAGCGATGTGCATTCCGGCGACACGCTCGACGATATCTTGCGCCGCATCGCTCGCCACGGCTTCGATTTCCGCAGTCGCAGCCAAGCGCGCTGCAGCGATTTGAGCTTCGGCATCGGCAATTTTCTCGTCGAAGCCGGCTTGGGCAACCTCGAGCCTTGCTGCGACCTGTTCGGCCGCTGCGACCCGGGCTTGATTGATCAGCGCCTGGGACTGTGCCCGGTTGTCGTTTTCGCGCTTGCGCCAGGCCTCCTCCTCTTCGTCTGCTTTTGTGCGAGCAGCTTCGGCGGCGGTGAGGTCCTGCTGGATCTGCTGATCACGCGTGGTGACGGTGTCCATGACCTTGGGCACCATGCCGCGGCCAATGACGAAGAAGACCAGTCCGAAGATTGCCAGCAGCCAGAAGATCTGACTGGCGTAGGTTTCGGCTAGCTGGGATAGCTGGGGCATTGGTCCGGTCCGGTAAGTTGAGGAAGTGCATGCTGGCGGGCCCGGAGGACGGGCCCGCCAATCCAACAAATCCTACAGGCTTCAGGCGACGAAGATCAGGATCACGGCCACGAGGAACGCGAGCAGGCCGAGAAGTTCTGCGGCGGCGAAGCCGATGAACAGGCGGCCCTGCTGACCGTCGGCCGCACCCGGATTGCGCAGCGCGCCTTCGAGGAAGGAACTGAAGACGTTGCCCACGCCGAGCGACGCGAGGCCCGCACCGATCGCAGCAAGACCGGCACCGAGCAGCTTGGCAGCTTCCATGTCCATTTCAAAAACTCCTTTGATAAACCTGAATAAGTGGTTGGATTAGTGAAGATTCTCTGCGTCGTTGATATACAACGTGCTGAGCAGCGCAAAAACGTAGGCCTGGATGCCTGCGACGAGGATTTCCAGCGCGGAAATCGCCAGCATCAGGACCATGATCGGGATGCCGATCACCAGGCCCCAGCCGGCGCCAGCGTTGGCGCTGTCGACGATGAAGCTGGCGAGGATCTCAAGCAGCACGTGCCCCGCCATCATGGCGACGAAGAGCCGCAGGGCGAGACTGAACGGACGCACGAGGAACGAGAACAGCTCCACCACGAAGATCAGCGGAATCATCAGCATCGGCGTGCCGTGCGGCACGAACAGCGAGAAGAAATGGAGACCGTGCTTCCAGAAGCCGACCACCAGTACGATCAGGAACGTCAGCAGCGCGAGGATGCCGGTAACCGTGAAGTGGCTGGTGAAGGTGAACGGGTGGACGCCGACAATTGCCAGCGGCAGCGGCAGCAGGCCCATCAGGTTCGCGAACAGGATGAACATGAACAGCGAGAAGATGTAGGGCACGTACTTGCGCCCTTCCTTGCCAATGTTCGCCTGCAGCGTGTCGTCGATGAAGCCGGTGAAGGTTTCCACCGCCATCTGCCAGCGGTTGGGCACCAGCTGGCGCTTCATGCCGCCGATCATGAACAGCCACAACGCCGCGGCGGCGATGGCCATCCACAGCGCACTGTTCGTGAATGCGATGTTGAATCCGGCGATTTCCCAGTTGTTTGAGCCGAACAACGGCTCAATCGTGAACTGGTGCATCGGATCGACTTTGCCTGCTTCGGCTGCCACTGTCTGCGTCCCCAACGCGTAAATGAGCGGCGCCAGCCGCCCTGAAAAAAGGTCAGTCCTGACGCCGGTTCGAAATCCGGATAATGTTCCTGAAGGCGACACCTATTCCGAGGAACAGCATCACCAACAGACCCCAGGGCGATGTGCCGGCAAAGTAATCAATTACCAGACCAAGCACCGCGCCGCCAAGAAGCCCACCGAGCAGCTCCGCAAGTACCTTGTTGCCCATGCGATAATTTGCATCGGCAGCTTGGCCCCGCGGACGGTTGCGCTCTTCTTCCCGCTCGCGCGCAGCCTTCAGCCGCTCGTCAAGCGCGTCGATCCGCGCGTCCTCACCGATGGGTTCCCGTGCGGACTTCTCATCGCTCATGCAACACTCCCTTGCTGGGCAACTACATGGGCATACGAGGTGCCCGCCGAGGGCGCCGCCCCCTTAGGCGGGGGGTATCGGCAAGTCAACCACATGCGGCACTTGCGCCCACCCGCGCGCCGGGGCATCCCTGCGCCAAGGGGATTGGCGAGTGAAGACAGAAGATTACACGGGACCGCGCGGCGGATCGGACACCGCAGGGCATCGCGCCCGGCTGAGAAAACGCCTGCTGGAAGGCGGGATCGATGCCCTGGCCGATTACGAAGTGCTGGAATACCTGCTGTTCGCCAGCCGCCCGCGGGGCGACACCAAGCCGATCGCGAAGGCGCTGCTTGCCCGGTTCGGGACGCTTTCCGGCGTGCTCAACGCCGATGCGGGATCGCTGGCGCAAGTTGAAGGCATGGGTGAAGTCAGCGCGGCCAACCTGAAGATCGTGGCGGTCGCCGCGCGCCGCATGGCCCGCAGCGAAGTGCATTCCAAACCGGTGCTGGGCAGCTGGCAGACGCTGATCGACTACCTGTCCATCGACATGGCGCACCTGACCGTGGAGCGGGTGCGCGTGCTTTACCTCGACAGCCGTAACCGGCTGATCCAGGATCACCATGTCGGCGACGGTTCGATCGACGAGGCGACGATCCATCCGCGCGAGGTAATCCGCCGCGGACTGGACATCGGTGCCGCCGCCCTGATCCTGGTCCACAACCACCCGAGCGGCAATCCCGAGCCGAGCCGGGCCGACATCCAGATCACCAACCGGATCGCCGAAGCCGGGCGGCTGCTTGGCCTGACCGTACACGACCATGTGATCGTCGGGCGCGAAGGCCACGTGTCGATGCGGGCCAAGGGTTTGATCTAGCGCGAGCGGCGCGCAGCAGGGCAGGAGCGCAGGATGGACTGGACCGTAAGACCAGCAAGCGCGGTGGACGCCGAACGCCTTGCGCTCGTCGGCGGCGCAACCTTTCTCGAGACATTCGCCGGAGTTCTTGATGGGCGCGCCATAGTCGATCACTGCCGGAGGGAGCACAGCCACGCCGCATACGAAGCCTATCTGGGCGCAGGTGGGCAAGCGTGGCTGGCCGAGACATGTCATGGGAGCGCACCTGTCGGCTTTTCACTCGTCGGAGAGACACACCTTCCGGGATGCACGCCCGACGGGAGCGATATCGAGCTGAAGCGCATCTACACGCTTTCGCGGTTCCACGGGACGGGGATGGGAGCAGAGCTCATGAAGCAAGCGATCCTACATGCCGAGCAGCGGGGATATCGAAGGATTCTCCTGGGCGTGTATGCTGGCAACGCTCGTGCGCGGGCTTTCTACGCCAGGCAGGATTTTATCCAGATCGCCGACCGAAAATTCCGGGTCGGAGAGCGGGAGTATGACGACGTCGTGCTCGCAAGGCAGCTTCGGACCGAGTGACCCACTGCCGGCCAGCCCCGCCCGGGCTTGCCAATTCCCGATGCGCGGCCTAGCCGCCCGGCCACGTTCAAAGATCGGAGTTCGTATGGTCCCCCGCTATTCCCGCCCCGCCATGACCGCGATCTGGGAGGCCGAAGCCCGGTACCGCATCTGGTTCGTGATCGAGGCCCACGCGACCGAGAAGCTTGGTGAGCTGGGCGTTGTGCCGGAATCCGCCGCCAAGGCGCTGTGGGACTGGTGGAAGACCGATCCGAAGATCGATGTGGCCGCAATCGACGCGATCGAGGCCGTGACCAAGCACGACGTCATCGCATTCCTCGACTGGGTTGCGCAGCAGGTCGGGCCCGAGGCGCGCTTCATGCACCAGGGGATGACCAGTTCCGACGTGCTCGACACCACGCTGGCGGTCCAGCTTGCCCGTTCGGCCGACTTGCTGCTGGAGGATATCGACGCGCTGCTCGCCGCGCTGAAGCGCCGGGCCGAGGAACACAAGTACACCCCGACCATCGGCCGCAGCCACGGCATCCATGCCGAGCCGGTGACCTTCGGGCTGAAGCTGGCGCAGGCTTATGCCGAGTTCGCCCGCTGCCGCAAACGGCTGGTCGCCGCCCGGGAAGAAATCGCCACCTGCGCGATTTCCGGCGCGGTCGGCACCTTCGCCAACATCTCCCCTGAGGTTGAGGAGCATGTGGCCGAAGCGTTGGGCCTTCAGCCGGAGCCGGTCAGCACCCAGGTGATCCCGCGCGACCGGCACGCGATGTTCTTCGCCACGCTGGGCGTCATCGCCAGCTCCATCGAGCGGCTGGCGATTGAGGTGCGGCACTTGCAGCGGACCGAAGTTCTGGAAGCGGAGGAGTATTTCTCCCCCGGCCAGAAGGGATCGAGCGCGATGCCGCACAAGCGCAATCCCGTGCTGACCGAGAACCTGACCGGGCTGGCGCGGATGGTCCGGTCCTTCGCCCTGCCCGCGATGGAGAACGTTGCGCTGTGGCATGAGCGGGACATCTCCCATTCCTCCGTCGAGCGGTTCATCGGGCCGGATGCGTGCATCACGCTCGACTTCGCGCTGGCGCGGCTCACCGGGGTGGTGGACAAGCTGCTGGTCTATCCGGAGCGGATGCAGAAGAATCTCGACCGAATGGGCGGGCTCGTCCATTCGCAGCGCGTGCTGCTGGCGCTGACGCAGGCCGGGCTTACGCGGGACGATTCCTATCGCCTGGTCCAGCGCAACGCGATGAAGGTGTGGGAAAGTGACGGGGCGCTGTCGCTGCTCGACCTGCTGAAGGCCGACCCGGAAGTGAGCGCGGCGCTTTCCGATCAGGAGCTGGAGGAGAAGTTCGACCTCGCTTACCATTACCGGCAAGTGGACACGATCTTCCAGCGGGTGTTCGGCTGAGGCCGCCCCGCCCGCCGTGCGGGAGGGGGACGTTGCCTCCCCTTCCCTTCACGGCCCAATCGTCCTAGCATTCGCCGCAAAAGACACCCGGGTGAAGAACGCCCGGGCCGAACCGACAGAGAAAAGCCCGCGTGAAAATCGTCCGCACGATCCTTCTGGTGCTGCTGCTCGTCGCGTTGGCGGTGTTCTCCTACTACAACTGGTTGCCGGTCGAAGTCCGCATCTGGGAAGGGCTGGTCTGGGAAACGAAGATCCCGGTGCTGGTGATCATTCCGTTCCTGGCCGGGCTGGTGCCGATGTGGCTGGCGCATCTTGCCGCGAAATGGCGGATGAAGCGGCGGATCGCGGCGCTGGAAAACGCTGCCCGCACCGCTGCCGTGCCGGTTGAGCCGCTACCTCCCGTTCCGGTTGCCGAACCCGAACCCGCGTCTGATCCTGCCGAGTTACGAGAGCCCCTGAACCCATGAGCAACCCTGTCTACCTTGCGCTCGATGTGCCGCAGCTCGATGCGGCGAAGGAACTGGCGCGGCGAGTCGCTCCGCACATCGGGGGGATCAAGCTGGGGCTCGAATTCTTCTGCGCGCACGGGCATCACGGGGTGCACGAGATCGCCCGGATCGGGCTGCCGATTTTCCTCGACCTCAAGCTGCACGACATTCCCAACACGGTCGCGGGCGCGATGCAGGCTATCCACATGCTGGAGCCGGCGATCGTCACGGTTCACGCGAGCGGCGGCCGGGCGATGATGGAAGACGCCAAGGCGGCGGCCGGAAGCGGGACCAGGGTCGTCGCCGTGACCCTGCTGACCAGCCTTGATGAGCGGGACCTGATGCGCACCGGGGTAAATGGCTCTCCGCACGACCAGGTGCTGCGGCTGGCGGATCTGGCGCATACGGCCGGACTGGACGGCGTGGTGTGTTCTGGCCACGAGGTTGCAGCGGTCCATGCCCAGTGGAAGGACGGGTTCTTCGTCGTGCCCGGGCTGCGGCCCGCCGGAAACCAGGTGGGCGACCAGAAGCGTGTCGTCACCCCGCGCCAGGCGCGCGATGACGGGGCCAGCGTTCTGGTGATCGGGCGTCCGATCAGCCGGGCGGAAGATCCTGTCGCTGCGGCTCGCGGGATCGAAGCGACGCTGTAATCTTTCTTCGTCAGTTCATCGCGTGGAAAGCCGGACTGGGGTCCCCTGCGTCCGGTTCACGAGGGAGACTTGCATGAAGATGAAAACGTCGCGCCTTATCGCCGCCGCCGCTGTTGCCGCCCTGCTGCCGCTGACACCCGCCTCGGCCCAAGTCGTGCAGCCGGAACTGACGGTCCAGCCGGGCAACACGGTGCTGTCCGTCAACGCGGAAGGCAGCAGCATGCGCCGGCCCGACCTTGCGCTGTTCACGGCGGGAGTGACGACGCAGGGCCAGACCGCCGCTGCCGCGCTGGCTGAGAACTCCCGGTCTATGGCCCAGGTGATCGCTGCCCTGAAGCGCGCCGGCATTGCCGACCGGGACATCCAGACCAGCAACCTGTCGCTGAACCCGGTCTATTCCGACCCGAACCGCGATGCGATGATTGCGGCGCGTTCCGGCGATCGCACGTCCATGCCCATTCCGACGGAACAGCAAGTGCCCCGGATCATCGGCTATCAGGCGACCAACACGGTTTCCGTGCGCCAGCGCCAGCTTGAGGATTACGGCAGGATCATCGACACGCTGGTTTCCGCCGGGGCCAATCAGGTGAACGGGCCGGTGTTCCAGCTGGACAACGAGCAGACCGCGCTGGACGAAGCGCGGATCGACGCGATGCGCAACGCGCGCCGTCAGGCGGAGTTGTATGCCCGGGCCGCGGGGCTGAACATCGTGCGCACGCTGTCCATCGGCGAAGGCGGCGGCTATTCCAGTCCGCAGCCCGCTTTCCGCATGGCCGAAATGGCCGCGCCGCCCCCGCCGCCTGCTCCGGTACAGGCGGGTGAGCTCGACATGCGGGCAAGCGTGACCGTGCTGTACGAGCTGGCGCCGTAACGCCTGCTCGACAGGGCGGCGAATCGCGGTAAGGCGCCCCCATGTCTTCCACTGCCATCAAGATCTGCGGCATCGCCGCCCCCGACGCGCTCGACGCAGCGATTGCCGCACGCGCCGAGCACGTCGGCTTCGTGTTTTTCGAACGGTCGCCCCGCAACGTCTCCATCCAGGATGCAGCCCGGCTGGCGCAGCGAGCAGCGGGACGGATCGGCAAGGTGGGCCTGTTCGTCGATGCGGACGATGCCGCGATTGCCGATGGCGTGGCGGCGGGGCAGCTCGACGCGATCCAGCTGCACGGGACCGAAACTCCGCAGCGCGCTGCGCACGTGAAGGCGCAGTTCGGCCTTCCGGTGTGGAAAGCGCTGTCGGTTGCGACGGCTGCCGACGTCGAGCGGGCAGAGATGTACCGCGGCGCGGCGGACATGGTCCTGTTCGACGCCAAGACGCCCAAGGGCACGCTGCCGGGCGGCATGGGGCTGGTGTTCGATTGGACCCTGCTCTCCGCGTATCGCGGCGCGCTGCCGTGGGGTCTTGCGGGGGGGCTCAACCCGGAGAACGTTGCCGAGGCCGTGCGGCGGACGCGCGCCCTGCTGGTCGATTGTTCCTCGGGCGTGGAAAGCGAGCCGGGGCGCAAGGATATCGACAAGATTGCCGCCTTCTGCCAAGCGGCGCGGTCATGAACCAGCAGCCCAATTCCTATCGCACCGGCCCGGACGAGCGGGGCCATTTTGGCCAGTTTGGCGGACGCTACGTCGCTGAAACACTGATGCCGCTGATCCTTGAGCTTGAGCGCGAATACCGCCGCGCCAAGAACGACCCGGCGTTCCAGGCGCAGTTCGACGACTTGCTGGAACATTACGTCGGCCGCCCCAGCCCGCTCTATTACGCAGAGCGGCTGACCGACGCGCTGCGCGAGAACGCGGACGACGGGATGGGCGCGCAGATCTGGTTCAAGCGCGATGAACTGAACCACACCGGCGCGCACAAGATCAACAACTGCGTCGGGCAGATCCTGCTGGCGATGCGCATGGGCAAGACGCGGATCATCGCGGAAACCGGCGCCGGCCAGCACGGCGTGGCCACCGCCACCGTCTGCGCCCGTTTCGGCCTGCCCTGCGTGATCTACATGGGCGCGACCGACGTCGCCCGTCAGCAGCCGAACGTGTTCCGCATGAAGCTGCTCGGCGCGGAAGTGATCCCCGTCACCAGCGGCGCCGCGACCCTCAAGGACGCGATGAACGAAGGGCTGCGCGACTGGGTCGCCAACGTCCACGACACGTTCTACATCATCGGCACGGCCGCCGGGCCCCATCCCTATCCCGAGCTGGTTCGCGATTTCCAGAGCGTGATCGGCAAGGAAGCGCGGGCCCAGATGCTCGACCGGATCGACCGCCTGCCGGACCTGCTGGTTGCGGCGATCGGCGGCGGGTCCAACGCCATCGGCCTGTTCCATCCGTTCCTCGACGATCCCGACGTGAAGATGCTGGGGGTCGAAGCGGCCGGGCACGGGCTGGACAAGCAGCACGCGGCGAGCCTTGCGGGCGGATCGCCCGGCATTCTCCACGGCAACAAGACCTACCTTTTGCAGGACGAGGACGGCCAGATCGCCGAAGCGCATTCGATCAGCGCGGGCCTGGACTATCCCGGCATCGGGCCGGAGCATGCCTGGCTGAAGGAAATCGGCCGGGTGGAATACACCTCCGCCACCGATGAAGACGCGCTGAAAGCGTTCCAGCTGCTGTGCCAGACGGAAGGGATCATCCCCGCGCTGGAGCCGAGCCACGCCATCGCCGCCATCGTCGAGCGCGCGCGCGAAATGCCGCGCGATTCCATCATCCTCGCCAATCTGTGCGGCCGGGGGGACAAGGACATCTTCACCGTGGCGGAAGCGCTGGGAGTGCAGCTGTGAGCCGCTTCGACACGGCCTTCTCGACAGACCGCCCCGCCCTCGTGTGTTTCCTGACCGCCGGCGACGGGGACACCGCGTCCAACCTCGACGCGCTGGTTGCCGGCGGCGCGGACGTGATCGAACTGGGGATGCCGTTCACCGATCCGATGGCGGACGGTCCCGCGATCCAGGCGGCAAACCTGCGCAGCCTTGGGAAAGGCACCACCACCCGCGACGTGCTGCTGATCGCCCGCGAATTTCGCGCGCGCCATCCCGAGGTGCCGCTGGTGCTGATGGGCTATGCCAACCCAATGGTGCGGCGCGGGCCGGAATGGTTTGCAGCCGAAGCCGCCGGAGCGGGGGTGGACGGGGTAATCTGCGTCGACATTCCGCCCGAGGAAGATCCGGAGCTGGGCCCGGCGCTGCGCGACAACGGCGTGGCGCTGATTCGGCTGGCCACCCCGACCAGCGATGCGGCGCGTCTGCCGGCAGTTCTGGAAGGATCCGGAGGGTTCCTTTATTACGTGTCCGTCGCCGGGATCACCGGCAAGCAGCAGGCGGCGCTTGGTTCGATCCAGCAAGCCGTCGATCGGCTGAAGGCGGCCACCGACTTGCCCGTCGCGGTCGGGTTCGGCGTGCGCACTCCGGAACAAGCCGCCACGATCGCGCGGGTGGCCGATGGCGTCGTCGTCGGCTCCGCGCTGGTTGAACTGGTCGGGCAGCACGGAGACGCCGCGCCGCGCCACTTGCAGGATCTGACGCGCCAACTGGCCGAAGCCGTTCACACTTCACGAAAGGTCGCCGCATGAGCTGGCTCACCCGGGTCCGCAACTCCCTTCCCTTCGCACCCCGGCGCGAAACCCCGGACAATCTCTGGGTCAAGTGCCCCAGCTGCAACGAAATGCTCTTCACCAAGGAGTATGAGGACAATCTCTCGGTTTGTCCGCGCTGCAACTACCACGGGCGGATCGGCGCCGATGCGCGCCTGAACCAGCTGATGGACGAAGGGTATGAACTGCTTCCCGCGCCGGAAGTGCAGGAAGACCCGCTCAAGTTCCGGGACTCCAAGCGCTATACCGAGCGGCTGAAGCAGGCGCGGGCCAAGAACCCGCATCCCGATGCGTTCACTGCTGCGGTCGGCACCATCGTGGGCCAGAAGGCCGTCGTTGGCGTGCAGGACTTCATGTTCATGGGCGGATCGATGGGCATGGCGGTCGGCGCGGCATTCGTCGCCGGGGCGGAGCGCGCGCTTGAGGAGAAGTGCGGCTTCATCGTGGTGACCGCGGCTGGCGGTGCCCGGATGCAGGAAGGCATTCTCAGCCTGATGCAGATGCCCAGGGCGACGGTGATGACCCGGCGGCTGCGCGAGGCGGGCTTGCCCTACATCGTCGTGCTGACCGATCCGACCACTGGCGGCGTGACCGCGAGCTACGCCATGCTGGGCGATGTCCACATCGCGGAGCCGGGGGCGCTGATCGGGTTTGCCGGGCAGCGCGTCATCCAGGAAACGATTCGCGAGCAATTGCCTGATGGTTTCCAGCGCGCCGAGTACCTGCACGCGCACGGAATGGTCGACATGGTCGTCCCGCGCCGGGACTTGCGCACGACCCTTTCCACCCTGCTCGGCTACATGCAGCCGGCGAAGGCCGCCTAGGCAAGCCGGGCCCGGTGAAAGACTTCGCCAGTTCCGATGATCCGGCGGTCCAGGCGCAGCTGGACCGGCTGGCTGCGCTGTCGCTGCCGCAAGGGCGGCTGGGGCTGGAGACGATCCGCGCCATACTGGACCGGCTCGGCAACCCGCAGCGGGCCATTCCGCCCGTGTTCCACGTCGCTGGGACCAACGGCAAGGGATCGACCTGCGCGTACCTGCGCGCAATCCTTGAAGTCGAGGGCTTGCGCGTTCACACCGCGACCAAGCCGCACCTTGTCCGCTACAACGAACGAATCCGGCTGGCCGGACGCCTGATCTCGGATCAGATGCTCGGGGACTTGCTGAAGGAGGTTCTCGACGTCAGCGAGGATCTGGGGCCGAGTTTCTTCGAAGTCACGTCGGCCGCCATGTTCCTGGCTTTTGCGCGGGTCCCGGCGGATGTCTGCGTGATCGAGGTCGGGCTTGGCGGGCGCTTCGATGCCACCAATGTGCTGGAGCAGCCCGCCGCTTGCGGGATCGCTACCCTTGGCATCGACCATGAGGCTTTCCTGCTGCGGCCGGAGGAAGGCACACCGGAACGCCCGCTGGCGCGGATCGCGTTCGAGAAGGCAGGGATTGTCCGGCCCGGACGCCCGCTGATCACGCAGACGTATCCGCAGGAAGCCGTGCTGGAGATCGAGCGGATGGCCGGGCTCGCCGGCGCTCCGCTGCACATGCGCGATCAGGACTGGTGGGCCGAGGTCGGGTCGACGATCGAGTACCGTGACCGTCACGGGCGGCTGACCCTGCCCCTCCCCGCGCTTCCCGGCGCGCACCAGGGCGACAACGCGGCGCTGGCCATCGCGATGCTGCGGCACCAGGACTTCGTCACCGTTTCGGCCGCGTCGATGGCGGAAGGCATCCGCAGCGCCCGCTGGCCCGCGCGGCTGCAACAGCTTGGCGATGGTCCGCTGACGAGCCTGGCGCCAGGGCGCGAAGTGTGGCTGGATGGGGGACACAACCCGGATGCGGGGCAGGCTATCGCTCGGCATTTCCAGGACGAGGCGGTGCACCTGATCATCGGGATGCTGGCGAACAAGGACCCTGCGGCGCTCATCGGTCCGCTGAAAGATCGTCTCGCCAGCGTTACCGCCGTGCCCGTCGAAGGCAGCGAGCATCACCTGCCCAGCGCCTTTGGGCCCGATGCAGCGAGCGCGGCCAGCGTGGCCGAAGCGCTGCGGATGGTGCCCTCGGACGGGCGCAGGATCCTGATTGCCGGATCGCTGTACCTTGCCGGGAACGTGCTGATCGCGAACGGGGAAGTACCGGATTAGCCCGCCGGGCTAACCCACCGCGGAGCTTTGCCTCAGGTCGGTTGCCGGCGCGACCCGGCTGACGCGGTACCATTCGGCCAGGCACAGCACCACCGCGACCGCGCCCATCGCCGTCGTCAGCAGGAAGACGTAGAAGTAGCCCTGCTGCTCGATCATCTCGCCCAGCGCACCACGGCCGAGCGTGCCGACCAGCAGCGTGAGCGAGGACAGCAGCGCGTACTGCACCGCGCTGTATCCCTTGCTGACGATGGACGACAGCCACGCGATGTAGGCCGCGCCCGCGATGCCGGTGGACAGGTTCTCCGCGGCGATCGTGACCATCAGCTTGGCCAGGCGCTGGTCTCCGCCGAATTGCTCGATCAGCCAGGTGAACCCGATGAGGTCGCTCACCATCGCCATGTTCTCCCCGCCGAGTGCGAGATCCGCGTACAGCAGGTTGGTCGCCGCAGCGAGCACCGCGCCCAGCGTCAGGGTTGCCATCCGGCCGATGGTGGTGAGCAGGTATCCGCCCAGAGCCAGCCCGAGTACGATCGCGCCGACGCCGAAGAACTTGGAGGCAACCGCCACCTCGTCGTTGGTGTAGTTCAGTTCCCCGAGGTAGAACGGATAGGCGAACGTGCCCCAGATCGAGTCCGTGATGCGGTACGTCAGCACGAGCGCGAACACGAGCACCAGCGCCCAGCCGATGCGGCCGACGAACTCGGTCAGCGGCAGGATCAGCGCGCGGTAGAGGTGATCCATCGCATGGGCGCCCAGCCCCTCTGCCGGGGCATGTTCGGTCAGGACATGCTGGCCCTTGCGCTTCAGCTGGACCAGCCAGGCGGCGATGAACGCGGGAAGGATCACCGTCGCCAGCACGATCAGCGGCCCGTACGTTGCAATGAAGGTCGTGGAATCGGGCCGCATGCCCGGATCGTTGGAGAGGGAGCGGACCATGAACACGCCCACCACCGCAAGGGACCAGCCCCACAGCACTCCGACCGCGATCAGCGCCCACTTACGAATTTGAGGGCTGATTTGGCCGGGGCGGCGCAGTTCCAGCAGCTCATCCTTCTGTTCGGCGGTAGGCGCCGCCGTTTTCGCGTCGGGGGCGAACATCCCGGCAAATCCCACAGCCAGCAGAAGCGCGCCCATCAGCATGAAGACTTGCGGCCAGCCGATTCGCGCGGCCATGATCAGCGCGAGCGCCCCGCCGGCTAGCGCGGCAATGCGGAAACCCATCTGGTAAACCGTCGACAGGATGTCGATCGTTGCTTTCTCATCCGCGACGTCGACGCGCCAGGCGTCGATCACCACGTCCTGCGTGGCGCTGGCGAACGCGCCAATTCCGGCAAGCAGCGAGAACAGGCCCAGCGATGTCGCCGGGTTCAGGAGCGACAGCAGCAGCAGGATCGCGCCGAGCAGGACCTGCGCCGGGACGATCCACTGCTTGCGTTTCCCGAGCCGCCGCAGGAAGGGCAGGTCCACCCGGTCAAGGGCGGGCGACCACAGGAACTTGAACGCGTAGGCGAGCCCGATCAGCGAGAACACGCCCATCGTTTCCAGATCGACTTCCGCTTCGGTCAGCCAGGCATAGAGCGTCCCCAGCAGCAGCGAATACGGCAGGCCGGAAGCGAACCCGAAGATCAGCATGAAGCCGGTCTTGCGCTGGCCCAACGCGCGAAGCAGCCCGCGCCAGCCGGGTTTCTGCGGTGCTGTCGCTTGCGTCATTGTTCCGGGTTCTCTTGCTGCATATAAGGACCTTAGCGAAGCGGGCGACCATGGGAAGGCCGCTGCTGCCGCAACCTTTGCATGGTATCGGGATACATCAGCGTAGGGGGGGCCTGCCGCTATGTTCAAGTCGTTGATTTGTCGCTATTTGGGACATCGGGTAAATCGCCACCGCGTGTGGAACGATCAAGTCGATTTCCGGACCTCATGTGATCGTTGCCGAGTCGCGATGGTGCGCGATCCAGCCGGCTGGCGCGAGTACGTGCCCGAGCGGGACGACGATCCAAGACGGGCCCCGCATCCTCACCGGAAAGAAATCGCCTGACGCACACCGCCGTCGTGCGCGCGCACTGGCCATGCCGCCGGGCTTTCGCCCGCGGACGTTCGCGGCTATGCCGCCGGCATGAACCGACCTGACCGACCCGAAGGCGAACGCATCGCCAAGCTGCTCTCACGCGCCGGGGTGGCGAGCCGGCGGGAAGTGGAACGGATGATCGCCGACAGGCGTGTCGCGTTGAACGGCCAGGCGATCGACACCCCGGCAACGATCCTGCGCGACCTTGCCGGTGTAACCGTGGACGGAAAGCCAGTCGCCCGGCCCGAAGCGCCGCGCCTGTTCCGGTTCCACAAGCCGTCCGGCCTGATCACCGCCGAGCGGGATCCCAAGGACCGCCCCACCATCTACACGGCGCTGCGCAACGCCTTGCCCCACGGCACGCCCCGCCTGATGCCGGTCGGAAGGCTGGACCTCAATACGGAAGGCCTGCTGCTGCTGACCAACGACGGGGAAATGAAGCGGGCGATGGAACTGCCATCCAGCGGCATTCCGCGGACCTACCGGGCGCGCACCTTCGGAGATATCAGCCAGACGCAGCTGGAGGACCTGATCGAGGGGGTGACGATCGAAGGGGTGCACTACGGGCGGATCGACGCCAACCTGGAGCGGCGCACCGGGCGCAACCAGTGGATCGAACTGACGCTGACCGAAGGCAAGAACCGCGAGGTCCGCCGCGTGCTGGAGCATCTCGGCCTCAAGGTCTCGCGCCTGCTGCGCACGGCCTATGGCCCGTTCCCGCTGGCAGACTTGCCGCGCGGGGCCGCACAGGAAGTGCCGCAAGGCGACGTGGAGCGGTTCCGCAAACAACTTGGAAAGGGACGCTGAATGCTGCGGATCATCGCAGGGGAATGGAAGCGGCGGCAAATCCGCACGCCTGAGGGGGAGCAGACCCGACCGACCAGTGACCGCACGCGGGAAACGCTGTTCTCGATGCTGGTGAGCCGCATCGGCGACCTGGACGGTCTGAGCGTGGCCGACTTGTTCGCCGGATCGGGCGCTCTGGGCCTCGAAGCTCTTTCCCGGGGAGCCGGCAGCTGTGTGTTCGTGGAGCAGGATCCGCGCGCGATCCAGGCCCTGCGGGCCAATATCGCGATGCTCGGGGCGCAGCGGCGCTGCACCGTGCATGCTGCGTCGGTCATGGCGGCAGGACCCGCCAAGGTGCCGCATGATCTTCTGCTGCTCGATCCGCCTTATGGTTCGGGCGCGGGCGCGGTCGCGCTCGACCGGCTGGCACGGCTCGGCTGGATCGGCGAGGCGACGTGGGTCGCCCTGGAGACGGCAGCGGACGAGGACGTACGCGTAAAGGCGCTCGAAATCGAATCCGAGCGCCGCGTCGGCAAAGCCAAGATCACGCTGTTGCGCTGGCCGGCGAGCCCCGCCTAGAAGCGGGGGCCGCCGGGCCAGTTGTCAGACCTCACCGGCTACGTTTTACGTGCGAGCCTTCGGGTAGTAGCCGAGCGGACGCTCACCAAACCCAAGGCCTGCAGCGCGCGGCTGGATGCAGCTGTCCTGATTGTCCGTCATGCAAACCTGATACACGGTTCCGTTGATCCGAACTGCGGTTGCCCGCCCGCGGTTGTTCTTGTTAACAACTTCGACTTGCGGCTGCACCTTGTACTGCGGAGCCGGTTCGTTGACTTGTGCAGCGGCCGGCATACCCAAGGCAGCCAGTCCAGCAGCGGCGACAATTCCATAAACGAGTTTCATGGCTTCTTCCTTTCGCTTGGTTGAGCCTCATCACGTCAACGGCGAGTCAACAGGGTAGTTCCGGTTTTCCTGCGCGCGCAGATGCGGACGGGAGCCTTGCGTGTTCCCTTTCCGTACCCTAGCTCACCGAACGTGAGCGAACCTTCTGCCCTTCTCCCGCACGACCAGGCAGCCCCCGACTGGCTGCAGCGACTGAACCCGCCGCAGCGTGAAGCAGTGCTGACCGCGGAAGGCCCGGTGCTAATGCTGGCGGGCGCGGGAACGGGGAAGACCGCGGCTTTGACCGCTCGCCTTGCCTATCTGATCCGGTCCCGCCGCGCCTGGCCGAGCGAGATCCTGTGCGTCACCTTCACCAACAAGGCCGCGCGCGAGATGCGGGAGCGCGTTGGCCACTTGATCGGCGACGCCGTGGAAGGGATGCCGTGGCTGGGCACCTTCCATTCGATTTGCGCCAGGATGCTCCGCCGCCACGCCGAACTGGTGGGCCTGCAATCGAACTACACGATCATCGACACCGACGACCAGCTGCGCGTGCTGAAGCAGCTGATCGTCAACAACGGGCTGGATGAGAAGCGCTGGCCCGCACGCCAGCTGGCCGGGCTGATCGACCGGTGGAAGAATCGCGGGATCAACCCGGACGATCTCGATGCGCTGGAAAACGAGGCTTACGCCAATGGGCGCGGCCAGCAGATGTACCGGTTATACCAGGACCGGCTGAAGGCGCTGAATGCCTGCGACTTCGGCGACCTGCTGCTGCACATGCTCAACATTTTCCGCCAGCACCGTGAAATTCTCGAAACGTACCAGCAGCGCTTCAAGTACGTGATGGTGGACGAGTATCAGGACACCAACGCGGTCCAGTACCTCTGGCTGCGGCTACTGGCCCAGCAGCGCAAGAACATCTGCGTTGTGGGGGATGACGACCAGTCGATCTATTCCTGGCGCGGCGCGGAAGTGGCCAACATCCTCCGGTTCGAGAAGGATTTTCCCGGCGCCAAGGTAATCCGGCTTGAGCAGAACTATCGCTCAACTCCGCAGATCCTGGGCGCGGCGTCCGGCCTCATCGCCGCCAACAGCGAACGGCTGGGAAAGACCTTGTGGACCGAGCTGAACGCCGGCGAACGCGTGCGCGTGATCGGCGTCTGGGACGGCCCGGAGGAAGCGCGCCGGATGGGGGAGGAAATCGAGCGACTGGAGCGGGAGGGCGCCGCGCTGGATCAGGTGGCGATCCTCGTGCGGGCGCAGTACCAGACCCGGGAATTCGAAGACCGCTTCATACAAATCGGCCTCAACTACAAGATAATCGGCGGTTTTCGTTTCTATGAACGGGCCGAGATCCGCGACGCGCTGGCCTATTTGCGCGTCATCATGCAGCCGAGCGACGACCTGGCGTTCGAGCGGATACACAACCAGCCCAAGCGCGGGCTTGGCGCGAAGGCGCTGGAGCGGATGCATTCGCATGCGCGGCAGCAGAACATTCCGCTGGCCGCATCCGCACTCCAGCTGGCCGACACGGACGAGCTGCCGCCCCGCGCTCGCGGGACGATCGCTCGCCTGATGGAGAGCTTCGTGCGCTGGCGTGAGATGGAGCCGACCGTCACCCCGTCGGAACTGCTGCGCACCGTGCTGGAGGAAACCGGCTACACCGCCATGCTGCAGGCGGAGCGGTCCGCCGAAGCGGCCGGGCGGCTGGAGAACTTGTCGGAACTCGGCCGTGCGATGGAGGAATACGAATCCCTCGGGAACTTCCTGGAACACGTCAGTCTGGTGATGGACAACGACGCGGCCGATGATGAGCAGAAGGTCACGATCATGACCATCCACGCGGCCAAGGGGCTGGAATTCGACCATGTCTTCCTGCCGGGGTGGGAGGAAGGCGTGTTTCCTTCCCAGCGCGCGCTGGATGAAGGCGGCCTCGCTTCCTTGGAGGAGGAGCGGCGGCTGGCCTATGTGGCGATTACTCGCGCACGGCGGCGCTGCACCATCCTTCACGCAGCCAACCGGCGGATTTATGGACAGTGGAACAGCTCGCTGCCCTCCCGCTTCATCGGGGAACTGCCGGAAGACCATGTCGCGGCCGAGACCACGATGACGGGCGGCGCTTCTTTGTGGCGCGCCAATTGGTCGGAGAATGAGGACCCGTTCGCCCATGTCGCCCGCAATCAGCCTTCCCGCACGACCACCCGCGGTCCCGGCTGGCAGCGAGCGCTGACGACCGGATACGATGCGGCGCCCAAGCGGATAGCGGAATCAGGACGCAGCGCAGCAAGCTTCGCCGCCAAGCCGCGCACCGACATCGCAATTGGCGCGCGCGTGTTCCATCAGAAGTTCGGCTATGGGGTCGTGATGGGCCAGGAAGGCAACCGGCTGGAAATCGAGTTCGAACAAGCAGGACGCAAACGCGTGATCGACAGTTTCGTCACGCCCGGCGACTAAGAGACTGATTTCAGGGGCAGACGGAGAGGCTTTCCCGGAAACCTCCCCTGCCCCGTCCGTTCTTTCTGCAAAGGAGAGAACATATGTCCAGTGAAACCGGCAACGCTCAGGCCCGCAAGGAAAACCGCGGCAGCAGCAGTCCCAACATGGAGCTGCAGAAGGAAGAATCGCGCGATCCGAACCACAGCGATGCGCGTGACAGGACCGGCCGCAAGGGCGGCAGCAACGCGAAAGACCTTTAAGAGTTTAGCTTAAAGCGCTGACACCATGAGGAATTCCGGGACGGGGCCATTCCAGGCTCCTCCGGTTTCCGGCTCCGGTTCCGGATCGCGCCTGCGGCGCGGTTCGGACCTGGGGCTTTTTTTCGATTCGCGCTTTTCCTCGCGCTTCTCGTCCTGCGGCTCCGGTTTACGAGCGCGCGCGGGCGTTTCGTCCTGCGGCTCGGGTTCGCGAGCGCGCCCAGGTGTTTCGTCCTGTGGCTCCCGATCCCGATCTTTATCCCGGCTCCGCTTGCGTTCCGGGGAAGCGGTTTCTTCGCGCTTTGGATCAACTTCGTAGACCGGAATCTTAAGTCCGGTCAGCTTTTCGATGTTGGCGATCGGCTCTTCGTCTTCAGGCGTGACGAAGGTAAAGGCGCGACCCTTCGCTCCGGCGCGGCCGGTGCGGCCGATCCGGTGAACGTAATCGTCCGGGTGCCATGGCGTGTCGTAGTTGAACACGTGGGACACGCCCTTGACGTCCAGCCCGCGGGCCGCGACGTCGGAAGCGACCAGGATGTTGATTTCGCCCTTACGGAAGCGGTCCAGCTCGGCCATCCGGTTGGACTGGTCCATGTCGCCATGAATCTCGCCTACCGAGAAACCGTCGCGGCTCAGGCTTTTCGCCAGATCGCGGACGGTCGTCTTGCGGTTGGCGAAGATCATCGCCGTCTGCACATCTTCGGCCCGCAGAAGATATTCCAGCAGTTCCCGCTTCTTGCGGGGGCTGACGGTGACCTTGTGCTGCGCGATGTTGATGTTCGCGGTCGCCGGACGGGCGACCTCGATGTATTTGGGATTGGTCAGGAACTTGTCGGCAAGCTTCTTGATCGGCGCAGGCATCGTTGCCGAGAACAGCAGCGTCTGCCGGTTTGCCGGAAGCTTGGTGCAGATGAACTCGATGTCGGGAATGAATCCCATGTCGAGCATCCGGTCGGCCTCGTCGATCACCAGCAGGTCGCAGCCGGTCAGCAGGATCTTGCCGCGTTCGAACAAGTCCATCAGCCGTCCCGGCGTGGCGATGAGAACGTCGGCCCCTTCGTCCAGAGCCTTGAGCTGATCGCCCATCTGAACGCCGCCGATCAGCAGCGCGAGATTGAGATCGTGGTTCTTGCCGTACTTTTCGAAGTTTTCGGCAACCTGCATTGCCAGTTCGCGCGTAGGCTCAAGGATCAGGGAGCGCGGCATCCGCGCGCGGCGGCGCCCTTGATGCAGGATGTCGATCATCGGCAGCACGAAGCTGGCCGTCTTGCCCGTGCCGGTCTGCGCGACCGCGATCACGTCCTTCATCATTTGCACTTGCGGGATCGCCTGCGCCTGAATCGGCGTGGGCTCATCGTACCCGGCAGCTTTGACTGCCTGCAGCAACTCGTCAGAAAGGCCGAGATCGGCGAAATTCATAGGCGTGGCTATATCCCATACGCGAACCAAGCGAAGGGCAGCGCCTGTCGCGTTGGCGAGCAGCGCCCCGCCGCACTTCGGCGCCTATGCACCAGATACGCCAAAAGTCAAGAAATCTCGCCCCGGATGAGTCCGGCGATCAATCGCGCGACACGGTCAACCGGCTCAACCTGGTGACCTCGCAACTGGCTCCCGCCCGGGATTGCAGCCGGTCGCGCCGGGGGCAAAGCATGCCGTCAGCGGTCCGGTCGATGTAGAAACCCTGATAGAAGTCCCGCGGTGTGCAGGCCCGTTCAAGCGCAGCGCTGAGAACGCGGGTATCGTGCATGAAAAGCAGGAGACGATTCTGCTGCCCCGGCTGCACGCCTGCAATCGCCTGAACCGGGATGCAGCCGTCCAGCTCACGCTCGACGATCTGGACGGGAGCCTGAGCCTGGGCTTGAGCCTGCGCGGCCTGAGCCATCATCTGCTCCTGCGTGGTGGGGCGCGCGGGGGAAATCCGGATGGTTACCCTGCGTTCGATGCGGACCTGATTCTGGGCGGGCGTGCGATGCGCATCCTGCAGGAAAGAGGACGGGCCGAACGACTGCAAGCCGAGAGGCGCGGGCGGCTTGGGCTGGGGCGCGGCGCGGCCCGCCTCGGCACCAGTCTCCAGCCCGCCGAACACAGGCAGGCTGCCCGCGATCTGCGGCGCCAGCAGGGCAAGCGGAAGGATCAGAGTGGCAAGCGTGTTCATCTGGATCGTTTTTGTCCGCCAGGCCGCGCGGGTGCGGCTCTATCGACGACCCTCCTTGTCCTGAGCGCTTGAATACCGGCTTAACTCCTTCTTCTACCGAAGCAACTCCCGCCGGCTGGCACTTGGCTGCGGATCGTGCGAAACCTGCCGATCATGACGGAAACGCAACACTTCCTTGAAGCCGCCGCTGCGATCCTTGGCGATCGCGGGCTGACGACCGACCCCGAACTGATGGACCCGTGGCTGACCGACTGGCGCGGACGCTATACCGGGCGGGCCCTCGCGCTCGCCTCCCCCGCGTCGACCGAGGAAGTCTCCGCGCTGGTCAAGCTCTGCGCCCGCGCCGGCGTGCCGATCGTACCGCAGGGCGGCAACAGCGGCATGTCCGGGGGAGCGACGCCGGACGCAAGCGGCACCGCCCTGCTTCTTTCGCTGCGCCGGATGAATGCAATCCGCCGGATCGATCCGGAAGCGCGGCAGGCAACCTGCGAGGCCGGAGTGATCCTCCAGACCCTGCACGAGGCGGCTGAAAAACAGGGGCTTCGTTTCCCGCTGACGCTGGGCGGAAAAGGATCGGCCACGATCGGCGGCCTGATTTCGACCAACGCCGGGGGCACGCAGGTGCTGCGTCATGGATCGATGCGGGAGCAGGTGCTGGGGATCGAGGCTGTCCTTGCCGACGGCAGCGTCTTTGACACCCTTACTCCGCTCAAGAAGGACAACCGCGGATTCGACCTGAAGCAGGTGCTCCTCGGCTCGGAAGGAACGCTGGGGATCGTGACCGGGGCAACGTTGCGGCTAATGCCTGCGCTGGCCCGGCGCGAGGTGCTGTGGGCCGGGCTTGGATCGATCACCGATGCCCGCAAGCTGCTTGTACGAGCCGAGGCATTGGCGGGCGAGGCGCTGGAGGGGTTTGAGGTCCTGCCCGCGCACAGCCTCGACGCCGTGCTCGCACACACGCCCGGCTCGCGCTCTCCGCTGCAGGGAAAACATGCTTGGCACGCGCTGATCGAGCTTGGGGCCGACCAGTCACAGGCCGACACCCTGCCCGATCTTGCGCAAGAGTTGCTGGAGGACGGCTTCGAGGCCGGCCTGGTGGAGGACGCGACGATCGCCGCGAATGAGACGCAGGCCGAACAGTTCTGGGCCTTGCGGGAGGAGATCTCTCCGGCAGAACGGGCGATCGGGCCGGCAATGCAGCACGACATTGCCGTGCCGGTGGCGAAGATGGCGGATTTTGTCGACGCTGCCTCGGCCGAGGTGGAGCGGGCCTTCCCCGGGACCACGGCGGTCGCCTTCGGTCACCTGGGCGACGGGAACGTACATTTCCACGTGCTCGCCCCCACCGGTGCGGAGCGGAGCGGATGGGAGGAGAACGACGGGAAGCGAATCAGCGCTTTCGTGCACGATCTGGTGACGAAGTGGGGCGGATCGATCAGCGCGGAGCACGGGATCGGGCAGATGAAGCGGGACGAACTGGCCCGGCTGGGCGATCCGGTGGCGCTGTCGATGATGCGTGGCATCAAGCACGCGCTCGATCCCCAGGGGCTGCTCAATCCGGGCAAACTGGTGCCGCTTGCGCCTGAACCGGGGACAACCTAAAGCCCCCGCTTCCACCGCGCGGGGCGATCCGCGCCAGACAAGCGGAGAGTTCCCGATGGCCAGCGCGCCGCAAGCCAGCCTGCCCCTGTTCTACCAAGACCTGCTGCCGCTCAACAGCCGGGACCATGCCGCGTGGCGCGCCCGCGCGACCGATCGCGCTCCCTGGGCAGCGAAGCAGAATGCAATCCCGCTGACCGTCGACGAGTTCATCCCGGCGCAGCGCAATTTCCCGATCGTCTTTTCCTCGGGCGAAAACCCGGTTCCGCTGGCGCTGTTCGGCCTCAACGACGGCGTGAACGTGTTCTTCGACGATGAAGGCAAGGCGCTGGAGGACTTCTATGTCCCGGCCTACATCCGCCGCTATCCCTTCCTGCTGGCGAAGCTGCGGACCGATTCCGACGACATGTCGCTGTGCTTCGATCCCAAGAGCGGTCTGGTCGGGGAATTCGAGGACGGCACCCCGCTGTTCGAGGGCACCGAGCCGACGCAGAATACCAAGGAGCTGCTCGAATTCTGCCAGCGCTTCGAAGAAGCCGGCGCGCGCACCCAGCAGTTCGTTGACGAACTGAAGAAGCACGGGCTGTTCATGGAAGGCGAGGTGTCGATCCAGCGCAACTCCAACCCGGGCCAGCCGTTCGTCTATCGCGGGTTCCAGATCGTCAATCAGGAAAAGCTGCGCGAACTGCGCGGAGACCAGCTGCGCAGCTGGAACCAGAACGGCCTGCTGCCGCTGCTGTTCGCGCATCTCTACTCTCTGGAATTGATGAGCACGATCTTCGGCAAGCAGAACCAGCAGGGCAAGGGCCCCTCGGCAACGGCGACGCAGGGCGAAGTCGCCACCGAAGTTCCCGCCAGCGAATAGTTTTTTACCGCCGGGATGGCCTTGAACATTCCGGCGGGCCAATTATCTAGGAAGTGTCCGGTCGGCGCTCCCCTCATGGCCCGGCTGGATAGGTGCATCCCCTTGCACCTCCTCCCTGAACCTTGGCCACCTCGTGCTCAGCACGAGGTGGTTTTTTCTTGCCCGCTGCGTGCGACCTACTCGGCTGCCTGGGCGGTTCCCCGCCCCAGCGCCGCCACTTCCCCCGCCAGCCGCCGGACCAGCCCGCCCAGCACGCGCACGACCGACGCAAAGCCGGGTCCAGGCTCGCTCAGGGCATCGTCCAGATAGGCTGCGCGGCACACTTCCATCTGGAAGGCGTGGATGTTGCGGCCGGGAGCGGCGTGGCGTTCCAGCACGTACCCGCCGGCGTAGGGCCGGTTGTGCGCCACGCGCCGCCCATGCGCCCCGAGATGATCGAATGCGGTAGCGCAGAGCAATCCGTCGCACGACGCTCCGAAACGATCCCCGAACACGAATTCGGGTGCGGCTTGCGGTCCGCGCCGACTGCCGAGCGGGGGCATCGAATGCAGATCGATCAGCAGCGCTGCGCCCCAGCGCTTGCGGATCGCCCCAAGAGCGTCCGACAAGGCCTGGTGATACGGCTCATGCACGCAAGCGATTCGCGCTTCGAGTTCGGCCGGCTCCAGCCGGCGCTTCCACAATTCCCCGATGCCCGACAGGCGCCGCGGCACCAGACCGAGGCCGCTGCGCGCGCGGCGCCCCTGCACCGGCGGGGCCGAGGCCGGACGGACGCCGCAGACCATGTCCCAATCCATTTCGTCCACGGCGCGGTTCAGATCGATCATGGCGCGCGGGGCATGGGCGACCAGCAGGGCGGCACCCGTTTCGCGCGCGATAGTCTCGCCCACCCGATCCACGTAGCGGTCTTCCAGCTTCAGAGCGGAACGCGCGGGATGCCGCAGCCGATCGACCAGACTGGCGGGATAATCGCGCCCGGCATGGGGCACGGCGATCAGGACCGGGATCGGCGAAGGATCGGGCAAAGCGAGCGACCAGGCCCGGCTGTCCCCTCCGGGAATCGGCGCCCCGTCCTTGTGGAGAGCCTCCGCGCTCCAGCCTTGCGAATCGTGCGGTCGCTCCATCCCAGTCAGGCTGGCGGTGTCATCTGTTCGTGTCAAAGTCTGCTCATGTCAAAACCGGTCATCCCGTCAGGCACAACGGCCCGCCAGTGAAAAAGGGGCCCGCCCATAGCCATCGTGTGTGATGCTCTGCGATACCTCTTGCACAGTGCATGCGGGGACGCTATCTGGCGCGCCTGCCGGGAGACCGGCGGGCCGAATGGTGCGGGCGTATAGCTCAGTGGTAGAGCACCGTGTTGACATCGCGGGGGTCGCAAGTTCAATCCTTGCTACGCCCACCATTCCGGCAAGAAGAACAAACCCGCCTTTTGGCGGGTTTTTCTTTTCCCCGCGCATTCCTATCTTGCCGGAATGACAACACCCCGGCCGACGGCCCGTATCACCGCGATCTCCTCCGCCGTTCCGGGACAGGACATCGAAAGCCAGTACCGAGACTGGGCAGCCGGTCAGTTGCCCCCGCGCGAGGCGCGCTTGTTTGGCCGGATGCAGGAGCGCGGCGGGATCGCCCATCGCTGGTCCGTGCTTGACGGAGCGGATGCGCGGCTGGAACCTGGATCCTTCTACGCTCGCGAAGCCCCGCCAAGCACCGCCGAGCGAATGGCGATCTATGCCGAGGCGGCACCTGCGCTGGCCTTGCAGGCGATCCGCGGACTGGGCGAGCTGCCGCCGATCACGCATCTTGTCGTCGCCAGCTGCACCGGCTTTGTCGCTCCCGGCATCGATCAGCTGATTGCCCGCCGCCTTGGCCTGAGTGCGGATGTCGAGCGCGTGCTGATCGGCTTCATGGGGTGCTATGCCGGATCGATCGCACTGCGCACGGCGCGGCACATCGTACGGTCCGAGCCGGAGGCCCGCGTGCTGGTGGTGACCGTGGAATTGTGCACCCTGCACATGCAGCAGGATGCGGAGATCGAGCCGCTGCTCGCAATGGCGCAATTCGGTGACGGAGCAGCCGCTGCACTGGTGACCAGCGAAGGACCGGGGCTGGAGCTTGGCCAAGGCTTGTCGGTCGCCCTGGAGGAAAGTGCGGATCTGATCACCTGGCGCATCGCCGACACCGGTTTCGTCATGGAGCTTTCGGGCGAAGTCCCGGCGCGCATTGCCGGGGCTCTAGCTGATGAGGAACTGGTAGAGACGATCACCGGGGGTGCCGCGGTGAAGGACGTGGACGCGTGGGCGGTCCACGCGGGGGGGCGGTCGATCCTGGACGCCGTCGAGCGCGGGCTCGGGCTTGGACCCGAATGCCTCAATCCTTCGCGTGAAGTGCTGAGCGCCAACGGCAACGTTTCTTCCGGCACGCTCCTGTTCGTGCTGGAAAAGCTGATCCGCCGTCAGCCGGAACGCGGCGTTGCGCTTGCCTTCGGGCCGGGGCTGGCGGTCGAAGGTTTCCGCTTTGGCTGGACCGATGCTGGCTGAGCGGCTGCAGGCCGATGAGCTGATGGACGACCCGGCCCTCGACGCCGGGACTTACCACGCGGTGCTGGCGGATCTCGCCAAGGTCAACCGCATTACCCTTGCCTACCGGCCCACCCTGGATTTCCTCCGTCGCGCGCTCGGCGGACGCACTCGCTTTCGCCTGCTGGATGTCGGGTTCGGGGACGGGGACATGCTGCGCCGGATCGCGCTTTGGGCGCAGCGCCGCGGGACGGAAGCGGAGCTGACGGGGATCGACCTGAACGCTCGCAGCATTGCGGCAGCCGAGCGCCATCCCTCCCCCGGCGCACCGATCCGGTACCTCGCCGGTGATTATGCCGATCTGGCGGGGGAGCGGTTCGACTTCATCGTCTCCAGCCTCGTCGCTCATCACATGACGGAAGACCAACTGGTGCGCTTCCTCGCGTTCATGGACGCGGAGGCGCAGGCGGGGTGGTTCGTCAACGACCTTCACCGCCACCGGCTATCCCATTTCGGCTATCCCCTGCTCGCCCGCGCGATGGGCTGGCATCCCATTGTCCGGCTGGACGGCACGACCTCCATCGCCCGCAGCTTCCGTGCCCCTGAGTGGTCCGCCCTGCTCCGGCAGGCGGACGTGCGCGGTGCGCGGGTGCGGCGCTACTTTCCGTTTCGCTTGTGCGTCGAGAAGATCGGCCCGTGACCCCTCTTGTCTTGGGAGCCGGACCGGCGGGCTGCGCCGCGGCGATCACGCTGGCTCATGCAGGCGCGCGGCCGCTGCTGATCGATCGCGACCGGCACGTAGGCGACCCCTTGTGCGGCGGATTTCTCAGCTGGCGAACGGCGGATCGGCTAGCCCGGCTAGGGGTGGATTGCGCGGCCCTCGGTGCGGAAAAGGTCGATCGGCTCGTCTTGTTCGCGGGGTATGCTCGCGCCGAAATCGTCCTTCCCGCTCCGGCCTTCGGCTTGTCCCGCAACGCGCTTGACCGCGCCTTGCGGCAGCGGGCGCAGGAAGCCGGCGTGCGGTTCGCCTTCGACACCGTGCGGACCGTGGAAAGCACCCGCGCGATCGGGCAGGAACGGGAGTGGGAAAGCGACGGACTGTTTCTCGCCACGGGCAAGCACAACGTGCGCGGTGCCGGCCGGGATCGCCAGTCGAGCGACCCTGCACTGGGCTTGCGAGTCCGGCTGCCTGCCTCCTCCCGCCTGTCGCGTCTCGTCGGCGGAACAATCGAGCTGCACTTGTTCCGCGGCGGCTATGCCGGAATCATGCTGCAGGAAGACGGCAGCGCGAACGTCTGCCTCGCCTTGCGCAAGTCGCGGCTGAGCGACGCCGGGCGCGATCCGTCCGCCTTGCTGGCCGACCTCGCCCGCCGTCATCCCCATTTCGCCGATCGCCTGGGCGAAGACTGGCAGGATGCGCGGATCGACACCATCGGCGCGGTTCCTTACGGCTGGATCGCGCGCGGCACCGAACCGGGTGTGTTCCGACTGGGCGATCAGGCCGCAGTGATCCCGTCGCTTGCCGGGGAAGGGATCGATATCGCACTCGCCAGCGGGACGTTGGCCGCGGGATTCTGGCTGCGCAGCGGGAGCGCGGCCGCGCCGTCATTCCAGCGAACCTTCGCCGCCCGCGCCCGGCGCCCGCTGATGGCGGCCGCGGCGGCGTGGAGCCTCGCGGAATGCCCTTCCCGGTCGCGCATCGCGGTTGCTGCGACACGCCTTGCCCCGGGTCTGCTGCGGACCGTCATGCAGCGAACCCGCATCGTCTGAGGGGCCGCTTGCGCTGGCCTTTCCTGCTCCTTAAGGACACCGGCAACGTTCATCAACGCGACAGGAGCCCTTATGGCGAAGATCAAGGTCACCAACCCGATAGTCGAGATCGACGGCGACGAGATGACGCGGATCATCTGGCAATGGATCCGGGAGCGGCTGATCCTGCCTTATCTCGATCTTGAGCTGAAGTACTATGACCTTGGGATCGAGAAGCGCGACGAGACGGACGACCAGATCACCGTCGACGCGGCCAATGCGATCAAGCAGTACGGCGTCGGCGTAAAGTGCGCCACGATCACCCCGGACGAAGCGCGGGTGGAAGAATTCAATCTCAAGGCGATGTACCGTTCGCCCAACGGCACGATCCGCAACATCCTGGGCGGCACGATCTTCCGTGAGCCGATCGTGATCCAGAACGTCCCCCGGCTGATCCCGGGCTGGACCGATCCGATCGTCGTCGGCCGCCACGCCTTTGGCGACCAGTACCGCGCGACCGACTTCAAGGTCCCCGGCCCCGGCAAGCTGCGCCTGGTGTTCGAAGGCGAAAACGGTGAGACCATCGACCGCGAAGTCTACGACTTCAAGGCTCCCGGCGTTGCGATGTCGATGTACAACCTCGACGACTCCATCCGCGACTTCGCCCGTGCGAGCATGAACTACGCGCTCGACCGCAAGTGGCCGCTGTACCTTTCGACGAAGAACACGATCATCAAGGCCTACGATGGTCGCTTCAAGGACTTGTTCCAGGAAGTGTTCGAGACCGAAAGCTTCAAGGAAAAGTTCGACAAGGCCGGGATCGAGTACCAGCACCGCCTGATCGATGACATGGTCGCAAGCGCCCTGAAGTGGAGCGGCAAGTTCGTCTGGGCCTGCAAGAACTATGACGGCGACGTGCAGTCCGACCAAGTGGCGCAGGGCTTCGGCAGCCTGGGTCTCATGACCAGCGTGCTGATGACGCCCGATGGCAAGACCATCGAGGCTGAAGCCGCGCACGGCACCGTCACCCGTCACTATCGCCAGCATGAGCAAGGCAAGGCGACCAGCACCAACCCGATCGCGTCGATCTTCGCCTGGACTCGCGGGCTGATCTACCGCGGCCGGTTCGACGAGACGCCGGACGTGGTCCGCTTTGCCGAAACGCTGGAAAGGGTCTGCATCCAGACCGTCGAAAGCGGCAAGATGACCAAGGACCTCGCCTTGCTGATCGGTCCGGACCAGAGCTGGATGACCACCGAGCAGTTCTTCGAGGCGATCGTCGAGAACCTCGAAAAGGAAATGGCGAACTGGGCGTAAGCCTTTCGGCCCCGGCGCAAAGGCTCCGGGGCCACATTTTTCCGCGTTTCCCGAGTTGCGGCCGCCGTCCCGCTTCTGTCATACCCGCGGCAGGAAACTGACGGGAACCATGCACGGCCACGCAATCTCTTCAACGATGTCCGATGCGCTGGTGATTCTCGGCGCGGCGGGCATCGTCATCCCTGTGTTCGCGCGATTTCGCATCACGCCGATTATCGGGTTCATCCTCGTGGGACTGCTGGTCGGCCCGTACGGGCTCGGCCGCATGGTCGATGATCACCCGTGGCTGACGTGGGTCACGATCAGCGATGCAGAGGGGCTGCAGCCGTTCGCCGAATTCGGCATCATCCTGCTGCTGTTCACCATCGGGCTGGAGCTTTCGTTCAAGCGCTTGTGGCAGCTCCGCCGGATGGTCTTCGGCCTCGGTGCGCTGGAACTGATCGTCATCGGCACGCTGGTCGGCGGTATCCTGTGGATGCTGGGCCAGTACTGGACCGGCGCGCTGGCGCTGGGCCTGGCGCTTGCGCTGTCTTCCACCGCACTGGTGTTGCCGATTGCCGGCCACCACACGCCCGTGGGCCGTGCCGCGCTGTCGATGCTGCTGTTCGAGGATATCGCGATCGTCCCCATCATCTTCCTGCTCGGCGCGCTGGCGCCCTACGCAGCGGAAGAAGGAATGGAGGGCCTGACGCGCACGCTGTGGCTGGGCGCGCTCATTGTCGGGGCGATGATGGTGATTGGGCGGTACGCCCTTCCCACCTTGTTCGCCCAGGCGGCCCGGACCAAAAGCCCGGAGTTGTTCCTCGCCATCACGCTGCTGGTGGTAATCGGCGCGAGCCTTGCCACGGGGCTTGTCGGCCTGTCGCCCATTGTTGGTGCGCTCGTCGCCGGGTTGCTGATCGCAGAGACCGACTACCACGCCGAGATCGAGACGATCATCAAGCCGTTCGAAGGATTGGCGCTTGGCATATTCCTGCTCACGGTCGGCATGCAGATCGACCTGACGAACGTCTGGGCCAATTTCCGGCCCGTGATAACTGCTGTCGTGCTGGTCCTGACCTTGAAGGCCGTCGTCACCGGCTTGTTGCTGAGGGCAATGGGCGCACGGCGCAGCACGGCGACGGAAACCGGTATCCTGATGGCCAGCCCTTCGGAAACCACCCTGATCGTCCTGGCTGCGGCAACCGAGGCGCTGCTGATCCAGGAGGAGACCGCCCAATTCTGGCAGATCGTCACCGCCATCGGCCTCACGATCACGCCGCTGCTTGCGGGACTGGGGCGGATGATGGGCCGGCGCGTTGAGCCGCTGCCCGATCAGGAGGAGCTGATCAACAGCAGCGAACCGCGCGTGGTGATCGTCGGCTTGGGCCGCGTGGGACGGTTGGTCGCGGACATGCTGACGGTCCACAATCAGCCCTATGTCGCAATCGACGCCGATGCAGACCTGATCTCGGCGGCACGGCGAGACAGCTACACCGTGCTGTTCGGCAACGCGATGCGCGGAGACGCGCTTGATCGCCTGGGTTTGGGAGACGCGCTGGCAGTCGTGCTGACGATGGACGAACCCGTGCTGGCCGAGCGGATCACCCGGAAGCTTCGCGACCACCACCCCAACCTGCCGATCATCGCCCGAGCACGCGACGCGATGCACGCGGCCGAGCTGTACCGGAGCGGCGCCACCCATGCAGTGCCGGAGACGCTGGAAAGCTCCTTGCAGCTATCCGAAGCCGTGCTGGTCGGGCTTGGCATGCCGATGGGCCCGGTGATCGCCTCAATCCATGAGAAGCGCGACGAGTACCGCGATCAGATCAAACACCGGGCGGAACTGGAATACAGGCCGAAACTGCGTACCAGCACGCTGGACGGCTGATCCTTTCGGACCGATCCGGCGACCCGTACGTTGCTAATGGGAAAGGAGATTTTCGCATGAGCAAGCCGAAACAGAACCCCGACCCCACCGCAAACCCGGAGGCGAACAGCGCCCCCAGCGATCCGCAGCACCAGACGGGCGAGAGCCACGGCTCTCTCAAGACAAAGGGTGTCCCGGATCGTTCACCCCGCCACGATGATACCCCGCGCGGCAGCGAACCGGCCGATCGCTCGGCCGCCACCAACCGTTCGTAAGTTCAGGCGGCGCTGACGGCCTCGCCCGCCAGCGTCTTGCGTACCGCAGCAATGGCCTCGGCGGCGTTCGCGCCGTCGGGGCCGCCGCCTTGCGCCATGTCCGGGCGGCCTCCGCCGCCTTTTCCGCCGAGCGCAGCGACTCCGGCTCGCACCAGATCGACCGCATTGAAGCGGCTTGTCAGGTCGTTGGTCACCGCAACTGCGAACGTGCCGCGGCCTTCATTAACCGCGACAATCGCGGCAACGCCGGATCCCATCCGCGCTTTCGCCTCGTCCAGCAGACCGCGCAGGTCCTTGGGGTTCAACCCCTCGAGCACTTGGCCGGAGAAGCGGACTCCGGCCACGGCTTCATCCTCCGCCTTTGCGGCTCCGCCGCCTCCGCTCAACGCAAGCTGCTTCTTCGCGTCGGAGAGTTCACGTTCCAGCTTGCGGCGTTCCTCGATCATCGCGGCGACTCGCGCCTCAACGTCCTCGGGGCCGGTCTTGAGCGCCCCAGCAACCGCCTTCAGCGTTTCTTCCCGGGTTACGAGCCACTGGCGGGCCGCTTCGCCGGTCAGCGCCTCGATCCGGCGAACACCGGACGAAACTGCGCTTTCCGACACGATACGGAACACGCCGATATCGCCGGTCGCGCGGACGTGGGTGCCGCCGCACAGCTCGACCGAATAGCTGCGTCCATGATCGGGGTGCAGGCGCCCCATCGACAGGACGCGGACTTCCTCGCCGTATTTCTCCCCGAACAGCGCCATCGCCCCCGCGGCAATCGCTTCGTCCGGGCTCATCAATCGGGTCGCGACCTCCGCGTTGTGACGGATCTCGGCGTTCACTTCCGCTTCGATTGCGGCGATGTCGTCCGGTTCCAGCGGCTTCGGGTGCGAGAAGTCGAACCGCAAGCGGTCTTCCGCAACAAGAGAGCCTTTCTGCGTCACATGCTCGCCCAAGCGATGGCGCAGGGCCGCGTGCAGCAGGTGGGTGGCTGAATGGTTCGCCCGGATCCGGTCACGCCGGTCCGCGTCTACCTTCAGGTGGACAGTGTCGCCGACACGCACGGTGCCGCTCGCGATCGCCCCGTGGTGTGCATGAAGGCGGCCAAGCGGCTTGGACGTAGTGTTGACGGCGATCTCCAGATCACCGTCACCGGTGATTTGTCCGGAATCGCCGGCCTGCCCGCCGCTTTCACCATAGAACGGCGTCTGGTTCACCAGCAGGATCACGTCCTGCCCGGCATGCGCCTCGGTAACTTCCTTGCCGTCCGCCACCAGTGCCACGACGCGGCCGTCCCCGCCGGTTGCGGCATAGCCAGTGAATTCGGTCGCCCCTTCCCGCTCGGCGATATCGAACCAGACCTCGCTGTCGGCCGCAGCGCCCGAGCCTTTCCAGGCTGCCCGGGCAGCGGTTTTCTGCTCGGCCATGGCGGCATCGAATCCGGCGCGGTCGACCCCGATGCCCCGGGCGCGCAAAGCGTCCTCAGTCAAGTCATAGGGAAAGCCGTAGGTGTCGTAGAGCTTGAATGCAGTCTCTCCGGGCAAGCTGCCCCCGGCGCCGACGTTGGCCGTGGCTTCGTCTAGCAGGCGCAGGCCCTTGTCCAGTGTCTGACGGAAACGGGTTTCCTCTCGTTCCAGAACTTCCTGGATCAGCGGCTGTGCGCGGGTAAGTTCCGGAAACGCTTGGCCCATTTCGCTGACGAGCGTCGGCACGAGGCGGTGCATCAGCGGATCGCGCGCGCCGAGCAGGTGTGCGTGGCGCATCGCGCGGCGCATGATCCGGCGCAGGACGTAGCCGCGGCCTTCGTTCGACGGCAGCACGCCATCGGCGATCAGGAAGCTGGTCGAGCGCAGGTGATCCGCAATGATCCGATGACTGGCGAGGCTGTCACCGGCAGCCTTCGCGCCGATCAGGTCTTCGCTCGCGCCGACAAGGTGGCGGAAGGTGTCGGTCTCGAACACGTTGTGCACGCCCTGCAGAACCGAAGCGATTCGTTCTAGGCCCATCCCGGTGTCGATGCTGGGGCGCGGGAGGTTGCCCGTGATCTCATCCTGTTCCTGCAGGTACTGCATGAACACGAGGTTCCAGATCTCGACAAAGCGATCTCCGTCCTCTTCGGGCGATCCCGGAGGGCCGCCGGCGACCTGAGGCCCATGGTCCCAGAAGATTTCCGAACAGGGTCCGCAGGGCCCATCTGAACCCATGGCCCAGAAGTTGTCCTTGGTCGCGATGCGGATGATCCGCTCTTCCGGCAGTCCGGCGATCTTGCGCCACAAGCCGAACGCTTCATCGTCGGTGTGGTAGACGGTGACCGTCAGCCGGTTGGGATCGAGGCCGAACGGGCCGGTGACGAGACCCCAAGCGAGCTCGATTGCCCGTTCCTTGAAATAATCGCCGAAGCTGAAGTTGCCCAGCATCTCGAAGAACGTCAGATGCCGCGCGGTGTAGCCGACATTGTCGAGGTCGTTGTGTTTGCCCCCGGCGCGGACGCACTTCTGCGAGCTGGCGGCGCGTGGAGCAGGAGGAGCTTCAAGCCCCGTAAACACGTTCTTGAACGGCACCATCCCCGCGTTGACGAACATCAGGGATGGATCGTTGTACGGAACCAGCGGCGCCGACTGGACGATATCGTGTCCATTCTGCCCGAAGTGATCGAGAAAGGCGCGGCGGATGTCGTTCGTCGAATGCATGGGCGGCAATTAGGGCCTGAGCGCCCGAGCCACAAGCGGGATCACCGCCAGCGGCAAAACAGAATTCCCGATCAGAGTGAACGTTCCCGCCGAACAGGAAAAAGCCGGCGCGGTCGGACACCGCGCCGGCTTGTTGTTTCCTATCCGTGACTGGATCAATCCTCGGAAGAATCGTCCGTGTCCGGCCCCGTCATCATTTCTTCGGCAACAGCGTCCGTCCGGCTGCGGATCGCTGCTTCCAACCGATCGGCGACCTCCGGGTTACTCTTCAGGTACTGCTTGGCGTTTTCACGTCCCTGACCGATACGGATGCTGTCGTAGCTGAACCAGCTGCCCGACTTCTCCACCAGCCCCGCCTTGACGCCGAGGTCGAGGATTTCACCGATCTTCGAAACGCCTTCGCCATACATGATGTCGAATTCGACCTGCTTGAACGGCGGGGCGACCTTGTTCTTGACCACCTTCACGCGCGTGGCGTTGCCGGTGATCTCATCCCGGTCCTTGATCTGTCCGGTGCGGCGGATGTCCAGCCGGACCGAAGCGTAGAACTTCAGCGCATTGCCGCCGGTGGTGGTTTCCGGGTTACCGTACATCACGCCGATCTTCATCCGCAGCTGGTTGATGAAGATGACCATGCAGCGCGAGCGGCTGATCGAGCCGGTCAGCTTGCGCAGGCTCTGCGACATGAGCCGCGCCTGCAAGCCGACGTGGCTATCACCCATTTCACCTTCGATTTCGGCGCGCGGCACCAAAGCGGCGACCGAGTCGACCACCAGAACATCGATAGCATTTGACCGCACCAGGGTATCGACGATTTCCAGCGCCTGTTCGCCCGTGTCGGGCTGCGAGACGATCAGTTCATCGATGTCGACGCCGAGCTTCTTGGCATAAACCGGATCAAGCGCATGTTCCGCATCGACAAACGCGGCCGTGCCGCCCGCCTTCTGCGCTTCCGCAATTGTGTGCAGGGCGAGCGTGGTCTTGCCCGAGCTTTCCGGACCGTAGATCTCGATAACCCGGCCGCGGGGCAATCCGCCGACACCGAGCGCGATATCCAGGCCGAGCGATCCGGTCGAAATGGCTTCGACCTGCATCGCCTCGCGGCTGCCGAGCTTCATGGCCGAGCCCTTGCCGAACGCCCGATCGATCTGGGCAAGCGCGGCTTCGAGCGCCTTTTGACGGTCCAAATTGCTTTCCTTGTCCACCACTTTCAGATTAGCCGCCATGACATGGCCTCCATCATATTCCTAGGCCCAACAGGCAGGGCCGCGCAATTCATCGACTGACGTGTATGTATCGCTTTTGTTCTACAGGAACAAGGGGAGAACGAAAACTTTCCTGGCGCTCACGTTCGCTGCAAAAGCGCGGCGGCGCGCGCGGCGATCTGCTGAACGCCAAAAGGCTTGGCAAGAACGTCTGCCCGTTCGCCGGTCAAATCGCGCAGAAGCTGCTCCTCGGCATAATCCGCCAGGAACAGGATCGGCAGGTTTGCGCGGATGGCATGGATTTCCGTCACCAACGAGGCCCCTTCCGTCCCGGGCAGAAGAGCGTCAGCGATCACCATGTCGAACGCGTGATCGCTCAGAAGGTGCAGCCCTTCCTCGGCATCAACGGCAACGGTGACCCGATGATTTTCCCGCGTCAGCGCTCGCTCCGCCACAGTGCGCACCGTCTCCTCATGCCCGATCAGCAGGATTTCCCCGCCACCGCCCGTTGAGCTCTCCGTCACCCGAACGGGAGCAGCATCAGGCCGCTCGACCTGCCCAGGCGAGGCGAGGGTCAGCAACACGGCCGCCGCTCCGGGCCCCCGCATCCCGGCAAACGCCAGTGCGCCGGTTCCTCCCGGCTGGTTTCTCAGGCGCACGTCGATCCGGCCGCTCAGGCCTCGCGATTGCCCGCAGCGGCGTACGGCGTCGGACACCGCAGCCTTGTCGTGCGGCAGGACGAGGTCCGACGGATAGGGCGGCAGCGCTTGCTGCGCCTCGATCCCCGCCGCTTGTCGGAAAGCCGCGTTCGCAGTGAGGAAGCGCCCATCCCGGTCGGTGACCGCCAGTCCAAGCGGCAGATGATCAAAAAGACTTTCTGTCGGCGAGGCCGGACCTTTCGCTTCCCCCGCCGCTGCAACGACGCTCGAGTCGATCAGGACCATCAGCGAATCGCTCACGTCCCCGTCTGCTGGCGAGTCGGCCATTGGGATTTCGACCAAGGTCTGCGCGCTGCCCTTGCGGCCTTCGCGCGTGAAGTAAACTCGATCTCCCGCGGCGCGAATGACGCTGGCAAAGTCTTGCCCCGCCATACTGGCTTCTTCATCTCCAGCTGCCCGGCGCGCCAGCCCCGAACTGGCGGCGCGGATTGCTCCACCCGGCCCCACCAGCGCCAGTTCGATCCCGCCCCGGCTGAGCGAGCCGGCCAAAACACCGGCCACGTGCTGCGGATCGACCGCTTCGCTCGCCTCCACCGCAGCAAATCGCCAGACGAGGTAATCGTCGGCGCGCCCGGCCCGCTGCGCCTGCGCCGTCCAGCGGCGCTGGCCATCCTCGATCTCAACTGGATCGCTCTGCCCGTCGCGCCACGCGCTGCGGACAATTCGGGCAAGCTCTTCCGCAGACAACTGGTTCACGGGCAATCTTGGCGGCGCGCCGGAGAAGCCGAACCAGGATTCGAACAATCCATTCGCGCAGACCAGACGATTGGCGCGGTCGGTAATCGCGATTCCCACGTCCTGCCGCTCGATGGCTGCAAGTGTCACCGCCCAGTCGGGCGTCATGCCGGCCTGGTCCTCAGCCCCGGGCTTTCGCCGAGTGACCGCGAGGACAATCAGGCCCAGCGCAAGCAGCCCCCCGGCATAGGCGATCGTGGGGACTACGTGTTCGGTCGCTATGAAGACCAGCGCAATGCTGGCCAGGATCGCGACCGCAACCAGCAGGATTTCAACATTGCGGGGCGGGTTTGCGGCAGAGTTGCTCATTCGGCGGGATCAAGCATCCTGTAGAGGATCAGTCGCCGCTGGCGCCTTCGCATCACGAGATGGCGCCAGACGAACGACGTCACGAAGTACCCGATCGCCGCTGCGGCAACCGAGATGATCGTCAAGCCGAGAACGAGCGCCGGGGCTGCGTCGGAAAGCAGCCACGCAGCCCACTCCCCCACCCCCGCACCCTTGGAATAGAGCGTCGTCAGCGCGGCGATATCGGCGTGGAACCCGAGCAGGTTTCCAAGGTAAAGCGATCCGGCGAGGATCAGCGGCGTGGTGACCGGGTTCGACAGGAACGTCATACCCGCGGCAATCGGGACATTGGCGCGGAACGGAACACACATCAGGGCCGCGCCGACGATCTGGACGCCTGGGATCAGGGCAAAAATCCCTACCAGCAGCCCTATCGCAACTCCCCGGGGAACGGAGCGGCGAGTCAGCCGCCAAAGCTCCGAACGCCGAGCAAGACCGCGCGTGAAGCGGCTTTGCTCAAGCTGCTCTCGGCTCGGCATCTGGCGTTTCGCCCAGCGGCTAAGGCGGGTACTCATCGGGGCCTCGATTACACGAATGCGGCAACTGCGAAAGCAATCATGCGACCACCAGCCTGAACGGCTCGTTTAACGACTTCAGCCGCGCTCCCGCATGATGCGAGCCTTGTCCCGCTGCCAGTCCCGGTCCTTCGTCGTCTGCCGCTTGTCGTGCGCCTGCTTGCCCTTGGCGAGCGCCAGTTCGACTTTCGCGCGGCCGCGCGAATTGAAATAGACCGACAGCGGCACCAGGGTCATGCCCTGCCGCTCGACCGCGCCGGTCAGCTTGCTGATCTCACGCTCATGCAGCAGCAGCTTCCTCGGGCGCTTCGGTTCATGATTGAAGCGGTTGCCGTGGCTGAACTCGGGAATGTTGGCGTTGACCAGCCACACCTCGGCGCCGCGAACTTCCGCGTAGGATTCAGCGATCGAGCCTTCGCCGGAGCGCAGGGACTTCACCTCCGTGCCGGACAAGGCGATCCCGGCTTCGTACTTGTCCTCGATGAAGTAGTCGAACCGCGCGCGCCTGTTTTCGGCGACGGTCTTCTGCTTGTCGAAGGTGGCGGGTTTCGGGCGGGCCATGGCGAAGGCATGTAGGCTGCCGCACCGCCGAACGAAACCCCCTTCCGCGTGCTTCTTCTGCTGCTCGTCATTCCCTTGCGCTGCGAGGCATCAACTGCAACTCTGCGGAGACCGACGGGGGTCTCAAATGCCGAATTTTCGTAATGCGCTTCTGCGTTTTGCCGCGTGCGTGGTGGTTTTGCCGGGCACGCCTGCCGCGGCCCAGCCGGTCCAGCCGCCTCCGCTGACGGCCTATGGCTCCCTTCCCGACTTCGAGATGATGGAGCTTTCCGACAGCGGCGCGCACATTGCGGCGGTGGCCACGGCGCAGGGCAAGCGCCTGCTGATCGTTTTCGACCGTGAGATGCAGCCGCTGCGGAAGATGGAGATCGGCGACGTCAAGGTGCGGGGGATTGACTGGGTGGGCGACGAATGGGCGTTGCTGACCATGACCCGGACGGAGCAGATCGACACGGGACGGTACCCCGAAAAGGTCGAGGTAGGCAGAGTCGCTATCATCCCTGCACGGGGAGCCGGGAAGATCCGGTTCGTGTTCGGAGACCAGCCAACGACCTTTCCCGCCGTTTTCGGAAGCTTCGGCACGCGGAAGATCGAAGGAAAATGGCACGGCTTCTTCAGTGGCCTGGAACTGGTTCGAAGCCGGGGCGGCTACGCCCTTCCCCATCCGCGACCGGCCCTGTACTCGGTCGACTTCGAAACCAACCAGGCCGTCCGGATCGCTGATGCATCGCCCCCTGGTGGCGATGCCGATTGGCTGATCGGAGCGGACGGGTCAGTCGTCGCCACGTTGCGCATCGATTATGCCGGATCCTGGACCATCGAAGGCGCTGGCGGCCAGATCGCATCCGGGAAAGCGCGGACAGGCGATGTGGATATTGTGGCTTTAGGCCCCCGGGGCGACACGATGATCTATCAGCAGACCGATCCGGAAAGCGGGACGACACAGTGGCTCGAAGCTCCGCTGGACGGGAACGCTCCGCCACATCGGTTTCTCGATCAGGCGGAAGTTGATCGCTACTTCACGCACGTGGACGGACGCTTGCTGGGATACCGGTCCAAGACGACTGGCCACCCTCACTTTTTCGCCGTGGAGCACCAGAAGGTCGCCGACAGGATCGACCGGGCCTTCCCCGCCGTCGACGTCCGGCTGAGCGACTGGACTGCGGATTTCACGCACGCGCTCGTCCGAACCAGCGGGAATCGGGATAGCGGCACCTGGTACCGCGTGGACATGGACGCGATGCGGGCAAACAGCATCGCGTACGAGCGGTTCTCCATCCTGCCGGAGCAAGTGGGGCCGATCCGCACGATCAGCTACACGGCGGCCGACGGTCTGGAACTCGACGGCATCCTGACACTGCCGCCCGGCCGCCCCGCGAAGGACCTGCCGCTGGTCATGCTGCCGCATGGGGGACCGCACGCGCATGACGACGCGGCGTTCGACTGGTGGGCACAAGCGTTCGCATCGCGCGGCTATGCCGTGTTCCAGCCGAACTTCCGCGGTTCGACCAATCGCGACGACGCATTCGTCCGGGCGGGCCACAAGGAATGGGGCCGCAAGATGCAGACCGACATATCGGACGGCCTGGCCGAACTGGCTCGGCAGGGGGTTGTCGATCCTCGCCGCGCCTGCATCGTCGGCGCAAGCTACGGCGGCTATGCCGCACTGGTCGGAGTCACGATGCAACAAGGGGTCTACCGCTGTGCAGTGGCCGTGGCGCCGATTGCCGATTTGCCCCTCATGTACCCGATCGACTATTATCTGAACCGATCGGGAAGGTTTTTCCGGCTCTCCCTGACAGAGGAACTCGGTTCGCGCACCGGATTCGACGACATTTCGCCCAGCCGCTTCGCGAGACAAGCCGACGCTCCGATCCTGCTGATCCATGGGCGCGACGACACTGTCGTGCCTTTCGAGCAAAGCGAGAAGATGGCGGACGCGCTCAAGCGGGCGAACAAGCCCTTCCGGCTCGTGGAGCTGGAGGATGAAGACCACTGGCTTTCACGGAGCCGCACGCGCAACCAGATGCTCACGGAAGCGGTTGCATTCGTGCAGGCGCACAACCCGGTCGACTGATACGACCGGGTCGTGTCACCGTCTGGTCAGAAGAGTCCGGGTCTGATCAGAAGAGTTCAGGCCTCGTCAGACGAGCCTGGCGTGCTCCAGCGCCTCGTCCACCGCCTTGCGCGCCCGGTCGCTGCACGGAGTCAGCGGAAGGCGCACCTCGTCGGTCAGCCAGTCGTGCACGCGGCTGAGGGCATACTTCACCGGCGCCGGGCTCGCATCTTCGAACATGGCGTAGTGGAGCGGGTACAGAAGGTCGTTCAATTCGCGGGCCCGGATGAAGTCGCCTTCGGCGCAGGCCCGCTGGAATTGGGCGCACAGCGCGGGCGCGACGTTGGCGGTTACCGATATGCACCCGGCCGCGCCTGCGGCGTTCGCCGGCAGCGCGAGCTCGTCATCGCCAGAAAGCTGGCAGAAATCCTTGCCGATACCCATCCGGTGATCGACCACGCGGCTTAGATCCCCGCTCGCATCCTTGATGCCGACGATGCGATCCGGGAAGCGCTTGGCCAGTTCGCAGACGGTTTCCGGCTCGATGTCGGTCACCGTGCGTCCCGGGACGTTGTACAGGATGATCGGCAGGTCGGAATGTTCGGCAAGGTAGGAGAAGTGCGCGATCAGGCCTTCCTGACTCGGCCGGTTGTAATAGGGGGCGACGCACAGCGCGGCGGACGCGCCCGCCTTCTTCGAAAAGTTCATGTGGAGCAGCGCGTTCTTGGTGTCGTTGCTGCCGCAACCGGCGATCACCGGCACACGGCCCGCGGCTTGTTCGACACACAATTCGATCACCCGGTGGTGTTCCGCGTTCGAAAGGGTCGAAGCCTCCCCGGTCGTGCCGCAGGGGACCAGCGCGCTGCTGCCGTTTTCGATCTGCCATTCGATCAGGCGGCGAAACGCGCCTTCATCGAACGATCCGCCGGAAAAAGGGGTGACCAAAGCCGGAATCGAGCCCGAAAACATTTACTTATCCCCTTTTCTTGGAACAATATCGAGGGAAGCGGGATCGGCTGCACGCCTCAACCGTACCATGTTCAGCGACTGATAAGGAGAGCGTGGGTAGAATGTCCAGCATGGTCGGACTTCCTTTTAAAAACATCGCAATTCTTGCCCTCCCGCTGTTCGTCGCTTCGGCGCCGGCAACCGCGGAGCAGGAAACCGTAATCGTGCAGCCAGCAGCGAGCTGGACTGCCGCAGATTGGGACAATGCTCGCGCGCAGCTCGTATCGCGCCAGCCGGGGCGAATTGCTCCGGCAATCGCGCAATGGCAGCAGCTTTCGGCGAACAAGAATTACAGCTTCGGCGATTACGCCGGGTTCCTGCTCACCTATCCGGGACTTCCCGACGAGGAAAAGCTGCGGTCCTACGCAGAGGCGCGGCTCGATGCGGAGCAGGTGCCGAACGATCGTCTCGTCGCCTTCTTCGATCGCTTCCCTCCGCTGACCAATCCCGCACGGGCACAGTACGCGCTGGCGTTGATGGGCACCCGTCCGGCTGAGGCGGTGGAGATGGCTCGGTCCGCCTGGCGCGGCGGGTCGATGGACAGTACCGTCGAGGCGGCGATCCTGGCCATGTACGGCACTCAGTTCACGCAGGCCGATCACGATGCGCGGATGGACGCGCTGCTCTGGTCGCGGGACCGGCAGGCTGCCGAACGGCTGCTCGCCTATACCTCGCCTGACAAGCGCGGGCTGTTTACTGCGCGGCTGGCAATTCTGCAGGGCGGCGACGGATGGACATCCGACGCGGCGGCCCTGACCGATCCCGGATACTTGTGGAACCGATCACGGGAGCTGCGGACCGAAGGCCGCGATGCCCAGGCGGTGGAACTGCTCGCCAACCGGCCCCCGCTCGCTTCTCGCCCGCAGGATGAAACCGCCTGGATCGGCGAGCTGCTGAACGTGGCCCGGCTGGCCCCGGGGCAGCGCGCGCAGCGGATTGCCGCCTCGGTCGACGATGCTTTCGCTCCGGGTGAAGATATTTCCACCAAGCCTTACAAGCTGCGCGACGACTACACTTCGCTGATGTGGCTTGGTGGAACCCGTGCCTTGTGGGAGCTGGGCGATGCCGCCGGTGCAGCCCCGCTGTTCTACCGCTACGGCGCGGCGGCCCGAACGCCGCAGACCCGCTCGAAGGGATTTTATTGGGCCGGGCTGGCTTCCGAAAAGGCCGGCCAGGCAGCCGACGCCCAACGTTACTTCGAAATGGCGGCGGATTATTCCGACCGGTATTACGGCATGCTGGCCCTGGAAAAGCTTGGCCGCCCGGTGGCGATCCCGCAGCGCCAGCCCATCGTTCCGACCGAAGCGGAACGGGCCACGTTCATGGCCAGGCCGCTGACGCAGGCGGTGATGGAAGTAGCGCGTGACGCTCCATGGAACGTGGGCATCCGGTTCTACCGCGAACTCGCCAATCAGGCGAAAACGCCCGCCGACTACCAGCTGGCGATGGAGCTGGCCCAGAATATCGGGCGGCGTGACCTGGCGGTCATCTTGGCCGATGCGGCGGCCGCTGACGGCCACGAAAGCCTGATCTCACTCGGTTTTCCGACGCTGGTCACGCCTTCCGGCACGGATTGGACGATGGTTCACGCAATTTCCCGCCAGGAAAGCCAGTTCGCCGAGAACGCGATCAGCCATGCCGGTGCGCGGGGGCTGATGCAGCTGATGCCGGGGACTGCTCGGGAGCAGGCGGGCAGGAGCGGGATGACCTATATGTCTTCCTCCCTCATCGAGGACCCGGCGTATAACGTGCGGCTGGGCGATGGCTACTTCCAGCGGATGCTCGGCTACTACGACGGCAGCTACCCGCTCGCCGTTGCCGCGTACAACGCCGGACCGGGCAACGTGAACAAATGGCTGCGCGCGAACGGCGATCCGCGAACAGGTTCGATCCAGTGGATCGACTGGATCGAACAGATCCCGTTTTTCGAAACGCGCAACTACGTGCAGCGCGTGCTGGAAAACGCCGCGGTGTATGAAACCCTGCACCCCGACAAGGCCAGCGCCCGCAGGACTCGCCAGCTTCGCGAGTTCCTGCGCTGACGTGATCCCTGCGCAAAGGCGGGCCGCCCACAGCGGCTCGCCTTTGCCTGCGGGACGAACTCGCCTATCGGCAGCAGATGCCTCCTCCTTCCCACCCGATCACCCCGGCCGGCTACGCCGCGCTCAAGGCGCGGTATGACCATCTTCTGGGTAAGGAGCGTCCGGAGATCGTCGAGATCGTCAGCTGGGCGGCGGGTAATGGCGACCGGTCGGAGAACGGCGACTATCTTTACGGTCGCAAGCGGATGCGGGAGATCGACAGGGAACTGGCCCACCTCGCCCGGCGGATGAAAGCCACGCGAGTCATCGATCCCGCGAGCCAGCCCGATCAGTCCCGGGCCTTTTTCGGCGCGACCGTGACCATCGCTGACGAAGACGACAACGAACGCACCCTGACGCTGGTGGGAGATGACGAGCAGAACGCCTCCGACGGACGGATCGGCTGGAGCGCGCCGATTGCCCGTGCCTTGCGCGGTGCCGCCGTGGGCGATTTGCGCACGGTCCGGCTGCCGGAAGGTGAAAAAGAATGGGAAGTCGTGGCGATCCGGTACCCGGACCCGGCCGCAGGCGGCTGACACGCGCGGTGCGGGCGGTCGGTCCGCAGCACCCGCTTTGCATTACATCAAGGGCCGGCGCTCCGCAGGCGGTGATCCCACGCAAAGAAGCGGGCCGGAAGGTTGCCCCTCCGGCCCGCCGATGCTCACGTCGTTGGATCAGAAGCGCCAGCCGACGGCGGCCACGACCTGGTGGCGATCCGTGTCGATGTCGAAACGGTCGCTATCGGCAATGCCTTCCGCCTCGAAATCCAGTTCGCCTTCCTTGTAGTTGGAATAGCGATACTCCAGCCGGCCGAAGGCGTTGCTGCCGAACTTCCGCTCGACCCCGGCACCGACACGGTATCCATCGGCGTCGAAGTTGCGATCGTAGTCGGTCGTGCCGTCACCGCCGACGTAGTTGAACCGGGCGTTGGTGTAGCCGCCCTTGACGTACAGCAACGTAGCGGGCGAGATCTTGTAGCCTGCGCGAGCACCGACGTAGATGTCCCTCCCGGTATCGACACTGCCGAGGCCGAAATTGGTGAAGTTGTTGTCGTAGTCGGAATCGGCGGTCGAATCCGTCAGTTCGGCTTCGGCACCAACTACGACATTCCCCATGTCAACATCGTAGCCGCCGGCGACGCCGTAGACGATGCCTTCAGCCGAATGGTCCACGTCAGGATCGAGGTTGTCGTACTGCTCGCTCCCGGCCTTGTTGCTGTCATATCCGGCAACGCCTGCGACCCACGGACCTGAAAAATCCGAGTAGATCGACTGCGCGAAGGAAGGGGTGGCAACCACCGCCGCAGATTCGGCAGCGACTAGGGTGAGACCCTTTTTCATTCGTAAACTCCGTTACTTACTCAATCTGCGACACACGCCGCATGGCAAGAGGAATGAGCCGGAAGGAGTGAGGTTTCATGAACACAGCACAACGGAAAAGCCGATGCTTTTGTGCAACACTCGCACTCGGCGAGCCGTGACAGAAAGCCGACAGAAAGCCGGAACCCTGATCTCCATGCGAGCCTGAATGCAGCGGAGTTGCCGCTTTGCCGCGGCGCACCACCAATTCATCGTGCATCTTTGCCACGGAGCACAGCTCACCCTATATCGCCCACTTATGACCGACACCGCTCTCATGCCGATCCCGGGACAGATTGATCCCGTGCCCGTCGCTCGCGACATCACACCGCGCGAGGATGGCCGCGTGGACCTGATCGGACTGCCAAAGCTGCGGATCGCCGAATTGTTCGCGCAGGCTGGCCTCGACCCAAAGCAGGCCAAGCTGCGGGCCAAGCAGGTATTTCACTGGCTGTATCATCGGGGCGTCACGAGTTTCGACGCGATGACCGATATCGCCAAGACCATGCGTCCCTGGCTGTCCGAGCGCTTCGTCATCGGCCGGCCCGATGTGGTCGAGGCACAGCACAGCACCGACGGTACACGCAAGTGGCTGCTGCGCACGGCCGACGGACACGATTTCGAAATGGTGTTCATTCCCGATGCGGATCGGGGAACGCTCTGCGTATCGAGCCAGGTCGGCTGCACGCTGAACTGCCGCTTCTGCCACACGGGAACCATGCGGCTGGTCCGCAACCTTACGCCCGGGGAGATCGTGGGTCAGGTGATGCTGGCCCGCGATGCACTCGGCGAATGGCCGAAAGGACGGATGGACTTCGCCGAAGCCGAGGGGGCGGATGCGGATGAAGAGGAAACGGCCGAGTATACGGCGGACGGTCGCCTGCTGACCAATATCGTCATGATGGGCATGGGTGAGCCGCTGTACAACTTCGACAACGTGCGCGACGCGCTGAAGCTGGTGATGGACGGCGACGGCCTAGCTCTGTCCAAGCGGCGCATCACGCTGTCTACCAGCGGCGTGGTGCCGATGATGGAGCGCTGCGGCGAAGAAATCGGGGTCAACCTCGCGGTCAGCCTTCACGCCGTGAACAAGGAAATCCGCGACGAGATCGTGCCGCTCAATCGAAAGTACGGGATTGAGCAGCTGCTGGAAGCCTGCGCCGCCTATCCTCGCGCTTCGAACGCGCGCCGGATCACGTTCGAATATGTCATGCTGAAGGATCGCAATGACAGCGATGCGGACGCGCGTGAGCTGGTCCGACTGATCAAGCACTACAAGCTACCGGCCAAGGTGAACCTGATCCCCTTCAACCCGTGGCCCGGCGCGCCTTACGAATGCTCTACTCCGGAGCGGGTTCGCCGCTTCTCGGAAATCGTGTTCGAGGGGGGCATCTCGGCCCCGGTTCGCACGCCGCGCGGCCGCGATATCGATGCAGCGTGCGGGCAGTTGAAGACTGCGGCGGAGAAGAAAACCCGGGCGGAACTGGACCGGCTGGCAGAAGAGAAACAGGCCGCTCTCGGGTAGGCTCACCTCGCCTGTCACATGCCCGCAACAGTTTGGCGGCGCCCCCGAAAATTTTTTTCTGTTAATCTGGGGTTGTGGATCGCTGAACGAAAATCCTCGTTGTGGAGCAATGACCAACTGCAACGGAAAGTCAGGATTATGAGGATTACTTTTCTCGGTATCGCCGCGGCTTCGCTGCTTCTTCCGGCTGTCCCTGCTGCGGCGGATCCGCCACCTTGGGCCCCGGCGCACGGGAAGCGCGCCAAGCAGTCGCAGATGTACGACAGCCGGGGCCGCTACTACGAACCGCGCCGCGTCTCTTCGGACCAGGTCTGGCGTGGGCGTGATGGCCAATACCACTGCCGGCGTGAGAACGGCACGACCGGCTTGATCGTCGGGGGTGCCGCCGGTCTACTGGCTGGAAGAGCCATCGATACGCGCGGCGACCGCACCACTGGAACGGTCCTCGGCGCGGCGGCCGGCGCTTTGCTGGGCCGCGAGGCTGAAAAGCAGCTGCGCTGCCGCTGACAGGTGTGGCAGCACCCTTGCTTCTCCCGACGAAACACTTGGGCCGAGTGCCGCCGCCAGGAGAAGCAGAGGGCCCACTGAGTTGCAAGAGATGGAGCTGGCAACTCGAGCGGAAGTCCTCGGAGGCTTCGCGCCGTTGTTGTCGCCACGTCCAAGCGACTCACATTCGGCAGCACAAGCCGGAAACTTTATCGGATAAACCGCATTTTTGGATCGCTGAACGAAGCTCTTCGTTGTGAAGCAATAACCAACTTCAACGGAAAGTCAGGATCATGAGGAACACTCTTCTCGGCATCGCCGCAGCTTCGCTGCTTGTTCCCGCCTTACCTGTTACCGCCGGTTCGCCGCGTTGGGCACCGGTGCCGAAGAACCGCATCCAGAAGTCACAGATGTACGACAGCCAGGGCCGCTACTACGAACCGCGCCGCATCTCGTCGGACCAGGTCTGGCGCGGACGCGATGGCCAGTACTACTGCCGGCGTGAGGACGGCAAGACCGGCTTGATTGTCGGCGGTGTCGCCGGCGTTCTGGCCGGAAGGGCCGTCGATACGGCCGGCGATCGCACGACCGGGACCGTCTTGGGTGCTGCCGCTGGCGCCCTGTCGGGCCAAGAGGCCGAAAAGCAGCTTCGCTGCCGCTAACGGGTGCGGCAGGCGCCCTTGCTCTCCTGGTGGAACAACCCGGCCAAGTGCCCGTTCGCCAGAAGAAGCAAGGAGGCGCATGATGAATTACAAGGATGGCAAGCCCGAAGAACTCAAGCACAAGTTCTGGAAGGCCTTGGCCGATTCGCCCTATGTCTTCCTCCAGCTCGATAGCGATCCGCACACGGCCGTGCCGATGACTGCTCAGCTGGACAAGGACGCAGACAGCGCGATCTGGTTCTTTACCAGCCGCGACCACACGTTTGCCCAGGGTGGCCCTGCAACTGCAACTTTCGCAGGCAAGGGGCACGACATCTTTGCGCGGTTCAATGGGACATTGCGGGAAGAACTCAGCCGCGAAAGGCTGAACGAGGAGTGGAGCAACTTCGTGGAAGCGTACTTCCCGGGCGGCAAGGACGATCCGAACCTGCTGATGCTACGTATGGATCTGGGCACGGCGGAACTCTGGAACAGCGATCTGGGCATGCTCACCACGGCCAGGATGATGCTTGGCAAAGACGTTCGCGCAGAAGCTCGCAAGGAAAATACCAAAACGACGCTGTAGGCCGATGCCGGAGCAGGTGGAGCAGTCCGCCGGCCTCAGGTCCTGACAGGAGACGAGCCAGCAGGGGATCCCCTGCTGGCTCGAACCTTTTTAACGACCGGTATCGTCGACCCCCGGGATGTCAGGCTCCATGTCCGCATATTCAGGCTCATGCACCTCCACCATCCCTTTGCCGAGATGGCTGTGCCGCCGGCCATAGAGGAAGTAGACCAGCAACCCCAGCGCGCCCCATGCCGGCAGGAACAGCATCGCCTCGGTTGGCAGGTTGAGGAACAGGAAGATACAGCCTCCGATCGTGAGCAGTCCGACAAGCGTGGCGGCAGGAACGCGGAAATGCCGCTTCCGTTCAGGGTCCCGCTTGCGCAGGATCAGCAGCGCAATCGCCACCAGGGTGAACGCGTAAAGCGTACCGGCGTTCGAGATATCCGCCAGCTTCCCTACCGGAAAGAACGCCGCCCCGACTGCCACGGCCGCTCCGGTAATCGCGGTGACGATGTAAGGCGTCTTCCAGCGCGGGTGCACGCGGCTGAGGACTTCCGGCAACAGGCCGTCACGGCTCATCACGAAGAAGATACGTGTCTGGCCGAAAAGCAGCACCAGAATGACCGAAGGCAAGGCAAGAAACGCTGCAATCCCGAGCATGTTGCCAACCCAGGAGAACCCGATCTGCCGCAGAACGTGCGCCAGAGCCTCGTCGGAGCAGACCAGAGCCGCTGCATGTTCCGGCATGGCGCACTGGCGGGCAAGCTCTTCCGAACCGGCCGGGAAAGGCACCCCGGTCGGCCCGAGGATCGGCTGCCCCCCGATGGTGCCGACGGCACCCGCCGCCACAAGGATGTAGAACACCGTACAGAACAGCAGCGATCCGATCAGCCCGATCGGCACGTTGCGCTGGGGATCGCGGGTTTCCTCCGCCGCGGTCGAAACCGAATCGAACCCGACATAGGCAAAGAAGATGGTCGCCGCCGCGCCGACCGCGCCAACTCCGGTTCCGAAACCGCCGAAGACGCCGGCGGGAAGGAACGGATTGAAGTTTGCCGTGTCGACTCTCGGCAGCGTCAGGGCGACGAACGCCGCGAGGGCGATCACCTTGATCGCCACAAGCACCGCGTTCACCTTCGCGCTTTCGCTGGTGCCGACGATCAGCAGGGCCGTGACGAGCAGCGCGATGACCATCGCGGGAAGATTGATGACACCTCCGGCTTCGCCTCCCAGGAACAGCGGACCGGCCCGCAACCAGGCAGGTAAGTCTATTCCCATGAATTCGTTGAGAATGGTCCCTGTGAAGTACCCCGACCAGCCGACCGACACAGCGGCAGCGGCGATCGCGTATTCCATGATCAGCGCCCAGCCCACCGTCCAGGCGACGAACTCGCCCACCGTCGCGTAGCTGTAGGTATAGGCGCTACCCGCGACCGGAATCATCGCGGCAATCTCGGCGTAGCAGAGCGCGGCAACGATGCAGACCATGCCGGCGATTATGAAGGCGAGCATCAGGCCCGGCCCGGCTTTCTGCGCACCGGCGGATGTCAGAACGAAAATCCCTGTACCGATGACCGACCCAATGCCGAACAGGGTCAGCTGGAACCAGCCCAGGGATCGATGCAGGGACTTCTTCTGCGCTGTTTCCAGAATGGCATCGAGCGGCTTTACACGGCCGAAAATCATACGTTTCCTCCCACGGACGAGCTGAATCCGCGCTTGTCCGCCGCGCGGGAAGCTAGCGCCGCGTTTGGTGAACACAAGGCGTAATCTGCGGGCTTTCCCCGCTTTCCTGCCGCGTCTAAAGCGGGCCGATGTCAACTTTCCAGATCGATACCTCCGCCAGCCGTGCGCATCCGATGCCCGAGCCGATGCGCCGACTGACCGTGCCGGCGATCCGGGACCGCAAGCGCGACGGCGTGACCGAACACCCGATCGTGGTTCTGACCGCCTACACCGCGCGGCAGGCGCAGTTGCTCGATCAACATTGCGACATCCTGCTGGTCGGCGACTCGCTAGGCCAGGTGATCTACGGCCTGCCCTCAACCATTCCGGTGACACTGGAGATGATGGCGCTGCACGGAGCGGCAGTCGTGCGCGGAAGCTATCACTCGGTGGTCGTTATCGACATGCCGTTCGGCAGCTATGAGGCGTCCCCGGAAGCTGCGTTCGAAAGCGCGGCGCGGCTGCTGAAGGAAACAGGCGCCGCGGCGGTCAAGCTGGAAGGCGGAGAAGCCATGGCTGAAACGGTCGACTTCCTCGTTCGCCGCGGAATCCCCGTCATGGGCCATGTCGGCCTGACCCCGCAGGCGGTGAACGTACTCGGCGGGTATGGCGCCCGCGGCCGAAGCGATGCCGAAGCTGAGAAGATCGTCGGAGATGCGAAGGCCTTGGAAAAGGCGGGAGCTTTCTGCCTCGTAGTCGAAGGTGTGGTGGAGCCGATTGCCGTGGCGGTAACCGAAGCCGTCGCCTGTCCCACGGTCGGCATTGGCGCTTCGGTCCGCTGCGATGGCCAGGTTCTTGTGACCGAGGACATGCTCGGCATGTTTGAGCGTGTGCCCCGGTTCGTCAAACGATATGGCGAGATGGCCGAGATGATCTCTGCCGCCGCAGAGAGCTATGCGAGCGAAGTGCGCGGACGGACTTTCCCGGGCCCGGAACAGACGTACCAAGCCAAGTAATCTACATCCCTACCGTCACGTCTCACGAGGAGCGCCGAGTGCTTGCCTTTTATCGCGGTTCCATACTCTTCACGCTCTTCTGCCTCGGGTTGGCCACGTGGTACGGGATCAGTTCGACCGAAAGCCTTGAAGGCACGGCCAAGATTCTGTGGATCGTGGTTGTCCTCTCGATTCTCGAGATCTCGCTGAGTTTCGACAATGCGGTGGTGAACGCCACCGTGCTCCGGGAAATGGATGAAGTCTGGCAAAGGCGCTTCCTCACCTGGGGCATGGCAATCGCGGTGTTCGGGATGCGGGTTGTCTTCCCGCTCGCGATCGTGGCCGTTGCCGCGGGCCTCGGCCCGGTGGAAACCATCCACCTGTCGCTCAACAACCCGGAGGAGTACGAGCGCATCGTCTCGTCCGCGCATGTCGGCATCGCCGGTTTCGGTGGCGCCTTCCTGGCGATGGTCGGGCTGAAGTTCTTCTTCAATGCCGACAAGGAAGTGCACTGGATCGCCGTGGTGGAATCGCGTCTGGCACGGTTTTCCGCCGTTCCTGCGGCAGAAATCGCGCTGCTGCTGCTGGTGCTGTGGGGCATCGCCTCCATGCTTCCCGATGAAGAAGCGCTGACATTCGTTACCTCTGGAATTCTGGGGATCGTCACGTTCATCGCGGTCGAAGCCATCGGGACCATCCTGGAAGCACGGGAGCAAGCAGCGCAACTGCAAGGAGCCGCCGTCCGCTCCGGACTCGGCGGATTCCTTTACCTGCAGGTGCTCGACAGCTCGTTCAGCTTTGACGGGGTGATCGGCGCCTTCGCGCTTTCGAACAACATGATCGTGATCGCGCTTGGTTTGTCGATTGGTGCCATGTTCGTCCGCTCCATGACCATCATGCTGGTTCAGAAGGGCACGCTGTCCGAATACCGCTTCCTTGAACACGGCGCGTTCTGGGCAATCATCGCGCTGGGCGCGATCATGTTGCTTTCGGCGCGTTTCCATATTCCGGAGACGATCACGGGCTTGATCGGCGCGACTCTGATCGGGATTTCGCTGTGGTGGTCAGTCCGCCACAACCGCAGGGAAGCGAAATCCGGTGAAGCCGCGCCCCGCCAGGAGATCTGACCTTACATCTCGTACGTGGTGACGAGCAGGAACGAGAGTGTCGCGACCATCAGCAGGACCAGAGGCACTCCCGTTCGCAGGTAGTCCTGGAAGGTATAATCCCCTTCCGACATGATCAGCATGTTCGTCTGGTACGCGATGGGGGTTGCGTAGCAGAGGTTCGCACCGAACAGCACCGCCAGGACCAGCGGCTCGGCCGGAACGCCGAGCTGGTTCGCAATATTGATGGCGATCGGCGTGCCCACCGTTGCCGCGGCCGCGTTGGACGAGAAGTTGGTCAGCAGCGTGACGAACAGCATGATCGCGGCGAGGACGATTGAGAGAGGCAGATACTGCAGCCCTGCGCCCAGCAGTTCCCCCAGCCACTGGGCCGCCCCGGTGTCGAGGATCAGCCGCCCGATAGCGATACTGGCTGCAACGAGCACGATCACCTTGGCTGAAAGGGCCCTGCCCACCCGGTCGAAGCGAACGCAGCCGGTGATGAACATCAGGATGGCCCCGCCAAGGGCCGCAATGGCAATCGGCAGCAAACCCAGCGAGGCCAGCGCGATCGAGCCGAACATGATCACGGCCGCGACCAGCGCCTTGGACCGGCGCGGGACTTCCTGCCCCCCTTCCAGCGCCAGCAGGCCGTCGGTCAGCGCAAACTCTTCCAACCCTGATCGAAGGCCCATCACCAGCAGGACGTCGCCTTCGCCGATGGAGTTATCGCTAACTTGCGCGTCTTGCGCATCGTCCGCGTGAAGCAGCCGCTTCGGCTTATGAATGCCGAGCACCGCGACCCCGTACAGATCCGCAATTCCAGAGGTCGCAAGCGTCCGGCCGAGCAGGCGGGAGTCGGCCGTCACGACCATTTCCTGAACCCCGATATCCTCACTCTGCTGCGCGGACGTGCGCTGGATGCGGTCAAGAATCCATCCAGGTGCGACTTGGCCCTTCAGAATTCGGATCGCTTCCTGCAGCCCGTCGTGCGTTCCGGAAATCCGCAACCGCTGGCCTGCTTCGAACAGGCCGGCAGGACGTTCCTCGAAGCGAAAATCATCCGGCAGCCGCTTCAGGATCTCGTCATAGCCCTTCCCCACGAGATCGCTTCCTGCCGGGATCCGCAGCCGCGTTACAAACCGTCGTTCTTCCCTGTCCGCCAGGGTCCGGTTATCCCGCAGAAGCCTCGGCATCACCAGCCAGACGTATGGCAGCGCGACAACCGAAGCCATCAGCACGATCGGGGTGAAGTGGAACACGCTCATTTCCGGCATTCCGAGATCGCGCGCAATCGAGACGACCAGAATGTTGGTCGATGTCCCGATCGTGGTGGCCATGCCTCCAATGAGGACCGCGGCGTTCAGGGGGATCAGGGTCTTCGACGCCGACATCGCCCCTCGGCTGGCCAGGCTGACGAAAATCGGGATCAGCAGAACCATGACCGGGGTGTCGTTGACGATCATCGACAGGAATGCGGCGATCAGCAGCGACACCAGCATGCCAACGTGCTTGTTGAACTTCCACACGCGTTCCAGCAGACGCGCAGCCGGTTCGAGCGCGCCGGTCACCACAAGCCCGCGCCCCATGATCATCAGCGCAGAAATCGTGATCAGGGCGTAGTGGCCAAAGCCTGAAAAGGCGAGTTCCAGCCCTTGCGTCGGCTTGGTGCCCGGCAACGGGAAGAAGTACAGCCCCACCGCAATCACCGCGATGGTCAGCAGGGAGATGATTTCGGTCGACAGCCGTCCGCGCGCAAACGCGACGAACATCGCCACGGTAACCATCATCGCCGCAGCGGCATGAAAGGAGGGTACGGCCGGCATGTCGTTAATCAGACTACCACGGCCGTAACCGGCTTATCGAACTGGTGCCCCTGGCCCGACTCGAACGGGCACTTCCGGAGAAACTCGATTTTGAGTCGAGCGCGTCTACCGATTCCGCCACAGGGGCTCCTCTCATGCAGTCGCGATTAGCTGTGCCAGAGCACGACCGCAAGAGAGTTGGCCGAAGAAGGCCGGGATTAGTCTTTCAGTGCGGCCGCGATGCCCTTGTGCAGCTTGGAGTGCAGGGAATCGTTGGCGGCGAGGAGCTGCGCGTCGCAGATCGGTAGCGACCGGCCTCGGAAATCGCTGACGAACCCGCCGGCTTCGCGCACCAGCAGGCAACCGGCCGCCGTGTCCCAGGGGGACAAATCGCTTTCCCAGAAGCCATCGAACCGGCCAGCGGCTACCCAGGCCAGATCCAGCGCGGCCGAACCAAAGCGCCGGATGCCCGCGACCTGCGGCCCTACCGTTGCGAAGATGCGGGACCACTCGGCGAAATTACCGTGTCCTTGAAAGGGGATTCCGGTGGCGATCAACGCATCGGACAAGTTTCGGCGCGAGGAAACGCGCAGCCGGGCGTCCTGCAGCCACGCACCGCGCGACTTTTCGGCCCAGAACGTTTCGTCCGTGACTGGCTGGTAGACGACCGCGGCGGTCACATCACCCCAGCCGCCGCCGGGCTTCGGTTCCTGCGCTGCGATGGACACCGCGAAGTGCGGTATGCCGTGGAGGAAGTTGCTGGTCCCGTCGAGCGGATCGACCACCCAGCGTGGCTTCCCCGGGTCGCCGGCGATCTCGCCCGCTTCCTCCAGCAGGAACCCCCAGTCGGGGCGCGCCTGAAGCAACTCATCATAGATTGTCCGCTCGGCCGCCTGATCGGCCTTCGAGACGAAATCGGAAGGCCCCTTCCGGCTAACCTGCAGGTGTTCGATCTCGCCAAAGTCGCGCCGCAAGCGGCTACCCGCCTTGCGCGCGGCCCGCTCCATGACACGAATGAGCCCGGTGATCGCAGCCATGACCGGTCAGCGCCCCACCGGCGCGCCGGGCTGCTCGGGACCGCCCGGCTTCACCCCACACGCCACGGCAGCCGCAGCGTAGACCTGCTGGGCATTGTCCTCGCTCAGCGACTCGTTCGCAGCAATTATCTTTCGGGCGGCATTGCTGATCTCGCCCAGGCTGTTGTTGTACAGGCAGGCAAACAGCGTGCTCTTCAGCGCGTTGTCGGCTTCTTCCGCGGCGATAACCGTTTCGAACGAGCGCAGGATGATCGCACCGCGACGCAGATCGGCGTCGGTTGGTTCCGCGGCTGCCGGAGCCGCGGTGTCCTGGGCGACAGCCGTCCCGCCAATGGGAAGCAGCAGAAGCGCGGCGGCAAAGGGAGTAAAAAAGCGCATCAATCGGCCTTCTTCACATATTCGCGGGCGTAAACATCGACGATGATGCGGGTTCCGCTTTCGATGTGGGGCGGCACCATCACCCGCACGCCGTTTTCGAGAATCGCCGGCTTGTAGCTGGAGCTCGCCGTCTGACCCTTTACCACGGCATCGGCCTCGACGATTGTCGCCTCGACTTGTTCGGGCAGCTGAACGCTGATCGGCCGTTCGTCGTGGAGTTCCAGGGTCACGTCCATTCCGTCGGTCAGGAATGCCTTCGCATCGCCCAGAAGGTCGGAATCGAGGTGGATCTGGTCGTAAGTGTCCTTGTCCATGAACACGAGCTGCTCGCCGTCTTCGAAAAGGAACTGGAATTCCTTCGTGTCGAGGCGAACCCGCTCGACAGTGTCGGCGCTGCGGAAGCGGACATTGGTCTTGCGGCCGTCCACGAGGTTCTTCATCTCGACCTGCATGTAGGCGCCGCCCTTGCCGGGCTGGGTATGCTGGATCTTCGCGACCTTCCAGATACCGCCTTCGTATTCGAGAATGTTGCCGGGACGGATATCGACGCCGCTGATCTTCATGCCAAGCCTTCAAGTCTTTGAGGGAATGGGGGCGCCCTAGCCGTTCGGGCCCGGTGGAGCAAGCAGGCGACCCGCAGTTCATTCATGACGGAGCAAACCCGATGCGTTATAAGGAGGTGTGAGAACGATGAAACGCTTTGCCACTCTGGCCTGCATCGCGGCGGTCGCCGCGTCCCCGGCGCTTGCCGACGGCCGCATCGGCACGCTTGACCGCGGTTCGTTCACTTGCGAGCTGCCTGGCGATGCAGCCGGCGCTACCGGGCGGGAACAGCCGGACGAGAACTTTTCGATCGTCAGCGCATCGCGGTATCAGGCTGCACGCGGAGGGGGCACTTATCTCCTTACGGGCCAGCGACTGACAATGACCAGCGGCCCGTTCAAGGGCGCGACCTATCAGGTGGAGAGCCAGGCTTTCCTGCGCAAGCTTGACGCCAGCGGCAGGCCCAGCCGGCTGCGGTGCGTGCGGAGCTAAGTCCCCGCCGCTTCGATCTTGGCGGCAAAGGCGCGCACCGCTTCTGCCTCGTTCCCGTTCCAGGCCGCACCGCTCACTGCGAGGAAGTCGGCCCCGGCGGACACCAGCGGCCCGCAGTTTTCCGGCGTGATGCCGCCGATTGCGACGCATGGGATTTCAAACAGGTTCTGCCACCAAGTGAGCAAATCCAGCTCTGGCCGGTGTTCGCTCGGCTTGGTAATGCTCGGAAAGAAACTGCCGAACGCGACATAGTCCGCGCCGGCGTCCCCTGCGTCCATCGCCATGTGGCGGCTGGCGTGGCATGTCACGCCGATCTGGGCATCGCGCCCCAGCGCCGCGCGCGCTTCCCGCGCATCGCCGTCACCTTGGCCAAGGTGAACCCCATCCGCGCCGATGCGCTTTGCCAGCGCCACCGAATCGTTGACGATGAAGGCCACGTCGCGCGCGGCGCAGATCTCCTGCAGCGGAGCCGCCAGCCGCGCAGCCTCGTGCTGATCGATTCCCTTCACCCTGAACTGGAACGCGGCGACCGGACCTGCATCCAGCGCCCGCTCAAGCCGCCCCGGAAAACTGCCGCCGACTTCCTGTGGCGAGATCAGGTATAGCTCGCATCGTGCCTTGCCGGGTGCCGAAGCGCCCTTGCCTGCATTCTCCCCTGTATGATCGTCCAATCGTCTGCTCCCGATGCTGTCGCGCCGATACGGGTCGGCTGTTCCGGATGGGTCTACAAGCACTGGCGGCAAATATTCTACCCCGAAGGCCTGCCGGCCAGGCGTTGGTTCGCCCATTACGCCGACGAGTTCGACACCGTAGAAATAAACAACAGCTTCTTCCGCCTGCCGAAGCCCGAAACATTCGCCGCCTGGCGCGACCAGGCTCCGCTCGGTTTCCGCTACGCGGTCAAGGCAAACCGCTTTCTCACGCAAGCGAAGAAGCTACGGGAATGCGAGGAGCCGCTGGAGCGGATGATGGCATCCTTTCGCCACCTCGGCCGGGCCCTGGGCCCGATACTCTACCAGCTTCCGCCACGATTCCGGTGCAACCCTGAGCGGCTCGAGGCTTTCCTGCAGATCGTCCCGAAGGACGTTATCAACGTCTTCGAGTTTCGCGATCCGAGTTGGTACACGGAAGAAGTTTTCGCGGTTCTCGAACGGTACGGCCCAAGTTTCTGCGTCCATGACATGCCCGGCTCCACCAGTCCGCGCCTCGCCACCGGACCAATTGCCTATGTCCGGTTCCACGGCGGCGAAGGCAAGTACTGGGGACGCTACTCGGATGAGGGGCTGCTGGGCTGGAGCGACTGGATCATGGAGCAGGCGCGCAGCGGCCGTGCAGTCTGGGCCTACTTCAACAACGATCTTGAAGGCCATGCCATCCAGGACGCGCTGACCCTGCGGGCCATGCTGCGGCAAGCGACCGGATGACGGTTCACTGGCGGGACACCGTCCCGGGCGCTAGCTCAGTGCCATGAAGAAGCTCGCCGTCCTTCCGGTCCTCGCAATCCTCGGCGCCTGCGCCGCCATGTCCGGCATCGCCCCGGCTCAAGTTGGCGGAGCCGTGCCACTCGGCCAGCGAGTCACCGTCGGAGCTCTGATCGCAACCCCCGAACGCGTGATCGAGGATAGCCGGTGCCCGGAAAACGCGCGCTGCATAACCGCCGGGCGCCTGATCGTATCGACCCGGATTGCGGGCGCAGGTTGGGCCGAGACGGTGCCGCTGACACTGGGCGAACCCTACGCGCTTCACGATACAGCGATCACGCTGGTCACCGGCCTGCCGGAAAAGCGCGCCGGTACCGAAACGGCTGCGAGGGACTATCGCTTCTGGTTCGAGGGCGGGACCTAGGCCCCGCCCCCGCAAACCATTCAGGCCGCGACTTTCTGCGTGCTCGCCTGGTAGATTGCGTCGATCGCTTCCTTCAGCGCTGCGTCGAAATCCTGATCGCTCATCTGAGCGCGGAGTTCTTCCAGCAGCGCACGGCTGAAGCTGGCGATCATGCCCTCGTTCTTCGCCAGTTCCGCACAGGCTTCATCGCGGGAATAGCCGCCGGACAAGGCGACCACGCGCAGCACCTTGGGATGCTTCACCAGTTCCCGGTAGGTGTTCGGCTCTGCCGGGATGGAGAGCTTCAGCATCACCTGCTGCCCGTCTTCCAGCGCATCGAGGTGCTTGAGGATCTCTTCCCGCAGGATTTTCTCACCTTCCGCGCGGTCGTTGGCCTTGATCGAGTACTCAGGCTCAAGGATCGGCATCATTCCGTGGGAGAGTACCTGCCGTCCGACCTCGAACTGCTGGGCGACAACGTTGGCGATCCCCTTGGGATTGGCCGCGTTGATCACCGAGCGTTCCTTGGTGCCGAACACGCCCAGCCCGCTGGCCCGGCGGAGAAGGTCATCGAGGCCGAGAATCGGCTTCATCAACTGGACGCCGTCCGCCTCGTCCTCCAGACCCTTGTCGATCTTGAGAAACGGAACCACGCCCTTGTCCGTCAGCGCGGTCGGAACCGGCTTCCCGTCAACCGAGCCGTCCATCGTCTTCTCGAACAGGATCGCACCGACGATCTTGTCACCGTTGAAGCTCGGCGCCGAAATGATCCGGCTGCGCATGTCATGGATCTTGGCGAACATTTCTTCATCGCCGCTCCACTCGTCGTCCGAAACTCCGTAGCCGCGCAGCGCCTTGGGGGTCGATCCGCCGCTCTGGTCGAGCGCGGCGATGAAGCCCTGCCCCTGCGCCATCTTTTCGGTCATCTGCTGCTGGTTCATCACGTTCTCCCTTGAGACAGCGGGTAATCTACTTCGCCAGTACGGCGACGCCAGGCAGCTCCTTGCCTTCCATCCATTCGAGGAAAGCGCCGCCAGCGGTTGAAACGTAAGTGAAATCCTGCGCGGCACTCGCGTGGTTGAGCGCGGCGACCGTGTCGCCCCCGCCCGCCACCGCCGTCAGCAGTCCTTCCTTGGAAAGAGCTGCAGCCGTGCGTGCGAGCGCAACCGTCGCCGTATCGAACGGCGGGGTTTCGAAGGCTCCAAGCGGGCCATTCCACACCAGCGTGCGGCAGGTCTTCAGCACGTCTGCCAGCGCTTCCGTCGCTTGCGGTCCGACATCGAGGATCATTTCGTCCGGCGCAACTTCGCGAACGTTGCAGGTGCGCAGCGACGCGGGATTGGGCGCAAATTCCTTGGCCACCACCACATCGTACGGCAGGTGGACGGTGCATTCGGCCTTGTCCGCCGCCTCGAGGATCGAACTGACCGTCCCGGTCAGTTCGTGTTCGCAGAGCGACTTGCCGACATCGACCCCGCGCGCGGCAAGGAAGGTGTTGGCCATGCCCCCGCCAATGATCAGGTGCTGCACGCGCGTGACAAGATGTTCCAGGACCGCGAGCTTCGTTGAAACCTTGGCCCCACCGACCACTGCCGCAACCGGCTGCTCCGGGTTCCCAAGCGCCTGCTCGAGCGCCTGCAGCTCTTTCTGCATCGCCCGGCCAGCATAGGCGGGCAATTGGCGGGCGAGCGCCTCGGTGCTGGCGTGGGCGCGGTGAGAGGCAGAGAAGGCATCATTGACGTAGAAATCGCCGTTCTCCGCTATCGTTCGCGCAAACTCGGCATCGTTCTTTTCCTCACCCGGCCAGAACCGGGTGTTTTCCAGCACACCGATGTCACCCGGCCGCATGATTCCCAGAGCCTGCTCGACGATCGGGCCCGAGACTTCGGAGATATACATCACCTCGCGGCCAAGCACCTGCGAGACGGCCCCCTGAACCAGGCTGGTCGACATGGTGGAGCGGCGCTCCCCCTTCGGGCGGCCGAAGTGGGCGAGCAGCAGAACCTTCGCTCCGGCATCGGACAGCTCCAGTATCGTCGGAGCCACCGCCTCGACCCGGGTCAGGTCTGTCACTTCGCCGTCCTGCATCGGCAGGTTGAGATCGACGCGGACCAGGGCGACCTTGCCCTTCACGTCGGTGAGATCGTCAAGCGTGCGAAACCGGTTCATCCCTCAATCCTCACTTCATCGCCTAGCGCGATATGGCCGTCTTCCCGGACGATTGTCAGCAATCCGCCACGCCAGTCCGGCCGCAAGGCGGCTTCCAGCCCCGGTGCGACCTCCTCCATGCGGCGGCAGGGGTCGCACTCCATCGTGACCTCGAGAAGACACGTCTTGCCGATGCGGATGCGGATGCCTGCCTCGCGCGGAAAGCGGAGCCCCTCCACCAACAGATTTGCCCGACGGCTCCACCAGGGTATGTCCACCCGCAAGTCCGCCAGCGCCTCTGCCCAGCTCTCCGCTTCCATCAGCGAAAGCTGACGGCGGTTGCGGCCGGGCTTCAGCGCGCCTCGAAAATCCCCTTCGACTCCGGCTGCGCGGGAAACGGCGACGCTCGAAAGCGTCACCATTTCCCCGCGCGACCGATTCCGCCGCGCAATCCCTGCGAGGCGGCCAGCCGTCATTTACAAGTAGCGCGCCATCACCCCGGCGGTGTCGATCATCCGGTTGGAGAAGCCCCACTCGTTGTCGTACCACGAAACGACACGGGCCAGCTTGCTCTCCAGCACCGCGGTTTCCAGGCTATCGACCGTAGAGCTTGCCGGCTGATGGTTGAAGTCGCTGCTGACCAGCGGTTCCTGCGTGTATTCAAGCACGCCCTTCATCGGCCCTTCCGCCGCAGCCTTGAGCGCAGCGTTCAGTTCCTCGGCCGAAGTGTCGCGTCCCGGTACGAACACCAAGTCGATCAGGCTGACGTTCGGCGTCGGCACGCGGACGGACGATCCATCCAGTTTTCCGTTCAGTTCCGGCAGCACGAGCCCGACTGCACGGGCCGCGCCAGTGGTAGTCGGAATCATGTTCTGCGCGCCGGCGCGGGCGCGGCGCATGTCGGAATGGATCTGGTCCAGCATCCGCTGGTCGTTGGTGTAGGAATGGATCGTGGTCATGAATCCACGCTCGATCCCGACGGTTTCATGCAGGACCTTGGCTACCGGAGCGAGGCAGTTGGTGGTGCAGCTGGCGTTCGAGACGATGATGTCGTCCGCGCTCAGCTGATCCTCGTTCACGCCGAAGACGATCGTCTTGTCGACGTTTTTGGCCGGGGCGGAGATAAGAACCCGCTTGGCTCCCGCGTCGAGGTGCGGCTGGCTGGCTTCCTTCGACTGGAAGAAGCCGGTGCATTCCAGCACGATTTCGACGCCCATTTCCTTGTGCGGCAGGTCGCCCGGGTTGCGCTGGCTGGTCACGGCAATCGTCTTGCCGTTGACGGTGATGCCCTTGCTGCTTGCGCTTACTTCGCCGGGGAAGCGGCCGTGCGTGCTGTCGTACTTGAACAGCAGCGCATTGGCTTCGGCATCGGCAAGATCGTTGATCGCCACGAGTTCAAAATCATGATCGTCGCGTTCCAGCAGCGCACGGGCGACGAGCCGCCCGATCCGACCGAAACCGTTGATCGCTACTTTCGTCGCCATGAAAGAAACTCCTGTTAACTACCTAGTTTAGCGGTGATTTTCGGCACGATCGCCTCGGCGGTCAGCCCGAACTTCTCATACAGTTCATCGATCGGGCCGGACGCGCCGTAGCGGTCGATCCCGAAGTTCAATCCATCGCCGGTGTAGCGTTCCCAGCCCATCGTGCTGCCTGCCTCGATCGAGACCCGCAGCACATCCTCACCCCTCGCCAGGATGTCATTGCGATAGGCGCTTGGCTGCTCGTCGAACAATTCGGTGCAGGGCATGGAGATCACGTCGGTCCCGATCCCCGAGGATTCGAGCCGTTCGGCCACTTCGACGGCAAGGGATACTTCGGAACCGGTGGCGATCAGCACCACCTTGCGGGCAGCCTTGGCTTGCTGGAGCCGGTAGGCGCCGCGCGCGCAGAGGTTCTCGCCTGCGTCGGTGCGCAGTTCGGGCAGGTTTTGACGGGTCAGCGCCAGCAGCGATGGGCAGCTTTCCTGCTGCAGCGCAATTTCCCAGCATTCGGCGGTCTCAAGCGCGCCCGCAGGCCGCATCACCAGCAGGTTCGGCATCACGCGCAGCGACTGCAGGTGTTCGATCGGCTGGTGGGTCGGTCCATCCTCACCGAGGCCGATGGAGTCGTGCGTCATCACATAAACGACGCGGATCTGCTGCAGGGCAGAAAGCCGGATCGCGGGACGGCAATAATCCGAGAACACCAGGAACGTCCCGCCGAACGGGATCACGCCGCCATGCAGCGCCATTCCGTTCATCGCCGCGGCCATGCCGAATTCGCGGATGCCGTAATAGACATAGCGTCCGGCGTAGTTTTCCGCCGTCAGGGGCCCGGTCGCCTTCGTCTTGGTGTTGTTGGACCCGGTGAGGTCGGCCGAACCGCCGATCATCGCGGGGACCGCTTCGGTCAGCACGCCCAGCGCGGCCTCACTCGACTTGCGAGTCGCCAGCTTGGGCTTGTCGGCGACGAGCTGGTCCTTGTAGTCCTTCCAGCCGGTGAGCTGCGGCAGCTTGCCCTCGATCCGCGCGGTGAACTCATCGCCGCGCGAGTTGGAGGAAAGCCGCTTCTTCCATTCAGCATGCGCCTGCTTGCCGCGGTCGCCGGTCGCACGCCACTGGCTGAGAATATCCTCGGGAATTTCGAACGGAGCCGCCGTCCAGCCCAGCGTTTTGCGCGCGGCGGCAATCTCTTCGTCGCCGAGCGCAGCGCCATGGGTTGCGGAAGTGCCTTCCTTGTTCGGCGCGCCCTTGCCGATCACAGTTCGGCAAGCGACCAGCGACGGGCGCGGATCGTTCATCGCTTCCTCGATCGCGCGAGAGACGTCTTCAGCATCGTGCCCGTTGCAGCTGACTACGTGCCAGCGGCTGGCGCTGTAGCGCGCCATGATGTCCTCGCTGCGCGAAAGATCGGTACTGCCGTCGATCGTGATGCGGTTGTCGTCCCACAGGACGATCAGCTGACCCAGTTCCAGATGCCCGGCAAGGCCGACCGCCTCATGATTGATGCCTTCCATCAGGCATCCGTCGCCGGCGATGACCCAGGTGCGGTGATCGACCAGGTCGTTCCCGAACTCGGCATTCAGGTGCCGCTCCGCGATCGCCATACCCACCGCCATGGCGAAGCCCTGCCCCAGCGGACCGGTGGTCGCATCGACACCATCAAGCAGGAAGTTCTCCGGGTGACCGGCAGCCGGGCTGCTCAGTTGACGGAAGTTGCGGATGTCCTCCATCGTCGGGCGGGCATAGCCGGACAAGTGCAGCAGCGCGTAGATCAGCATCGACCCATGGCCGGCGGACAGAACGAAGCGGTCCCGGTCGGCCCAGTTCGGCGCCGCGGGATCGAACTTCAGGTATTTGGACCAGAGCACCGTTGCGACGTCGGCCATGCCCATCGGCATCCCGGGATGGCCGGAGTTTGCGGCCTGGACGGCATCCATCGACAAGGCGCGGATCGCGTTGGCCATCGGAGAAGGGCGAACATCTGCAAGGCTCATCAGGCGTCTCCAGTCAGGCTCCCGAACGGGCACGCGGCGAAGTTCCGCGGGCGAATCGGCGCGCCGCCTCTGTTGCGGAGCGGCCGTGTTGCGTCAAGCGCACCTGGGAACTTCGCCAGGCGACAACCCGCCTGCGCACTTTCTTCGCTCCCGCCTTTGCACATGGCTGCCGCGTCGGTTAACGCCCCTGCCCATGGAGCGGGAGCGGATCGAACAAGCGCTGGAGAGAATCGAGGCTGCCGCAGGCAGGATCGAATGCGCCGCCGCACGTCCTGCCGCCTTGCCTGCTCCCGATCCCGCACTGGCTGAAAAGCACGCGCGCCTGCAAGCAGAAGTGGGCGCCGCGCTTGGCGACCTGGACCGGTTGATCGGATCGCTCGGCGATGAGTGACGTCACACTCCAGATCGGCGGGCGGCCCTACAAGGTCGCCTGCGCTCCGGGAGAAGAGGAGCATGTCGCGCAGCTTGGCCGCCTGATCGATGAAAAGGTCAGGGCCACTCCGGGGCAGTCAGAAGCGCGCGGATTGCTGTTTGCAGCCCTGATGCTGGCGGACGAGCTTTCCGAATTGCGGGCGCAGGCCGCGAGCACGGGGACGAATTTCGCCCAAACGCTCGAATCGCTGGCCGAACGGATGGAAAACCTTGCCGCGCATCTTGAGGATGACGGTTCGTCTACCTAGATTGAGCCTGACGGTACTGCCCGGTACGAGCTGTTAGAGAATATCCCTGAGGCTATAAGCAATCCATGGGAGCTGTCCCTGCCCGGACCCTGGTCCGACGTATACGGCGCCCACCTGACGTCGAGGCGTCAGAGGATTTCCCGGCAAACGACCCATGGTGGTTCCGTCACCTTCCTTCGCCCTAGCCGTCCCTCGACTTGGCAGGCCGCGAACGGCTAGGAACCCTTACATGATCACGAAACAAGAATTGCGCCGCAGACTGCGCAAAGCCCGGCGCCAGCACATGGACGCCCTGCCGGATGCCGTGCGTGCGCTGGTGTTCAACCGCCCGCCCGCCGCTATCACCGAGAAAATCCCGGAAACGGCAGTGATCGGCTTTTATCGCGCTATTCCCGGCGAAGCGCCGACCGACTCGTACGCCCGCTGGTTTTTTGAAAGAGGGCATCGGATTGCCCTGCCCGCTTTCGACGGGTTCGAGGGAGCGATGCATTTTCGCCAGTGGGCAAACCCATACGTCGATGACGAGCTGGAACCAGGCGCATTCGGGCTGCAACCGCCCGCCGATGCGCCCGAAGTGGTGCCGGATGTCCTGTTCGTGCCGCTGGTCGGCTTCACCGAGCGTGGAGAGCGGATCGGCCAGGGCGGAGGCCACTATGATCGCTGGCTGGCCGCCCATCCGGGTGTTCTGGCCATCGGGCTAGCGTGGGATGCTCAGAAAGTGGATTTCCTGCCGGTCGAGGAACACGACATGCCCTTGTCCACGATCGTCACGCCCACGCGGCTGTACGGGCCGTTCTGATGCGCGAGAAACCGACTTTTCGCATCCCGATCGGCATACTGCTGCTGCTGGCGGGACTGGCACTCTATGCACTGGGAGTCGCCTGGGCCTCGCAGTGGATCGGACAGCTGCCGGTGCTCGTGCAGACGGTGATCTATCTGGTGCTGGGCGTCGCCTGGCTCCTGCCGCTGCGGCGCTTTCTCATCTGGATGGAGACAGGCCGCTGGCGGAGCTGAAATTTTCCCAAGTGGCGCGAGTGACGGGACTTGAACCCGCGACCTCCGGCGTGACAGGCCGGCGCTCTAACCAACTGAGCTACACCCGCATAATTGGGCGGTTCGCCGCTTGGGAGCCGCGCCACTAAGGCAGGTGCGGGGGGCTGTCAACAGCCCTGCACCACATCATCGAACAAAGTTGGCAAACCATCCATGACTGGCGCGAAACGCATCCTCACCGTCTTCGGCACCCGGCCCGAAGCGATCAAGTTGTTCCCGATCCTCCACGCTCTCTCAGGAGACACGCGGTTTCTCAGCCGGACCTGCCTTTCCGGACAGCATCGCGAACTGCTGGACCCGGTGCTGGAGGTTGCGGAGATCAGGCCCGACCACGTTCTCGAGGTAATGAGCCCCGGCCAGTCGCTCGATGAGCTGACGGCGAAGCTGATCACCGGAATCGGCCGAGTGCTCGATTCGGAACGGCCCGAGTGGGTCGTCGTGCAAGGCGATACGGCCACCGCCGTGTGCGCGGCGCTGGCCGCCTACCACCGGCGAATTCCGGTGGCACACGTCGAGGCGGGATTGCGAAGCGGCGATATTCACCAGCCCTGGCCCGAAGAAGTGAACCGCAAGATCATCGGCACGCTAGCCGCGCTGCACTTTGCCCCCACTCAGCGGGCTTGTGAGGCGTTGATTCGTGAAAACATCGATCCCGCGACGGTTCACCAGACCGGTAACACGGTCATCGACGCGCTGCAGTGGATGAGCCGGCGAATCGATAACGAACCCGCCCTTGCCTCAGCGCTCGACGAGCTCGAGCAGCGCTTTTCCGGTAAGCGCATCATCGGCGTGACCACGCACCGGAGAGAGAACTTCGGCCGCGGCCTGGAACATATTGCCGAGGCAATTCTCCGGATCGCGGGACGCGGCGATGTCGGCCTCATCGTCCCGGTGCATCTAAATCCCGAAGTGCGGCAGGTGATCGAATCGAAGCTGACGAACGTGCCAAACATCGCGCTGGTGGACCCGCTCGATTATCCGCAGTTCGTCCGGCTTTTGCAGATTTCCAGTCTCATGCTGACCGATAGCGGCGGCGTGCAGGAAGAAGCGCCTGCCCTTGGCACGCCGGTGCTGGTCATGCGCGAGACGACCGAACGGGCGGAGGGAATCGAGGCGGGAACGGCCCGGCTGGTGGGCACCGATCCGGATCGAATCGTCGCGGAGACGTTCCGCCTGCTGGACGATCCTGCGGCGCATGCAGAGATGGCACGGGCGCGCAATCCGTTCGGCGATGGTCGCAGCGCCGAACGGATCGTGGAGTTGCTCGCTTCGGTCTAGGCCAGCAACAGGACAGGCGTTTCGATCAGCGTCTTTACCGCCTGCACGAAGGCCGCCGCATCGTAACCATCGACCACCCGGTGATCGCAGCTGATGGAAATGTTCATCAGCTTGCGCTTCTCGATTCGCTCTCCGCCCATTCCGTCCGGCACGAACATCGGGCGTTCGACGATCCGATTGGGCCCGATAATCGCCACTTCCGGCCGATTGATCACCGGGGTGGAGGCAACGCCGCCCAAGGGGCCCAGTGAAGTGACGGTCAGGGTCGAGCCGGAAAGCTCGTCCGACTTCGCTGTCCCGTTCCTCGCCGCCTCCGCCAGACGAGCAATCCCGCTCGCCAGCTGCCACAGGTTCTGCGCCTGTGCGTTGCGAATTACCGGCACCATCAGCCCCGCATCGGTCATTGTGGCGATCCCCATGTGCACCGCGCCGTGCCGGGTGACCAGGTTCGCCTCATCATCGTAGCGGGCATTGATCATCGGAAAGTCGGGCAACGCGCGGCAGATCGCGGTGATCAGCAACGGCAGAAGGGTAAGCTTCGGCTTGCCGCCGCGATTGGCGTTGAGATCCGCCCGGAGCTTTTCAAGCTCCGTCACGTCGCACTCCTCTACGTAGGAGAAATGCGGAATGTGGCGTTTGGACGCAGCCATGTTCTCGGCGATCCGGCGCCGCAGCCCGATCACCTTGATCGTCTCATCCGCCCGGGCCGCTCCCGCGGGCGCATAGCCTTGAGCCGCGCCATACGACAGGAAGGCATCGAGGTCGGAATGCCGGATGCGGCCGTCCTCTGCCGGGCGCACCTCACCCAGATCGATGCCCAGGTCCTTCGCCCGCTTGCGGACGGCGGGACTGGCGAGCACCTTGGCGGGGCGTTCCTCGCGCTCCGCCCCGGCAGACGCCGATTCGGTTTTCTGCACAGGTTCGGGAGGAGCGGGTTCGGGCGAGGCTCTCGTCTTCTCACCGCCCGGCTGCGGACGCGCGTCCTTCTCGTCGCTGGCGTCAGAGGTCTCGGTTTCTATCCGGCGTTCGACGGCAGCGGCCTTCGGCGCGGGGGCTTCCGCTGCCTCATCCGGCAACTCGCCTTCCACCTCCAGCACCACGAGCGGAGAGCCGATGGCGATCCGATCCCCCACCTCACCCGCCAGCTCAACGATCGTACCGGAGACCGGACTCTCGATCTCGACCGTCGCCTTGTCGGTCATCATGTCGGCAATACGGCCGTCTTCCTCGATCCGGTCTCCGACCTTCACGTGCCAGTCGACGATTTCCGCCTCGGCTATGCCTTCCCCGATATCGGGCAGGTTGAATGCAAAACGTGCCAAATCAGGCCTCCATAAGCCGGTCGATAGCCTCGCCGATGCGGATCGGCCCGGGGAAGTACGCCCATTCGAGGCTGTGGGGATAAGGGGTGTCGAAGCCGGTCACGCGTTCGACCGGAGCTTCCAGATGATAAAAGCACCGCTCCTGCACCAGTGCCGCAAGCTCAGCGCCGAAGCCGGATGTCCGGGTCGCTTCGTGGACGACCAGACATCTGCCGGTTTTCTCCACAGAGTTTTCCACAGCCTCGATGTCGAGCGGGACGAGCGTGCGCAGGTCGATGATCTCCGCGTCCACGCCCTTGTCTCGGCACACGGCTTCGGCGACATGCACCATCGTGCCGTAGGCGAGCACCGTCATTGCGCTGCCGGAACGCACGGTGTGCGCCTTGCCGAGCGGGATGGAATAGTAGCCTTCCGGCACCCGGGCGCCGGGATGGCCCTTCCACGGCTTCGTCGGCTTGTCGTAATACCCGTCGAACGGCCCGTTGTAGATCCGCTTGGGTTCGAAGAAGATCACCGGGTCGTTGTCCTCGATCGCGGAGATCAGCAGCCCCTTGGCATCGTGCGGCGTGCTCGGCACCACCGTCTTCAGGCCGGAAACGTGGGTAAACAGCGCTTCCGGGCTCTGGCTGTGCGTCTGCCCGCCGAAAATTCCCCCGCCGAAAGGAGAACGCACCGTCATCGGCGCGATAAATTCCCCGGCCGAACGATAGCGCAGCCGTGCCGCCTCGCTGATCAGCTGGTCGAGCCCGGGATAGATATAATCGGCAAACTGGATTTCCGGCACTGGCCTCAGACCGTAGGCCCCCATCCCCACGGCTACGCCGATGATCCCGCCTTCGCTGATCGGCGTGTCGAACACCCGGGTCTTCCCGTGTTTCTGCTGCAGACCAGCCGTGGCGCGGAACACACCGCCGAAATAGCCGATGTCCTCTCCCAGCAGGATCACGTCGGGATCACGCTCCAGCATGATGTCGAGCGCGTCGTTGATCGCCTCGATCATCGACAGACTGCGGACGGGCGCTTCGGCCAGGCTGACCGGCTCTTCCTCTATTCCGGCCACTTGATGTTCCTTTCCCGGATTGCCTGCTCGCTTTGTTCTTCAAGGTTCCACGGCAGTTTCTCGAACACGTCCTCGAACATGGTGTGGAACGGATGGTGCAGGCCGTGGCCGAGAATTCCGTTCTCCTCGGCTTCCTTGGTTGCGGCCTTCACGCGCTCTGCCAGTTCACGGTCCATCTCCGCGTGCTGCTCTTCCGTCCACTCGCCCAGCGCGATCAGGTGGTTCTTCAGCCGCATGATCGGATCGCCCAGCGGCCACTCCTCCCGCTCCTGCGCAGAGCGGTAGGCCGAAGGATCGTCGGACGTGGAATGGCCTTCCGCGCGATAGGTGAAGAATTCGATCAGGGTCGGCCCGGCGTTCGACCGGGCGCGGTCTGCCGCCCAGCGCTGCGCCGCATAGACCGCGAGAGGATCGTTGCCGTCGACGCGCAGCCCGGCAACGCCATACCCGATTGCCCTTGCCGCGAATGTGGTGCGCTCAGCCCCGGCAAATCCGGAAAAGCTGGAAATCGCCCATTGGTTGTTCACGATGTTGAACACCACCGGCGCGTTGTAGACCGTGGCGAAGGTCAAGGCAGAGTGGAAATCCCCTTCCGCCGTGGAGCCTTCCCCGATCCAGGTTGCGGCAATGCGGCTGTCGTGCCGGATGGCGCTCGCCATCGCCCAGCCGACCGCTTGGGGAAGCTGCGTCGCCAGATTGCCGGAGATGCTGAAGAAGCTGTGGTCTCGGCTGGAATACATGATCGGCAGCTGCCGGCCCTTCAGCTTGTCCCCGCGATTCGAATAGATCTGGTTGACCATTTCGATCAGCGGATAGCCGCGCGCGATCAGCACACCCTGCTGGCGGTAGCTGGGAAACACCATGTCGTCGGAAGCGAGCGCGTGGGCGGCAGCGACCGAGGTCGCCTCTTCACCGGTCGACTTCATGTAGAAGCTGGTCTTTCCCTGCCGCTGCCCGCGGTACATCCGTTCATCGAATGCACGGACCAGCGCCATGTCACGCAAGATTGCGCGCACCCGGTCCGGCGACAGGCGCGGGTCCCACGGGCCGCACGCCTTCCCTTCATCATCCAGCACGCGGACCAAGTCGGTGCAGAGCGGGAATGTCTCCGAAGCTGCGCAGGATTCATCCGGCCGCGGCTGGTCGCCTGCCTCGGGGATCGCAAGGTGGGTGAAATCCACCTTGTCGCCGGGACGGAACTTGGGTTCCGGCACATGGAGCGACAGCCCCGGCCGGTTTTTTCTGTCTTCGCCCTTGGTCATAACTCTTCCGTCACAGGCTTTCTCCGCCTCTCATGCGCTGGGCGGCCGCGGTTGTGAAACGAGGCCCGCTGCTTAAGGTGCCGTGCAAGGGCCGAACGGGAGCCGTGGATCGATGCGCTTTCTCATCACCGGAACGGCAGGTTTTATCGGTTTCCACTTGGCCCGGCGGGTGCTTTCGGCGGGTCACGCGGTCACCGGCTTCGACGGGCTGACCGACTACTACGACGTCCGGCTGAAGCATGCGCGGCTCGACCGGCTCTGCGCGATGGAAGGCTATCGGCACGTCGCGGGCAGGCTGGAAGACCGTGCCGCGCTGGAAGGAGCGGCGGATGCTCCCCCGGACGTCATCGTCCACCTCGCTGCGCAGGCGGGCGTGCGCTATTCGCGAGAGGCGCCGCGTACTTTCGTGGAAAGCAACCTGCTCGGATCGTGCAACGTGCTGGAACTTGCGCGCAAGCAGCCCCCGAAGCACCTGCTCATCGCGTCTACCTCCAGCATCTACGGCGCAAGTGAGCGCCTGCCGTTTTCGGAAAGCGACTGCTCCAACGAGCCGCTCAGCCTCTACGCCGCGACCAAAAAGGGCATGGAGGTGATGGCCCATTCCTATGCCTACATGTTCCAGATACCGACCACGGTCCTTCGTTTCTTCACGGTCTATGGCCCATGGGGCCGCCCGGACATGGCCCTGTTCCGGTTTGTAAAGGCGATCCGGCAGGGGCATTCGATCGATGTCTACGGCGGTGGCGACATGGCGCGCGACTTCACGTTCATCGACGACGTGGTTGAAGCACTTGGGAGGCTCGTGTCGATTGCTCCGGCGGAAGCGAACAGGGTGCCCGGCGAATCGGCTCGGGACACCCTTTCTCCCACAGCGCCGTTCCGGATCATCAACGTCGCGAACGGCACACCGATTCGGCTGATGGACTTCATCTCGGTAATCGAACGCCGGCTGGGCCGAACGGCCGGACTGAACCTGACGGAGATGCAGCGGGGCGACGTGCCGCAGACTTTTGGCGACATCAGCCTGCTGCGTGCGCTTACCGGCTTCACGCCCACCGTGCACATAGAGGAAGGCGTTTCCGCTTTCGTCGACTGGTATCTCGACTACCACCGCTGACTCGCGATCAAACCGCGATCGGCGCGGAAATCGCGCCCTGCGGGTGATAGTCCGTGACCTCGAAATCCGAGATCCGGTATTCGAAGATGGAAGGCGGGCAGCGTGTAATCGCAAGCCGTGGGTCACCCGCAGGCTCTCGGCTCAATTGTTCCTCCACCAGTTCTGCATGGTTGAGGTACAAGTGGACGTCACCGCCCATCCAGACGAACTCGCCGGGCTCAAGCCCCGCCTGCTCCGCCAGCATCCGCTGCAACAACGCAGCCGACCAGAGATTGAACGGCACGCCCAGCGCCAGGTCGCAGCTGCGCTGGAACAGCAGACCGTTGAGCCGTCCCTCGGCGACGTGAAACTGGTAAGTCTTGTGGCAGGGAGGCAGCGCCATCCGATCCAGTTCGGCGACATTCCAGCCTTCGATGATGTGGCGGCGGCTACCCGGATTCGTTCGCAGGCTTTCCACTACCTGCGCAACCTGGTTAATCCCCTGCCCCTCCCGGTAAAGCCCTTCGCCTGCGGGTTCGTAAGTTGGCCAGTCGACCCATTGCTTCCCATAGACCGGGCCGAGATCGCCCCAGCGAGCGGCGAAACCGGCATCTTCGACGATTCGCCGCTCGAACTCGCCCTGCGCGATGTCCTCTCCCGTTTCCCGGCGATAACGCGCCAGCGGCCAGTCGCTCCAGATGGTGACGCCCTGCTCAAGCAGAGGGCGGATGTTGGTTTCGCCGGTCAGAAACCACAGCATTTCGCGGGTCGCGGTCTTCCACCAGACTCGCTTGGTCGTGATCAGCGGCATCCGCCCCTCGGACAGATCGAAGCGCATCGTTGCCCCGAAAAGGGAGCGAGTCCCGATCCCGGTGCGGTCGATCCGCTCGCTTCCCCGGCGCCAGACCTCGCGCATGAGATCGAGATACTGCCATTCATAGTGGCGCGGGTTGCCGGAATCGGTCGGGCGAAAAGTGGTAGCCATCGATACTATCTAGCGGTGCAATTGCCTGCTTGCCAGCCCGCTTCCTCGTGCCTATAGGCCCGGCTCTGCCTTCGTCCGCCTGTGCGGGCGCCGGTCGGGGAGTAGCTCAGCCTGGTAGAGCACTGTCTTCGGGAGGCAGGGGCCGGAGGTTCGAATCCTCTCTCCCCGACCATTTTATCTAAGTACCTGCGTTCCTTCGCCGCGCTCGGTAACGGGCCTTGTGCCCCAGCTCAGACGCCGCTTTACATGAGTGAGCTTGCGGGTTGAGCATCGTATGTATCTTGTAGGTGAATATGGGCGGCTGATCGCGTGGATCGGTGACAGCACGGGCGCTTCCGATACGCTTCTGCACGTCCATGCCGGTTTGGCCGTCATGCTGGCCGCTCGCCTGGTAACAGGTTATTCGCTCGCTTCGCCCGTTCCTTTCGCTTTCGTCTGCGTCGCAGAGATCGGGAATGAGGTCCTGGACAGGATCAACTACGGGGGCTGGAAGTGGCCCGACACGACCCTCGACATCGTCAGCACGCTCTTCTGGCCGTTCGTGCTGATGATCGCGCTGCGGTTTCGCAAACCCCGCGCGGTGGGCCCCGCACGCGCCTGAGACGGAGCCCGATCCTCCGTCCCGTTTCATATTCGCCCGGTTCATCCTGCCGGTGATAAACCGACCGCCTCCTTGCAAACCCGCTCGTTCGTCCCCATTGGGACGCGGCAGCAATTCCCACGGGGAACGATGAACTTCACCGATCCTTTACGCGACCTCGACGGCGACAAACTGCGCGAGGAATGTGGCGTCTTCGGCCTGATCGGCGCGATGGATGCCGCGGCCATCTGTGCGCTTGGCCTTCATGCCCTCCAGCATCGAGGACAGGAAGCCGTCGGCATTACCAGCTTCGACGGGAGTGAATTCTTCTCCCACAAGGGGCTTGGCCACGTGGCGGACAACTTCGCCAGCGGAGAAACAATCGCGGAACTGCCCGGGATGATGGCGGCGGGGCACGTCCGCTATTCCACCACCGGTGGATCAGGCTTTCGTAACGTGCAGCCGCTTTATGCCGATCTGGCGACCGGTGGCTTTGCCGTTGCGCACAATGGCAATATCTCGAACGGCGGGCAACTCCGCGCCGACCTCGTCCGCAAGGGCGCCATCTTCCAGTCCACCTCGGATACCGAGGTGATTATCCACCTTGTTGCAACCAGCCGGTATCCCACGCTGCTGGACCGGTTCGTGGACGCGCTGCGCCTGGTCGAAGGCGCCTACTCGCTCATCTGCATGACGCCGGAAGGGATGATCGCCTGCCGCGATCCGCTCGGCATCCGGCCGCTCGTCATGGGCAAGCTGGGCGATGCGACCGTGTTCGCCAGCGAAACGGTGGCACTGGACGTGGTGGGGGCCGAATTCGTCCGTGCGGTAGAACCCGGGGAACTGCTGCAGATCGACTTTGACGGCAATGTCCGGAGCCATCATCCCTTCGGCACCATTTCGCCGCGGCCTTGCATCTTCGAACATGTTTATTTCAGCCGACCGGATTCCATCCTCAACAAGCGCTCAGTGTACGAATCGCGCAAGCAGATCGGCGTTCAGCTGGCCATCGAAGCCATGGCCGATGCCGATCTGGTGGTGCCGGTGCCGGACAGCGGGGTTCCTGCTGCAATCGGGTTTTCGCAGCAATCGGGTATCCCATTCGAACTCGGCATCATCCGCTCCCACTATGTCGGGCGGACCTTCATTCAGCCTTCGGAAGGCGCGCGCCATTCCAGCGTGAAGCGCAAGCACAACGCCAACCGCCTGCTGGTGGAAGGCAAACGCATCGTACTGATCGACGATTCGATTGTGCGCGGCACCACCAGCCTGAAGATCGTCCAGATGATGCGGGATGCCGGCGCGAAGGAAGTGCACTTCCGCGTCGCCAGCCCGCCGACCGGCTATGGCTGCTACTACGGGGTGGATACTCCGGAACGTTCCAAGCTTCTCGCCGGGCGAATGGATGTCGACGCGATGTGTGAATTCATCCAGGCCGACAGTCTGGCGTTCGTCTCGATCGACGGGCTCTACCGCGCAGTCGGGCACGAACAGCGCAACAACGCCTGCCCACAGTACTGCGATGCCTGCTTCACGGGGGATTATCCGACGCGCCTGACCGATCTTGCCGCCCGGGCCGATCACCCCGCGTTCGACCGCCCGGCCAACAAGGTCGCCTGATGTCTGGCAACAAGCCGCTTGAGGGGCGGATCGCCCTCGTCACCGGTGCAAGCCGCGGCATTGGCGCCGCCACGGCCAAGGCCTTGGCCGCGGCCGGGGCCCACGTCGTGATTACTGCCCGCAACGCCGGCGACCTTGAGCAGGTCGAGGAGGCAATTCACCAGAATGGTGGGGCGGCGACGATCGCGCCGATGGACCTGACCGAAAGCGATTCGATAGCGCGCCTTGCCAACGCTGTCGCGGAACGGTGGGATCGACTCGACATTTTGGTCATCAACGCTGCAATCTTGCCCACGCTCACTCCTGTGACGCACATCGAGCAGCGCGAGTTCAACCGGGCTCTGACGCTCAACGTACTTGCGACGCAGGCTCTGCTGGTCAACTTTGATCCCTTGCTGAAGCGCGGACAACAAGGGCGGGTCATCGGGATGACGAGCTCTGTCGGTTCGGAAGCGCGGGCTTTCTGGGGCGCTTACGGGGCAAGCAAGGCGGCTTTCGATACCCTGCTCCTGACCTACGCGCACGAAGTTCAGCGGATCTCCGAGACGCGGGTTGCCATCCTCGATCCCGGCGGTACCCGCACGGCCATGCGCGCGCGCGCCTTCCCGGGTGAAGATCCCGAAGCCGTGAAGCCACCCGAAGTCGTGGCCGACAGGATCGTCGCTTTGCTGAGCGAAGATTTCCCGACCTGCCATCGGGAACGGATCGAAGCCTCCGGACGGACGTAATCGAACTGGTCCGCAGCGGGCCGGACGTGCGAAGACGCCCTGTTCATGCGCAGCGCTGCGCGCAGCTGCATGTAAACAAAGAAGCTCTATTCCGCGGGATCCGCTGGCCGCAGGCTTGGCCCAAGCGATTTGGCTTCGCTTGTTCGAGATACATCTTGCCGGGTCGATCGGGACCGGCTGAACTCGGCGCCTCATGATCATCAGCTCGCCAAGCTTCAGGGGTGATGACAGCCGGAGGGGGAGCGCGGTTGAGTGGCTAACGATTAGAGGCTGGCAAAGGGGCGCCGAAGAGCAGAGGCGCCCGAAACGCCTGGCTCACCGGCGTCTGGCTCACCGGCGCCTGCCTCACTCACCTTCGATTAGACCAGCGGAAAACTCGACCTAACTCGATCGTGAGCTTCTGCTGCAAGTCGTTCCGCTACTGCAATCGCTGAAGGCAGGCGATCGCCAGCTGCGCCTTTGAGCCCATCGCGGCTGCCGGATCGACCGCCGCTTCGGCGTTTGATTCGCCCTCCGATTCTGCGGGGCGCGCTTCGGGCTGCGGCCCAGCCGCTTCCACCCGGCTGGCATAGATCCCGCGAGCACGGTCGAGCAGTGCAAGCTGCGGTTCGGACACCAGCCCCGACTCCTGCAGCCGACCGACGACCGAAGCGATGGCTTCACGGCAAGCCAGGGCGCGGAGGTAGGGAGAGCCGGCATCCTCCAGCGCCTGCTGGTCGCCGAACGAAAGAGCATTCGCCGCACGGCGCTGCTCGGCGCTCACGGCTTGAGCGGCCTCCGGTTGCGCTGCTGCATCCTGCCACGCCCCCTCGGGCAGGGAGTCCGAACAGGCGGCGAGAACACAACAGAGGAGAGCAGCGGCGTAATTGCGCATTCGCGGCGGACAAGCGGTCGACATCGTGAATTCGTCTAGGCGAGTGGCGGCCGGTTCGCCAAGCACTATATCGCCGCTTCGGCCAGGCCTTCTTCGCTCATCTGCTTGTCGAAGTAGGCAATCGTATGACGAAGCCCCTCGTTGAGCGCGACCTGCGGCTCCCACCCGAGTTCGCGCCGTGCCAGTTCGATGTTGGGCTGGCGCTGCTTCGGATCGTCCTGCGGCAACGGCAACGAATGTATCTTCGACTTCGAACCAGTGAGCGCAATTACCTGCTCGGCCAGTTCGCGGATAGTGAACTCCGACGGGTTGCCCAGATTTACAGGCCCGGTGAAGTCGTCAGGGGTGTCCATCAGTCGCAGAAAACCGTCGATGAGATCCGAATAATAGCAGAACGAACGCGTCTGCGAACCATCGCCATAAATGGTGATGGGCTCTCCCTTCAGCGCCTGCATCACGAAGTTCGACACTACGCGCCCGTCCGATGGATGCATCCGGGGACCATAGGTGTTGAAGATGCGGGCAACCTTGACCGGCAGGTCATGCTGTCGCCGGTAGTCGAAGAACAGGGTTTCTGCGCACCGCTTGCCCTCATCGTAGCAGGATCGCACGCCGACCGGATTGACGTTGCCCCAGTACTCCTCCCGCTGGGGGTGGACGGTCGGGTCACCGTAGACTTCGCTCGTCGAAGCCTGGAAGATCTTGCACCGCAACCGCTTGGCCAGGCCGAGCATGTTGATCGCGCCGAGTACGCTGGTCTTGGTCGTCTGGACGGGATCGTGCTGGTAATGAACAGGCGACGCCGGGCAAGCGAGATTGTAGATCTCGTCCACCTCCACATAGAGCGGGAATGTGACATCGTGGCGGATGAACTCGAAGGCCGGATTGCCATGGAGATGATCGAGGTTCTGCTTCTGCCCGGTGAACAGATTGTCGACGCACAGAACCTCATCCCCACGCTCGATCAGGCGGTCGATCAGGTGCGATCCCAGGAACCCGGCACCACCTGTCACCAGAACGCGACGTCGACCGTAACCCTTGCGTGCCATATTCAACATAGTCCTGTCTTCGGTATTCTCGCCGAGCCTGTTGTCATGGGCGCGGCGTCGGTTTCTGGGCGGCCTTGCGGCGGCTACCCCGGAAGTGGCGTCGATCGGCCGGTCAGGGAGATTTTTCGTCCGTCAGCCGCTTGAAATCGCGCGCTGCTCCCGTCGCGGGGAGGAGCATCAGGAGGGTGCGGATGGCGCGGATGCCAACGATGTTGAGCATGCTCCCCGTCAGCGCTTTCGTAGCGGCGTTCCGCGGAACCCTGTCGAAAAGCGTGTACTTCCCGAGAAAGCGGACTGAGTAGCCGAACCTCTTGCCGATCAGGCGCATCGCGTCTTTCGAGTAGAAAAAGACGTGCTGCCCGGACGCTGGTGCAAGATACCACCAGTCGGGCCCCTGCCCCTCGTAGAAAGCGGTTGTGACGAGGAGCGATTCCGGCCGGGCGGCGAAAAGAGCTTCCAGATCCGTCTGCGGATGAGCGAAGTGCTCAAGCACTTCGAACGCAGTGTACAGGACCGGCCGGCGCGGACGCTCCGTCGGGACTCCCTGCGCATATCCTGCGACAGCGTAGCGGTCCTCCATTCGAGCATCGAGGCCATAATCACGGAGCAGACGGCACAGCAGCCCATCGCCGCCACCGAAATCAAATATCGTGCGTGTGCCGGAGATGCGGGCCCACGTGTACACCGCCGACAGGTTGGTGAGATTCCGCTGCGCAGCCCCCGTATCGATCCGAGCCAGGTTCGAATTCGCATAGGCCTCGTCCAGCCAGTATGGCTCCTCGCTCTGCAGTGAGCCACACCCGCTGCAGCGGTAGAAGGTAACGACGTGCTTTTCGATAAGCCGGAGCGTGAACGTCGCAGCGGCCGGAGCCTCGCAGAGGCGGCAGGCGATGGTGCTGTCCGGGTCGGCCGACACACCCTCACCATCCAGCTCATTCGCGGAAACGGCGGGCGTCATCATCGGCTGGCTACCAAGGCAAATCCACTATCGCGTAGCTGCGGGTACTTCGCAGCAATGACGAGATACTCGCCAGCTCGGCGAACGAGCTTGCACGTCGAGTCGTGCTGGCCCACTGCATGGCCGATCAGCTTGAAATCGGCAGACCAAGAGCGGCCCACGGCGGCACGAACTTCGGACTGCTTTTTCAGGCGCAACTCGGCAAGACTGGAACCATCCTGTCCGGTGATCCCAGTGATCGATACAACCTTACCCATTGAAAATTCTTGCCCTTCACCGAAGTCCCTCTCGAAATCTGCCACACTTGTTGCAGGCATTTTCGAGAGCAAGGCGCCTTACAGAGGTTTCCGCCAGAACGATACGGGTGTCCAGTCAGCGCCTGAAAAAATTACGAATTTGCGTCACCACCGGGCCGTTCACCCCTAACTGGGGAAAGCGTGCCTCCAGACGGTAGAGGATGTTCCGGACGAGCAGCTTCGCTGCCATGCCTAGATCCGTGCCGCCGCTGACGGTTCGCGGGGTCTCGCGCCGCGCGATCGCCGGCGACGCATCAGAGCGGATCGCCTCACGAACTTGCCCGACGAAACGCTCCCAGTTGTAGTGCTCCGTCAGGCGTGCATCAGCAAGGCGGCGCCTTGCGACAATGGCCTCGGATTCTTCTGCAAACTGCAGATCGTCCAGGACCTTGCATGCTCCCCTCACGTCATCGGTGGGGACGTTGACGATCGATGGTTCCCCAACATAGCCGCTCGTTGGCGTGCAAACCGGAGTAAGGCCCCAGCTCATCGCTTCGAGGACAGAGGTCGGATTGGCATCGGCGCGGCCGACAGTGATCATAAAGTCGTACTGGGCGATCAGGCGGCGCCCTGCTTCCGATGAGAAGTCGACAAATCCCAGGGAGCGGACGTTACGCAGCGGCTTGCCCCGCCCGGCCCAGTCGATCGTGCCGCCGCTCCATTCTCCCGCAATTCGGTCCAGATACTGCAAGTTCTTCCCCGGGTGGTCGTTACCTATATATAGGAACTTTCTCGCCCCCTTGGGTGCAGCCGTCTCGCGCAGCCGGGGAAATCGTGCGCGGTTCACCGCAAGATCCAGATGAACCATCTTCGGCATCCACCGCCGCGTCTCCGCGCTCGGGTGCTCAAACCAGTAGCGGCCGGTAATCGCGAGAAAAAGGTCGCAGTGATCGACGACATCGTCGAGGAAGCCGACTTGCTGCCAGTCGGTATTGTATGGCTGAAGCAATATCCGCCGGGACCAGCCCGGTTCCTGCAACGATCGTCGAAAAACCGTTCGGGAAACCGCGTGTGCGTGACCGATGAGTACATCTCCCGGCTCCGGCCTGATCGTGTACGTGCGGTCGAAATCGTGCGTTGTAACCGGCCAGTCCCGGCCGAGCTCCGTCAGGAGAGTGTGACCGATGACGTCCGGTGCGGCGTCGCGAGCGCGGTGGGGATAGATCAGATGAATCACAGGCTGCGTCCGTCTTGCATGCGACCGGGTGAGGTTCCGTCTTCAGGCTGCATGTCGGTCAACGGTAGAGCTCCCATATCTGGGCGGATGCGCTGTCCCAGTTGAACAGATCGGCGCGCCGGTGACCGGCCTCGATCAGCTCATTGCGCCGATCTTCGTTCTCGAGGCGGCGAAGCAGCGTCGCATAAGCGTCCGGGTCTTGTGCGTCAGCCAGCAGCGCAGCAGTGCCGGTAACCTCGGGAAAGGACGAACGATTAGCGGCAACGACAGGACAGCCGCATGCCATCGCCTCCAGAATCGGCAACCCAAATCCTTCGTAGTCGGACGGGAACACAAAGGCATACGCGCTGCTGTATAGCCGCCGAAGCTTTTCGGAGCTTACCGCAGCATGCTCGGTCCACCGTCCCGGCAGGCGCAATTCCAGGTGCGCCTTTTCCGCCTGGGTCAGGTGGGGCCCTGCGACCGCCAGTGCTATATCGGGCAGCCGCTCGACGGTTGAGATTGCCAGGTCGAACCGCTTGTACCCGACCCTCTGGCCGATGAAGAGGACATAAGGCCTGCCCGGCTGCGTCTCCGGATCAGGATAAAACATCTGCTGATCCACCCCGTGCGGCACCACACATGTACGCGCGGGATCTACCTGCGGGAAATATGAAAGAAGGTCCGCACGGGTCGATGCGGAGTTACAGATCGCCATGTCTGCCGCAAGAATACTGTTGCGCTTCTGGAAGTGGTGAACCCTTTTGGACCATCCTTCGAAATACCGCTCATATGTAAAGTCATAGACGGATGTCAGGTAGCGATCGACCGGGCCGAACGGAGTTCGATAGTACGACGTGTGAAATGTCGCTCCACGAGACGCGGACGGCACAGGCAGGTAACGGGCCGCAGCAGTAGGGGTCGTTTCGCGACGCACGGAAAAACCGGTCAGGTCCGGCATCTGATGCGCGCGTAAGGTTCGCGGGAGCAGCAGCTCTGCAGCGGGGAACACGCCTGACTTGCCCGTCGCTTCGACCAGACGAGACCAAAAGTTCGAAATTCCCCCAAATCTCTGCAGACCGAAGATGATGCTGTCGAGAATAAGTCTGTCCGAAGTGTCCGGGGCGCCACCGGTCGCGCGGGTCGCCATCATTTCTGCGACCGATTGGTGAATTTGGTGAAGAGGAGCGGTGCGAGCCAGACAAAAGGCGACGCCCAGGAGAATAGCACACCGGTTGTAAGAAGAACATAAAGGAAGCGCCGACTGATCACCTCGCTTTGCGTCGCGAACTTGTACATCAGATACTGGAACATGATGAACAGCACGAACAGAATTGGCCCGATCGTCCATCCTGCGATCAGGATGAAGGGGTAAAGGACCGTCCCGAAGGCGTTATATGCGCTTTGCAGGCTCTGGATGTAGACGAACCGCGTCAGATCTATGCCGACGAATCGACCCGGCGAAAGTTCGCCGTCGTACTGCTGGATGTAGTCGACCACGAACAGCACCGCATCGAGCGGTTTGAAGAACAAGCCCAGATACTGCAGCGCCGTGGGATCGTAGATCTGTGGCGTCTCGAGCAGGCGAGCAATGCCGATAAGCGGATAGGTGAGGAAGAAGGTGGCCGTCGCCTCCCCGTAAACGATGGCTTCCCCGAAGCGGATGTATAGCAGCAAGACCGACATCGAGAGCGCTGCCGCTCCCAAAACGACCTTCGCACGCTTGGTAATCCCCGCCGAAAAGAAGATGGCAACTGTAAGAAGAATTAGAGGAACACGCGTAAAATAGGCGAAGGCAGAGAGAACCAGCAGCCCATACACGACGGTACTGTAGCGGAATGCGATGACCCGAACGACGAGATAATTGACCAGAATTTCACTGAATACGAAGTCGATCAGGTTTGGCCGCAGGTCACCTTCGCCAAAGAACTGGGCCCGATCCGCCCAGCCTCCTCCCTGAAAGATGGTCCAGAGCCGCAAGCCCAGGATGGCGATACAGATCGCGAGAATGAGATTGTGGAACGTGGCCCATTTCGCCAGGCCTCGGGGCCCGGTCTGCACATCCACCGGAGCAGATGCGCCCGGAAGCGCATGCGTCGCCATTTCAGATGCTCCGCCAGATGGTGCGGCAGCGCGCCTCGCCGAGGGCGCAAATCCCCTGCCCGAGGGGCGCCGAAATGCGCCGCCCGTTCAACAAGCCGTGCACCTCGCGCGGCATCGGATCGCGAGGCAGGTCGCTCGCAACGCTCATCCATTCAGACACGCGGGCGGTTCCTCATCTTGCGAAAGGTTTGGTAGACCCACTTGGCCAGCCGATGCAGGCGCAGTTTTCGAGCAGTCTGGGAAAGGGCGGAGACGAGCATCGCGGAACCAAGGATCTCCTCCGTCAGGCGTTTGCGATACTCCGGATCGTCTATCGGTTCGCGGGTTTTAGCCGCAAGCGGCCAGATAATCTCACCATGGGCGACGTTGTGATTGCGCGTTTCGATACTGGAGTGCGTTCCTACCACGCCGATGTTTCGAATAAGGTTGGCTTCCGGCAGAACCGCAAGCCCGTCATGTGCCTGGATGGTGAACGTCCACTGGGTGTCCCACGTGTCGACGTTGTGCCTCAGGTGGAAGTCAAACATATGACTGAGATAGCGTGCCGTCGCTCGCCCGTGTCGCTGCCGCAGCCGGGTTGCGAGGGCTGGATTCCACCCGGTCATGCCAACGTCATAGCGCGCCCACGCGTCGCGCCAGCTTGCCCATCCCCAAATCGAGCCGAGACTGGAAAACAGATAGGTGGATGATCGAACCCCCGCCCCCAGCGGATTGAACCCCGACACCATCATGACGCGCGGCTCGTCGCGATATCGTTCGATCATCTCAGCACAGAAGCGGAAGAAGTCCGGCGACGGCACGACGTCGTCTTCAAGGATGATCCCTTCTTCCTCGTTGGCGAAGAACCAGTCGATGGCGGCGATTACTCCGCGGCGGCAGCCGAGGTTTTCATCCTGGAACCGGGTTCTGACCTCGCAGGGCCAGTCAATCGCCTCGAGGACGGCACGGCGGACCTCCTCGATCTGCTCGGCCTCCCCCGGTCGGTCCGCACGCGCGCCGTCTCCGGCAACATAGAGCCGGGTCGGCCGCGCATCGCTAATGGCGCTCAGGACCTCGAGCGAGGTGTCCTTGCGGTTGAAAACGATGAAGAGAACCGGAAGATCATTGGTGTTCACGATGCAGGGCCTTCTGACTTTGCGGCCGGGTACAGCCTGCGTCGCAATACGGCCAGCGGCCACACCAGCGCCTCAAGCTTGATAAAGAACAGCGGCCGCGTCTTCGCACTCAGCGCGTCGGCGAGGAAGGTGGAGATAATCTGCGCGCAGAGAGACGCGATTGCTGCGCCGACCGCACCCAGCGCAGGCACCAACAGCAGGTTGGTCCCGAAGTTCGCCGCCGCGCCCAGAACGGTGAAGAGCAGCGTCCAGCTCTGCAGTCCATGTGAAAGGTACCACTGGTTGCCGAGAATCCCGATGCTTACGAATACGCCGGTCCAGATGTGAACCTGGAGCACCGGCACCGCGCGGGCATAAGGCTCCCCGTAGAGAAACTGAATTGCTGTCCCGGCCAGCAGGGTAAGGGCAACAGCGATGACTGCACTGATGCCGACCATCCAGTACATCGCCGTGCGAATGGCTGCGGAGTGCTCGCCGCCCGAATCCCGCATCATCGCCTGCCATCGTGGGAAGAAGGATGTCGCGAGGATCGTCGGGAGGACGTAGAACATCTCGCTGAAGCGCACCGCGGCAGCATACATGCCCATTTCCGTGGCCCCGCGCATCGACATGATGACGAACTGGTCGATCCGCATGTAAATGGCGATCGCAAGCCCGGAGAGCAGCAGCGGCCAAGCTCCCACGAGGAGCTCCTTGGCCACACCCAAGTCGATCTTCCACCCGCCCGGCCGGCTCCGGTCGGTGGCATAGGCTATGGCCAGGCCGATGCCGCCAAGCAGCTGCTCCACCACAAGCGTCCAGGCCAGGGCCTCGACGCTCCTGAACGTGTAAAGGACCGCGATCTTTGCGGTACCGGAGATCAGGAAAGCCGCGTTATCGGCAATCACGGCCCGGCGAGCGTTCACGTTGGCTTCGAACCAGTAACGAAAGGTTTCGGTCGGCCTGAGGATCAGCCCACACGCCACAATCGCCACGATCCGGCTGTAAGGGTCGTCGTCCTGGGCAAACAGTGCGAGGGAAACAGTGGCCGCCGTCACCACCAGCATCGCCACGAACTGGAGGGCAAAGCTAGTCAGCAGGGTTCTGCCAGCCTCGGCCGGGTGATCGACCAGCCGCTTTATCACGACTCCGTTGAGGCCAAGCGCCACGACCAAGGTAAGAAACGCGATTACCGTCTGCGCATAGCTGATCCCGCCGAAACTGGCTGGCCCGAGCAGCCGGGCAGCCAGTATCCCGATCACGAAATTGCCAAATACCCGCGCGAACCGATCAAAGAACAACCAGCCCATGTTGGCAACTTCGCGGCGGTAGTTCCCCAGAAGCCCACGGACAAAGCTCAGGACCGGGTCGAGGACGCGCGCTGCCATGGCGAAGCGGCCGGGGCCGTGCGGCTGCACTGCCCCCGGCGGCTCCACCGGCGGAAAAAGATCATGGCGGCCTCGCGGCATCACTTGGAACTCAGCGTTTTTCCAGCGTCAAGTTGCTGATCGTGACTTCTGACCGGCCAATCGCGTCAGCGCCCGTGACTTCCAGGTCAAACTGCACGCCCGAGCAGCCGCTGGGGATCTGGAGAGGCGCCTCTACTTGTCTGGCATCCGGCACGACAGGCAACGTACGTGTCCAGAACTGGCGCGAACCCTCGGCCGTGCGGCAGTAGGCAGTCCAGGTGATCTCAGGCGCCCGCGCCGAATCGGCGTAGCTCACTGCTTCCACCAGCGTATAGCTTCCCGCTGGTCGTGACACGACCCGGGTGGCAGCCACGATCCTGGTATTGCTGTCGACCGACACCGCCAATTCGCCGTCCGGCCCAGCGGAAACCTCGCCGGTTGCACCCTGGTAAAAAGTCCAGACCAGCGGGCGAAAACGTTCGTCGATCGTGGATTCGGTAATCCCGAAAGCCTTCAGGTCGGCACCGGCGCTGGCGGCATATGCCACTGCGTCGTCGATCCGTCCTGCCTTGGCCAGTCTTTCCAGCAGCCGCGCTTCCAGTTCGGCATGGCCAGGTACAGCGCGCGCGCCTCCATAGCTGCGGAAGAAGGCCACAACCGGATCGAGATCGCGCGCCTGGTCGATCGCAACGGAAAGCATTGGCTCAATCCAAGGGCGCTCAGCGCGCACATACGGCACGAGAGCCTGCCGTACCAGCGGTTCACGCAAAGCCGATGCGAGTACCGGCACCAGCTGCCCTGCGCTGGACGGACGAGTGGTCAGCGCCCGATCGTAGTGACGCAAGGCGCTGTCGACGTCCCCATCGCGCACCGCATTTTCGATGAGCCACATCTGCGCCAGCGGATCGCGGCGCGAAACCCTTTCGGACAGTGACAGAAGCCGTTCGACGCGGGGCAGGTCTTCCTCATCCTGCCCGCTCACATAGGCAAGCATGCGGAGCGCGCGGGCGTTCAACGGATCGCTGCGCAATGCCAGTTGCGTAGCATCTATCCAGCCGCTGATCTCCTGTCCGTCGGCAGCCCCCGACGTGATCGCCGAATTGAACACGCTGACAATGGCACTGGCGTTTTGCGGCGCCAGCTTGAGTGCCAGCGACGGGCTGCGAGCCGCGAGGAAAGGCACCACCGCATCCCGCGCGGCCACGCCGGCAAGGAGGAGCGCGCCGAGAGCGGCGATCGCAGCTCCCGGCGTTACAGAGATCCTGCCCCGGCGGCCCCGGCGCCTGCGGTCAGGCGACGGTGGTGCGCGCATCTTCGTCATCGCCGTAGCTGTAGCCGTCACCGAATCCGCGACCGTAGCCGTACCCGCTGTCGCGCGTGCGCATCTTGGTCAGCACGGCACCAAAGATATGTCCGTGGGCTTGCCGCAGCCGCTCTATGGACGACTTGATCGTCCGGATAGCGGGACCGCGGTACTCAACGATCAGCACAACACCCTCCACGGTACGGGAGATGATCGGGGCGTCGGCAAGCCCCAGTACCGGCGGAGCGTCGATGATGACATGATCGTACTCGGCGGCACATTCGCCGAGCATGCGATCGAGACTGTCGCCGCTCAGCAATTCAGCGGCATTCGGCGGCATCGGACCAGTCGCGATAACGGAGACGTTCTTGAGCGAGGTCGGCTGCACCACGGAACGCCAATCTTCCTGACCCGAAAGTACGGTGCTGAGACCCTCCAGATTTGTGAGGTCGAGCAGGCCGTGGACCGACGGCGAACGCAAGTCGGCGTCGATCAGCAGCACCCTGCGCCCAGTGCGCCCAAGCACCGCGGAAAGCGCAAGCGAACTTGAGCTCTTGCCTTCCGCCGCCCGCGTGCTGGTGACCATCAGCGATTTCGGGAAGCCCTTGGTCGTCGCGAAGCTGAGATTCGATCGGACGCTGAAATAGGCCTCGTAGAACGCGGACTTCGGGTCGGCCAGTTCGTCCTGAACCACTCCCTCGATCGCCGGGGTATAACCCAGAAGAGGAACACCCAGTTCCGCCTTCAGCTCGGTCGGATCGTGAACGCCTTCGTCGATCTGGTCGAGGACGAACACCGTGAGTGCGGCGAGCGACACGCCGGCCAGCAATGCAATGGTGAGATTGATCAACAGGCTTGGCGAAGACGGCTGGCGCGGCACTTCGGCCGGCTCGGTAATGGCGACGTTGCTCGCCGCGACGGTCCCGGCAACGCCGATCTCCTTGTAGCGCTGCAGCAGCGCGTCGTACAGCTGGCGGTTCGTGTCGGCTTCGCGCTGGAAGATCGCGTATTGGATGCTCGCCCGCTGCTGGCTGTCGAGCCTCTGCTTCAGGTCGGTTACCCGTTCCCGCAGTTCCTGCTCGCGGCGCAGAGCCTCCTGATACTCCTCGTCGCGATTGCCCGAAATTCGCGAGACTTCGCGCTCGAGCATCGTATCGAGCGTGTCGAGACGCCGCTTCGCCTCGCGGGCCTGCGGGAAATCAGGCTCGAAGTTCTCGAGCAGCTGCGCATAGTTGCCTGCCGCTTCGGCGCGCTGCTGACGCAACAGCGCGATCGCCTGGCTGTTTATGACCTCGGAAGAAACGCCCGGGTTTGAATTCGTGCGAGCCTGGGCAGCGATCCGCGCAGCGGTCGCCCCATTAAGCGCCTCATTCAGCGCTTCCAGGTCGGTCGCGACGAGCGTGCGACCTATCATCGAGCGACCCGTCTCGTCGCGCGCCTGATCAAGGGTCACGATGCCCTGGTTCGTCGCATAGTTCACAACGCGCCGCTCCGACTGTTCAAGCCGGTCGCGCAGGACGGCAAGGCGCTGTTCGAGGATCTCACGCGCATCCGCAGTCGACGCGAACTGGCGCGCGATGTTGGATGCCATGAACGCCTTGATCCAGTCATTGGCAATCGCGGCCGAAAGCTCTGGAGACTGGCTGGTGAAGCGCACGTTCACAAGGCGCGAAGTGCGGACCGGGTCGATCGTCACATTCAACAGCAGCAAGTCCACCGCTTCTCGCTTCAGTGTCGCAAGATCACGGTTTTCAACCAGTTCCTCGTACCGGTCCCCCTCTCCCTGGGAAACGAAGAAGGCGGGATTGGCAAGCAGGTTCAAGTCCGCGACCACTCGTTCTGCAAGTGGGCGCGTCTGCAGGAGCGCGTACTGCGTTGCGTAGAATTCGATATCCCGGCCCGCCTCCTGCGACTCGAGACCCTGGACATTGGTGATCTGCTTCTGGTCGCGGCTGATCTCAACCTGCGACTGAGCCGTGTAGCGCTTGGGCATCAAAAGAGTAATCGTCACGCCCGCCAGCAGACAGCCGCCGATGATGGCGATCATGATCCATCGCCACCGCAGCGCCTTCGTCCAATACTGAAGGAGCAAAGGAGCAAACGTACCGCCGCGCGGCTGTTCCTGCGCGGGCAGATTGGGATCCGGTTCGGTCAGCCAACCAGATTTCATGTTGATCGCGGTGTTCATAGGTTAGTCTGGACCTAGTAGTGCCCATTACGGAGCGTATTGAATCGAACAGATGCCTAGATCTGCTGCCCAGGACCTATTGCAAGGCAATGATCAGGGGCGAAGTCAGCAGCGGCGCAGCCTGCAGAACATCGCGGAACAGGCGCCGGCCTCGCGACTCCTCAACCATCACGACGTCGCCCGCGAAGATTTCCGGGTCGGCGTATACACCCTCACGTATCGCGCCGAGATCATAGAGGCCGGCATAGGACTGGCCGGAGACCGTGCGAAGAATAACGACATCCTTCAGCTTCGAGAACTCGGTCGTGCCGCGAGCGGATGCGACCGCACTCATGAGAGTCGTGCGCCCCTTGATCGGATAAACCCCGGGCTCTCCGACCTCTCCCTGTACGGTGAAGACATTGCTGACCCCTTCCGTAAGATTAACCGTCACCCGCGGGTTGCGGACATGCGCCTGGCGCAGACCCGTCTCTATCTCCGCAGCAAGGTCGCCGGTGGTCTTGCCTGCAGCGTCTATCGTTCCCACAAGCGGGAAGGCGATCTGACCACCGCCGTCGACCTGCATCGTCAGGCCAGTCATCTGCTCGATGCCGAAGACATCGATCCGGATCTCGTCGAATGCACCAAGTGCATAGACGCGGGTGGACAAGGGCAAGTCGGCGCGGGTCGGATTGGGCATCACCTGCTGATCCAGGCGCGTGACGGCCGTCCCCGGCTCTGCCGAAGGCTTCGACGTGGCGCATCCTGCCAGCAACAGCGAGGGGAGAACCAGAACCGCAGCGAAATGACCAACGTTCATCTTGAGCTTCATACCTGTTGATAGAAATGCGCGCTTCGCCATCATGCTATGCCGCCGCTCGTCCTGGGCGTTTCGAGGCTTTTCGCGACCCACACGCACGCCAGCACAAACAAGGCTGAGATCAGCGGAGCGCGCAACGGATAATCGACGATGCTTCCCAGGGCCAGCAGCAGCACGATAACAAGTCCAGCCCCACCCATGGAGCGGGAGTACCCCCGGGGAAGACGCCCGACACGAGTCGCCGCTACCACAAAAGCGAACACAGCCACAACCATTAGGCCTGCGCCAACGGCACCGAAGGTGAGCAAGCTCTCAAGCCAGTCATTGTGAGCGTGATTCCAGTAATTTGCACTGAGCAGGCTGTCCGGCTCCAGAACCTGGAAAATCCGCTCGAACGTTCCGGCACCACTGCCCAGCGGCATGTAATAAGGCACAGCCGCAAGCGTCAGCTGCCAGACATCGTAGCGCGCTTCGGTTTCCATGCTGCTGTCAAATGTACGACTGATCGATGCAGCGTTACCAGTAAGGGCTGCCCACAGGACGATAGCGACCCCGAGGAGGAGCACGATCGCGACGCCGATCCACTGCGCCCGTGAGATCGCGCGCCAGCCGCCTCGACCATGTCCGACGAACGCGATCAGGACAAACGTCGCCAACCCGACAATCCCGGCGCCAAGTCCGGCGCGCGAGCCGGCCACCACGAGAAATGCAACAACTGTAAGCGCACCGGCGAGCGCCAGATACCGCTGACCGCGTGCGACGCGCGCATCGACATCCCGCCACGCGATGACCACTCCCAGCAGCGGAAGCAGCGCTGCCAGGTACAAGGTTGCGTGGTTGCGGTTCGCGAAGATGCCGGCAGGAAGGCCGAAATTGCTGATGCGGTAAAAATAAAGCGAACGCGCACCACCGCTGATCTGCGCGACGCCCGCTACAATCGTGAGCACCCCGCCCGCGATAAGCGTCAGCATGATCCACCGCTGGTCCCGCTTGTCCAGCCGAACGGCATTGACCAGGATCGCCAGCGGCACCGCAAGCGCATAGAAGGCGTTCCAGGTAAATTGCGGCGCCAGGCTGATCGGACGCCAGACGCCGGACAGCCCCACAGCATCATCGATCGCCTCGATGATACCCCTGCCCGGCAACGCCTGCCAGATAAACGGCGGCAGAGGCACGAGCTGAATGGCAACCGCCCCGGTGACGAGCACTGCCATCGACAGCAGGAAGCGATAGCGAGCAACATCCGCCCGCGTCAGGGCCCACAGCCCATAACACAAGGAAAGGACGGCAATCGGCCGCAACAGGACCAGCGACCAGACATCCATCCGTGAACTGCCGCCGGTGAAGAACAGAAGTATCAGAAGGCCGACGACGTTGATCATGGCCGGCGACCACGCCGAGCTCGCCCTTTTTCGCGGCGCCTGACGCCCCTGCGAGCGCACCGAACCTGGCGCGCGCCGAGCCACGCCGGCCCCGACCTCTGCTCTATCGAGTTGCATTCGACCTCTTCGCTGCGCTTGGAACCCAGTGTGCCAGCTGGCGTTGCCGTCACGGAACCGGAAGACGGGCCTATATCAAACACCCCGGCGGGATGCGAGATAAACTATGCGCTTCCGCCTCACCTCATCGAACCTGCCGGCTGGTGAGCCGTCGACAAGCTCTCGCTGGCCTTGTACCCCTGCCGACACGCCCCTCCCGAGCTTGAAGACAGTACCCGGAGTGGTCGTCTAGGAGACGAAGCTTTGCCAAGATTCACCCGTCGTGCGCTGGCCGGTCTGGCTGCAACCGGGGCTACTGTCCCCCTTGCAAGGCTGAGCGCTTCGGACCCGGTCGAGAATGACCTCTATCGCCTGCAAAGACCCTGGGCGGTTCCGCGTCCTTTAGAGCAGCGCCTGTCGGAAGTGGTCTACATCACCGACTTCGGGGCGGTCGAGGGCAACAGCATCGCGCCGGCGGTGCACCTTGCCTTGACGTCACTGGGTATGGATAACCCCGCTTCCCTGGTGTTCCCCAAGGGGAACTGGTCTCTGGCCACCGACGCGGACTGGTCTGCCTATCGCAACGTCACCTTGCGCTTTGAGCCGGGTGCGCTGGTGAGTCACGGGGGCCATGCCGTCATTCTGCCGGAGCGCGTGGAAATCGGGCTTGGCGCAGGTTTCGCCGGGACGGGCGCGGTCACTCAGAAAAACGTCGACGAGACTCCGCTGGCGGAGCCGCCGGGGGGTTACATCCGGGTCGGGAACGAAGCCCGCGGCCTGCGAGCGCTGCATTCCAATGTCGGAGGCCATAACAACTTCGCGTGGGGCGTCGATGCCCTCGCATCCGCCGAGCATGTTCGCAGCTCTGTTGCCATCGGAAACCGAGCCCTTTCCAGCGTGGTAGGTGACGCTACGGGTGCGCGGGGCCAGGAAGCCCCCGGATACCCCGGCAGCTACTTTGCCCTTGGTGATGCGAACCTCGCCATCGGTGACTTCGCGCTCCAGGAAAACACGACCGGCTTCGAGAACATAGCGCTTGGGGCCTACTCTTTGCGCGACAACACGACTGGCCAGTGGAATGCGGCCATCGGTCCCCAAAGCCAGATCACCGGAACGAACGGCAGCTGCAATGTCTCCCTTGGTGCCTATGCCCTGGTTGTGAACGAGGGGAACAACAACCTTGCCATAGGGTGGGCTGCGCTTGAGGGGCAAACGACCGGCAGCAACATTGCCATAGGCCACGTCGCGATGAACGCGAACGTCAGCGGGAATCTCAACACCGCAATCGGCTCAGAAGCGCTGATGCGGTCGAAGACAGGCAACTACAACGTGTGCGTCGGCATCGGAACGCTGACCAACCTCGTCTCAGGCAACAGCAATACGGGCATCGGCAGCTATGCGCTGAGTTCCGCACAGGGAAATGCGACCGACAACACCGCAGTCGGACGTGACGCCTTGCTCCTGCTCATGACCGGAAACGGCAACACGGCGGTGGGATCGCGCGCACTCGGGACCCTGAAGGGGTGGGACAACTGCACCGGCCTTGGCACAGGCGCCGCGGTCACGGGCAGCAATCAGGTGCAGCTCGGCAATTCACACGCGGTGCCCCATGCCTTTGCCCCGCTGCAACTGCGATCGGATGAGCGTGACAAGGCCGACATCCGGGACACCCGGTTGGGCCTTTCCTTCATCAGGGCCCTGCGACCGGTCGACTTCCGCTGGAACCTGCGCGACGATTACAACTCAGCCGAAGCTGTGGCGGCAGGCACACAGAGCCAGAAGCGCCAGAGATATCATCATGGTCTCGTGGCCCAGGAAGTTCGCGACGTCATCAATCGTACGGGAACCGATTTCGGCGGCTTCCAGGATCACGCGCGCGGTGGCGGGGAAGATGTCCTGTCGCTGGGCTACGCGGAACTGATCGCCCCACTCATCAAGGCCGTGCAGGAGCTCGCTAGCGAGGTCGAAACTCTGAAGGGCGAAGTGGCCGAGTTGCGCAACGGGAAACGTAGCGCCTGAAAACTTTGCCGCTGCGCTACTTGCGCGCGGAAAGCACCTCGGCGAACTGCTCGATCACCACAGGCGCGGTGTAATGCTGCAGCATGGCTTCCCGACCGGCCGCGCCGCGCCGGCGCGCCTCGGCCTGCCCTGCTTCGCTGTCGATGTGTTCAAGCAATGCACACAGCCCGTCGACGTCTCCGGTACGCAATGTCCAGCCGCACCCCTCTTCGCGCACGACTTGCGCGAGTTCCGAGCGTTCGTCGGCCAGCGCCACGATCGGCGCGGCCGCCGCCATCACGTTGTACATGCGGCTGGGCACGGAGACGCCGAGCATGTTGTCGGTGAAGGCAATCAGCGTCGCGTCCGAACAGGACAGCATCGGGCCCAGCATCTCGCGCGGCTGCCTTGGGGCGAAGAGAACGTTGGGAAGACTTTCGGCGGTCTTCTCGATCCGGCCCGTTTTCCCGCCCGATCCCACGAACAGGAATCGCAGCCGATCCCGCTGCTGCAGGCGGCGGGCTGCTTCCAGCACGGTCTCCACATCATGCGTCCGACCCAGGTTCCCCGAGAACTGGACCACCGTCTTGTCGACCAGGCCATGCTGCTGCGCAAACGGGTTCGCCGAACGGACTAGCGGCTGCACCTCTGCCGGGTCCCCCCAGTTCGGAATGATCGTGATTGGCCAGCCCGCACCTATCTTGCGCCGGATCAGTTCCGCCATGTCGCGGCCCAGCACCACGACCTCGTCGTAGGATCGAAACACCCACCGCATCATACGGCTGACCACCCGGCTCCCGGCCCCCTCCGGCCGGAGATGTCCGGTCGCATGGAGCACTTCAGGATAGACATCGTGCACGAGCAAGACGCCTCTCAACCCGCGCACCCGCAAGATGACTCCGATCAACAACGTGACAAGCGGCGGGTTCGTCACGACAAGGACGTGGTCATGCTTGCCGAAGCGGAACAGCGCAGTCAGCGCTGCGGCCGCGCTGAACGTCACCATGTTCAAAATACGCCCCGGCAAGAAGTCCTTTGAGAAACTCGTCGAGCGCACCCGGCGAATGTGGACGCCCTCGTGCACTTCTTGCTGTGGGACTGCTTGCCCACGTTCGCTGTACGTGGGCCGGCTGCATAGCGCGCGCACGTCGAAACGATCGGTCAGCCCTTCCGCGATGCCGGTAAGGAAGTAGCCGGTGGACGTAGTCTCGGGATAGAACAATTCCGATACGACCCAGAGAACGGGTTTGGTCACAAGGCGGATTTCCTCTTGGCAGAAGCGACGAGCTCGGGCCGGAGCGAACTTTCGAGGCGCTGCGTGGACATGAAGTTGTCGTCGGGACGGAGCATGCTGTCCGCCATCAGGGAGCGATGAAGCCCTGGCGCCGATGCGGCAAACAGCGCTTCCACGGCGCCTGGAACACGGGCCAGCCCCACACGGGCGCCAAGATCCTCCCGCATCCACTGCGCCGCGCTGCGATAGGTAAACGGCACAGGGTCGGCGGCCAGCACTCTCCCGGTCCGATCGCTGCTGCCTGCTGCGACCAGCACGCGTGCAGCGGCCTTTGCACCGATCATCGACCGCTGGACGTCGCCCGCAGGCATCGGCCAAACGCGTGTACGGCGCCAGATGTGCAGCATGCGCTCCACTTTACCGGGCCGGCTCGTGCCAATGATGGCGGGAAACGCAACGCTGAGGACGCCAAATCCCTCCCCCTGCGCCGCCGCGAGGCGCCGCTCCCCTTCAAGCTTGGAGCGGCCGTAGGCATCGATCGGATCAGGCTGAAGCCCGGCGGTGATCTGTTCGCGAGCCCCGAAGATGGAGAACGAGCCAATTGCCACGTACCGGGCCACGCCTGCCGCCCTCGCCTTCTCAGCAAGTTCCTGCTGCAGGTCGCAGTTGACTCGTCGCAGCTCATCCTCTCCGCCCTGGACCAGCCCAGCGCAGTTTATCACCGTGTGCACCCCTGCAAATGCATCGGGAGCAAGGTCGAAATAGCTGCCTACCGCGCTCACATGCCCGCCGCCGCCGTCCCGGGCGATGGCGCGAGCATCGGGTAGGAGTTCGAGAATATGGCGCCCGATCGCGCTGTTGCCGCCGATTACAAGCAAGGGGAGGCGCGTGCCGTACATGCCGGCTCTATGGCAAATTCTTCCGAGAAAGGAAGGCGGCACCGACATGTTGCGTAGTTCCATTCGGCGTCACACACCGCTAAGGGGATCGCGAACATCATCTGGAATTGTCATGGTTAAGCGTCTGTTCGATATCGCTGTCGTGGTCGCCTCACTGCCGCTTGTCGCTCCGCTGGCTGCCGGTGTTGCGCTGGCGATCTGGATGTCCGACGGGCGTCCGGTCCTGTATTGGTCCGAGCGGGTCGGACGTGGAAACCGACTGTTCCGGATGCCAAAGTTCCGCACCATGCGCCGCGACACACCGCCCGTTGCAACGCACCTGCTGCGTGATCCTGATGCCGTACTGATTCCCATCGGAAGATTGCTCCGCACCACGAGCCTCGACGAGATTCCGCAGCTGTGGAGCGTGCTTCGCGGTGATATGTCGCTGGTCGGGCCGCGCCCCGCCTTGTTCAACCAGGGCGATCTGATCGCGCTGCGGACGCAGCACGGAATAGATCGACTGGTGCCGGGGGTTACCGGCTGGGCGCAGGTCAACGGACGCGACGAATTGTCGATACCCCGAAAGGTGGATCTCGAACGCGAATACATGGAACGCAAGACTTTCGCGTTCGACGTGCGGATCATCTTCCTCACTTTGGCGAGCGTAGTCGGGAAAAAGGGTGTTCATCATTAATCTTGCCCTTCCGCCTATACACCTCATGCGAAGAGACATATAAATGCCTGATTTCCGGCAGTTTTCTGCGCACCTGATTGGCCTCCCGCGCAACGGAAAGCGTGCAATCGCGCTCGTCTTCGACGGCTTTCTGCTTGTGACTGCGACATGGCTGGCGTTCTACCTGCGTATCGGCAAGATTCCGGACGGCTATGATCTGCTCACGCCGATCGGAGCCGCGCTGATCCTCGCTCTCCCGATATTCGTGCGATTCGGCCTCTACCGCGCGATTTTCCGGTATTCCGGCTGGTCTGCCGCGTTGATGATCACGAAAGCCGTCGCGGCTTACGGTGCCGTCTACTTTCTCATTTTCACGATCTACGGCGTTCCCCGTGTGCCGCGGACAATCGGCCTTCTGCAGCCCATCGTGGTGCTGCTGCTGGTGGCCGCATCACGAATCCTCGTTCAGCGCTGGCTGAGCGAAGCACCACCCGGGTTCGAGGGCCGCAATCGCGAACCCGGCGTGCTGATCTACGGTGCGGGATCCGCCGGCCGCCAGCTTGCCTCGGCCATCACGGACAGCAGGGCCATGCGCCTGATCGGCTACCTTGACGACGACCCGCAGCTCATCGGAGGAACGGTCAACGGATTGCCCGTCTTTGCCGGAACCGATGTCGGGCGCCTCGTCGAACGTTTCGAAGTGGCGGACGTGCTGCTGGCCATGCCATCCTGCAGCCGGGCGCGGCGCGCGGCGATCGTGGAGATGCTGAAGAACCACGACTTGCGCGTGAAAACACTTCCCGCAGTGCTCGACATCGCGCGCGGCAAGGTTTCGATCGGCGAATTGCACGAAGTCGACGTGGACGACCTGCTCGGCCGGCTTCCCATCACGCCTGACGAAGCGCTGATGCGCCGGAACATCGAAGGCAAAGTCGTGCTCGTCACCGGGGCGGGCGGATCGATCGGGCAGGAAATCTGCCGTCAGATCACACGCTACGATCCCGCGGTGCTGCTGCTGATCGATTCGAGCGAGTACGCCCTCTACGCCATCGAGCTCGACCTGCAGAAGCGCATCGCCTCGAGCGGCATTCAGCTTGTACCGCTGCTGGCATCGGTACGAGACCGGGACCTGATCGAAAGCATCATGGCCGAATGGCGGCCGTCCACGATCTTCCACGCCGCGGCATACAAGCACGTGCCGCTGGTCGAGGCGAATATCGCTGAAGGCATTGCGAACAACACTTTTGGCACGCGGACGGTCGCGGAACTCGCCGTGGCCTACGAGGTGGAAAATTTCGTCCTCATCAGCACCGACAAGGCGGTCCGCCCAACCAACGTAATGGGAGCCAGCAAACGAGCGGCCGAAAACGTGCTGCAGGCGATGGCCGCGTTACATCCCGTAACCTGCTTTTCGATGGTTCGCTTTGGAAACGTCCTTGGCTCCAGCGGGTCGGTTGTCCCCCTGTTCCGATCACAGATTCTCGACGGTGGGCCAATCACGCTCACCCATCTCGAGATGACCCGTTACTTCATGACTATCCCCGAAGCCGCGCAACTGGTCATTCAGGCCGGTGCAATGGCCACGGGCGGCGACGTCTTCGTTCTGGACATGGGCGAACCTGTGCGAATTTTGGATCTGGCGCGGAACATGGTCGCGCTGTCGGGCCTTACCCTGCGCGACGAAGACAATCCCGACGGCGACATCGAAATCCGGGTCACCGGTTTGCGGCCGGGCGAGAAGCTCTACGAAGAGCTGCTGATCGGCAACAACCCGATACCCTCGTCGCACCCCCGGATCCTGCGCGCTCGGGAAGGGTTTATTCCTCAGTCGGAGCTGGACCGTCTGCTGGCGGAATTGCAGGACCAACTCGCGCATCGGGAACTGCGCGAGGCACGCGCGACGCTGAAACGCATCGTGCCCGAGTTTACGCCGGAGCGAGGCCGCACCAAGCCGGAAGTTTTGCCCCCAAGCCCCTCGCCTGAACCCGCTCCGCCGTCTCCCGCAAGAGTCGGGCTACCATAAGCGGCAGACCGCCGGCCGCGCGTCCCTGCTCGCACGCTCCGCAAGCGTCTCAGACCAGGACTCAGGAGACCCCAAGGGGTCGGAGCGGGCACGCCGCTGTGCGGCCTAGGCGTCTCGCGTCAGCAAGTACCCGGTGGTAGCGGGACGCTGAAACGGTCGCTGGCCATCGATCCGGCGAACCGCGCATCGCGCAAGCTCCAGCCTTCTCCCGCACGTTCGACAAACGGCGCTCGTGACCAGAACAGGAAAGCGGCGGCTTCGGGATCAACTCTGGCTACAGCGGCAAGATCGCAGCTCGCGAGTCGAACTTCCCCGTATCGGGCGCCATCCACCAGCCACCGCCCCGTTCCGTCGCCTAGAATCGTTTGCCGGTTCCAGAACTGGACTGGAACCGGGCTGGCAATTACCACCCGCGCAAAGGCATGGTTTTGATGGGTCGATCGGGCATCCACCCGGCTGATCACCAGATTGCCCCCGATATAGGCCAGCGCCAGCATCAAGCCGATGCGCGCGGGCATTGGCCAGTTCCCGCCGCGCTTTTCCCGCCGCCGGGAAATCCACGCGGCCAGCCCGAGGATGACCCACAGCCACACATCGATGATGAACAGCACATCGCCATAGAACCAGCGGTGGCTAAACGGCTCCAGGAAGCGGATGCCGTAGCTGTTCAGCCAGTCGAGGGCAGGATGCGTGAGGCAGGCGAGGAAGGCCAAGGCAAACAGCCAACTGAAGCGAACCGGCAGCCGTTCTTCAGGCCGCGTTCCCTGTTGGGTTTGCCAGCGATCGTAGGCGTAGAGGATTAGAGCCAGCGCCAGCGGCAGGATCACCCAGGCAATCGGACCGTGGGTGAGTCCGCGCCGGAGCGCGAGGCTTCGGGTGCCGAGCAAGGCACAGGTCGCGTCGATATCCGGCAGATTCGCGCCGATGATCAGCGCGGGCATCGCCAGCCCGGTTCGGCGTTTGAGCCCCGCTTGCCCGATCAGCGCGCCGGCAAGGCTGTGGGTGAGGTTGTCCATTGTTCCTCAACCTACCTTGCCGGTGCTGTCAGCCGAAGCGGTTTCGCCCTCTCCGGCCGAGAGGGATCAGTTCGGGTCTTGCGCGGTGCCGTCGACGGTCCAGGTCTGCCCCTTGGCAAGCAGCTTCGCCAGGCTCGCTTCCTTGCCCGCACTGGCAGCAATGTTTTGTTCGATCACCGCGCTTTCGAATGTCGGGGCCGGATCGTCGTAGATCACGCCGAGCGCCATCGGGAACGGCCCGAAAGGCATTTCGATAAGCAAGTGCGCGATCGTGCGGTTCTTCGCGTTGTGGACCAGCACGCCGGCATCCTGCCAGTTGCCGTCCGCAACGTCGACCACCTTCAGTTCCAGCCGGTCAAGATCGAGCGCAATGCCCTTGATCCCGCCGGACTTTTCGGAGCCGAACAGCATCGGTTCCCCGTCGGTCAGCCAAAGCTGGTTCTGCGGCGCGTTCTTCTTATCGGTGAAGCCTTCGAACACGTCCTTGTTGTAGACGATGCAGTTCTGGAAGATCTCCACAAACGCCGCGCCTTGATGGGCATGCGCAGCCTTCAGCGCATCGGGAAGTTCCTTCGAAATGTCATAGGCCCGCGCCACGAAGCGCGCTCCCGCGCCCAGTGCGAACGCGCACGGGTTCGCGGGCCGGTCGATGGAGCCAAGCGGAGTAGACGGCGAAGTGGTGCCGATTCGGCTGGTGGGCGAGAACTGGCCCTTGGTGAGGCCGTAGATCTCGTTGTTGAACAGCATGATCTGCATGTTCACGTTCCGCCGCAACACATGCATCAGGTGGTTGCCGCCGATCGAAAGGCCATCGCCGTCGCCGGTTACCAGCCAGACGTCCAGGTCCGGATTGGCGAGCTTGATCCCGGTCGCGAACGCAGGCGCGCGGCCGTGGATCGTATGGAAGCCATAGCTTTCGACGTAATACGGAAACCGGCTGGAGCAGCCGATGCCGGACACGAACACGGTCTTCGCCGGATCGGCGCCAAGCTGCGGCAGGGTGCGCTGCACCGCCTTGAGGATCGCGTAGTCGCCGCAGCCGGGGCACCAGCGAACTTCCTGGTCGGTCTCCCAGTCCTTCAGCGTGGTGGTGATGGGGGTCATGTCGTTCATTGGTTAACCGCCTTGGTGTCGGAGCCGGTATTCGGCTCCGCCGCGCCAGCATCGCGCGGGGGATAGGTACCATCGTCGTAGCCGGAGAGCGGCTCCGGCAACTGGCCGGGATCGAACGGCGCCGTACCGCCTTCGTTGCCCAGAATTCCGTCGAAGTACTTCGCGATAGCTTCTTCGATCTCGGCAATCGAGAACGGCTGGCCGCTTGTCTTCGTCAGGCTTTCCGCTTGGACGAGGAACTGGTCGCGCAGCACCGTCTTGAACTGGCCTGTGTTCATTTCCGGCATCAGCACGCGGTCGAAACCGGCCAGCAGCTCGCCCAAGTTCTTCGGGAGCGGCCAGATATGGCGCACGTGGATGTGGCTGACATCCAGCCCTGCCTTGCGCGCGCGGCGCACCGCCTGATGGATCGGTCCGAAAGTGGAGCCCCAGCCGACCACCGCAAGGGCGCCCCGCTGATTGCCAAGCACGACGTCCTGGTCAGGGACGGCAATGCCTTCGATCTTGTTCTTCCGAAGATCCGTCATCGCCTGGTGGTTCGCGGGCGAATAATCGATGTTGCCGGTTTCGACGTGTTTCTCGATCCCGCCGATCCGATGCATCAGGCCGGGAGTGCCGGCCTTGATCCAGGGACGCGCGCCCTTCTCGTCACGCTTGTAGGGCAGCAGGTCGTCCCCTGCGTTCTTCTCTTCCAGGAAGGTCACCGGGAACGGTTCATAGCTGGCGGGATCAGGCACCTTCCAGGGTTCGGCGGCGTTGGCGATGTAGCCATCGGTCAGCAGCATCACGGGCGTCATGTACTGCGTGGCGAGGCGGCAAGCCTCGATCGCGCATTCGAACGCATCGGCCGGGCTGCGGGCCGCGACCACAGGCATCGGCGCGTCGCCGTTGCGGCCGTAAACCGCCTGGTAAAGATCGCTCTGCTCGGTCTTGGTCGGCAGGCCCGTGGACGGTCCGCCGCGCTGCGAGTTGACGATCACCAGCGGCAGCTCGGTCATGATCGCGAGTCCCATGGCTTCCGTCTTGAGCGCGATGCCGGGGCCGGACGAGCTGGTCACGCCCAGTTGCCCCGCGTAGGACGCGCCGATCGCTGCGCAGACCGCCGCGATCTCGTCTTCCGCCTGGAAAGTGGTGACGCCGAATTCCTTCAGCCGCGCCAGGTGATGCAGGATCGCGGACGCCGGAGTGATCGGGTAACCGCCGAAGAACAGCGGCAGCTCGGCTAGCTGCGCGCCCGCCACGAGGCCAAGCGAGACCGATTCCGCTCCGGTGATCGTGCGGTAGAGCCCGGGCTCGGCTTCCACGGCCGGCAAGTGGAGCTTCTTCAGCGGACCCGAGATCTCAGCGGTCTCGCCATAGGCGTGGCCGGCGTTGAGCGCGGCGATATTCGCCTCAGCCAGTTCGGGCGCCTTGCGGAACTTGCCGCGCAGCCATTCGATGATCGGCTCCCGATCGCGATCGAACATCCACAGCGCCAGGCCGAGCGTCCACATATTCTTGCAGCGCAGGGCTTCCTTGTTGCCGAGGCCGAACGGCTTGACCGCTTCCAGCGTCAGCGCGGAAATGTCGAACGCCAGCAGGTCCCACTTCACAAGGCTGCCGTCTTCCAGCGGATTACGGTCGTACTTCGCCTTGTCGAGGTTCCGCTGGCCGAATTCACCGCTGTCCGCGATGATCAGACCGCCGGGCTTCAGCGCGGCAAGGTTCACCTTCAGCGCCGCGGGGTTCATCGCCACCAGCACGTCGGGCGCGTCGCCCGCGGTTTCGATCTGGGTCGAACCGAAGTTGATCTGGAAGGCGGACACACCGAACAGCGTCCCTTGGGGTGCGCGGATTTCCGCCGGGAAATCCGGGAAGGTCGCCAGGTCGTTGCCGGCAAGCGCCGTCGACAGGGTGAATTGTCCCCCGGTCAGCTGCATGCCATCGCCGCTGTCGCCCGCAAAACGAACCACTACCGCTTCGGGAGCCTGGGTGTCGGCCGGCCGTTCGGCCGCTTTGGTCGCCATGATCTGTTCCTGTTCGCGCGCCAGATGCACGCCGATTGCTTGTATTGGACCAGCGAAGTAGGTTCGCAGTTCCGCTGCCGCAATGAAGTTTTTCTGTGGCGCAAGCAATCGCATGGGGGGAGCTTGCAACCGGCACTCCCGGGTTTCCGGACGCAGATGGGGGAAGAGACGAATGACAGACACCGAACCCTACGTGCGTGACGATGTACGCGCCCTTCTCGACCTCCTCGGCTCACTTCAGCGGCCGGAACTGGACGAGGTTCCGATCGAGCAGGTGCGGCAGTCGATGAGCGCGATGCAGACGATGGTTGAGCGACCCGCCCGTGACCTGCCGGTGATCCGGGACTTGTCCTGCCCCGGGCCTGCCGGAGACATTCCGCTGCGGCTGTACGACGCACAGGCGGAGCGTCGGGAGGCCGGGCCGCTGCTGCTGTTCCTCCACGGAGGCGGTTTCGTGGCGGGCGATCTGGAGAGTCACCACGCCTTGTGCACCGAATTGGCGGCCGAACTGGACCTGCCGCTACTGGCGGTCGATTACCGGCTGGCGCCGGAGCACCCCTTCCCCGCTGCACCCGAAGATGCCGAGGCCGCCGCGCGCTGGGCAGCAAAAAGTCCGCACGAGCTCAGCCTGAAGGTCAGCGGCCTGATCCCGATCGGCGACAGCGCGGGCGGCAATCTTGCGATCGTGACCACGCAGGCACTGGTCCGAGACCCGGCGATGGCGCCGGTGGTGCTGCAGGTGCCGATCTATCCGCTGACCGACGACATCACCCGGCACCCGTCGTACCGCGACTTTGCGGAAGGTTTCCTGCTGTCGAGCCGAGCCATGGCGTTCTTTACCGCGAGCTACGCACCCGTTCCGCAAGACCCGCGCAACCACCCGATCCTTGCCCGGCACGAGGGCACGCCGCCGACTGTCGTTGCGACAGCCTCCCTCGATCCGCTGCGCGATTCCGGACGAGCCTATGCCGCCCGCCTGGTGGAAGCCGGGGTGGACGTGATCTATCTGGAGATGCGGGGATCGATCCACGGCTTCGCCAATTTGCGTAAGGCGATCCCGAGCGCGCAGAAAGACCTGCACGCGATCATCTCAGCCACCAAACTTTTGCTGGAGCGTCATTTGTGAACGAGAAGAACCCCGCCCGTTACCGCCCCTGCGTCGGGGTGATGCTGGTCAACGCCGACGGGAAAGTCTTCGTTGGCAAGCGGATCGACAACCAGCTGGCCGATTATTGGCAAATGCCCCAGGGCGGCGTCGATGATGGAGAGGATCTTGAGCAGGCCGCCTTCCGCGAACTGGCGGAAGAAACCGGCGTTCGGCCCGGGCAGGTCCAGTTGATCGATCGGCTGGGGGATGAGCTTTACTACGACCTGCCGCCCGAACTCGACGGGAAACTGTGGGGCGGGCGGTACAAGGGCCAGCGGCAAGTCTGGTTCCTGGCGCGCTTTACCGGACAGGACGCGGACATCGATCTGGAGGCCCACGATCCACCGGAATTCTGCGAGTGGCGATGGGCCGATCCGGCGCAGCTGCCTGACCTGATCGTCCCGTTCAAGCGCGAAGTCTATGCCGCGATTCTGGACGCGTTTCGCGACAGGATCTGACGCTTCGCGGAACCCGGCCTCAGTTCTGCACGACGCCTTCGTCCGGAGTCGAAGCTTCGGCGGTCAGCACCGTCCGCTGCGGGCCTCGTGCGATGACGGAGGCAAGCTCCTTCGTCTCCATGCAGTTCGTGCCGCAAAGCGACTGGAGCTGGGCCAGGTTCTGCCGGGCCCGCGTCACGGCGCCCTTCTCCACCAGCGCCATGCCCTCCCCGGTGATTGCCGCAAGGTTTCCAGGGTCTTTGTCCAATGCCACGCGGTAGTAGTGGATCGCCTTGCCATCCAGGCCCTGCTGGCGTGCGGCGTCTCCCAGATCGAGGTAAAGGCGTGCGTGGCTTGGATCGATCGCCAGCGCCGCTTCAAAATCGTCGACCGCGGCCTGGACTTCACCCGCGGCGAGCAGCGCCCTTCCCTGCTCCTCCAGCGCCAGCGCGCGCGGATCGATCTCCCGGTCGGCACCGTGGGATACGCTGGCTGTAAGCGCAATCGCCAGGGACAAGGCAAAGGCGGCAGGGCTGTAACGCATCACGAACTCCTTGAGCGCGGGCAGCGAGGACGGATCGGATACTGCCATCACAACGTCAGGAATATCATGGCTTTTCTGCACCCGCGATGAAAAACCCGTCGGTCTCATCGCTAAACGGAGTCAGGCGAACTCCGGTTCCACGCCCGGCGCCGCGGGGCAGATCGAGCTGTGAGGCTTGCCAGCCGGGATGCTTGGACAGGAAAGCGGCGATCCTGTCCGGCCCTTCTTCGTCCAGCAGCGAGCATGTGACATAGACCAGCCGCCCGCCCGGCCGCAGCAAATCGGCCGCGATGTCCAGCAGGTGTTCCTGTGTCCGCGTGAGCCGCGCCAGCTGCGCTTCCGTCAGGCGCCAGCGCGCTTCGGGATTGCGTCGCCAGGTTCCCGTGCCAGAGCAGGGCGCGTCGATCAGCACCGCGTCCGCCTTGCCCTGCCACTGTGCCAGAGCTTGCAATTCCCGCCCCGGGTTCAGCAGCACCGTTTCCGCTATTCTTGCCCCGGCGCGTTCAGCCCGCGGCCCCAGGCGCGACAAACGCGACCGGTCCGTGTCGGCGGCGATCAGCGCGCCTTCGTTCTGCATCATCGCCGCCAGCGCCAGCGTCTTGCCGCCAGCTCCGGCGCACAAGTCGATCACGGTCTCTCCCGGTCCCGCTCGAACAGCTTCGCAGGCAATCTGGCTTCCCCCATCCTGCACCTCGATCAGCCCGTCCTGATACGCGGACCACTGGTCCACCGGAGTACCGGAAGGGAAGCGCAAGCCTTGTGCCGGAGCCAGCGGCTCGCCGGGCTCGGGCAAGTCGATGGTGTCGCGATCCGCCCTCAGGGCATTGACCCGGACGTCGAGCGGCGCGCGGCCCAACAGCGCCTGGGCCTGCTGCCTCGCGATGCCGGAGCGTTCAAGCCGTTCCACCAGCCAAGCCGGAGCAACCCCGCCTTCCGCCACGGGTTCTCCGCTCATAACCGGCGCAGGGCCATAGGGCGATCCGTCGAACAAAGGGGCTAGATCCGAGTCGTCGGCCGCCAGCCGCAGCATCGCGGCGCGCCCGCTCTGCGGCACGGGGCCGCATGCCCGGATCGCGGCATAGACCAGATCCCGGATCGCGCGCCGGTCCTTCGATCCGGCGAACCGGTGGCCACGGAACCACTCGGCAAGAATGCGGTCCGCGGGCGGGCCTTGTTCCCGCGCCGCCCCGACGATCAGGTCGAGCATTTCTATCGCAGCCTGAACGCGCGCAGCCGGGGTCATGCGGCAAACCGATCAGGCAAGGGAGGAGCCACGCTCATCGCGTAGGGTAGTTCGGTGCCTCTCGCGTGATCGCCACGTCGTGGACGTGGCTTTCGGCAAGGCCGGAATTGGTGATGCGGATGAACTTTGCCCGTTGCTGCAGGTCCTCGATCGAGGCGGAGCCGGTGTAGCCCATCGCCGCCTTGATCCCGCCAACCAGCTGGTGGACCACGTCGCGCGCCGGCCCCTTGTAGGGGACTTGCCCTTCGATCCCTTCGGGCACCAGCTTCATCGAATCGCTGACGTCCTGCTGGAAGTAACGGTCCGCGCTGCCGCGCGCCATCGCGCCGACCGATCCCATGCCGCGATAGGCCTTGTAGGCGCGCCCCTGATAGAGGAACGTCTCGCCCGGCGCTTCCTCGGTCCCCGCGAGCAGGGATCCGATCATCACGCTGGAAGCGCCTGCCGCCAGCGCCTTGGCAGCGTCGCCGCTGGTCCTGAGGCCGCCGTCGGCAATCACCGGAACTCCGCTTTTGGCGGCTTCGGCCGCGCTTTCCATCACAGCAGTGAGCTGCGGCACGCCGACGCCGGCGACGATCCGGGTCGTGCAGATGGAGCCCGGACCGATCCCGACCTTCACCGCATCGGCCCCCGCGTCGATCAGCGCGCGGGTCGCCTCGGCGGTGGCGACGTTCCCGGCGATCACCTGGACGGAGTTCGACAGCTTCTTCACTTGCTCCACGGCGCGGGCGACGTTGCGGTTATGCCCGTGCGCCGTGTCGATGACGATCACGTCGCATTCCGCATCGACCAGCGCCTGCGTCCGCTCGAATCCCTTGTCCCCCACCGTGGTCGCCCCCGCCACGCGCAGGCGGCCGGTGGAATCCTTGGTCGCATCGGGGTTGAGCACGGCCTTTTCGATGTCCTTGACGGTGATCAGGCCAATGCACTTGTAGGCGCTGTCCACCACCAGCAGCTTTTCGATCCGGCGCTGGTGCAGCAGGCGGCGGGCTTCCTCCTGGCTGACGCCTTCGCTCACCGTAGCGAGGTTTTCGTGCGTCATCAGCTCCTTTACCGGCTGACCCGGATTGTCTGCGAAGCGCACGTCGCGGTTGGTCAGGATGCCGTGCAGCTTGCCCGATGCATCGACCACGGGGATGCCGCTGATCCGGTTCCGGGTCATCAGGGCCTGCGCCTCACCCAGGGTCGCGTCCGGGCTGATCGTGATCGGGTTGACCACCATTCCGCTTTCGAACCGCTTCACACGGCGCACGGCGTCGCACTGTTCCTCGATCGAGAGGTTGCGGTGGAGCACGCCGATCCCGCCAAGCTGCGCCATGACGATCGCCATCTCGGCCTCTGTCACGGTGTCCATTGCCGAGGAAAGAACGGGGATGTTCAGGCCGATATCCCGCGTCAGCCGTGTCTTGGTGCTCGCCTGAGAAGGGAGAATGTCGCTTTCCGCCGGCCTGAGAAGGACGTCGTCAAAAGTCAGGCCGGTTTCGATGTTCATAGTGCCACCATTAGAATAGCTCAGGCAGAATCGCGCGGGAAGAATCGTGGCGGCCCATGTAACCGCGCTGGGTGAAGCGTGCTAGAGGCTGGTGCGAAAAGGGCATAATGCCTTTGCCTGCTGCCTCATTCGGCGGTCCACCCGCCGTCGATCGAATAGTTCGCTCCGTTGATGTTCTGCGCCTCGTCCCGGCAGAGGAACACCGCTAGCGCGGCCACTTCTTCCGGCTGGACGAACTTCTTGGTGGGCTGCTTGGCCAGAAGGACGTCGTTCATCACCTGCTCCCGCGTGAGGTCGCGGCTCTTCATCGTGTCGGGAATCTGGTTTTCGACCAAGGGGGTCCAGACGTAGCCCGGGCTGATGCAGTTGGCGGTGATCCCGGACGTCGCCAGTTCCAGCGCCAGAACCTTCGTCAACCCGGCGATCCCGTGCTTGGCCGCGACGTATGCGCTCTTGAAGGGCGAGGCCGTCAGCGAGTGGGCGCTGGCCGTGGCGATGATCCGCCCCCAGCCCTGCGTTTTCATGTGCGGCACCGCCAAACGGCTGGTGTGGAAGGCGGAGGACAAGTTCAGCGCGATGATCGCGTCCCACTTTTCCGGCGGGAAATCCTCCACCGGGGAGACGTGCTGCATTCCGGCGTTGTTGACCAGGATATCGATGGGCCCCGCCTGTCCCATCAGATCCTCTACGCCCTTCGTGGCGGTCAGGTCGGCGTTGATGTGGGTCGCCTTCAACTCATCACGGAGTACCGCGATCTCACCCGCCTCGCCGAAGCCGTTCAGCACCACATCGGCACCTTCGGCGGCCATCGCCCGGGCAATGGCGAGGCCAATCCCCGAGGTGGAGCCGGTGACGAGCGCGCGCTTGCCGTCAAGGAACATATCTAACTCCACAGCGATTGACCTGTTCGTCATGTGCGGGAGGGTGGCCGGTCCGGTCCAGCCTTTTTTCGCGGAAATGCGGAGCAAGAATTCACGATGCGGCTGAACCGGTTCAACCCCGCCAACATCATGGTATCAAACCGCGGAGGCGGCGGCGGTTTTCCCGGTGGCGGAGGCGGACGGTTCGGCTGCGGAACATTGGTCCTCGCGCTGATCGGCGCTGTGTTCTTCGGCATAGATCCCGCCCAGATGCTGGGCGGCGGGGGCACCGTGCAGCAGGCCCCCGTCGGGCCGCGACCGGGGTTCCAGGGGCCGGCACAGGGACAAAGCGCGACGGAGGTGTGCGAAACCAACCAGTATGCGCTGGAATCCTGCAACGCCCTCAGCTCCCTCAACGAGACATGGCAGCCGCGCTTCCAGCAGGCCGGAATTCCGTTCCAGCAGCCGGTGCTCAACTTCTACCAGGGCGGAACCCGTTCCGGCTGCGGCGCCGCTTCGTCGGCGATGGGCCCGTTCTATTGTCCGGCGGACCAGGGCATCTATCTCGACACGACCTTTTTCGACCAGATGCAGCAGCAGCTTGGCGCCCGGGGAGACTTTGCCCGGTACTACGTCATGGCGCACGAGTATGGCCATCACATCCAGCACCTTGTCGGAACTGCGCGGCAGGTGCGCCAGTTGCAGCAGGCGAATCCTCAAGCCGCCAACGAGCTTTCCGTCCGCCTGGAACTTCAGGCCGATTGCTACGCCGGGGTGTGGGCCGGCCGGAACCGCGAACGGATCGAGCCGGGTGACTTCGAGGAAGGGATGACCGCCGCAAGCGCGATCGGGGATGACACGCTCCAGCGTCAGGCCGGACAAGCGGTCAGCCCGGAAAGCTTCACCCACGGCAGCAGCGAGCAACGAACGCGGTGGCTGCAAGTGGGTCTGCAGACCGGCGACGAGGATCAGTGCGATACCTTCGCGGACTTGCAATAAGTCAGACCCCTGGCACTTCCATGGATCGCCGCCGGGATAAGTGGCGGTCGGGCGGGACCGGTGCCATCATTCCCGCATGTTCAAGCGATTCGCCCTTTCTGCCGCCCTGCTTCTTTCCACACCCGCATTCGCGCAGGGAACGCCTTCCGTCCCCGCTCCCGAAACGCAGGAAGTCCTGATCGACACCGAGCTGGGTCCGATCACCCTTGCGATCGAGACGGAGCGCGCTCCCGTCACCAGCGCCAATTTCCTGCGTTATGTCGACGCGCATCGATTTGACGGCACCGCGTTCTATCGCGCGATGCGGCTTGACTGGGGAGACCAGCCCAACGGACTGGTGCAAGGAGGGACGCAGAACGATCCCGACCGAGTGCTGGAGCCGATCGCGCACGAGCCAACCAGCCAGACCGGAATCCTGCACAAGGCAGGAACCCTGTCGATGGCCCGCTACGCTCCCGGAACGGCGACCGGCGACTTTTCGATCATGCTGTCGGATCAACCCGGCCTTGATGCCGATCCGGACGCGGCGGACGAGGATGCACGGGCGGGTTACGCCGCTTTCGGCCACGTGGTGAGCGGGATGGAGATCATCCGCCAGATCTTTGACGCGCCGATCGATCCGCAGAAAGGCGAAGGCTGGATGAAAGGCCAGCTGCTGGCCGAGCCGGTCAGGATCGAAACTGTCCGGCGGGTGGACCGGGGCGACACGAGCAACGCGTCACCCCGGCCGGATGCTCAGTAAACCCGCTTCTTCGGCTTGATGTACTCGACATCGCCGGTCAGCGTATGGGTGTGGACCGGGCGGTAGTCGATCCGGACCTGGCCGCCTTTGCCGCCCCAGCCATCGAACCACGCGACCGTGTGCTTCATCCAGTTCGCGTCGTCACGATCCGGGTGGTCTTCCCGCGCGTGGGCTCCGCGACTTTCCTTGCGGTTTTCGGCCGAAGCGATCGTCACGCTGGCTTGAGAGATCAGGTTGTCGAGCTCTAGCGTTTCCACAAGATCGGAGTTCCAGATCATCGACCGGTCGGCAACCGCGATGTCCTCCATCCGCTTGTAGGTCACGGCCAGCCGGTCCTTGCCTTCCTGCAGCAGTTCCTGGTCCCGGAACACCGCGCAATGCGCCTGCATCGTGCGCTGCATGTCGGTGCGGATTTCGGCGGTACGCGATCCGCCCTTGGCGTGGCGGAAGTGATCGAGGCGGCTGAGCGCAAGATCCGCGCTGTCTTTCGGCAGTTCCTCGAACGCTTCGCCCGGCTTGATCGTGTCCCGGAGCCGGTGCCCGGTGGCGCGGCCGAACACGACAAGGTCGATCAGCGAGTTGGAGCCCAGGCGGTTGGCGCCGTGGACCGAGACGCAAGCCGCCTCGCCCACCGCGAACAAGCCGGGGACGACCGTTTCCGGATCGCCGTCCGCGCCAATGGTCAGCACTTCGCCGTGGTAGTTGGTCGGGATGCCGCCCATGTTGTAGTGCACCGTTGGCGTGACCGGCAGCGGCTGGCGGCGCAAGTCGACCCCGGCGAAGATCTTCCCGCTTTCGGTGATGCCGGGCAGCCGTTCGGCCAGCACCTTGGGATCGATGTGATCGAGGTGCAGGTAGATGTAATCCCCATGTGGGCCGACGCCGCGGCCTTCGCGCATTTCGATCGCCATCGAACGGCTGACAACGTCGCGGCTGGCAAGGTCCTTTGCGGACGGGGCATAGCGTTCCATGAATCGCTCCCCTTCCGAATTGGTCAGGTACCCGCCCTCGCCCCGCGCGCCTTCGGTGATCAGCACGCCCGCGCCGTAGATGCCGGTGGGGTGGAACTGCACGAATTCCGGGTCCTGCAGCGGCAGACCGGCGCGAAGCACCATTCCGTTGCCGTCTCCGGTGGAGGTGTGGGCGCTGGTCGCAGTGTAGTAGGCGCGGCCGTATCCGCCCGTCGCCAGAACCACGGACTTGGCGCGGAAGCGATGGATCGTCCCATCGTCGAGGCACCAGGCGATCACGCCCTTGCAGCGCCCGCCGTCCATGATGAGGTCCAGCGCAAAGTATTCGATGAAGAAGTCCGCGTCGTACTTCAGGCTCTGCTGGTACAGCGTGTGCAGCATCGCGTGGCCGGTGCGGTCGGCCGCGGCGCAAGTCCGCTGGACCGGCGGACCTTCGCCCATGTTCTGCATGTGGCCGCCGAACGGCCGCTGGTAGATTGTCCCGTCCGCGTTGCGGCTGAACGGCATGCCGGCGTGTTCCAGTTCGTACACGGCCTGCGGAGCTTCGCGGACCATGTATTCGATCGCGTCCTGATCGCCCAGCCAGTCCGATCCCTTGACGGTGTCGTACATGTGCCATTGCCAGTGATCGGGCGAGTTGTTGCCCAGGCTGGCCGCGATGCCGCCTTGCGCGGCAACCGTGTGGCTGCGCGTCGGGAACACTTTGGTGATGCAGGCTGTCTTCAGGCCGGCTTCGGCCGATCCCATTGTAGCGCGAAGGCCCGATCCGCCGGCACCCACCACCACCACGTCATAGGTGTGGTCGATGATCCGATAGGACGGCTGGGTTCCGCCCGCGCCGATCGGCGTGGTGGACGGGGTCGTTGGAGAAGGATTGGTGGTCATGCAGGAAGAGCCCCGAAGGCGACGCGCCCGATGGAAACAAGGCCGAAGGCCGCACCGCCCACGGTCAGGAGATTAACCGCCATAATCGCGGCGAACTTGTTGCCGCCATCGTGGACGTAGTCCCCGATCAATTCGACTACGCCGAGGCGGGAGTGCCAGAAGACTGCGATCACCAGCAGTGCCAGCGCGGTCGCCACCAGCGGCTGCGCCATCCAGACCCGGACGGACAAGTACGACAAGTCCGGCAGCAGGAGGAAGGAGAACAGCAGAAAGCCGACCAGCACCAGGCTGGCAGCGGAGGTATAGCGCATCAGCCGCCAGTCGTGCGCGCCGTGGTGCGCCGAACCGAGGCCGCGAACCCGGCCGAGTTCCGTTCCGTTACCCATCGAACAATTCCTAAAACAGAAAAACCGCGAGCCAGAAGATCACGGTCAGCACAATTCCGCCCACGATGCTGACGATCGAGCCGATCTTGTTCCGGTCGATCTCGTAGTTCGCGCCGATGTCGAGCACGAGGTGCCGAATTCCGGAACACAAGTGGGTAAAAAGTGCCCAGCTGAGCCCGATCAGCACGATGTACCCGATGATGGACGTCGCCGCCGCCAGGAAGACGGCGTAGCTTTCCGGCCCGGACGCCAGCGCGCCGAGCCACCAGAGCAGGATCGGCAGGCCCACGAAGACCAGGCCTTGCCCGGTGATCCGGTGGAGAATCGAGACCACCATGTGGGGGCCCCAGCGCCAGTGCAGCCTGGCTCCTTCGAACAGATGCGGTGAAATCGGGCGTTCGGCCATGGATGCTTCCCGAGTGAATGCGAAATGTGCCCCTCCCTTAGCGATTGTGGAATGCGAGGCAAGCGGAGCGACGCGGTGCGCGATGCCGACGTTCTTGCACAGGCAGCCGGACAGGGCTTGGATGACCGCCCTTCCCGCACTACGAACCGGGTCATGACCACCATTCTTCTTACCGGATCGAGCCGCGGCATCGGCAAGGCAACCGCTGAAGCGCTGCGCAACCGCGGCGTGACCGTGATCGGTCACGCAACCCGCAGCACCGACGACCACACGATTGCCGCAGACTTGACCGATCCCAAAGCGCCGCGCAGGCTGTGGGACGAAGCCCTGGAACGCGCCGGCGGGCGCATTGACGTGCTGATCAGCAACGCCGGCGTGTTCGAATCGAATCCGCTCGATGCCTCCGACACAGACTGGATGGACCAGTGGGAGCGGACCTTGGGGATCAACCTGACGGCTTCCGCGCAGCTTTCCCGCCATGCCGTGCTCCACTGGCTGGACAAGGGACAGGAAGGGCGGATCGTCCATGTCGCCAGCCGGGCCGGTCACCGCGGCGATTCGCCTGCGCACTGGCACTATGCCGCGTCCAAGGGCGGGATGCTGGCCCTGCACAAGACCATCGCGCGCGCCTATGCCGGAAAGGGCATCCTCAGCTTCGCGATCACGCCCGGATTCACCGAAACGTCGATGGCCGGGGACTATCTCGCCAGTCGGGGCGGACCCGGCCTGCTGGCCGACATCCCGCTTGGTCGCGTGGCCAATCCCGAAGAGATTGCCGCTGTCGCCGCGTTCTGCGCACTTGATGCTCCGCCTAGCCTGACCGGGGCCACGCTGGATGCCAACGGGGCGAGCTATGTCCGCTAGCCTGGACCGGGCGGCTTGGGCGCTAGTCCTGCTGAGCGGTTTCCCGGCTGCCCCGGCCCAGTCGCAAACCCCGCCCCCGTCCGCTCCCGCGGATCAGGCGCATTGGACCGACCGCTGTGCGGATTGGGACGAATGGGACAAGCCGGGGCCACCGTTCCGGATCCACGGCAATTCCTACTACGTCGGCACCTGCGGGATCGCCGCCGTCCTCATCACCGGGGACAGCCTTGCCGATGCAGGCCATGTCCTCATTGACGGCGGAACCGCGAAAGACGCCGATCTCATCGCCCGGAACGTCGAAGCGCTCGGGCTTCGGATGTCGGACGTAAAGCTCCTGCTCCACAGCCATGAGCACTTCGACCATGTCGGCGGCCTTGCCGAACTGCAGCGCCGCAGCGGAGCGCGCTTGCTGGCCTCTCCAAAGGCGGCGCCTGTTCTGACGAGCGGCATCGCCGCGCCGGACGATCCGCAATTTGGAACGCTCGACAGTTTCCCCCCCGCCCGGGTGGACGGAGAAGTGAAGGATGGCGAGGTGGTCCGGCTGGGCGACCTGGCGCTGATGGCGACAACCACTCCCGGTCATTCGCCCGGCGCACTAAGCTGGCAGTGGAAATCCTGCGCAGGAGGCGATTGCCGCACGATAGTTTATGCGGACAGTCTCTCCCCGATCAGCAACGACGCATACCGCTTCGGCGACCATCCTGCTTATCTCGCGGCTTATCGCGTGGGCCTCGACAAGGTCGCACAGTTCGACTGTCAAATCCTGCTGACACCGCACCCCACCGCAAGCGGAATGCGCGAGCGTCTGCTCAAGGGCAGTCTGGACGACCCAGCGGCCTGCCGCGCCTATGCCGATGGTATCCGGAAACGGCTGGACGACCGTCTGGCGGAGGAAGCCCGTGGCTAACTGGAAGATCAGCGCGTTCGGCCCCAAGGTCGTGATCCGGGCCGCACTGCTCGCACATGAAGGAGCCGAGGACTGGGACTGGGACATCGTCCTGACCGGCAGCGAAGTGGCCGAGGATCGGCCCGATGACTGGGTGTTGCAGGCTTATCTTCCCCGGAAACCGACCAGAGGGGACAAGGCGGCGATCACCGCCTTGTTCGAGGATGAAGTGCCTGAGTTCCAGATCCAGCAGCTGCCCGATGCTGATTGGGTAAGCGAAAGCCAGAAAGGCGTGGACCCGATCCGCGCCGGCAAGTTTTTCGTCCACACGCCGGAGTTTTCGCCAAGCGCGGAGCCGGGCATCACCAGCTTCACCATTCCGGCCTCCCAGGCGTTCGGCACCGGCCAGCACGCGACGACCGCCGGATGCCTGCGGATGTTGACCGCGATGCGACGGCGGGGCCTCGCGCCGCGGGTGGTCGCGGATATCGGCACCGGTACCGGGCTGCTGGCTTTCGCTGCGCTCGACCTCTGGCCCAGGGCGATAGCCACCGCCAGCGACATCGATGCGGTTTGTGTCGGGGTGGTTGAGGACAACGCGGAACAGAACGGAATACCGCTTGGATCGGGTCCAGGCGCGCTGACGATGGTCGTTGCCGACGGGATGGATGACCCGCTGCTGCAGGCGCGGGGCCCTTATGACTTGCTGATCGCCAACATCCTTGCCGGCCCGCTGGTGGAGCTTGCCCCCGCTTTCGCCCGGGCCGTCCCTTCCGGGGGAAGCCTGCTGCTCGCCGGATTGCTGGAAACGCAGGAGCAAGCCGTTCGCCGGGCCTATCGCCGAGAAGGTTTCCGCCTCGCCGCGCGGCTGGTGAACGGTGATTGGTCGATTTTGTGGCTGCGCAGACGATCCGGAAGATAGCCCTCGCCGCCCGAGCCGTCGCGCTGGGAGTGGTGCTGGCGCTTGCGGTGTTCGTGCTGGCCGGGTGGGCCGGGTCTTCGATTCCGCGCAATTCCGGGTGGCAGGAGGCGGATGACGGCATCCAGATCCTGGTCGAGACGAACGGCGTTCACACCGCGCTGATCCTGCCGCTGGTGACGCCGGAAAAGGACTGGCGCACCACGTTCCCGGCAGCCGACATCGCCGCAGCGCATTACCCCTACACCCATGTGTCGGTCAGCTGGGGAGAGCGCGAAGTGTTCCTCAACACGCGCACTTGGGCCGACTTGTCGCCCATGACGGTCCTGCGGGTGATCGGAGCGGGCGGCCGCGGGTTGCTGCACATCGGGCATTACATTCGTCCCGCCCCGTCCGAACATGCTCGCCCGCTGACACTGACCCGCGCGGAATACCGCGAGCTGGTTTCGGCAATTGAGGGATCGATCCCGCCAAAGCCGCTGCGCTCCTACCCCGGGTACGGAGCGCAGGACGTGTTCTACGATGCCCCGGGCCGCTACACGGCAGCCAACACATGCAACCAGTGGACCAGCAACATGCTGGCCGAAGCAGGGGTGGAAATCGGCTGGTGGACGCCTTTCGCCGGCGGCGTCATGAAATGGGTCCCCGCTCCCGGTGAGGCTCCGCGCATTCAGGAGTGACACCGGCGCGACCGGGAGCCAGAGGAGCATCGGCCCGTTCGGGCAACGACACACCCGGTCATGATGGTCCGGGCCGCCTCCTCCAGCACGTGAACAGCAGGGGCCCTTCTTTCGCCAAGAACGCGGGCGGGGATCACCGAACGGGACCGATGGCTCGCTGTGACACTTGTGCAACAGATCATAAGACTTGCAGCAGGAGAGGAACACCTGAGCGGGTGCACTGTTTTTCGACGTGAGAGACCGCGGCCGGAATCAAACGGCCCCGCGATCTCCCGGAGGCCGTTTGGGGCCTCCGCATGAGGAAAAGGAATCAGGGAACTCCCTATGCGCAAAGCAATCATTGGACTCGCGCTCGTCTCGACGGCTCTGGCAACGCCAGCGCTCGCTCGTGACGGCAGCATGTACGCGGGAATCGAAGGCGGCGTCGTCTTCGGTTCCGATGTCGAACTCGATGTCGATGTCGATGGCAACGACGTTATCGATGACCAGGATCGTAATCTCGTAACATTCGACACGGATCGCGGCTGGGAAGCCGACGCCATTCTCGGATACGACTTCGGTGCGTTCCGGCTTGAAGGTGAAGCCGGATACAAGCGCGTCGGCCTCAACAACGTGATGGCCAATTCCACCACGCTCGATCTCGATCCGACCACGGCTGCGATCGACAGCGGGTACGATCTTGACGGTGACATGAACGTCAAGAGCCTGATGCTCAACGGCTTGATTGATCTGGGCCCGGATACCGGTCCTCAGTTCTTCGCCGGCGGTGGTGCCGGTTACGCCTGGGCCGATCTGGACGGAGACGCGGAAGGTGGACCCGCTCCGCTGGTCGACGATTCCGATGGCGGTTTTGCCTGGCAGCTGATCGCTGGCGTTCGCGCCCCGGTGACCCCCAACGTCGACGTCGGGCTGAAGTACAAGTACTTCCGGGTCGATGATCTGGATATGTCCAGCCCGTACGACGATCGGTTCGAGACCGAGTTCCAGTCTCATTCCGTTCTGGCGAGCCTGATGTTCAACTTCGGCGGTCGCGCGCCGGTGGCTTACCCGGTCGTTGCGGCTCCGCCGCCGCCCCCGCCGCCGCCGCCCCCGCCGCCTCCCCCGCAGACGAAGACCTGCCCGAACGGCGTCGTCGTGGCGATGAACGCGAACTGCCCGCTTCCGCCGCCGCCGCCGCCGCCGCCGCCGCCGCCCACTCCTCGCGGTGAGCGCGGATAAGCCAGCCCAGGCGCAAGAACGAGAAGGGCGGTGCGGATCATCCGCGCCGCCCTTTTCGCATCTTTAGCTATCCTGCCGTCCTGACGATTTCCGCCCACGCAGCTTCGTCGATCACCTCGATCCCGAGATCGGCCGCTTTCTTGAGCTTGGACCCAGCGCCGGGGCCGGCCACTACAAGGTCCGTCTTCGCGCTGACCGCCCCGGCCGTCTTGGCGCCAAGCGCTTCGGCCTGGGCCTTGGCTTCGTCTCGGCTCATCGTTTCCAGCTTGCCGGTGAAGACAACGGTCTTGCCGGTAACCGGACTGCTCCGCGTCTCGACCTGATAGTGGGGCGGATCGAGTTCGCCGAGCAAGTCATCCCACGCCTGCAGGTTGTGCTCCTCGTGGAAGAAATCCCCCAGGGCCTCCACCACTACCGGACCGATCCCTTCGATGGATGTCAGTTCCCCTGCCGCGTCTTCGTCTCCACCACGCGCCTTTTCCGCCGCTTTCCGCAAAGCAGGCAGCGTGTGGAAGTGCTTCATCAGATCGCGCGCGGTAACCGCGCCGACATGGCGAATGCCGAGGCCGAACAGCAGGCGCGCAGCATCCGGCCTGCGGCGCGCCTCAATGGAAGCCAACAGGTTATCCACAGACTTGTCCTGCCACCCCTCAAGCGCGACGATATCCTTGCGCCGGCCCTTCAAGCGGAAAATGTCAGCAGGCCCTTCCAGCCAGCCTGATGTCAGGAACTGCTGGATCGTCTTCTCACCCAGCCCTTCGATATCCAGAGCGCCGCGACTGACGAAGTGCTTCAGCCGCTCCATTCGTTGCGCGGGGCAGATCAGCCCGCCAGTGCAGCGGATGTCCACTTCGCCTTCTGCGGCCACGGCCTCGCTGCCGCAATCCGGGCAGTGGATCGGGAATTTGTACGGCTCCCGGCTTTCGTCGCGCGTGAGGTTCTCTACTACTTGCGGGATCACGTCGCCCGCGCGCTGGATGCGCACGCGATCCCCTTCCCGCAGCCCCAACCGGGCAATTTCATCCCGGTTGTGCAGAGTGACATTGGTGACGGTCACGCCGCCGACCAGCACCGGCGTCAGTCGCCCCACCGGCGTCAGCTTGCCGGTGCGCCCAACCTGGATCGCAATACCTTCCAGCGTGGTCTCAGCCTTTTCGGCAGGGAACTTGTGCGCCATCGCCCAGCGCGGCGCCTTCGCCACGAAGCCGAGCCTCTGCTGCCAGTCCAGCCGGTCGACCTTGTAGACCACGCCATCGATTTCGTGCGGCAAGGACGCGCGCCGGTCGGCGATGCCACGGTAGTGGTCCAGCATTTCAGGAACCGAGCGGCACAGCTTCAGCCCGGGGGAAAGGGCAAAGCCCCATTCCGCGATCCGCTGCATCATCTCGAACTGGCCTTCGGCAGGCACCTCGCTCACCGCGCCCCATCCGTGGGCGAAAAACCGCAGGGGCCGCTGAGCGGTTACGGCGGCATCCTTTTGCCGGAGCGATCCAGCCGCGGCGTTGCGCGGGTTGGCGAACGGCCGCTCATCCTTCTCTTCCTGCGCGGCGTTGAGCGAGAGGAAAGCCTGTTTTTCCATGTACACCTCGCCGCGCACTTCAAACAGCGCGGGCACCGCGCCTTTAAGCTGCGGCGGAATGTCCGGGATACAGGCTACGTTCGCAGTAACATTCTCCCCCACTTGCCCATCACCGCGCGTTGCCGCGAGCACCAGTGCACCGTTTTCGTAGCGGAGCGAGCAGGATAGCCCGTCGATCTTCTCCTCGGCAGTGAAGGCGACTGGCTCGTCATCCGGAAGATTGAGGAACCGGCGCACACGGGCGACGAACTCGCCCACTTCCTCCGGCGTGAACGCGTTATCGAGGCTCATCATCCGGACCTCGTGCCGAACTTTCGAAAGGGGGGAGGCGGAGACTTCGTGGCCCACCGCGCGGGATGGGCTGTCAGGGCGAACCAGATGCGGAAAAGCGGCCTCCAGTTCGGCATTGCGCCGCACAAGCGCGTCGTATTCCGCGTCTGATATCTCTGGCGCGTCGTCCGCGTGATAAAGCCGGTTGTGCCGGGCGATGGACCGCGCCAGCCGCATCAGCTCGTTGGCGGCTTCGGCTTCCGTGATGCCTTGGGGATTCGCGCTCATCCCTGATGCGCTATTGCGAAATGAAGTGCGTGAACAGATCGGATCCGCCTGCCCTGTTTTGCCGCCGGGATCGATAAACTCGCCTGCGGCGGTGTTCCGCCTCGCGGCCTTGTGCATTCTTCTTGCACGACCCGCGGGTTCCCGCCACTGTCGGGCGGACGAGAGGAGATCTTCATGAGTGCGTATCGCGCTGCGATCCTGCTGACCGGAGCCGCCTGCCTGGCGCCGCTTGCCCCGGCTGCCGCCCAGATTCCGGACCAGGTCGTGGTCAACATCCTGCGCGAATGCGCCAAGATCGGTGACCCATCGGCCCGGCTCGCCTGTTACGACAACAACATCCGTCCGGGTGCGTCGTCAGGTAATCCGGCCGGGTTCGGACTTCGCGAAACTCCGCGCGGAGTTCCCGCGACGCCTGCCCCCGCTGCACCCGCCCAGGCAAGGACTGAAGGGTTCGGCGCGGACAGCATGCGCACGCCGGAGCGTTTTACCGGCAACGGTCAGGCGAAGGAACTGACCGCGCGCGTCGTGTCCGCGCAAATGCGCCAGCCGGGTATGTATCTCGTAACGCTCGAGGACGGCGCGCAGTGGATGTTCACGGAGTCCGTGCCGAACTACTATCGGCCGCCCAGCAGGGGAGACACGGTGGAGATCGAGCGCGGCGCGCTGGGCGGTTATCTTTTCCGTTACGGAAACCAGGAGGCTGCCCGCATTCAGCGCGTCAAGTAACGCACAACCGCTGGCGGCCTCACGCTTTCAGGAATCGCGTTCCAGCACATCGAACGCCCGCTCGCGTTCCATCTGAACGACGGTGTTGCGGCGAATCTTCTCGAACGTGGCGAGAAAGCCGGAAAGCCGGTCAGAAGGGAGCGGCGCCATGAGAAAGGCGCTGCGTTTGCGGCTCGTCTCCCGAATGATCTCGAACAGCCGCTGGCCTTCATCGGTGGGCGTGAACCGCCCGTGGCGCCGACCCGGCTTGCCCTCGCGCGTGATCAGGCTTCGATCCGTGAGCATGGTGACCGTGCGTCCCGCCTGGCTGTGATCCCGCTCCAGCGCGGCGACCAGCTTGGGCCACTCGGTCGGCGGATTCTTGGAAATCTCCGTCAGTACCCACGCTTCGAAGTTCGAAAGGCCGGTCAGCCGCTTGTAGGCCAGCGCGGCGCTGCGCATGAAATATGAGCTGAGGGTCATCAGCGGCGATAGGATTCTCGACCGATCAATGATGACCGGGTCGCCGGACTTGCGTTCCTGCAAGGCCCCCATGCCGATCAGCTCGGCTTCGCTCCGCCCCTGCGAATGGGCGAGTTCACGTTCCTGCTCATAAAGCATTACCGCCCGGTCGAGCAGGATCTCGATGATCGAAAAGAACTCCGACAACTCCCGGTCATTGATGTCGAAAGTGAGCTCCCGGTTGCGCAATTCGGCAAGCCGCAGGAGCCGGTCCGCCAGACTTTCGCCTTTCCGCGTCAGTGTAATCGGAGCCCGGATCTGCGACCGCTCAACCATCTTGAGTTCCAGCAGGCGCTTTACGGAGCGGCTGACCTGCGCCTTGTCCACGCCCACGGCACTCGAAAGCCCGGCGGGGACGAGCGGGCCCCGGTTGCGCAGCAGAAACAGTATTCGCCGGTCGAGTTCCACCAGGTCGAACTCGCGGGCGTAGGACAGTTCCGCGCTCTCGCGCGCCTTGTGCAGCACCTGCCACAATTCGCTCTGGAAAATCTGCGGTGCGAGCGCCGGCTCTACCTGCTGCTCGTTCTGCCGCGTGGCCGCGGATTGGGCCAGCCCGTCCAGGATGAGATCAAGGCGCGAGATGAATTCCGCCGGCGGCTCCTCGCTTGCGCTCCCATTTGCCACTGCTTGAGCAGCGGCCCCTATGGTATAAGAATCGAGGATTTCCTTCGCCTCACCCGATAACGAACCGGGCAGAACCTTTCCCGCCGGCCAGGCGTCGCCGCCCGGCGGCAGGGCCGTTTCCCCCCGCTTGATCCGGGCAACTGCATGTAGCCAGACTTGCCGCGCGTGATCGTGCACCGTGTTTCGCCAGCCCGGTGATCCTGTCGCGGGGTCCGCGCGCTCCCCAGAAGGGGGCAGCATCGAGGCTGCCTGGTTTTTCATTCCCGTTCATCCTCGCCGCTTCTGCAGCCAAGCTGTTGTCCGCCGCCGCCAAGCCTTATTGGTGTAACAGATTGTCGGGACTTGCCTACCCGCTTGCGCACAATCCGCCCCGGCGCGAGGCCGCGGTCGCGAAATGAATAGCCCTGCAAGCAATTTCACGTGAGCGGTGCATTTTTACCACAGGGCGAGAAGCCACCTTCCTGCAACACTCCCTGCGCGGCTGAAAAACCGCGGCGTTTCAAAAGTCCAGAATTTTTTGACTGTATTCGCCAAACAAACAAGACGCGGATTCCGGCGTTGTTCAGGCACCCGCAACGTGCCTACCGCCGCTTCTGACAGCACTGTCCTCTAGACACTGTCAACGAGCAGCCATATGACGCCATGTCTAAGGGAAAACCGCGACTCAACAGCGGCCCGGCAAGGGAGGGATGGAAATGGGTTCTGCGCAAGGCTGCGCTTTCGGCTCCAAACGGTGCAGCAACCTGCATCGCCCCGTGCTACTCAAATCCTTTCACGAAGTCCGTCGCGCATCGCGGCTCCGGCTGGCTTTGTAGCGCCTTGTCATACCCGTCGCTTACGGGTCCTGAACTTAACAGAAACTGAAAAAAGACGGCAGCATCAGCAGTCGTCAGCAAACCAAAGGGAGTTTGAAGTGAGGAGTTTGCAAATCACGAGGACGGGGGTCGTCAAGGCTCTCCTGCTGGCCGGAAGCGCCAGCGCCGTTGCAATCGCCAGCCCTGCCATGGCTCAGGAGCGCGGTACCGCCCTTCCCTCCCCGGGACAGATCACGCCGGACGTCGACCGGGAAGTCGGCGCAGACGTTCTCGACAACAACAGCGGCGAAGTCCTTAACCCGACTCTCCCGCCGGCGCCCGAACAGCAGGGCATCTCGCAGATCGTCGTCACCGGTTCGCGTATTGCCCGGCCCGACTATCAGGCGACCAGCCCGATCGTTTCGGTCGACCAGGCCCTGTTCGAACAGTCCAGCACGGCCGCTCTGGAGCAGAACCTCAACAAGCTTCCCCAGTTCGTTCCGGCGCAGACGCCGACGGCTGGTGCAGACATCCAGCCCACGGCGACCAACACGCCGGGTGCGGCCACGATCTCGCTGCGCGGCATTGGCGCGAACCGTAACCTCGTCCTGCTCGAGGGTCGCCGGTCGACCCCGAGCAACGCGTCTGGCGTTACCGACATCAACACGATCCCGGCCGCGGCGATTGAGCGGGTCGAAGTGATCACCGGCGGCGCCTCGGCGACCTACGGCGCGGACGCCGTTGCCGGCGTCACGAACTTCATTCTGAAGAAGAACTTCGAAGGGCTTGAGCTTGACGGCCAGATGGGCGTCACTGCGCGGGGCGACGGGTTCGAGTATCAGATTTCCGGCATCATGGGCACCGACTTCGATGACGGGCGCGGGAATGTCAGCCTTGCTCTGTCGATGAACGATCGCGGTGCGAACATGCAACGCAACCGCCCCTGGTTCCGGGATCTGTGGCAAGATCCGCTCACGGATTCCGGTGCGCAGTTCTTCATCAATAATCCGGGCATTAACTTCGGTTTCGCCAACCTGCCGGACTTCTCGACGGTGTTCCCTGGCGCCAATCCGGAGATTCCGCCAGGGACGGTGGTATTCACCAATACCGATGGCAGTGCATTCACCCAGTCGTTCCAGGCGCGTGGCGGGGTTCCCAATTTCAATGGCCCCCTCGGCACCGAGTACAAGGTTACCGCTGCCGGAGACCTTGTGCAGAACAACACGGATCTGTTCCTGATCCTGCCGCTGACCCGCTACAACGCCTTTGCGCGCGGTAACTACGAGATCAACGACTGGATCGGCGTGTTTGGACAGGCTCTCTTCAGCCATGTCGAAACCTTCACCCGGAACGAGCCGGGTCCCGTCTTCGCGGGCTGGGGCGCAATCATCGATCCGCAGGGGCTCGATCAGGACCAGCTTCCTGACGATCTTTGGACGCTGCTCAACAGCCGCGAGAATCCGGACGCGCCGTTTACACTTCAGACGCTGCTGCCCGAAAATCGCGAGACCTCTACCGACGTGATGACGTACAACATCACCACCGGTCTGCAGGGCAGTGTTCCCAGCCTCGACTGGACCTGGGAAGCCTTCGTCAACCATGGCGTGTCGTCAACCTACGCGGTGCAGACGGGAATCTACTCGCTCCAGCGCCTCCGTGCGGTCTTGACTGCACCGAACTTCGGTCGCGGGTTCTCGGCACAGGGCAATGCCGCCTTCGGTGGCTTCGGCGCATCATCAGCGACGTGCACCTCGGGTCTGAATTTCTTCATTCCGCCAGAGGGTGGGTTCTCGGAAGACTGCCTTGAGGCAGTTCGGGCCGACCTGCAAAATCGTTCCGAATTCCGGCAGACAATCGCCGAAGCGAACGTCCAGGGTGGATTGTTCGAGCTGCCGGGCGGTGAGCTCCGCTTTGCAGCGGGCGCCAGCTACCGCGAGAACGACTTTGAATTCCAGAACGATACACTGACGACGCAGGGCCGTTCCTTCAACGACCAGGCTCTCGGCATCTATCCGAGCGGTAATTCTGACGGCTACTATGACGTCAAGGAAGTCTACGGCGAGCTGCTCATTCCGATCGTCCGGGATCTCCCGTTTGCCCGGGACCTGAGCCTCGAGATCGGCGGCCGTATCTCCGACTACAGCACCACCGGGACCCAATACACCTACAAGATCCTGGGGGACTGGGCGCTTAATGATTGGCTGCGGGTCCGTGGCGGCTACAACCGTGCACAGCGCGCGCCGAACATCGGCGAATTGTTCCTGGCGCCGCAGCAGACGTTCGGCATCAACACCGCCGGGGATCCCTGCTCCCTGGCGAACCCGCTGAGCTTCTCGGCCAATCGAATCAATGCGACTGGCGCGCAGGTTGAGGCGGTTTGCCGCATTCTGATGGAGCAGTCGGGCAATCCGGATGCCGACCGCGAGTTCTACGCCGGAAGCGCATCGCAGGATCCGAGCACGTTCGGCTTTGCATTCCCGACCCTGGTCGGTAACCAGAACCTTGTGCCGGAAACTGCCGATACCTGGACTGCGGGCGTGGTCGTAAGCTCGCCGTTCACTGCAGGCCTGCTGTCGCGGTTCCAGCTTTCCGTCGACTGGTACAGCATCAACGTGAAGGACGCGATCGGTGCCCAGACCGTCGCTACCGCTCTTCAGCAGTGCTTCGACGTAGGCCTTAACCCGCTCATCGCGACGGATCCGGTCGCGGCGGCGAACTCCGAGTTCTGCCAGAACGTTCCGCGGGTTCAGACTGGCGGTCTCGGAAACGTGCTCACCACTTACGTGAACAACAACCGGTTCGAGGTTTCCGGTATCGACGCACAGCTTGACTGGGCGGCGGATGTTGGTCCGGGTACTCTCAACGTGAACGCACTGGTCAACTACCAACTGCACTTCCGGTCCGCCGGCCTGCCGGTCCTGCCGCTGGTCGACTACACCGGGACCTTCGGCACCACCGAAGGCGGTCTGAGCCAGGGCGTCTATGAGTACCGGGTCTTCACCACGGTCGGGTATGGCATAGGCCGGTCGCGGATTGCCCTTCAGTGGCAGCACCTGCCCTCGGTGGAGGACTCGTCAGAAGCACAGTTCGGGTCGACCCCGACGACCGGTGCACCGGCGTACAACCTGTTCCACCTGAACGGCAGCTACGGTGTTACCGAAGATGTGACTGTTCGCTTCGGTGTCGAAAACCTGTTCGACAAGGCACCGCCGCGGACCAATATCAACCCGACCGCCAATCTCGCGCTCGGCCAGCTGCCCGGGGGTGAGTTCAACAACACCTTCTACGACGTCAACGGCCGTCGCTTCTACCTGGGTGCGAACGTCAAGTTCTAGTCCCTGCGGCGAGAGCCGACGCCTTCGGGGCCTCTCCTTCGGGAGGGGCCCCTTTTCTTTGTGCGGCGGCCCCGGAACGGTCTGGACAAAGTCATTCTGGCCGATCACTCTTACCCTCTGACAAGGAGAGATGCGGGAATGGTCAAAGTCGTACGTTTTCATGAGACCGGCGGCCCCGATGCATTGCGCTTTGAAGATATGGACATCGGCAGCCCGGGTCCCAGCGAAGTGCGGATCAAGGTCGAGGCTGTGGGCCTCAACCGGGCGGAAGCGATGTACCGGGCCGGCAACTACCCGGTGCGCCCGCAGCTCCCCAGCCTGATCGGGTATGAAGGCGTCGGCACGATCCTGGCCCTTGGCCGCGACGTGCAGGGGTTCGCGCTGGGTGACAGGGTCTGCGTGCTGCCCATGATCTCCCAGGGCGAATACGGCATCTGGGCAGAAGAAGCGATTGTGCCCGCCCGCATCCTCCTGCCCGCCCCGCCGGGGCTTACACCGGCGGAAGCGGCATCGATCTGGATGCAGTACATGACGGCTTTTGCCTTGATCGAAGTGGCGGACATCGGGATTGGGGATGGCGTGATCATCCGCGCCGCGTCCTCCAGCGTCGGGATCGCCGCGATCCAGCTGGCAAACTGGGCGGGAGCCATTCCCATTGCCGCCACCCGCACCAGCGCCAAGGCCGATGCCTTGTTGGAACAGGGCGCCGCGCATGTGATTGCGACGGAGGAGGAAGACCTTGCGGAGCGAGTGATGGCGATCACCGGCGGCACGGGCGCACGCGCCGCGTTCGATCCGGTTGGCGGCCCTTACGTCGAAACCCTCGCCGCCGCCCTCGCCCCGCGTGGAATCCTGTTCATCTACGGAGGATTGAGCGGACAACCCACACCGTATCCCCACTGGCAGTGCGCGTTCAAGGGGTTGTCGATGCGGGGCTGGGTAGCCAGCGAGATCTGGAACCACCCGCACCGCTACAAGAACGCGCAAGACAAGATCCTTGCCGGATTGGCAGGCGGACACCTGAAGCCGGTGATCGCGAAGATATTCCCGTTCGATTCAATCGTGGAAGCAAACCGCTATCTCGAATCGAACCAGCAAGTCGGCAAGGTCGTCGTTACGATGTGACCGCCGGGCGAAGCCGCTATCGATCAGGCAACTCGGCTATGTCGGAGTGCGGGCATCGCGCCCCTTACGGTTTCGAATAGCCGAGCGCGCGGATTTCCAGCTGGCCGGTGGAAGGATCGATCGGGAAATAAAGCCCGCCCTTCCGCTCCGACTTGCCAGGAACGTAGGACAAGTTGGTGTGGCTGACGATGGGTTCGTCGGCCACGCCTTTCAGCGCCCCCTCGATCTCCACCGATGCCGCCGTGGCCACCGTGATGTTCCGGGCCACGAATTCTACCCTGTACCCCGACCCTGCCGCTTCGACCTCGCTCACGTGTACGGTGATGACGGGGCCAGGATTCCCTGATTGGCGAATATCCTGCCACACGATCAGCCCGACCAGGGACAGCGTGAGGAAGGAGCCGACGATTCCGGCAATCCATTCGAGCGACGATGACTTCTTGCGCTTTTCTTCACCCACGACCTGTTCCTGTCAGATAATCAGCCGGGCGCTTGCGGCGCCGAGGGCGGAAGGAAAGCCGACAACCGCCACCATCATTGCAATCTGGAAGACCGACGCTCCGTCAGTCCGGCCGAAGGTCCACAGCACGTACAGACTGACGAGTATCGCGATGCCGTATCCCGCGATGCTGTAGTTGATGATGCCGCCCATCAGGCTCGTGTCAGCGGGCATTTCCTCCTCGCCGCCAAAGCCTACGGCATAGACGAATGCGTGCAGCACGCCGATCGAGATCGCGATCAGCGCGAGGGCGTGCAGCGGCGTCATCTTGAACGCGATCAGGATCATTTCCTCGGTCGGTGCAACATTGAACGCGAGGAACAAGGCGCCGGCTGTCATGATGATCAACTCACCGAGATACCGCTTGGCGGGATCGTCGGACTGTTTCGACTGCCGCTGTTCCGACTGCTCTTCTTCCGCCAATTGGCCGCGGGCGAGAATGGCCCCAAAACTGGCAGGCACCGTCTGGATCGCAATTTTCCCCACGATCTCGTTGACCGCCATGCCCCATTCCAGGATCCCGAGGACCAGGAGCATGATGGCCGAAGTGATGATGCCGACGCCAACCGCGACAGTCGTGTCCGCGACATCTTCGAGAACCGTATCGGTCCGCTCAAAGCCGACGAAGCGGGACAAGGGAATCAGCAGGAGATACGTGAGGATGACGAACACGAGGAGCCGAGTCCGGTCTACGTAGAAGCCGAGCCACCACATCTCCATCGTCATCATGAGGGGAAAGGAGAACAGGATCGCCCCGGCGAATGCACGCGCAAGTCCCTTGGCATACTTCCGGTTCGACTTGGTGGTCCTGCCGGCGTGTTCCAAACGCAGCCTCCATTCCTCTACCGGCTCAACGCCCGGCGCAGGGGTTCGCTCCGGACCTACGCGGGAACGATGACAGTGAATGGCGGCAACAATTTGTTACGCATTCGGCGTGCCCCCGAAACGTTTCTCCGGCTATCCCCGATCTTCGCCATGCAAAGGGGAGAAAAACAACGTGTTGCCGCGCACACTGATTGCCTCAGCCAAGTCGACGGGCGCCCCGCCAAAGCATGTACGCCGCCGCACCTCACCGGTACGCCGATGAGCCGCGATCTGGAAATGACAGCAACCGCTCTGCCATATCGGGCACATGGCATGACCTGCCGTGTTGCAGCGGAGCGGGCGGGCAGCTAGATGGATGATGCCTCCAGCCGCCCGGATGCGCGGATTTCCCCCAGCCCTATGTCCAGCCAGACCATCCTCCTTGTCGAAGACGATCCCCAGCTTCGCTTGCTCATCGCGCGGGCGTTGAAGGAGCATGGCTATGACGTTCTGACTGCCTCGACCGGAGCAGAAATGCAGGTCCTGCTTGAGAACGGACGTGTCGATCTCGTCGTGCTCGACATCATGCTGCCCGGAAAGAACGGAATCGAGATCCTGCGACGCCTGCGAACGGAAAGCGACTTGCCGGTGATCTTCATCAGCGCTCGCGGGGACGAAGCGGACCGGGTAATCGGACTGGAACTGGGTGCCGATGATTACCTGCCGAAGCCTTTTGGCACGCGTGAATTGATCGCCCGGATCGCCGCAGTTCTCAGGCGCCATGGCAACAACGCGTCGCAACCACATGAAAAACGGGATGAAGCTGTCTTCTGCAACTGGCACTTGTCCTTCTCACGGCGCGAACTCCGCTCACCCAGCGGAGCGCTGGTCGATTTGACGACGGCCGAGTTCGACCTCCTGAGCGTTTTCCTGCAGGAGCCGCAGCGGGCAATCAGCCGGGAACGGCTGATCGAGCTTTCCCGCTCCCGCATCGGCGATGCCTCGGACAGAAGCGTGGACGTGCTGGTCAGCCGCCTGCGCCGCAAACTGAGCCATGAGGGGAAAGAAGCGCCTATCGTCACGGTGCGGGGAATTGGATACATGTTCCGCGCCGGCGTCAGCCTGGCGTGACACGCGTGCGTTCCATTGGCCTGCTCGGCCGGTTGCTGGGCATTCTGGTCATGGTGGTCGTGCTGGACCTGATCCTCAGCGCAATCATGTTCGAACGCGCCAATGAGTTCTCCCTTCAGGGAGAAGATGCCTCCCGCATGTCGGATCAGCTCGTCGTGGCGTATCGCATGCTTGAGCAGACTCCGCCCCACGCCCGGCCCGAAATCGTGGAAGAGCTGCACACCGAACGATTTCGGGCCAACTGGGCGCAGGAGGCGACCCGCGCGGCGGCAAGCCTTGAGCTCGACGGCCTGCGGCAGCAAATCCTCAAGCGGGAGCCGGATTTGTCCCAGACCGGGCTCAGGCTCCACCTCGAACCCTTGAGCAATGGCGGCGACGTCGGCGGGAGCATGATCCTGAGCGATCGTTCGGTCGTCTCCTTCTCGGCGGACGTCAACGAAGCCTGGCGGTTCAACGCGCAACGCGCCGTCTTCGTGATGCTGCCGGCGCTCCTGCTCGTCATCGTGGGGGTGCTGTTGGTGCGTGCTGCGCTGCAGCCGCTACGCAACCTCGTGGTGGCCACCCGGAAGGTGGGCGACGACGAACCGAGCCCAATCCCGGTCGCGGGCGCTCCCGAAGTTCGCCAGCTGGTGAGCGCGTTCAACATCATGCAGGATCGCATCCACCAGCTGATCCGAAACCGGCAGCTGACGGTTTGCGCCATCGTTCACGACTTGCGGACTCCCTTGACGCGGCTGCAGATGCGGCTGGAGAATGACACCGGCGACCCGGCGGACCGGGAAGCCATGATGGACGACATCGTCGAGATCCGCATGCTCCTGCAGTCGCTCCAGACTTTCAGCGAAGGGATCGATCACAAGGAAACGCTGGAGCGCCTCGACATCGCGGCGATGGCCGAAACGCTGGTGGATGATGCCCGGGACCGGGGGCTGGACGCCCGCTACGACGGCCCCGCCCACCTGGAGATCAACGGCCGCCCCCTGCCCCTGCGCCGGATGCTTTCGAACCTGATCGAGAACGCGCTGCACTACGCCGGCAACGCCGTCGTTCGTCTGCGGGCAGAGGGCGATGAATTTGTCGTCGTCGTGGAGGACGACGGCCCGGGAATCGACGCCGCAAGCCTTCAGGACGTGTTGCAGCCTTTTGTTCGTCTCGACGAAGCGCGCAGCCGAAACACCCCCGGAATGGGGCTCGGCCTGTCGATCGTGGACCAGATCGTCCGTGCCGAAGGCGGTACCTTCGATCTTTCGAACCGCCCTGAGGGTGGGCTGCGAGCAGTTATTCGCCTTCCGATCATCCTGCAGCAGTAACGTTTCGCCGAGTTCTGCTGCGCAGCAACAATTTCTTACAAACGGGAAGGATTGCGGAGAAACTGAAGGCCTAGGTGTGCAGTAACTCGCCGTGGCAGAATCGCCGCGGCTGCCATCTGGAGGACAGGCCCGTGAACGAGCTAATCGGACGCGTTTTCAGCTTCGAGAAAACCGTATTTCCCAACAGCAGCGATCTCTACGGCTCACTCGCCCGCAACGGCCAGAGCCCCAAGGCGCTGATGATTTCCTGCGCCGATTCGCGCATCGTGCCCGAAGAGATCATGCAGGCGCGCCCCGGCGACTTGTTCGTGTGCCGCAACGCCGGGAACATCGTTCCAACGTTCGCGACCATGAACGGCGGCGTTTCGTCCACCGTGGAGTATGCGGTGGCGGCCCTCAAGGTGCGCGACATCATCGTCTGCGGCCATTCCGACTGCGGCGCCATGAAGGCACTGGCTGAGCCGGAACTGCTGGCAAACATGCCGAATGTCGCAGCTTGGCTGCGTCACGGTGCGGCCGCCGAACACGTGGTGAGCACGTGCCAGCCGGAGCTCGAGGGTGCGGAGCGCATCCGGGCCATCAGCCTCGAAAACGTGACTGCGCAAATCGCGCACCTGCGGACCCATCCCTCTGTCGCGGCCGCGCTTGCCGCTGGCGAGATGTCCCTGCACGGCTGGTTCGTGGACATTCACGCCGGTCAGGTGCTGGGCCTCGACGGCGAAAGCGGAGAATTCGTGCCCCTGCGTGAAGATGCGAAGTTGCCCGTCGCCCTCCATGGTCGCCGGCAGAGCCCGACAGCGGCAAGGGCGGGAGTCGCCGCATGAGCGCTGCGGTCGCTGAAAAAGGGATGTTTCAGCACTTCTCACGCGATCTGACCGCGTCGGTCGTGGTGTTCCTCGTCGCAATGCCGTTGTGTATGGGCATTGCGATCGCTTCCGGGGTCCCCGCTGAAAAAGGCCTGATTACCGGGATCATCGGCGGGATCGTCGTCGGGATGTTTTCCGGTTCGCCTCTGCAGGTGAGCGGCCCGGCAGCCGGACTTGCGGTGCTGGTGTTCGATTTCGTCACCAACAACGGGCTGACCGCCCTGGGGCCGATGCTGGTGCTGGCAGGGGCGCTGCAGCTTCTTGCCGGCTGGGCCAAGCTTGGCGCGTTTTTCCGGTCCATCTCTCCCGCGGTGGTTCACGGGATGCTGGCCGGGATCGGCGCGCTGATCATCCTCAGCCAGTTCCACGTCCTGTTCGACGCGCAGCCGCTGGCGAACGGTGTTGCCAATCTCGCGGCCATGCCGGCTCGTTTGCTCGGACTTACGCCGTTCGATCTGCGAGCGACCGAACTGGCCTTGTTCATCGGCCTCATAACCATCGCGGTTATGCTGCTGTGGGAAAAGTTCAGGCCGAAGCACCTTGGCTTGCTTCCCGGCGCCCTGCTGGGCGTCGTGGTTGCCACACTGGTAGCCTGGGCGCTTCAGCTCGACATCACGCGCGTCGATGTGCCGGAATCGATCGTCGGCGCCATTGCACCGCCGGACGACGGCTTCGTCGCCCTGATCTTGCAGCCCGCCATCATCCTCGCGGCGGTCGCCGTTGCTTTCATCGCCAGTGCGGAAACGCTGCTGTCCGCGGCTGCCGTCGACCGCATGCATGACGGCGTGCGCACGGACTACAACAAGGAACTGCGCGCGCAGGGCATCGGCAACTTCCTTTGCGGACTTGCCGGCGCGTTGCCGATGACCGGCGTCATCGTCCGGAGTTCCGCCAACGTCCAGGCAGGTGCCAAGACCCGGCTGTCGACCATCATCCACGGCATCTGGATCCTCGGCTTCGTGTCCCTGCTGCCGTGGCTGCTGCGCGAAATCCCGATGGCGGCCTTGGCGGGCGTGCTGGTGGTAACCGGTTGGCGCCTTGTCAGCCTGAAGCACGTGCAGCACCTCTACGCCTCCTACGGCGTCCTTCCGGCGGTGATCTGGACGGCCACGTTCGTCCTCGTCGTCGCGGTCGATCTGCTGACCGGCGTGCTGGTGGGCTTGGCGCTCACCGTGATCGAACTCATTCCTCACATGCGCAGCCTGCGCCTGAAGTTTGATGAGAACGACGAAGGAGAGGCACGGGATGTGTGGCTGGAAGGCAGCGCGACGTTCGTCAGCCTGACCGGGCTTACCAAGAAGCTGGAGATGATCCCGCTTTCCCGTCCCGTCCGGCTGCATCTGGAGAAGGTGCAAGGCTTCGATCACACCTCCGCTGAACAACTGCGGGAGTGGATCGCCCGCCGCAGGAAGCTGGGCGAAGGCGTCGAAGTCGTGGGACCGGCCCATCTGGTGGACCGCTTCGCCTGATTACAGGAATAGCCGGGCGTGTTCGGCGCCCGGCTATTCTCCCCTCTCGGATTCCTGTTCGGCTCTTACCCCTGAGCCTTGCGTCTCGAGGCCCATAACGATGGAGCAGGGCGGCTGCTGCTCACACTCACCTGCCGCTGAACGACGCCGCGCATGTTGCGGCCGCTCGCGAAGCGCTCATCGCGGACGGCGATGCGCGAGAAAGTCTTCGAAGTGCTCGCCGCCTCGGCGCAGCCGGTCAGTGCCTATGAGGTAGCCGATCGACTGAGCGATTGAAGGCCGCCGTCTAGCCGCGCCACAGCGTCTATCCCATCCTCGACTTGTTCGTGGCGCACAACCCGGCCCTAAGGGTTGAGAGCCGGAACGTGTACCTGGCGAATGTCCATCCCGGTTGCGTTCACGACTGCATCTTTCTGATCTGCGACGACTGCGGCGACCCCGCACATCTGATGACGACGAAACCGCACGAACCGTCCGGCTTGCCGCGACGAGAGATGGATTCGCCGTGACGCGGCCCATTCTGAAACTCGAGAAGCGATGCAGGAGCTGCGCCAGCTAGCGCCACAGCCCGTCCCGCAGCTTTTCACAGAATGGGCTTTACCTCGCGCGGTATGATACACTATATCATATGGCCAATCGAACGAGGTAAACAGGCGTGGAACCGGTCAGCTCGCCAACGGCAAAGACAAACCTGCTCGACGCGCTCGCAATCGGCGCGTCGCTGACCTGCGTCCTTCATTGCCTGGCGCTGCCGGTGCTGATCGCCTTTCTGCCGGCATGGTCCGCCTGGCTTGCCTTGCCCGAGATATCCCATGTCTGGGCACTGGCGCTTGCGATCCCGTTCAGTCTCGGCGTGCTGTTCAGGGCGGCGCGCGGCCGCAGGTGGTTTGCCGCGCTGTGGGTGGGCGTGGCCGGCTTTCTGCTGATGGCGGTCGGCCTGTCGCTTCACGGATCGTGGATGGAGCCGGTCGTCACCAGCTTCGGCGCCTTTGTCATGGCTTTCGGGCATGTGATGAACTGGCGTCAGCGCTCCTACCGCCGCGCGTGAACCTGCGTGCATCGTCGCGCGCCGGTAACCCGGCGACACTCGTGGCATATCTCCCCGCTGATCCAGACAACGCCGGCTGTGCGCATGCTGGTCACTGCGGGAGCGGAACTCAGACAGGGGCGGGATCAGGACCTCCCCGGCCCATGGCTTGATCAACCCGTCGGGTCTGGCCGCACCCGCCTCTTGAATCCGCCACGGCTTTGGAGTTTGAGGCACCATGCCTCGATCGATTGTCCTACGCCTGCTCATGCCGATCGCGCTCGTGCTCGGCGCCTGTCCGGCTGCGGCACAACTGGCCGTGTCTGCATCGTCAGATGCAGACGCCACCACGCCGGAACAGCGGCCCGACCCGTTTGAGCGGGAAACCCCCCGCTCAACCGTCGCAGCGCTGATCCGCGCGCTTGCTGAGCAGGACTACGCGCGCGCGGGCAACTACTTCGCGCTTGAGGACGAAGACCCTGTCCGCGGCGCCACGCTGGCCAGAGCGCTCCAGGAGTCGCTCGACGCCGGCGGCAGGCTGATCCCCTACGGTGAGTTGTCCAACGAACCGGAAGGAACGCCTGCCGACGGCTATCCGCCGCAGATGGAACGGGTGGGGAAACTCGGCGGGGCGGAGGAAGTGCCGATCCTGCTGACGCGGAGCGCAGCGGAACCGGAGCCTGGCGCAGAAGACACTGTCCAGGCTGGTGCTGCGGAAGCTGGCGGGGAAGCCGCGAGCGAGGAGACGCCGGTCTGGCAGATCGCGGAAACGACCATTGCAGCGCTGGAGGACCGGGCGGAGGAGCTTTCCTCAGCCGTTCCGGTGGAGGAAGGGTTTCTCGTTGCCGGCGCGCCGTTTGCCGACTGGTTCGTTCTGCTCAGCCTTCTCGTGGCGGTCTTCGCTGGCTTGCGCGCTCTTTCCGCCCTGATCCTGTGGTCGCTGCGCCGCACTCTCAGAACTCCGCAAACCAGCGGCATCTATCGTTTCCTGGACGCAGCGCTGCCACCCTTCGGCCTGCTGCTGGCGGTGGTGGTGTTCCGGATCTGGGGAACCGAGGCGCCGGTATCCATCGTCGCGCGGCAGTTTGTGCTGCGCTATATCGGGATCGTCTCCTGGGTCGCGCTTGCCTGGTTCGCGATCAGGCTGGTGGACGCCGTTGCAGCGCTGCTCACCAGCCGGCTGGGAGTGGTCGAGCGACGCCAGGCCGTTTCCGCGATCACCCTCGCACGGCGCGCGGTCAAGCTCATCGTGCTCGCGATCGCCACGGTCGCGATTCTCGATACGTTCGGGATCGATGTCACCACCGGCATCGCCGCTCTCGGTATCGGCGGCCTCGCGCTGGCGCTCGGCGCGCAGAAGACGGTCGAGAATCTCGTGGGCAGCGTGATGGTCGTCGCCGACCGGCCGATCGAGGTCGGCGACTTCTGCCGCGTCGGCGACGTGCTTGGCACCGTGGAGGACATCGGGATGCGCTCCACCCGCATCCGCACGCTCGACAGGACGGTCGTGACGATCCCCAACGGAGACTTTTCCTCCCGCCAGATCGAGAATTACGCCCGCCGCGATCGCTTCCTGTTCAACCCCATCGTAGGGCTGGAATACGGCATCACGCCCGCGCAGCTTCGTCAGGGGGTGAAGATAATCGAGCAGATCCTGGAAGAGCATCCGATCGTAAGCGAAGATGCACCCCGCGCGACGCTCAAGGAATTCGGCCCCAGTTCGCTGGACATCGAAGTCTTCGCCTACATAGAGGTGGTCGACTATGCCGAAAGCCTTAAGTTCCGGCAGGAATTGCTGATGATGATCTTCGAGCGGCTGGACGAGGCAGGCCTCTCTGTCGCCTTCCCCACGCAGACGATATACCTGCGGGAGGAAAACGGTGCCGCAGAGCGCACCGGCTGACGAGGAGACGACCCCTTGCCGGGAGCGTCCGCCGACCGGGAGTGCCGGATCGTCCCCGATCGGGAACCAGAGCGCGCAGAAGGCCTTTTCTCGGAGCGGGGGAAACGTGTCTTCCGTGATCCTGCCCGAGCAAGGAGCCTGAGATGGCCCACGATGACGACGCCGCCACCCACCAGGATGAGGATGCGGTCCACTATGAAGGACCATCCGGAGGCTGGGGCTCGCTGAAGGGCATCGCCCGGATTTTCGGGAAAGAGGTGGACGGCCCTGAAGCCTTCGACCTGCTCAGGCGGCAGAACAAGCCGGGTGGCTTCATGTGCGTCAGTTGTGCCTGGACGAAGCCTGCGCATCCGCACATCGCCGAATTCTGCGAGAACGGCGCCAAGGCGACCCTGTGGGAGCAGACGAGCCGCCGCGCGACACCCGAATTCTTTGCCGAACATACCGTCACCGAACTCAAGGGCTGGAGCGACCATGATCTTGAGCAGACGGGACGCCTCACCCATCCGATGCGGTATGATCGGGCGAGCGACACGTACGTGCCGGTCAGCTGGGGTGAGGCATTCCAGGCGATCGGCGCCGAACTGAGGGCGCTCGATCCCGAATCCGCGGTATTCTACGCCTCGGGCCGGGCAAGTCTCGAAACGTCCTACTGCTATGCGCTGTTCGCGCGGCTTTACGGGCACAACAACCTGCCCGACAGCTCCAACATGTGCCATGAGACGACTTCGGTCGGCCTCAAGAAAGTCACAGGGTCGCCGGTCGGCACCTGCACCCTGGAAGACATCGACAAGTGCGACGCGATGTTCTTCTTCGGCCAGAACACCGGTTCCAACAGTCCGCGTTTCCTGCATCCCTTGCAGCGGGCAGTGAAGCGCGGCGCAAAGATCATCACCTTCAACCCGGTGCGTGAGAAGGGTCTGATCGAGTTCGCGAACCCGCAGAGCCCGGTGGAGATGGTCACTTCCAAGTCGACACAGATTTCATCCCTGTACTGCCAGGTCCGCCCGGGCGGCGACATCGCGGTGATCATGGGGCTCTGCAAATACGTGCTGGAGCGCGAGGAAAAGCAGTGGGCCGAAACCGGAACCCACCTGCTCGACGTCGACTTCATCGAACAGCACACCGCTCACTTCGAGGAGTTCAAGGCGAAGGTCGACGCCACTTCGTGGGAACAGATCGAGGAAGAGTCGGGGATTTCGCGCAGCGATCTTGCGGTCGCAGCGGACGTATATTGTGAAGCCGACAAGGTGATCGGCATCTACGGCATGGGTGTGACCCAGCAGGTCCACGGGTCGCAGACCATCGGCATGCTCGTGAACCTGCTGTTGATGCGCGGGAACATCGGGCGCGAGGGTGCCGGCATCTCGCCCGTGCGCGGCCATTCCAACGTGCAGGGCCAGCGGACCGTCGGCATTTCCGAGAAGCCCGACCTCGTCCCCTATGATCGCCTGAAGGCGCTGTTCGACTTCGATCCGCCCCCGAAGCAAGGCGTGAACACCGTGGAGGCGTGTGAGGGCATCCTCGACGGTTCGATAAGGGCGTTCATCGGCCTTGGCGGCAACTTCGTGCGCGCCATTCCGGAGCGTGAGAAGATGGAAGCGGCATGGTCGGACATGCGCCTGACGGTACAGATCGCGACCCGCCTCAATCGAAGTCACCTGATCAACGGGGAGGTCGCCTATCTCCTTCCGTGCTGCGGCCGTTCCGAAGAACAGCAGGCGGTCACGATGGAGGATTCCCTCAGCATGATTCATGGCTCCGTCGGCAACAAGGAGCCCGCCAGCGAGCATCTTCTTCCCGAACTTGCGATCGTCGCCGGGATTGCCAAGGCCACTTTGCCGCCGAACCCCAACGTCAAGTGGGACGAATGGGTTGCGGATTACGCGAAGGTGCGGGACCTGATCGAAGCGACCTACCCCGACAAGTTCAAGGACTTCAACCAGCGGCTGTTCACGCCCGGCGGCTTCTACAAGGGCAACAAGGCGCGCGAGCGGATCTGGGAGACCGAGAGCGGGAAGGCCGAATTCACGGCGCCCGACACGCTGTCGGCCATGGGCGTCCCTGATGAGCCGGGACGCTTCCGGCTGATCACCATGCGGTCGAATGACCAGTTCAACACAACCATCTACGGGTATTCCGATCGCCTCCGCGGCATCGACGGCACGCGCGACGTCCTGCTGATGAGCCCGGAGGAAATCGAAGCGGCGGGACTGCAGGAAGGCCAGACGGTTTCGCTCGTGAGCGATGCCGGGGATGGCGTCCACCGTCAGGTGGATGGCCTTGCAGTCACCCCCTTCGACCTGCCCCGCGGCACTCTTGGTGCATACTACCCGGAAATGAACCCGCTGATCCCGTTGTGGTATCACGACAAGCTATCGAAAACGCCTGCGGCCAAAGGGGTACCGGTTCGGATCGTGGCGCAGGCCGAATAGGTAAGCCTCACCCGCGCTGGAGCCGGGGCGCAAATCCCACCGGCAAGATCGCTGCTGTGTGCGCCTGTCGTTCAGCAAAAGTTTGAGGAGGAACAGCGCCCATGACCGATCTCGACCGCCGAACCCTGATCCTGTCCGCCGCGGCCGCTTCTGCCGCCGCTGCGGGACCCCCTGTTGCGCAAGCAGCGCCGACTGCTGGATCCGCACCTACCACGGGCAAACCGCTGGTAGGGCGCGCTGCGCTCGTCACAGGAGCCGCTCGCGGCATTGGACGCGCCACGGCGGTCGCGCTTGCCCAAGCCGGCGCCGATGTCGCGTTGCTCGATATTGCCGACCCCGATGCCTTTTCCTTCATGCCCTACCCCCTGGCCTCGCGTGAGGATTTGGCCGAGGCGGTGCGCATGGTGGAAGCGGAAGGTGTGCGGGCGCTCCCCATCGTGGCCGACGTGCGCAACCTGCCGGCCTTGCAGCAGGCGGTTGCCCAAGCGGTGGAGCGGTTCGGACGGCTCGACATCGTCCACGCCAACGCGGGCATCAACATCGCCGAGGACAGCCTTGCCAGCTATGAGCCCGACGTCTTCGACGCCATTCATGCCGTCAACGTCCGCGGGGTAGCCAATACGATCAAGGCGGCTGCCGACGTGCTTCCCCGGCCCGGAGGACGGATCATCGTCACCACCTCGCTTGCCGGGCGTTCGGGCACTCCGCTGTTCGCTTATGGCTCTTCCAAGTGGGGTGCCGCGGGCGTGATGAAAGCCGCGGCCTTGAACCTCGGTCCGGAGGGGATCACCGTCAACGCGGTGGCGCCGGGTCCGGTGGAGACGACGATGGCTTATCGAGACGTCGGCGGCCGCTGGACCGAGGAAACGCAGGAACAAGCCGATCGCGATGCACGTGAGGGCAACGTCCTGCCGGTCGACCAGACCCAGCCGGAGGCGATCGGCCGGGCCGTGGTGTTCCTCGCCAGCCCGGAAAGCAATCACATCAGCGGAATGACGCTGGACGTGAATGCCGGACGCTCAGCCAATTTCCTGAGCTGACATGCGGCGTTCGGGCAGCACATTCGCGATTTCCGTTCTTGCTGCGGTCCTGTGTGCAGGGGCGCCCGTGCAGGCGCAGGAAAACGCCGCGCCTGCTTTGGGAGCGAATCTCGAACGCTTCGCCTATCCCTGGCCCGTACGGGAGTTCCCCGTTACCGTCGGCATCACGCCTGCGCACATGGCCTACATGGATGTGGCGCCGGAACGGTCCAATGGTCGCACGATTGTCCTCCTCCACGGCAAGAATTTCTGCGGCGCGACCTGGGAAGACACCGGGCGCGCGCTGCTGGCGGCTGGATACCGCGTGTTGATCCCTGACCAGATCGGGTTCTGCAAGTCATCCAAGCCGCGGGAGGCGCAATATACGTTCGCGATGCTGGCCCATTCCACGCGAGAGTTGATGAAAGCGCGCGGTGTCGAGGACGCGATTGTGATCGGTCATTCCACCGGCGGCATGCTGGCGATGCACTTCGCGCTCATGTACCCGGAAGCGGTCGATCACCTGGTGCTGGTCAATCCGCTCGGCCTGACCGACCGCACGGCCGAGGGTGTGCCTTACCTCCCGCTGGACGAGCTGGTCACGCAGGAGCGCGAGAAGGACTTCGCATCGATCAAGGCCTATCAGCGCAATGTCTATTATCACGGGGAATGGCAGCCGCGCTACGATCGCTGGGTGACGATGCTGGCGGGCCAATACGCAAGCGAAAATGGCGAGGACGTCGCTTTCGCGCAGGCCAAGACCAGCGAGATGATCCTGACGCAGCCCGTCTCGCACCATCTTGAGCGGCTGACCATGCGCGTGACGCTGATGATTGGAATGCTGGACACGACCACCTTCGGCAAGGGGCAGGCCCCGCCCGAAGTGGCAGAGCGGTTAAGGCCCATCCCGAAACTGGCGCCCGCAGCAGCGCAGCGCATTCCGGATGCGCGGCTCGTGACCTTCGCCGATCTCGGCCATTCCCCGCAGGTTGAGGCGCCGGACCGGTTCGGGGCGCAGCTGCTCGCCGCGCTGGACAACTCTCCGGCAAGTGCACGGGAACAGGAATAGTGCAGTCGGCCGACTGTCTTCCGCTGGGCCGCCGCCTATTTCTGAAAAGCGCTGCGGCGACGATGCTGGCGACATGCTCTGCGCGGGTCTTGCCGCAACCGCGTGTGCCGCGGCCGCTTCTCATCCGCAACGCTTACGTGATGACGATGGGCGCAGCCGGAGACCTGCCGCGCGCGGACGTTCTGGTACGCGGGGGCGAGATCGCCGCTGTCGGCATCGGGCTCGCGGCCGACGGAGCCGAGGTCATCGACGCGCGTGGCCAGATCCTGCTCCCCGGTTTCGTGGACACGCACAATCACCTCTGGCTTTCGCAGATGCGCGGGCTGTTCGGCCGCTCCCCCGAGACGCGTTATTTCCGGCTGACCGAGCGGCTCGGCGCTGCCTATCGGCCCGAGGACATGCGCATCGGTACGCTGTTCGGCGCAGCCGGAGCGCTGGAGGCGGGCATTACCACCACCCTTGCCTACTGCGACAACATCCGTACGCCCGAAGATGCCGAAGCAGCACTGAGCGGCCTCATCGATGCGGGAATCCGGGCGCGGTTCCTTTACGCCGGGCATGACAAGCTGGCGCCCGATGTCCCGCTCGCGATCGATCATCTTGCAAGCCTGCATCGGAACCGCGCCGCTTGGGCGGGCGAGGCGCCGATCGATCTTGGACTCGGTTGGCGCACGCCCACCGCCAGTGCGGGTGAGGCGGTCCTGTCCGTTGCGCTGGAGGAGCTTCGCCGTATACGCGCGATCGGTTTGCCTGTCTCCACGCATATCAGCGGCGACAGCGGGCCAGACCAGCTGGACCTGCTGATTTCACGCGGTCTGCTGGGGCAGGACATGGTGCTCGTACATGCAACCGGTGCGGAGCCTGAGGCTCTGCGCGCAGTCCAGGACGCAGGCTCCGCGATCGCGCTGACCCCGATCACCGAACAGCGGGTCGGCTTCGGCCTCACCCGGCTGAAGCACTATACCGACCGGGTCAGCCGCGTCGGACTCGGCATCGATGGCGCTCTCGCCGGCGCACCCGACATGTTCGCGGTCATGCGGGCGGGTCATCTGGTGCAGGCAGCCGTCAGCGGCGATGAACTCGCAATGTTGCCGCGCCAGGTGCTGGAACTCGCAACAATCGAGGCAGCCCGTGCGATCAGGCTGGACAGCCGCATTGGGTCGCTGGAGCCAGGAAAGCTCGCCGATCTGATCCTGATCGACACGCAAGCCCTCAACATGGGCTTCCCTGTGTCCGATCCTTCGTCACTTCTCGTCTACTCGGCAAGGCCCGAGAACGTCAGCACGGTTATGGTTGGCGGGAATGTCGTGAAGCGGGATAGCCAACTGACGCAGATCGACTCGCAGCGCCTGGTCGCATCGGCTGATCGCTCGCTAGGCAAGATCCGCGAACGAGCGGACGCCGCGCGATAGGGGGAGGTTGCGGAGACGGGGTGTGATCAGCCGCGTTCGCAACCAGGCGCGCGCACTTAGTTCAGGGCAGCAACCATGACACTGAAGGGGAATGGTGCGCCCGACGGGATTCGAACCCATGGCCCCCAGATTAGGAATCTTCTGCAGCTCCTAGATAAAGCTGGCTTTGCCCATATCATGTTGCATCCATGTTGCATCTAGCCAAGCAACTCCGCCTGTGCCGCCGCGATCAATGCGGCATCGCCTGAGGCATCGGCCAGCAGGTGGCCGTAGGTGTCGAGCGTGATCTGGATCGAGGAATGACCCATCCAGACCTGCAGGCGCTTCAAATCGATCCGCTGCTTGATCCACGCGCTTGCAGCGACGTGGCGCAGAGCATGGAAGCCATAGCGGGCCTTCAGGATCGGCTCGCCCTTGTCATCCTTGCCCACCTGATTGCAGATCCCGGCTTCGACCTGGAGGGGAAAGAACTTCCGACGCAGCAGATGCTCGTAGTTCTGCACTCCGCCCTTTGTGTTCGGGAACGCCAAGCCGAGTTCGCCCTTGGGGCAGCGCAGCTTCCACGCCTTCAGTTCAGTGATCAGCGCGGGCGGGATCGGAACGGTCCGGTGCCCTGCCTCCGACTTGGGCGAGCCAATCTCCCCGAACTTGTCGGCACGCTGCACAACGGTGATCGAGCCGCCTTTCATATCCACGTCCGACCAGCGCAACCCGCGCAGCTCAGAGGCGCGCAGGCCGGTGAAGATGGCGGTCATAACTAGGGGCCGGAAATCATCGGCGGCGTTGTCCAAGAGGGCCTTCAGTTCCGCCTTGGCCGGTATCTCGACCTTGCCCTTCTCACGTGACGAGCGAACGACCTTCACGTCGCGGGCCACGTTCTGAGCAACCAGCCCACGCCTTTGTGCTTCGGTCAGGATGCTGGACAGCGCCCGGACGGCCTTGCCGGCCATCGCCTTGGAGCGAGTTTTCAGCAGTTCGTCGCGGTAAGCCTCGATGCGGGGCCGATTGAGCCGGGAAAGGCGCTCAGTGCCCAGCAGGGGGACGATATGGAGGTTCGAGAGCTGGCGGTACTGCTGGACCGTTCCTCGCTCCCTGCCCTCTTGCTCGGCCTTCTCGATCCATAGCTTCGCGGCGGCGGCGACTGTGGAAGATTGGCTGTCGGCAGTATGGACCCCTTTCGAGACTTCCCAAGCCGCTTGCGTGATCCACGCGTCTGCATCTTTCTTGCGGGCGAACTGCTTAAACCGGCGCTTGCCTGCCTGGTCGCGGTAATCGACAAGCCACGCCTGCTTCGGAGTGCCGTCCGGGGCGGTCCAGGTGCGCTTACGTATCGCCATCTGGCCGAACTACTGTCTCTGCCCACAAGAACAGATCTTCGAAGAACACTTTCTGCTCAGTCGGCGAACCTTGGCTAAACTCTGCCAAATCCCAGATGAGCTGCGACAGGTTGACAAGAGCAAGACGCCTTAGCCCCCATTCACCCCATCGTTCGATTGCCCCTCGGAACGTCTTCAAACCAATACAGCGGGCCGAAATCGACTTTCGTTGCTCATCGGTGTCCATCCCCATGAGATCAGCAAGGACCGCCGGGTCGAACGCAAAGAAAAAGGTCTTTGATCTCCCACCACTCGGTGGACCAGCTCGGATTATGTTTCGGATGCCTCTGGCTATGCTGGGCAGGCCTGCCTGCGCGACGGCGATCGCCCTTTCAGGCGATACACCCAGCTGATTGAGCTCGAGCACAACTCCCAAAAGGAAGAGGTGTTCAGCTCGGTAGTTCGCGGCGCGCCCTCGCCCAGTGTTGGTTCCGGGCGGAAATCCGAGCTTCTGCAAGTGCTTCAAGCGACTGGCGAAGGCCGACCGTTTCTCGTCCACAATGCCGTGCGTGAGAGCAAGTGCGTTCTCCACTTGGGCAAAACTGAGATCCATCAAACGCCCATCCCGCACGCCATGAAAGGGCATCGCTACCATTTGGAATTGACGGAAGCAATTCGTACGTTAGGGTAATGGCACCTTTTACCTTTCGGAGAATGCAATGCTAGCGAATGATCTTCTCGGCGGCGCGAAAGCAGCCGCTGACTACATCGGCGAAAAACCCCGTGCGATCTATCACATGGTCGAGAACGGACTGCTGCCCTGCATCCGTAAGGGCAGGAAGCTCTACTTCCGAAAGTCAGAGCTCGAGGAAGCCTTCCGGTCTCGCCAGTGACGCGCCCTTCACAACTAATCGGGCATCGTCTGACGGCGGTAACGACGCTCTCTGGGCGTCCGTAGAAGCAGACGCGAGGCGATGCGAAATCACTGCATCGCAGAGCGAAGGAAACGGCAATGAGCAAGATGATGACGGCGGAAGAAGCCGCCAACTATCTCGGCTTCAAGGCGGCTACGCTAGCGCAGTATCGATGGCGCGGCGATGGCCCGCCTTTTCGGAAGCTGGGCAAGTTCGTCCGGTACCAGAGAGATGATCTGGACGCATGGGTGTTGAGCCGTCCTCGGTTCACGTCAACTCGGGAGGTGAGCGCCCATGCCCCGAACTCCTGAACGAAAAAGCCGCCCGGGCAGGGGCGGCTCTGATCAGCTTGGCGGCGATCGGGTGGACCAATACACGAACTCCGTTGAGCAGACAAGACCAGCGTTGCACTTGGTCGAGCCTACGCGGCCAGCGTGGAAGGATCAGCTTCAGTACAAAACTGCCACCCCTGTTCAGATCCACTTCCACTCTGATGGTCGCGTGATCTCGGTCGACCTGATGCCGATCGGGTTTCGCGCTGTGCAGACGGAGGAGGGCTGGGACGTGGGCGTGTGGATGCCAGGCGCGTCAATCCCCACTTGGAGATTCACCAGCTTCGGGACAGTCCCGACGCTGAGCGAGGCCGAGAGGAACATACGGGACCTGCTCAAAACTTCCGCAAGGCCTATCTACCCGCCGCTGCACATGCAGGAGCCCCACAATGGCTGATCTCCTGAACATGGAAGTGATCCGTCGGGACTATCTGTTGCCTCAAGTGGTTGGCCCGGTGACAAAGCTGCAGAAGGCCGGGCACGAGTTCAAGGCTTGCTGCCCGTTCCACTCGGACCAGTCCCCCAGCTTCACCATTTTCGACGGTGGGCGCCGCTTCCATTGCTTCGGTTGCGGGGCATCGGGCGACGTTCTCGACTTCGTGCAGCGCGCTCACAATGTCGGGTTGCGCGAAGCTGCGGCCATGCTCACCGGCGGCGATTTGCCTTCGATCGAGATTGAGCCAACCGCATCGGTAGAAAAACTAGACCGGCGCGACGAGGCTCGGGCGATATGGCGTGAAGCTATCCCAGCTGCGGGGACGCCAGCTGAGAGTTATCTTCGCTCGCGTGGTCTGACGCTTCCGATCCCGCCGACCATCCGGTTCTTGCGCCTGCGCTACGGAAAGAAGGGGCGGGATTACCCCTGTCTAGTCGCCGCGATCGCCGGGCCGGACAACCGCCTTTGCGGGATCCAGCGAACCTACTTGAACGAGGCTGGCACCGGGAAAGCGGCCGTGCCGAAGGCGAAGCTCTCGCTCGGAAAAGTGGCAGGCGGGGCCATCCGCCTGGCGCCTGCGGCCGAGGAAATGGTCGTGTGTGAAGGTTTGGAGGATGGACTGACGCTTCAGCAGGAACTCGGGCGGGCAGCCTGGGTGGCTGCTGGAGCGTCCATGCTGCCGGCGGTGCAGTTCCCGCCAATCGTGCACTCCGTCGCAATCGGCGGCGATGCCGATCAGGCGGGACGAGAGGCAGCCGAGAAAGCGCGAGCCTCGTTCGCTGGGCGCGGCCTAATGGCTCGGGCCTTCTTCCCGGTCGGTGCGAAGGACTTCAATGCCGAGCTGATGGAGGGCCTGCGGTGAGCGAGTCCACGGCCAAAGACTGGCGCTCGGAAGATCCAGGCTGGCAGGAAATGCCGGATTGGGCTGCTGGGGAATTGGATCCGACGCCGTCGCTGGAGGCATGCCCGGAAATCGACGCGAGCGGCGTGCGCCTCTCTGACTTCCACGCCTACATGCCGTCGCATTCCTACATCTTCGCGCCCACAGGTGAGTTCTGGCCGGCGGCGAGTGTGAACTCCCGTATCCCGCCAGTCGTGTTCAAGGATCGGTTCGGAGACCCTATCCTCGACGACAAAGACAAACCGAAACAGCAGAACGCGAGCAGCTGGCTCGATCAGAACAGTCCCGTCGAGCAGATGACCTGGGCGCCCGGCGAACCGCAGATCGTGCACGACCGGCTTATCTCGGACGGAGGATGGATCCGCCGCCCCGACTGCAATGTCTTCAATCTCTACCGGCCACCAGCGAAGATCGACGGCGACGCGAGCAAGGCAGGACCTTGGTTGGAACACGTTCGGCGGATCTATCCGGACGATGCCGAGCACTTGATCAACTGGCTGGCGCACCGCGTCCAGCGGCCTCACGAGAAGATCAACCATGCGATTGTCATGGGCGGCGCGCAAGGGATCGGGAAGGACACGATCCTCGAGCCGGTAAAGGCAGCGATCGGACCGTGGAACTTCGCCGAAGTCTCACCGCAACACATGCTCGGGCGGTTCAATGGCTTCGTGAAATCGGTGATCCTTCGCGTGAGCGAGGCGCGCGACCTTGGCGACGTGGATAGGTTTGCATTTTACGATCATATGAAGACCTACACGGCCGCCCCGCCGGACGTGCTGCGCGTCGATGAGAAGCACGTGCGCGAGTATGCCGTTTTCAACGTTTGCGGGGTGATCATCACGACCAACCACAAGACAGACGGCATCTATCTGCCGGCCGACGATCGGCGGCATTATGTCGCTTGGTCGGAATGCAGCCGCGATACGTTCCCGGCCGATTACTGGACCGGACTGTATTGCTGGTACCGCGACGGCGGGATCGAGCACGTCGCCGCGTACCTCGCCACACAGTCGCTTGATAGCTTCGACGCCAAGGCTCCACCCCCGAAGACGCCGGCCTTCTGGGACATCGTCTCATCCAACCAAGCGCCGGAGAACGCCGAACTCGCCGACGCGCTCGACACGCTCGGAAATCCAAATGCGGTAACGATCGTCTCCATAGCCGCGGCGGCATGCGAGGAGTACCGGGCGTTCCTCTCCGACCGGAAGAATAGCCGAAAGATCCCCCACCGGCTTGAGGAGTGCGGATACAGCGTGGTTCGAAACCGCGATGCGAAGGACGGTCTGTTTAAGGTCAACGGCAGGCGTTGTGCCATCTATGCGAAAAAGACCCTTTCGCCTCGTGACGCGATCGTCGCTGCCGAAATGCTGGTCGGACGGTGAAGGCTCGCGACTAAAGGACCGAAGCTCACGCAGCTTTTCGAGCGTTCTCACACGCTTCTCACCCGCCGAGTAAAACTCGCCTATTGGATAACTGCTGTGCAAAAGCGCATAAAGACCCCCTTTGCCCTGGGCGGGTCCTTTCAAATTCTGCGCTCCGTGTCGACTACGTCCGCGCACGTAGGCCCGGCGTGCCCCGCCAAAATACGTGAAATCGGTGAAGTCAGTGATCTGCCATTTAAGCCTTCCCACACCAAAACAGCTAACCCATTGAAAATCATAAAGCGTACGTGCGCGTGAGAGAGCGCGTAGGAAGATAATGCTGGATCACTGACTTCACCGACTGCACCGACCGGGAACAGTAAGGATCTGCGCCACATTCGGCCCAGCCAAAACGTCGTTGCGGCTGCATCCCCGCCTCTGCTATCGATAGCAACTGAGCCGCGAGGCGTTTCGGACGTCTAAGCCTGGGGGTCGAGCAATCGAGACATCAGGCATCGCGGACATCAGTCCCTCACCCCATTGTGCACCGGTCGCGCCCATCCAGCATAGCCATGGGGCTGCGCACTCATTCGCCTGTCAGCTGCTGGTGAAGGCCTGTTGCGCCTGCCCCGCCCCCACGCAACAGCTATCGCGTACGCACGCGCGTGAGGCTTGCCCAGCCTCCGACCGCAGGCGGCCCGGCGAAGGCCCGCCTGTTAGCCTCCAGTGGGGTGAGAAACCGCTCGCTCACTCGCTTGTAATCTGCCATACAATATCCGCTAACGTTCGTTTCTGGAAGTTATACGGAGCCAGCAGCATGGATAGAGCGGTTGCTTACTACCGGGTTTCGACCAAGCGACAGGGGCAGAGCGGCCTTGGCTTGGACGCGCAACGGAGGGCCGTCGAGGAATGCTGCCGGCAACGAGGACTGGACCTGATCGCCCCGCCCTTCGAGGAAATCGAGAGCGGCAAGCGGGACGATCGGCCCGAACTGGCGAAGGCAATCGAGCGGTGCAAGCTGACCGGCGCAACGCTGGTGGTTGCCAAGCTGGATCGCCTCAGCCGCAACGTGGCTTTCCTAGCAACCATGCAGGATAGCAGAGTGAAGTTCATTGCCGCCGACATGCCGGATGCCAATGAGCTGACCGTGCACATTCTTGCGGCTGTTGCCCAGGCAGAGCGCAAGGCGATCTCAAAGCGCACCAAGGAGGCTCTGGCCGCTGCCAAAGCGCGAGGGCAGAAGTTGGGCAATCCGAACGGGGCGGCCGCGCTCCGGCGCTATCAGGGAGCCAATGCGATGGCGGCAGAGGCAAAGGCATCTCAGGCCAACGAATTCGCCGATGGTCTTCGGCCGACGGTAGAAAGGCTACGGGCGGAGGGACACCAGTCTCTCGGCGCCCTTGCCTCTGCTCTCAACGATGAGCAGATCCGCACCCCGACCGGCAAGGGCAAGTGGCATGCATCCAGCGTGCGCAACTTGCTGGCGAGGATGGCCGGGTAGTATGGTAAGCGTGGCCTAGAGGTCGCCTTGTCCGGTTAGTTATCGGGGCCGATAGCCGCCCGCGGAGGAGCGGCGATGGCG
>NZ_RSEK01000039.1 GCF_003958635.1 Altericroceibacterium xinjiangense | reverse complement strand
GGTCTGCTTGAAGTGATCGAGATCGAGCAGCAGGAGACCGACCGATTGTCCGGACGTTTTTCCCTCCTGTATTGCCTCTTCAAGCTTCTCTTGGAAGCGCGGCCGGTTTGCGAGGTGAGTTAGCGCGTCATGAGTTGCATTCCAGAGGATCTGCTCCTCGGCAGTTCTTTCCTCGGTTATGTCACGCACGGTCAGAATAATCCGGCCGGGCTGGCCATCATCGCGGGGAGCTTTCCAGCAGTTAAGTGCAACCCACCGTTCGGCCCGGTTATCGGCTCGGATGATTTTGAAACTATCCTCGAATTTTTCCGAAGTCTCATCGGCGCCAGCCTGTTCAAGTAGCGTGAGAAACCGTGCCCGATCTTCCGGATGAACGCGATCAGCTGCTACCTTGACCGCGGGTTCAACGTCTTCCTCCAGGCCGAATATCGTCAGGAGACGATTTGACCATCGGCGTGTGGCGGTAACCGGATCGAAGTCCCAAACGCCAAACCCGGCGGCCTCGGCCGCGAGCCTGAAGCGCTCCTCACTTTCCTGCAAGGCGAGCTCGGAACGTTTGCGATGCGTAATGTCACGGTGAGCGCCGAGTGTTCTGATGACCGTACCGCTCTTGTCGCGCAGCAGCTTCGTGCGACATGAAATCCAGCGCACTTCCCCGTTATCTGGTCGAATGATCCGATACTCCAAATCGAAGGTATCGGCATCGATCCGGGCCTGCTTCATTTCAGCACGGACTTTTTCCCGATCATCCGAATGGACAAGGTCGAGCCAAGCCCAAATTGAGATGGTGTTGTCGCCTATCGGGAGCCCGACCTGCTCGAAGAACCTGTCGGAGCAAATGGATACCTCGCCACCATCATTCTCGAATGCGGCTAAGTCAGACGCTTCCTGGACGATCCGCAGCCGCTCTTCACTGCGGCGAAGAGCACTCTCCGCCTCCTTGATCGTGGTGATGTCGAGTTGGGCGCCAATCGTCCTGACGAAGCTGCCTTCCTGATCACGCTCGACAATCGTACGACCGGCGATCCAGCGGGTTTCACCAGTATCTGCGCGAATAATCCGGAACTGGCAGGCAAAATCGTCGCGGTTTTCCGCGGCGCGGAAGGTCTCTTCGGTGAGCCACTCACGGTCCTCGGGATGAACAATGTTGAACCACTGTTCGAAGCTGATCGTTTTGGTCGAGGGGACCGGGAGTCCGACCTGCTCGAAAAACCTTTCTGAGCAGAACACCACCCCTTCCGAACTGGCCTCGAAATCCGCCAGACCGGTCGCCTTGTGCACCAGCTGCAAGCGCTCCTCGCTCCGGCGTAATGCTTCCTCGGCTGCATTACGCTGAGTGATATCCCGCGTGATGCTCATTTGTCCTGAGGTCCCGTCGGGCAGCCGGAAAGGGACGGCATGTGCTTCCACACTCCGTCTCGTTCCGCCCATGCCGACGATTTCGTACGTCCAGAAGATGCTTTCCCCGGCGAGGACACGATTGTGGACGTCGATGTGTGTCGCCATATACTCGGGCGGAACAGGCACGTGTCCGGAAGCGGCAAGCGTTTCAAGATCGGATGCCTGAAGTAGGCTCAGCCCCGCGGGGTTGATGTAGGTCAGCGCTCCCTTGTCGTTGAAGATTTCGACGCAATCCGGGATAGCTTCGAGCATGGCGCTGAGGCGCGCCTCGCTGTCCCGCAGAGCGGTCTCCGCCGCCAGCTGCGCCGTTATGTCTTCAAAGGTTGCAACGAGATTACCGTCGGTGGTCCAGCCAGGGTGGATCACGTAGGTCCGGCCGCCGCGATAGATGCGCGCGCGCAGCTCGCTTTCAGAGCAGAGGTTGCGCCAAAAGTCGCTTTCAAGCTCTTCGACACTACGTTCGGGCGGGTAGTAACCTGCGTCCACAGCCATCCGGATCAATTCTCTTGCGGGCAGCCCCGGTACGACCCTCTCTGCCGGGAGGCCGATTACCTCAGGATAGCGGCTATTGCAGAAGGCTATCCGGCCTTCCGCGTCGAAAACGCACAAGCCGTGCCGCACATTCTCGACTGCCTCTTCCAGCAGGTGCAAGCGGGCCCGAAGCTGCTGAAGCTCCGCGGTCAGCCGTCGGTTTTCTTCTTCGAAATCCATTGCTCTTGAACCTCTTCCCGCCTCTTAAATATAGCCGCGCGGAGCAGCCACCGGTCGCTCTCAAGCGTTTTCTCTTTGATCCGCCGCAAGCGATGGTCTGGTTTGCTAGATCACTTCCACGGGGCGGAGCGCGCCTGCATCAGCCCCCGCCCGACAGGACCGAGGCACTCGATGCGGTCGTGCGAAGTTTCGGCGAGGCGCACCCACTAGCAGCCTTGGTGTCAATCCGTCTTCTTCTGATGGCAGCGCATGGTACTTTCTTCAGTACAGACACTTGGGCCGAGGCAGGCAGGCCCGGTCCACTCTGCCGGTCCTCATGCGACGGGAAAACAACGGGTGCTTTTGGTGCTTGATGCTCAGGACTGGAATTGCCGCGTGCAGGAAATGTCCCGCTGTACAAGATGTCCAGCATTGGGCGCGCTGCTGATGAGCAAACCGTTACCCAAAGGAGCTCACGGCTGACCGGCAGCCTGAAATTTCAACAAGTCGAACGGCGACTGTTTACGAGCCTCAGTTCGTTGCGCGCGGATCCCTGGTGGCGAGCTCCCGAACTGAAACTTCAAACTATGCCCATCTCGCGGGGGCTGCTCTGGCCGGAAAAAAGCGGTTCCACAGCGCTACGCTCCCGCGGATCCGCCGGTAAGGACCCGCGCCTTCCCATGGACAGTGCTGTCCGTTTCACCAGCCGAACCTCCCCCGTTGCCTTCTGTGGCGCCGCCCCATTCGCGCTCACAATGGCAGTGCTACCGCCGATCAGTTTGTAGGTAGTTGCACGCAGAGACCCTGTCGGCTTAGCTCCCTACGGTACCGGCATCAGCCGCGATCGATGGAGGGAAGTGCCTTGAGTTGGTCTCGTGCAATTGCATTCTCGGGGAAAGTGCCGCTTCTGGTGTGCTTGTCGTTGGTTCTGACGGCTGCTTTGGTAGCTGCATCTGTGCAGGTTTACTCGCTGGCGCAGGAGCGGGCGAGCTTGTCCCAAGAGCTAACCGCGGAACGCTTCGCCCACGTCAAAACGAGGGTTGCGATGAAGAATGTTGAAATGCGCTTCGCCACGTACGCGCTAGACAACCGGGTAAGGCGCGAGTTCGTTGATGAACGTTTGCAGAAACAGGAAGAGCAATCGGCAGAGCTCGAGCGCAAGGAAGAGGCTGTCCGGCAACAAAAACTGGCCGAAGCTAATTGCATAACACCCAAGTCGATCCTGCAGGCGGCGGGGCTATGAGAGGGGTACTACTCGTAGGGCTTCTCCTCGGCGGCTGCAGTCACAGCGTAATTCCGCTGGAGACAGCGGCTCAACCGGACATCATTCAGGCCCCTCCTGTCGTTGATAATTCCGATCCCGTCGCGTGCATCAAGCCATCGATGATTCCGCCTGAGCCGAAGCAAGTGGGCACCAAGTTCAACGGCGATGCGCGGCACGACCTGATGATTCTCGCTCCTAACGCGGTGGAACTGCGGGCATGGGGTCGGCAACTCCGGAAACTGCTCGAGAACTGCGCCAAGCTTCCAGACACAGCCCCGAGATGAGCGCCCGGCAGCGCGGTCTCCGCCTATCCGACGCAGACTGAAAGAACTGTCATTGATTCCTGACAGTCTCGGCATGAGAGCGAGCGCCGCAAATGGCGGACGCATTGGTGAGCAGGATGCAATCGGCTATCAATGATCGTGTGACGAAAGGCGATCTCTAAAAGGCTCTGGACACCCACGCGGACAAGCTGACGGTTCGCATCTGCTCGATTGTGGGCGCGATGCTGGCGGTCGCCGTCACCATCTCAAAGGTCCTTTCCTGACGCGGGAACCGGGCGGGAGTCCTGCGCCGCGTCGTGTTCGTCGGCCAGCGAAGACTGAAAGCAACTGTCGCCCATGTGTCCGACCGCCAAACTGACACCGAATGCGAAAAGGCCAGCAATTCCGTAGCCGGACAGCCGAAGGGCCGCTCCCCATGACGAGAAGCGGCCCTCCCAGAAACCCGCACCCCAACGGCACGACGTGGGCTAGCCAAGCCCGAGGGCAGAGTACGCCTGAACCGATTCGCCGGTCAACCGCTGCAGGGGCGCCAGCCGCGATGCCGATTGTGGGTAACTGGGGCAGGCAGTGCGCGACGATGGGGGCTGCTGCTGAAGCACCCACTCTCGTAGGTTACCCGTGAGGAACGCGGCCGGCCCACCTCGAACAGACTGAAAGAACTGTCATAACGTTTCCTACAGTTCGGACTGAGACAGAGTCCCGAAATGCCCCTAGTGATTCGCCTGACGGTGATCCATGCCGGCCGGGAAACAGATAGCGCAGAACGAGCAGCCTAGCCGATGAGGGGGCCACATTGGGGGCCATATCGTGTCACTCATCCTGCGGAAGCCAGCGTTTCCGCTGCTTACAGCCGCTAGCGTGGTTCCTGTAGCCGCACCATTTTGTTCTCTGATTATCAGCCAGCTGGAGTAGCCTGCGGGAAAGCATTTCCCCTTGCCCTCAGAGGCAGGCGAACGCCGGGAGGTAAAAGGACGGCCGTTTCATGCGAGCGGCAGGCCGAAATCCGGCAAGACAACAGCCGGCTGGTGAACTTGCTATCGGTGAAAGATTGGCGTTGCCGGATGCGAAGAAATGCTCTGGCTTGAAGCCGGATGTCGCTCGTCCGCGGTCAGTAGCTTTGCCCGCCGTCGCAGCGGCGCGCAGACTTGCCGCGATGATTGCATCCACACATGATTGCATTCATTGAAACCGACGTTGCGTCCACCTCGTCGGCTCCACAACAGGAGATGCAGCAGTATGAGCACGCCCCTGCCGCCGCCCGCGGACGACGACGACAACCCGGAATGGACCGAAGAGGATTTCGCGCGTGCGCGCCCTGCGGCGGAGGTTCTTGGCAGGGAGAAGGCCGCACTCATTCTGCGTCGTCCCGGCCCACCGTGCCTTCCACCAAGTGAGCGTAAGCAGCCCGTCAGTATTCGGCTTTCGCCCGATGTGCTCCAAGCCCTGCGCGATAGCGGAGATGGCTGGCAAACCCGCGTGGACGAGATCCTGCGCGAAGCTCTCCTGTCGCCACCACAGCGCTCGAGCGGCGGATAGCCCCTCCGCGTTCGTCCGGCGGTATTCAGTAACTTGAGAGCGGAAGTTTACGGCGGCATCTATCCGTGTTCAGGTGACCACTTGTGTTAACCTGATCGGACGTTCGGACGCAGCCCTGCGGTGTCCCGCACCGACTCACCGCCGGCACGGGATCGTAAGTTCTTCTACCGCCCCACCGCTATGTAACGAAACCCCTGACGCTCGACTTCCTCGCGTTCGTAGACGTTGCGTAGATCCACCAGCAAGTGGTCGTTCAGCAGTTCCTTGAGGCGACCGAAATCGAGTGCGCCGAACGTGTCCCACTCGGTCACGATCACGGCTGCGTCCGCTCCGTCCAGCGCGTCGTACGCATCCTTGCAGTAGGTCACATTCTCAAGCAGGCGCGCGGCCTGTTCCATGCCTTCCGGATCGTAGGCGCGCACCTGCACACCGGCATCCTGCAGTGCCTGGACGATAGCCAGCGCCGGCGAATCGCGCATGTCGTCGGTGTTGGGCTTGAACGTCAGGCCCAGCAGACCAACGGTCTTGCTCTGTACATCCTTGCCCAGCGACTGGACCACCTTGCGGCCCATTGCGCGCTTGCGATTATCGTTAGCCAGCACCACAGCCTCAACAATCCGCAAGGGAGCTTCGAAGTCCTGTCCGGTTTTCAATAGCGCTAACGTGTCCTTGGGGAAGCACGATCCGCCATAGCCGGGCCCCGCCCGCAGGAACTTCGCCCCGATCCGATTGTCCAGGCCGACGCCGTAAGCCACATGCTCCACATCCGCGCCGACTTTATCGCACAAGTCCGCAATCTCGTTGATGAAGCTGATCTTGGTCGCAAGGAAGGCGTTAGCCGCGTACTTGGTGAGCTCGGCCGTGCGGCGGGACATGACCACCAGCGGAGATTCGTTGCTGAGCAGCGGTCGATAAATCTCCTGCAGCACGGTACGCGCCTGATCGTCGTCGCACCCGATCACCACCCGGTCCGGCCGCTTGAAGTCTTCGATCGCGGCACCCTCGCGAAGAAACTCGGGGTTCGAGGCAACCGAGAAATCCAGATCGGGCCGCAACTTGCGGATGATCCGCTGAACTTCGTCTCCAGTGCCGACCGGAACAGTGGACTTGGTGACAACCACGGTTCCCGGAGTAAGGTACTGCGCCATCTCGCGAGCGGCGGCATAGACATAGCTCAGGTCTGCGTGGCCGTCCCCGCGCCGGGAAGGCGTGCCGACAGCGATGAACACGGCGTCTGCCGCGGGAACCGCTCCCGCGACATCCTGCGTGAACACAAGGCGACCGGCGGCTGCGTTCTTCGCCACCAGTTCGTCGAGCCCGGGCTCGAAGATCGGAATGCCCCCTTGCTGCAGCGCATCGACCTTGCTCGCGTCCTTGTCGACGCACGTCACCGTATGACCGAAATCGGCGAAACAGGCGCCCGAGACCAGCCCGACGTAGCCCGTCCCGATCATCACAACATTCATTGCGTCTGGTATTCCTCTGAACCAAGGGCAGCGGCTTGCAGCCGGAAGGCGCCCGAAGCACCCCGCCTAGGCTCAGGACTCATTGCGGCAACCAGAAGATGACGGTCGCGGCGATGCAGATCGCGGACATGAAGGTGTGGGCG
>NZ_RSEK01000038.1 GCF_003958635.1 Altericroceibacterium xinjiangense | reverse complement strand
GATGACCGCACCCGGACAGATCAAACCATCAACTCAATTTACCCCTTGCAGCGCAGGGGCCATCCACAGATGACAGCACCCCTCAAACCAAATCGGTTCTAAAAGAGACGAAGCTTGGCTTCCGAATGTACGTCGTTCATCCTATAAGCTGATGCATGACCGAGCATGATAAACTCTTCAGGCATGAGGCGGTAAAGGCGCAGGACATCATGAACAGCAAAACGCACCTGGCTCTTCTGCCTTCATGGTGCGCAACAAACGCACTGTTAGCATCGTTCGGAAAGGAGATTATAATGAAGCGTGAACTGACCCCCGAAGAACTCGCTGCGGTTGCTGGAGGCACCGGCGACGGTCGCGGTGGCAACACCGGCGTCGAAGGCATCGTTTAAGCCAGACCGGCCCAAGGGGCTATGGGCAAGGGCGCGGGGAGAGGAATTCCCGCGCCCTTTTCCGTTGTCGCACTCAAATGGCGTAAAGCCCCACTCCAAAGGAAACGTCGTCATCCTATAAGCTGATACATGAGCGAGCATGATGAACTCTTCAGGCGCGAGGCGGTAGACGCGCAAGGCGTCATGAACGGCAAAACGCGCCTGGCTCCCCTGCCTTCGTGGAGCGCAACAAATGCGCTGCTATCATTGTTAGTTGCCGGCGGATTGGCCTTTGCAGCGAACGCCGACTATTCGAAGATGGTCAATGCGGCTGGCATCGTGGATGCAGCGGGCGGAACGCCTCGCATCATCACCGACAGGACAGGCACTCTCGCGATCAAAGTTGCTCAAGGTGACATCGTCGAAAAAGGACAGGTCATCGCCATTCTGGATATCACTACGCGAGACTCCGATGGAGACCTCGAGCAACGACGCAAACAGCAGAGCGAAATTGAGGCGAGTGCGTCCGAAGCACGAGGCGCGGCGGCTCTGGCGGCCGGCTCCAGCCGTGCCCAGGCAAGGGAAGCAGTGGGGCACGCGGCACGGGCCCGTATGGCCAGCTTGCACGAGCAGCTTGAACAGGCTGAGAACCAGACGATGGGCGCTGTCCAAGATCTGAATAGGGCAACAGAGATAGCAGAGCGCGGGTTTCTTTCCCGAAGGGATTTGGAGGCCCGTGAGGCGTCGCTCTCCGCAAAGCGAGAGGCAGAAGCGCGGATTCGCGCAGATATGGCGACAGTTCGAGGCGACATGCTGTCTGCGATCGCTGAAGCTGAAGAGGCGCGGAGCGAAGCCCGTGAAACGTATCAAGACGCTCTGTCGAACGCAGCTCGGGCCCGTAGGTCAGCTATGGATGGTTCAGCGGTTTCCAGCGTCGCCTACGTCACCCCGATTGCCGGGGAGATTGCATCCTTGCCAGCGCGGAACGGAGACAGAGCTGCTCCCGGAGAACTTATTGCTGTGGTCGCACGAACGGGCGCGCCGCTCATTGCGAGGCTAGAAGTGCCGGCCGATTTGATGGCAAACGTCGAAGAAGGACAAGAAATTCGGATCGCCGTCGACGCCTATCCCTATCAGACATTCGGAACCATCCGGTCGAGGATCATCAGCGTGTCGAACGCTGCGCGCCGCGGCAGCGACGGCTATGTCTTCGATGTTGAAGCAGAAGTGCCCCGGACGATCAAGGCATACGGGAAACGCGTCCAGCTCCTACCGGGAATGACGCTTAGTGCCCGCATCAAGACCAAAGGGCGCTCCCTTATCGAGTGGGTGCTCGATCCATTGTACGCGGTGACACGGCGATGAACGGGATGACAGAACCTTTCGCTCAGGCGGGCCCAGTGACGACGCTGCGTTCGGCTAAAAGGGTTCGGCCGATTAGGCAGAGCGAAATCGCTGAATGCGGTGTGGCATCTCTCGTCATGGTGGCCAACTACTGGGGCAAAAACATCGAGCTTTCTGAGGTCAGGCAGAAGTTTGCCGTTACCTCTCGAGGGACCACTCTTGCCGACTTGATCAAGATGGCCGGCGCGCTTCAAATGTCCACGCGCCCTGTGCGCATCGAGCTGGAGCACCTGCACGAATTGGAGTTCCCGGCGATCCTTCACTGGGACATGAATCATTATGTAGTAGCTGAACGCTGCCGGAAAGGCCGGCTGTTTATCGTCGACCCGCAGCATGGATCGGGAGCGTGGCACGATTTTGTTTCGCTGGGCAAGCACTTCACCGGTGTCGCACTGGAAGTCGAGCCCACTGCAGGCTTCGCTCCGGAGGCTGCCAAGCGGCGGCTGAAACTGCGGGAGCTGTGGGGTCGGACGCATGGACTCCCGAGCACGATCGCACAGGCCGTCGTACTTTCCATCCTCCTTCAGATCTTCGTTCTTGCTACGCCTTACGTCCTGCAGATCGCAATCGATGATGCTCTTCCGGCCGGAGACAATGATCTGCTTGCGGTTCTCGGGCTCGCCTTCGCGGCCTTCGCCGTTCTCGCCGGAGTCGCTCACGCTATGCGCGGGTTTGTGCTCCTGTCCGCGGGAACCATGCTTTCGTACGCCATGTCGACCAACGTGGCTCGGCACATGCTTAGATTGCCAATATCGTGGTTTGAGCGGCGTTCAGTCGGGGATGTCCTGTCCCGATTTCAATCAGTTCAGCCGCTAAGAAGACTTGTGACCGAGGGCATGGCGGCCGCTGTGCTGGACGGAGCCATGGCAGCCCTGACTCTTGGCGCCATGCTCATCTATTCGCCCTCCCTGACGCTCATACCGATGCTCTCGGCAGGTGTTTACGCAGCAGTCCGGTGGGCAACTCTCAACAAGGAAAAGGCCGCAGAAGGTAAAGCGATTGCGACAATGGGCCGCGAACAGGCTGTTATGATCGAGACCTTGCGAGGCGTGAACACCATAAGGCTGGCCGGTCATGAATCCCTTCGCCAAGCCGCATGGCAAAATCGCCTCACCGACATGTTGAGTGAGCGATACGCGCACGACAAGGTGCTCGCGACCCAAAAGGCTGCGGCGCACCTGCTCGAAGGCCTTGAAACCGTTCTCGTAATCTGGTTTGGCATCATGGCAGCGATGGCTGATGCGCTCTCCGTCGGCATGCTTATTGCCTTTGCCGCATGGCGCCTGCAGTTTTCGAACGCGGCGCGAAGAGTTATCGATCAGGCTACCTCATGGAGGCTCGCAAAGCTTCATCTCGAGCGGCTTTCGGATATTGCGTTTACGCGCGAGGACCCGGGCTTCTCTGAGCCGGAAAGTCAAACAGAGGCTTTGCTTGGCCGCATCGAATTGAGAGACATAGGTTTCCGGTATGGGGACCACGAGCCGCTAGTGGTCAAGAATATCAATCTGGTCATCGAGCCCGGCGAAAACGTCGTTGTAACCGGCCCCAGCGGGAGTGGTAAGAGCACCTTGATCAAGATAGTCTTGGGACTTATTCAGCCAACTTATGGGGAGCTGCTGATCGATGGACAGCCAATTGCTCACTATGGTCGGCGCGCATACCGGTCGCAAGTCGGTGCAGTCCTGCAAGACGACACACTCTTTACAGGCAGCATTGCGGACAATGTCTCAGGTTTCACCGGATGCGATCCGCTGCGATTGAAAGAAAGCTTGAGGGGGGCATCAGTCCTCGCAGATGTTGAACGCATGCCGATGAGGGAAAATACCCTTGTCGGGGACATGGGGTCCACTCTTTCGGGAGGCCAAAAGCAGCGAGTTCTAATCGCCAGGGCTCTCTATGGACGGCCGCGGCTGCTCGTTCTGGACGAGGGAACATCTCATCTCGACGCAAATCACGAAGCAGAAGTGAACGAGACGATTAGCCGTCTCGGCATAACGCGTATAGGAATCGCGCACCGGCGCGAAACCATCGAAGCAGCCAACAGGGTTGTAACGATCAGCGAAGGGCGTCTGGAAGCAGACTTGAGGAAAACCGACCAGCAGGGCTGAGGGGAACTCGGCTTGGCCGCACGGTCAAAAGCCGAGGGAGCCCGAGATGAACTGGTTAGAAACCGAGGTCATGAAGAAGGTCAAAGCGATCGCCTTCGTTCTTGCCCTCGGGGTGATGGCGTTGTCTGGCTTCACCGGTTTGAGCGAAACCGTCGATCGCCAAATCAGAAATCTCCGCTACGAAACAACAAGCACACCGGCATCGGGCAACATCGGGCTGATCCGCATCGACGATAAAAGCATTGGCGAACTGGGTGCCTATCCATGGTCGCGCGATAAGTACGCCAAAATGCTTGAAGAACTCAGCGGGAAAGGCGTCAAGCGTCTGGCATTCGACATCAGTTTCCGCAGTCCGTCACAAGACCCCGGGAACGACCGAAAGCTTGCTGACGCTATGAGGCAGGCGGACTTCGCCATTGCGCTGCCAACTCCGGCCGAAGCAGCAAGAGAACAGATTCAACACGTCAGCTATCCGCTCCCGGAGCTGCGCGAACACGCAGATGAATTGGTGTCGATCTGGGTGGATACCAATGAAGATGGCAAAATCGAGCACGTACCTCAAAGTTCGGTGCTCGATGGAGATCTCCGAAGGTCCATCGGCCCGTGGCTGGTCAATGCGCCGAAGGCCGAGAAGGGCATTCAGATCGACTGGAGCATCAAGCACGACAGACTGCCAGCTTACTCCTTTGTAGACGTGATCCAAGGCAAGATCCCCGAGCAAGAACTGCAAGGTAAAAGCCTCATCATCGGGGCTGACCTGGACTTGCTCGGCGACACCTGGATGACTTCCGACGGGAGACGGATTTCCGGCGCTCGTGTCCAGATGGTAGCAGCCGAAACACTGCTCAAGGGACAAGGACCCACTCTCGATCGCTGGCTTGTGGGGATCGTGACTCTGTCGGTTGCCGGCATTTTCATGCTGTGGTGCCGTAACGGAGTAATCATCGCCGCCAGTTTCGCCCTGGGGCTGGCAATCGTTGCCCTGCATTGGAAGCTGGAAGCCTCCGGCATTGCCCTGCTTGAGACTGGAGCAGCTCTATATGGCTTGGGAGCTCTCAGCCTTTCCACAGGGGCGCTCGCAGTTGCCACGTACCTTCATGACCGGATTACTCGGAACGAAGGGACGGGATTGCCGAACCAGAGGGCAATGCGCTTTGCCCGCGAGGAAGGCGGATGCACAGTCGTTATCCGGGTGATCAATCACCTCGAGATTGTCGCCGAACTCGGAGCCGATGGGCGAGACATGATCATGGGCAAGATCGCCAAGGCCATCAACGCCAGTTCGGGTGGCAGGCACGTTTACCAGATCGAGGCGGGCAGCTTTGCCTGGAAAGCTGGCTGTGATCTCGATTCAGTAACAAACAACGTGATGGCTCTGCTCTCGACCCTGAGAAGCGGCGTTTCTTGCGCCGGAGGAAGCATCGATATCGGCGTGAGTGCAGGTATCCATCAGGACGATGGCAGCAGCGTTGAGGTATCGGTCAGCCGGGCGGCGGTCGCAGCCAACAAAGCTTCAGCGAAAGGACTGGCGTACGAGGTCTGGGAACAAGGCGTTGGCGATGAGCGGTGGAAACTCACTGTCTTTTCGGAGGTGAACAAGGCGATCGAGAACGGCGATCTGTGGAACGCTTACCAACCGAAGGTCGACGTGCGCAGAAAAGAGGTGATCGGTGCAGAAGCGCTGGCGCGATGGCAGCATCCTGAGAAGGGCCACGTACGGCCGGATCTGTTCATTCCTCTGCTGGAGAAATCTGACAGGATGGACGAGTTCACGGCCTACATGCTGAACAGGGCTATCATGGATTTCACCAGCGTGCCGGGAAATCTCAGTCTCGCAGTCAACATCTCACCGGTCATGATCGGAAAGGGGAAGCTCCCTGGAATAATCCGGGAAGCTCTCAGAAAGCACGGCTTCGCGCCAGAGCGTCTTACGATCGAGGTGACAGAGACGGCTGGATTCAAAGATCCGACTGCCATCCAGGAAGTCGAAGAACTCAGCCGCGACGGCATCGGGGTTTCAATCGACGACTACGGAACCGGCTTTTCGACAATTAACTACCTCAAGGTGCTTCCTGCGACCGAGTTGAAGATAGACCGGTCCTTTGTTGCTAATATCCTGTCTAGCCACAGCGACAGGCGCCTTGTGGATTCAACAATCAAGCTGGCCCATGAAATGGGCATGAAGGTCGTTGCGGAGGGCGTCGAGAGCCCGGAGCTCATGGACGTGCTTGAGCTCCTCGCGTGCGACACAGTCCAAGGCTACTACACCGGTCGGCCGATGGACATCGAAGCCTTTAGGAGGCACTGTCAGACGAAATGCACCCAATGGTGATCGGCCCCAAAGCGGGGTAGGGCATGCCTCGTCCGCGCAAACCCGCCACTCTGTTCCGGTACTTCAACTCCTCGCCGGAGGTCGTCCGGCTTGTGGTGATGATGTACATTCGGTTTCCGCTCAGCTTGCGGAACGTGGAAGACCTGCTGTCGGAGCGTGGCATCGATGTCTGCCACGAGACGGTGCGGCATTGGTGGAATCGTTTCGGTCCCCTGTTTGCGGCCGACATCCGCCGGCAGAGGGTGAACCGGATGCGCGGCTTTCGTCATTGGAGGTGACACCTGGACGAAATGTACGTTCGGGTGAATGGCGAGATGGTCTACCTTTGGCGAGCCGTTGATCACGAGGGTGAAGTTCTCGAAAGCTACGTCACAAAAGCCAGAGACAAAGCCGCTGCCCTGCGGTTCATGCGCAAGACGCTGAAGCGTCACGGCAAGGTGGAAGCGATTACGACCTACGGGCTGCGCTCCTACAAGGCAGCCATGGTCGAACTTGGGTGTGAGGCCAAACAGGAGACCGGCGGGACTGTCAGGAATTTCGTGTGTGGCGGGCGGTTTGAATATTACGCCGCCATGGCTCTGATGAAGCGCTCGCCG
>NZ_RSEK01000037.1 GCF_003958635.1 Altericroceibacterium xinjiangense | reverse complement strand
AGGGCCAGCGGCTATCTCGCGCCGCACAAACAGGCCGGACAGATGACCGCACCCGGACAGATCAAACCATCAACTCATTTACCCCTTGCAGCGCAGGGGCCATCCACAGATGACAGCACCCGGAGGACGGCCCCTATTCTCTTCGCCGGAGGACTCCTCGATGATTTACCCGGCCAAAGGAGTATCCGCGCATCCAGCTTTTCTCAGGCACACGCAGATCGAGAACGACGGCGACCGTCTTTGCGAAGCGCTCCTGATCGCAGAACGGCCCGAGATTAAGACAGCCATCTGGCAGTGCTGGATAGCGGGTCAATTGTTCTGGATTTCTCCACGCGCCGCCAACCCATCGTGGCTACCGGCTCATTCCTGCAGAACACTAAAACGCCGCCAGTCTCTTGACCAGCGGCGCTCTGCACCTGGCAAGGGGTGGTCAGGAAAAGGACAGAGTCGGTTGCCGCTTGCGCTTTGTAGAACGAATCATCCCGCCAACGCCAAAGAAGCCAACCAGGAGCATGCCCCACGTTGCAGGCTCGGGAATGGCGGCAACAATTTCACCCGAGGCAACCGGAAGTGCGAGGGAATAGGTGCCCTGTGTTCCGTCAATGATCCCGCCGGTCCCCGCGCCAGCATTTGCAGGAACGTTGGCGCCGTGGAGGACGATCTCGCGAAACGTCAGAGGAAACAGGTCCTCCGACGAGAAGCTATCGGCAAACACGCCCGTATCGGACAGATCAAACGTTTGCGAATAATTGAGAATGCCATCTGCTCCAACATCGCCGATCCCGCTCAGGGGCAGGAGAATCGGGCCATAAAAGAGCGCCCCCTCACCAAGTTCGACAAAGCCGTCCCCATCAGTATCGGCTGATGCCGGAGGGGTAATGGAATCTATTGCATTTCCACTGCTGTCGAACCGGCCATGGATGTGCCCGATGTGCGCACCCTGAGCCAGGCCGCTTGCATTCAGAGCGACGGAAAGAGTCCTGGCAATTTCGTTAAGTTCCAACGTCGCTGATCCTGTGACGCCGCTATTATTCAACCCTGTAAGGTTGACTAGAAAAGTGGCGGCAGATGCAGGCGCTGCCGTTCCGGCCAAGAGCAGTGCGCCCAGCCCGAGCGCCTTAAGCGAGGATTTTATGTGATGTGCGGCGACCATAAAGCATCTCCAGCAAAGGCCACGCCGTTCCCGGCGCGACGTTCTCCTCCCGCGCTAACCTTTATGAATGTGGAGTGGGATCGTTCCCGGCGTCCGAAAGAGAATTGCGCGGTCACGATGTCGGTTTAGTGCGTAGTGCCGAGAAGCTCTCGGGGTGCCGCGCCAGTTGAACTGCGGTCTCGTCTCTAGCTTGATCGCGCTCGCGACTTCTCCGAAGATCCTCCGCAGCCCGTTCAGCGCTGATCCGCGAAGAGTTGCTCCGCAGCCGTGATGCAGGCAGCTGTTCCTGTTCTTGGGCCGGAACCTGCCAGGCCGGTCCTGACCTCGGAAACAACGAAGAATAGGTGCCTTCCGAACGGCAGATTTGGAGCCGGTGATCGATCCTGAATGTCGCAACTGGAGCAAGCTGCCACTCCGGTCGGCTCCCAGAGTGGCAGCTTTCCCGGTTGCTAGTCTGAAAAGCGGCAACTCACCTACCCAAAGGTCGCTGGTGATCAGGTTCGTCCATGTCGGCACAAATCGGGTGAACGAGTGCCCGAAGTTGGGTAGCGGGCAAGTCGGCCTGAACGTCCGGGTCTGGGTCTCCTCGGCCCCGCTATCAGTTCGCGCGATTAAGCCCCAACACATCGCGGATAACGTCAGACAGCTTGTCGCCGTTCAGCGGCTTCGCAAGGACACGGGCTCCGGCGACCTGCTCGGAAATGCGGCTTCGGGCGCTTTCATCGATGTAGCCGCTGACGAACACGACGGCGGGGCTACACGTGTTGCGGATCGCGCCAACCACCTCGATGCCGTCAGGACCGGGCCCGAGATTGATATCCGAAATCACCAACTCGGGCTTCCGCCCCTTCACCGCCCCGGCCGCCTCAACCGCGTCTGAGGCGAGCGCGATTTCCTTGAAGCCCATGTCTTCAAGCAGGCTCTCCAGCTGCCAAGCGATCATCGCTTCGTCTTCAATGATGAGCACCGGCACGCGCGCCAGCTCCGGGGTCGGTCCTTGGCTGGCTGCTGAAGGCGGCAACCAACCCGGCGGCGCCGAGGATGCGAGCCGTTGCGGGGTGTTCATCGCGATCATTGAAGCGTGTCCTGGTTCGGCAGCGGGAAAGCCAATCGGAAGGTGAGGCCATCGCAATGCCATTCGCTCTTGCTGGTTCCCTTGAGCTCATGCGCGACGCTCATAGCGATCATCTTGAAGCCGAAGCCTCGGCGCGTCGGCGGCGACACGCCGGCGAGACCAGTCTCGATCCAGTCCAACGCCAAGCCCCTTTCGCCAATGCTCCAGACGATTGCGATGCGCCCCTCCGAAGACGCAAGCGCACCGAACTTCAGTGCGTTGGTCAGCAGTTCATGCAGCACCATGCTGATCGAAAGAATTTGCTTCGGCGGCAACAGCACCTCGTCACCCGCGACACTGACCGACGGATTGTCGCCCCGCCCATAGTCGCCGACGAGGCTCTCAACGAGCACTTGCAGCGATGACCTGTCCCAAGCGCTTGCCGTTAGCACTTCATGCGCCCGCGCCAGTGAGGAAAGGCGGCCGGCGAACGATGGGCCGAAGTCGGCCAGCGTCTCGGAAGAGCGCACTGTCTGGTGCGCGATGCCCGATACTACGCCAAGCAGGTTCTTTGCGCGATGGTTGAGTTCCCCTATCAATAGCTCCTGCCGCCGCGCGGCCTCGCGGCGTTCCGTGATGTCGCGCAGAAAGCCAAGGAATACGGGCTCGCCGAAATGTTCTGTCCGGGTGATCGACAGTTCAACGGGCAGCTCGTGGCCATCGCGGTGCAGCGCGTCGATCTCGATGTGCCGGTCCATCACCGGCCCCTCTCCGGTTGCGAGATAATGCGCGAGCCCTCGCTCGTGCGCCTCGCGGAACCGGTGGGGGATGATGAGTTCGCTCATCCGCCGCCCGAACGCTTCGGTAAAGCTCCAGCCAAAGGTGCGCTCGGCGACATCGTTCCAACCGGCCACCGTGCCGTCGAGCCGCATCACGACCACGCCATCAAGAGCTGTCTTAAGCACGGCCCCGAGCGAGGCGCTGTCTAGGTCATGCATGGTCGTCATTCCCGCGAGGCGTAACCGCGCGCTGCCCGCCCGTCCATATGGTCGAGCACTGAAACGCCGGCAGAACGCTTCGGCTCACATGAACGAGCGTTAGGGATTAGGACACCGCCCAGAGCCCCCAATGAACGCATGTGGGAGTTCTCATATCAGCACGAAGTGAGTATCCTACGCCCGCACGCTCGCTTAATTAGTTGACTTTCAAAGCGTTCACCGGCGCCACCAGTGTCGACAGCGTACGCGGGAGCGCGCAATGAGACGCTCCGAGATTCCGAATAGGACCAGAACCGGCATGGATGCCACGACCATCATCCCCGACAACGAAGCTGAGCGCATGGCGGCGGTGAGGCGCTACGACGTTCTAGACACGCCACCCGATGGCGCGTTCGACCGCATCACCGCGCTCGCGGCGCGTCGCTTCGGAGTGCCTATCTCTATTATCAGCATCGTCGATGAAGATCGCATCTGGTTCAAGTCACACCATGGTGTGCCGATCGGCGAGATCGGTCGCGATCCCGGACTCTGCGCCTCGGCGATCCTCAGTGACGTGCCGCACATCCTTACCGATGCGAGCATCGACCCCCGCTCGCTCGCCAACCCGCTCGTCGCCGGCGAGTTCGGCCTGCGTTTCTATGCTGGCGTGCCCTTGACCACCAGCGACGGCTACAATCTTGGCACACTGTGCATCATCGATAAGCAAGCCCGGCCCATTGACGAGGCCCAGATCGAGGATCTCAAGGATCTCGCCTCAGTTGTGACGGACCAAATGGAGTTGCAGCTTTCGGCGCGCCGCGCAGTCGGTCATGCCAAGCTGATGGCCAAGGAAATCGACCACAGGGTGATGAACAGCCTTCAGTTCGTCTCGAGCCTTCTGACGATGCAGAGCCGCTCGCCGGACATTGGTGAGGCCGCCGCGCACTTGCAGATGGCGGCGAACCGCGTCGCGGCGGTGGCCCAGGTTCATCGCCATTTCTATGCGGGCGAGGCAGCCGAGACTTCGTGCATCACCTTCCTACGCCGACTGTGCGACGATTTGGCTTCGATCCTCGATCGTGAGGTCGAGGTTGATGGCGATGAAGGGAACGTCCCGACTAGGCTGATTCAACCAATCGGGCTGCTCGTCAACGAGCTGGTGACCAATGCCGCCAAGCACGGGAAGGGCAAGATCTCGGTGGAATACCGGCGCGTCGCGGGTGAGCAGTTGCTCTCGGTCTGCGATGAAGGCGACGGGCTGCCACCCGGGTTCGATCCAGCTGCGATCGTCGAAAGCCTCGGCATGCGTGTAGTTACCTCCTTGAGCCAGCAACTCGGCGGCGAACTTTCCGCCCTCCCGCGCGCGGGAGGGCCGGGGGCTTGCTTCAGTGTCACCTTCCCAAAAAACTCTACCCATTAAGTGCGGCTCCTGCGGGGCCCGGGATCGCTTCAAGTAGACCTCAGGTCACAACCGCCACAGACTTCAGGCTCATGGTGGCCCGGCGTCCAGCTGCTCGGTCTGGATCGAGTAGCCTGCGGCACGATGCTGCAGAACTTCGCTATACGGCTTGAGCCCCCAAATAACGTGGCTAACCTCGCGCGGGTCACCTTGCACGAGCTGCTGGTGCGTTGTCAGCGCCGGCTTGACCGATCCGCCCCAGCCCTGCCGTGCTTTGAACGTGAATGAATGGCCGAAGTTGGCGGGGCGGGCAGTGGGCGCTAACGTCCGCCTATGGGTCTGTTCGCCGCAGAGCTGCCGGACAGCTTGTGGGGCGCTAGCTGAACGGCAGGTCCTGGACAGGAATTGGGCAAAGCCGCACGTCGGCTTTCAGGCGAGCGTCACTCAGCCCGGCATGGCTGCAACTGGGTGGCTAACAGACGTTCAGCCCCCTAGCCGAAAAGGGTGGTCCGGATTGTCGCGGACAAAACCTTCAACCTCTTTCAGGTGCTCGGGATAAGGCTCTACGTCCCTCCATCCTTCATGGTTCATGAAGCGGTATCCCGCCGTCCATAGAGAACGGACCTTCGCCCATTGCTCGCTGTCCGTCTTTCTCGGCACCTTGAACGCGCGCCCCATCCAATGAAGCGGATGGCCGCACTCGGGGCACTTCGCAGTTGAGGCCTCGGGCAGCTTCCAAGACTTGCGACAATCGAAGCAGGCATGGGGCCAGAGGCAGGGAGCAGCCATAAAGGCGTTATGCTGGATTGCCGGAATATCCGCAACGGGTCGCTGTCAGACATTCGCGCAAATACAGAGAACTGGGGCTAGCTGCCGTTTGACAGCTGCCCCATATTGGATTGCTGCAATGTTTCCTGCACCACGAAAGCGTCAACGGTGCTCAGCTCCACTTGGCATTCATAGCTGTTCATATGTCCGAAGGGGCCGGGTGCATCGGCAACTCGTCCCTCGCCCTCAATCCAGAAGACTCCTTCCCGTTCGAAGTGATCTGAACCCGTAATTCGATTTAAATCATCACTGGCAGTCTCGCTAAAGACCATCCAGCAGGCTTCATCACGCGCGCTGTCATAAATCATGTTGCACGCTTCAGGCTCTGTACAGGGAACGAAGGAGCTTACTTCAAACGCAAGTCGGAATAGCCCCGAAAGTTTTTGTTGTTCCCCATAGCGAGGCACCAACCAGCTATCGCCCTGCTCACCGTCGCCGACCTCACCTCCTTCCGTCTTGGCAGGAGCGTCACATGAAGTGAGTGCGAGCATGATCAAAAACAAAATTGAACAACGGAACATGATTTACATGGAGCACAGCCAAGCGAGGTCCGCAATTGGGCCCTTTCAAACCTTCACCTGAATGTCGCGAAAGGGTGTAAAGCGGCCATTTCCAGCTTCAAGCGCGCAACCTAATCCGTTACCATCCCTGCATGTCGAAGGTTGAAGGCAGCATCTTCAAGCGACGCGGACTGCTCACGCGGCGTGAGCGGCTGTCGCTCTTCCTCGGAGTGCCCCTACTATTGGTGTTTCTGTGCGTGGACGTCGTGCGGATATGGCGTGCTGTGCTCGGAGAGCCACTGCTCATTACAAGCATCACCGAGCCTGATCTGACCGTGGAGTGGTCATCCAACCCTTACCTATTCCTGCTCGGGCTGGGCTTCCATCTCCTGCTCGTTCTGACTGTAACCGTAGTGCTCTGGTTCCAGCGGTACGAGGCTCGCAGATGGCTGCGTTCTCGACGCTGAATGTCCATCTTGGGTGAAAATCGACACCAGTTGCCACATGGGAGAGGGGATGGGTCCTGCACTTCCACTGCTACGAAACCTTGCCGTGGCGTGTTGCCTCGGCCTGGTCGGGTGCGCACCAGAGCGGCCGATTTGTTCGGGGGGCGACGCTCAATGTTTTATGGAGCAATACAGGTACGACGCCAGCAGAAAGCCGCCGACGTTCAGCTCAGCTTACGATGTGGCCCGAACCGTCCCGTTCGGGGAGATTGCGCGGGTATTGAGTGACGGCAACACGTTTGATGACGTGGCCGCTTCGTACTTGCTGGAGGCCTACTCTGAGGTGTCGAACGTAGCTGTGTGCCGCGACCGCCGTTTCGCTCAGACTGTTACAGACGTGAGAAGCCGCGCGCTTGATAGAGGGCTAACTGATGCGGTTGCGGTGCTAGATAGGGCGGCGTGCTAGGCCAATGGCGCGGGTAATCCATCGAGCGCTCGATGTCCGCAGTAAGCGTGGCCTAGAGGTCGCCTTGTCCGGTTAGTTATCGGGGCCGATAGCCGCCCGCGGAGGAGCGGCGATGGCG
>NZ_RSEK01000036.1 GCF_003958635.1 Altericroceibacterium xinjiangense | reverse complement strand
GCCGCGGGCGCGAGCCTGCTGTTCCTTCCGCCCTACAGCCCCGACTTCAACCCAATCGAGAAAGCCTTTTCACGGCTTAAGGCAATGCTGCGCAAGGCGGCCGAGCGATCTGTGTCCGGGCTGTGGAGCCTGATCGGCACGCTCGTCGATCTCTTCCAGCCCGATGAGTGCGCCAGCTAATGCGGCTATGAACCAGAATGAACGGAATCTTCGCTAAGGGGCAAAGTACGCCCGACCGGGCCGGAAACGGCCGAAATCGGGCACCACAGCGGGCAAAACAGTCCTACCAAGGTCAGGAAAGCACCGCGACCGCGCGTACCCAGGCCTTCATCGTCCCGTCACGCCGAAATCAGATGGTTCTTCGAGGCGTCCGGTTCTTCGAAGTGTCCAGACGCGCCGGGTCACCACACGCTACGAGAAAACCGCCAGAAACTATCTCGCCGTCGTCACGCTCGCCGCAACCATCCTCTGGCTGTGCTAAGTGTCCACAGGATCTAAAGCGCGATGCAGTTAATCAAATTTACCTGCGCGAGCCGATTTTAGGACCTCTAACACCTTCGCGAAAAAGACGAGCGCAATTACCCCTGCCAGCCCAATGCCAATGTACGAGGCTACTCCGCCAACCTGCAGCCAAAGCAGGAGCATAATGTAGTTGAGCGCCACGGTTGCCATAAAGGAATGCAGAGAATGTTTGCCAACCAAGACAACAGATTCGTACGCTTTACGGTAAGAGACGAACCGTCTCAGCCCCTCGTACCGGAATAGGAGTGTTAATAGCATCACAAAAGTTAGAATTGCATGAAAAAGGCGAACAGGTTGCATCGTGCTTTTATCTGTCGCAGGAACTTCGATAATTCCAGACGAGTGGAGCCGGAATACTATGGCTAAAATGCAATACGCTAATACTAGCAAGCATGTAAGAGACCGTCCTCTCGCCGGCGAGACCGCCACCTGCCTTAACCTTTCATGTAAATTGAAGCGCCCAGCGAGCAAGCCGCCTAGGAAAAAACCTCCCCAAGCAAGCGGGTTGAAAACCCACCTCCCGGTAGACCATGGATTCCCGCCGGGCAGCGAAAATTCGGGAAAGAACTGAGCAACAAGATACGCCCCGATGATCATCAACAACGCAATAGATGAGCTATAGTTAGCAAGCCATACAAATGGAATGGCAACAAGCATCATAAGAACATATACATTCAGAATGTCGAGCAGAGGTAAGTTATATCGCAAAGCTATCGCATCATAAGCCCACCTGTACGGCTGATCGCCGAGACTTTGGAGCTGGAATATTTCCTGAAGGACATGCGGCGCGAATGAGAAGGTGGCCAGTACCAACACGAACAGAACACAGTTCATCGCCAAGAGCATCATTGCGCGGTTGAACAGCGTGGCGCTTATTCGTATTAGGCTAGGTTGATTGCGCACATTAAAATATATGAGCCCGATCAATAATCCTGAAGTCATAAAGAACAATGGTGCCGACGATGAAAATCCCACACTACTTAACGTCGGAATTATTTGACCTGAGTATCCTGCCCGCACAACAAAAGACGAGTAATGATTTAGTATAATTGTAATTAAAGCAAACCCGCGCAAGAAGTCAAGCTGATCAAGTCTTGTGCTTTTCAGCAATGAAACCCCCTGAAATAGGCCAATAGTGGAAGTGAGCGTGTTCGCGCGACGCCAGCTAGCGCATGTGGGCACCTTATACCAAGGTACAATGATCAGTGCCCATGAGCCTCTTGGCCCAACTTGGACAGTCATCTCGGGATATCTGTGTAGTAACAGTACTTTGGGCACGCCGCGAGCGACTGGTGAAGGCCAAGGCAATCGACAAGCTGTTCGCCCGCTTCGCTGCGGCGCTGAAGGATCGGGGTTACCTCGCGATGGGTGGGCAGATCATCGATGCGACCGTCGTGCCAGCGCCGAAGCAGCGGAACACCGAGGAGGAGAAGGCGGAGATCAAAGAGGGCCGCATTCCCGCGAGCTGGAAGGGCAAGCCCGCCAAGGCGCGCCAGAAGGATCGCGACGCCTGTTGGACGGTCAAGTACTCGAAAGCCAAGGTGAAGGAAGGTGCCGACCCCAAGGGCTTCAAGCCCGTAGACCTGGCAATCCCGATGTTCGGTTACAAAAATCACATCGGCATCGATCGCGCACACGGGCTGATCCGTAGCTGGGATGCAAGCCCAGCCAATGCGCACGACGGCGCGCGTCTGTCAGTACTGGTCAGCCGCGAGAACACTGCTTGCGGAGTGTGGGCCGATACGGCTTATCGCTCGAAGAAGAACGAGGCGTTCCTCGCCAAGGGGCTGTTCACCAGCCACTTTCACCAGAAGAAGCCACCGAAGAAGCCGATGCCCGAACGGATTGCGAGAGCCAACGCAAGGCGCTCGGTCGTGCGCTCGGTGGTCGAGCACGTCTTTGCCGGCAGAAGCACCGCATGGCGCTGTTCATCCGCACCATCGGCATTGACCGGGCCCGGATCAAAATCGGGATGGCGAACCTTGCCTACAACTTCCAGCGTCTCGCCTGGCTCGAGAGGAGAAGTGCGCCCGCTTAAGGCGCAAAACGCGCCCGGCCGGGCCGGAAGCGGCCAAAAACGGGCCACACAAAAGCAAAACTGATCCCGCTATCGCAGGGAAGCGCCGCAATCGTCGCCCTTCCAGGCCTGCGCGCGCTCACCAAGGCGGAAATGACGGGTTCTTCGAGGTGTCCAGTTTTCTGGTTGTGCTGATCAGGCCAGCTGTTCGTCGTGGTTGCGCGGCAGCGCGATGCCTGCGGCCTTGAAGACGTTTCCGACCTTGGCCTGTGACATGGTCCGGGTGGTGATAGCTTGCCGTCTTTCTCGATCGTCGCCTGCTGGATGGGGTCGAGGTCATTGAGGAGCGGCTGCCACTCGGGTTTCAGCCCCTTGTCCTCGCACAGGCGGGTCAGTTCCTTGGCGAGGGTCAGGGCAAGGAACGAACAGAACACATGACCGCGGATGGCGGCATCGGACTGGTGGAAGATGGGCCTTGTATCGAAGCTTGCCTTGGCCGCGCGGAACAGGCTCTCGACTTCGAGCAGATCGCGGTAGCGCAGGACCGCCTGCAAGGGTGTGACCTTCGCGTTGTCGAGTTCGCCGCTGGCCATCAGCGCATCCTTGCGTCCCAGGGCCTTGATGGTGCGCTGGCGCACCGTCTTTCCCTCGCGCACGCTCTCGACGAGATAAAGGTAGCGATGCCCCCGGGCGACTCTTTCGACGCCGAACATGGGTTCGTTGGCTAACAATTGCACAACTGGAACGATCCCGCGCCCGCCATGCGCAAATGTTGTCACTACATAGAAATCGCACCAGAACTGCGACCATGCGACATCAATGGGTTACAACCGGCCGTTCTCCACGTGTTCTCAACGCGCTGTTCAAGTCGGGCTTGGCGTCTGCCGATGGACATGATGCGCCAAGGCTGGTCGACGAGCGTGTTCCAGGCGAAGCAGCAGTAGTCGACGATGTCGTCGTAGGATTTGAGGATGCGGTTCGACAGCCATTTGTCGCATGAACTGCCATACATTCTCGACTGAATTGAGCTCCGGGCATCTCGGCGAGTGGCTGGGATCCACATGCTTATCCCCGAGATGTCAGCAAATTCGCGGCATCACATGTGTCTCAGCCGCTCAACCCCTTTCGAAACGGCCTCTCACAACCATGTTGATGGGGAAGTCCGGCTAATATAGGGCTCCGTTTGCAGTTGCAGCATGATCACCCGCCGCGCTCGTTGTCGCCAACTAACCGAAGGCACGACTTTGGTTGTGCCGGGACACAGTGAGCGAGGGGATGGACAACCATTGTGAGGCCATAACGCTTCGCTGCGTCGGCCGGCTTGTATGAGGGAAGTGGGATGAAAGTTGCCGTTTTTGGTCTAGGTTATGTTGGCCTGTCCAACGCCATTCTCCTCGCCCAACACAACGAAGTAGTCGCCGTCGACATCACGCCTGAGCGCGTCGACATGCTTAATGCGCGCAAGTCACCGATCGTCGATGCGGAACTGGAAAATTTTCTCGCGACCCGGTCGCTCAATCTTACGGCCACACTGGATCCGCGTGAGGCACTTAAAGATGCAGACTATGTAATTGTCGCCACACCGACTAACTATGATGTAGACACAAACAAGTTCGACACCTCCTCAGTGGAGGCGGTCATCCAGACCGCAATCGATGTGAACCCGGAAGCCACGGTAGTGATCAAGTCGACGATTCCCGTCGGCTTCGTTGAGGAGGTGCGAACGCGTCTCAGTACCTCCCAGGTCATCTTTAGTCCCGAGTTCTTGCGCGAAGGCAGTGCGCTGCGCGACAATCTTTATCCTTCGCGGATCATCGTAGGCGAGCGCTCGGAGCGGGCGAAAGTTTTTGCCGACTTGCTGGTTCAGGGCGCGGTGAAGAAAGACGTTGAAGTTCTTTTCACCGATTCCAGCGAGGCCGAGGCGGTCAAGCTTTTCGCGAACACCTATTTGGCAATGCGCGTGGCTTTCTTTAACGAGCTAGATAGCTACGCGATCGCCCGGGGCATGGACCCGCGCCAGATCATTACCGGCGTGGGTCTCGATCCCCGCATCGGCAATCACTACAACAACCCAAGTTTCGGCTACGGTGGGTACTGTCTGCCCAAGGACACTAAGCAGCTACTGGCCAACTACTCCGAAGTGCCCCAGAACCTCGTCCGTGCGATCGTTGATGCCAACCGGACTCGCAAGGATTTCCTCGCCGACCAAATTATAGCCCGGCAGCCGAAAAAGGTTGGCGTCTTTCGCCTTGTGATGAAGGCTGGATCCGACAATTTCCGCCAGTCCTCGATTCAGGGAATCATGAAGCGGGTTAAGGCGAAAGGCATCGAGGTTTTGGTCTACGAACCGGCAATGCATGAGGACGAGTTCTTCGGCTCGAAGGTTCTCCGCGATCTCGACGTCTTCAAACGAGAGAGCGATATTATCATCGCTAACCGGCTGACGCCCGAAACAGAAGATGTGCGGGACAAAGTCTTCACGCGCGATCTCTTCGGGTCCGATTGAAGAGATGGGAGCGGCGCTCCTTCGGCTCCGTCACTTTCATCGAGGCGCTGACTGCGCATGTCGCGCTCGGAACGCTCGCGAGGATGGGTGGTGAAGCAGTCGCTTGCGACGTGAGTCGATCAGGAAGAGGAGTGTCTGTGGGTATGTTCACATGATAACATGCCATCTTGTAGGCATGTTATCATGTGGTGCCGAATGTTCAAACTCGGTTGTCGTTGGCCGCGGCCCCTCCACCTGGATAACCGATGCCGTGGATCGAGCGGGCGCCTGTGCTGAGCCGTAACCTGCGCATAGTTCATCCGCTCGAATACAGCCTCGTCGGGCAGGCGAGGCAAGCCAACGGTAGCCAAACACCAAGCGACCACCGCCTAGCACGTGGAAAACAGCGTTCACGATTTCGCGCATCGGCCATTCGCGCCGTTATCCGGTGGAACCAAGCATCGACAGAATAGCCACATCAACCGCTTGCGCGTCGCTGACCTCTTTCGAAATGAACTCTGAAGGGCATGCTTTTTGCCCTGTGGCAGGGGAGTACGTCACTCTACGCCGGTCAGCTGGCGAGTATAAGCAGGCACAGGCGCTGTGAATCGCTGGGCCTTCGGAGGGTCGATCTTGAAGAGGTAGCTTTCCGACCAGATGCGGCCGCCGCCCCACCAAGTAATGCCGAGCAGCACGTCGCGGTTGGCTTTGATATCGGCAATGGCGTCCCTGCCGACAGCCTTGCAGCTTTCAGGGATGCCGTAGCTGGAGCCAAAGCCGCTCTCTGTGATGTAAGCCTTCAGCCCGCGCTTGCGCAGTTGGGCGGCAAAAACGTCAAACTTGCTTTCGGTATATCCACACTCCTTGCTCGTGCCCGAGCCATTCTGGTCGAAGTACCGATGGCCGTTGATGAAGGTGCGCCTGAGGGGGTCTTTTAGCCCGCCCCCACGATCAATCGCGCAGGCCGCGCTCTCGCAGGGCTTCGTGTACGTCGCCGTCACGCCCTCGCTCTTGTCGAAGCGTGTCGTGGCCGACCACCCCGGGTACTCCAGAAGGATGGGATGCCTGATGCCGTGCGCGCGCAGCCCCGCAATGATGAGGTTGCTGTCGCGCAACCATTGTTCCCAATCATTAGTGAGAATCAGATCATCGAAGTTCTTGGGTTCATTCACGAGATCGAGCATCACTGAGCCGTCATCGGGAAAGTGGCGGGCGAAGCTGCTCCAGAATGCGACCATTTGCCCGGGCGGGAGCCAATTGTACGTATGGCTGTCGAGGATCACCGGAACGCCCTTAGAACGCGCATAGTCGGTGAGTGTGCGTAGCTCAGCGATGCGTCCCGGGGTCATCCGGTCAGGTTTGAACGGATAGCGGATCAGCTTAAAGCCAAAGCGGTCAATGTAGTTCTTCAGGTCGTCCAGAGAGGGGCGAACCGCATCGCCTCCGCTCGCCTCCGCGCCTGAGAGGTTGGCTCCGAACAATGGCCCAGTGGCGCACGGCTTTGCGTCCATGGGGGCATAGACATAGCCCTTGCCCTCTCGATAGCCGACGACTTTGAGCTTGGTCGCTCCATCCGTCTCAAAACCCTTGCCGTTCTGGCGGTCAATCCACCGACTGAACTGAGGATGCCGCGAGCCATCGGCCAGAAGGTCTCGCGACATGGGCTTGCGAAGAACGAGCGTATCATCTGCGCAAACTTTGTAGTGCTGCGTAGGATCTGCGCCGATGACGACGTGTTCAGTTTGCGCTGCTGCCGGTGTGGCAAGCAAAGCGAGGGCGGTTACCAACAATCGCGGGAACATCGTGTACGTCCTTGAATAAAACCAATCACACGCATGCAAAGCATACGCTTCCAAAACTTCGCCGAACTTCTTGTGGCGCTCGGCGTCCGGGTGAGGATCGATTATCCAGTGCAGTAGAATATCCATCAGTGATATGAGCGTCACCAACGGAGGCAGATCGTGACCTGCACTGTGAAGATAGGTCCAGTGAAGCGGTTGCAGCCGCTTCTCAGAACCCTCTCGAGCATGACAAGGGAAGCGGACGGAGTGCCGCAGGGCTGTCACTCAGGGGAGAAGAAGTCCGACTCCCTTCCTGAGATATCTTTAAGAGAGTGCCCGTGGATCCGCGCGATCACATCGTTGCATTGAGTGATGATGCCATCTTGGCTGAGGAAGATCGCGTCCACCTAGCTCCAGAAACGACGGCGCAACCCTTGACTGAACCGAGGGTTGGGGTCGAAACACGTTCAACACTTTGACCTCCTGAACTGGAAGGGCACCCATGCAGCCCTCCGCTAATTCCTATGTTTATATAGAAGTGCCCGGCGTCGAATGGTGGCGAACGCTATGTTTTTTAGAGCGGATTTCGCCCGACCTGAATCGCTAGGAATTCCCAAGGGGCTGGTTTTCTGATTCAGAAATCCTGCTGGTGAAGGAGGCCAGCAGAAATGGGTCTTCCTCTCTCG
>NZ_RSEK01000035.1 GCF_003958635.1 Altericroceibacterium xinjiangense | reverse complement strand
GTGTCGACCCGCACTTTTCGAACCGGCGCCTCCTCAGGATAGAAACGTTCGGACCCCATGTCGAAAGCGCCACCCTCGACCCGGCACATACCGGGAGTCTCTGTCGCATGCCGAAGCGGATCAAAGTTCATTACACAGCCCTACAATGACGAGCATGGGGCGCGCATGAACATCCGCCCGAGCTTCCGGCAGGCCAGCGCCATATCTCCGCAGCCTGCTCTGGCTCGACTTTGGCACTGACCGGTTTTCCCTGACCAGCATCCTCTCTTCATTTCGTCAGAAACGGAAGCTCGCCGAAACGCCCCAGCGGCGCTTGTAGTCGTAGGCGAGCCCTTGCGACAAATTGTACCCGGTCTGCATCCGCCCGCCAGTGGTAAGACCCGTGGTGTAGAACTCGTTAAACAGGTTTCGCACGAAGATTTGCGCACCGAAGCGATCGTCCTGTGTATTGAACCCGATATAAAGTTCGGCAATGCCGTATCCGTCGGTCATCGTCGCCGGATCACTTGTCGGGTTGAACTCGCTACGCGCATAGTAGGTCGCCAGCGCGTAAACATCGATCCCCATCGGATCGACAGGGACTTCGTAACGCGCGCTGGCGTTGTAGTTCCACTCGGACACACCGGGCAGGAACGTTCCGGTAAGATCTTGCACGCCTCCGACACACCCCTGCGCCGGCGTCTGCCCCTCGTAACAGGGAGCGCCGGCAAAATCAGTGTACTCCGCATCCGTGTAGGTGACAGCCGCAGACAGCACCAAGCCATCGATCGGCTGCGCGTCGACTTGCGCTTCCACGCCCTTGGTCACCAGCTCGCCAGCTGTCGCCAGGAAGAAATTCGATGCTTGTGTCGCCGGATCAAGAACGATGGCCTGCGCCTGGAAATCCTTGAACGTCGTGTGGAAGAGCGCCCCATTGAACCGCAGGCGCCGGTCCAGCAGCTCCGATTTCCAGCCTATTTCGAAGGCAGTCGGAATTTCCGGATTGATGATCGGCTCAGGCGCTACAATCACCGTCGCGAGCGAGTTGACCCCGAGGCTCTTGTAACCGCGCGTGACGCTTCCGTAGAGCAGTACGTCGGGATTGACGTCGTATTCCGCGGCAAGCCGCCAGGAAAGCGCAGTATCGTCACGTTGCGCCTGACGTTCGCCCAATTGCGGCGCGATCGAGGTGATGAAGGTCCCGTCGTTCGCGTTGTAGTTCCCGGCATCAATCTCTACTTCGTCGTACTGGAGGCGCGCGCCGGCCGAGAGGCGGAAAGTGTTCACAACGTTCCAAGTCGCACTCGCGAAACCAGCGTAGCTCGTGCTCGACGAGTCAACCGTGCGGAAGCGCGATAGTCCGAAAACGCCCGGGGTGAAGCGGCCGGCCGGGCCAAACCGGCCGATATCGATTCGCTGGTCGAGCGTCAGGTAGTAGCTGTTGTAATAGTAGAACAGCCCCGCCACGAACTCGACCGCCTCCCCTTCCGGAGAAGTGTAGCGCAATTCTTGGGTGAGCTGATCCGTGTCGGTGCGGCTTTCGTTCAGGATGAAGAACGTGGCCGGGCCGGTGTTGTATGCCCCGAAATCGTTTGAATAGGCGGAGTTCTGAAGGCCGGTGATGGAGGTAATCACTCCCCCGCTCGAGGTCTCCAGGTTAGCCTCGACGGCGATCGTGTCGAGGTTGGTACGATTGAGACTGGTGTCCGGGGCAAAGGCGAGATCATTCTCCTCGCCGACGGGGGCCTGGTTCCGCTCCGCCAGCCCGCCGGAAACATATTCCACCCCCGCGACGGCACAGCAATTCACATCGCGCTGGAGGTGCTCGTATGTCAGCAGCACATCGAAGATGGCCGAAGGCTCCCAGCGCAACTTTCCGCGCACACCCCAGTCGTCGCGATTGTTAAATCCTTCCGGCCCCGGGGCGTAGGCGTTGCCGATCAGCGAATCCATGGTGTTACGGAAGCCGGCCACACGGGCGCTCAGCGTATCAGATACTGGCCCGGAGACGAACCCGTCCAGTAGGAGCAAGTCGTTGGAGCCGTAGGTAACGCCCCCGCCTGCCTCGAAGTAGCTGGTAGGACCTCTGGTCACGATGTTGAGCAGGCCGGCGGAGGCATTCTTGCCGAACAGGATGCCCTGAGGGCCGCGCAGCACCTCAATCCGCTCGACGTCGTTGAAATTGAGCAGGGCTGAAGCGGCGTCGGCCGCGACCACTCCGTCGCGCACGATCGCAACCGACTGCTCCACCCCGCGGCTATAGCTCTGCGTTCCAACACCGCGTACGCGCAATCCACTTGCGACATCGGCCGTGCCTTCATCGAAGGTCAGGCTCGGATCCAGCTTCACAAGCGCATCGACCTGCGTTTCGTTGCGCTCCTCAAGCGCTTCGCCGCCGACAACCTGGACTGAAACAGGTACGTCCTGCAGCGTCTCGGTCCGCTTTTGGGCCGTGACGATGATGGTGTTGAGGCCCGCCGCCGGCGTTTCGAGGCCACCGGCGACTTGTGCCGCAGCAGGGCTGGAGCCAACCATAGCAACTGCGGCTGCGCCGCACAGCAGCATCATCGGACGCTTCATGAAATCCCCCCCTTGACAGCTCTCAGGCCCCTGGAGCGATGGCTATAGACAACGCTATCATGAGTCAATAAAACGTTTTCACGAGTTGATCACACCGCGCGCTCAGCTGGGCCTCGCTGGAGTCGGGAGCGGGAGGAAAGCATATGGTGCGCGCAACCATCGTTGATATCGCGCAAAAAAGCGGAGTCTCCCTCGCAACCGTGTCGCGCGTGCTCAACGGCAATCCAAAAGTCGGCGATGCAATCCGCCAGCGGGTGGAGCGCGCCGCGCAGGAACTGGGATATACCCCCAATTCGGCCGCCAGCCGGCTGCGCGGGGGCAAGGCTTATGCGCTGGCCCTGCTGGTGGGACCGCTAAAGACCGTGATGGACGGCGAGGCATCGGGTCGGATGCCGTCTTACATCACTGACGTCATAGCCGGGCTGCTGCGCGCCTGCAGGCCGGCAAACTACCACCTTGTGATCGAGGCCATTAGACCGGGCGATCCCTGCGCGGCAATCGAGGAGATGCTGGCGCGCATTTCGGTCGACGGCGTCGTCCTGCTTCCGCCGCTCTGCGATGACATGCACCTGCTCGAAGCGTTGGACCAGCGGGGGCTGCGCACCCTTCGCTTGAATGCAGGCACATTTCCACCTGGCACGGCGACCGTCGGCGTCGATAACGCCGCAGCCGGACGAGATATCGCCGCATACCTGCTGGGTTTGGGGCATCGGCGGATCGGCTATATCGCCGGGCCGCATGCACATGGATCGCACGGCCTGCGCGCCGAAGGCTTCATCGCCCGCCTCGGTGAGGAGCCTGAGGTGGAACTCGTCACCCACCAGGGCAACTTCCTGTTTGACTCGGGTGAGCGGGAAGGTGGCGCGCTGCTTGACCGATCCAACCCGCCGACTGCGATCTTTGCAGCAAACGACGAAATGGCCGCTGGCGTTATCGCCGCCGCGTCAGAGCGGCGCATCGCCATCCCTGGCGACCTTTCGATCATCGGCTACGGCGATCTTGCCGTTGCGCAGAACTGCTCGCCCCGCCTCACCACTTTCCGCCAGCCTACAAGCGAGATGGCCGCGCTGGCGGCCGGGCAACTGATCGAGCGGGGCCCGCAAGCCGAGCGGGCACCCGGGTCTCCGCCGGAAATATTCAACCTTCCCTACCACCTTGTCGAACGGTCGACGGCCGGACCCGTCCCGGTGAAAACCTGAGGATCCATCCCATGAAAAAGCTAGCTCTCCGCATCTGCACAGCGCTGACGATGGCATTTGCCTCCGCCCCCGCCACGCTTGCGCAGACCCCCCTCGATGCGCCGGTCACGAAGAAGTCTCCCAACGTCGTCTTCATCTTGCTTGACGATCTGCGGTTCGACGGGATGGGTTTCTTGCAGCCGGGCCTGCACACCCCCAACATCGACCGACTGGCGCGTGGGGGCACCTACTTTCCCAACACGGTTGTTACCTCTTCGCTGTGCAGTCCCAGCCGGGCGACGATCCTGACCGGCTTGACGGCGCGCAACCATGGCGTGGTCGACAACAACGATTCCTCGGAAGAAGGGCTCGTATACTTTCCCAGCTACCTGCAGCAGGCAGGGTACCAGACGGCATTCATCGGCAAGTGGCACATGGGTTCCGCCACGGACATGCCCCGCGCAGGCTTCGACAAATGGGTCAGCTTTGCCGGTCAAGGCAACTACTTCCCGGTAGTCGGCGCGAACGGACGCGTGAACACCTTGAACGTGGACGGCCGCGCAGTGGCGCAGCAGGGCTACCTGACCGATGAACTGACGGACTACGCGATGAACTGGCTTCAGACGGAACGCGCTTCCGACAAGCCTTTCTTCCTCTATCTGAGCCACAAGGCCGTCCATTCGGACCCCTTGCCCGCACCCCGGCACCAGGGGCAGTATGACGATCACGCCTTCAACCTTCCGGCGAGCGCGGCGAACACTCCGGAAAACTACGCGGGCAAGCCGCGCTGGGTCTATGACCAGCGCAACACCTGGCACGGGATCGACTTCTTCTACAATTCCGACATGAAGATGGATGAGTACCTGCGCTACTACTATTCAACACTGAGCGCGGTTGACGACAGCGTCGGGCGAATCCTGCAGTGGCTGCGCGACAGCGGACTGGAACGCGACACACTGGTCGTGTTCACGTCCGACAACGGCTACATGATCGGCGACCACGGCCTGATCGACAAGCGGACCGCCTACGAACCATCGGTCCGCGTTCCCATGGTCATGTACCAGCCGGGGACTGTCCCGGCCGGGGCGGTCAATCCGGGTCGCATCCGCAACCTCGATTTCGCGCCGACTTTCCTCGAATTCGCTGGCGTCCAGCGCCCCGAGTACTTCGAAGGACAAAGCGCCCGGCCGCTGATCACTGGACAGGTCCCCGCCGAAGACTGGCATCCGGAGGACTTCGTCTACGAATACTATTGGGAGTGGTCGTTCCCGATGACGCCGGGCACGTTCTCGATCACTCGGGGCGATCTGAAGTACATTCAGTATTACGGTGTCTACGACCTTGAGGAACTCTATGACCTTTCCGAAGATCCACGTGAAATGAACAATCTGATCGACGACCCGGCCTATCTGGACGCGAAGATCGAGCTGCGGCGTGCCTTGTTCGAACAGCTTGCCGATCATGACGGACGCCACGTGATCCCCTACACCGAGCGGGCTGCACGCGGGATCGTCCGCCGGGCCGAAGGGGGCACGCGCGCAGGCGATTTCCCGTCCGACTGGTACGTCGAACCCGACCTGCCAGACCGGCTGGACGACCTTGTGCCCGACAGCCGGGCCAAAGCCGAGGCGCACGCTCGAGGGGCGGCGCTACTCCAGGTCCCGGTGCTCGGAAGATCAACAACTGTTGGGTACGCTGGAGAAGCGGATTAGCACTGTCGTAGAGGCGGGCGGGAACCTGTTGGCGGTTGCGCCTCACAGCCAAGCCGCGCACCCGGCACTTTCCCGTAGAGCTGATCGTGCGCGGAGGCACGCAAGGTCACGACGATAGAACGCTCGAAGCCGGAGGATTTCATAAGTGACCACTTGCACCAGCCGGCGCACGGTTCTGACTTCGATGTTGGCCGGGGCGGCCACGGGGCTGCTGCCCACGCGCGCTTTGGCAAAGGCAACAGGGGAACGGCCGAACTTCGTCGTGTTTTACGTGGACGACCTTGGGTATGGTGACGTCGAGCCAACGGGCGGTCGTACGATCAAGACCCCGTACCTTTCGCGAATGGCACGCGGCGGCGCAACGCTGACCGACTACTATGCCCCCGCCAATCTCTGCACGCCGTCGCGGGCCGGGTACCTTACAGGACGCTATCCGATCCGCACCGGACTGGCCCGCGGCGTAATCATGCAAAACAGCGAGATCGGACTTCCTCCGTCCGAAGTAACAATCGCTGAAGCGCTGCAGCCTGCCTACACGACGGCTCTCGTCGGAAAATGGCATCTCGGGAACCCCGGCACGGCTTCTTGGCCCCCAACCAAGCACGGCTTCGATCTGTTCTATGGCATTCAGTACAGTCACGACATGCTGCCGCTGAGCCTGTGGGAAATACAGGCGGGCCAGACTCGGCAGATGGACGTCAACCAGGTGACGCTCCAGCAGCAATTCGGCACGCGCGCGGAGCAGTTCATTGAGGACAACCGGGAGCGGCCATTCTTCCTGACACTTGCGCTGAGTTCGCCCCACCTCCCCAACTTCCCCTCGCCCGAGTTCGCGGGCCGTTCGGCGGCGGGGGCCTACGGCGATGTGGTGGAAGAGATGGATGCGATCGTTGGGCGCGTGATGGCGAAAATCGAGCAGCTCGGGCTCTCGCGCAACACGCTCGTCGTCTTTACCTCGGACAACGGCCCGTGGTTCGAAGGCTCGGCTGGGGCATTGCGGGATCGAAAAGGCGGGGGCGCATACGACGGCGCTTCGCGGGTTCCGTTCATCGCCAGCCGGCCGGGGATCATTCCGGCGGGACTGCGATCGGACTCAATCGCGATGGGCATCGACCTCCTGCCAACGCTCTGCAACATGGCCGGGCTGCCGCTGCCACCGGGAGTGGCGTTGGACGGGCGCGACATCACGCAGATACTGCGACGGGACGCGCCCTCGCCCCATGAGCAGTTGCTTCTGTTCAACGACGAAGACCTTGTCGGCCTCCGCACGCAGCGCTGGAAGTACGTCGATGCCGACTACTACCGCAACATGCTGTTCCCGCTTCGCGGACGCGGCTACCCGCAACTCTACGACATGAGGATGCCGGGAGAGGACTACAGCGTGGCCTCGCTCCACCCGGAGGTTGCCAGAACTCTGGCAGCCCGGCTTGAGGTGGCAAGAGAGCGGTTCGAACCGCTTCGCACCGGGCCCAGTTCCATCTCCCAATTCCCCCCATCCGAGCGCAACGTACCGGCACAGTGGCGGGATTAAGCGCTCTGGCTGGTGCTGTCATCTGTGGATGGCCCCTGCGCTGCAAGGGGTAAGTTGAGATTGATGATCTGATCTGTCCGGGTGCGGTCATCTGTCCGGCCTGTTGATGCGGCGCGAGATGGCCGCTGGCCCTGATGGTGTCCGCAGGCCGGGTCCCACTCAGTCTAGGCCGTGTTGACAAAAGAGTCCCAATCTCGCCTCGTTCTGATTCAAGACTGCTTTTCAAGGAGCGGTCATGGGTCGCAGGGACTTATCCGATGTGGAATGGGAACTGATCGGGCCACTTCTTCCGTCAGAGCGTGGTCGCTGGGCGCGGCCAGCTGGCGATAACCGGCGCTTCCTCAACGGCATGCTGCACGTGTTGCGGGTCGGTTGCGCCTGGCGCGACATGCATGAGCGCTATGGCAAGTGGAACTCGGTCTATGACCGGTTCCGGCGCTGGGCAGAACAGGGTGTTTGGGACGCGCTCCTACAAACGCTGGTCGATCTGGGCCTGACCGACGACTCGCAGCACATGATCGACAGCACCAGCGTTCGCGGCCACGTCTCGGCAGCGGGCGGAAAAGGGGGGCTTGCGCGAACGCTCTTGGTCGATCACGCGGCGGCTTTACGAGCAAGATCCACGCCCGCTGCGACAATCAGGGACTGCCTCT
>NZ_RSEK01000034.1 GCF_003958635.1 Altericroceibacterium xinjiangense | reverse complement strand
ATGTTTGGCAAGCTCAAGGACTGGCGCCGCATCCACACCCGCTACGACCGCTGCGCCCACACCTTCATGTCCGCGATCTGCATCGCCGCGACCGTCATCTTCTGGTTGCCGCAATGAGTCCTGAGCCTAGCAGCCGAACCTAATCAGCGTCTTTCTTGCCTCTGGCCTGGAGGTCCTTGGCCGACCGCTCCGCCTCATGCTTTTGCGACTGTGAAGCGTCCTGCATCCAGCAGTAGGTCCGGCCCGCTACCGGTAAGCGCCTAGAAATAGATCTCCTAAAGCCCGGCGCCGGAAAAGCGTCATTCGGCGCTGACGACGATGTTCTGGTCGATCATGCGCCAGATGGCAGCGTTGACAAAGAGCTGCCAGATTGCGCTGATGGTTGTTGCCGGGATTGTGGTCGAGGTGCGCGGTGGCGAGCACCACCTGCGTAGACGGAAGCACGGCTTCGCCTGCAAGTTCGGCCATGCGCAGCTGCTTGGGGCGGCGGTCCGGTGATGCGAGCCCGCGCACACGCTTGCCGCGCTCATCGCGCCAGCACTGACGCTCGTCATCGTACCAACGACCATCACCGAGATGACGGACCCTAACCCCGTGGGGGCGGCCGCAGTGCTCGCAGCGACTTTTGGCACGTTGAAATCGGATAAAGGCAGACAGTTCACGCCAATCAATTGGGTATAGCCAACGATGTTCAGGTCGGATCGGCATTGATGGCTTTCATCTAATTTCGGGATCGCATCAGCGCTTCATCAGGCCCGTCGCCCCGCGGGAACGTGCGGCGATTAGCGGATAACTACCACCTTGACCTCGGCTGCGTCGGCAATCGTTTTCCAATGCAGATCACTAGTCCACGCGGGCAAACCGTCGCGACGCGCGAGCGCGAGACAGATGCAATCGCACAACGACAGCCCCGCCTCAGCGGTGACAACGCGCAGGCGTCCAGCAAGTCGAGCGAGCGCTTTGTCGACGGGTACGATTGTCATCGGCAGCGGATCGAGCATGGCGTCGACTTCGCGTTCGGGCATACCGGCTTGGACGAAATGGCCGACTACCTCGGCATAGTTTAGGGCACTGATCCGCGCACCAGCGATGGCATTTGCGACCTTGGCGGCGCCACGCTCGCCCTTGAGCATCGCGAGGAGGGCCGAGGCGTCGAGCACGACCTCGCTCACTCTCCGCTCTCCTCACGGCGCCGCGCGAGAAAGGCTTCAACCGCAGCATCCGGGCTGCCGTCGGTGTAGCGCTTGGCCAATGCCTGTGCGCGCGTCACGGCCTGGGCAGCGGTGCGCAGGACCACGCCTTCGTCAGTCTCATCAAGATAGACTGAACCGCCGTCAACAAGGCCGAGACGTTTCCGAATGTCTGCTGGTAGGCTCATGCGCCCATTAGGGGTTATGTTTACTTTAGTGGGCATACTAGCACTGAACCTCTTTTGGTTGATAAGATGGTAAGTGGTACCACAGGTGAATTCATAATCCAACGTGGTCCAGTGCGTGCCATAGATTGGATAACGTGGCAAAGTACGTCACATGCGGCATAACGCCTCGCAACACTTTCCATAATCGGACATTATGGTAAGAATAGCGCGTTTATTGGCTAGAACAGAATTAGAGCAGGGTGTGAGCCATAATATGGACGATGTGCCACAGGGGGCCAACCAGGACGCGAATAGCGCCGGGGAGTGCATGAGAGAAAATCTGCCACATATCGGCCACTCCGCTCTTTCTGAGGAAAACCTCCCTAAGAAGTATTCTGTAGCATCATCATCGGCCTCTAGCGCTGTGTTGGTGGTGCGCTCGACAGGTCCGCTGCCGCTCCGCCGCTCGCGCCATAACATGGGTGACGCAAGTCCAACGCCCGACGAACGGCTACTGACCGCACTGACCCAAGCCGCGCCCGCCGACCTGCCGCCGGTCAGCGCCATTGGCCTTGAAACCGGGATGGAAGCAATGGCGCCCGCCTCCAAGCTGGCACTCGCCGCCGATCTCGACTGCTGGCTCGTCTGGTGCGGCGGCGAGCGCCGCCGGCCGCTGCCCGCCGAGCCCGAGGATCTGGTGCGCTATCTCCGTGCGCTTGAGGCCGACGGCAAGAAACCGGCGACGCTAGCGCGACGGATCGCCAGTCTCGCCACGGTGCACCGGCTGCTGAATCTTGGCGGGGACCAGCTGCCGACTGCGGCTCCAATGGTCCGCAATGCCCTGCGTGCACACCGCCGCCGCAAGGGCGCGGCCCAGCGCCAAGCTGCGCCGCTGCGGTTCGGTGGAGCACTAGGCGCGGGTAGCAGCTTCACCCTCAGTGCGCTGCTCGCGGCATGCAGTGGCGACCTGCAGGGCATACGTGATGCCGCGCTGCTCTCGCTTGGCTACGATGCTGGCCTCCGGGTCAGCGAACTGACCGCAGTTGAAGTTCGTGACCTGCGCCCGCAGGGTGATGGTACCGGCCTGCTCCACCTGCCTCGCTCCAAGACCGACCAGGAGGGCTTAGGCGCTTGGGCGTGGCTATCGGCCGATACGATGCGCCGGGTCGCCGCGTGGCGTGATGAAAGTGGCATCACTGAGGGGGTGCTGTTTCGCCGGGTTGGTGTCGATCGCCGCCGCCAGCGAGCCAAGGAGATCGCCGATGCGCGCTGGGGAGAGACTTCGGACGAGGCAGCGTTGCTCGTCACCTTCACCGTCGGCCCTGCAGCTCTCACTCGCCAAGGTGTCACCGGCATCTATCGCCGGGTCGCGCTGGCTGCAGCCCAGGCCGGACTGGTCGAAATCGGCGCCGGTGATCTCGACGCGGCGATCGCCGCGCTCTCAACCCATTCGCTACGGGTCGGTCTCACACAGGATCTGTTCGCGGCCGGAGAGGATGGTGCCGGCATTGCCCTCACGCTGCGCTGGTCGTCGCCGTCGACCGCGTTGCGCTATGGGCGGCAACTACAGGTGCAGAGCGGTGTCGCAGCCCGGGTGCTGGCGCGGGTGCGGTCCTAAACCGCTGTGCCGCGCCCTCTTCAAGGCATACCGGATGCTGTAGCGAAGCAGGCATCGATATGATGTAATGGGGGGGCGTGCCCCCCCCCCGCCGTCTCCAGCTGAAAGTGGTTTTCTTGCCGGCGACAGGGCGCCGCTCAATCTTTTGGATCCCGACCAATCCGGCCGGGAGAAGATCAAAACATGGGCCACTTCTTAGTGGACATTTCTGCGCTTCCCGGCGCCAATCAAAACCGCACCATCAGTTATGAGGCAAAATGTCTACAAGGCATGTTCGCCCGCGACGGGGGGCGACCGATCAACGCGCGAAGCAGTGCCGATGATCACAGGAAACGTTCGTGGATATAGATCGTGTCGTCAGGTTGAATTGGGCTATCCAATTCCGCCTTTTTCAATTCCTGGTCGCCGCGGTAGATGGTGATATTTTTCTGCGTGCCCGCTAGAGTCGGTCCGCCGGCACGGGCGAGAACTTGCCGTAGTGTCATACCGCTGCGGACGGTAAATGAACCCGGCGAATTGACTTGGCCATAAACGAACACGATCGGGGCGGTGGGGACATACAGCGTGTCGCCCGCTTGGACCACGGTAGCAGTGCTCCAGTCGCCGGTCAGGTCAGCAAAGGAGATGTGGTGCTCGGCCGGATCGCCGCGGCGGTGCAGTACCACGTAATCGGCGCCGTCGGGACGACCGCCGCCAGCACGTGCCACAGCCATGCCGACCGTCTGTGGCCGATCGAGCGGATAGATGCCGGGGGTGCCGACCTGGCCGAACACGGTCACGACGTTGCTAACATACTGCGTCACGTCGACGTTAACCGACGGTTTGGTGAAATAGCCGCCGGAGCGAAGCTGGTCGGTGATGTGCTCAGAGAGTTGGCGCGCGGTGCGGTCGCGCGCCTGCACCGTGCCCAGGAAGGGCAGCGTGATTGTGCCGTCTTCCTTGATTCGCGTACGGACCACCTGATTTTGCTGCTGGTTCGGGCCGTAGATCGTCACCTCCACCTCGTCATTGGCTCCGAGTTTGTAGCCATCGCTCGGCTGCATTGGGCCGGCCACGCTCATCGGCGCGGCGGCCTGGGCGGCGGCGGCCTGGATGGGGGCGTTCGCACCGAGCGGCAGCGCGGCGGCGGCGATCAAGGCACGAAAGCGCATGGTATATCTCCTCCTGCTCATCAAAAATGTGCGCCGATCGAGCTCGACAGCACGGTCGACTTGTAATTGTACACCGGATTGTCGGCATTGCGCCAGCGGTGGCCCAGCGTGATGCCCACACGCAGCCGGCGGGATAGGTCATAGCTGTAGTTGGCGAGTACGGCGTTAGACCGGTCTGCACGGATCGGTAGCAAGGAGGGGATCAGGTCGTCGCCGCGGAACTCGCGCTGAGTGTGATTGCCGGTCAGGCTAATCCGACTCTTAGCACTGACCTTCAACCCAGCGGCCAGCGTGTAATCCTCCCGGATGACATAGGTGGCGCTAAAGCCATTCTGGTTGGTCACCTGCCGAACAGCCGTCCCCGCAACAGTAAATCGGGGATTCGGCAGCCATTCCACTTGGCCGCTGTAGGATGCGCCAAAGAAGCTGGGGACGCTGGCACGCTGTGGATCGGCCTTAGTCACGCCAGCGGCGGCTCTAATCCGGACGCGGGGCGAGACTGACCGATCGAGGCCAAGGGATAGACTATAGACGTCGGTATCGTCTTCAAAGCCAGTCAGTTCGGCGATATCAGGACGACGGAGCTGCGCGACCGTGGCGTTCAGCGTCACGGTGCCAACGCTTGGCTGGGCATAAGCGATGCCCAGGTTCCCGAGATACTGCTCGTAATTGAAGTAGCTTGCTCGACTGTTGTCGAGCGTCCGATAGGTAATCCCGACCACTGGAGAAAAGCCTGCCCCGCGCTCGCAGCTCGCGGTCGCGCTATAGACCTGGGTGGTCGAGGTGGCCCCCGCGGCCTGCGTATCGTCGAAATCGAAGCGGAACCGATCGTAGCTCGCCTCTGCTTTAACCGAGCAGATTGCGCCCACCGGTGCCCGAGCCGACCCGTTGAAGTCTATCCGGCTCTGATCCAGGAAGCCGAAGCGGCTATTGAAGTCATAGCCTGCGGACCCGCTGACGCCGAGCGCGACGCGCCCGAACAATCGACGGTAGTCAAGGTCAATCCCCGGCGTCACGCGCACATTATTGCGTGAGCCGCCGTCTAGATCGACGTGGCGCAGGACATTGGTATCATACACCGCGCGGACACTGGGCACGAGCGTGAAGCGTGGTTGGTTGTCGACCACAGTGGTGCTTAGCGGCGACGTGACCAACACCTGGCCTACCACAGGTTCGGCTATTGGCTGGGCGAACACCTGGCCTACCACGGGTTCGGCTATTGGCTGGGCGGATGGCGTGGTCTGGGCGGATGCGCTGCCTGCGACCCCACCAGCGATCCCGGCTGCTAGCATCAGACAGCCGGTGCCCCGGTACAGACGACGCCGCTTCCGTTCAGGCGCGTAACGCGACAACGGCCATGCTCCCCCATAAGCTTCACCGACCGGATGGTCAGCGGCATGGTCCATATTGCCCGAAACGGCGGGTGGCAACGGGGCACGGCATCGTCAGAAATTTTTCGATGCTGCTGCGGATTGGCCTTACCGAGTAAAGCTACTACCGCGGGTGCAAGGAATGTGGCGGTCTGAAGATGGACCACGTTCCATTTTGCTCCACCTGCGGATGACTATGGCACCAGAGGCAACAATACAGACCCTTCAGTGGGGCGGTCGGTAGAATGGGGCAGGTGGACGTAACCGGTGATGGCTGCGCACTAACACCTCGACAGCTTTACAGGGGTGCTCAAATTCTCGAGCGCCTGCTACGGTCGTTTCGATTAGTGCACGGGAGGATGGTGCGCAGTACAACACCCGTTGCGGTTCGGACCGTTCGCGTCCACCCACGATCGAACCGCAGTATCTGTGCACAGGTGGAACGACATCGGGTGAATCATGGCTAATTTGGTGGACCCCGACATTCGTCCAGCTGCGGCGGCAGACCCCGTCTCGGCGAAGCCGCATCGCACGCCCTCATTAAAACGAGACGCGGCGTGGACCGCGGCGGATACGCTTTTTTCCTCGGGTCTCGCCTTCCTGTTTCGGCTGGTGGTGGCACGCTTCGTCGCGCCGGCTGAATTCGGCGTCTTCGCCCTCGCGCTCACCACCTTTGCGATCGTTCAGGTGTTCAATGAGTTCGGCATGGCGGCAGCGATCATCCAGCGCTCAGAGGATCGCTTCACGCGCGAGTTGGTGGATACGGCCTACGCCTCATCGACTCTCGTCTCTACCGGGCTGTTCGCAATCAACCTGCTGGTAATCGCTCCTCTCGCCGCGTGGATCTACGGCAGTGAGCGCGTGGGGCTGGTAACTGCTGTGATCGGTGTCTCCTTCCTGTTCACGCCGGCCGTAAGCATTGCGCGCGCGCTGCTGTTCCGTGCGCGTGATTATCGAGCGGTAACGATTGCGCGGATCGTCTCCACCTTACTCAGCCTTGTCGTGGCAGGCGTGGTGCTCGCGCTATATCAGAATGTCTGGGCGCTAGTGGTGCAGATCGTCTCCGCCCAAGTGTTTCTGGCAATCATGATGCGGTGGGTGGGCGAGTGGCGCCCGCGCTTCAAACTGAGCCGCAACGCGTTTCGTGAAATGATCGGCTACAGTGGGCTGGTGTTCGCAAATGATGCGTTCAATGCCGTAGCCAAGAACCTGGACATAATCGTGCTCGGCCGCGTGCTGACGCAAAATCAGGTCGGCCTCTACTCATTGGCCTTCTACATCACCGATGTGTTGCGGCTGCATCTCACGTCCATTCTCAACCGCGTAATGTTCACGCAATATGCGACACTCCAGAACGACTATGGTGCAGTTCGCTTTTATATCGTGCGCACCATGTCAGTGAACGCACTCATCATAATGCCGTTGATGATTACACTGACGCTGGCAGGACCAATCGTACTCCCCGAAGTACTGGGGGAGACGTGGCGCGGCATGGGGCCGACACTTCAGCTCCTAGCACTATCTGTGATGCTATCGGCACTTGGCGGCACCACCTCTACCGCTTTCAAGGCGCTGGGACGGCCTGGCTTAGAATTTGCCATCACGGTGGGTACATCCACGCTGCTGCTAGCGCCTGCGCTCGTGATTGGGGTTTATGTTGCCGGCATCGAGGGTGCGGCAGCCGCCGTGGTGTTCAACGTGCTGTTGAGCGTCATCGTTCGTCAGGTTGCGCTAAATCGCCTGGTGGGGTCGACTCTGGTACCGGTGATAAGGGCGGCCGCGGGTTCGCTCCTCGCACAGGTGCCGATTGTGCTCGTCTGGTTCGCGGCAATGGCGGTACTGCCGTTTGCGCCAGCGGTAAACGCGGTGGTCGCAAGCGTGCTTGGGCTCGCTGGCTATGGCTGTTGCCTCCTATTGCTGTTTCTATGCAGGGTGGAAAGTGAAGCATGGCCAGCTTTCAGCCGCCGACGCTACATGGGCGATGTAACCCGCTGATCATATTCGCGGAGACACCAGTGCTATGAACTTCGTCCGTCGGGCCGCCCTTCGTGCGTCCGATACATCGGGAAAAACCCTTTTTGAGCAGACTGGCTGCTGTCCGATGTGCCTTCAGGTGAGTGGCATCCATCATCAGCCGGTCGGGCTTCCCGCCGCGAGCGCAGCGAAGATCTTGTCGAACACGCCGAGCCGGCTCTAGCGGGCAAAGCGGTTGTAGATCGGTAAGCGTGGTCTGGGCGCCGCCTTGCGTTTTCGATTTTTCGTGCCTCGGCCTGAGAAGCTTTTCCGGCGGTGCGTC
>NZ_RSEK01000033.1 GCF_003958635.1 Altericroceibacterium xinjiangense | reverse complement strand
CCTTCATCTGGGCCTGGTCGCGATGGCGACGAACCCACCAGGCAATCGCTGCGGCATGCCACCGAAAGATGCGAAAAAAAGCGCAACTGTAGTACTAGAACAATCTTGATGTATCTGACGCCCGCTGAAATGTTTGCAGAGCGTGCTGCAACGACCCGTTGAACCCACCGCCCCCGGACGAACACTCCGTCGGTCACCGACTGCTATTGGTGGCAGAAGCCCTGCGGGTGCAGGGGCCACCTCCGCACTTCGTCTCTCAAGGCCAGCGAAGGCGCGTTCGCCAACCCGACCCCGATTCCCCTGTTCAATCGGCGATCGTCGGCGAGGTGGTGTCGCCGCCAAGCAGCAGGTCGTAGTTGAGTTCCTGCATGCGCAGCAACGTCTGTGCTTGACCCATCTGGGCAACCAGGCCGGCCGCAAGCACTTCGGTATGCCGGTTGAGGGCCGCTTCGAACACTGCCACCTGCCGCGGATAACTTGCTCGCGCCACGGCAGCCCGCTCCTTGGCGGGGAATGCATCGACGCTGGGAATGATCTCCCGCATCATCAGTGGAAAGGCGACACCGCCCCATTTTTCATACGTGCTCCGGGGTACTTCGAGCCCGACCAGGCGGAAGGTATAGGGGCTTCCATCCTCACGCTTTGCCATGAGGAAAGCGACATGCGGCTTTCCGCCGCGGGTCGTGCCCGCGATGGTCATCCGCCTGTCGCTGCCGTCCACCTGCTTCCAGACTTCCAGCGGCTCCAGCTGCAGCGGCGCGGCGGGGTTTAGCCCCTGCACCTCCGTGATCCACTTCTTCAGCCCGTTCCAGTCACGCGCGTCGGAAGGGTCCAGAGCCACCGAGATGTAGCGCGGCGCCTGCGGATCCGCGTGGTCGGGCGAGCGCCAGTGCTCCACGGATTTCCAACCGTCCATCTCCGCAACCCCGCTCGGCGCCGCATAAGGGGTTTGCGCCAGCGCAGCGACGGGCGCGACAGCCAGCAGACTGGCGATGGTCTTTCCAAATCCGGGCACAGTGCTTCTCCTCGTCCTGTTCCACCGGCACTGTCTGCCGGGTGGAGATGACAAGGCCGTGACGCGGACAGGGGAGGCCTTACCAGTCGTACGCCTTTGGCAGCGCGCCGGGCGCGGGGGTGCGGTAGCGGTCGCGCAGACGGGTCTGCCGGTTGTCGAGCGGCTGTTCGACCCCTTCGATGAACACGCGGACCGGCGAGGAGCTAAGCTCCAGCGGATCGCCGTTCCAGATTACCACGTCGCCCAGCGCACCCGGCTTCAGCACCCCGGCCGTGTCGCCCAGTCCGCTGATCCGCGCCGGGACCGAAGTGATCGCGGCAAGCGCCTGCCCCCAGCTCAGCCCGGTGGCGCCCGGCACGCGCGTCAGCGCGACGAGGTTGCCGGCTTCCTCCGGTGCCCAGCGCGGCTGGTTGTCCGGGCCAATGAACCCGCCGATCGCCACGTCCACCCCCGCCGCGCGCATCCGCCCGATGTTGGACTGGGTCGAGGCGAGCTGTTCGAACCGGTTGGGCAAGTCCACCAGCGGGCGTGCGATCACCGGTACACGCGCGCGGGCGATGTCTTCGGCGACCATCCAGCCTTCCGTCGCCCCGACCAGCACGAGGTCGAGCTTGGGAAAATCCTGCTTCAGCGCCAGCGCAGACCGGATATCGGCGGCCCGTTCCACCCGCAGGTACAGCTTCTGGGTTCCCTCGACCACCGGCACCAGCGCCGCCGCATCGAACCGGGTCAGCAGGACGTCGCGCGCCCGCTCGGCCGAGGTGTCGACCATCCGGGGGTCGGCGCTTTCGCGCGGAATGTTCCCCCGGGCGGCGTAGTCGCGCGCTTCGCGCAAGGCGTTGCGGAACAGCGCCTGTGCCGAAACCCGGCTGCCTCCCGCAATCCGTCCGGCTTGTTCGTTCAGCACGGCGTACTGGAAGGCGCGCGGCCGTGTGACGGCCTGCGGATCGGCGCCGAGATCGATCAGCGCGCCTTGACCGGCGAAGATCGAATTGCCCGGATGGCCGATCACGCTGGACCGGGTGATCCCGCCGGTGCGGCTGATCGCGATATGCTCCGACAACGGGTTGATAGCCGGCGCCACGTCGAGCGCGGCGTTGAACGGGGATTCGTCGGCTTCGGTGTCGTTGCTGTCGCCGACGCCCTCGACATCCCACAATCCAAGGTCGCTCACGGCGGCGAACAAGCCGGGGGTGACCCATTTGCCTTGTCCGTCGATCCGCTCGATGCCTGCCGGGACGGGTACGCCCGCCCCGGCGGCGACCACTTTTCCGCCCCGCACCAGCACGGTGGCATTCTCGATCGGCTCCCCGCCGTCACCGATCGCCACGGTGGCGTTGGTGATGGCGAAGTCCTGCGCGGCCAGCGGTGCGGCCAGCGCCGTTGAAGCAAGCGCCAGCGCGCCCGCGATCCTGCGTGCCGCGCTCATTTCACATCTCCCGCGCCGGGCTGGCCAAGTTCAAAATCGCTGACCGGCCGCCGCTTCGGATCGTTCGCATCGTACAGCAGCGCGCCGTCCACCCAGACCTTTTCAGGCCGGGAATAGACCGACAGCGGATCGCCGTTCCACAGCACGACGTCGGCCATCTTGCCCTGCGCAAGGCTGCCGGTCCGATCGTCGATCCCCATGGCCGTGGCCGGATTGAGCGTGAACCAGCGGACGACCTCGGCATCGGGAATGGCGATTCCCATACGCTCCCCCGCTGCCTGCGCCTTGGCCGCGGCCTGGTTCAGCCGCTGGATTCCGTTTGGATCGTCCGAATGGATCACTACGCATGCGCCGGAATTGGCGACCAGCGCGGCGTTTTCGGGAATCGCGTCATAGGCTTCCATCTTGAAGCCGTACCAGTCGGCCCAGATTGCGGCGCAGACATCGTTTTCCCGCAGCAGGTCCGCGACCTTGTAGGCTTCCGTTGCGTGATGGAACGCGGCGACCTTGTAGCCGAATTCCCGCGCCATATCGAGGACGAGCGCCATCTCGTCGGCGCGATAGCAGTGGTTCTGTATCTGGATGTCGCCGCTCAGCACGCCTTCCAGCGTCTCCATGCCGAGATCGCGCTCCTCGTGATCTCCGGCCGCGTATTCCTGCGCCTCGATCCAAGTCTGCCGGTTGACCGCGAAGTTGCCCATCCGGGTGGAAGGCACCTGGCCCTGACTGCCATAGACCCGCTTGGGATTCTCCCCGCAGGCCATCTTCATCGAATAGGGCGCGCCGGGAAACTTCATGCCCTGAACGGTGCGCGATGGCACGTTCTTCAGAGACACGGCCCGTCCGCCCATCAGGTTGGCCGAACCGGGAAGGATCTGCAGGCTGGTGACCCCGCCGTTGGCCAGAGCGCGGGAAAAGCCGGGATCCTGCGGCCAGACGGAATGTTCCGCCCAGACTTCCGGCGTGCTCGGATCGGTTGCCTCATTCCCGTCGGAGTTGGCATCCACTCCGGGGGAAGCATAGACGCCAAGGTGGGAATGGGCATCGATCACCCCGGGGGTCACGAACTTGCCCGCCCCGTCGATCTGCGCGTAGCCCGCCGGGATCGCCAGATCGGCCCCGCCGACGCCGACGACCCTGCCTTGGGCAAACAGCACCGTGCCGTTGTCGATCCGGTTGCCCGCCCCGTCATACACCGTCGCGCCGACCAGCGCGGTAGGGGCACCGGGATAGGCGCGGTAGGTGGACGGATAAGGATCGGCCACAGGGGTCGATGCGAGACCGGTCGGCTTGCCTTCGCCCGCTGCGCACCCGGCTAGCGCCGCAAGGCACGACAGCCCGAGTGCGGCCTTTCGCGCCATCCCTGCACGTTTCATCATATCCAGTGGCTTTCCGTTCTTGCGTCGTCGCTCAATTACGCGGCGGCTGGTCCTGCCGCGGCTCGTCATCCGGTCCCGGGGGGAAGGTCGCCGGGTGCATCCCGGCTTCCTGCGCCTCCATGCCTGCCTGCGGCAGGCCTTCCAGGTCATCGCCCACGTTGTCGTCGCCCAGAGTATCGAGGTGCATCAGCTTCTTCACCAGCGGCGCGACCAGGAGCACCGCCGCGCCGATGGCAAAGGCCACCCAGCCGATGTTGTTGTAGACCTCCAGCGTGCTTTCCTTGGTCATCTCGCCGCCTTCGCCGCCGGTTGCCTCACCGATCATGCCGGCGACGAAGTTGCCGCCCGCCGTCGCGAAGAACCAGGCGCCCATGATCAGCGAGGCCATGTGCCGCGGGGCGAGCCGGTTCATCGCCGAAAGGCCGACCGGGGACAGGCACAGTTCGCCGGTGGTGTGCAGCAGGTAGATCACGAACACGAGGTAGACCGGGACCAACAGCCCGGGCGCCGCCTGCGCCCCCCAGACGAACACCAGGAAACCGAGGCCGACCTGAATAATGGCGAGCCCGAACTTGGCCGGGGTTGAGGGTTCCAGCCCGCGCTTCGCCAGCCAGACCCACAACGCGGCGAACACCGGGCCCAGCAGCACGATGTAGATCGCGTTGATCGACTGGAACAGCGAGGCGGGCACTCCGCCCCGATCAACGAACCGGTCGGTGAACAGGTTGAGGCTGCCGCCCGCTTGTTCGAACAAGCCCCAGAACACCGGCTGCAGCATGACCAGGAAGATGATCGCGAAGATCCGGTCCCGCCCGTCCTTCGGCAGCTTGAAGGCTTCGTACAGCACATAGATCAGCAGCAGCAGGCCCGCGAAGCCCAGCATGGTGCCGACCGCCTCCTGAAACTGGATCAGCAGCCACAAGGCGGCCACCGCGGCAAAGCCGACGGCATAGAGCACGTACTCGGTCGTCACGCCAAGGCGCCGGGGCGCTTCGCCTTGGCCCTGTAGTGCCGGCCTGCCGAAGGCGAAAATGATCAGCCCCAGCACCATTCCGATGCCGGCCAGACCGAAGCCGTAGCCCCAGCCGATCGTTTCACCCAGGTAGCCGACCAGCAGCGTGCCGAGCGCGGCGCCGACGTTGATGCCCATGTAGAATATCGTATAGGCGGCATCGCGCCGCTCATCGGTCAGGCGATAAAGCTGTCCGACGATCACCGAGATGTTGGCCTTCAGGAACCCCGAGCCGACGATGATGAATGCCAGCGCCAGCCAGAACACGTTGAGCGCCGGATCGGCTTGCCCGCCATCGCCTTCCACCGCCATGAACCCGTGGCCGAGTGCAAGCAGTACACCGCCGAACATCACCGCCTTGCGCTGGCCGAGGTAACGGTCCGCCAGCCAGCCGCCCAGCACCGGGGTGATGTAGACCAGGCTCGTATAGGCGCCGTAGATCAGGTTCGCCTGGGAATCCTCAAACAACCAGTGCTTGGTCAGGTAGAGGATCAGCAGCGCGCGCATTCCGTAATAGGAAAAGCGCTCCCACATCTCGGTGTAGAACAGCACGAACAAGCCGCGCGGGTGCCCGACCACTTCCTCGCTGCGGCGGGTGGCGATCACGCCCCCGATCACGAGCACGGCAAACAGGGCCACTGCCGCGATCGCCGCGATCCAGTCCCCCTCGTTCCACAACGCGATGTCTTTCATGTCCGCTCCCAGCCGGTCCCGCGCGGATGGCGGGCGGGGTGCGAAACTAGCCGCCTAATCCGGCATGTGAAGCCTTTTGCGTGTCACCTTGGTAAAAAATGAAACTATTTTGACAGTGAGGAGCACCCCTGCCGGCGTGGAAAAAAGCAAACCCGGGGTGAGCCGCCAACAAATATCAAGCTTACCGGTAGGAACTCGGATTGCGCAGTGGTTCCGATTCTGGCACTAGGCGCCACCTGTACGAGACGGCCCGGAACGACGGTTCGGGCCCGGCTGCCGCTGGAACGGCGGTCGATGCTCCGGACCTGAGGAGGCAACGATGATTCGATCCGAATTGCTGCAGGAGATGGCCGAAGCCCATCCCCAGATGCGTCCGGAAGAAATCGAGCAGGTCGTGGATATTTTCTTCGAGGAAATCGGCGCCCGTCTCGCCGAAGGCGGCCGGGTGGAACTGCGCGGTTTCGGCGCTTTCTCCACGCGTCCGCGCGATGCGCGCACCGGGCGCAACCCGCGCACAGGGCAGGCTGTCGATGTGCCGGCCAAGCGGGTGCCTTACTTCAAGCCCGGCAAGGAAATGCGTGACCGCCTGAAGGTGGTCTGACGCCGCTTCCCGCATTCGGCCGATACTTGCGCTGGCAAGCAGCTCACCTCCTGTATAGACCGCTGCGTGCAGCGGGCGTGGCGGAATGGTAGACGCCGGGGACTTAAAATCCCCTGATCCTTGATCGTGCGGGTTCGAGTCCCGCCGCCCGCACCATAAGCTTAACTGCGGGCTCTGGCTGCATTCTAACCGGTGGCTCGCCTAGCCTCGCTCGGGGCCGTGTGTGATTCCGGTGCAATCGTGTCGGGGAAAAGCCGAATCGAGCGTAGCGACGGAGCGGTCCACATGCTCATTGGAAAGTTGAGTGTAGCGCAGGACCATGGCGAGCGTCTTGTGTCCGCTAATCTTCTGGATTGTGGGCAGGTCCACCCCCGCTTTGACCAGCTCTGTGATCGCAGTGTGTCGGAGAATGTGCGGCGTCACCTTGGCAGGGTCCAGCTTCGCGCGCTCGGCTGTCCGCTTGAACTGCTTCGCCATGTCCTGCCGATGTGGGTGCTTGGCGTCGGCGCGCGCGGTCGGAAACAAGTAGCCAGTCGGCTCGCCTAGCTGATCCCATTCGGCCTGGAGGCGATTGGCAAGGTTCGGCGGCATAGGCTGTTCGCGCTGCCCGGCCTTTGCTCGCCCGATGTAGATGCGGCGCGAACCAAAGTCGATTTCCCGCCATTGGAGGCGCAGGATCTCGCTATGGCGCGTTCCCGCTCCCATGGCGATAGCGACAAAGAGCCACGTGAGCGGGTCTTGGTCCCCAAAGGCTGCTCGCATGAGCGGCTGCTTGTCGGACTCAGAGAGAATGACGATCTGCTTGCGGGCCTCCTCGCCTTTGTCGATCTTCGGCTTGGTCTTGATCCAGCCCCATTCGTGGCAGCGGTTCAGAAAATGCGACAGGGTGGATAGCTCACGGTTAATGGTCGCCTGTGCCGCGCCTTCGGCTTTCCGGTGGCGTATGTAGTGCGCAATGGCGAAGTCCGTCAGCTTATTGGGGCGCAGGTTCTTGAAATAGGGCGCAAGTCGCTGACGGATGTGCTGGCGCTTCCGCGCTAGGTTCCGCCCGTGCTTCGGATGATGTTCGATGCGCTCGAGGTAATCTTCACCAGCTTCCGCAAAGGTGCGGTGAACTTTCCGGCCGGTCGGCAGGTCGAGCCGCCCTTCCCTCGCTTTCGTGCGGAAGCTCTCAATCGCGCGCTCCGCCTGTTCGCGGGTGATACCTTCGCTTTCCCGACCGATCACGCGGTGAATACGTTGCCCGTCCGCCATGATATCAACGGAGAAGCGGACGTCGCCGTTCTTCTGACGCTCGGCGGTGATGCCATGTTCGGCCAGCTTCTTGCCCGGTTGCAGGGCGCGAATTGCGGGACGGGTGAGCCGCTGGAAGCGAAGGGCCACTATCCCTGATCCTCGTCAACTGCTTCGGATGTAGTCAGCCGTTCATATAGCGCGTTGCCGTCCGTCTTGGCCACGCGCCAAGGAGTCAGAAGCTCATGTATGACTCTGTTGAGCGCTTCAATTTCGTCCTCGACAGTTTCCAGTTCGGCAACCCGCTCCTCAATGAAGGCTTGGTCCTCATCTGAAACGGGCTGCCCAGGAGCCTTCGGATTGCGCCATCGCTCACTTTGCGCGGGAGTGTGAAATTTGTCCCCAGCAGCAGGACCGAACGCCAAGGTAAGGGCGTTGGCTGGATCAACAGCGTCACACCCTTTGAGGAAGGTTACGAGGGCGTCTCTGCGCTCACGCAATTGGTGCAGGTATGATTCCTGCTCCCGTATTGCCTCAAAGTTAGCCGGCACCGGTCTGTGTCGCTGCCATACATCATCGACAAGCCTACGTACGACCCAATAAGTCGAAGCGTCGTCGTGCCACGTCTTTCCGGTAATCGCTTCAGCGCGCGCAATCTGGTTCGCGATTTCGATCAGCAGCCTGCGGTTGAGGCCGCGCCCGAATAGCCGATCCTCGGCGAGTGAACTGTTCAGTCTCTCGACGATTTCGCTGTTCATGGAATTGCCGGACGCGCTCGCCGCGTCCCCTAGCTGGCTCCGCAGTGCCTCACGGAAGCGTAGCTGAATACCCACAATCTGCTGGGGATCGCGCGATTTGTCGGTTTTTCGCGGCATTACTTTTTGAAACGCATGGCGACACCGTCATCACGACTTCAAACGGCAACCTTGCCCTGACGGCCTAGTACTACGGTTGCGCTTGTTTTCGCATCTTTCGGTGGCATGCCGCAGCGATTGCCTGGTGGGTTCGTCGCCAT
>NZ_RSEK01000032.1 GCF_003958635.1 Altericroceibacterium xinjiangense | reverse complement strand
GCCGCCCGCACTCAGGCCTCGGCGGGCAGACCCCGGCAGAGGTCTACGAGCGGATCGGCGAACCAGATCATGGGGGGCATGCCCCCCCATAATCTGATGACCAGACTGGCGGCATAACGACACAAGGGATGAGCTTAACTTCGCCGTCAACCTGTCCAAAGAAGCGAGACCACCTCACTGGCTCCTGTGGCGCATCCAGCAGGAAATCCCAAGAGCCACCGCACTCGTTCGCAACGCTGCGCCTGCGCCTGCTCAAGGTCGCTGCCCGCGTCATCGAAACCGCCACGCGTATCCGCGTTGCCTTCGCTTCAGCCTGCGCCGATGCCGGTGTGTTCACCGCCATCGCCACCAGCCTCCGACCAGCGCCCACATAGCAAGCGCGGCGGTGCCGCCGAACCCCTGAGCCCCAGTCCATCAACCTCGAAAAGCCCATTGGTCCTGCCGCGGTGAAAAACGCCGCCGCCGGCGTGCGCCTTGATCAATCAGGCGCCGCCACATCGCCGTCCGACCAACACAAAGCGGCAGCCTCATGAACAGGACGGGCTAGGAAGGCGCGACGCATCCGCCGGTAGTCCGCCGGAGTCACGGCTGAGGAACAGCTTTCCCCATGCTGGCGATAATCCAGCCACACTTGCGGCGCAAACCAGACGCCGCTCGCCAGGAAGACCTTCGACTGAGATATCTGGTCCTCGTAAAGCCCGGTAAAGCTTTCCTCGAAGCCGCCGGTCTGGTCCGCCACGCTGCGCCGGACTTCGGAATGGGCATCGAGAATCGCGACTTGTTCCCTCAATCGCCCGTTGCGCCAGCGGTCATCGCCATCGGCCACCGCGATGAACTCCCCCCGGGCGTGGCGCAGACCCAAGTTGCGCGCCGCGCTCATCCCCCGGTTGGCGTGGCCGGGAGGCTCAAGATAGCGGACGCGGTCCGGATGGTCCTGCGCATAGGCCAGGGCGATTTCGGTGCTCCCGTCGGTCGACCCGTCATCGACCAGCAGCAATTCGAAATCGGTGAACTCCTGCGCAAGGATGCTGTCCACCGCTTCTTGCAAATACTTGATCTCGTTGAAAAAGATGCAGACGATGGAAACCCGGGGCTCTCGCATGCCCTTTCCTTATGGCTCCCTCACCCGGCGGGCAAGCCGCGCAGGCCGGCGCCGATCCGGTTTCCGGCCATCCATCGGAAACAAATTTCAGTTTCCGATGCTTGTTGGCTTGGCCCGAATTGATAAGGCACAACCATGACACCTCCGCTGATCTCCCCCTCGATTCTTTCCGCCGATTTCGCCCGGCTGGGAGAGGAAGTGCGCGCCATAGACGAAGCGGGGGCGGACTGGATCCACGTCGATGTGATGGACGGCCACTTCGTACCCAATCTCACGATCGGGCCGATGGTGGTGAAGGCGCTGCGGCCCCATTCGAACAAGCCGTTCGACGTCCACCTGATGATTTCCCCGGTCGATGCCTACCTTGAAGCCTTCGCCGAAGCCGGGGCCGACATCCTGACCGTCCATCCCGAAGCCGGCCCGCACGTCCACCGGACGGTGCAGGCGATCAAGGGACTAGGCAAGAAGGCGGGCATCTCTCTCAACCCCGCAACCCCGGCCAAGATGCTGGATTACCTGATTGACGAGATCGACCTTGTCCTGGTGATGAGCGTCAATCCCGGTTTCGGCGGGCAAAGCTTCATCGCCTCCCAGCTGAAAAAGATCGAGGCGGTGCGCAAGATGATCGACAAGTCGGGCCGCGACATCCGGCTCGAAGTCGACGGCGGCGTCACCCCGGAAACCGCGCGCCAGTCCGTTGAGGCCGGGGCCGACGTGCTCGTCGCAGGCTCCGCCAGCTTCACCGGCGGCCCGGCCCGCTACGCCGCGAACATCGCGGCGCTGAAAGGGACCACCCCGGAAGAGGGCCAGTGACCACCCCCGCCGTGCCTCTGCACGGGATCGAGCCGGAAAAACTCGCGCTTGCGTCCGGGAATGGCCCGGCAGAGCGGCTGATCCGGCTCGCTTATCGTGCCGGAGTGCCCGGCCCCGCCTTCACTCCCTTCCGCAAGGCACCCAAACCCCGCTTGCGGGCAGTCGTTGCCAGTCCGCTGGCGGGCAACCCGGATGCCGGAGCCGCGGTGCGCGATGGGCACCTTCCGGTGGACGGGCAAGCCGTGTCGCTGGAGGTAGTGGACTTCGGCGCCCCGCTGTCGCCGCCGCTGGCGCACGCGGTCCACGGCTTCGGCTGGCTGCGCGATCTCGCCGCCGATCCCGCACCCGTCGCGGAACGCGCACGTGCTGCGGAACACGTGCTGGCCCGGTGGCTCAATGCCCATCCGAAACCGGACAAGAGCCGCGCGTGGGATGTCGGGATCGCCGGGCAACGCCTGCTGGCGTGGCTGGTCCACGCGCCGCTGATCCTTTCCGGCTCCGCAACGGTCCGCACGCGGACGCTGGCGGCGATCGGGGATACCGCCCGCTGGCTGGACCGGAACGTTGCCGCTGCACCCGGCGGACTGGATGAGATCACCGGCTGGTGCGCGATCGTTGCGGCCGGCCTGCTGCTTCCCGGCGGCAAGCCGCGCCGCTTGTTCGGGGAAGCCGGACTGGTCCGCGCGCTGGGCGATTTCGTGGGCGAGGACGGAGGCGTGCTTTCCCGCAGCCCGCTGGACCAGATCGCGACGATCGAGCGACTGGTCGAACTGATCGCCTGCTACCGCGCGGTGCGGCGCGATCCGCCCCCTGCCATGGAGGCGATGCTGCACTTGCTAGTTCCGCCGCTCCTGTCCCTGCTCCACGCCGATAGCGCACTGGGCAACTGGCAAGGCGCGGGCGCGCTTTCGGCCGCGCGGATAGAGGCGCTGGTGGCTGCAAGCGGAGTGCGGGCACGGGCCCTGATCAACCCCGCCCCCTGGGGATACCAGCGGGTCGCCGCCCGGGCGGGCGTGCTGCTGGTCGATGCCGCGCCCCCGCCGCTGGCTCGGCACGCCCATCATGGCTGCGCATCCACCCTGGCGTTCGAATTTTCCTACGGCGACCACCGGCTGGTGGTGAATTGCGGTGGGGCGGCCAGCGCCGGTGGCGCAATTCCGCCGGAGTTTGAACAAGCCTTGCGCGCCACCGCCGCCCATTCGACGCTGGTGCTGGGCGATGCCAACTCGACCGCTGTCCTGCCCGGCGGGAAACTCGGCGCGGGTGTCGACGCGGTCGAGCTTGACCGGCGGATGATCGAACCCGGCGGCGGACGGCTCGCCACCCGGATCGAAGCGAGCCACGACGGCTACGCCGCGCGGTACGGCCTCATCCACCAGCGCGTGCTGACCTTGCGCGATGACGGGCGTGAGCTATGCGGGGAGGACGGGCTTGTTCCTGCCGGGCGCAAGCGCCGGGACGCTGCCGTGACAGTCGCGATCCGCTTCCATCTCGGCCGCGGGATCGAACCCGAATTGACGGACAAAGGTGCGGTGCTGCCTCTTCCGGACGGCAGCCGCTGGAGATTCGTCGCTGATTCCGGAGAGCTTTCGGTCGAAGAAAGCTTGTGGACCGATGGCGAAGGATCGGTTCACCCGGTCCGGCAACTGGTGATAGGGGGCATGGCCCCGCGCGACGGGAGATGTTTTTCCTGGCGCTTGGCAATGGAGTGATTGACGTGAGCGATGTGACGATCAGGCGGGCGCTGCTTTCGGTTTTCGACAAGAACGGCCTGGCCGATCTGGCGGCAAAACTGGCGCAGCAGGGCGTGGAACTCGTGTCCACCGGCGGCACCGCGCGCGCTCTGCGCGAAGCCGGGCTGACGGTGAAGGACGTTTCGGACATCACCAACTTTCCCGAGATGATGGACGGCCGGGTCAAGACGCTGCACCCGATGGTCCACGGCGGCCTGCTGGCGGTGCGCGATAACCCGGAACATGCCGGTGCGATGCAGGAACACGGGATCGGCGCGATCGACCTCGTCGTCGTCAACCTCTACCCGTTCGAAGCGACCGTGGCCCGGGGCGCGGAACGGGACGAAGTGATCGAGAACATCGACATCGGCGGCCCTTCGATGGTTCGTTCCGCTGCGAAGAATCACGAATATGTCACGATCGTCACCGACCCGGCGGACTATGTGGAGCTGATCGGCGAACTGGCGACCAGCGGCGCGACCACGCGCGATTTCCGCCGCAAGATGGCGGCCAAGGCGTTCGCCGCCACCGCAGCCTACGATTCCGCGATCAGCCAGTGGTTCGCCCACACCGACCAGCAGCAGACCTTCCCCGATACGCTGGCGATCACCGGCCGCAAGGCCGCTGAACTGCGCTACGGCGAAAACCCGCACCAGGCCGCGGCGCTCTATGCTCCGGCGGGATCGCAGACCGCGGGACTGGTGCAGGCGGAACAGCATCAGGGCAAGGCGCTGTCCTACAACAACTACAACGATGCCGACGCCGCGCTGGAATTGTGTGCCGAGTTCAAGGGGCAGGACCCGTCGGTGGTGATTGTCAAGCACGCCAACCCGTGCGGGGTGGCCCAGGCGCCGAGCCTGCTGGAAGCTTGGCGTGAGGCACTGGCCTGCGACAGCGTGTCCGCGTTCGGCGGGATCGTCGCGGTCAACCGCCCGCTCGATGGCCCGACGGCCGAAGCGATATGCGAAATCTTTACCGAAGTCGTTGTCGCCCCCGGCGCGGACGATGCGGCCCGTGCGGCTTTCGCGAAAAAGAAGAACCTGCGCCTGCTCACGCTGGCCGATCTTCCCGATCCGCGCCGCGAAGGCTTGCTGGTCAAGCAGATCGCCGGCGGCCTGCTGGCCCAGACGCGGGACAACGGGGCGATCTCGGAAGCCGACCTGAAGGTCGTCACCAAGCGCGCCCCGACCGATCAGGAACTGAAGGACTGCCTGTTCGCTTGGACCGTGGCCCGGCACGTCAAGTCGAACGCGATCGTCTACGCCAAGGACGGTGCGACCGCCGGGATTGGCGCCGGGCAGATGAACCGGCGCGATTCGGCGCGAATCGCCGCGATCAAGGCGCGCGAGGCAGCCGAAAGCTATGGCTGGGACGGCCCGCGCACCGTCGGCAGCGCGGTGGCGTCCGATGCGTTCTTCCCGTTTGCCGATGGCTTGCTTGCGGCGATCGAGGCCGGGGCCAGCGCGGTGATCCAGCCCGGCGGCTCCATGCGTGACGACGAAGTGATCGCCGCCGCCGATGAAGCCGGCATTGCGATGGTCTTCACGGGCATGCGCCACTTCCGCCATTGAGCAAGCCCCGCGATTTCGGGCGAGCCTGGCGCGTGCGCCCAGAAATCGCGGAGGTCCCTGAACCCGGGCTGACAGCCCGGGTCAGCCCCTCGAAACCCGACCAGCGGTATAACAGCCCGAATCGCTGCCGAGAAGGAGTCTACCAGATGGGCCTGTTCAAACCCGACCTTTACCGTGCCTTCCTCGCCGGCTTCGGCCTGACTGCCGCGGTCCTCGCTGTGCAGATCGGCCCCAACCTGATCTAGGAGGCTTGATGCGCACCTTTTCCCCCAAGACCCTGCTTGTCGCGGCAGCGCTTGCCGCCACGGCCTGCAGCCCTGCCATCGCCGCGGAAAACGTAGTCGAGGCTCCGGCCGCGGCTCGCACCGCGAAGGAGAGCGGCGGGCTGAAGACGGCGATCTTCGCCGGCGGCTGCTTCTGGGGTGTCGAGGCCGTATTCAGCCACATGAAGGGCGTGAAGAGCGCGGTCTCCGGCTATCACGGAGGCACCGCGTCGCAAGCCAAATACGATCTGGTCTCCAGCGGAATCACCGACCATGCCGAAGTGGTCAAGGTGGTCTACGATCCGTCCGTCGTCCGGTACGACCAGCTGCTGCAGGTCTTCTTCTCGGTCGTCGCCGATCCGACGCTGAAGAACCGGCAAGGCCCGGACGTCGGCGCGCAGTACCGCGCGGCCCTGATTCCCGTGTCGAATGAGCAGCGCACCGTCGCCGCAGGCTATCTCAAGCAGATGAGCAGCAGCGGCAAGTGGAACAAGCCGATCGTGGTGCAGACCGAGGCGGCGAAGAAGTTCTACCCGGCGGAAAGCTATCACCAGGACTTCGCGAAAAAGAACCCCAACCACAGCTATATCCGCCGGTGGGACGCGCCCAAGGTCACCGCGCTGCGGCAGATGTACCCATCGCTGTACGACGCGAGCTTCCAGACCGGCTGATCGCTCGCGTGAGCGGCTCCTTCCCGGACCGGCAGGGCATCCTCGCCCGCCGGTCCGCGTTTCTGCCTACCGTCGATCGCCTGCGGTTGATCGACAGTGCGGGTTTGAGCGTGTAAGCCCTCGGCCATGACTGCCAAACCGGCCACGCCGTTGCTCGACCAAGTCAGCACGCCCGACGATCTTCGCCACCTCCCGCCGGGCCAGCTGCGCCAGCTGGCCGATGAACTGCGCCTCGAGATGATCGACGCCGTCGGCACAACCGGCGGCCATCTCGGCTCCGGCCTTGGCGTGGTCGAGCTGACCGTAGCGCTGCATTACGTGTTCAACACCCCGGCTGACCGGCTGGTGTGGGATGTCGGCCACCAAGCTTATCCGCACAAGATCCTGACCGGACGGCGCGAACGTATCCGCACCTTGCGGCAAGGCGGCGGCTTGTCCGGCTTCACGAAGCGGTCGGAAAGCGAATACGACCCGTTCGGCGCGGCCCATTCCTCCACATCGATTTCCGCCGCGCTCGGCTTCGCGACGGCCAACAAGCTGTCCAACAACCCGGGCAAGGCGATTGCGGTGATCGGCGACGGCGCCATGAGCGCGGGCATGGCCTATGAGGCGATGAACAACGCCGAAGCCGCCGGCAACCGGCTGGTGGTGATCCTGAACGACAACGACATGTCGATCGCGCCGCCGGTCGGCGGCTTGTCCGGCTACCTTGCCCGGTTGGTTTCGTCCGGTAAGTTCCTCGGGCTGCGGGACCTCGCGAAGCGCCTTGCCCGCAAGCTGCCCGAGCCGCTCCATCGCGCAGCGCGCAAAACGGACGAGTACGCCCGCGGCATGGCGATGGGCGGGACCTTGTTCGAAGAACTCGGCTTCTACTACGTTGGGCCGATCGACGGGCACGACCTCGATCAGCTGGTCCCGGTTCTGGAAAACGTGCGTGATGCGGCGGAAGGCCCGTGCCTGATCCATGTCGTGACGCAGAAGGGCAAAGGCTACGCTCCGGCCGAAAACAGCGCCGACAAGTACCACGGGGTGCAGAAGTTCAACGTCGTTACCGGGGAACAGGTAAAGGGCGCCGGCGGCCCGCCGTCCTACACCAACGTGTTCGCCAACGCCCTGCTGGCTGAGGCGGAGCGGGACGATACGGTCTGCGCGATCACCGCCGCGATGCCATCCGGCACCGGGCTCGACAAATTCCAGCAGACGTTCCGCACCCGCTTCTTCGACGTCGGGATTGCGGAACAGCACGCGGTAACCTTCGCCGCAGGCCTCGCCGCGCAAGGCATGCGGCCGTTCTGCGCGATCTATTCCACCTTCCTGCAACGCGCGTTTGACCAAGTGGTCCACGACGTCGCGATCCAGAACCTGCCCGTTCGCTTCGCGATCGACCGGGCGGGCCTTGTCGGCGCGGACGGGGCGACTCACGCGGGCAGCTTCGACGTGACGTACCTTGCCACCCTGCCTAACCTGGTGGTGATGGCCGCGGCGGACGAAGCGGAACTGGTCCACATGGTCCACACCGCAGCGCTCCACGACACCGGCCCGATCGCGTTCCGCTACCCGCGCGGCAACGGAGTGGGCGTGCCTCTGCCGGAAACCCCGCAGCGGCTGGAAATCGGCAAGGGTCGCATCGTGCGCGGCAGCGACAAGGGCGGCAAGGTCGCCTTGCTCAGCCTCGGCACGCGCCTCGCGGAGAGCCTCAAGGCCGCCGAACAGCTGGAAACGCGCGGGCTTTCTACGACCGTGGCCGACTTGCGCTTCGCCAAGCCGCTGGATTCCGAGCTCATCCGCACGCTGATGGCCACGCACGAGGTGATCGTCACGCTGGAGGAAAACGCGATCGGCGGCCTTGGCGCTCACGTCCTCACCCTCGCCAGCGACGAAGGGTTGCTGGATGCCGGCCTCAAGATCCGCACGATGCGCCTGCCGGACGTGTTCCAGGACCACGACAGCCCCGACCTGCAGTACGCCGAAGCGGGCCTCAACGCCCCGCAGATCATCGACACCGCGCTGAAAGCCCTGCGCCACAACAGCGCCGGAGTGGAAGAAGCACGCGCCTGAAGCGTCTTGCCCGATGGTACCCTGCCGGGCCAACGTCTACAAACGAACGGTTGCGGACATTGACGGCATAGCCGGGTCCTCCTCACCTTCAGGGGAACCGCCCTGCTGAGGTTGAAACACCTGACATATCCTACAGCTCCGGTGTCCGGCTGTGGACCTGTGGATTTCTGCGGGTTTGCAGGCAAAAAAAAACGACGAAACGACGCGAACGGGAAAAATACATCTTCTTGCGCCCGGGAGCAATAGATATGGAGCCTCCCCCTAGTACTACGGTTGCGCTTGTTTTCGCATCTTTCGGTGGCATGCCGCAGCGATTGCCTGGTGGGTTCGTCGCCATCGCGACCAGGCCCAGATGAAGG
>NZ_RSEK01000031.1 GCF_003958635.1 Altericroceibacterium xinjiangense | reverse complement strand
CGACCAGCCCTGGCGCATCATGTCCATCGGTAGGCGCCGGTGGGCCCATCGGTCGTGATCAACGAGTCTTGGTATAAGCGGTAGTTTTAGAAGGTCGGCCGGAATCCGGACCGCTGCGCCGGCCTTGTCCGCTCGACTGGGAAACGAACAACGTTGCTCCGGACAGAACTCGCGTCCGCCACAGAGGGGAACGGCGGTGCCTTCGCCATCCAGGCGCAGGCGGTGCGGAGATGAAATTGCGGTTTCACGATGAGCAAACGTCCAAGCGTGGCAGGTGTTCAGTGCTAGCATGTCACGCCCCTTTCCGTAGGAGCGAACGGCTTTCAGCTCTTCATCTGTCTGCTCACCCGGCAACGTTTCGTTGCCCGTCCGAAGGACGGAGCCGTGCATACCCGAGTAACAGGAATCGTTGATCCCGCTTTGAGGTACCGTTGAACTCTCATTGGACTCTACATTGAAGTCAGCAAACCGGGCATCGACGTCGGCGAGCAACTGCAAGGCGTGCTCGGCCAGAGTGCCACGGAATACCTGGATCCACTTTCGGCAGGTTTCCATCAGGTCGGCGCGCCAGCGTCTGGCGTTCACCGTCTTGGCATGGGCGAAGGCGAGGCACTCCGACCAGCGCGGCTTGCTGGGCCAGCCGATCTACGGGCAGGAGGAAGTGGGACGGTTGGCTGTCCTCCCATTGATCCACCAGGCCAACATGGCCCCACAGCGCGAAAGCTGCGCGCATCGCGTAAGCGCCTACCGCCGTCTCAGGCTCGGTAGGGACGATCTTCCCATGCCGGACCACGGCCACCGGATAGACCAGAAGCGAAGACGGCGTGTCATCTTCGGCAAGATAATAGGCCATTCCAACGCGCCGGCATCTGCGAGGATGCGCACCCTTGCAAAGAAGTCTTTGGCCGCGCCGTCTTCTCCTGATTGCGTCCCTTTCGACAGGTGAGGCCACGTTCCATCCTTCCAGCTCATCCACTGACGGGGCTTGTCAAAGTGAAAGACCTGAAGGTCGCCGGTCGCGAACTTTGGCGCCCGCTCGAACTGCTTGCGCAGTAGTTCCCGATCGATGCCGCCGAATTCGGCGAGGTCTTGCGCCTCGTACAGGTCAACAAGCAACCGGGACACCAGCACGTCACGAGCCCGGCGGATGCGGTCTGTGAGACTGCTCTGTCCTGTGGGTTGCCCCTTCTCGTCGCCGACCAGGGAGAGGGGCAGATACGCGGGCTGCAGCGGGCGTTCGTCGATGTAGGACCATGCCCCATCATCATAGTGCAGCCAGCCCATCTCTTCGCCCAGCTTGGCCGCCTTTAGTTCGGCGCCGTCCATGGGATGGATGCCTCCGTATATTTGTGCGGCGACCCTCTCGACCCGAGGCGGCATCGAATGGCGCGTCTCGACGGAGGGCAGATAAATCCGGGGTTTCCGGTGCCTTTCGTGTTGCCGATCCACTCAGCCAGCCCCTGCTTCTCGAGTTTTGCGATACAGTCGTTCGCCTTACGCCAGTTCAGCGCAGTTCGGCGGTTGATTGCTTCGCGCGACCAACTGCTGGTCCGGTTGTCTGCTCCGGTCCCAGCCGCCAGAACGAGATAGGCGGCGGCCAAGTCAGGGTCCCCAAGGTCGCACACCTTCGCGAACGTTGGACGGTCCACGATGAAGAAGGACCCCTTCTTTGGCTTGTCCGCCTTACTCATCGCCTGCCCCATCGCTCAGGTCCAACAGGGGGAGGCCAAGCGTATCGGGTTGATCGGCCGCATGGCTGATCGCCATTGCGTGATCAGGGAACCAGCGGCGCCTTGGAGCTCGGCCGAGGCCGACGCGCACCGTCACGGCCCACACGATCGAACCGGCAAGCTCTAGGCGTTCGATGAGGGCGCCACGCCAATTGCCGGGGCGGACCTGGGGGATCGGGATCTCCCTCATTTCGCACCAGCCGGTTCAAACCGGATGATCACTGGCAGCTTGTGCAACATCGCCAAGCCGAGCGCCCGGGCAGTCGCCCTTTGCGCGTCCGCCTGCTGTTCGGCGTAATCGCAATTGAAGACGCTCAGTTCAGGCCGTCCGTAAACGCGAAGGTCGGCGCCACCGATGCGGCCCGTGACCATCACGAGGCCGGTTGCGCCGAGCGCCCGGGCGATCTTCGCTGCTTCGTGGTTCTGCAGATCGGCCATGGTCAGGCCACCTGATCGACGTTCAGGAAGCGCTCGATCGCCTTGCGGGAATGAGGCGCGTCCGGCCATACTTAATGCTCTGCAGTTCGCCACTCTTGATAAGTTCGGAAACTCGGTTTCGGCCAATGCCGAGCACCGCCGCAACATCGTTTGGCCTGTAGGCGAGGCGCTCGGGTTGAACCTTGTCGTCAGGTCCGCTTGTCTCCGTTCCTGCCGTCATGATCTGTTCCAATCTCCTTGTGATTGAAGCGGATTATCGGAGTCTCAGCATCGGGATGTGAGGGACACGACTACTTTCAGTTTGAAGTGAGGCCAAATGACCTTAAGAGTCTGTTTCCATTGACAACATGCAGGTGGTGGTCGGAGAATCCGATCATGAACACCGGGACTTCTCGCATCCGGGCTTTGAAACGCTGGATGGATTTGCGCACAGTTCGACTGACATTGTTTGCCCGGAATGCGATCGTTCGTTTCGCTATCCTTGCGCAGAGGTTCGGCGGTTGCAAAAGAGGTGGGATCGAGCAGCCCGAAACCTGCCGGATAAAGCGGCAGTAGCAAACGCTCGCGCCGAAATCGCCAACGCCGAACCTCTTGAGAAGGCGACCGTCATAGGGCGCTAAGGCATTTTCGAAGGAGTTGGGCGCCTCGAAGAACCGTCTGATTTCGTCCTGAGAGGCGGCGAGTGCCTCGGCGGGCGCGAGGGCCGCACCCTTTCCGGCCATAGCGGACCCGATTTTGCTTCTATGCGGCCCAATTTTTGGCCGTTTCCGGTCCGACCGGGTGCACTTTGCCCTCAAGCGGGCGCACTTCTCCTCTCGAGCCAAACGAGGCGCTGAAAGTTGTAGGCAAGGTTGGTCATTCCGATCTTTATCCGGGCACGGTCAATGCCGATGGTGCGGATGAACAAGCCCATGCGGTGCTTCTGTCCGGCGAACACGTGCTCGACGGCCGAGCGTACGGCCGAGCGACGGGCGTTGGCTCGCGCGGTCCGCTCAGGCATCGGCTTCTTCAGCGGTTTCTTCTGGTGGATGTGGCTGGTGAACAGCCCCTTGGCCAGAAACGCCTCGTTCTTCTTTGAGCGATAAGCCGTATCGGCCCACACGCCCGAAGCGGTGTTCTCCCGGCTCACCAGCACTGACAGGCGCGCGCCGTCATGCGCATTGGCCGCGCTCGCATCCCAAGTGCGGATCAGGCCGTGAGTGCGGTCGACGCCAATGTGGCTCTTGTAACCGAACATTGGGATCGCAAGGTCGACCGGCTTGAATGCCCTGGGGTCGGTGCCCTCCTTCACCTTTGCCCTGGAGTAGTTGAGCGTCCAGCGGGCATCCCGGTCCTTCTGCCGCGCCTTGGCGGGTTTGTCCTTCCAGCTCTCGGGAATGCACCCCTCCTTGATTGCGGCCTTCTCCTCTTCGGTGTTCCGCTGCTTCGGCGCTGGCACGACGGTCGCATCGATGATCTGCCCGCCCATCGCGAGATAGCCCCGGTCCTTCAGCGCCGCATCGAAGCTGGCGAAGAGCTTGTCGATCGCCTTGGCTTTCACCAGTCGCTCGCGAAACAACCACACCGGGGTCGCATCCGGCACCGCGCCCTCGAGCCCGAGGAACCGCTGGAACGAGAGCCGATCCCGGATCTGAAACTCGGTGGCTTCGTCCGACAAGGAATAGAGGGCCTGGAGCACCAGTATCTTGAACATGAGCACCGGGTCATAAGGCGGCCTGCCACCCTTCCTTCGCGGCCCTCGCCGCAGCGCTGCGACCAGCGGTCCTCGGAAAACCTCGAAGTCCACCACCGAAGACAATCGCTCGAGCGGATCGCCCGCCGCGCTCAATGCCTCGTACCGGTCCGAAAGATCAAAGAACCCGGGCTGTCCCGTCATCTCATTGCCTCCTCACCGAAGGCAGTGAATCAGATCAGGACAGAAAACGCGAGGGTTTTTCGATCCGTCCAGGTGGATCACCTGAGAAGATCAACAGGGCGCGCGGCGGATAGTGGCTCGCTGGCGCAGTTGAGGGACTGGACGCCAGGAGCGGGATAGCTGCGGCCTTAACTCAGTGACAGCCCTCGAACTTCAACACGCGGTTAGCCAACTGTTCGGCAGCCATCGAAACGTGTACTGCCGCCAAGCATTCTCCCATGTCGTCAAGTTTCTCAGCCAACTCCACTAAACGAACCTGCGTTTGCTCGGTTTGAATCTGCAGTCGATTATACGCAACATTTGCAGCGAACACTTTACTGTGATCCCCTAACATAAAATCTGCGAGAGGGTCATTAGACTCAGCCGAATAGGGGCCATCCATTTGCAATTTCTGCAAATCTTTCGAAATACTCACATAATTTGCATTACTGCCTGTAACAAGCTTGGTATTCATTCATTATTTCCGTTGGAGTGGATCGCTGCGCATAACGCATGCTGCATCCTAGGGGGCGAGGTCCGATAAGTGGACCTTACTACTATAGCGGGAGGATTGGACCGGCCGGCATCGGACCAGGGGTGCGGTTACTACGTAGCGGGACCGCTCGCGATCCGCCTGGAATGCCGTCCTTTTGCAACATCACGCCATCATGGCGGATAGGACGACCGCCGCAGCGTACATGTCCAGAGAGGATATTCCCGGGGACAGGATGCCAGCAGCAGAGGAAACATCCTAAATGGATATTCTTTGGAGTAGTCTAGGCCTAGGGAATACGTAGCATGGACACGCTGTCGAGATGTCGAAGGGGGGAAGTGACAAACATGACCACGGGTGCTTTGCGAGATACCGCCTCCCCTGCTCGATCGCTGAAGGAGCAACGGCAGTTCCGCCGGGAGTTGTTTGGTAGCAGCTTTTTTGACGGGCCTGCCTGGGACATTTTGCTCGAACTGCACATCGCTGGGATTGAAGGGCGGCTGGTCTCACTCGACAAGCTTTGTCGTGACGCGACTGTTCCTCCCTCGACAGGAGGTCGCTGGGTCAAGGCACTGCAGAATGAGGGGCTTGTCGCCAGAGGGAGCGACGAGTTTCCGATCGGCCTCGATTTCGTCCGCCTGACCGTGAAAGGCCATGCGATGATGAACCAATACTTGGAGAGCGTCTTTCCTGGGGCCATGCAACGACACCACAGCCCATAGGACCAGGCTTAATCGACGGTGGGTTTACTCCGGAGCCCCGCTTCGGACAGATGATCGATAGCCGACGAAACATGCGCAGCAGCGACGTGTTCGCCCATCGCGTCGAGCTCGTCAGCCAAGCTCTTCAGGCGATCTCGCATCTGTTCAGTCGTGGCAGTTGAGCTGCTCTTCATTACAATATTCTGCATTGATCAGTCGCCATTAACGGCGGATTTACGCAATAAGTGTGCAGGCGCGAAATGGTTCCGCTGTCGGCATAACCGCGGCGCTAGCTGAGCGCTCGCGGTGCAGGACCATGCTCCCACCGCAGTATCCGGATGGTACCCAGGCGGTGAGGAAGTAGCTGCGGCGCTGCAAAAAGATCAGACCTCGCGCGAAACAGGGGATGTCGGAGGGCGCGAGGTCCGACGAGGTTACCCTATGGCTGAGGAATGGACTGTTCCGACGTTGGTTGCTCGCACGTATCTGTTCCCACCTAACCTTCGGAGAACCGGACCCCCTGCTCCCGCCGCAGCGTCCGGATAACCGCCTCTGCATACTGGCGCATGACGCGCTGCCAGTAGTGGCCGGCCTCATCCCACGGGTGCCATTCAGCGTGCGGATCGTTGGTCGCGAGGCTGGCCCACATTTCGCGCGCCATGTCCTCGGCCAGCGCTTCGTGATCGTTCGCATCGCAGAGACGGCAGCGTGTCACGTTTCGTCCTTCGGCTCAGTCGAGCGTTCGACACGGAAGCCAACTGGCACGAGCGGGGGAGGCGACCGCACCTGATAACGGTCGAGGCGGGCTAGAATTGTGTCCCGCAGCAGGTTGCGCGCCATGTCGGACTTGCGCTGGTTGGTGCTGGCCCAGTCCTGGATCAATGAACGGGGAGCCTGTGACAGGATAAGCCCCACCTCGAACCGCAGTTCGTCGTGCGCCACAATGCGGGGGAAGTCCTCTGCCATGCGGAACACTTGGAGAACATCGGGGCGATTCGGTCAAGCGGGTGTGACGGAGGCTCCCGGCGGAGATCTGACGGGGCGGCGAGAACCGCTGCTGGGAGAAGGGGGGGCGAACCAATGTCCAAAGGCGCGACATTGGTTTCTGCGCCGTCTCCCTCCGCAGAAGCCTCGAAACCAACGGTATCTCGCATTAGAAGGCCATGAAGTCCGCTTCTGCCACAATGCGTATAGGCTGGCCCTTTCCGATCAGAGCCTCAGCCTTGCGATGCTTCGCGCTCTCCGTACTGCCAGCGAGCTTGCGAAGATCTTGGTTCCCGACGACGAGCATAGTGGTGCGCTTGGTCACGCCAGGCCCAACCGCGGCGCCGTGTTCATGGGCGAGGTCGGCAGCGTCTTGCCGAGGCATGGCCAACGCCCCAGTAAAGCAGATGGTGTGCCCAACCAAGGGGCCGTCCCCATCGCCAGTGCGACGGTAGTCATGCTGCGTGATGCGCCGGCTGCACCGTTCCAGCCATTCAGGGATGGTGTTGCCGCTTTCCGCAAGAGCATGCAGCAGAACATGGGCGGCTGCTCGTGCGTCCTCCAAAGCATCGTGATGGCGAAAGGTAATTCCAAGGCGCTCCGCCAGCGCGGCTAGTCCGTATCCGCTATTCGCCACGTCAGGCCATGCTCGGCGCTCAACCTTAGCCGTATCGAGCCATTCACAGTCTAGCGGCTGGAGGCGCGATGCCGCGCAGGCTCCAGACATGGAGCCAGACGGCGACGAGGCCGACGGGACCGGCTCTGAAGATGAGCCCTGCACATTGTTCATGACGGCGAACCGGGGCCCAGCTTGCGTGGTCTCCGATCCGGATGCTTCTCCTAATGATCGCAACTTCGTTGATTACGGGGTGGATCAATCGACAGGCCCGCTGCCGCTGAAGGACGCGGAGGATGCGGCCATCGGGCGGGAACATCGGGACCGCATCCGGCGCACCCGCTGTGAAAGTATAGCCGTCGCAACATGTGGACGGATCAGATCGAGCCCCACTACCGGCTGAAGGATTCCTTCGGCCGCAACGGACTGGTGCAGCTGTGACGGGCGCGGACGACCTGCTCGGCAAAAATCCGAGTCTTGGATAGCCAAGTGACGTCCCCCCGTTTCTTCCTCCGGTTTGGATGGGAGTTTTCCGGTAATGTGATCCTCGTGCTGAAGGAGCATGCCGTGAAGAAGAGCCGATATACTGAGGAGCAAATTGCCTACGCCTTGAAGCAGGCGGAGACGGGTACGCCGGTTGCTGAGGTGATCCGCCGAATGGGCATTTCCGAGCAGACATTCTACCGCTGGCAGAAGCTGTATGGTGGCCTTGGCGTGGGGGAGTTGCGTCGTTTGAAGCAGCTCGAGGAGGAGAATCGCAAGCTCAAGCAGCTGGTGGCGGACCTGAGCTTGGACAAGCACATCCTGCAGGACGTGCTGTCAAAAAAGTCGGAGGCCTGCTCGGCAGCGCGAGATCGTCCGGTATGTCCAGTCGCGTCATGCGGTCAGCGAGCGGCGCAGCTGCGCCGTGCTGACCTTTGATCGACGGACGGTAAGATACCGGTTGGTTCGAGCCGATCAGACGCCTCTGCTCATGCGCATCCGGGACATCGCGCAGACCCGGACGCGATACGGCTACTTCAGGATCTACATCCTGCTTCGCCGTGAAGGATGGGCCGTGAACCACAAGCGGGTTTACCGATTGTACCGGGAAGACGGTCTGAGTTTACGGCTCAAACGGCCGCGTCGGCATGTCAGCGCGGCCCGGCGAGAAAGGCAGCCGGCTGCACTGGCTCCGAACGAGATGTGGTCGATGGACTTCGTCTCGGATGCCTTGTTTGACGGCCGGCGCCTGCGCGCCCTGACCGTTGTCGATGCGTACACCCGAGAGGCCCTGGCGATCGATGTCGACCAGGGCATCAAGGGTGAGCAGGTGGTCGAAACCATGGGCCGGATCGCATCGGTCCGCGGTGCCCCACGCACCATACGCGTGGACAATGGTCCTGAGTTCATCTCGAAAGCGTTGGATCGCTGGGCCTATGAAAACGGCGTCACGCTGGATTTTTCGCGACCAGGCAAGCCCACCGACAACGCCTTCGTGGAATCTTTCAATGGCCGCTTCCGCGACGAACGTCTGAACACCCATTGGTTCTTGTCTCTGGCTGATGCCAGGAGCAAGATTGAGGCGTGGAGGCGGGAGTATAACGAGTGCCGTCCTCACACCTCCTTGGGCTGGCTGACACCAGCTGAATTTGCTTCATCTGCCGGGGTTAACCCCGGCAGATGAAGGCCGGAGGCTCACATCAAGCCCGGACACGAAACCGGGGGACCCTCAGGGCAATCGTGCACTAACAACCAATGCGGACCACGCAGTGGGGGCCGGTCACACTCCAGCGCCGCCGCCGCTCCGGCCCTGAAAACACCGTGATCTGCCCCATCGATCGCTCCTAAGTTCGCTCGCAAGAGGGCGCTTAAGACCGGTCTGTCAGTCCCCCGACAAGGCGGCCGTTGTCGGAGGCGTACCGAGTTCAACACTCTGAACGAATTGCACGCCGAGGTTCTCGTATCAGCGCGCAGTCTGATTGCGGCGGACGCAGCGC
>NZ_RSEK01000030.1 GCF_003958635.1 Altericroceibacterium xinjiangense | reverse complement strand
TGCCGTAAAGGGCACCTGCCTCGACGTGACTTACCTGCGCGAAACGGAGGCGCAGGCGAGAGAGACCGAAGAAAACTATCGGTACACAATAGAGCTCAGCCCGCAAATCCCGTGGACCGCCGACAGATGCGGGAACCTCACCGAGATCAGCCCACGCTGGTCTGAGATTATTGGGATGTCGAACGAAGAAACTCATGGGCTGGGCTGGGCCGCTGCGCTTCACCCTGATGATGCGATCTGGGCTTTGCCAGCCTGGAGGGCTTCTGTGCTGTCCGGCGAACCCTTCGATACTCGCCTGCGTCTGAAGCGGGTGAGCGGAGAGTACAGCTGGTTTCGGGCTCGTGCACGTCCTCGCCGTGATGAAAAGAACCAGATTATCCGTTGGTATGGCGTTGCGGAAGATGTCCATGAGCAGGTTCGCGCCGAGAATGCGTTGACAAGCGCAGAGGAACGCTACCGGCTGGCGACCCAGGCCACCAATGACCTGATCTGGGACTTCGATCCCGCGACTAACCGTGTGGAGTGGACCCGTTCTCTCGTCAACGTGTTCGGCTATCCCGCTGAAGAACTCGGCACGAACACCGCATGGTGGGAGGATCACATTCACCCTGAGGACCGCGCTGCAACGCTCGGCTGCTTCCATCGGGCGCTCGGTTCTAACGAGCAGCAATTCGTTCATGAGTATCGTTTCCGCCGCGCCGATGGCAGCTATGCGACCGTATTCGACCGCGGATACGTGGTCCGGGATGAGCAGGGTCATGCTGTCAGAGCCGTTGGCGCGATGCAGGATCTTACAGGGAGAAAGCTGGCGGAGGAGGCAGCCCGCTGGGGCGCCAACCACGATTTTCTGACGGAACTTCCTAATCGGCGTCTATTCCACCGGCGTCTGGAGCAGGCACTTGCCTGCGCCGCAGCGCGAAACACCCAAGTCGCTCTGCTTCACCTGGACGTTGACCACTTTAAAGCCGTGAACGACACTTGGGGGCACGGTGCTGGAGATGAGCTGCTGCGCACGCTGGCATTCCGGCTGCGGGAGGTGATCCGCTCATCGGATACCATCGCGCGATTGGGTGGCGACGAATTCGCGATCATCCTCGGCGATGTCGGCGATGCCGAGGATCTGCCAAGCCTCGTCCAAACGATTTTGGATCGCATGCGTGAACCGTTCTCTTATGACGGGAGAATCCTCGACTGCCGCACCAGTATCGGCGCAAGCGTCTATCCACTCCATGGGCAATCGTCTGAGGAGCTACTGAAGAACGCCGATACGGCTTTGTACTCCGCAAAGTTGGCCGGCCGTGGAGGGCTGATGGTGTTCCAGCCCGAAATGAGGGAAGAGGTCGCAAAGCGTTCCTTGATGGTGTCGCGTGCACGGGACGCGGTCACGCACGACCTGGTATTTCCGTACTATCAGCCAAAGATGGATCTACGCACGGGACACGTGAACGGATTCGAAGCCCTGTTGCGATGGAGGGATCCGGCTGGAGAATTACAAAGCCCAAAAGAGATTTTGGCGGCTTTCGAGGATCTTGAGCTGGCCGAGGCGATAAGCGAGAGGATGCTTGAGCGTACGCTCAGGGACGCCATCACCTGGCTGGACGCAGGTGTGCCGTTCGGTCACATCGCTGTAAATGCGGCCGCTGCGGAATTCCGCCAGGATAACTTCGCTGAGCGGGTTCTGGAGAAGCTGGGGAAGGCAAGTTTGCCGACCAGCCGCTTTCAGATAGAAGTAACCGAGACGGTCTTCCTGGGCAGAGGGGCTGAGAACGTCGAACGCTCGCTGAACCTGCTTAGCAGAGAAGGCGTCACGATCGCGCTTGATGACTTCGGCACGGGATATGCGTCCCTCCGGCACTTGAAGCAGTTCCCGGTCGATGTCCTGAAGATCGACCGAAGCTTTGTTCAGGGCCTGCAGAATGGCCTCGGAGACGCAGCTATTATCGAGGCTGTGTTAAAGCTGGGGCAGAGCCTTCGTATCAGCACGGTCGCGGAGGGAGTCGAGACGGCGGCTCAGGCAGATCACTTGCGCAGCAGGGGCTGCGACTTTGGCCAAGGCTTCCTTTATTCACCGGCTGTCCCGGCAGAAAGGGTGCCGAGCCTCATCACGTCGCTCGGCGCGATCCATTCTCGAGTAGGGACGCTCCAAGCCACCGCCGACCATCCACTCGACGCGAGGACAGACAGCTTTTGAGATGATCAACTCTCTACTCTACGTTAGCCAAACCAACTTGCGCCTGCGTGAGGAGGCGGGGGCAATAGATGAAATCCTCTCAGTGGCCCGGTCGCGCAACGCTGCCCTGGACGTAACAGGGACACTTGTTTTCACCCAAGCGCGGTTCGCCCAGATTCTGGAAGGCGGGAACGCCGCGATCACAGAGCTGATGGAAAGCATCAAGAGCGATCCTCGGCATCGTGAGGTCAACGTCGTGCTTGTTGAGGAGCTTTCCCACCGCAGGTTCGCAGGATGGGCCATGGCTTACCAGGGCCCGTCCATCTTTGTGGATCGTCACGTAAAACCTCTTCTACAGCAGAATATTGCCCCGTCAGAGAAGGCCGTCAAAGGGCAGCGGTTGATTGCACTGATGGTGGAGCTTGCCAGTAGGTAGGGCGGCAGTTCTACAGTCAGATCAATCGAACGGCGGATGCGGACCTTTACCCTTGGCCGGCAATGCCCAGAATTGGCCGGAAGCCATCTTCATCGCGCTCCGCTCAGGATGGGCACCTATCCGGCCTTCCCAGTTCCAAAGCTGCCCATCGGCTGCCGGCCCAGTGACATGACCCCCAGCTTCCCTCCAGCTGGGATTAGAGCCGGGCGGTTGTTTTGCGCATGAGCGCGGTTGAAGCAATGGGCTGCGTAGCGGAGCCCGTAAGGCGTAGCGGAGCAGGCCATTGCTTATCCAGTTCAGCGGCGAATGCCGCCGGGGTTGCGTAGCCAAGGGATGAGTGCGGCCTCTCCCGGCTGTAGTCTTCCACCCAAGCGGCGATCTCTGCGCGAGCATGATCCAGGCTGAGGAACAGCGTTTCGTTGAGCAGCTCGTCCCGCATGCGGCCGTTGAAGCTCTCAACATAACCATTCTGCATCGGCCTACCCGGGGCGATGTAATGCCACTCCACGCCAATCTGGCCACACCATGCCAGCACTGCGTTGCTGGTGAGTTCGGTGCCGTTATCGCTGACGATCATTCCCGGTTTGCCGCGCTGTGCAATCAGTTCCGTCAGTTCGCGCACGACACGACGACCGGAGATCGAGGTGTCAGGCACTGCGCGCAGGCACTCCCTGGTCACATCGTCGACAATGTTGAGCACGCGGAACCGCCGGCCTGACGCCATCTGGTCGTGCACGAAATCCAGGCTCCAGCGCTGGTTCGGCAGCGCAAGCACCGGAGCCGGCGCTCTGGTCCCTACGGCACGCCTGCGACTACGTCGCCGACGCACGGTCAGACCTTCCTCGCGATAGAGCCGCTGGGTTTTCTTGCGGTTGATCATTACGCCCTCCCGGCGCAGCAGGATGTGCAGACGGCGGTAACCGAACCGCCGGCGCGCATTGGCCAGCTCGCGCAGTCTCTCACGCAACTCGGCGTCGTCCGCCCGAATGGATCGGTAACGCACGCTCTTGCGGTCGGCATCGATGACACAGCACGCCCGCCGCTCGCTCATCCCGTGGCAATCCTGAAGATGAGCAACAGCTTCCCGCTTCGCGGCGGGCGTCACCACTTTTTTGAGAGAAGATCCTTCAGCGCCGCCTGATCCAGCATGGCATCGGCGAGCAGGCGCTTGAGCTTTGCGTTCTCCTCCTCGAGCACCTTCAGCCGCCGTGCTTCGGACACTTCCAGGCCGCCATACTTCGACTTCCAGTTGTAGATCGTCGCTTCGGAAACCCCGTGCCGGCGCGCCAGGTCGGCGGGCTTCGCTCCCGCCTCCGCCTCCTTCAGTACGCCGATGATCTGCTCTTCGGAAAACCTCTTACGCTTCATCTCGTCCGTCCTTCCATCAGGGCCGGACTCTAATCGAGGCTGGAGGAAACTTAGGGGGTCATGTCACCAGCTCGAGCCGAAAAGAAGCGGGTTTGGAGTGCTCCCTACTTTTGCCGTAGAGCGTCTCGTTTGCGAGCCATGAAACCTGCCGTTGGTTCATGCTGTTCAGGTGCTGACGAACGGCCAAGCTCAGGCGGCTGAGCTGTCATTCTCATCGCGTGTTGCGACGACGGCTTCATGCGCGAATGTTCACCTGGCTGTAGGAGGCAGCCAATCGCAGGGCGGAATTCGCTGCCAATGTGGTGCCGGAAAAGCGGGCAAATCAGTGCAGATGCTCAGACGTGACAGGATGACGAGGAGGATGCATGGCCCGAACCAGCGCCAGTGCGAAAACCGCGCCCTCGAAGGTCGCCGTCGCCACGCGCGCGATCGACCCAATGCCTTGCTCTCCGAAAGCTCGACCCAGTTTATCGAGACGGAACTGCGAGGACGGGAAGGCTGTAACAAGCGTCTGGAGGCTGCCCGCCATCAACTGGCCGTCCAGCATGACTACGATCAGACCCGCTCCCGCGCCGAGGAGGGGCGCCAGACCAAGCGAGTGCTTGATTTGCCGTTGGACCAGAAAGGACGCCAGCCCCGCCGCGGCACCCACCACTAATCCCTCCATCGCGCCGGTGAAGGGGCCAACGGTCTGACCGAGCAGAAGGCGAAACGCGTCCTTTCCGATCATGTTGGCGAGGGCGCCGAGAGTGACCCCGCCCAGCGCGCCGCCAATCATGGTCCAGTACCAGTGCAGCGGCCGGATAAAACGAGACAGCGCAATCCCTGCGGCAATGCCGGCGCCGGCAGCACCAGCCGAAAGGGTCGACACAAGCACGATCACCAGCAGCAAAGACACGGCTCCGCCGCTGCCGGTCGGCTGGGCAGCGCCTACGGATCCGTAAAGCAACCCGACCAGCCCACCTGCCAGCAGTGCACCGGTCATGCCCGCCGCCGTTTCGCGGATGAAGGCGGGGCGGCATCGGGCAATGGGCTGGCCAGGCTTCTCCGGGGAGTTCACTGCGCTGCTGATCGGGGCGATAAAGCGATAACCGTACTTCGGAACGGTTTCGATGAAACGCGGAGCACCAGCACTGTCGCCCAGCGCCTTCCGCAATGTTCGGACCGCTTGCGTCAGGGCTTCATCAGTCACCGGTACACCGCGCCAGACCTCGTCCATGAAGCGGTCCTTGGTCACGAGATCGCCTTCTGCCGAGACGAGCAGGATCAGCACGTCCAGATAGCGGGCCGGGAGGTCGACCACCTCGTCGCCGCGCAACAGTCTGCGATTAGCCAGGTCGAGGCGGAACAGCCCGAATTGTCGCGCAGTGTTGCTCATTTCAGCGATTACTCACTTCCTTCTCATGCCGCTCATCCCCCGATCAGCCATTGTTGGCGTTCCAGCAATGCGGAGGCAAGATCATGTATAAGGCACCTAGCCGGCGGTGGAGCGCTCTCGTCAAACCTTGGCGACTTGTAGGTTGGGGGACAATCGTGACGCTGATTGGGCTCCCGGCAATCGCAATGCAGTTCACCAGCGCGGTCCATTGGACCGCGATGGACTTCACTTTCGCAATAGTGATGCTAGGCGGAGTCGGTCTCGCGTTCGAGATGGCCGTCCGCGCAACGGGCAGTTGGGCCTATCGGGGCGGCGCCGCGATCGGTCTCGCGGCGGGGCTGCTGTTGCTATGGGCCAATGGTGCAGTCGGGATTGTCGGTAACGAAAGCGAGCGCATAAACCTCTGGTTCGATGTGATCCCTCTCCTCGCTCTGTTCGCAGCAGTAGGCGCGAGGTTCCGATCCGAAGGCATGGCCGTGGCTATGACGGCCACTGCGATCGCGCAGCTTCTGGTGGGGGTCATCATGCAGCTCTATGGCCACTTCACCTGGGTATTCACGCTGATCTGGGCGGGTGCTTGGCTGTTCTCCGCTTGGCTATTCCGAAAGTCGGCCCGGGAAGGCTGACGCTCCCTTCCTTCTGTGCTCATTCGTTACATGTCGGCTCGTGGCGTTTGGGAGTACCTCCGACGCCAGCGTCAGAAGGGACGGGCCGCTAGCAGAGTGCGGCGCATAGGGCAGGGGAGGTGCATGCCAGTCTTCGTACGGCTAGTCCCTTCCGCTGTTTCCACTCCTCGTCTGAGGTAATCCCGATTGGCTTCATGTCGCAGGTGCGGTCCCGATCACCTGCGAGGCGTGGAAAACCTGCTGTCTCAGCGCGGCATCGACATCTGCCACGGGGTGGCGAACACTGATGAAATCAATAGTCGCCGTCTGCAGCGCATCTCCCATGCGCGCCTTCCGCCATCTGGCGGGTTATCTTGGGCGGAGACTTACTGCCGTCCACGAGAATTTTTTGTCAAACGGAAAGCAGTGCGGATACGAGCGATAGCACAGTCACCGACTTCTCCCGTTGAAACCGCAGAACTCAGCCGATGGGCGTTTGAGCCCGCTGTCAATCTCGCTTCCGTTTCCGGCTACAATCGAGGATCGGAGCGCTCGGCAAGAGTCCCGCCGGGGGGGGGGGGGCGGGGGCTGATGTGCTCCAGTGCCAAGGTGCAGCCCTGCTCAGAGTACTCTTTGGAAACGTCATCGTCAGCCTACGGTAACACCTCCATCGAGAACCAGTGAGGCTCCGTTCATGTAGCTGCTGTCGTCGGAAGCCAGGAAAGCAACCGCGTTGGCGACTTCCTCCGGCGTCCCTAGCCGGCGCGCCGGAACGGTTTCGGCAAGCGCCGTCGCTTCGCTGCCGAGCCGGATCGCGATGTCGCTCAACATCCGACTCTCGATAAACCTGGATGAACGGATTCACGCGCACGCCTGCGGCCGCGCCTTCCAGTGCCGCCACACGGGTAAGGCCGAGCACCGCATGTTTCGATGCGATGTAGCCGGCCATGTTGGTTGCCCCGATCATACCTGCAATCGAAGATGCGTTGATGATCGATCCCGATCCCTGGCGCACCATTTCCGGCATCACCGCCTGCAGTCCCAGGAACACGCCCACCGCGTTCACTTCCAGGACCCTGCGAAAGTCGCCAACCGGATAGTCGGCGATCGCCGCCTGGGGCCCTTCGATCCCGGCGTTGTTGAAGAAGATGTCAATGCGACCTGCTTCGGCGAGCGCGCGGGCGACGTAGCGGCGCACGTCCTCCTCGACGGTAACGTCCGCTTCGATCAGGATAGGTTCGGTGCCGGAGGGCAGGGCGGCGGAGAGGGCCGACAAATCGGCCGCCGGGTGATCGACTGCGACAATCCGCGCCCCGCGACGCGCCAGCACCGCTGCAGTGGTTCGCCCGATGTATCCGCCGGCACGGCACTGTCAGAGCAACGGTACCAGATAGCGATCAGGCGCACGGCAGAGTAGGGCAGGGGCATGCCTCGCCCTCGCAAACCCGCCAATCCGTTCCGGTATTTCCACTCCTCGCCCGAGGTCATCCGGCTCGTGGTCATGATGTACGTCCGTTTTCCGCTTTCGTTGCGGATCGTGGAAGACCTGCTGTTCGAGCGCGGCATCGATGTCTGCCACGAAACAGTGCGGCATTGGTGGAACAGGTTTGGTCCGATGTTCGCGGCGGACATCCGCCGGCAGCGCATCTCCCGGATGCGCGGCTTTCGTCATTGGAAGTGGCACCTGGACGAAATGTACGTTCGGGTGAATGGTGAGATGGTGTACCTCTGGCGTGCCGTGGATCACGAGGGCGAAGTCCTCGAAAGCTACGTGACCCGGGCCCGCGATAAGGCTGCCGCTCTGCGGTTCATGCGCAAGACGCTGAAGCGTCACGGCAAGGTGGAAGCGATTACGACCGACGGGCTGCGCTCCTACAAGGCAGCCATGGTCGAACTTGGGTGTGAGGCCAAACAGGAGACCGGCCGCTGGGCGAACAACCGGGTCGAGAACTCGCATTTGCCGTTCCGCCGACGAGGGCGAGCGATGCAGCGCTTCAGGCGGATGAAGAGTCTACAGAAGTTCGCTTCAGTCCACGCTTCTTTCGCCAACCACTTCAACTCCGAGCGTCACCTCGTCGATAGACAGACTTACAAGACCCGCCGTTCGGCCGCGCTGGCCGAGTGGCAAAATCTCATTGCGTGAGACTTGCTGCGGGTTGGGCGCATTTTGCCAAACGGAGAGCCGTTCGCATCCGACTGACAGCACCCTGGCGCGCGGTCGACCACGAGGGCGAAGTCCTCGAAAGCTACGTCACGAAAACCAGGGATAAAGCCGCTGCTCTACGGTTCATGCGGGCACTGTCAGAGCAACGGTACCGGATAGCGATCAGGCGCACGGCAGAGTAGGGCAGGCGCATGCCTCGCCCACGCAAACCAGCCAGTCCGTTCCGGTACTTCCGCTCCTCGCCCGAAGTTATTCGCCTCGTGGTGATGCTGTATGTCCGTTTCCCGATCAGCTTGCGGAACGTGGAAGACCTGCTGTCGGAGCGTGGCATCAATGTCTGTCACGAGACGGTCCGGCATTGGTGGAATCGTTTCGGTCCGATGTTTGCCGCCGACATCCGCCGGCAGCGGATCTCCCGTATGCGCGGCTTTCGTCATTGGAGGTGGCACCTGGACGAGATGTACGTTCGGGTGAATGGCGAGATGGTCTACTTATGGCGCGCCGTCGACCACGAGGGCTAAGTCCTCGAAAGCTACGTCACGAAAACCAGGGACAAAGCGGCTGCCCTGCGGTTCATGCGCAAGACCCTGAAGCGGCACGGCTCTCCTGAGGCAATCGTCACCGATGGTCTTCGCTCGTACAAAGCGGCCCTCACACAACTGGGATGCGAGCAGAAGCAGGAGACGGGCCGCTGGGCGAACAACCGGGCCGAGAACTCGCACCTGCCGTTCCGAAGACGAGAACGGGCAATGCTGCGGTTCAG
>NZ_RSEK01000002.1 GCF_003958635.1 Altericroceibacterium xinjiangense | reverse complement strand
GCCCACACCTTCATGTCCGCGATTTGCATCGCCGCGACCGTCATCTTCTGGTTGCCGCAATGAGTCCTGAGCCTAGTTTACGCTCTCGCTGTATTTAGCTCGTTGTACCAAGCTAATGATCCCAGAATGGATTTTTCCCCCACAAGTATGTTTATCGCTGGGGCCGCCTCGATTATCGGATGGATGCAAATAAAGAAGTTCAACGAGTTATCTGCATCATATATCCTTACCGCACATGAAATAGGTCTCTTGCACAGCGACTTCCGCCAAATTCGCACCGAAGATGATTTCGGGGACTTCGTAAATGATGCTGAACAAGCGTTCTCTCGGGAACACACTCAATGGGTTGCCCGTACGGATAACTGAAGTTGACACTTAATCGGCAACCAAAATACTTTAACCTTAATCTCTCGACGATTTTAACTTTTTTCGATTGCATGATGAACTACTATCTCAATGCCGTGGATTCACATCTCGCCAGCGCAACAATTCAACGTGTCCCTGCGAAGCGAAATTGGACATCGAACCGGCTTAGCCGCACTGACTACTTCAGACGCGCCGTTCACAACCATTCGTGCATACCCGCTGAGAATGAAAGCCTGAGCCGATAAACGTTCCTACCCCTCCAATTGCGCCCTCACCGCGCCGTTCGGGTACATCGCGGTGGCGACCTCGAGGGTGTAGGCGCTCGGGTTGGCAGTCAGGGAACGGGCGAGATCGGCGGGGAGGACGGTGCAGGCGCCGCTGGCTCCGTTCACCGGGGTTTCGAGCGTCAGCACGGGGCGGCTCCCCTCTGCACTGGGACGAATGTACGCCGAGGTGGGCTGGCCGAGACCCGGCGCGTTGAGGCCGTAGCACATCTCTCGTGTCGCGGGATCGATCACGCCGGTGAAGGAACCGGCTCCGCCGATGTTCAGGGGCGCGCTGATGATCGGGTGGCTGGTCTGGTAGGGGTTCGCCTCCTGCTGGGCGGCAGCGGGGGCGGACAGGGTTGCGGCGCCGAGCGCGATGGCAGCGACGGCGGGGATGATGGTGCGCATGGTCGGTCTCCTCCTCGTCATCCGGAGGGGCGCCAGCGCGATGAGGAATGGCGCCCCTCCGCGCTTCGATAACGCGGATGCGGGGCGCGGGTTTCCGGGTATTGCCCCGAGGTTGGGCGCTCGGGGCATGGACCCCGGATCGCGTCCGGGGTGACGAAGATCAGGGGCGAAAGGGCGAACGTGTGGTGGGCGGCGGAGGCCGGGTTACTCCGCCGCTTCCTTTGCGGATTTCCTTTCCGCTCTCGTGGTCTTTGGCGCGGCCTTGGCCAGCATCGGCTTGAGGTAATGCCCGGTGTAGCTGCGGGGGTTTTCCGCCACCTTCTCCGGCGGGCCTTCCGCGACGATCTCGCCGCCGCGCACGCCGCCGTCGGGGCCGAGGTCCACGATCCAGTCCGCTGTCTTGATCACGTCCAGGTTGTGCTCGATCACCACGACCGAGTTACCCTGCTCCACCAGCCGTTGAAGCACTTCCAGCAGCTTTCGCACGTCCTCGAAATGCAGGCCCGTGGTCGGCTCATCCAGAATGTACAGCGTCTGCCCGGTGGAGCGGCGGGCGAGTTCCTTGGCCAGCTTCACCCGCTGCGCCTCTCCGCCTGACAAGGTCGTCGCCTGCTGGCCGACCTTGACGTAGCCGAGGCCGACTTCGTTCAGCATATGCATCTTGTCGCGGATCGGGGGGACGGCGCGGAAGAATTCCTCCGCGTCCTCGATTGTCATGTCGAGCACGTCGGCGATGCTGCGGCCCTTGAACTTCACTTCCAGCGTTTCGCGGTTGTAGCGCTTGCCGTGGCATTCCTCGCACGTGACGTAGACGTCGGGCAGGAAGTGCATCTCGATCTTGATCAGGCCGTCGCCCTGGCATGCCTCGCACCGGCCGCCCTTCACGTTGAAGCTGAAGCGGCCGGGCTTGTATCCGCGCTCCAGCGCTTCGGGCAGGCCGGCGAACCAGTCGCGGATGTTGGTGAAGGCGCCGGTGTACGTCGCGGGGTTGCTGCGCGGGGTGCGGCCGATGGGGGACTGGTCGATCTCGATCACCTTGTCGCAGTGCTCAAGCCCGGTGACCTTGTCGTGCGCGCCGGCGATCATCCGGGCGCCGTTCAGCGTGCGGGCGGCGCTGGCGTACAGCGTATCGATGGTGAAGCTGGACTTGCCCGACCCGGAGACCCCGGTGATGCAGGTAAAGGTGCCGAGCGGGATCGAGGCGGTGACGTTCTTGAGGTTGTTCGCCTTTGCGCCGTGGACGGTCAGCTTCTTGCCGTTGCCCTTGCGGCGCTTGGGCGGGATGGCGATTTCACGTGTGCCGTTGAGGTACGCGGCGGTGAGGCTTTCCTCCGACCCGAGGATTTCGGCCAGCGTGCCTTGTGCGACGACTTCGCCGCCGTGGACGCCCGCGCCGGGGCCGAGATCGACGATGTGGTCGGCGGCGCGGATCGCGTCTTCGTCATGCTCCACCACGATGACGGTGTTGCCGAGGTCGCGCAGGCGCTTCAGCGTTTCCAGCAGGCGGTCGTTGTCGCGCTGGTGGAGGCCGATGCTGGGTTCGTCCAGCACGTAGAGCACGCCCGACAGGCCGGAGCCGATCTGGCTGGCGAGGCGGATGCGCTGGCTCTCCCCGCCCGACAGGGTGCCGGAGGTGCGATCGAGGTTGAGGTAATCGAGCCCGACGTTATCGAGGAAGCCCAGCCGCTCGTTGATCTCCTTGAGGATGGCGTGGGCGATCTGCTGCTGCTGGGGGCCGAGCTTGTCCGACAACTCAAGGAACCAGCGCTTTGCCTCGGCCACCGACAAGCGGACCGGGCCGGAGATGCTTTCGCCCGCGACCTTCACGGACAGCGCCTTGTCGTTGAGGCGGGCGCCGTGACAGACCTCACACGGCTGGGCGGTCTGGTAGCGGGACAATTCCTCCCGCATCCAGGCGCTGTCGGTTTGCAGGATGCGGCGGTTGAGGTTCCCGATCACGCCTTCGAACGCCTTGCGCACGGTGTATTCCTTGCGCCCGTCCTTGAAGGTGAGCGGAACGGCCTTGCCCTTGGTGCCGAACAGGATGGCGTATTGCTGGTCTTCGGTCAGGTCGGTCCACGGGGTGGTGAGATCGAACGCGAACTCCTTCGCCAGGCTGGCGAGGACTTGCATGTAGTAAGGGGACGGCGGGTTGCTCTTGGCCCAGGGGACGATGGCGCCCTGCTTGAGGGTCAGGCCTTCGTTGGGAACGACGAGCTGGGGATCGAACAGCAGCTTCTCACCAAGACCGTCACACGCGGCGCAGGCGCCTTGCGGGGCATTGAAGGAGAACAGGCGCGGCTCGACCTCCTCGATCGTGAAGCCGGAGACGGGGCAGGCGAACTTCTCGCTGAACACGATGCGGTTGGCGGGGATGCCCGCGCCCTTGAGGTTGCCGCCGGTTTCCTCCCCTTCCCTGCCCGGCACGACGCCATCGGCAAGATCCACGTAGGCGAGGCCTTCGGCGAGCTTGAGCGCGGTTTCGAAGCTGTCGGCGAGACGGGTTTCGGCGCCGGGGCGCACGGACAGGCGGTCCACCACGACTTCGATGTCGTGCTTGTACTTCTTGTCGAGCGCGGGGGCGCTTTCAATTTCGTGCAGTTCCCCGTCGATCCGCACGCGGGTAAAGCCGGCGCGCTGCCATTCGGCCATTTCCTTGCGGTATTCCCCCTTGCGGCCGCGCACGACGGGCGCGAGCAGGTAGGCGCGCGTGCCTTCCGGCAGGGCCATGACCCGGTCCACCATGTTGGACACGGTCTGGGCCTCGATCGGCAAGCCGGTGGTGGGGGAATAAGGCACCCCTACCCGCGCCCACAGCAGGCGCATGTAATCGTAGATCTCCGTCACGGTGGCGACCGTGGAGCGCGGATTGCGGCTGGTGGTTTTCTGTTCGATCGAGATCGCAGGCGACAGCCCGTCGATATGTTCGACGTCCGGCTTCTGCATCATCTCCAGGAACTGGCGCGCATAGGCGGAAAGGCTTTCCACGTAGCGGCGCTGCCCTTCGGCGTAGATCGTGTCGAAGGCGAGACTAGACTTGCCGGAGCCGGAAAGCCCGGTGATCACCACCAGCGCGTCGCGCGGGAGGTCGATGTCGATCCCCTTGAGGTTGTGCTCACGCGCGCCGCGGACGGAAATAGTGGAAAGAGGCATGAAGTGCGATGTTCCCGAGATGTTCGCCGGCGTCAAGCGTCCGCGCAGGGTCGGGGCGATGTGGGGGCGAAGGCGGGAATTGCAACTTGGCCGTATGCCGGGGCCGTATAGCGGGACGGGAGCTGCTTTCACGCCGTGGGGGACGCCCCCTTCATGAGGCCTCTATAAGAAGGTGAGGTAGAAGGTCTGCAAAGACCTTCTTATCGCGTGACCAAGGGGCGCTTTTGCAAGGGTAGCACCTTTATCCACCCCCGGCCCCTCCCCTAACAAGAGGGAGAAGCGGGACCGCTTGCTTGATGCCGAGCGGAAACTTGAACCGAGTTCTGGAAGTTTTCAGCTCTCCGGGAACCGCTCAATCGGTTGGCAGTTGAGCCCTTTATCCGGCCACTCTCCGGTCCGTGCCCGATTCGCGATGGGGCGCGGATGCTGGCGGAACAGGCGTCCCAGTCAACCGTTGATTGTATGTAACGCACGGCCCGCCGCGCGACTGTGATGTTTTTAATACAGCGTTCACCTCTCGCGCATACCACGGGCCCAACGACCCGAAGGACGAGAGAGGAATACAGCAATATGAGCAGGCAACCCCAAACGACCCCGACATCAACGCGGGATGTTTCCGGTTCCCCTCGTGTGCGCCAAAAGGTATCTCGGCGTAACCAGATCCGTGGACTTATCAGCAGCTTGCGCGAACGTGGCAAGCAGGCTGGAGGACAGATGCGCAAGCGTAAGGCTGCGCTTGTCCTTTCGGCCGGCGCAATGGGACTTTCATCGGCCGCCATGGGCGTGCCGACCGGCTGGCAGACGGAAGAAGTGCCGGTGCCCACCGTGCAGCCCGAGTTGCGCCTGCCGGCAGCGATGCTGGGAGCGAGCCAGTCGCTGAAGGAAGCGATGATCCAGGAAGAAGGCGTGCGCACCACGGTCTATCGTGATGTCGCCGGTTATCCGACGGTCGGCGTGGGCCACCTTATCACTCCGGAAGACGGCTTGGCAGTCGGCCAGAAGGTATCGCAGGAGCGTATCCTGGAGTTCTTCGACAAGGACATCGGCAAGGCCGAAGCCGCCGCTGCCCGTCTTGCAGGAGCCACTCCGCTGTTCCAGCATGAATTCGACGCGCTGGTTGACCTGGTGTACAATGTTGGTGAAGGCAATGTTTCGGCCAAGCGCAGTCCGCGCCTGAACCAAGCCATCGCCGACCGGGATTACAATGGCATCGCGCAGGAACTCGATTACACCAACGCTGGCGGGGCCACGGCAAAGGGCCTTGTCTACCGCAGCGAACGCCGCGCCAACATTTTCATGGGCGGGCAGTATGCCGATCCTCGCATGCAGGCGTAATGCCGCGACCGGCGCAAGTGCGCTGGCGTTGCTTGCGCTGACCGCCTGCGGCGACACTCCGACTGCCGCAGTCGCTGCCGAGCGTGAGCAGACCGCAGCCGTGCTGAATTCGGCCTTGAACGAGGCCGGGCAGCAAGCGGCGCGCCCGGCGGGCAGCGAAGACTGTCTGGTAGCGGTCTGGCAGAAGCAGACTCAGCGCGACGAGACGTTCGACCGCGCGCATGACCGGGTGGAAGGCGGCGCGATCTCGTGCGCGACCGACAGCAGCGCCTCGCAGTTTCGTGACGCCATCGATGCGTTGCGCGCCGCGGCGCAAAGCGGTGACAAGGCGCAAGTGCTGGAGCAGACCGGAATCCCGCTGCTCTACATCGACGCGCAAGGCAATTCCGAACAGCTGGAATCCCATGATGCCATCGACGCCGCGTTCGACCGGGTGTTCGACCGGCGCACGCTGGACGCTCTGGGCCGGGTCGATCTCGACCGCCTGACGGTCGCGCCCAAGCAAGGCGGGTTCTTCGATCTTGGGGCGCTGTGGCTCGTCGTGCCGGAACCCGGTGCCCGGCCGCAACTGAGGACCATCAACCAGCAAGCTCTGCTGGAAGCCGCCGAGGCTCCGAAGACCTGAACGCGGCGGCAGCGCCGACCGATGCGGGTCGCGGCCGTTCGAAGCAGATCCTGCTAGATCAGTATTTCCCGCGCAGCCCCCTGGCCCAGAAAGGCCGAGGGGCTCGCGCTTGCTCCGTATGCTCCCGCGCAGAACACCGCGACAAGGTCCCCAACGTCGGCGCGGGGCAAGTGCGCGTTGTCGGCCAGGCGGTCGAGCGGTGTGCACAGGCAGCCGACGATGCTCGCCTCTTCCTCGTGATTGGCGGAAAAGCGGCTGGCGATGGCCACCGGGTAGTTGCGGCGCACCACTGTGCCGAAGTTGCCCGAGGCGGCAAGCTGGTGGTGCAGGCCCCCGTCGGTGACGAGGAACGTCTGCCCCCGACTGACTTTCCGGTCCACGATCCGTGTCAGGTAGACCCCCGCTTCTCCGACGAGATAGCGCCCCAGTTCAAGGGCTAGTTCGGCCCCCGCCAGTTCGGCCGGAAGAGCGCCGAGCCGATCCTCCAGGGCTTTTCCGATTACCCCCAAGTCCAGCGGCTCGTCCCCCGCGAAGTAGGGAATTCCGAAGCCGCCGCCCATGTTGAGGTGCGGCAGGGGTGTGCCGATCTCCCGCGTCAGCCGGGCCGCGAGGTCGATCACCCCGGCCTGCGTTTCGGCAATGGCTCCGGCGTCAAGCGCCTGGCTGCCGGTGAAGATGTGCAGGCCGCGCCACTCGGCGCCGGAACCGATGATCGTTTTCGCGAGGTCCGGCACGCGTTCGGCGTCGATTCCGAACGGCCGCGCTCCGCCCCCCATCTTCATGCCCGATCCGCGCAATTCGAAATCGGGATTAACCCGGATCGCGAGGCGCGGCGTCTTGCCTGCCGTTTCCGCGATTGTCAGCGCGCGGCGCGCCTCGCCTTCGGATTCGAGGTTGAGCGTGACGCCGTGCTCGATCGCCAGCGCCAGTTCCTCATCCCGCTTGCCCGGCCCGGCAAAACTGATCCGGTGGCCCGGTTGCCCTGCAGCGAGGGCGGCTTGCAGCTCCCCCGCCGAAGCGATGTCGAAGCCTTCCACCAGGCCTCGCATCAGTTCGAGGATCGGCGGGTAAGGGTTTGCCTTCATGGCATAATGCACGCGAATCCTCGAAGGTAGGGCCTTCCGCAGCGAGGCAAGCCGTTGGCGGATCCGCTCGGCGGAATAGACGAACAGCGGGGTGCCGCCGGCCTGCTCCACCAGCGCGGCGGCGGTGTGCCCGCCGATGGCAAGCTGCCCTTCGATGCTTTCAAACCCAGCGGGGATCGGTCCTGTCGGTTTCATGCGGTCAGTTCCCGAAGCAGCACTGCCCGGTCGATCTTCCCGTTGGGGTTGAGGGGCAGCGTTTCGCGCCAGTGGATTGCGTGGGGGCGCATGAAATTGGGCAGTTCGCGCGCAAGCCGTTTCGGCAACTCGTCGGCCGCATCCGGCGCATCCTGCCCGGCGCGGACCACGAGGTGGATCGCTTGTCCCAATCGCTCATCCGGCAGGCCCAGCGCGACCGCTTCGGCCACGAGCCCGGTGGCGAGCGCTGCGTCTTCCACTTCCTGCGGGCTGATGCGGTTGCCCGCGCTCTTGATCATCGCGTCCCGCCGTCCCGCGAAGTACAGCAGGCCGTCCGCTTCGCGCCGGACGCGGTCCCCTGACCAGACTGCCGTTCCGCCGTACCGGGAGGCCGGGGGCGCCGGGCGGAACCGCTCCGCCGTTCGGGCCGCATTTCGCCAGTATCCTTGCGCCACCAACGGGCCGCAGTGGACCAGTTCCCCTTCCTGGCCCGGCTCGGCTTCCTGTCCGCCCTCCGCGATCACCAGCACTTCAGCGAACGGGATCGGCTTGCCCATCGAGGTCGGGTGCGTATCAACCAGTGTCGGATCGAGATACGTCGAGCGGAACGCTTCGGTCAGGCCGTACATCGGAAACAGCTTCGCGTGCGGGAACTTGGCGCGCAAACGGCGGACGAGCGTTTCTGTCAGGGCCCCGCCGCTGTTGGTCAAGCGACGCAGCGACGCGGATGCTTCGGACGGCCAGTCCTGCTCTGCCAGCTGGATCCACAGCGGCGGCACGGCGGCGAGCGTAGTGATATGGTGCCCGGCGCTGGCCTTGATGACATCGCGCGGGGTCAGGTAGTCGAGCGGGACCACGCTTGCCCCGGCATGCCAGGCCGACAGCAGCTGGTTCTGTCCGTAGTCGAACGCCAGCGGCAGCACCGCGAGCACCACATCATCCCGTTCAAGATCGAGATAGCCTGCCACGCTCACCGCGCCGAGCCACAGGTTCGCGTGGCTCAGCATCACGCCCTTTGGTTTGCCGGTCGAACCGGAGGTGTAGAGGATCGCGGTGAGAGCGTGGGGATCGGCGCTGGAGGGGGGCAAGCGGGTGCCGCCGATGGCGGCCAGCAGCGCTTCGCCGTCCTCGATCGTTTCGCAAGATGCTGGGACATCGTGTTGTTCCAGTGAGGAAAGGCGCGCCGCATTGCCGATCAGAAGGCTTGCCTCGCTGTCCGCGAGGATGTGCGCCGCTTGGGCGCGTTTCAGCAGGGGATTGATCGGAACGTGCACCAGCCCTGCCCGCGCGGCGGCGAGCGGCAGGAGGCACGTGAGTTCGCCTTTCGCCGCCCAGCTGGCGACTCGCGCGCCTTGTTCCGGCACGCGTGCGGCCAGCCATCCCGCCAGCTCCGCGACGCGGGTCCGCAAGGCGGCGAAATCGAGTGTCCGGTCGCGCAGGACCAGCGCTGGGTCAGCAGGATTGCCGCGTTCGGCAAGGTGGTCGATCGGCCGGGGATCGGGGACAGGCTCCATGAACGCGCTATCGCCAGTGGCCGGGGCCGAGGCAAGTCTTGTATCCCGCGCGCGCCGGGACTAGGGGCGCGCACGCCGCAATGGGGATAAGCAGATGAGCGCAGAGCCCGGTCTGGACCAGACCAGAGACCTGGATACCGACGCGGTCCTGCGGCGGATCCTGCAGGACGTGCTCGGCCTCGATCCCGAACGGGTTGCGGCGCTGGAGCCGGATTCGGGCTTGTTCGGCCATTTGCCCGAACTCGACTCGATGGCCGTTGCGGATCTTCTGACCGAGATCGAGGACCGGCTTGACGTTGTGATCGACGATGAGGACGTCGACGGGGAAATGCTGGAGACTTACGGCGCGCTGCTCGCCTTCGTGCGGGAAAAGCAGGCCGGTTAAGCGTCCTCGCGCACGAACAGGCTGGCGAGTTCCACGTGGGTCGACCAGCGGAACTGGCCCACCGGGCGCAGTTCCATCAGGCGGTATCCGGCATCGGCCAGTTGCCGCGCGTCGCGCGCCCAGCTGGATGGATTGCAGCTGATATAGACAATTCGCCTGACCGTGCTGGCGGCAAGCTGTGCCACCTGATCCCGCGCGCCGGCACGCGGGGGATCGAGCAGGACGGCTTCGAAGCGGGACAATTCGTCCGCTCGCAGGGGATTGCGGAACAAGTCGCGGTGCAGCGAATGGACCGGCTTGCCGGTGCGCGCCGCGGCGGCCTTGCACGCTAGATAGGCGTCCTGCGCAGCCTCGGCGGCCAGAACCTTTGCCGGTCCGGCCAACGCGAACGCGAACGTGCCGAGGCCGGAAAACAAGTCCGCGATGGTCGCGGCATCGCCGATCCATTCCCGCGCGGCGTCGACCAGGGCTTGTTCCCCGTCCTTCGTCGCCTGCAGGAACGATCCCGACGGGAACGGCACGGGGGCGCCCGAGAGCGTGACGGTGACCGGTTCCGGCTCCCACAGGGTTTCCGGACCGTATCCCTGGTCCAGCGTCAGCCGCGCAAGGCCATGCTCGCGCGCGAAATTGAGCATCGCTTCCGTTTCGGCCAGCCCGTCCAGCGTCAGCCCCTTGAGGTTTGCGTCGGCGCCCTGATCGGTCAGCGCCAGTTCGACCTCGACCGACCAGCGGCCGTTCCGACCGGTAAACAGTTTTCGCAGGGGCTCGATCACCGCCATCAACTCGGGCACGAGAATGGCGCATTCCCGGACATCGACCAGCTTGTGCGATCCGGCTTCGCGAAAGCCGATCAGCGGGCGTCCGCCGCCGTTGATTGCCCGCAGGTTCGCCCGCCGGCGGCTGGCGGGAGGAGACAAATGGGGGGGCGCAATGCGGCCGGGCTGAAGCCCCTGCCCTTCGGCTGCGTGGGCCACACGCTCCCGCACGAAGGTGGCCAGCGCATCGTCCGAGATATGCTGAAGCTCACACCCGCCGCAGCGCCCGAAGTGGCCGCACGCGGGTTCGGCCCGGTTGGGGCCCGGGACCAGCGTGCCATCGGCCAGCAGCGTGTCCCCCGGCGCGGAGCGGGGCACGTGGCGGCCGCTTGCGGTGATGCCGTCGCCTTTGGCGGCCACTCGGATGATTGTATCGTTCACAGGCACGCCGCGTAGGCGGCGGCGACCCTTCGGGCAAGCGTGCTGGCGGTGAACACGGGGCCGCAGACCCGGGCCGCCTCTCCGTGCAGCCAGTTGCCCTCACACGCAGCGCGGAACGGATCGCCGCACGCAGCCAGGCGGCTGGCGACCACTCCGGCGAGCACGTCCCCGCTGCCGGCGACCGAAAGCCAGCTGGTGGGCGACGGCGCGAGTACGGTGCGACCGTCCGGCGCCGCGATCACCGTATCGGGCCCCTTGGCGATCACCACCGCGTTCGCCTTGCGCGCCAGTTCCCGCGCGCGGTCAAGCTTGGATTCGGATTCCAGCGCAAAGGCGGCGGCAAGCTGCCGCAGCTCCCCTTCATGGGGAGTGAGGATGAGCGGGGAGGCAAAGCCCGAAAGGCGTTCCGGATCGATCAGGTGCAGCGCGTCCGCATCGATCACGGTTGGGTGTCCGGCAGCAAGGACGGCCCGCAGGCGCGCCTGCGCTTCGTCGGCCCGGCCCAGCCCCGGTCCGGCAAGGACGGCGCCGGTACGCTCATCGTCCAGTGCCTTGGCAAGCGGTCCGTCCTTCAGCACGATGTCCGGCGAGGCCGCGGGATGGAGCAGCGGGGCGGCCAGCCGGACGGCCCCGGCACCGGCCCGCATGGCCCCTTCGCACGCCAGCAGGGACGCGCCCGAGACAGGGCCGCCCACCACCGTCACCAGCCCGCGCGTGTACTTGTGCGCGTCCCGCGCGGGGACGGACAGGGAGGGTTTTTCCACCAGCCCTGCGGCTTCCGGCACCGCCTCGATCCCAATCGGGACCAGTCGCCGCTCCCCCATCCTGGCCATCGCGGGCATCGTCCAGTGGGCGAACTTCCACGCACCGAGCGCCAGCGTTAGCGTATAGTCGGGCAGCCCGGGATTGAGCGGCTTGCCGCTGTCGGCGTCGATCCCGCTCGGCAGGTCGATCGCAACGCGGTGCGGGTGGGCGACGGCAAGATCGCACAGCAAGCCCACCAGCTTGTCATCCAGCGGACGGGAGAGGCCGCTGCCGAACAGGCAATCGACCAGCAGATCGCCTTTTGCCCGGTCGACCACTGCGCCCCTGTACGCAGCTTTGGCCGCGCGGGCAGCCTCGGTCGCCGGGCCTGTCGGGGCGACCACCGCGATCTTCGACCCCCGGCGGCGGAGCGTTTCGGCAATGACGTAGCCGTCTCCGCCGTTGTTGCCGGGACCGCACAGCACTGTGACGCTCCGGCCAGCGGAAAGACGCCAGATCCAGTCGGCCGCCCCTTCCCCCGCCCGCTGCATCAGGCTTTCGATGCTCGCCCCCCGGTCGATCAGCGCCTGCTCCGCCGCGCGCATTTGCACGGCGGTGAGAATCGGATCGCCGGGCCCGGTCATCGGCCTTCAGATGTCGGCATAGACATGCGTTTCCGCCTTGGCCCCGGGGTGAGTTACCGCGCCCTTGACCGCCGGGCCGACCAGCTGGGCGTATTTCCACAATGCGCCTGCCTGGTAATCGTTCATGCGGGGCTGCCAGGCGCGCCGACGTTCATCCAGCACATCGGGTTCGACCATCAGTTCGATCGTACCGGCACTGGCATCGATCGCGATCATGTCGCCATCCTCCACCAGCGCGATCGGTCCGCCATCGGCCGCTTCGGGACCGACATGGCCGATGCAGAAGCCGCGGGTGCCGCCGGAGAAGCGTCCGTCGGTGATCAGCGCGACCTTTTCCCCCATGCCCAGCCCGTACAGCGCCGCCGTGGTGGAGAGCATTTCCCGCATGCCGGGACCGCCCTTTGGCCCTTCATACCGGATCACGATCACGCTGCCTTCGACTATCTTGCGCTGTTCGACGGCGGCGAATGCGTCTTCCTCACAGTCGAACACTTGCGCCGGGCCGGAGAACTGCAGGCGCTTCATCCCCGCGACCTTCACGATCGCGCCATCGGGAGCGAGCGTGCCCTTCAGGCCGACCACGCCGCCGGTCGGGGTGATCGGGGTCTTGATGTCGTAGATGACCTTCTGGTCGGGGTTCCAGGTCACTTCCTCGATGTTCTCACCCAGCGTCTTGCCGGTGCAGGTGATCGGGCTGGGATCGAGGAAGCCGCCGTCGAGCATCGTCTTCATCAGCATGTAGACGCCGCCGGCTTCGTACATGTCCTTGGCCACGTACCGGCCGCCCGGCTTCAGGTCCGCGATGTAAGGCGTCGATTTGAAGATCTCTGCGACGTCGAACAAGTCGAACTCGATGCCGCATTCGCTGGCCATCGCCGGCAGGTGCAGCGCGGCGTTGGTCGATCCGCCGGTGGCGGCAACCACGCGGGCTGCGTTCTCGAACGCGGCGCGGGTGCAGATGTCGCGCGGGCGCAGGTTAAGGGCGAGCAGTTCCATCACCTGCCGCCCGGCGGCAATCGCGATCTCTTCCCGGCTCTTGTAAGGAGCGGGCGCCATGTTGCTGTTCGGCAACGACAATCCGATGGCCTCACCGACGCAGGCCATCGTGTTGGCGGTGAATTGGCCGCCGCAGGCGCCATGTCCGGGGCAGGCGACCTTTTCCAGCTCCGTCAGTTCCTGCAGCGCGCAGTTGCCCGCCGCGTGCTGGCCGACCGCTTCGAACACGTCGACCACGGTCACGTCCTTGTCGTGGAACCGGCCGGGCAGGATCGAGCCGCCGTAGACGAAGATCGACGGCACGTTCAGCCGCAGCATCGCCATCATCATGCCGGGAAGCGACTTGTCGCACCCGGCAAATCCGACCAGCGCGTCATAGGAATGGCCGCGGACGGAAAGCTCGATCGAATCCGCGATCACCTCCCGGCTGACGAGGGAGCTTTTCATCCCCTGGTGGCCCATCGCGATGCCATCCGTGACGGTGATCGTGTTGAACCGGCGCGGCGTGCCGCCAGCCTCGATCACGCCCTGCCGGCAGATGTCGGCCTGGGGGTTGAGGGTGGTGTTGCAGGGCGCGCTGTCGTTGCCGGCGGACGCGATCGCCACGAACGGGCGCGCGATGTCTTCCTCCGTCATGCCCATCGCATAGTAATAACTGCGATGCGGCGCTCGCTCCGGACCGACCGAAACGTGCCGGCTGGGCAGGCGGGACTTGTCGAATTGATTAGCCATGCTGGTTCCGTGGTATGCAGGAGATGTGGCCGTGGCCCCTGCACTCACTCCAGCGCCAGCGCAACCCCGTTGGCGACCTCGGCAATGTGCGCGGCCCAGAGCGCCTGGCCGTTCGTGTCGGTGATCAGGTCATTCCGGATCTCGATCGCGCAGTACGGCCGCCCGTGCGCTTCGGCGTGGCGGTTCATCGTCGCGTTGAGCTGGCGGCCCGAGTAAGGCTGGTTATCGCCCACGATCAGGCCGCGCTCCGTGAAGCCGCGAATTGCGTGGCGGGCGGCGCGGTCATCCTGGTTGTAGAGCAGCGCGATTTCCCATGGGCGGTCGTGCGGATCGCTTTCCAGTTCCGGGGTGAAGCTGTGGATCGCGAGGATCAGCTTGGGCTGCGCGTCGGCAAGCCACGCTTCCATCGCGTCGTGATAGGGGCGGTGGAAGCGGGCGATGCGGTCCTGCCGGTCCGCGTTGCGGTTGCCGGGGATCGAATGGCCGTCGCTCGTCTCGGGAATCAGGCCGGGGGAGTCCTCTTCCCGGTGGAGGTCGATGGCGAGGCGGCCGACTTCGGCGAGGAAGCCGGCGATGCCGTACACCTGTGCCAGCCGCTCCATGACGCCGGCCGTGCCGATGTCCCACGCGATGTGCTTTTTCAGCAAGTCGGGCGCGATGCCCAGGTCGATGCCGTCCGGCACCCGGTTGGACGCGTGATCGCACACCGCGACGATGCCGCCCGGGCGCGGGGTTCCGATCGTGCGGTAGACTTCGTGGTTCATCGCAGGCTCCCGCTCATTTGCCACCAGTGGGGGTGGGATGTTTGAAGGGTTTGGGCCGCCCGGTGCAGGGCGTCCGTGTCCCGGTACAGCGCGAAACAGGTTGCGCCCGAACCGCTCATCCGGACGAGATCGGCGTCGGTTTCGCGCAGGGCTGCCAGCACGTCGGCAATCGGGGGACACAGCGCGGTGGCGGGGGCTTCCAGATCATTGCGCCCTTCCCGCGCCATGACCGAAGCCGGACCTTCCGGCAGAGGACCCCGGTCGGTTCCGTCCCAGGCGGCGAACACCGGGCCGGTCGTCAGCGGAACCCGCGGATTGACCAGCAGGACGGGCGCCCCGGCGAGATCGTTCTCCACCGGTTCAAGCTCCGTGCCTGTGCCCCGCCCGACGCAGGCGCGGCTTTCGACGCAAGCCGGCACGTCCGCGCCAAGCCGGGCTGCCCGGTCCCGCCAATCGTCCGGCAGGGCGTGAAGCTGCTCCACGATCCGGAACACCGCGCCCGCATCGGCGGAGCCTCCGCCCAGCCCGGCGGCGACAGGGAGGCGCTTGTCGAGCGTGATGGAAAGCCCGCCGCTGCGTGGAAGAGTGTTGAGCGCCCGGGCGACGATGTTGCCGAACGGGTCGGTCAGTTCCGGGGCGAATTCTCCCGTCACGCGCAGTTCGTCGCGTTCGGCAGCGCGTGCCGTCAGCGTGTCTCCGCCGTCGACGAACGCGAACAGGGTTTCGAGTTCGTGATAGCCGTCCGCCCGCCGCTGCCGGACATGCAGCGCGAGGTTGATCTTGGCATAGGCGGTTTCGGTCAGGGTCACGCGATCACATGTTCGGGTAATTCGGACCGCCTCCGCCTTCGGGCGTGGTCCATTCGATGTTCTGCGGCGGGTCCTTGATGTCGCAGGTCTTGCAGTGGACGCAGTTCTGCGCGTTGATCACCAGCTTTGGGTCGCCTTCTTCCACGCCGACGTATTCGTAGACACCCGCCGGGCAATACCGGGTTTCCGGCCCGGCATAGACGGGCCAGTTGACCCGTTCCGGCACGCTCGGGTCCTTCAGCTTCAGGTGCGAAGGCTGGTCTTCCTCATGGTTGGTGCCGGACAGGAAGACGGAGGACAGCCGATCGAAGCTAAGCACGCCGTCTGGCTTGGGATAGTCGATCGGGCGGTGAAGATCCGCCCGGCGGGTCACCTCCGCATCGGTCCGGTGCTTCAGCGTGACAGGCAGGTTCACCCGGAGCGAACGCAGCCACATGTCCGCACCGGCCAGCACGGTGCCCACAGTGCCGCCGAACCTGGATACCAGCGGCTGCGCGTTGCGCACTCGTTGCAGTTCATCCGCGATCCAGCTGGACCGGACGGCGCTGTCGTAATCGCCAAGCTCCGTCTTCTCCTGCCCTGCGGCAATCGCGGCGGCGACGGATTCGGCGGCAAGCATTCCGCTTTTCATCGCAGTGTGCGTGCCCTTGATCCGCGGCACGTTAACGAACCCGGCCGAGCAGCCGATCAGCGCCCCGCCCGGAAAGGCGAGCTTCGGTACGGACTGCCACCCGCCTTCGTTGATCGCGCGCGCGCCGTAAGCCACGCGCTTGCCGCCTTCGATCTCGGCCCGGATCGCCGGATGGTGTTTCCAGCGCTGGAATTCCTCGAACGGGCTGACCCATGGATTCCGGTAATCGAGCGCGGTGACGAAGCCCAGGGCGACCTGCCCGTTCGCCTGATGGTACAGGAACCCGCCGCCCCAGCTTCCGCTTTCGGACAAGGGCCAGCCCTGGGTGTGGATCACCCGGCCGGGCTGGTGCCGTTCGGCAGGCACGTCCCACAGCTCCTTGATGCCGAGCCCATAGACTTGCGGCTGGCAACCGGCTTCGAGGGCGAAGCGTCCTTTCAGCCCCTTGGTCAGGTTGCCCCGCGCGCCTTCCGCCAGCAGCGTGTACTTCGCATGGAGTTCCATGCCCGGCTGGTAGTCGGCCTTGTGCAATCCATCGGCGGCGATGCCCATGTCCTGGGTCGCCACGCCCATCACCGCGCCGGTTTCATCCAGCAGCACTTCGGCGGCGGGAAAGCCGGGGAAGATCTGGACGCCCAGTTCCTCTGCCCGTTCGGCCAGCCAGCGGCAAAGATTGCCAAGGGAGCCGGTGTAACTGCCCTTGTTGCTCATCAAGCGGGGCATCAGGGCATGCGGAAGCTCCCGCTTGCCCGCGCGGCTGAGGACCCAGTGATGGTTCCCGGTTACGGGCACTTCGGCGAGCGAGCACGTCTCGCGCCAGTCGGGCAGCAGTTCGTCCAGCGCGCGCGGATCGACCACCGCGCCGGAAAGGATGTGCGCACCGACTTCGGAGCCTTTTTCCAGCACCACGACTTCAAGCGCTTCGTCGAGCTGCTTGAGCCGGATAGCGGCGGAAAGCCCGGCCGGACCGGCGCCGACGATCACCACGTCGACGGGCATGGATTCGCGTGTCGTCATCGGGACCGCACAGAGCCTGTTTTCACCATGCGGAAGGGACTTGCGCCCAGGGGAAGGGAAGGTCAAGACTTCCCCGGCAATCCATGAACGACCATTCCGCCCCTTCGCTCGCCGAGCAATTCGCCGCCGCGCACGCCTGGTGGGCGGATGCGGGGGTCGATTGCCTGTTCCACGATGAGCCCACGCCCTGGCTGGTCGATGAGCCCCCGGAAACGGCGGTACCGGCCCGGCCTGCCCGCACGGCCCCCGCCCCGCCTCCGCCCGAACCGAAGGTCCTTGTCGGAGGCGATCCGTCCGGCTGGCCGCAGGATCTGGCTGCGTTTCGTGATTGGTGGCTGGCCGAGCCGAGCCTCGATGCAGGCGGGGGCCATCCGCGCGTGCCGCCACGCGGAAAAGCCGGTGCAGAGTTGATGGTGATCGTGCCCGAGCCGGAAGCCGAGGACACGGAGAGCCTGCTGGCCGGTTCCCATGGACAGCTGATCGCGGGAATGCTTTCCGCGATGGGGCTGGCGGAAGACGAGGCCTATCTAGCCGCCGCGCTGCCGCGTCACACGCCGATGCCGGACTGGGCCGAACTGGCCGCGTCGGGAATGGACGCCGTGCTGCGCCATCATATCGGCCTCGTCAGCCCGAAACGGCTGCTGGTTCTGGGCGGCGGTATCCTGCCGCTTCTGGGGCACGATCCGGCGCAACCGCTCACCGGGGTGGACCAGACTGCGAGCGAATCGGGTATGATACTTACTCTCGCGGCGCGTGATCCCGGTTATCTCCTGCGACGGGCGGATGCCCGGGCCACACTTTGGCGGCGCTGGCTCGACTGGACGTCCAGTCCGGATGCAGCGGAACGGGACGAAATGAGGGTAACATGAAGCAGTTGATTGGTGCGCTTTTGGCGGTGGGAGTTCTGGCGCAGCCGGTCACGGCCCAGTCGACCGGGTCCCAGTCGACGCGCGAGTACTTCCTCGCGCGGCAGACCCAGCAGCCGGCGCCGCAGCTGTCGGCCATCGACCGGGATTACTATTCCCAAGTGTTCGGCGCGATCGATGCCGCCGATTGGGCGCGCGTGCAGGCGCTGCTGTTCCAGCGCGCAGACGGGCCGCTGCACACGGTGGCTCTGGCGGAATACTATCTGGCCGCAACATCCCCCCGGGTGGAATTGCCGCAAATCGAAGCCTGGCTTGCGAGGGGCAGCACACTGCCCTGGGCCGAACAGATGAGCCGGCTGGGCCTTACCCGCGGCGCGCAGAGCATGCCGGGGCTGCCGCTCGAAAACCGGCTGGTGCCGCAGCCCGGCATTCCCAAGCGGGTCCGCCCCTCCACGGTGGAGGACGGGACGATGCCGGATACGGTCCGCGAGCAAATCCTGGAGCGGATTACCAACGACGATCCCGACAGCGCGCGCCAGTTGCTGGACGGCGTGGACGCGACCCTCAGCCCCGAAGCCCGGGCCGAGTGGCGCCAGCGCGTCGCGTGGAGCTACTACATCGAGAACATGGACCCGCAGGCGCTGGCGATGGCGCAGACGGTTGCGGAGGGCCAGGGAGCCTGGGTCGCGGAAGGTGACTGGGTCGTCGGGCTCGCTGCCTGGCGGATGGACGATTGCGCGACCGCCCGGCATGGGTTCGAGCGCGCAGGCTATGGCGCGCAGAATTCCGAATTGCGCGCCGCCGGATACTACTGGGCCGCGCGCGCCTCGCTTCGCTGCCGGGAGCCGGAGCGCAGCGCCGAACTGCTCAAGACCGCGGCCGGGCAGGACGAGACGCTTTACGGCATGCTGGCGGCTGAGCAGCTGGGGCAGGACTTGCCCGGCCGCTATGCCCGCGCGGACCTGACCGACGCTGACTGGCGCAAGCTGCGTTCGCTGGAGAACGTGCGGCTCGCCCTCGCGCTGGCCGAGATCGGACGCGACGAACTGGCGAGCAAGCTTCTGATCCATCAGGCGAAGATCGGCGATCCAAGCGACTACGGCGCGTTGTCGCGCTTGGCCCGTGAGCTTGGGTTCACCCAGACGCAGCTCTACATGGCGCGGTACGCGCCGGCCGGCGGGCAGTCCGATCCGGCCTCGCGTTATCCGCTGCCGAAGTGGGCGCCGGTGACGGGCTGGCAAGTCGATCCGGCGCTGGCCTATGCCCACGCCCTGCAGGAATCGAACTTCCGCGCCAACGCGGTCAGCCCGGCAAAGGCGCAGGGGCTGATGCAGATCATGCCGGCGACCGCGCGTCTCCATGCGCCCGCTCTCAACCTCGATGCCGCATCGATGGACTTGCATGATCCGGCGATCAATCTCGCGCTTGGGCAGCAAAACCTGTCCATGCTGCGCGACAACAGCGCCACGCGCGGGGAATTGCCCAAGATCATGGCTGCGTACAACGCCGGTCTGGGCCCGGTGACCCGCTGGAACACCGAGGTGAACGACCAGGGCGATCCGCTGCTTTACATGGAGTCGATCCCCTACTGGGAGACGCGCGGCTATGTCGCGATCGTGATGCGCAATTACTGGATGTATGAGCGGCAGGCGAACGCCGCATCGCCCAGCCGTTATGCGCTGGCGCAGAATGCCTGGCCGACCTTCCCGGAAGATCAGGCGCAGCCGAACGGCCGGACCTACCTGTCGGCACGGAACGACTGATGGCGATCGACGAGAGCCGGAGTTTCAAGCCGATCAACATCGCCGTCCTGACCGTATCCGATACCCGGGGGCCGGAGGAGGACACGTCCGGGGACATCCTAGCCGAACGCGTGCGCAGCAAAGGGCACACCCTTGCTGCCCGCGCGATCGAGAAAGACGATGCCGACGCGATCGTCCGCCGGCTGAACCAGTGGATCGACGATCCGGCGATCGACGCAATCGTATCGACCGGCGGCACCGGGCTGACCGGGCGCGACGTGACGCCGGAAGCGCTCGACCGGATCAAGGACAAGGCGATCGAGGGGTTCGGAGAACTGTTCCGCTGGATCAGCTACCGCACCATCGGCACCTCCACCGTGCAGTCGCGTGCCTGCGCCGTCGTGGCGCGCGGGACGTATGTCTTCGCCCTGCCCGGATCCAACGGCGCGGTGAGGGACGGGTGGGACGGCATTCTTGCCGAACAGCTCGATAGCCGGAACCGGCCTTGCAACTTCGTGGAGCTGATGCCCCGCCTCAGGGAAACGTAACCGGAACCGGGGCCGAGTGCCCGCCGTTGCCTTGGGGTCACCAACCATTGGTTCGAGGTTCCCATCAAGATCGGTTTTCACGCTTCGCATGAGCAGTTCCCGCCGGAGGAACTGCTGAAGCTTGCTTCGCTGGCGCAGCAGGCCGGGTTCGACGCGGCCATGTGTTCGGATCATTTCCATCCCTGGAGCCCGTCGCAGGGCCAGTCGGGATTTACCTGGTCATGGCTGGGGGCGGCGATGCAGGCGACGCAACTGCCGTTCGGCACGATGGCGATCCCGGGAGGCTGGCGCTACCATCCCGCGATCGTCGCGCAGGCCGGGGCAACCCTGTCGCGCATGTTTCCCGGTCGGTTCCTGTGGCTGGCGCTCGGCAGCGGAGAAGCTTTGAATGAGCGCATCGTCGGTCAGGGATGGCCGGAAAAAGCCGAACGGAACCGCCGCCTGAAGGAAGCGGCCGAGATCATCCGCGCGCTCTGGGCCGGGGAGACGGTCAACCGCGACGGCGCGATCCCCGTTGAAGACGCCCGGCTCTACACCGGCCCGCACGATCCGCCGCCCTTGCTGTACGGTGCCGCGCTCAGCCCCGAAACGGCCGGATGGCTTGGCGGCTGGGCCGATGGGCTGCTGACGGTCGGCGCGAAGACAGAGCAGTTGCGCCCGATTGTCGACGCGTTCCGCCGGGGCGGCGGCGAGGGAAAGAAGCTGGGCCTGCAAGTCCATGTTTCCTGGGCAGCCAGCGAGGAGGAAGCGCGTGAACAGGCGCACACGCACTGGCGGTTCAACGTGGTGCCGCCCGGCGCTGCGGAACTACTCCGGACGCCGGAGCAATTCGACGCCGCAACCAGCACCGTGCGCCCCGAAGACATGGAAGATTATGTCCTGATGTCCCCCGATCCAGCCTTCTACGTCGAGGCGTTGCGCGAGTTTCGCTCCCTCGGATTCGAGGAGATTTACGTCCATAACGTCGGGACGAACCAGCGGGAGTTCGTCGAAGCATTCGGGCGCGAGGTGCTCCCTCACCTGCATGAATGATGCGAACGCCCGAGGAACCGTGTGCCGCAGGCGCCGTTCATCCGTGAAATTCAATCAGGAGACAAATATGCGCACGATCCTTCTGGCGATCTCCGCCGGCGGCCTTCTTCTCGCCGGATGTTCCGAGAGTACGGAAACCACTGCGGAGCAGACGGTCGATTCCGCCGCCACCGACACCGCTGCGAACACTGAGTTCGTCGTGGACGAAACCTCCGAGGCCATAAGCGAAGCCGAAGCAAGGCTCGACCACGGAGCGACGCAGAGGGATGGCGGCAGCGATACCGACCCGGTCGGCGCCGGAGGCCTGGACAACTGACGAGTTCGTTCAGGCCACCAGCCGCAGCCTTGCCGGGTTGCGGTTGGCGGCAAGCGAGACATTCGCCAGACCGTCGATTTGCGCCAGCCGCTCAGCCAGATCGCCGTCCAGCGTGAAATCCCGGCCCAGCCGCACCGTTGCTTCCCGGTCACCGTCCAGCCGTAGCCGCGCCACGACCTCACCCCGGCCGCTGCCCTTCTCGCCTTCAGCCAGGGCAAGGCGCAGTTCCTGCACCGCCTCCAAAGTGGCGACGTCCAGCGTCAGCACCATGCGGGCCGAGTTGGTTACTTCGGCTAGCGGCCGCGCGCCGCGCACGGTAACGCGCGGCGGTTCTTCCGGACTGGGGGAATCGAGCTCCACGTTCAGCAGCACGCAGGTGCCGTCTTCCGCCCAGCGCTGGAAGTTATCGACCAGCGATTCCTCGAAGCACGCGGCGCTGAACTGGCCGGAGCTGTCCGAGAAATCGGCCCGGATGAATTCTCCGCCGCGCCGGGTGCGCCCCTTGCTGACGCTTTCCACCATCGCGGCCATCACCGCCTGCTGGCGCCCACCAGTGACCCCGCTTTCCATCAGGCTGACATAGCTGCGCGCCCCGTTGGCCGAGGCAATCGCGCGGTACTGCCCGACCGGATGCGCGGCGAAATAGAACCCGAAGTTCTCCCGTTCGGCGGCCATCTGTTCGGACCGGGACCACGCAGGTGCATCGGCAAGGCGCAGCGCCGGTTCGACGCTTTCCTCTCCGCCGAACAAGCCGCCTTGCCCGCTTGACCGCTCACGCACTGCGGCTTCCGAGACGGCCAGCAGGATATCGGCGTTGGCCAGCACCTTCGCCCGGTTCGGCTCCAGCCCGTCGAACGCCCCGGCTGCGGCCAGGCTTTCCAGCTGGCGGCGGTTCATCGCGCCTTGCGGCATGCGGCGGAACACGTCCTCCAGGCTTTCGAAGCGGCCTTTTGCTTCCCGTTCGGCGACAACTTGCTCCATCGCCTTTTCCCCGACGTTGCGGATCCCGGCCAGCGCGTAGCGCACGGCGTGGCCGTCTTCCGTCTGTTCGACCATGAACTCGGCTTCGGAAGCGTTGATATCGGGGCCGAGCAGGGTCAGCCCGTTGCGCCGCAAGTCATCGACGAACACGGCCAGCTTTTCCGACTGGTGCATGTCGAAACACATCGCCGCGGCGTAGAATTCTTCCGGATAATGCGTTTTCAGCCACGCCGTCTGGTAGGAGAGCAGCGCGTAGGCGGCGGCGTGCGACTTGTTGAAACCGTAGCCGGCGAACTTGTCGATCAAGTCGAACAGCTCGTTCGCCTTCGCCTTTTCGATCCCGGACACCTCCTTGCACCCTTCGACAAAGCGGAGGCGCTGGGCGTCCATTTCGGCCTGGATCTTCTTGCCCATTGCGCGGCGCAGAAGGTCCGCATCCCCGAGCGAATAGCCGGCCAGGATCTGCGCGGCCTGCATCACTTGTTCCTGATAGACGAAGATGCCGTAGGTTTCGGCCAGCACGCCTTCCAGCTTGGCGTGCGGGTACTCGATCGCGACTTCGCCGTTCTTGCGCTTTCCGAACAGCGGGATGTTGTCCATCGGGCCGGGCCGGTAGAGCGAGACGAGCGCGATGATATCTTCAAACCGGGTGGGCTTCACCGCCGCGAGGGTGCGGCGCATGCCTTCCGATTCCAGCTGGAACACGCCGACCGTGTCGCCGCGCTGGAGCAATTCGTAAACCTGCGCATCGTCCCAGGCCAGCGTGTCCAGATCGACCTCGATCCCGCGCCGCGCCAGCAAGTCCACCGCCTTGCGCAGGACGGACAGGGTCTTCAGGCCGAGGAAGTCGAACTTGACCAGCCCCGCGTCCTCAACATGTTTCATGTTGAACTGCGTCACCGGCATATCGGAGCGCGGATCGCGGTAAAGCGGCACGAGCTGCGCCAGCGGGCGATCCCCGATCACGACGCCTGCCGCGTGGGTGGAGCTGTTGCGCGGGAAACCTTCCAGCTGCATCGCCAGATCGATCAGCCGCTTGACCTCATTGTCGTTGGTGTATTCCCGCTTGAAGTCCGCCACGCCGTTGAGCGCGCGCGGCAGTGTCCACGGATCGGTCGGGTGGTTGGGCACCAGCTTGCACAACCGGTCCACCTGTCCATAGCTCATCTGCAGGATGCGCCCGCAATCGCGCAGCACCGCGCGGGCCTTCAGCTTGCCGAAGGTGATGATCTGGGCGACGTGATCCTCACCGTACTTCTGCTGGACGTAGCGGATCACTTCCCCGCGCCGGGTTTCGCAGAAGTCGATGTCGAAGTCCGGCATCGAGACGCGTTCCGGGTTGAGGAAGCGTTCGAACAGCAGGCCGAGCCGGATCGGATCGAGATCGGTGATCGTCAGCGCCCACGCGACCAGCGATCCCGCGCCGGAACCGCGCCCCGGGCCCACCGGGATTCCTTGCGCCTTCGCCCACTTGATGAAGTCGGCAACGATCAGGAAGTAGCCGGGGAATCCCATGCGGGTGATGATCCCGATTTCGTAATCGAGCCGCTCCGCGTATTCCTGCCGCTGTTCGTCCGTCAGGTCCTCGTACTGCGCCAGCCGATCCGCCAGACCGGCGCGCGCGTCGTCGGCGAGCATCCGCTCTTCGCCTGTCCTGTCGCCGGCCAGGCTGGGCAGGATCGGCTTGCGCTTCGGCGGAGCGAAGGCGCAGCGCTGGGCGATCACCAGCGTGTTGGCGGTCGCTTCCGGAAGGTCGGCGAATTCCTCTTCCATCATCGCGGCGGACTTCACCCAGCCGTCCTTCAGCGAACGCGGGCGGTCGTCGGCATCGATTTGGGTCGAATTGGCAATGCACAGCATCGCATCGTGCGCGGCGTGCATGTGCGGTTCGGCGAAGTTGGCCGGGTTGGTCGCGACCAGCGGCAAGTCGCGATCATATGCGAGGTCGATCAGCGCGCCTTCGGCCGCTTCTTCCACCGGATTGTCCCGCCGGGCGATCTCGACGTAAAGCCGCCCGGGAAACAGGGCGACCAGTCGGTCTGCCAGCGCATGGGCGTGCCGGCTCTGCCCTTCGGCTAACAGGCGGGTGAGCCCGCCCTCGCCTGCGCCGGTGAGCGCGATCAGGCCGTCGCTGCGGCCTTCCAGATCCTGCAGCTGGACGTGGGGTTCAAGCTCCAGCGGCCGATCGAGGTGGGCGCGGCTGACGAGGTGGCACAAGTTGTTCCAACCGTCTTCATCCTGCGCAAACAGCGGCAGGTAGTCGATCGTCCCGCCTTCGCCGCGTGCCACCCCGAGCAAGGTCCCGATGATCGGCTGGACGCCGGCGCCCTTGCAGGCGGCGGCGAATTCCATCGTGCCGTAAAGGCCGTTGCGGTCGCACACCGCAATTGCCGGAAACCCGCGCTCCTTCGCGAGCTTGGCAATCACCTTCGGTTCGATCGCCCCTTCGAGCATCGAATAGGAAGACAAGATGCGAAGGGGCACGAAAGGAGCGAACGGCATCGCTCCAAGCTAGGGGCTTTCGGAAGCTTTGCGAAGCCTCAGGTGCCGGTTTTCAGAACGATTTTCCCATCTTTCCGGGGAAATCGTCCCGCGCGGCCAAAGCCATGATTTCGGCGGTGCCAAGTTCATGGTCGCCAGCCTTTTCAATCACGTAGCGTTCCCGCTCCCCTTCCGGCATCCGGCTGACGCGCGCGACCATTTCCGCCAGGGTACCCCGTCCGATCGTCTTCATCCCGTTGAAGAGACCATCGGCTTCGCCCTTCAGGTGGAGCATGGCATGGTCTTCCCATTCGATGCCGTGGGGATTGGTGTCGACAGCCTTGTAGGTGCTGGGGTGGTCGGTCATTCGGATCTCCTTTGCCCATGAAAACGCATGAGGCGGGGAGAAGGTTTCTATTCCAGCAGGCCTTCGTGCAGCCGCACGACCCGGTCCATTCGCAGGGCCAGCCGTTCGTTATGAGTCGCGACCAGCGCAGAGCTTCCCTGCCCGCGGACGAGATTGAGAAATTCCGCCAGCACCCGGTCGGCGGTCGCTTCGTCAAGGTTGCCGGTCGGCTCATCCGCGAGCACGAGCTTTGGCCGGTTGGACAAGGCGCGGGCCACGGCGACGCGCTGCTGTTCCCCGCCTGAAAGCTGGCTGGGGCGGTGACCCACGCGCTTTTCCAGTCCGAGAGCGCCCAGCAGCTCTCGCGCCCGCTCCTCCGATTCGGCCCGGCTGCGGTGGGCGACGAGTTGCGGCAGGACGACGTTCTCCAGCGCGGTGAAGTCCGGAAGCAAGTGGTGGAACTGGTACACGAAGCCAAGGTGACTGCGCCGCAGCGCGGTGCGATCGTCTCCGGAAAGCTGGGTCGCGTCGGTGCCCGCGATCCGGATCTGCCCGCCGAACCCGCCTTCCAGCAGGCCGACCGCTTGCAGCATGGTCGATTTCCCGGACCCGGACGGGCCGAGCAAGGCGACGATTTCGCCCGGCATGATCGACAGGTTCACGCCGCGCAGCACGTCGATCCGCACGCCACCTTGGGTGAAGCTGCGCGTCAGGTCGATCAGTTCGACAATAGGCTCATTCATAGCGCAGGACCTGCACGGGATCGGTGCTCGCCGCCTTGAAGGCAGGATACAGCGTGGCGAGGAAACTGAAGACCAGGGACATGACTGTGATGGCGAGGACTTCGCCCGGGTCTGTCCGGGCGGGAAGTTCTGTCAGGAAACGGACTTGCGGATCCCACAGGTTCTGCCCGCTTGCGATCTCGATCGCCCGCACGATCGACTGCCGGAAGTAGAGCACAACGAAACCGAGGATCAGCCCCGCGACCGTGCCGATCGCGCCGATCAGGAATCCCGTGGTGACGAATATCTTCAGCAGGCTGCGGCGCGTTGCTCCCATCGTGCGCATGATCGCGATGTCCCGTGTCTTCGAACGCACCAGCATGATCAGCGAGGACAGGATGTTAAACACCGCGACCAGCACGATGATCGACAGGACGAAGAACATCGCCACGCGTTCCACCTGCAAGGCTTCGAACAGCGAGGCGTTGATGGTTTTCCAGTCGGCGATCACGGCCTGACCGGACAGCTTCGGGATCAGCGGGGCGACCGTTTCGCCCACCGTTTCCGGATCGGTAGTGGTGATCTCGATCATGCCGATGGTGTCGCCGGTCAGCAGCAAGGTCTGCGCGTTGGGGATCGGCATGATGACGAAGGCCTGGTCGTAATCGTAGACGCCGACTTCGAAGATTGCCGCGACCGTATAGCCGACCTGCCGCGGAACTGTGCCGAAAGGCGTGGAGCGGCCCTGCGGATTGATCACCGTGATCACGTCCCCGACGGTGAGGCCGAGATTCATCGCCAGCCGCGACCCGATGGCGACGTTGTTCTGATCGGGTTGCAGCCCCGCGAGCGAGCCGGCGACGATGTTCGGCTGGAGCCGGGCAATGTCTTCCGGAGTGTTGCCGCGCACCAGCACGGCTTCGGCGCGGCCGTTGTAGGTCGCCAGCAGAGGCTGTTCGATCAGCGGCGTCGCCCGGACCACGCCCGGCGTATTGCGCGCTTCCTCCAGCACGTCCTGCCAGTTGTCGAGCCGTCCGCCGTAAGCCTGGATGATGGCATGGCCGTTTAAGCCGACGATCTTGTCGATCAGTTCACCGCGAAAGCCGTTCATCACGCTCATCACGATGACGAGGGCGGCGACGCCCAACATCACCGCGACAAGGCTGATGCCGGCCACCAGCGCAATGAACGCCTCACTGCGGCCGGGCAGCATGTATCGCTTGGCGATGGTCCATTCGAAGGGGGAAAGGATCAAGCGGTTCGCTTCATGCTGTTAAAAGGTGACGCGGTGTAGGCAGGCCGGCAAGGCGAAGCAACCTGCTATTGGGGCGAACCGCAGGGCGCTCGCGAAGCTGGCTGCACCTGTCGCCCCGGCCGCGTTTCCCATTCCGGCGCAAAGGGGGTATGGGGGGCCATGCTGGATGGATTCGACGCTCTCCTCCTCGCCCGTTTTCAGTTCGCCTTCACGGTCAGCTTTCACTTCATCTTTCCGGCCTTCTCGATCGGCCTCGCATCGTTTCTGGCGGTGCTGGAAGGATTGTGGCTGTACACACAGAAGCGGCTTTACCTCGATCTCTTCCGATACTGGCTGAAGATCTTCGCCATCACCTTTGCGATGGGCGTCGTTTCGGGACTGGTCATGTCCTACCAGTTCGGCACCAACTGGTCGGTGTTCTCCGACAAGGCGGGGCCGGTTATCGGGCCGGTGATGGCCTATGAAGTGTTGACGGCCTTTTTCCTCGAGGCCGGGTTTCTGGGCGTGATGCTGTTCGGCATGGGGCGCGTCGGGCCAAAGCTGCACTTTTCCGCCACCTGCATGGTCGCGCTCGGCACGTTTGTTTCCGCTTTCTGGATCCTCTCGGTCAACAGCTGGATGCAGACCCCGGCCGGTTTCATCATCGGCGAAAACGGCCAGTTCCTGCCGGGTGACAGCTGGTTCGACATCATCTTCAATCCCAGCTTTCCGTACCGGCTGACCCACACGGTGATTGCCGCCTATCTCACCACCGCCTTCGTGGTCGGCGCAGTCGGTGCGTGGCACCTGTTGCGGGACCGCAGCAACGTGCACGCCCGCAAGATGTTTTCCATGGCGATGTGGATGGCCGCGCTGGTTGCTCCGGTGCAGATCTTCGTCGGGGACATGCACGGGCTCAACACCCTTGAGCACCAGCCGGTGAAGGTCATGGCAATGGAAGGGCATTTCCAGGGGCATTCGGAAGGCGCGCCGCTGATCCTGTTCGGGATACCGGACAGTGCGCAAGAGCGGGTGAACTATGCGATCGAGGTTCCCTACGCGTCCTCTCTCATCCTCAAGCATGATCCCTACGCGCCGCTTGCCGGGCTCGACAGCGTGCCCAAAAGCGAACGGCCGCCGGTCGGGATCGTGTTCTGGGCTTTCCGGATCATGGTGATGATCGGCTTCGCGATGCTGGGCCTCGGCCTGTGGAGCCTGATCGCGCGCTGGCGCAAACGCTTGTACGACTGGACATGGCTGCACCGCGCCGCGCTTGTCATGGGGCCGTCCGGGTTTATCGCGGTCATTGCAGGCTGGGTCACGAACGAGGTCGGACGCCAGCCGTACACGGTCTATGGCTATCTGCGCACGGCGGACAGCGTCAGCCCGCTGGCCGCTCCCGCTGTTGCGGCTTCGCTGATTGCCTTCATCGTCATCTACTTCGCAGTCTTCGGCATCGGCACGTGGTACATCCTGCGCCTGATGCACCACATCCCGCATCCCGGCGAAACCGGCGTGAAGGCCGGCGATCGCGGGCCGATCCGCACTGCCGGGATCACGCCGGGGCCAAGCCAGAACCCCGGCCATTCACCGACCTTCCCGGACGGGGAGCCATAGGATGATCGATTTCGACCTGACCGTCGTCTGGGCGTTCATCATCGCCTTCGCGGTGTTCGCCTATGTAGTGATGGACGGTTTCGACCTTGGCATCGGCATCCTGTTTCCCAGCTTCGCCCACGGGGAAGAACGGGACAAGGCGATGAATTCCATTGCGCCGGTGTGGGACGGGAACGAGACCTGGCTGATCCTCGGTGGCGGCGGGCTGCTTGCCGCGTTCCCGCTTGCCTATGCGGTGATCCTGCCCGCGACCTATCCGCTGATCATCGCGATGCTGCTGGGACTGATCTTTCGCGGCGTCGCCTTCGAGTTCCGCTGGCGGGACGAGCGGCACCGGCCGTTCTGGGACCTGGCCTTTTCCGGCGGCTCGCTGGTCGCGGCGCTGGCGCAGGGAATGACGCTGGGCGCGCTGCTGCAGGGGATCGAGGTCGCGGACCGGGCCTATGCCGGAAGCTGGTGGGACTGGCTCACGCCGTACACGCTGCTGACCGGGCTTGGAGTGGTTGCCGGATACGCGATGCTCGGCGCGTGCTGGCTGATCTGGAAGACGTCCGGCAGCGGACAGGACCATGCCTATCGCATGGCGTTCTGGGCCGCGATTGCCACGCTGGTGCTGCTGGTGGCCGTCAGCCTCTATACGCCGCTGCTGGAAGAACAGTATTTCCGCCGCTGGTTCGAGATGCCCAACGTGCTGTTCGCGGCGCAAGTGCCACTGCTGACGGCGGTGCTTGCCTTCGCGCTGTTCCGGTCCTTGGTGAAGCGCAGGCAGGGAGCGCCGTTCCTGCTGGCGCTGGGCATCTTCCTGCTCGGCATGGCGGGTCTTGGCGTGTCGATGTGGCCCTATGTCGTGCCGCGGGCGCTGACCATCTGGGACGCAGCCGCGCCGGAAAGCAGCCAGATATTCATGCTGATCGGCGTGGCCATCACCATGCCGCTGATCCTGGCCTATACCGCGTGGGCATACTGGGTATTCCGCGGCAAGGTTGGCGATGAGGGCTACCACTGATGCGTGACTGGCCTTCCGACTTGCGTGAGGCGGACAACCAGCCCTTGTGGAAGCGGCTGGCGTGGATGGCGGCCATCTGGGCGATGAGCGTCGCGGCACTGGGCACGGTCGCTTACATCATCCGGTGGTGGCTCAACGGATAGGACGGGTTCGGTTCGGCGCGGGCTTATCCGCCCCTCAGCAGTTGCACGCCCCAGTCCCGTTCGAACAAATAGAGCAGCAGCCGCGCGGCTTGGCCCCGCTCGCTCGCCAGCCCCCGGTCACGCTCCACCAGCAGGCGCGCGTCGTCGTGGGCAATCGGCAGCAGGCGCTGGATCTGCTCCAGGTCCGCGATGCGGAACGGGCTGTCGCCAGACTGGCGCGTGCCGAGCAATTCGCCCCCGCCGCGCAGGCGCAAGTCCTCTTCCGCCAGCACGAAGCCGTCCTGCGTCTCCCGCATCAGGGCCAGCCGTTCGCGCCCGGTTTCCGACACCGCATCGCCGCGCAGCAGGATGCAAACCGATTTCTTGGTTCCCCGCCCCACCCGGCCGCGCAGCTGGTGGAGCTGTGCCAGGCCGAAGCGTTCCGCCTGCTCGATCACCATCAGAGTGGCGTTGGGCACGTCCACGCCAACCTCGATCACCGTGGTCGCGACCAGCAGCTTCGCGTCTCCTCGGGCGAAGCGTTCCATCGCCGCGTCCTTGAGGTCCGGCTTCAGTTGTCCGTGCACCAGCACGACCGCGTCGCCGAAGCGCTCCTTCATCGCAAGGTAGCGCGCCTCGGCCGCGGCGATGTCTTCCGTTTCGCTGTCGCGCACCATCGGGCACACCCAATAGGCCTGGCTGCCGCCGTCGATCTGCCGGGCGATGCCGTCCACCACTTCGGCCATACGCTCCGCCGAGATGACCCGGGTATCGATCGCCTGCCGGCCGGGGGGCAGTTCATCCAGCCGGGAGACTTCCATTTCCCCGTACTGCGCCAGTGTCAGCGTGCGCGGGATCGGGGTGGCCGTCATCGCCAGCGTGTGCGGCGTCACGCGGCCCTTCTGCGTCAGCATCAGTCGCTGACCGACCCCGAAGCGGTGCTGTTCGTCGATCACCACCAGTCCGAGGTCCTTGTAGGCGACCGATTCCTGGAAAATCGCATGCGTGCCGACGATGATGTCGATGCTGCCGTCGAGCAGCCCCATCAGGATCGATTCCCGGTTGCGGCCCTTGTCGCGGCCCGTCAGCAGCGCAACGTTCACCCCGGTCGGCCCCGCCATCCGGTAGAGCGTTTCGTAATGCTGGCGGGCGAGGATTTCCGTGGGCGCGAGCATCGCCGCCTGCGCGCCCGCTTCGACCGCGATCAGCATCGCTTCCAGCGCCACCACCGTCTTGCCCGATCCGACATCGCCTTGCAGCAGCCGCAGCATCGGGCAGTCCTGTTCAAGGTCGCCCGCGATTTCACCGATCGAGCGCGTTTGCGCATCGGTTAACGGGAACGGCAGGTTCAGCTTGTCACGGAAGCGGCCGTTCCCCCTTAGCGGACGTCCGCGTCGGCGGCGGTTGTCCGACCGGACCAGCATCAGCGCAAGGCTGTTGGCCAGCAGTTCGTCATAAGCGAGCCGATCGCGCGCGGCGGGGTGATCGTTCCGGTGGGCAAGATGCAGCGCCTCACGCCAGACGGGCCATTTCTCCCGCGCCATCAGTCCCGGCTCGATCCACTCGGGCATTTCCGGCGTGCGTTCCAGCGCCTGGCTGACGAGGCTGCCGACCTTGGGCTGGGTCAGCCCTTCGGCGAGGGGATAGACGGGCTCGATCAGCTTGCCGAAAGCGGCGTCGCCATCATCGCTGACGTGTTCCGGATGCACGATCTGGAGCATCTGGCCGTACTGTTCCAGCTTGCCTGCGATCCAGCGCTTCGCCCCGATCGGCAGTTGCCGCCGCGCGCTGTACGAAGCGCGGCCGAACCACGTCAGCGAACAGACGTTGCCCTTCGCGTCCGTGGCCAGCGCCCGGAACGGCCCGCGCCCGGCGCTCGCCCGGTGCTCCACCACGGTCAGCGAGACGACGATCTGTTCGCCGACGCCCGCTTCATCGAGATCGGTCACCGCGCGGCGCTGCACGAACCGGTCCGGGAAATGATAGATCACGTCCCGCACCCGTGTGAGGCCAAGCTTTTCCAGCGGCTTGCGGATCTTCGGCCCCACGCCCTCGAGCGATTCGGTTTCGACGAACAGGGGATTGAGGCTCTCTGGGCGCATGATCGCTACATAGCGGCGGCGGCGAGCGCGGCAAACGCTCCTTTCTCCGTTTGTTCCAGGTTTTGCGCAGCGGCGTGGATCGTGCTTGCCAGTCCGTATCCGGGTGCGTAGTGGGCGGGCATGACCGAGCTTTCCCATCGCCTCGCCCGTGCGCGGTTTCGTGCCTGGCATCGCGGCACGCGGGAGGCCGATTTCCTGATCGGCGGCTTCTTCGATCGGCATCACGCCCAATGGGGCGACACCGAACTAAGCTGGTTCGAGGTGCTGCTGGATGAGCAGGACGTGGACGTGATGGCCTGGGCGATCGGGGCGGAACCGGTCCCCGAGCAATTCGACGGGCCGCAGATGGCTGCGCTGCAGAAACTCGATTACGTCACGCCGTTCGGCTGACCCGGCTCCTCGACCACGGGCCCCTCGACCAACGGGGAGGTTGAGCGCGGACGGGCTTCGTTCTAGCGGGGATGCAAAGCTGCCGGCGCAACCGCTCCGGCGGTTCCTGCGCGTGCGCGGAACGCACTTGCCCTTCGTCATTTGAGCCTTCGATATGCCCGATCTTTCCCGAATCCTGAAAGCCGATCAGCCGCTTACCCTCGCCTCCTTGGCGCGGGGCGCGCAGCCGCTGGTGCTGGCCGATCTTGCCCGCGCCGCCAAAGGGCGCGCGGTGTTCATCGCGCCCGACGATGCGGCAATGCGCGCGGTGACCGACGCTGCACACTGGTTCGCGCCGGAACTGCAGGTGATCGAGTTTCCCGCCTGGGATTCGCTGCCGTACGACCGGGCAAGCCCGGCCTTGTCGATCAGTTCCCGGCGCTTGTCCGCCTTGCACCAGTTGCAGGCCGGCAAGGCGAGCGCGCAACTGGTCGTCACCACGGTCAACGCCGCGATCCAGCGGGTGCTGACCCCATTCCGCATCCGGGAAGCGGTGCGGGAACTGAAGCCCGGCGTCGAGATCGGGCACGAAAGCCTCACCGCCCTGCTCCGCCGCCAAGGCTATTCCCGCACCGACACCGTGGTCGATACCGGCGAGTTTGCGGTCCGCGGATCTATCTTCGACATCTTTCCGTCGGGGCTGGACCAGGGTTTGCGACTCGACTTCTTCGGGGATGAACTGGAATCGCTGAGGCTGTTCGATCCCGGCACCCAGCGCACCACCCAGACCATCGACAGCCACTTGCTGCTCCCCGCCAGCGAAGCGACGCTGGATGAGGAGACGATCAAGCGCTTCCGGTCCCGCTACCGGGAGAAGTTCGGCGCCACCGCCACCGGCGATCCGCTGTACCAGGCAGTCAGCGAAGGACGGCGGCTGGCCGGGATGGAAAACTGGCTGCCCTTGTTCGAGGACAAGCTCGTCACCTTGTTCGATCACTTGTCGCAAGACGACGTGGTGGTGATCGATTCCGGCGCAATTTCCGCGGGGGAAGAGCGGCTGGTCGACATCGCCGACTACTACCAGCAGCGCATGGAAACCGCCGGGCAGGCAGCCGGATCCTACCGTCCGCTGGAGCCCGAGACGCTGTATCTGTCGCGCGCAGAGTACGAAAAGACGCTGAAGAGCTGGCCGGTCCACCGCGCGGTCACCTTCGCTGAGCCGGAAAGCCCGACGGTGCTCGACTTCGGGTTCAAGTCCGCACGCGACTTCACGCCTGAGCGGGCGCAGGGCGCCAACGTGTACGAAGCAGCCGCCGCGCACCTGAAGGCGGTCGGCAAGGCTGGCCGCCGGCCGCTGATCGCCGCCTATTCGCAAGGATCGCGCGCCCGGATCTCCTCCATTCTTGGGGAAGCGGGCACGGAGCCGAAGCTGGCGGGAAGCTGGCAGGAAGCGCTTGGGCTGGCAGCGAAGGGCACGCCGGTGGCGATGGTCCTGCCGCTGGATACCGGCTTTGCCAATGACGAGCTGGAACTGATCACCGAGCAGGACCTGCTGGGTGATCGTCTGGTTCGTCGCCGCAAGCGCAAGAAGGATTCCGACGCGTTCCTGGCGGAATTGTCGGCGCTGAACCGGGGTGATCTGGTGGTTCACCTCGATCACGGGATCGGCAAGTACCTGGGGCTGGAGCCGATCGAGGTCGGCAAGAGCAAGCACGACTGCGTGATGCTGGAATACTCCGGCGGCGACAAGCTCTACATCCCGGTGGAAAACATCGATGTGCTGTCCCGTTACGGCAGCAGCGAGGATCTGGTCGGGCTCGACAAGCTAGGCGGTGAGGCGTGGCAGAAGCGCCGTGCCAAGCTGAAGGAGCGGATCCGCGAGATCGCCAGCGAGCTGATGCGCACGGCCGCCGAGCGCGCCCTGCGCAAGGCCCCGGCGCTTGAACCCGAGGAAAGCAGCTACCAGCAATTCGCCGATCGCTTCCCGTGGGACGAGACGGAGGACCAGGAAAGCGCGATCGAAGACGTGCTGAAGGATCTTTCCGAAGGACGCCCGATGGACCGGCTGGTCTGCGGCGATGTCGGCTTCGGCAAGACCGAGGTTGCGCTGCGCGCCGCTTTCGTCGCCGCGATGAACGGACAGCAGGTGGTGATGATCGCGCCGACCACCCTGCTTGCCCGCCAGCACTATCAAAACTTCTGCGAACGGTTTGGCGGCTTCCCGCTGAACATGGGCCGCTTGTCCCGCCTGGTCACTGCAAAGGAAGCCAAGGAAGTGCGCGACGGGCTGGCCGACGGAACGATCGACATCGTCATCGGCACCCACGCGATCCTGTCCAAGACCACGACGTTCAAGCGGCTTGGTCTTGTGATCGTGGATGAAGAGCAGCGCTTCGGCGTTACGCACAAGGAGAAGCTGAAGCAGCTGCGGACCGACGTCCACGTGCTGACGCTGACCGCCACTCCGATCCCGCGCACCCTGCAGATGGCGATGAGCGGGTTGCGGGAGCTGTCCACCATCCAGACGCCGCCTGTCGACCGGCTCGCCGTGCGGACCTACGTCGTGGAATGGGACGACATGGTCACGCGCGAGGCCTTGCTGCGCGAACATCATCGCGGCGGGCAGAGCTTCATTGTCGTGCCCCGCATCGCCGACATGGAAGAGATCGAAGGCTGGCTGCGCAAGACGGTGCCGGAGGTCAAGTTCGTCACCGCGCACGGCCAGATGACCCCGACCGAGGTCGAGGAACGGATGAGCGCGTTCTACGAAAAGAAGTACGACGTGCTGCTGTCCACCACCATCGTCGAAAGCGGGCTCGATATCCCTTCGGCGAATACGATCATCATTCACCGCGCAGATCGTTTCGGTCTGGCCCAGCTCTACCAGTTGCGCGGCCGGGTTGGCCGGGCAAAGCTGCGCGCCTATGCCTACCTGACCACGCCAAAGGACACCGCCTTGTCGGAAGTGGCGGAAAAGCGGCTGAAGGTGCTGAGCGATCTCGACAGTCTGGGGGCCGGGTTCCAGCTGGCCAGCCACGATCTCGACATTCGCGGCGCGGGCAATCTGCTGGGCGATGAGCAATCGGGCCACATCCGTGAGGTCGGCTTCGAGCTCTACCAGTCGATGCTGGAGGATGCGATCCTGGCCGCCAAGGCCGGGGAAGCGGGTCTGGAGCGCAGCGATCGCTTGTCTCCGCAGATCACCGTCGATGCGCCGATCATGATCCCGGAAGACTACGTCCCCGATCTTGCCGTACGCATGGCGCTCTACCGGCGGCTGAACGACGCCAAGGACAAGGGGGAGATCGAGGCTATGGCGGCCGAGATGATCGACCGCTTCGGCGCCCTGCCCGATGCCACCGCCAATCTGATCAAGCTGATCGAGATCAAGCACCAGGCAATCGCGGCCAACATCGCCAAGGTCGATGTCGGCGCGCGCGGGACGCTGGTAACATTCCACAACGACAACTTCCCCAACCCGGAAGGGCTTGTCGCTTACGTCGAGCGGCTGAAAGGCACTGCCAAGCTGCGGCCCGACATGAAGCTGGTGATCAACCGTGCCTGGGGCGATCCGCAGGCGCGGCTCAACGGTCTGCTGCAGCTGACCAAGGGGCTGAGCGGTATTCTCCGCAAGGCAGAAAAGAGCCGGGAAGCGGCCTGAACCGCCGACACATTGCCAACGGGGCAGTCGGCCCATAGAATGCGGTGCGGACAAGAGGGGCGAAGAGCATGGCCGAACGCAGCGAGCTTCCTTCCCTCGCCCTGCTCGCTTCCCCGGCGGAGCGGGCGCAGGAAGCGGCCGCTTATCTGCGGGAAACCGCCGATTGGGTTCCGCTGGAAGAAGCCGACCTTGCCATCGTGCTGGGCGGCGACGGCTTTATGCTGCAGACGCTGCACCGCATGCTGGAAAACGGGCGGGTCATTCCGGCCTACGGGATGAACCTTGGCACCGTCGGTTTCCTGATGAACCGCTGGCGTCCCCAGGCAAAGCTGCGTGACCGGCTGGCGAAGGCCAAGCCAATCGCGGTTGCCCCGCTGACGATGACCGCGACGACTCAGAGCGGCGAAAGCCGGCAGTATGCCGCAATCAACGAAGTGTCCCTGCTGCGCGAAACCCGCCAGACCGCGAAGATCGAGGTTTCGGTCAACGGCAAGGTGCGGATTGCGGAACTGGCCTGCGATGGGGTGCTGCTGGCTACTCCGGCCGGATCGACCGCCTACAATCTTTCGGCGAACGGGCCGATTCTGCCGCTCGATTCGCAGACGCTGGCGCTGACCCCGATCAGCCCGTTCCGCCCCCGGCGCTGGCGCGGCGCGATCCTGCCCGATCGCAGCAAAGTGCGCTTCCGTGTGCTTGACCCGGAAAAGCGCCCGGTTGCTGCGGTGGCCGACCAGCAGGAAGTGCGCGATATCGCCGAAGTGCAGATCGCCAGCGACCAGACACGGCAGCTCACCCTGCTGTTCGATCCCGGGCACAGCCTGGACGAACGGATCGTCAGCGAACAGTTCGTCGCCTGATTGCCAGGGGCGCTTTCCAGCCTTGCAAAAGCCGAAAGCGGTGCATATAGGCGTGTCCGTCCGCTAAGGACTGCTCCCCGATAGCTCAGCGGTAGAGCTCTCGACTGTTAATCGAGCGGCCGTTGGTTCGAATCCAACTCGGGGAGCCACTCTTCCTTCAGATCCCGGTGTCGCTGGCGCGATCACGCCGCTGCCCTTGAAGCGCGGGCGAGAGGCTTTAGGCTGCTCCCGCAACACGGGGAGCGAAACCATCAGCCAGCACATTGCCGCCGCCTTGCCTGCCCGCCTCGACCGCTTGCCGTGGAGCCGGTTCCACTGGCTCGTGGTCATTGCACTGGGCATCACCTGGATTCTCGACGGGCTGGAAGTCACCATCGCCGGATCGGTCGCGGGCGCGCTGCGGGAAAGCCCGGTCTTGCGCTTCAGCGCCAGCGACGTGGGATTCGCCAATTCGGCTTATCTGGTGGGGGCCGTCGGCGGGGCCTTGTTCTTCGGCTGGCTGACGGACCGCTGGGGGCGCAAGAAGTTGTTCTTCCTCACCCTGGGGCTTTACCTGATCGCGACGGCCGGCACTGCGTTCACCTGGGATCTGCCGAGCTTTGCCCTGATGCGCTTTCTTACCGGCGCAGGGATCGGGGGCGAATACAGCGCGATCAATTCCGCGATCCAGGAACTGATCCCCGCCCGGCGCCGCGGGTGGACCGATCTTGTGATCAACGGCAGCTTCTGGATCGGCGCGGCCCTGGCGAGCGGGGCCTCGATCCTGCTGCTGGATCCCCGGGTGATCGATCCCGAGATCGGCTGGCGGCTCGCGTTCTTCGGCGGCGCGGTGATCGGCGTGTTCATCCTGCTGCTGCGGCGATTCGTGCCGGAAAGCCCGCGCTGGCTTGCTACCCATCACCGCGCCGAAGAAGCCGAACGCGTGATCGAGGGCATAGAGGCACGCGTACGGGCGGAAGGGCACGTCCTTCCCGACCTTCCGCCGGTGGACACCCGCGTGACCCCGCGCCACGCGACCTCGATGCAGGAGGTGTTCACCGCCTTGTTCCGCACGTATCCGAAGCGGACGTTCTACTGCCTTGTCCTGATGGCGGCGCAGGCGTTTTTCTACAACGCGATCTTCTTTACCTACGCGATGATGCTGACCGACTTCTACGACGTCCCGAGCCGGGACGTCGGGTACTATATCCTGCCGTTCGCGGCCGGGAACGTGCTTGGCCCGCTGCTGCTTGGCCGGTTGTTCGATACCTGGGGGCGGCGGCCGATGATCATCCTGACCTACGGGATGTCTGGCGTACTTCTGGCCGCGACGGGCTTTGCCTTTGCGGGCGGGCATCTGACTGCAACGACGCAGACCCTGTGCTGGAGCGTGACGTTCTTCTTCGCCTCGGCCGCGGCTTCGGCGGCCTACCTGACCGCGGCGGAGAACTTCCCGCTGGAGATGCGGGCACTGGCGATCGCGATCTTCTATGCGCTCGGCACCCTGCTGGGCGCGGTTGCGCCGTGGGTGTTCGGGCTGCTGATCGAAAGCGGATCGCGCGAACAAGTGCTGATCGGCTACTTGTTCGGCGCAGGCCTGATGCTGCTCGCCGCCTTGGTGACGGTGTTTTACGGGGTCGCGGCGGAACGAAAGCCGCTGGAGGAAGTCGCCCGCCCGCTCAGCTGGGACTGAGCTCCGGCGCCGGAGGCCGCCGCACCAGGGCAATCAGTTGCAGCCCGAGGGGAACGACCAGCGCGATCATCACCGCGCCTGCGTACCACGGCAGGTCGTGGCCAAGCTCGTAGATCAGGCCGAACGTCGGCGGAGCGATGATGCGGGACACGGCGTTGGAAGCCATCAACAAGCCCATCACGCTGCCTTGCCGCTCCATCGGCGCAGTGCGCGACGTCAGCGCGCCGGAGGTCGGGAACGCGAGGCTGTGGCCCATCATCAGCATGCCCATCAGCGCGACCGCGACGAGCGGCTCCCGCAGGATCGGCTGGAGCAGCATCGAGATAGCTAGGACGCACAGCCCGGCGACGATGACTCGCCCTTCCCCATAGCGCACGACCAGCGGGTGGAGAAAGAACAGCTGCACCACCAGCCCGCCAAGCCCGATGGCGATGAACGCGAAGCCCAAGTCCTGCGCATCCCAGCCGAAGTTCGCTTCGCTCCACAAGCCGTAGATCGCTTCCATCGACGCGAAGGCCGCGATCCCGAAGAAGGAGATCACGAACAGGCGCAGCAGCAGCGGATCGGCGCGGACGTAGCGGATCGCTTCGCTGTAGCGCGGCAGCGGCGCTGCCCTGCCAAGCGGCGGCTTTACGTCACGCAGGAAGAAGATCGACCACAGCGAGGTCAGGGCCGAGAATGCCGCAGCGGCAAGGATCGGAAGACGGAAATCGGCGAGGCTCGTCCCCGGCCCGGCCAGCAATCCGCCCACCACCGGGCCGAAGGCGAACCCCGTGCTGAACGCAGCGCCGAACAGGCCCATTGCCTTGGCGCGCTTTTCCGGCGGCGAGGCATCGGCCAGGAAGCCTTGGGCGACGCTGAGCGTGCCGCCGAAAAACCCGTTCACCACGCGGATCGCGACCGCCAGCCAAAGAACCGGTGTGTACGCAAAAGCGATGTAGGCCAGCGTCGCGCCGGCAGTCGTCACGATCAGCACCTTGCGCCGGCCCCACCTGTCCGACTGGCGGCCCCAGAAGATTTCGCCGAACACGTTGCCGAGACTGTATGCGGCAAACAGCAGCGCAACCTCGAACGGCCCCGCGCCGAACAGCGAACCGTAGAACGGCAGCAGCGGCAGGATCAGGCTGAAGCCCGCGATGTTGATGAACACCGCGAACATCAACGGCAGCATCCGCCGGAAAAGCATTGGATCACCCGACATGGTGCGTATCCCGCAGCCCGATCATCCCGGGCGGGTGTGTGGCAACGCGAATGGCTTGATCCTCCCCCTTGTCAGGAGAGGATCATAACAGTCGTTACGGTTGCGGCAAGTGCCTGATCCGCGCCGCGGATCAAGCCGACCCGTGGCAGTGCTTGTACTTGTTGCCCGACCCGCAGGGACATGGCGCGTTGCGGCTGACGTTCATCCCCGCATAGGGATCATCGCCTTCCGCTCCGCCCGGGCCGGCCGCTGCCACCGGGCTTCCGGCGAGCGCGCCGAACAGCGCCGCGCGGGTATCCGACCCGTCTCCGTCGTTCGAGTTATCGCTTCCCGTCAGCGGATCGATGTGTCCGGTGAGGAACGAAGGCAGTTCCGGCAGCGCCGAAGGCGGGGGTTCGGCCAGGCGCAGCTGACTGTTCATGAGGATGCGGGTCACGTCTTCCCGGATGCCTTCCAGCATCGATTCGAACAGCCCGAAGGCTTCCTGCTTGTATTCATTGATCGGCTGCTTCTGCGCATAAGCGCGCAGGAAGATCACTTGCCGCAGCGCGTCGAGGGTGGCGAGGTGTTCTTTCCAGTAGTGATCGAGCCGGCCGAGCAGCACGCTCTTTTCCACTTGCCGCCAGACGTTCTCGTCCCCTTCGGCCATCTTCGCGCCGATCTTCTCGTCCGCAAGGCCGACCAGCCGCTCCTCGATCATGTCGGGCTCGACCGAGTCTTCCTCCATCCATTCGTGCAGCGGAACCTCGATGCCGAGGATGTCGAGTGCCTTTTCCTTCAGCCCGTCGACGTCCCACTGTTCCGGGTACGAGCCCGGAGGGCAGGCGGTGCCGACCATCGCGTTAATCGCATCGTGGCGCATGTCGACCACGACATCGTCCACTGCCTCGCTGTCCATGATCTCGGCGCGCTGTTCGTAGATCACCTTGCGCTGGTCGTTCATGACGTTGTCGTATTCCACGACTTGCTTGCGCATGTCGTAGTTGCGGGCCTCGACCTTCTTCTGCGCAGTCTCGATGGCCTTGGACAGCCACTTGGACCCGATCGCCTCCCCATCCGCGAGGTTGGCGTTCATCATCTTGGAAAAGAGCGTATCCGGCCCGAAAATACGCAGCAGGTCATCTTCGAGGCACAAGTAGAACCGCGACAACCCTGGATCGCCCTGGCGGCCAGAGCGGCCCCGCAGCTGGTTATCGATGCGGCGGCTTTCGTGCCGTTCAGTGGCAAGCACGAACAAGCCGCCGACGTCCCTCACCTTCTGGCGTTCCTCGGCGACTTCCTGCTTGATCCGGTCGACCGCGGCGTCTCGCTCCGGCCCTTCGGGCATGTCGCGCAATTCGTCCTCGACCCGGAAGTCGACATTGCCGCCCAGCTGGATGTCGGTGCCGCGCCCGGCCATGTTGGTGGCGATGGTCACGGCGCCAAGCCGCCCCGCCTGGGCCACGATGTGGGCCTCCATTTCGTGGAAGCGGGCGTTCAGCACCGCGTGCTTCACCCCTTCGCGGTTGAGGTACTCGGACAGAAGCTCCGACTTCTCGATCGAGACAGTACCGACCAGCACCGGCTGGCCGGTGTCGTACTTCTCCTTGATCGCCTTGGCTATGGCCTGAAACTTGTCCTGCGTGTTCTTATAGAACTCGTCCTCCTCGTCGATCCGCTGGACGGGGAGGTTGGTCGGGATTTCGACGACGTTGAGCTTGTAGATGTCCCAGAACTCGGCTGCCTCGGTCGCGGCGGTCCCGGTCATCCCGGAAAGCTTGGGGTACATGCGGAAGTAGTTCTGGAAGGTAATCGAGGCGAGCGTCTGGTTCTCCGGCTCGATCTTCACGCCTTCCTTGGCTTCCACTGCCTGGTGCAAGCCGTTCGACCAGCGGCGCCCGTCCATCATGCGGCCGGTGAATTCGTCGATGATGACGACCTTGTCGTCCTTCACGATGTAATCGATGTCGCGCTTGAACATGACGTTCGCCTTCAGCGCCTGGTCGAGGTGGTGGACCACCTGCGTGTTCTCGACATCGTAGAGGTTATCGGTTTCGAGCAACCCCGCCTGCTGGAGGAGCTTTTCGACTTCCTCGACCCCGTCTTCGGTCAGGGAGACATTCTTCGATTTCTCGTCCGCATCGTACCACTCGGGATCGATGCCCTTCACGATCTCGTCGATCGAGACGTAAAGCTCGGACTTGTCCTCCGTGGGGCCGGAAATGATCAGCGGCGTGCGTGCCTCGTCGATCAGGATGGAGTCCACCTCGTCGACGATCGCGTAGTTGAACGGCCGGTGGACCATCTGGCTGCGCTCATGCTTCATGTTGTCGCGCAGGTAGTCGAAGCCGAATTCGTTGTTCGTGCCGTAGGTGATGTCCGCCGCGTAGGCATCGCGCCGTTGGTGCTCCGGAATGTTGGGCACGATCACGCCGACCGTCAGTCCGAGGAATTCGTGGATCCTGCCCATCCATTCCGCGTCGCGCGAGGCGAGGTAGTCGTTGACGGTGACGACGTGGACGCCCTTGCCCTCGATCGCGTTGAGGTAGGTCGCCAGCGTGGCGACCAGCGTCTTGCCCTCACCCGTGCGCATTTCGGCGATCTCACCCCGGTGGAGCACGATGCCGCCGACCATCTGCACATCGAAGTGCCGCATGCCGAGCACGCGCTTCGAAGCCTCGCGCACAGTGGCAAAGGCTTCCGGGAGAATGTCATCGAGCGTTTCGCCCTGCGCGAGCTTCTGACGGAACTTCTCCGTCTGGCCGCGCAGTTCCTCCTCGCTCAGCGCCTCCATCTGCGGTTCAAGGGCGTTGATGCGATTGACGATCTTCTCGAGCGATTTGACGTAACGGTCGTTGGCAGAGCCGAAAAGCGTTTTGGCGAGCGCCTGGAACATGGGGCGGGTCCTGATTTCAAATATGCGGGTACCCGCGCATCACAGCGCGGGCGGAAGAACGAAGCGGCAAAAAAGCGGTCGCTATTCGTGAGCGCGGTCGGCGCCGAGCATGACCCGGGGCACGATGACCGGCATACAGCGCGGCTTCTGCGGCTGCGCGGAAGCCGCCTTGCCTGCTCGAGAAAGCTGATGGCTTCCGCTGCCGGCGCGGATCACGCAGGACACGATCAGCTGCGTGTCCGCTTGCAGCCGGACCTGCTCGATGCCCGGCGTGCGAGCTTGCGCAGGCTCACACACGGCAGCAAGGCCGGTAAAGATGGCAAGCAGGGTGAGCAGCTGACGGAGCATTTGGGAACCGAGATAAGTCCTCGGCCCCGTCCCGTCCACTGTCAAAGAACGTTTGCTGCCGCAAAGCGCGTTTACTGCAATAGTCAGTCGTCATACAGCGCGGTCATGGACCTGACCCCCTCTCCGCTCGCCCTGCCGTTTCCCGATTTGCCGCCGATCGCCGGGGTTGTGCCCCATGCGGTGCGCGCCGGGTACAAGACGTGGGACCGCTGCGACCTGACCTATGTGGAATTGTCCCCCGGCACCTCGGTCGCCGGAGTGTTCACGCGGAACGTGTGCTGTTCTTCCGAAGTCGAACTGGGGCGTGAGCAGGCGCTGCTTGGCCGCGCGCGGGCACTTGTGGTAAACGCGGGCAATTCCAACGCCTTTACCGGCTATCGCGGGCGCGAGGCGGTGGAGCAGATCATGGCCCAGGTGGCCGCGCACCTCGACTGCGCGCCCAGCGAGGTGTTCGTCTCCTCCACCGGGGTGATCGGCGTGCCCTTGCCCAAGGACAAGGCGTACGAAGGGATCGCCGCCGCGCTCCAGGCCCCCGCCTGTTCCTGGGAGGACGCGGCGCGGACGATCTCTACCACCGACACATTTCCCAAGGCCGCGGCGGCTTCGGCGATCGTGGCCGGCAAACGGGTCGAACTCGTCGGGATCGTCAAGGGCAGCGGGATGATCGCGCCGGACATGGCGACCATGCTGGGCTACATCTTCACCGACGCGGCGGTGGAGCCCGCGTTCCTCCAGCAACTGCTGTCCTCCGCCAGCGACGCCACGTTCAACTGCATCACGGTCGATTCCGATACCTCCACCAGCGACACGGTGCTGGCGTTCGCAACCGGCCGGGCCGGCAGTTCGCTACTCACCGGGTTCGGGGATGAAGGCGCAGACGCGTTTGGGGCTGCCCTGCGCGACGTCTGCCTGCAACTGGCGCAGCTGGTGGTGCGCGACGGGGAAGGAGCCAGCAAGTTCATCGAGGTGCGCGTCAGCGGAGCCGAATCCGATGAAAGCGCTCGCAAGATCGGCCTTTCCATCGCCAACTCCCCGCTGGTTAAAACTGCCATTGCCGGGGAAGACGCCAATTGGGGCCGCGTGGTGATGGCGGTCGGCAAGGCGGGGGAGCCGGCAGACCGGGACCGGCTGTCGATCGGGTTCGGCGGCACCTGGGCCGCGCGCGAGGGCCAGCCCCTGCCCGATTACGATGAGGCACCGGTCGCGGCGCACCTGAAAGGACGCGACATCGTGATCGAGGTGGACATCGGCCTTGGCGAAGGGCGCGCCACCGTGTGGACGTGCGACCTGACGCATGGCTACATTGCGATCAACGCGGATTACCGGAGTTGACCGGCGCGCTCCACACCGCGGTCGAGGCCCTGCTGCGCGACGTCTCGCAGCGAGCGATCCTGCCGCATTACCAGACCCTCTCCGCTCACCAGATCGAGGAGAAGGCGGCGGACGACTTCGTCACCGTGGCGGACAAGCTTTCGGAAGAAATGCTGACCGAAGGGCTGACGAAGATCGCGCCAGGCCTTGCTGTGGTCGGCGAGGAAGCGGCCCATGCCGATCCTTCGGTGCTCGACCGTTTGTCCGGCCCGTGCTGGATCGTCGATCCGATCGATGGAACCCACAACTTCGCGGCCGGGAAACCGCCGTTTGGGATCCTGATCGCGATGGCTGAGAACGGGATCGCCCACACCGGATGGATCTACGATCCGCTGTCCGGCCGCATGTGCATGGCTGAGCGCGGCAAGGGCGCATTCGTTGGCGGAGAGAAGATCGCGGCGCGCGCCACCGGGGAAACACCGCCGGTCGCGGCCATCTCCCTGCTCTTCATGGACATGGCCAAGCGGGAGGCGATGAAGACCACCATCGCGCCGCATTACCGGCTGGTGGACATTCCCCGCTGCGCCGCAGAGCAGTACCCCCGGCTGACGCTGGGGCAGAACGATGTCTCGATTTTCGAACGCACCTTGCCGTGGGATCACGCAGCGGGCGTGCTGTTCCTCAACGAAGCAGGCGGAAAAGCCGCGCGGCCGGACGGCTCGCCCTACCGCGTCGACGAAACCAGGCGGACCGGGCTGATCGGCGCAGCCTCACCCGCCTTGTGGGACGGATTGGCGGAAAGACTTACGGTTCTGGATACCTGAGCCCCCGCGACAGCGAGGGCTCAGAAGAGCTTACAGCTCGCTTTCAAGCCACTGCTTGAGCTGGCTTTTCGGTGCGGCGCCCAGTTTCTGGGCAACCGGCTTACCGTCCTTGAACAGCACCATCAGCGGGATCGACTGGACGCCGATCTGGCCGGGGATGTCCGGGTTTTCCATGATGTCCATTTTGGCGATGGTCACCTTGTCGGACAGTTCGTCGCTGATTTCTTCCAGCGCGGGAGCGATCATCTTGCAGGGTCCGCACCAGTCGGCCCAGAAATCGACCAGCACGGGCTTGTCGGAATTGAGGACGTCCGTCTGAAAGCTGGAATCGGTGATGGTCTTGGTCGCCATGGGCTTTGCTCCTGTCGTTTACGGCAATTTAGGGCGCGGTTACCCTGAGGCAACCGTTCACCCAGCAAAGCTTTCCTCACCGATGGGCAAACCGGGTTTGTGCCGATCGAGCACCTCCGCAGGAATCGCGATCAGTCGCGGCGCATGAGTATAGAGCACGGCCGCTTCCGTTTTGCGCCCGGGATAGATTGCCTGCAGCGCGGCGGCATAAGCCGCCATCTGGCGCAAAGTCGCGGTCGGCACCTGCTCAAGACCAGCGGGCGGGCGGCGCGCGGTCTTGAAATCGATCACCAGCACCCGGTCTTTCTCCACCAGCAGCCGGTCCACCGTCCCGGTGATGACCCGCCCATCGACGACTGCCGTCAGCGGCACTTCCGGCAGCGCCGCGGAAGAGAACAGTTCTGCCCATTGTGGTGCCCGGATCACAGCCAGCGCATCGGCCAGCATGTCCGCCCGGTCACTTTCCGGCAGATCGGCCCCGTTGCGGGCGAGCCAATCGGCGGCCTTGGTCTCCCGCTCCCCATCCGGCACATCCGGCAGGCGTTCGATCAGGCGGTGGATCAGCACCCCGCGCCGCGCGGCGCGCTGGGCAATTTCGGGCGGAACGTCGGACGATGACGGCGGATCGGCGCCGAGTTCCTCTGCAGCCGACGACGGCGCGAGCGGGCGCGGCGGGCGCGGTTCCGGCCCGACCGGAATGGTTGCCCAAGTCGGGAGTTCGACGGTTTTTTCTATCCGTTCCACCGGCTGCGCCTGCACGCCTTCCGCCGGTTTCCCCCAGTCGCGGCATTCGCCCCAGACCGGATCGGCCACGGGTTTGCCTTCGATCACCGCCGAAAGCCGCGAATACCAGCTGTCCGCCGCCGGTTCCTTTTCCCGCTTGCCGAGTGCGCCGCCGACAAACAGCGCTTCTTCCGCGCGTGTCATTGCCACGTACAGCAGGCGCCAGTGCTCCCGCTTCTCCTCCAGCGCGGCGTGTTCGTCGGCCTGGGCGATGCGCCCCTTCTTCTGTTCGGCCTTCAGGTCCGGCAGCGGAATCTTGCGTCCCAGCGGATCGCCGGGCCGGCGTTCTTCCAGCGACAACCCGCGGGTCGGGGACCGGTCGGGATCGCCGGTCGCATCGGCCAGGATCACAATCGGCGCCTGAAGCCCCTTCGATCCGTGTACCGTCATCACGCGGACCAGGTTTTCGCCCCCGCCCGGCTCCCGCTTCAGTTCGCCCTCTCCGGCATCGAACCAGTGGATGAAGCCTTCGAGGCTCGGCGTGTGGGCCGAAGTGAACGCGTGCGCGGCGTTCAGCAACTCATCGATCGGGTCGTTCGCTTCGCGCCCCAGCCGGGCGACCAGCTTGCGCCGCCCCTGCCACGGACCGACCAGCAGCCACTGCAGCAGGGCTTGCGGCGGTTCCCAGTCGGCGCGCCCCAGCAGATCGTGCAGCCGCTCCACCGTGTCTTGCACCAGCAGCGCTTTTTCGTCGCGCAAGTGATCCCACAGCGCGGCTTTCTGCGGCCGGTGCCCGTGCTCCAGCAATTGCTCCTGCGTCCACCCGATCAGCGGGGACACCAGCAAGGCCGCAAGGCTGAGATCGTCGAGCGGCTGGACTGCAAAGCGCAGCACTGCCATCAGGTCCTTCACCGCAAGGGGCGCTCCAAGGCGTAGGCGGTCCACGCCCGCGACCGGAACGCCCGCCGCGTGCAGCCGGGCCACGATCAGCCCGGCCAGTTCCCGGCGCTTGCGCACCAGCACCATGATGTCTCCCGGGCCGGCGTTGCGGGGCCTTCCCTTTACCAGCGGGAAACCATCGCGCAGCCACGCCTGGACTTGCCGGGCGATGCCGTTGGCCATTTCCCGTTCCGGTTCGGACAGCCATTCTTCCGGCCCTTCGTCCTCCGCATCTTCCGGCGCCTTGGCGTCGATCGGCTTCCACAAGCGAACCAGCCCCGGCCGTTCATCGCCGAAATGGCGGCCGGGATGCTGGTCGAGCCCGAAATTCTCGAACCCGATCCCCTCGATCGCGGCATCGACAAAGTCGAGCACCGGCTGCGCCGTGCGGTAGGACCGGCCGAGTCCCAGCTCCACCAGCTCCCGCGCATCGATCCCGTCCTTTAGGGCGCGGGCGTTCTTTGCCCGTTCGGCCATGACTTGCGCGTAATAGCGCCGGGCGGTGGCGAAGTTTTCGGGACTGGTGCCCTGGAAGCGGAAGATCGCCTGCTTGTAGTCGCCGACCACGAAGATCGTCCGCACCTTGTCGCCGCGCTGGCCGGTGCCGGAGAAGAAATCGTCCGTCAGCGCTCGGATGATAGACCATTGCGATTCGTTGGTGTCCTGCGCCTCATCGATCAGAACGTGGTCGAATTCGCGGTCCAGCTTGCAGCGGATCCAGTCGGCGAGGTCGGACCGGGTCAGCAAGTTGGCGGCGCGGCGGATCTGGTCATCGAAATCGATCAACCCCTCGCGCGACTTCGCTTCTTCCCAGGCGATTGCGAACCGGCGGCCGACCGTCAGCGCCGGGGTGAGCAAGTCGCACAGACCGATCAGGGTCTTGTGCTCGATGACCCGTTCAACGCAGCCGCCGACCCGGGCGATGCATTCCCCATAGCCGGGATCGCGCTTCAGGATGTTGTTCAGCTGCTTGGGCGCGCCGTCGGTCTTGTTGAACAAGGTGCCGCTGAACAGGTCGATCGCCTCGGCCCTCGCGTTGGGATCAAGCGCCAGCCATTCTCTGATCGCCGCCGCTCCTTCCCGCCCGGTCTTGCTGTCCCATGCCGAAAGGACGTCAAGGCATTGCCGCAGGGCTTCGCAATCGAACTGGTCGTCCTGGCACAAGGCAGCGACCGTTTCCGGACCGGCGTCGACGGCGAGCCCGATCAGTTGGCGCACGCGTTCATCCAGCGGTTCCTGCCAGCTACCGGGCCCGAACCACGCCTGCCGCGCATCGGCGCAGCGCATCAGCCACCGGCGCGCGCCGTCCGGCCCCATTCGCAGGCTGAGCAGCGACAAGGCATCGAGCAGTTGCCGGTCCCTGCCCGTCTGCCACTTGAGCAGCAGGTCGACCAGCACGCGGTGCGCCAGCACCTCGCGGTCGCGGTCCTCCATCGGCTTGGTGCCGGGGACCAGGCCCGCTTCTTCCGGAAAGGCGGCGAGCAGCCACTGGGAGAACGCGTGGATCGTATTGATCCGCAGGCCGCCCCCCGGGCAATCGAGCACGCGCGCGAACAGCATCCGCGCGCGGGCCTGCGTGTCCGGATCAATCCCCGCGCCGATCGCCTTCAGATCCTTGACCAGCGCATCCGGCCTCATCCGCACCCAGCTTGCCAGCACCTCATTGACGCGAGTCGCCATTTCGGCGGCACCGGCCTTCGTGAAGGTAAGGCACAGGATCTGCGCGGGAGCGACATCCGGCTGCAGCAGCAGTCGAAGGACGCGAGCCGAAAGGACCTGCGTCTTGCCGGTTCCCGCCGAAGCGGACAGCCAGACGCTATCGCGCGGATCGACCGCGCGTGCCTGGTTGTCCATCAGCGGAAAGACCATCCCGCTCATTCCTCAAGCCCCATCCATTCCTCAAGCCGCATCAGGTGATCGTAGGTGTCATACCCCGGTGCATCGGGATTGAGACGCGCGGTGAATGGTTCATCCCCGAGGATCCACTTGTCGAGCGCGTCGTCCAGAAACCGCTTCGCTTCCGGCAGGAAGTCCTCCGGGACGATCCCGGTGCGCTTGCCTTCCAGCTTGAGGGGAGTGGCGATGGAGCCGAAGCCGGTTTCGCTTTTCGCATTTCGCGCCAGCGACCAGTATTCGAACCGAACCGGCTCGCCCTCAACACCTTCAAACCCGCCCTTCTCGACCATCAGGCCAAGCGTGCCGAGTTGCAGGGCGTACCCCTTCTCCACTTGCGAAACCGAGGGCGGGCGGCCCGTCTTGTAGTCGATGACCGCCAGCCCGCCGCCGGGCAGGCGATCGAGCCGGTCGATGCGGCCTATGATCTCGACCCCCCGGTACCGCAGCGTGCCCTTCTGTTCGACGAGCACCGGCTTGCGCCCGGGACTGGCGGCGATTTCCGCCTGCACCCATTCCAGTGCCTTCATCAGCCGGGGGCGCCACATCGCCTGCATCAGCGGGTGCGTGCCCATTTCCTCAAGCTTTTCGGCTGCGATGTCTTCCATCGGGCGGCCGGTGGCGTGCCAGGTTTCGAGGATCGCGTGGGCCAGCGTCCCCTGCCAGGCGGGCGACGGTTCGGCGTCGAGCGGATCGAGGTCCCTCAGCCGCAAGATGTGCGAGGCATAGAACTGGTAAGGGTCGGATCGCAGGCGGTCGAGCGCGGTCACACTGAGGCGGACGCGGCGCTGCTCCGCGCTCGGCCGCGGTTCCGGCCTCGGGCAGCCGGGCACCTGCGGGGCATCGTCCAGCGCCCGGGCCAGCGCAGGGATGCGGGTTTCCCGGTGGCTGTCGGCCAGTTCCCCCAGCAAGGCGACCACCCGCAGCAGGAACCGGGAAGGAACCGCTGGGCCGGATGCGTCCCTCCGCGCGCGGCTGAGCACGACTTCGGGTGAGCCAAGCGCGGCGGCAAGGTCATGCCCGGCAAGGCCGAGGCGGAAATCCGCCACCGGAACGCCCAGCACGCGCAGGACCGGGGGAGCAAGCAGCGGGCTGATCACCGGCGAAGCGGGCCAGGTCCCTTCGTTCAGCGCGGCGCAGATCACCAGATCGGCGCGGGCCATTCGGGATTCGATCAGTCCGTAGATCGCCACGCGGGTGTGGCCGCCGTACGGAGGGCGGACGGCGACCCGTTCCATCGCATCGCGCAAGGCGGCGGGCAGTTCCTCCACCGCCAGCACAGTGCCGACCTCGCGCGCCTGCAGGCGCAATTCCTCCACGAAAGCGGCGAGCGCGCGTCCGTCCGCCCGCGCCCACAGCCCTTCCCCGCACAAGGCTTCTCCAGCGGAGGCCAGCGCATCGATCAGGTCTGCAAGCGCCGGATTCTCCTGCTGCGCCAGCGTTACGAGGGGCTGCAGGACCGCCTCGACCCCCGCCCACCAGTCCTTCACCCCCTCATGCCGAAGCTCCAGCCGGGCCGCTTTCTCCCGCAGCGGTTCGAACCCCGGGGCCGGACGCGGGCCGCGCAATTCCAGCTGGAACGCGCGGGCAAACCTCAGCCACCGGTTCCGGTTCGCCGCGCCGGCCAGCGGGTGTTCCAGCAGCGCCATCAGCGCCACCGGGGCAAGTTCGTCCGCCGCGACTTCAGCCAGCATCAGCAACGCGCGCCCGGCCACCGTCAGCGACAAGGGCCGTCCGGCGGAATCGTCCGCCTCGATGTTCCAGCGCTTGAGGTGCGAAACCACCCGGCGGGCCAAGCTGCGATCCGGGGTGACGATCGCCACCCGCTTTTCCGGGGTCTCCAGCGCTTCGCGCACCAGCAGGGCGATCGACTGCGCTTCCTCTTCCGGATGGGCTGTTTCCATCAGCCGCACGCCGGACAAGCGGCGCTGTTCCGCCGGAAGATCGACCCAGATCTTGCTCGCCTGCGGGGGCAGGAACAAGCTGGAGATCGCGTGTGCCCGCGCGGGAGGATCCTCGTCCGCGCCATCGTGCGGCCACGGCTGCACTTCCCCGCGGGCCACACCCATTCGGTTGAGCAGCAACTTCAGGTGGTACTGGGGATGGCTGAGGGCATCCTGGCGGGCGAAGGGTGCGCCATCGTCCGCTTCGGGCGCACCGGCGCGGCCGAGTTCATCCCACACCTCATCCGGCAGCGACAAATCCAAATCGGGCAGGATCACCGCCCCTTGCGGCAGATCGGCGACCGCGCGCAGCAATCGTGCAAGCGCCGGCGCGGCGCTGGTGATACCGGCGGCAATCACCGGGTGCGCTGGCGGGTCTTCCTTCCAGCGTTGTGCCGCATAGCGGAACAACTGGTTGCGCCGGGCGGTCGAATCGATCTCCCCCCGAGCTTCAAGTTCCGCATGCCACATCTGCTGGACGGCGAAGAACAGCTGCGAGTTTTCCACCCAGTGTTCAGACAAGTCGCCAAGGACATCGAGCACCGGTTGATCCCACAACCGCTCCGGCGGGATTTCCTCCACGAACAAGCGGTCGATGGTGTAGCCGAGTTCGAACGCTAGCTTCAGCAGCGCCGCGCCGCGCGGAGGCCTTCGTCCCAGCCTCTCCATCGCCTGGGGAATGAACTGGGCCAGCCGCAGCCACCGCCGGGCCGGATCGGCCGCCGGACGAACCGCCTCCGCCGCGCCCAGGGGATCGAGCAACAGGCCCAGCTTGTCATCGAGATCGAGATCGGCGACCACGCCCATGCGCGGCAGCAGCAGTCCCTCCCCGCTGTGGCGGACGAAGGCTTCACTAACCGTGCGCACCGCACGCGTGCTCGGCAGCAGCAGGGTGACGCGCGCCAGCCCGAAATCCGGATCGGCATGGCGCGCCACCAGTCCGGCGACGAGCGCATCGGCGAAGCCTTCGTGTGAGGCTATCGCATGGAGCTTGGGGAAGGATCGTTCAGCCATGACGCAGCGGTGCCGCCGTCATCGCGGATTTCGCGCCGGAACGAAAGGAGAATTCACCAAGGAGGGACTCAGCCCTGCAACGCCAGTTCGGTTGGCCCGATAGCTTCCGGCGTGCCGACTTCAAACCACTCGCCGGTGAACATCATCCCGTAAAGCCGCCCGTCCTCGATCGCGCGGTCCCACAGCACGTTGGTCGAGAACGCGCCTTCCGGCGGATCGCGCAGCAAGCGGTGGGAAACAAGCTGGATTCCGGTGAAGATGAACGGTGCAATCCGGCCCGACCGGCGGCGGCTGATCCGCCCCTGCGGGTCCATCTGGAAGTCGCCCTTGCCCCGGAAGTTGCGCGCGCCAGTGTGGGGCACCAGCAGGAGCAGGGCATCCATCTTGTCGGCCGACCAGCTTTCCGACAATTCCCGGAAGGCGTCGTAGGGTCCGTCCAGCCACACGTTGTCGCTGTTCACGCAGAAACACGGGTCGGACAGCAGCCCCGCCTTCTGCGCCTTGATCAAACCGCCTCCGGTTTCGAGCAGCTCGTCCCGCTCATCGGAAATCACAACGCGCGGACTTTGGCGGTCGCGGACGTGGGCTTCCAGCGCATCGGGCAGGTAGTGGACGTTGACCACTGCGCGCTCGATCCCGGCGGAAGCCAGCTTGTCGAGCGTGTGGTCGATCAGCGGCTTGCCGGCCACGCGCACCAGCGGCTTGGGTTGGCTGATCGTCAGCGGCCGCATCCGCTTGCCGAAGCCTGCGGCCATGACCATTGCCGTATCGCAAGCGAGCGTCACATCAGTTCTCCGCCAAAGGTATCGCGGATTTCCTGCGGGATGTTGGCGGCGAACCATTCATCGACCGGAGCCAGCGCGGGATGCTTCAGATCCCGTTCCAGCGCTTCCCACACCCGCGGGATCAGGGCGAGGTACCGCGGCTTGTCATCACGCTTCCACAGCCGGGCAAAGATCCCGACGATCTTGGCGTTCCGCTGCGCGCCAAGCGTAGTGTAGTCGGCTTCGAAATCCGGCCCGGCATCGACTTGCGCGCGGTAATGCTCAAGCATCCGGCGCTCCAGTTCAGGCGACACCTCGCGCCGCGCGTCCTGCAGCAGCGACACGAGATCGTAGGCCCGGTGGCCGACCAGCGCGTCCTGGAAGTCGATGATGCCCTGGTTGCCATCGGCGAGCAGCATGATGTTTTCGGCATGGTAATCGCGCAGTACGGTAACGCCAGGCTCCTGCCGTTCCAGCACCGGGGCAAGCACTTCGTCCCAGGCTTTCACGTAGGTTTCGGTGTCGACTTTCAGCCCCATCGCCGGACAGTACCATTCGGGAAGCAGTCCTGCCTCCCGCTGGTACGTCGCCAGGTCATAGGGCGCAAACGGACCGGGAGGGGACGCATGGAGCCGGACCAGCGCGTCAATCGCGCGGCGGTAGGTGTCGTCCTCGGCTTCCGCGTTGTCGTCCAGCCAGTCCCGCATCCGGTCGTCGCCGAAATCCTCCAGCAGCACGAGGCCCCGCGCATTGTCCTCTGCATAGACCACCGGCGCGCGGTGATCGTGCGCCCGCAGCCAGCGGGCAACCGCGCGGAAGGGGCCTGTGTCTTCATGCGGAGGAGGCGCGTCCATCAGCATCGCGGTGCGATGCCCGCCATGCCCGTTGAACGCGCGCACGCGGAAGTACCGGCGGAAGCTGGCATCCCCGGGAAGTGGTTCGATTTTCGCATCCACCCAGCCGGCAGAGCGCAGGAAAGGTACAATGCCGTCCGGCAGCGACTGGTTCATGACCACCGCTCTAGCCAAGTGCCACCCGGTTTCACAATCGCCTTGCGTCCTTTTCCTGCAGATTCCAGCATTATAGAGAGGCAGCTCGGCTCATTTGCGAACCCTCCGGCCATTTCGGGCCATTCCGCGATCAGCGCCGCGCCGTCCCGGTAATCATCCAGCCCGAGTTCCTCCACTTCCCGCGGATCGTCCAGTCGGTAAAAGTCCGCGTGGACCAGCGGCAGGCGCATCGACGGCGAATCGTACGTCTCGATGATGGTGAACGTCGGCGACGGCACCTCGCCTTCATGACCGAGCGCAGCGATGATCGCGCGGGCAAGCGTGGTCTTGCCGGCGCCAAGGCCGCCGGACAAGGCGACGACATCACCGGCCCCCAGCCGCGCGGCGATGCGGCTCCCCAGCGTGTCCATTGCCGCAAGGTCGGGCAGATCGACGGTCACGGCAGCAGGATCGTCGCCGTGGCGTTGCGGTCGCCACCGATGTCCAGTTGCCCGCCGTGCGCCTCTATCGCCCGGCGCACCGCTGGGTCCGGATCGATCCCCTGCCCGCTGTGCGCCACGGTGATTCGCGCAGCCCCGCGGCGGCGTGAAAGAGTGATCAGAATGCGCCCCTTGTCCGAGGTCGCGGCAATTGCCTCGTCGATCAGACCGCCGATTGCGCCGCCGAGCAGCGCCTCGTCCGCCATGATCGTGCCTGACCGCCGGTCGCCCCTGAGGTCGAGCGTCAGGCGCTTTGCCTCGATCGCGTCCTCCCGCTGGCGAACAATTCCGGTGAGGAACGGCATCAGCTCGATCTCAGCGTGATCTATCGACGGGAGGGCTTCGGCCGGTTCCGCGCCTTTGCCGCAAAACGTCAGCAAGGCGCCACCATCGGGCAGCGCCGCAGTGGCGAAGTCGAGCGTGCGTCCATCCGGCAGGGCGATCTGCCCCGCATGCTGCCGGCGCTGGCGAATCGCCTCGGCCAGCGCGGGTGCGTCGTGCGGCTGCGCCAGGCGAGGCGCGATCCGGTCCAGCAGCGCTTCGACGGAAGGACGCTCTGCCAAAGTGCGGTCGGGCAGGTGCCACAAGGCAGGAAATGGACGGTTCCACAGCAGCAAGTGCCCGTCAGGCGCGAACACGGCGAGCGATTCGAGTAGATTGTCGAGGATTGCGGTGCGGTTGCGCGCAGGCGGCGCAGCGCCTTGGATCCGCTCTTCAGCCACCATCACCAATCCGCCGTCGGGCATCGGTTGACCCAGGATGCGGAGCTGGCTGCCGTCGGTCAGCCGCCACACATCCTCCTGCGCGCCGTGCGCGGCAAACCAGTCGGTGAGCCGGCGGGTCCATGCGGAATAGTCGCGCATCGGAGGGACTCGTTCCGCCTGCCGCGCGGCTTCCAGTACGCGGCCGAAGTCCACCGCTTCCCCCCGTCCAGTCGGCAGACCGAACGTGCGCTGGAAAGCGGAGTTGGCAAAGACGAGCGACTGGTCGCCGTCGAACCGCGCCACGGGAGTGGAAAGGCGTTCCAGAATTGCCTGCTGCGCCTGATGCAGGCGGTGCAACGCCCCGGTCTGCTGCTCCGCTTCCGAATGGTCGACTGCAAAACCGGCGCTGCCATCCTCGTCCAGCAAGACTTCGCCGGTCCGGAGGAAAGGACGCGCTTCCAGTTCCACTTGTTCGGCAATCACCTGATCGACGTCATCGGCACCAACCAGATCGGCGAATGCCGGATTGACCAGCTTCAGCCGCGTATCGGGACCGCGCAGCCACAGCGGGACCGGTGCAGCCTCGATCACGGCGCGCAACAAGGCCGCGTCCTTACGGACCCGGGCAAGATCCGTCCGCAGACGGGCCAGTTCCCCGCCTTCTTCCGAAAAGAACCAGACGAGCGCCGCCCCGGCTGCCGAAATGGCGGGATCGGCGTGCTGCCCCCGCACCAGCAGCCTTTGCGAGGACCCACGCGGGGTTACCGCCATCTGAAACGGCGCCGCCGTCTTCTGGGTGCGTTTTACCGCTTGCTGCAACTGGGCAAGGTCAGCTTCGACCAGTCCACCGGTGCGGCTTTCCAGCTCACTCAGAAAGGCGGGCACGGCATCGAGCCCGAGCCAGGAGGCCAGCCGTTCCGGAGCCTCGATCTTTCCGTCGGCGCGGACCAGCACCGGCACCGCCGGACAATCTTCGATCATCTGCGCCAAGCGGCGGGTAGCCTTGCGCGCACTGTTCGCCCGCCGCACTTGCGCCCGCGCAGCCAGAATCGCCCAGGCCGCACCGATGGTCCATGCGGCGAGCAGCAACCCGATAATGACCAGCGCTGTTGGGGAAAGCTCCATCGCGCCTCGCTATGACGGCGGCGGGGCGGATGCAATGGTGCACGTCTCGTGCCGTAGGGCAGGAAACACGTCCGGCCCCGGCAAGCTAGCCGAAACGGTCCCCTGCCCCTCGGCGGCCTAACCCTGCAATTCAGGTGAGCGGCAGCCGGCGGGCAGGGGATTTCTTTCCGCTTAGTAGCGGTAGTGGTCCGGCTTGAACGGGCCTTCGACCGGCACGCCGATGTAGTCGGCCTGCTTCTTGTTCAGCTTGGTGAGGTGGACGCCGAGCTTGTCGAGGTGCAGCGCGGCGACCTTCTCATCCAGATGCTTGGGCAGCACGTAGACGTCGTTCTTGTACGCGTCGGCGCGGGTGTAGAGCTCGATCTGCGCCAGCACCTGGTTGGTGAAGCTGCTGCTCATCACGAAGCTCGGGTGCCCGGTCGCGCAGCCGAGGTTCACCAGGCGCCCTTTGGCGAGGATGATGATCGACTTGCCGTCCGGGAACGTGACGAGATCGGTACCCGACTTGATTTCCTTCCACTCGTAGTTGTCGAGCGCGGAAATCTGGATCTCGGAGTCGAAGTGGCCGATGTTGCACACGATGGCCATGTTCTTCATCGCCTTCATGTGTTCGGCGGTGATCACGTCCTCGTTGCCGGTGGCAGTGACGAAGATGTCGGCGCGCTGCACCGCCTCTTCCATCGTTACGACTTCATAGCCTTCCATCGCCGCCTGCAGCGCGCAGATCGGGTCGATCTCCGTCACCAGCACGCGGGCACCGCCATTGCGCAGGGACGCGGCGCTGCCCTTCCCGACGTCGCCGAACCCGGCAACGCAGGCGATCTTGCCGGCCAGCATGACGTCGGTCGCGCGGCGGATCGCGTCGACCAGCGATTCCTTGCAGCCGTACAGGTTGTCGAACTTCGACTTGGTCACCGAATCGTTCACGTTGATCGCGGGGAACGGCAGCTTGCCCTGCTTGGCCAGACTGTAGAGCCGGTGGACCCCGGTGGTCGTTTCTTCCGACACGCCCATGATCGCCTCGACCGACTTGGTCAGGTAGCCGGGCTTTGCCTTGAGGAACGCCTTCAGCGCGCGCTGGAACTCGATTTCCTCGGCGTTCTGCGGCGCGGGCAGGTCCTCGCCCGCTTCCACGCGCGCACCCCACAAGGCGAACATGGTGGCATCGCCGCCATCGTCGAGGATCAGGTTTGCAGTCTCATCACCCCAGTCGAAAATCCGGCCGACATAGTCCCAGTAATCGGCCAGGCTTTCCCCCTTGATGGCGAACACCGGAATGCCCCGTTCGGCGATCGCCGCGGCGGCGTGGTCCTGGGTGGAAAAGATGTTGCAGGTCGCCCAGCGGACTTCCGCGCCAAGATCGACCAGCGTTTCGATCAGCACGGCCGTCTGGATCGTCATGTGGAGCGATCCGGTAATCCGCGCGCCCTTCAGCGGCTTTTTCGCGCCGTATTCATCGCGCAGAGCCATCAGGCCCGGCATTTCAGTCTCGGCAATGGAAATCTCGGCCCGGCCATAATCAGCCTGGGCAAGATCCTTGACGATGTAATCGGTGGTGGCAATCTTGGCTGCAGTGGCCACAGGCGTCTCCTGGAATTCTGAAAAAAGGTCGTGCGGGCCGCATAGACAGATCGGCGCAGCGAGGTAAAGCCTGCGCTGTCACGGGGCACTGCAAACGCGTGGATTCCCGTACACTCACGGACTGGAAGGAACAGATTATGACCATTCAAGTCGGCGACAAGCTGCCGGACGTCACCTTGGTGAAGGTCACCGCAGACGGCCCCGAGAAAGTCCAGTCGGCGGATTACTTCGCCGGTCGGAAAGTGGCCTTGTTCTCGGTTCCGGGAGCTTTCACCCCGACATGTTCGGCCAAGCACCTGCCGGGGTACGTTGAGAAAGCGGACGAGCTGAGGGCCAAGGGCGTGGACGAGATCGCCTGCACCGCCGTCAACGACGCATTCGTGCTGGGTGCGTGGAGCAAGGGCGCCGGCTCGTCCGACGTTTCCATGCTCTCTGACGGCAACGGCGACTTTGTCGAAGCGCTTGGCTTGACGATGGACGGCAGCGGCTTCGGCATGGGCAGGCGCGGCCAGCGTTTCTCGATGCTGGTCGACGACGGCGTGGTGAAGCAGCTGAATGTCGAGCAGCCGGGCGACTTCAAGGTGTCCAGCGCCGATCACATGCTCGGCCAGCTGTAAGAACCAACGGGCGCCCCACCGGGGCGCCCGTCCAATTCAGTCGATCCACTGCACGTCGGTGCCAAGTGCGCTGATGTTCTTGACGAATCGAGGATGGGCGCGGCGGATCGGGTCGGCGTCGAGTATCTTCGATTCGCCCTCGATCGACGAAGCGACCATCAGCAGCGCAATCGCCACGCGGATGATGTACGGCGAGGTAACGACTGCCGGCACCAGCTTGCGCCCGCCGAAGGTGATCAGCCGGTGGGGATCGCACAGCAGCGTATGGCCGCCGAACAGCGACAGTTCGGTGTGCCAGGTCAGCCCCCCTTCGTAGACCTTGTTCCAGAACATCGTCTGGCCCTTCGCGCGGACTCCCAGCGCGATGAAGATCGGCAGCAAGTCGGCCGGGATATAGGGCCAGGGCGCCGCCTCGACCTTGGTAATCAGGTGCGAGGTGAAGTTCTCCCGGACTTGTAGTTCCGGCGGCGCGACCAGTCTGGACCAGCCATTCTCATGAGTGACCTCCGCCCCGAACTTGGCGAACGTCCGGTCGATCAGCGGAAAATACTCCGGATGGCCGTTGCGCACGGCGATATCCCCGCCCGTCACCGCGGCCAGCGCAAGGAAGGTGGCGACTTCATGGAAGTCTTCGCCGAAGGTGAAATCGGCGCCGCCCAGTTCGCCTACACCCTCGATTTGCAGGTTGGAGGTGCCACTGCCGGAGATCTTCGCCCCCAGCTGCTCAAGGAAGACGCAGAGCTCCTGCACGTGCGGTTCGCACGCGGCGTTGATGATTTCCGACGTGCCTTGCGCCTTGAGCGCAGAAAGGATGAAGTTTTCCGTCGTCGTCACGGATGCGTATTCCAGCCACATCCGGGCCGCCTCAGGCCGCTTGGACCGGCGGACGACCACTTCGGTGAGAGTGGAGCTGACTTCGGCGTCGAAGGCCCGGAACACCTCTACGTGCGGATCGATTTCCCGCGCGCCGAGAGTGCAGCCTTTCACCTCCGCTTCCAGCCGCGCCTCGCCCAGCCGCGACAGCAGGCCGGGAATCATCATGATCGATCCCCGCATCGCCTGCGGCAGCATCGCGCGCGAATTCGGCGGGATGGTCGAATGATCGATCCGCAGGATTTCCCCTGCGCGATCCCAGTCGACGTTCGAGCCAAGCTCCCCGAAGAAACGCACGATGCGTTCAACGTCGGTGATTTCGGGCACGTTGCGCAAGGTGATCGGCGCATCGGTCAGCAAAGTGGCACACAGGACCGGCAGGACGGCGTTCTTGTTGGCCGAAGGCTCGATACGCCCGGCCAGCCGCTGTCCCCCGCGCACGAGAAGCGCAGTCATGTCAGAAAAACCTCCAGAAAAAGAAGATGGCTCAATAGCCCATCAGCTTGAGCACTTCCTCACGACTACGCGGATCGCTGCGAAAAGTGCCCATGACCCGGCTGGTTACCATGTTCACCCCCGGCGTGCGGACGCCGCGCGCGGTCATGCAGGCATGCGTTGCCTCGACCACGACCGCGACGCCTTTCGGCTTCAGATTTTCCTGAATACACTGGGCCACTTCGGCAGTCAGCCGTTCCTGGATCTGCAGCCGCCGGGCAAAACCGTGCAGCACACGGGCGAGTTTGGAGATGCCGACCACGCGATCCGTCGGCAGGTAGGCGATCGATGCCTTGCCGATGATCGGGGCCATGTGGTGCTCGCACAAGGACTGGAACGGAATGTCCTTCAGCACCACGATTTCATCATAGCCGCCGACTTCCTCGAACACCCGACTAAGGTGGACCGCCGGGTCCTCGTTATAGCCGACGCAGTATTCCTTCCACGCACGCGCAACCCGCGCCGGCGTGTCCTGCAAGCCTTCACGCGCAGGGTCATCGCCCGCCCAGCGGATCAGGGTGCGGATCGCATCCTGGACATCGTCCGGCACGGGCGGCTTTCCCCGCGGGTCGTCTTCGTCAGGTCCAACCAGGCTGCTCAAGAGCCTTTTCTCCTAGATTTCAACATGTGTCTGGCGCGGCTCAATAGGCCTCCTGACCGAAAAAGGCCACGCCCCTCCGCCATCGGGTGGAATACCTCGTCCACGCGCTCGGGATCGAGCATCTCGCTGTCGGCCAACGTTCGCTCCATCGCGCTGAGCGAAGGCGGTTCGAAACGGCGCAAGCTGCGGGGGCGATCGGGGCCGCATGCATCGACCAGCGCGCCCATGGAACCGTGCTGCTCAAGCAGGGAGCCGACCTCTTCCTCCCGCAAGCCGAGGTGTTCGGCCAGCAGGGAATGGCGCAGGCCGGTGATTGCCGGGCCGCAATGACTATTCGCCGGACGTGCGCAGTCGATGAACACGTCGCATTCGCTGTCCAGCTGCATCGAGCGGTTGTTGAAATTGGCCGATCCTATCCGCAGGATCTCGTCGTCGACGACCATGATCTTGGCGTGACAGTAGATCGGCGTTTCGCCGGTATAGGGCACGAGCAAGTGAAACCGCCCGTGACGGTCCACTTCCCGCAAGAGCTCGACCAGCCGGACACGGGTATAGTCCATCGCCTGCTGCTCAATCCATGTCTCCGCATGCGCGGCATGGACGATGACGACTTCGGGCGGATTCTCTTCCCGCAGGCGGTCGGCGAGCGCTTCGGCCACGGCGCGGGAAGCGAAGAACTGGCTTTCCGCGTAGATGAAGCGCCGGGCTCGGGCGATCTGGGCCAGGAACAGCGTCTCGATTTCGTGAACGGCCGGATTGCCGCCATACTCGGCTCGCGTTCGGGAGATTCCGATCTCGACGTTTTCGAACTGAGCGGCCAGCCCTTCAGGCCAGGCGGAGGATTCCGTCGGCGGGACTGCGGCAAGGTGTTTTCCGCCCGCGCGGACCCAGCGATCTCGCCCCAGGTCGCCAAGGGCTTCGGCCACGTCGCCTTCCAGCATCATCGTGGCGTCGTGCCACGGCTTGTGCAGATCCCCGCTTGGATTCCTGCGCCGTTCGTCGTGCTCGCGGTGCTCTCGCGTATCCCAGCGATCGATGGTCATGTCGATGCCCCCGCACACGGCGAGCGCGTTATCGATCACGGCGATCTTCTGGTGATGGCTGCAGCCGGCAGGGTGAGCGTGATCGAACTTGAAGTCGATCCGCTGGTTCGGCCACCAACGAGCCAAGTCGAGCAGCATAGAACCGCGGCCAAGGAACTTGAGCGCCCCGTAGCTCCAGTGGAGCATCCGGATCTCCAGCGCAGGGTTGTGCCGCACCAGCCACAGCAAGAAGCTGCCGAGCCGCACCGGATACTTCTGCCGCCAGCCCTTCTGCCACCAGCGGCGTCCTTCGGCGAGGTGGATGCGGGTGTCGAAGTCCCAGCCGATCAGCAGCACGCGATTGCGCGCTCGCAACATGGCCTGCTGCATCAGCGCGAAGTAATCTGCGGCGTCCACGATTACGCGGGCCCTGCTGGCCCGGGCATAGCGCCACACCCCCGGCTCGACGCTGCGATCATCGAACACGGACTGCCGGTCCCCGCCCGGTTCCGACATCCCTGAAGCTCTCCCGTCTATCTCTTCCAGTCCTCAGCCATTCTTGCGGGAAGGCGTATCCGCCTGATGGCGCGATGCCACGGCGGGCATCTCCGTCAATTCCATCGCTTTGTCCAACTGATAGACGTCTTCATGAAAGGTCAGTCCGTCCTTTCCGGGCCAGGCAGTGAAATATCCGGTATAGACCGGAACCGGATCAGCTAACCTGACGCGGTTGTTCGGCTGGTTCGAAGACAGAAAATCAGCATCTCCTTGGACCAAGAATTCCGCAAGCGCTTCCGGCTTTTCAAGCCGCACGCAGCCGTGGCTCAGACGCCGGTCGGCATATTCGAACAAGTTCTTGCGGGGGGTATCGTGAAGATAGATGCCAAGCGGGTTCGGAAACATGAACTTGACGCTCCCCATCGCGTTCTCGGGTCCGGGCCGCTGCCTCACGCGCAGAAGCTTTGATCCGTCGGCTACGGCTTGCCAGTCCACGTCCGCACTGTCCACCGGCTTCGGATCGTCGCTCCAGTCCGACAAGACTTCGTAATCCCGCCGGTCGAGCCATGACGGTCCCTCGGAAAGGACCGCGGGGGCGATTGTCTTGCGAACGATGTCGGGCGGCAGATTCCAGTAAGGGTTTGCCACGATCGTCTCGATCCGGTCGGCGAGCATCGGGGTCTGCATCGAATCCCGCCCCTGGATAACACGCATGTGCAGTTCCCGGGCTCCATGATCGTAGGCCCGCAGTTCCTGCGCTGCGAGGTCGACCAGCACGTACCTGTCGCCAAGTTTGCGCGGCAACAGGCGCGCCCGTTCGATGTTGCGCTCGATCGTCTGCATGTACCAGTCCGGGTCGCGGTTGAGCGCTTCGATCGTGTCCCGATTCGCCCTTCCCGTCTCTTCCAGGCCGTGAACCTGCTGGAAGGAACCCAGCTTGTCCGCAATATCCTGACCCCACCCCCGATCTCCTTCCGGACCCCGGCGTCCCAGTCCGAGGCGCTCGCGCAACAATGCGATGTCCTCGGACGAAGAAGTTCGGGAAATTGATCGCTCGGGATCAAGCGGGACGCGGGGCAATGCACCCCACTCGTTTCGATATCGACGTCCCGCGAGCTCCAGAGCCGCCGTGAAGCGGTTTTCGCTCAAGCCGTCGGGCCGAAGTGTGGGGTCGAGATAGCGGATCTGCACCGCTTGGGGACCAGCTGCTCGGCGCTCGGTCGGCTGAGCCACGGCACCGGCCACGCTGACGCGGTCAGATGAGCCAGGGGCCACAGCGGCAGAGCGCTTGTCTGGCGCGCGGGTCTCGGCTGAAGAAAGCCTGTCCGATGCCCCGCCCCCGGCACTGATGGTCAGAAGAGCGGCACCGGCAAGGGCAGCCGCCGCTCTTCGCGCCTTATCCCCGTTCGCCCGCCATCCGGGTGGTGGTTGTGGTGGCTCCGGTGGTGCCCATCGTGCCCGAACTGCTATCTGCCGGCATCGGGTTCGTCGCGGTCCCCATTGTGTCGGTGGTCATTCCGGTTCCGGTGCCCATCATGGTGCTATCGGTGGCACCCGGTGCAGTTTCAGTTCCGGTCATTGGAGTGGCGCCCACTACGGCTGGATCCGTGACCATCACGCCCTCGTCAGCCACGATAGCCGTTTCTTCAGGTTCGTTTCCGCCGCACGCTGTCAGCGCCAGGGCAGCCGCGCCCGCTAAAATTGTAATTCGCATCTGTTCTTACTCCTTGTTCATTAAGCAAACGGACAGGGAGTTGGGTTCGTTCCGACGCAGTCCCGCCCCGAAGGGTGCCGGATGACGTCCTGTGAAGGCCTACCGGCCATCAGGCGAACGGTGGGAGCGCAGCCGCTGGAGCGCTGGGCAGCCCGACGGCGCAAGCGGCACTCATCCTGACGAACTGCCATTCTGCAGTTCGCTTCACATGCATCGTAAGGAGGAATGGTGCGCCCGGAAGGATTCGAACCTCCGACCCCCAGATTCGTAGTCTGGTGCTCTATCCAGCTGAGCTACGGGCGCGCTTGGAGGCCGCCACTTAGGGGCCAAGTTTCAGCTTGGCAATCCCTCTCGCGCGATATCTTCAAAGCCAGTTCAACAAAGCGCAATCGAGTGGGGGCATGGGGAGCGCGCTGGCTTCCGCAGGGGTGAACCAGCCAAACGATTGCCCTTCCCGCCCTTCAGCCGTGCCCTGCCAGCGTGAACAGCCGAACAGGAGCAGGACGATCGGCGCGCGGCCGTCCTGCTCCCCGGGCTCGCTGGCAAACGTGAGCGGCCGCAGCGCCCCCAAATCGAGACCAAGCCCCAGTTCCTCCTCGATCTCCCGCACGAGGGCGGCCTCCGGCGTTTCGCCCGGATCCACCTTCCCGCCGGGAAATTCCCACAAACCCGCGTGCCGCTTTCCGGGCGGGCGCTGCTGCAGGAGCAAGCGCCCGTCCTCGCCCTCGATCGCCGCTGCGACCACCGGGATCCACGCGGGGTTTAGCGCCAAGCCTTCGATTACCGGCGTGCCCGGACGACGATCTTGACCTTCTGGCCCGGCACCAGCCGGTCGTTGGCGGTCATCCCGTTCAGCACCAGGAACCGCTCTACCTGGGCGGTCGAGTATGCCATCCGGCTGGCGAGCGACTGGATCGTGTCGCGCGGACCGACGGTCACGACCTCGATCTCCCGCTCGATCACCTGTGCCGCCTCGTTTGCGCTGATTCGGCGAACGGAGTTGAACATCGAGTTGAACACGCCGGTCTGCCCGGCCGGGGTAATCGCCGCGAAGTGGAACGCCTGATTGTTCGAGAACTCATAGGCGAACACCACCACATCGGCCTGCTGCTGACCGGTGTTTGCCCGTGCGACGCCATAAATCGCAGGGATGCCGTTGACTGTCGTTCGCTGAAGCGTCTGCGGAGCCAGCTGGGTCTGGTTACCGCCGACTGCCTGGAACACCTGCCGGACATAATTTTCCAGGTTGCCGCTGTACGGCGCGCTGCTGAACTGCGCTTGCCCGTTGTCGCCGTTGACCGAGACGGCGGAACGACCGTTGACGATGAAGTACCCTTGCGGAGCCTGGAAGGCAAAGCGGTACACCGGGTGGATGAACGTGAAGCCGTCCACCACGCCCTGCTGGGGATCGGGGCCGTACGTAAGCCCGTCGATCCGGGCGAGGAACGTGTCGCGGTTGATCAGCCCGGTCCCGCCCTGTGCAAGCCTTTGGGCCACCTGCACGCGGCTGGCAGGGTCGGGGTGCGTCGATGCCCATTCCGGCATAGTTGCGTCCTTGCCCTGCAGCCGCGCGTCGAGGGTGTTCTGGGCTGCCAGCTTGGCGAGCAGGGTCGCCATCGCACTGGGATCGTAGCCCGCTTGCCGCAGGTACTCGATCCCGAGGCGGTCCGCTTCCAGTTCCTGCTCACGCGAATAGCTGAGGGTGGCCAATTGCGGCGCGGTGCTGGCGATCCGCTGGCCAAGTTGCCCCAACCCGCTGTTCCCCAGCACGGCACTGGAGAGAACCTGACCAAGCACGCCGAGGATGCTGTTGCGCTGCGCGGTCGCCTGCCGCCGGGCGGAATGGCGCGCGGCGACGTGAGCGACTTCGTGCGCCAGCACGGCGGCGAGTTCCGCCTCGTTCTCCATCAGCCCGACGAGATCGCGTGTGATGTAGACGTAGCCGCCCGGGACCGCGAAGGCGTTGTTCGCATCGCTGTTGAGCAGGGTCACCCTGAAGTCGGAGCGCGCATTGCCCAGTCCGGACTGGACGGAGATATTCTGCCCGATCTGCCGGACGTAATCGGCCTGAAGCCCTTCGATCTCTCCGCCGAATTCGTTGACGAGCTGCGGGTGGTACTCCGCACCCTGCTGCGCTTCCGCAGGGGTAATCGGCGTTCCCGGCGCGATGTTGGCGCCCGGGACGGTGCTGCATGCTGCCAACGCCAGCGACGCTGCGCCCGCCAGTGTGTAGCTCTTGATCTGCGAAAATATCCTGAGGGCCATTATCGGGTTCTCCACGAATGGGCGGCTTATCCTGCCGCTGCCGTCATCCTGTAACCCGCCCTCCGGCGCCGCGTTCCCGATCCGCTAGCGCAGACGGCGCCGGGGTTGTCCCACTCCGATCCCGAGGAACCGGTCTTCCCGCATCCGGCGGAGCTGCCGCGCGGTTTTCCCGGAAAGAGCATCAAGCTCTTCACCGATCGCTTGCGCCAGCGCTTCCGCGGTTACCTGCGGATCGCGATGCGCACCGCCCACCGGCTCCGGCACAATCCGGTCGATCACGCCGAGCTGGTGCAGGTCCTGGGCCGTGACTTTCATCGCTTCGGCTGCCTGCGGCGCCTTTTCGGCAGTGCGCCAGAGGATGGAGGCACTGCCTTCCGGCGAGATCACCGAATAGATCGCGTGCTCCAGCATCAGCACGCGTTCTGCGCTGGCAAGCGCGACCGCGCCGCCGGAACCGCCTTCGCCGACGATCGTCGCCACCATCGGCACCGGCAGGGCAAGGCACGCCTCGGTGGAGCGGGCGATCGCTTCGGCCTGCCCACGCTCTTCCGCTTCGATTCCCGGGAAGGCGCCCGAGGTATCGACCAGGGTTACGACCGGAAGGCCGAATCGTCCGGCCATCTCCATCAGGCGAATCGCCTTGCGATACCCTTCCGGTTTGCCCATCCCGAAGTTGTGCTTCAGCCGGGTCTGGGTGTCGTGACCTTTCTCATGGCCGATCAGCATCACCTTGCGGCCGCCCAGCCGGGCAAAGCCGCCAAGGATCGCCTGGTCTTCCCCGTAATGACGATCCCCGCCCAGCGGCACGAAATCCTCGAACACCGAGTTGACGTAATCAAGGAAGTGCGGGCGCGCGGGGTGGCGGGCCACTTGCGTCTTCTGCCAGGGCGAAAGCGAGGCATACGTGCTTTTCAGCAGGTCCTGGCTTTTGCGTTCGAGCCGCTGCAGCTCCGCGGTGATGTCGATGCCGTCGCCTTCGGCGGAAGCGCGCAGTTCGGAGATACGCGCTTGAAGCTCTGCAACCGGCTTCTCGAATTCGAGATAGGAAATCATTGCGTCCCGCTAGTCGCGACCAGCGCGCTGGGCAAGAGGATGCCGCTCATTGACGAGTGCCACCAGCCGCGCTGAGTCGACGTGGGTGTAGATCTGAGTGGTGGCAATGTCCGCATGGCCGAGCAAGGTCTGCAGCACCCGCAAGTCCGCTCCGCCTTCCAGCAGGTGCGTGGCGAAGGCATGGCGCAAGACGTGCGGACTGATCTTCTGCGGGTCGATCTTGGCGCGCGCGGCCAGATCCCGCAGCACCTGAAACAAGCGAACGCGCGAAAGATGCCCCCCGCGTGAGGGGAACAGGAAGTGTCCTTCCGGGCGAATCGCAAGCCAGCGGGACAGGGCCTGCTTCGCCCGGCCCGATACCGGTACCATCCGCTGCTGCCCGCCCTTGCCAGTCACAGTCAGAAAGGGCGCATCGCGGGGGACGGCGGACAGCGGCAGGGACACCAGTTCGGTTGCTCGCAAGCCGGACCCGTAAAGCAGTTCCAGCAAGGTCAGCAAGCGCACGGCCTCGCTTCGCTCGCTTTCCGCTTCCCGCTCGGCTTGCGCAAACAGGGTTTCCACATCGTCATGCCCAAGGATTCGCGGCAGCGGCCGCCGTGTCACCGGGCGCGGCAAAGCGGCGGATGGATCGTCCTGCCGAAGCCCTTCATCGAGCAGGAAGCCATAGAACTGCCGCAAGGCCGATGCCTTGCGCGCTACACTGGCCGGGGCGAGTCCGGACCATGCGGCACCAAGCGAAGCCAGGGAATCGCGGCTCGCGGCGGCCAGATTTCCGATCGCGTCTTCCGCCCCTTCAAGGTCGCGGCGATAAGCCGCGATCGTGTTGGCGGCAGCTCCCCGCTCCGCCGCAAGCATGGCAAGGAAGTCCTCGATCGGCTGGGCGATGGCGTTATCCCCGCGCCACAGCCTCAGCCGCGATCATCCGTGCTTCGGCATTGAGCCCGGCCCGGTCCAGCGCGCGGACGATGTGGTAAAGCTGGCGGCCGGTCATGCGGTCCCAACCCTCGCCTTGCATCCCGACGGCAGCCAGCAGTGCGACCAGCGCGGCGTTCTGGCTTTCCGCCGCGAGCCCGATCGTGCGGCTCCAGGGGCTTTCCCGAACCAGGTTGACCCCCAAGCTACGGGAGAAATCGTTCACGGCGTCGTCCTCCAGCCGCCCCAGCCCGGCCAGCGCCGCGAACAGGAACCGGCTCTTGCGCAAGCCGGTGCTGCCGTCATTGTCGACGTAATCGGCCAGTGCACTGGTCGGCACAGCTTCGCTCAAGGCGGGATCGGCGACGGCAAGCAAGCCCCAGCCTTCGCTGCCCGGCTCCAGCACCGGCCTCCACCGCACCGCGTTGCGATCCAGTCCTGCCGTCAGCATGGAGGCGATCAACGGCGGCGCTTCCTCGGCCAGTTCCTCGGCCACGGGCATCCGCGCCGCGGCGTAGGCCGTCAGCACTTGCTGGCCGTAATCCCGATCTGAGCCCCACAACTCCTCAATCGCCGCCATTCGTGCCGCCGGGCTCTGGGCGAGATAAGCGTCGCGCAGACGGTCGGCGCGTGCGTTCCACCGCGCATCCATCTCGCTGTCGGCCCAGACTTGCGAGTAGAGATCCACTATCGCCGCTGAGGAGAGAATGCCCGCCCGGGCGGCCTCATCCGCAACGGCGATCCTCTGCGCCAGCGGGACCGAAGGAAGCAGCACCGAGGCGTAGTTGTACCAGTTTTCCGCATCGGTCCGCAGCGCCTCGGGAATTTCCACGCCAAGCGCGGCGGCCAGGCTGAACCGCCAGGGGTTGAGCGCCTCCACCTCATCCCATTCGATGTTCACCGCGCGGCGTCCCTGACCGGCCGCACCAGCGTAACGCTGCGCGAGCAGCACATCGATTCGCGGCGCGAGGCCGTAATAGAACATCCGGTCGAGCTCCCGCTCAGCCCGTTGTTCATCGCCCGAGAAGGACGCGCAGATCGACCGCGCCATCTGCCATTCGGGATCGTCGCGCAAGCTCGTTTTCAGCTGCAGGACCGGGCAGATGCCGAGTACGTCGCCAGTGCCGAGGTACGCATCGAACGCGGCGTTGGCGAGCGCGGTGTTGTAGTTGGCGGAATCGACGTCCTGCACCAGGGCGCGCGCGGCCTGCCCCTCCCCCATCCGGTTGAGCAGCCCCGCCCGCAGCGCGGCGAAATCCACCGGGTCCATGCCCTGGGGTGCATTCAGCCGGCTGGCTACGACGCGGCGCAGCAGGATGTGGCCCCAGCGCGAGACCAGCGGACCTTCGGTGGCGGTGATCGCCGCACGCACCAGCGACGCGGGCTGCGCGGCCAGTGCATCGACCGGGAAGCCCTGTTCTTCAGGCCCGATCACCCCGATCTGCCGGGTGGCCCACTGGGCTTCGGGGGGAATGTCGTACTTCGGCTTCAACCCGAACAGCTCGTCCACTTCCTCCGGGCTCATCGCCTCGATCTCGGCCAGCGAAGGAAACCCTTCGGGCAAGCCGGATGTCGCGGCACGGGGAGCCGGGGCCGGGGCCGGCGCGGGAGCAGGTGTGGGCGCGCGCCGGGGAAGCGGCTGCACCACCGGCTCCGACGTGGGCGCGGGTCTCGGGGTCGGTGTAGGAGAAGGCGCCGGGGCGGGTGCCGGCGCCGGGGTGTCGAACCCGGGCGGCAAAAGCGACTGAGGACCGGCGATCGCCAGCGTGGAAGAAAGCGCCAGCGCCGCGCCCGTCAACAAAAACCGCTTCATCCCATTCCCTCCGGCAGCCTGACCGGTTGTTCGATCAGACGCTGCGGTTCACGGCCGCCATCGTACCAGGCCACCGCGAGGAACGCGATCAGCAGCAACAGCAGAACACTTATCCAGACAAGCTTGCGGCCCATTGCCACCTGTTCGCACTTTGCGGCCGTGTACCCGTCCCGCAGCCTAACTTGCGCCCGGCCCTAGCCTATCTATAGGCATGGCGGCAATGACCATCGAGCCTCCCGAACTTTCCGATGCCGCGATCAAGTCGCTGACCCGGCGGCTTGACCGTCCGGTCGTGCTGGTCGGCATGATGGGAGTGGGCAAGTCCACGGTCGGCCGCAAGCTTTCCGCCTTGCTCGGCACAAGTTTCACCGATGCGGATGACGAGATCGAACAATCGGCTCACATGCCGATCACAGACATCTTCGAAGTCTTCGGGGAGCCCTATTTCCGCGACGGTGAGCGGCGGGTGATCGCACGCATCCTGGAAGCTGGACCGGGCGTGCTCGCCACCGGCGGGGGCGCGTTCGTCCAGCCGGAAACCCGCTCCCTGATTCTGGAGCGCGGAATTGCCGTGTGGCTCGACAGCGACGTGGACACTCTCGTTGAGCGGACCGGGCGCAGGGATACGCGGCCCTTGCTGCGCGGCGGCGATCCGCGCGAAATCATCGCACGGCTCAAACGCGAACGGGAACCTGCCTATTCGCAGGCGCCAATCAAGGTCACCAGCACCGCGGGCCCGCACCAGAATGCGGTGCTCGACATTCTGAAGGCACTCGACGCATGGCTGTAATCCCGGTTGAACTCGCCGGCCGTTCCTATGAGGTCCGGGTTGGTCCCGCCCTGCTCGGCACACTGGCTGCACAATGCGGGCCGCTGCTGCGCAAGGCGCGCGTGCCGATTGTCACCGACAGCACGGTCGCGCGGCACTGGCGCGGCGCGGTGGAGACTTCGCTGCGCGAGGCCGGACACGATCCGCGCTTCCTGGTGCTCGATCCCGGAGAAGGTGCCAAGAGCTGGGAAACCCTCGCCCGTACGGTGGACTGGCTGCTGGCCGAGGAAGTCGAACGCGGCGATCACATCCTTGCGCTCGGCGGCGGAGTCATCGGCGATCTTACCGGGTTTGCCGCAGCGATCCTGAAGCGCGGCTGCGGCTTCATTCAGTTGCCGACCACCCTGCTTGCCCAGGTCGATTCGAGCGTTGGCGGCAAGACTGCAATCAATACCCCTGCGGGCAAGAACCTGGTCGGCGCGTTCCACCAGCCGGCGCTGGTGCTGGCCGATCTCGACGCGCTCGGCACCCTTCCGGTGCGCGAAATGCGCGCCGGGTACGCCGAGGTCATCAAGTACGGCATCCTGGGCGACGCCGTCTTCTTCGCCTGGTGCGAACAAAACGGGCCAAACGTCTTCGCCGGCGACCGCGCTGCGCAGGATCATGCCGTGACCGCCAGCGTGAAGGCCAAGGCGCGGATCGTCGCGGAAGATGAGCGGGAGACGACCGGCGCGCGCGCCCTGCTCAACCTCGGCCACACCTTCGGCCACGCGCTGGAAGCGGAAACCGGGTTTTCGGACCGTCTCCTGCACGGAGAAGCGGTCGCGCTGGGCATGGTGCTCGCCGCCTTCTATTCGGCGCGGCGCGGCCTGATGGCGGAAGCGGAAGCCGAGCGGGTAAAGCGCGCCATCGCCGCCGCCGGCCTGCCAAATGACCTGGCTACGCTCGGCCTCGACTGCGACGGAGCAACGCTCGCCGCGCACATGCTGCACGACAAGAAGATGGACGCGGGCACCCTGCCCTTCGTGCTGCTGCGCGGGATCGGCGATGCATTTCTTGACCGCGCAGTGTCGCTGGACGACGTCGCCGCATTCCTGGACGAACAACTGCGTTAGCCCAGCCGAGCCGCGCTCAGGGAAGAAGCGCCGGCTCCAGATCGATGGTTTCGAAGTCCGCCAGCAGTGCTTCGATCAGCAGGCGGCGGTGGCACTCCGCCGCGCGTCGTTCATAGCACAGCAGCGCCACTCGCTTCTCTCCCGCAAGCGTGCGCAATTCGGCCATCTGGGCCAGCGCTTCGGGCAATTCGAGCTGGCCCGAATAGATTCGCGCCAGTTCGGGCCCATCCCCCCGGCGTGCCGCCGCCCGCCCATCGGCAGGTGTGCCCAGGTGCCTGAAGTGGCGGTAGGCGATCCCCGCCTCCTCGACCGCCGCCTTCAGCGAGTTCTTGGAGAAGCCGGGCCGGCGGGACAGCGGCAGGTAACGAATGTCGGCAAGTACTTCGACGCCTGCCTCCCGCAGGGCTCCAACCAGCGAATCCTGCGTCGCCTGTTCATATCCGATGGTGAAGACGGTCGAGTTCACCTCAGGTCTCAGCCTGTAGCGCGCTGACGCTCGGTGGCGGCGCCGTCTGCATTGGCGCTCCCCTGGTGGAAACCCGCTTCAGCGAGCCCTGCGCAAATCCGTTCCGCCCACCGGGAGCGTTCCTCATCGCTCGCCTTCGGCCGCGGCGCGAAAGTTACATCCTGCTGCACGATTTCCCGGCCGGACGTCATGTCGCTCGATTCATGAATCGGGAAGACGTGCGCATGGGCATGCGCAACATCGCCGCCACTGAAGGCGAAGGCAATTCGCTCCACCCCCGAAAGCTCCTGCACGACGCGCGCCAGCTTCTGCCCGACGACGGCAATGTGGGCCAGAAGCGGTTCCGGCAAATCCACGAAGTAGGGATGGTGCTCCCGCGGGATCACGAGGACATGGCCGGGGCGGATCGGTCGGAGATCGAGGAAGGCGACCACACGATCGTCCTGCCACACGAACTGTTCCGCCTTCTCCCCCTGCCCAACGGCACAGAAGAGACAGAAGTCGTGGGACGAATTGCTCACAGCGGCAGGTTGTCGTGCTTCTTCCACGGATTCTCCAGGCTCTTGTTCCGCAGTTTTCGCAGACCCAAAGCGATCCGCCGCCGGGTCGAATGCGGCACGATCACCTCGTCGATATAGCCGCGTGATGCCGCGATGAAGGGGTTGGCGAAGCGGTCCTCATACTCCTTCGTCTTCTCCGCGATCTCTTCGGCGGAAAGTCCCCGGAAAATGATCTCCACCGCGCCCTTGGCGCCCATCACCGCGATCTCGGCAGTCGGCCATGCGTAATTGAGATCCCCGCGCAGGTGCTTGGACGCCATCACGTCATAAGCCCCGCCATAGGCCTTGCGGGTAATGACGGTGATCTTGGGGACGGTCGCCTCGGCATAGGCGAACAGCAGCTTGGCCCCGTGCTTGATGATCCCGTTATGCTCCTGCGCGGTGCCGGGAAGGAATCCGGGCACATCCACAAAAGTCACGATCGGAATACCGAAGGCATCGCAGAACCGCACGAAACGCGCGGCCTTTTTCGATGAGTTGATATCGAGCACCCCGGCCAGCACCATCGGCTGATTCGCCACGACGCCCACCGTGCGGCCTTCCACCCGGCCGAAGCCGCAGATGATGTTTGCGCCGTGGTTGGGTTGAATCTCGAAGAACTCGCCTTCATCGACCACTTTTCGCACCAGCTCGTGCATGTCGTACGGCTGGTTGGCATTTGCCGGGATCAGCGTGTCGAGGCTTTCCTCCAGCCGGTCCCACGGGTCGTCGCAAGGCCGATCCGGTACGCCGCTGCGGTTGTTTTCCGGTAGGTAGGAGATGAACTCACGCGCTGCCATCAGCGCCTCTATGTCGTTTTCCAGGGCGAGATCGGCGACTCCGGTCCGCGTGGTGTGAGTGACTGCCCCGCCCAGTTCCTCCTGCGTGACCACCTCGTTGGTTACGGTCTTCACTACTTCGGGGCCGGTGACGAACATGTAGGAGGAATCCTTCACCATGAAGATGAAGTCCGTCATCGCCGGGGAATAGACCGCCCCGCCCGCACACGGCCCCATGATAAGGGACAGCTGCGGCACCACCCCACTGGCCAGCACGTTGCGCTGGAACACCTCGGCGTACCCCGCAAGGCTGGCGACGCCTTCCTGGATGCGCGCGCCGCCGGAATCGTTCAGCCCGATCACCGGCGCGCCGACCTTCATCGCCATGTCCATGATCTTGCAGATCTTCTGCGCGTGCCGTTCCGACAAGGACCCGCCGAACACGGTGAAATCCTGGGAAAAGACGAACACCAGCCGCCCGTCGATCGTGCCGCTGCCGGTTACGACTCCATCCCCTGGAATGCGCTGCTCCGCCATGCCGAAGTCGGTGCAGTTGTGCTCGACATACATGTCGAGCTCCTCGAACGATCCTTCGTCCAGCAGGACCAGGAGGCGTTCCCGCGCCGTGAGCTTGCCCTTGGCGTGTTGGGCGGCGATCCGCCGTTCACCCCCGCCGAGGTGGGCGGCGGCGCGGCGGCGTTCGAGTTCGCCGATATTGCCGGACATGCTCTCTCCCCAGGGCCGAAGGTAGCGGCCCAAAAGTTGCGCCTGAAAGTTGCTGGCGTAACCGGACACGGCCGCCCGGGCAAGGGAGCGTTTCCGGTTCCAAATGGATGCCGGAGCGGCTAGCCATCCGGCATCCTACTACACACCCTTCAGGAGATCGGCATGAGCATACCGCACGGCGAGGCATGGCAACGGATCGCGACCGAGACGGTTCCCACCCTTACCGAATTGTTCGCCGCCGACCCGGAGCGGGTTTCCCGCTTGTCCGGTCGGATCCAGCTGGACCAGGGCAGCGTGCTGTTCGACTGGTCGAAGACCCACCTGACGGAAGGACTGATCGCCGGGTTCGAACAGCTGGCCGAAAGCGCAGGTTTCGATGAAATGCGCCGCCGCTTGTTCGCCGGTGAGGTCGTGAACCCGACCGAAGGCCGCGCCGCTGAACATTCCGCCCTGCGCGGGGTGGGCAACGTGGCGAGCGTGGAGGAAGCCTCCGCGCTGCGCGAAAGAATGCGCCTGCTGGTCCAGGCGATTCACGAAGGCGCGCTGGGGGAAGTGAAGCACCTGATCCACATCGGCATCGGCGGCTCGGCACTCGGTCCCGCGCTGGCGGTCGATGCGCTGACCCACGACCTCGCGCTGGTGGATGTCCATGTCGTGTCGAACATCGATGGCGTCGCGCTGGAACGGGCGTTTGCCGCCTGCGATCCCGCAACGACTCTGATCGCGGTTGCCTCAAAGACCTTCACCACCATCGAGACGATGACCAACGCGCAAAGCGCGCTGCGGTGGCTGGAGGAAAACGGCGTTCAGGATCCCTATGGCCGGGTAATCGCGCTGACGGCTTATCCGGAAAAAGCGGTGGAATGGGGCGTGGACGAAACCCGTGTCCTTCCGTTCGCCGAAAGCGTCGGCGGGCGGTATTCGCTGTGGTCCTCCATCGGCTTTCCCATCGCGCTGGCGATAGGGTGGAACGATTTCGAAGCGTTCCTCGATGGCGCGGCCACGGTGGACCGGCACTTCCACAGTGCGAACGGCGCAGCCAACCTGCCGCTGCGCGCAGCCTTTGCCGATCAGTACTATACCCGTCTCCGCCAGGCCCAGACCCGCGCCGTATTCGCCTACGATGAAAGGCTGGGTCTGTTTTCCGACTATCTCCAGCAGCTGGAAATGGAGTCCAACGGCAAGAGCGTGACCGCCGAAGGCGATCCCGTGGACGCGCCGACATCGCCGATTACCTGGGGCGGCGTCGGCACCGACGCACAGCATGCGGTGTTCCAGCTTCTGCACCAGGGCACTAACCTGGTGCCGGTGGACTTCATCGCCTCGATCGCGCCCGGGGACGATCTCGACCCGGCGCATCACCGAATCCTGCTGATGAACTGCTTTGCCCAGGGCGCGGCGCTGATGGCCGGCAGGCAGAGCCCGGACCCGGCCCGGTCCTATCCGGGAGACCGTCCGTCAGCCACGATCCTGTGCGACGATATCGATCCCGCCACGCTCGGCGCGCTGATTGCCTTCCACGAACACCGCACGTTCGCCAACGCTGTCCTGATGGGGATCAACCCGTTCGACCAGTTCGGCGTGGAACTGGGCAAGGATATCGCCAAGAAGATCGAAAAGGGCGGCGAAAGCTTCGATCCAAGCACCGAAAACCTGCTGCAAATGGCCGGTCTCGGCTGAAGCTTCGGGGCGTGAAGGCGCTATCCCGCCTTTACGCCCCGCACGGTGCCGGGAACAGCGCATCTCACGCTGAGCAGACCTGATCTTAGGCGGGTTGCGGCGCTTCATGCGCCGGCATCGGGAATAGGAGGCCGATCAACGGCAACACGATCATCCCGGCGCCCGAGGCTGCCAGTGCGGCAGCGACCCCGTGGGTTTCCGCGAAGTGACCCCACAACCAGCTGCCAAGCGCAATCCCGCCAAAGGTCAGGCTGGAAACCAGCGCCACGATCCGCCCAACGACCTCACGCGGGGACCACAATTGCCCGGCTACCGAGAATCCGGACAAAGCCTGAACCCAGCCCGCCCCAGCGATCACCAGCAGGGTCAGCATCGGCACCAGTCCGGGCTGCAGGGCGATCCCGATGCTGCCGATTCCATAGATGATACCCGCCATGCGGATGATCGCCTCCCCGCTGTAGCGGGCGCGGAACCATGTGCTCGTCAACGCGCCGATCACCGCGCCCAGCCCCAGCGCGCCCAGCAGCAGGCCATAGACTGCCGATCCGCTGCCGAGCATATCGGACGCGACCAGCGGCATCAGCGCCCAGGCGGCGGCACCGGTCGCCGTAAAGGTCACCGCGCGCAACAGAATCGTGCGGATCTGCGCTGAGCCGAACGCATGGCGGAACCCCTCGCCGATCACCGCGTGCAACCGGCGGCGCGGTTTTGGCTCAGCCGGTGCCGGCTGCCAGCGCCACAGCACCACGATCACCATGAGGTAGCTCAGCGCATTGGCGACGAACGCCGCCCCTGCCCCTCCGACGGACACGATCGCTCCACCAAGGGCCGGGCCCGCAGTGCGCGCGAAGTTGAAGGCAAGGATGTTCAGCGCCACCGCCGCGGCCAGTTCCGTTCGCGGAACGATGCTGCCGATGGAAGCGGCCAGCGCCGGATTGAAGCACGCGACGCCGGAGGCCAGCAGCGCGGTCAGCCCGATAATCGCCAGTGGCGGAGTGATCCCGGCAAATGCCAGCACGACCAGCACGATCGAGACCAAAAACATCGCTCCTTGCGCGAGAAGCATCACGATCCGGCGGTCGAACATATCGGCCCAGGCTCCGGCAGGCAGGGCCAGGAGCATGATCGGCAGATTGGTCGCGGTCTGCACCAGGGCGATGACGTCTGCCGGCTGGCCGGTCGCGGTCAGTTGCCAGGCGGCGCCGACGGATTCGATCGCATTGCCGAAGTTGGACAGCAGGCTGCCGATCAGGATCAGCAGGAACGCGCGATAGGCCAGGGGCCGGAAGGTGGCGGAGCGGATCAGGGCTTGCGGCATCGCGCCCGGTTCTGGCGCTGGCAGCTTGAGTCCGCAATGGCGGAGGAGGAGTTATGAACTCAGCAGTGAACCGAGAAGGCGTTGAGGCTTCTAAGCGTCAGGCGCAGAAGTCCGGCACAGCGGCACGGGACACATCGACGAACGGGTAATCGCGCGCGCCCAGCTCTCGGCGCAGGCTCACGATCTCTGAGGCATAACGGCGGGCGTCGGCGACATGCCTTTCCCGCTCACCCGTAAGCTGCCCACTGGCGTTCATCAGAGCAAGCTGGTGCTCGAACAGAAGCTGGTTCATGTCCATGAAGGTTTGCCCTCCTGCCTTCCCATGGCCACGTCGCGTGCCCGGTCGGCCCGGTCTTTCGCGACCGAACGGGCAAGGCGGGCCATCTGCCGCCACGCTGTGGCCGATCGGCGGGCCCGGTCGCGCACGTTCGCAAGCTTGGCTGATTTCGCTTCGGCAGCGGCTTCGCGGGCGCGGGCTTCACAGAATTCGGAACTCTGTTGCAAGTTATCTCTCCAGTTGCTTGCTTCGAACAAGGGGCCGAACAAAGGTCGCAGGCACGCTTCTTCGGAAATCCGCCCGGGATCGGGCCGAAGCGTAGGCAGCGGTTCCTGTCGGTCGTGCTCCAATGCCTTCGTGGCGGAGGAGTGCGTCTTTGTTCCCGGCGGAAGGCACCGTGCCAACCCGTCGCGTTTCTTCGACAACGGTGGAGCTCTTCTACCACAGTATGTGCAAAACACCTAATTCAAGCCGTTTTTGTGGGACTTCAGCGGGCGTCGGATTGACTTTTCGCGCATCCGGTCCCACATGGCCTCCATCGAAGCGCGCAGTAGCGTGAACAGGCGGTTTGCCGCCCCGGCAGTGCTTCGGTTCTTTACAGAGCTTCCCTTTTCACGCGGGTTGTTCCAACCCGCGGATGCGCGCGCCTGTTGGGCTGCGCGCCGCCGCATTGCATGCGAGTTTTCCAAAATGACATTCGAAACACTCGGGCTTTCACAGCCCGTTCTCCAGGCGCTCGAGCTGAAAGGCTACGATACGCCTACCCCCATCCAGACCCAGTCGATCCCGACTGTTCTGCAGGGCCGCGACCTTCTCGGCATCGCTCAGACCGGCACCGGCAAGACGGCGGCATTCATGCTGCCGTCGATCGACCGTCTGGTCGCCGCGAACAAGCAGCCGCGTCGCCGCTGCTGCCGGATGCTAGTGCTCGCCCCGACGCGGGAACTGGCCGGCCAGATCGCCGACAGCGCTCGCGATTATGCCCAGTTCGCTCATCTCAAGATTGCCACTGTGTTCGGCGGCACCTCGGTAAATCGCAACCGGCAGGAACTGGCGCGCGGCGTCGACATCCTGATCGCCACGCCGGGACGCCTGGTCGATCTTGCCGATCAGGGCGCGCTTGACCTCAGCGAAGTCGAGATCCTCGTGCTCGACGAAGCGGACCAGATGCTGGACCTCGGGTTCATCCACGCGCTGAAGAAGATCGTCGGCCTGCTTCCCAAGCAGCGCCAGACGCTGTTCTTCTCCGCCACGATGCCCAAGGCGATCAAGGATCTTGCCAGCCGCTACCTGACCGATCCGGCGCAAGTCTCCGTCGCACCGGCAGCCACGACCGCCGAGAAGGTGGAACAGCTGGTTGCCTTCTGCGAACAATCGGAAAAGCAGGCGCTGCTTACCATCGTGCTGCGCGAAGGATTCGCGTCGCGCGAGATGGACCGCGTGCTCGTGTTCACCCGCACCAAGCATGGGGCCGACCGCGTCGTTCGCAAGCTGGCAGCGACTGGGATCAAGTCCAACGCGATCCACGGTAACAAGAGCCAGCCGCAGCGCGAACGCGCACTGGACGAATTCCGCCAAGGCAGCGTCAAGGTACTGGTCGCAACCGATATCGCCGCGCGCGGGATCGATGTGTCCGGCGTCAGCCACGTGGTGAACTTCGAACTGCCGAACGTGCCGGAACAATACGTCCACCGGATCGGCCGCACCGCGCGCGCCGGGGCCGATGGCATCGCGATCAGCTTCTGCGCGCCGGATGAACGTCCGTACCTCAAGGACATCCAGAAGCTGACCAAGGTCACGCTGGAGCAGGTTCCCCTGCCGGAGAACTTCCGCGCGGAAGTCGAGCGGGTCAAGGCCGTTGCTCCCGCCGATCCGCGGGAGGAACGCGGTGAACGCCGCCGTGAAGGCTACAACGGTCCGCGCGTCAAACCGCGCCCCGCCGGTGCTGCCGCGGATCGCGACGGTGCGAAGCCGCAGCGTTCCAATCGCGGCGGCCGGCCTGGCGAAAACAACGGCGGTCAGCGCCGCCGGCGTGGCGGCGCAGGCCGCTCGGGCGGCGGCGCGCCCTCTGCTGCCCGCAGCTGAGGACACGACTTCCTGTCGCGCACCCAAGGCTGCAAACGCGATGCGCTTGCCGCTGGCGCGCGACAGGAAACGCCTGATGCCCGGGGCGCCGTTTCCCGCTACGACACTGCAACACCCGGCTGACTTCGTCCTTCGGATCGAAGTCCGCCGGGACGGCTGAAGGCTTCACATCGCACGTCCTAGCGATTAGCGCAGCCTGGCGCGAAGGGAGCAATCATGGCCAATTTCGACTACGATCTATTCACCATCGGTGCCGGTTCCGGCGGCGTGCGGGCAAGCCGCGTGGCAGCCGCCCACGGCGCGCGAGTCGCGGTGGCGGAGGAATACCGGGTCGGCGGAACCTGCGTGATCCGCGGCTGCGTCCCTAAGAAGATGCTGGTCTACGGCGCGCACTTTGCCGAAGACCTGGAAGACGCCAAGCGGTTCGGCTGGCAAATCGAAAACCCGACCTTCGACTGGCGGATCCTGCGCGACAACGTGCTGGCCGACGTCGACCGGCTGAACGGCCTCTACACCCAGACGCTGGATAACCACGGCGTGCGGATCATTGACCAGCGGGCAAAAGTCACCGGACCGAACGAGGTAACGCTGGCCGACGGCAGCCGGATCACCGCGAAGTATATTCTGGTTTCGGTCGGCGCCCGGCCCATGATTCCCGATTGCCCGGGGCACGAGCTTGGCATCACGTCCAATGAGGCATTCCACCTCGACGCCTTGCCCAAGCGTATCCTGATCGCCGGCGCGGGCTACATCGCCAACGAGTTCGCGGGAATCTTCAACGAGTTCGGCTCCAAGGTCACCCTCATCAACCGGTCCGACAAGCTGCTGCGCGGCTATGACGAGACGCTGACCGGCCGCCTGCTCCAGATCTCCCTCGCCAAGGGAATACAGTTCCGCTTCAACGCGGCCTTCCGGGGAATCGAGAAGAACCTGGACGGCACCTTGCGCGTGTCGATGACCAATCATGACGACATGGAAGTCGATTGCGTGATGTACGCCATCGGCCGCGTGCCCAACACCGAAGGCCTTGGCCTGGAAAACGTCGGCATCGAACTGGGCGAGCGCGGCGAGATCAAGGTCGACGAATTCAACAAGTCGAGCGTGGAAAGCATCTATGCGGTCGGTGACGTGACCGACCGGGTCCAGCTGACTCCAGTCGCGATCCGCGAAGGGCAGGCGTTTGCCGATACGGTGTTCGGCGGCAAGCCGAGCAAGGTCAGCTATGACCACGTGCCCAGCGCGGTGTTCAGCCATCCGCCGCTGGCGGGCGTCGGCATGACCGAAAGCGAAGCGCGCAACACGCTGGGTTCGATCAAGGTGTACCAGTCGGACTTCCGTCCGATGAAGAACGTGCTGGCCGGACGCAACGAACGCGCACTCTACAAGATGATCTGCGAAGGCGAGAGTGAGCGGATCGTCGGCATCCACTTGCTTGGCCCGGATGCGCCCGAGATTCTCCAGGCTGCCGCAGTCGCGGTGAAGGCCGGGCTGACGAAAGCCGATTTCGACGCGACGATTGCAATCCACCCGACGATGGCGGAAGAACTCGTCCTGCTCCGCTGAGCAAAAGCGATTTTCCGGGTCGGGTCATGCAACCTGACCCGGATCGCTCTAGAGCCAGCCGGACTTCCGGAATCGGAGCCACAACGTCAGGCAGATCAGCGCGATCAGGCCCAGCACGGCAAAGTACCCGTATTCCCAGCGAAGCTCCGGCATGTGTTCGAAATTCATGCCGTAGATCCCTGCAATTGCGGTGGGGACGGCAAGGACCGCCGCCCAGGCGGCCAGCTTGCGCGTGATCTGGTTCTGCTGCTGCTGCTCGATCAGCGCGCTGGTTTCCATGACCGAGCTCAGCACCTCCCGCATCAGGCCGGTCATCGTCTCCACCCGCCGCACGTGGTCCAGGACATCGCGGAAGTAGGGGCGAACCTCCGGATCGATCGCCGGCAGTTCCAGGTTTACCAGCCGGGCGCAGACATCTTCCATCGGGATCAAGATGCGCTGCAAGTGGAGCAAATCGCGCCTGAGGCTGAACAGGCGCCGCGTCTCTTCCAGAGACAATCCCGAATTTAGCGCCAGCCCCTCCAGATGCTCCACTTCCGCGCTGACACCGTCGATCAGCGGGAAGTACTGATCCACGATCAGGTCCAGCAGGGCGTGGAGCACGTAGTCCACCCCGTGGGCCAGCAGCTCCGGCCGCTCTTCCAGGCGGGACCTGAGACTGGCATGCCCTTGATCGGACCCATGGCGAACCGTGACGATGTGATCGGCGGACAGGAAGAACGCCGTTTCCCCGAACACGATCCGTCCATCGCGTGCCGTGGCCGTACGCGCGACCACGAACAGCTGATCGCCATAGACCTCGATCTTGGGCAACTGATGGGCGTGCAGCGCGTCCTCCACCGCCAGCGGGTGCAGGCCGAAGCGCTTGGCGCAGACGCGCATTTCCTCCTCGTTCGGCTCCAGCAGGCCGACCCAGGTGAAATCGCCCCGGTGGCTGGTCCGCGGTTCGGCCGGCGACAACGCAACCTCCGCGGTGCGCTTCCCGTCCCTGTACTCGTACGCGGCCACCACGGTCATGGATCGTCCTTTTCATCCCCGAAGCTTTGCTGCGCCTGTAAGGCGTGACCGCGGCCGCGCCAATCGAAACGCAGGTGTGGTCCGGCGGGTAACGCTTGACGATCGTGGCCGCCGCCAACAAGAGCGCGCAATGGACCAGACCCCGCCCGCGCCCGTTGCGGAAAAGCCTCGCAAGGAAAAGGAGGAAGACAGCTTCGTCGTCTTCGTCCTGAAGCTTGCAATCGTGGTGATCGTGTTTCGCAGCTTCATCTTCTCGCCATTCAGCATCCCAAGCGAATCGATGCTGCCGCGGCTGTGGGACGGCGATTACCTGCTGGCGGCAAAATGGCCTTATGGCTTTTCCAGCGCATCCCTGCCCTTCGGCGTGCCGCTGATTCCGGGACGCATCCTCGCGAATGCGCCGGAACGCGGGGACACCGCGATCTTCAAGCATCCCATCGACGGAACCGACTACATCAAGCGGGTGATCGGCGTGCCGGGGGACCAGATCGCCATGCGGTCCGGCACACTGTTCATCAACGGCTCCGCCGTGCCCAAGCAGAGGGTCGAAGACTTCGTCATCCCCGTCTCGCCCAACACGTTCTGCGCGGAGCCCCGTTTTGTCAGCCGCGCCGCAGATGGTACCGCAGTGTGCCGCTATCCCCAATATCGGGAGACGCTGCCGAACGGGGTCAGCTACAACATCCTCGACTTCGGCCCTACCGCGCAGGATACGACCGACCCTGTCGTCGTTCCGGAAGGGATGGTGTTCATGATGGGCGATAACCGCGACAACTCGCTCGACAGCCGGTTTCCGGCAACGCCCGGCGGCGGCGTCGGGCTGGTGCCGCAGGACCGGCTGATCGGCCGCGCCACCGTGATGATGTGGTCCACCGACGGTTCGGCCGAATGGTACAACCCCATCAGCTGGTTCACCGCCGCACGGTGGGACCGGATCGGGCAATGGATCGCATGGTGAGCCTGCCCCCGGAAACCCGCACCTGGCTTGAAGGAATCGGGATAGACCCGCAGGACGAAGCGCTCTGGCTGGAAGCCCTGACCCACGGCAGCACCGCGGAACCGCGCAATTACGAACGGCTGGAATTCCTCGGCGACCGGGTCCTTGGCCTTTCCATGGCCGAATGGCTGTACCGACGAAACGATGGCCCCGAAGGCAAGCTGTCGCAGCGGTTGAATGCGCTGGTCGCCCGGACAACCTGTGCGTCGATTGCGCGGGACATCGGGCTTCCGCCCCATGTCCGCCTTGGCAAGCAGGCGCGGGAGGACGGCGGGGCGGACAGTGACAACATCCTGGGTGACGTGATCGAGGCGCTACTGGGGGCCAGCTTCCTTGAACGCGGCTTCGAGCCCAGCCGCGATCTGGTCCACCAAATCTGGAAGGACACGTTCGAAAGCGACGCGGGCCGCCGCAAGCACCCGAAAAGCGCTCTGCAGGAATGGGCCGCCGGCAACCGCCGCAAGGGCCCGGAATACGAAGTGGTCGATCGTTCCGGCCCCGATCACGCGGCGAAATTCACCGTGCGCGTCTCCGTGCACAAGGTCGGCGCGGTCGAGGCCGAAGGTCCCAGCAAGCAGGACGCCGAAACCGAGGCTGCCCGGCGCTTCATGGAGCGGTACGGATGATCGCGATTACCGCATCTCTCCTCTCCCGTTTTCCCGGCGTGCCGACTGGCCGCTTTCTCCTCTTCCTTGCCGAGTAACGCCCCAATGACAGACACCCCTTCAACTAACCCCGAACAGACCAAAGCGCCCCACTGCGGTGTCGTCGCCGTGATCGGCCCGCCGAACGCGGGGAAGTCGACCCTGGTCAACCAGCTGGTCGGGCAGAAGGTCGCGATTGTCTCGGCCAAGGCGCAGACCACCCGCGCCCGGCTGCTCGGCATCGCGCTCTGCGGCGACGCGCAGATCATCCTGGCCGATACGCCCGGCATTTTCGCACCCCGCAGGCGGCTTGATCGCGCCATGGTCCAGGCGGCCTGGGAAGGCGCACACGAGGCCGACGCCATCCTGCTGGTGGTCGATCCGATCAAGCAGCGCCGACACCAGCTGGAACCCCTGCTGGAAGTCCTCAAGGACCGTCCGGAGCGCAAGCTGCTGGTGCTGAACAAGGTCGACGTGAGCAAGAAGGAGCCGCTGCTGACGCTGGCGCAGGACCTGACCGGGAAAGTCGATTTCGAAGAAGTGTTCTTCGTTTCGGCGATCACCGGCGAAGGCGTGGACCAGCTCAAGAACCGTCTCGCCTCCCTGATGCCGGAAGGGCCTTGGCACTATCCGGAAGATCAGGTGTCGGACGCCAGCGAACGCCTGATGGCGGCCGAGATCACGCGTGAACAGCTTTACCGCCAGCTGCACGAGGAGCTGCCCTACGACAGCGCCGTCCGGCCCGAAGCGTACACGCACCGGAAAGACGGCAGCGTGGAAGTCCACCAGGTGATCGTCGTCGGCCGGGAAACCCAGCGCCCGATCGTGCTTGGCAAGGGCGGGCAGCGGATCAAGGCCATCGGCGAAGCGGCCCGCAAGGAATTGAGCGAGCTTCTGGGTGTGAAGGTGCATTTGTTCCTCCACGTGAAGGTAGAGGAAAACTGGTCCGAAAGCCGCGAGGTCTACGAGGAAATGGGCCTCGACTGGGTGAAGTAGAGCGGTTTTTCAGGCAACGCGCGGTTGCTCTAGTCAGGAAGAGCGGGTCCTTCGGGGACGAAAGCGACGGTGAAACTGCGGGCATGGCGGACAGGAACGCCGGGTTGCGGCTCCAGCTTCGGCAGCTTGATATCGGCCAGATAGGCGCACGCAGCTTCGGAGAACGGGTCCGGCGGACCTTCGGGCTCGCAGGCAAGCAGCCGCCCCTGTTCGCCGATCACGACGGTAAGTTCCGCTCTTCTTTCGGGAGAACCCGGCGCCACAGCCGATGTCTGCAGCTGGATGTCGGCAGGGAGCGAAACAGCCTTCAGCGCCCCCATGAACCTTTGGCGCAGATGGGGTGCGTCCGTAAACGATATGGTCGTCTGCAGCATTGAATGTAGGGTGTTTCCCTGCGGGTCGGTTGCCGGGCGGATTTTCCGCCGCGTCAAAAGCTTGCACATCCGGTCCGCAGTGTCTTCGTCGCCCGCAACAGCCAGAACGCGGCAGTCGAGGATCCCGCCTTTGGGATCGACCATGATCGAAACCTTGGCCCCCGTATTCAGGCTGCGCCCACTGCCCATGTCGATCGCCAGGGATTGCACCAATGGCATTCCCAATGCAGGCAGCGTGATCGAAGCCGCGACAAGAAGTGAAAACACCAGCGCACCCCTTCAGTTAAACCGCTCCGGAGCGCTAGCGCTGACGGTCCATTTTCAACGCGTCACTCCCGCGCCAGCGAAGCTCGCCCGCCCGCTGCCATCACCGAGCGGAACCGCACAAGGCTACACAGCGCCGCCACCAGCGCAAGCGCGCAGGCGAACAGCATCGGCCACGGGCCCAGCCCCAGTCCGGCCGCCAGCAGGATGCCGACCAGCGCTGCCGCTAGGGTCTGGCCCGAAAGGCGTGAAGTGGACAGCAACCCGCCCGCCGCGGCCGCACGGTTCTTCGGGGCCTGCCCAATCAGCAGCCGTGAGTTCGGGGCGAAGAACAACCCGAAGCCGAGCGCGCACAGCGCCAGCCGCCAGGCGATGCCGAACGGGCCCGGCTGATCGGGCATGAAGGCGAGCAGCAGCAGGGCGACGACGGCAATCCCCATGCCGGTCACCCCCAGCTTGGTCGCCGCGATGCGATCCGACAGCCACCCGGCCGCAGGGGCAACGATCAGCATCGTCAGCGGGAACGGCAGCAGCAGTAGGCCGACCTCGTCCGGGGCATAGCCCATTCCTTCCTCGAACAGGAACGGCAGCGACAGAAGCAGGGAACCGGACGCGACGAAGGCGCAGACGGCCGCCAGCGCCGAAAGGCCGATCACCGGCTTTGCCATCAGGTCCACCGGCACGACCGGGTTCGCCCGCTTCCGCTCTCGCCGGACCAGCAGGACCGCCGAAGCCACGCCCGCAAGCGAGAGGCCGATCCCCGCCACCGCTCCGCCGCCATGCGTGCCGATCTGGAGGCCTCCGATCAGCAGCAGCACGGTCACCGCGCTCCACAAGCCGCTGGCCCATTCGGGTTTGCGCGCGATCTTTACCGGATCAGGCAAGGCCCGGCCAAGCAGCAGGGAAACGCCCGCCAGCGGCACGGCGGCCACGAACACCCAGTGCCAGTCCAGATGGGCGACGATATAGCCGCCGAGCGTCGGCGCGAGCGCCGCAGAAGACGCAACCACCACCGAGTTGATCCCCATCCCGCTGCCAAGGCTGCGGGCGGGATAAGCCTCACGCAGCATCGCCGCCGAAACGCTCAGCGCCATTCCCGCACCCAGCGCCTGGACTGCCCGGGCTACAAGCAGCCAGCCGAAGCTGGAGATCAGCATCACCATGGCAGAGGAGACGAGAAACAGCGCCTGCCCGATCTGGTAAAGCGTGCGGTGCCCGACCCGGTCACCGAGGCTGGAAAACGGCAGCAGCACCATCACCAGCACCAGCTGGTAGACGGTCACCACATTGGTCACGGCGCCGTTGTCGACCCCAAGCTCCCGCGCAATCGTGGGCAGCGCGACGTTGGCAATCGCTCCATCGACCACGAACAGCGCCGTGCCGAACGAGATCGCCGCAATCGCCCAGACGCGCCGCGGCATCGGCAGCCCGTCCTGAACTGCCGGAGCCGTACTACTCCCATCCCCGGCCGAACGGGGCGGGTTCTTCTGATCACGTGGCTGGAGCATAACGACGAGAACGGTTGGGTATGCGAAAGGTCCCTGCCCTAGCCGGCCTGTTGGGAAGACGGTTCGCCTGCGTTTGCCTCGAACCGGACCTTCACTTCCCGAACATGGGAGACCGCTTCGCCTGAATCGGCGACGGGCGGGAAGGTGATCCCGCCGGCCTGCTGGCATGCAATGTCGCCGAAGGGTGCGGGGGCATCAGCCACGTGCTCGCACAAGGTCACAGCCCCGCTCTCGTCCACCAGCGCCGTTACCGGAAGGTCCAGCGCTTCCCCGGCATCCGCTGGCAACCGGTTGACGGTCAGTCGAATGTCGGGGCTCGCGGTCACCTCCTTCACCGCGCGGCCCATCTTCGTCTCGGGAAGAGCCAGGGAGATGTAGGTCTCGATCACCCCAACAGCCGGCTGCCCGTCCGGGCCCGCTGCAGGCCGGAAACGCGGGTTTGCTTTCTCGATCAGCGAACACATGCTCCGCCCAAGCTTCTCATCCCCCACGACGGCGCCGACCGTGCAGGAACGAAGCTTGCGGTCAGGCGGGACCACCAGCGTCACCACCGCGCCCGCGGAACGCCCATCGCGCAAAGCATCCCGTGGATACATTCGGTCGATCGCGGGCGTAGCATTGGGATCAAAGCTCGCCGCGACAAGCGCACTGGCCAACAGTATCGACATGCGTCCTCCTCAGGAATCGCCCTCTGCGGCCTTCTTTTCGGCCGCAGCCTTCTTGGGCGCAGCTTTCTTCGCTGGAGCCTTTTTTGCCGCCGTCTTCTTGGCGCCTTCCTTTTTGGCCGGAGGTTTCTTGGCAGCCGCCTTCTTCGCCGGGGCTTTCTTCTTCTTCGCGGGCCCCTTGGCTGCGCGGGCGTCGATCAGTTCGATCGCCTGCGCTTCCGTCAAGTCTTCCGGTTTCATGTCCTTTGGCAGGGTCGCGTTGGTCGTCCCGTCGGTGACGTAGGGGCCATAGCGGCCCGCCATCACCTTCATTTCGCCCGCGCTGGTAGGGTGCGCGCCCAGCGTCTTGATCGGCTCCGCCTTGGCGCGCTGGCCCGGACCGCGATTGGCCGCTTCCGCCAGCAGGGTAACCGCCGCGTTCATGCCGGTTTCGAACACGTCGCGGGTGGACGTCAGCTTGGCGTACTTGCCATCATGGGCAAGGTACGGACCATAGCGCCCGATGCTGGAGGTGATCGGCTTGCCGCTTTCAGGGTGCTGGCCGATCTCGCGCGGCAGGCTCAGCAGCCGCACTGCCCATTCCAGATCAAGCTCCTCCAGGTCCTTGGGAATGGAGGCGCGCTTGGCCTCCTTGCCCTCTCCCTGCTGGACGTAGGGCCCGAAACGGCCAACCTTGCGCTGGATTTCCTCTCCGGTCTCCGGATCGGTGCCCAGCACTTCGTCCTCACCCGCATCGGCGCCTTCCGCGCCGCCTTGCGCGAAGCGGCGGGTATACTTGCATTCTGGATAGTTGGAGCACGCGACGAACGCACCATAGCGTCCGCCGCGCAGCGCCAGCCGTCCGCCATCGCATTGCGGGCAGCGGCGTGGATCGGTGCCGTCCTCCGTCCTGGGAAACAGGTAATCGGACAGGAATTCGTCCAGCACCTCGGTGATTTCGGAGGGCTTGCGCTCCATGACTTCGTCGCTCTTCGGCTTGAAGTCGCGCCAGAAAGCCTCAAGCACCTTCTTCCATTCGGCCCGGCCGCCGGAGACGTCATCCAGTTCCTCTTCCATCTCGGCGGTGAAGTCGAAGCCGACATAGCGGGCGAAGAACCGTTCCAGAAATGCCGTTAGCAGCCGGCCCGATTCCTCGGCGAAGAAGCGGTTCTTCTCCATCCGTACATAGCTCCGGTCCCGCAGCGTCTGGATGGTGGAAGCGTAAGTGGACGGACGCCCGATGCCGAGTTCTTCAAGGCGCTTGACCAGGCTCGCTTCCGAAAAGCGCGGCGGCGGCTGGGTGAAGTGCTGCGTGGCCGTGACGTCCTTCTTCGCCGGGGCATCGCCCTTGCGCATCAGGGGCAGCAAGTTGCTGTCGTCGTCGTCGTCCTTCTGGTCGCGCCCTTCCTCGTACACCGCCAGGAAGCCGGCGAACTTCACGACCTGCCCAGTGGCACGCAGCTCATGCCGGCCAGTGGGATCGCGCAGCGTCACTGTGGTGCGCTCCAGGCTGGCGGCGGCCATCTGGCTCGCCATCGCGCGCTTGAAGATGAGGTCGTACAGCTTCGCTTCGTCGCCCGAACCGGCGCGGTCGCGGGTGAACTCGGTCGGGCGGATCGCCTCGTGCGCTTCCTGCGCGTTCTTCGCCTTGGTGGAATAGTGGCGCGGCTGTTCGGGCAGGTAGTGCCCGTCATACCGATCGGCGATCGCCTTGCGGCAGGCGGAAATCGCGCTCGGGTCCATCTGGACGCCGTCGGTCCGCATGTAGGTAATCGCGCCGGCTTCATACAGGTTCTGCGCCAGCCGCATCGTGTGGCTGGCAGAATAGCCGAGCTTGCGCGCCGCTTCCTGTTGCAGGGTGGAGGTCGTGAACGGCGGCGCCGGATTGCGCTTTAGCGGCTTGGTCTCGACATCCTCGACCGTGAAGCGGCCTTCCTCGACCGCCTTCTTCGCCGCGTCGGCCATTCCCTTCTCGCCGATCGACAGCCGGTCCAGCTTCTTGCCGTCGAATGTCACGAGCCGGGCGTCGAACTCGGTCCCGTCCTGCTCCATCCGCGCGACGACGGACCAGTATTCCTGCGGGATGAACGCTTCGATCTCCCGCTCCCGCTCCACGATCAGCCGCAGGGCGACCGATTGCACGCGGCCCGCGCTCTTGGCACCGGGCAGCTTGCGCCACAGCACGGGGGACAGCGTGAACCCGAACAGGTAATCCAGCGCGCGGCGGGCGAGATAGGCATCGATCAAGTCGGTATCGAGCTGTCGCGGCGCCTTCATCGCATCCGTCACCGCCTGCTTGGTGATCGCGTTGAACGTCACGCGCTCCACTTCCTTGGGCAGCGCGCGGCGGCTCCTCAGCAGTTCCTGCACGTGCCAGCTGATCGCTTCCCCTTCGCGGTCAGGGTCGGTGGCGAGGATCAGGCGGTCGGCCTTCTTCGCCGCATCGGCGATCGCCTTCACCCGCGACTGCTTGTCGCGGTACATCTCCCAGTCCATCGCGAAGTCTTCATCCGGGCGGACGGAGCCATCCTTCGGCGGCAAGTCGCGGATGTGCCCGTAGGAAGCGAGGACGGTGAAATCCTTGCCGAGGTACTTTTCGATGGTCTTGGCCTTGGCCGGCGATTCGACGATGACGAGCTGCATGGAATTCCAATGATATTGTGCGGGCCGGTGATGGCTTACGCGTATGTGTACGCGTGAAGGTGGGTCGCGGTTGGCATCTTCGTCAAGCGTTGAGCGAGACGCGTCCCCCCGCATGACGAGCAAGCCGTCCCGCCACTTCCAGTTCCAGCAACGCGATCTGCACCGCGCCCGGGCTTTCTCCACTCTGGCGGATCAGCTCATCGACAGAGACCGGCGCAGTGGTCAGCAAGCCCGCGATTTCGGCCGGTTCGGCATCAGTTTCCGCTTCGGCTTCCTCTGGCGCATAGTCGAACATGGCCGGCATTTCTCGCAAGGCTGAGCGCGGCGTACCATCGAAGCCGGACAGCAGCTCGACGACATCATCCGGTGATTGCACCAGCACCGCCCCGTCGCGGATCAGCTGGTTGCAGCCGTGGGAGCGGGGATCGAGCGGCGAGCCGGGGATCGCCATCACCTCCCGCCCCGCTTCGCCCGCCAGACGCGCGGTGATGAGAGAACCGGATTTCGGCGCGGCCTCGACGATCAATGTCCCGCTGGCGATCCCGGCAATGATTCGGTTGCGGCTGGGAAAATGCCGCCCGCGCGGTTCGGTACCGGGTGGCTGTTCGGCCACCAGCAGGCCTTGCTGCGCGACGCGTTCCTGCAGGTCCGCATGCTCAGGCGGGTAAGCGATATCGATCCCGCTGGCGATCACGCCGATGGTGGCGGGCAAGCTGCCGCGATGGGCCGCACCATCGATTCCCCGGGCAAGGCCGGAGACAATCACCAGCCCGGCCTCGGCCAGCGCGGCGGCAAAGTCGCGCGCCAGCTTCACCGCCGCTGCCGATGCGTTGCGCGCGCCGACGATGGCGACGCAGGGCCGCGTGGCCAGCGAGGCGTCGCCGCGCGCGGTCAGGATCGGCGGGGCGCTTTCCAGAGTGCGCAGCAGCGGGGGATAATCCGCCGAATCGTGAAACAGGTACCGCGCGCCCGCACGGCGCACCGCGCTCACTTCATCCTCGATCTGGCGGACGGCGACGATCTTGTACGCCTTGCCGCCGCTGGCCGCGAGATCGGGCAGCGCATCCAGCGCAGCCACCGCGCTGCCGAACCGGCGCAGCAGCTGGCCGTAGCTGACCGGGCCAATGTTGGGAGACCGCAACAAGCGGATGCGAGCGAAAGCCTCTTCCTGGGTAAGGTTCGCAGGCCGGGAGGGGTTCACCGGCGCCCGACCTTCGGCTCCGTCCCGGCGGCAAGGCGGCGGATGTTTTCACGGTGAAGCGCCAGGATGATCACCGCGATGGCGGCCAGCACCGGCACCAGTTCCCAAAGCCCCATCAGCGCCGCCGCGACCGGCGCGGCAACCGCCGCGCTCATCCCGGCAAGCGAGGAAATGCGCGTGATCGCGAGCAGCCCCAGCCAGACGACGGCATAGACCAGACCGATCACCCAGCCGATGCCGAAGCAGACCCCCGCCGTGGTCGCCACGCCCTTGCCGCCACGGAACCTCAGCCAGACCGGGAAGCAGTGCCCCAACACGGCGCCGAGAGCTGCCATTCCGGCCCATTCGGGAAACCAGCGCCAGGCTAGCCAGACGGCGGTGAAGCCCTTCATCAGGTCAAGCATCAGCGTAGCCGCCGCCAGCCCCTTGCTGCCCGTCCGCAGCACGTTAGTCGCCCCGATGTTGCCCGACCCGATGGACCGGACATCGCCCTTGCCGGCCGCGAAGGCCAGGATCAGCCCGAACGGGATCGAACCGAGGAGGTACCCCAGCAGCGCCGCCAACACCCAGTCCATCCTATCCCCCTATCGGCTTGCCCCCGGAGCTTGTGGAAAAGCCCTCGCGCTCCTAGGTCGCGGCATGGAAGAAAAGCAGGCCTTCGACAAGCTTGGGCCGAACGGAGGCATGTGGAACCCGATCCCAAATCCCCGCTGATGCTGCTCGATTCCGGGCTTGGCGGCCTCACCGTGCTGGCGGAAGTGCGCAAGGTTCTGCCCAATGCCCCGGTGATCTACGTCGCCGACTACGCCGCGCTGCCATACGGCGAAAAGACCGAACGGCAGATCGAGGCGCGCGTGCCGACCCTGCTCGGGCGGCTGGTGGAACGGTACCGGCCCCGGCTGGTCACCATTGCCTGCAACACCGCGTCGACCATTGCACTGTCCACCGTGCGCGAAGCACTGGACTTGCCGATTGTCGGCACCGTCCCGGCCATCAAGCCCGCCGCGGCGCTGACGAAAACCGGCAGCATCGGCTTGCTCGGCACCGCGGCGACGATCCGCCAGGCTTATGTCGACAATCTGGAAGCCGAGTTCGCGGCCGGCAAGCGGCTGATCCGGCACGCCGCACCCGCGCTGGTCCAGGCGGCCGAGGCAAAGCTGCGCGGCCAGCCGGTCGATCCGGCGGTGTTTGCCGAAGCAGCGGAGGGCCTCCGCTCCCAGCCCGGCGGACAGGACATCGACACTGTGGTGCTCGCCTGCACGCATTTCCCGCTAGTGGAGGACGAATTGCGCGCCGCCTTCGGGCAGCCGGTGCAGTTCGTTCACGGCGCACAGGGGATCGCGCGGCGGGTGGAGCACCTGACCCGCGGTCAGAGCTTCCTCCGTACATTACCCGAGTTTGCCGTGTTCACTGGTGATCTATACGACCTTTCAGCCCTTTCCCCGGCCCTGAAGGTGTATGGAATCGATCATGTTGATCGCTTTTGATGCGAGCACTTCGCAAACTCCGCGCTTCAAAGCCGGTCCATCATCGATTAAGGCCCCCCACACTAGGCCGGATGGGAAGCAACTCTCCCATGGCGCAAGGCGGACGGTTCCGTTGAACTACGATCATATCTTTTCCCAAGCGATCGAACGGCTTCATGCAGAAGGCCGCTATCGCGTGTTCATCGATATCCTGCGCAACAAGGGCAGCTATCCTGACGCGCGCTGCTTTGCCGGCCATAATGGGCCGAAGCCGATCACGGTCTGGTGCTCCAACGACTATCTGGCGATGGGTCAGCACCCCAAGGTCGTGTCCGCGATGGAGGAAGCGCTGAACGATGTCGGCGCCGGCTCCGGCGGCACCCGCAACATCGGCGGCAACACGCATTACCATATCGCGCTTGAGAACGAACTGGCCGATCTCCACGGCAAGGAAGCGGCGCTGCTGTTCACCAGCGGGTACGTTTCCAACGACGCGACACTGTCCACGCTCGGCAAGCTGCTGCCCGGCTGCGTGATCTTCTCCGATGAGCTGAACCACGCCAGCATGATCGCCGGGATTCGCAATTCCGGCTGTGAAAAGCGCGTCTTCCGCCACAACGACGTGGCCCATCTGGAAGAACTCCTCGCCGCGGAAAGCCCGGACGTGCCGAAGCTGATCGCGTTCGAAAGCGTCTATTCGATGGACGGCGACGTCGCCCCGATTCACGCAATCTGCGACCTTGCCGACAAGTACAACGCGCTGACCTACATCGACGAAGTCCACGCCGTGGGCATGTACGGCGCGCGCGGCGGCGGGATTTCCGAACGCGACGAAGCGGCCCAGCGGATCGACATCATCGAAGGCACGCTGGGCAAGGCCTTCGGCGTGATGGGCGGCTACATCGCTGCCGATCGAAAGATCGTGGACGTGATCCGGTCCTACGCGCCGGGGTTCATCTTCACCACTTCGCTCAGTCCCGTACTGGTCGCCGGCGTCCTCGCCTCTGTCAGGCACCTGAAGTCCTCCAGCGAGGAGCGGGACGCGCAGCAGAACGCCGCCGCTACGCTCAAGCGGCTGTTCCGGGAAGCGGGCTTGCCCGTGCTCGACACCGCCACCCACATCGTGCCGCTGATGGTGGGCGATCCAGTGCGCGCCAAGAAGATCAGCGACATCCTGCTCGCGGAATACGGCGTCTATGTGCAGCCGATCAACTATCCCACCGTTCCACGCGGGACGGAGCGGCTACGCTTCACCCCGGGTCCGAATCACACCGAAGCGATGATGGGCGAACTGACCGAGGCGCTGGTGGAAATCTGGGACCGGCTGGAGCTGGAATTCAAGAAGGCTGCTTGAGCGCGATCCGGGTCGTTGTCGCCCGCTCCACGGCGATTCCCGCCGTGGTGCCGTGGACCACTGTCGAAAGGACGATGGTAAAGGCGACGGTCGCCCACAGCTGCGGTTCGTTGACCAGTTCCACATGGTGTCCGGCGTAGGCGAGGTAATAGACCGAGCCGATGCCGCGCACGCCGTATATCGCCACTACGGCTCGTTGCCGCTCTCTAAGCCCTGCACCCGTCAACGACAGCCAGCCGATTGCCGGGCGGATGACGAACACCAGCGCGATCCCGATCAGCGCGTGGGACCAATCGAGGTATGGCCACAGCAGCGGAAGGGCCGCGCCAAGTCCCACCAGCAAAATGGCGGTCAGCGCGTGTTCCAGTGATTCGGAAAAGTCGTGCAGCCGGCGGTGGAACTGGTCCTCGGTTTCCTGCCGCCGCAGGGTCAGTCCGGAAACAAATGCGGCGATGAAGCCGTACCCTTCGGCCAGTTCCGTCACCCCATAGGCGAACAGCACCCCGGCAAAGGCAATCACGCCGCTCTGCGTCTTGGATAGAGCGTTGCCCGAAGGCCAGGCGAACAGCACCTGCCGGAGCAGCCAGCCGGCCGCGACGCCGCCGCCTGCACCTACCGCGATCCGGTAGAGTACATCGCGCAGCAGCCACTCGCCCGCCAGTTCAAAGCTGATGCCGCCCGCAAGCGCGAAAAGAACTCCCAAGTGGACGAACGGAAACGCCAGCCCGTCGTTCAGCCCCGCCTCGGTCGTCAGGGCATAGCGCACGGGGTGCTCGCCCCCTTCCAGCGGAGGACCGACTTGTACGTCGCCCGCCAGCACGGGATCGGTGGGGGAAAGAATGGCCCCCAGCAGAAGGCTGCCCGCCAGCGTCATTCCTGCCACGTAGGCACCGAACAACGCGATTGCCACGATCGTCAGCGGCATGGCGAGCAGCAGCAGCCGCATGGTCAGCTTCCACTGGCCGCCGTGGAACAGGCGATCGATCCGCAAGCCGGTGCCGAACAAGCCGATGATGACGGTCAGTTCCGACACCAGCTCCCATGCCCGCGGGTTCTCGATTGGATCGAGCGGATGCGGCATCCCCGGGATCAGGGCGAAGATGACCAGACCAGTGAGCACGAGCAGCGCGGAGGCCGCCGGTTCTCGCCCGGAAAGGAAACGCGGCAGCCAGTACGACAGGATGATTGCCGTACCGACTGCCGCCAACAGGACGTGATAGGTTTCGAAGCCGAACATCAGTTGCTTGTCACAGCACCTGAAGCCCCTGCTGGTTCCACGAAAAAGTGCAGCCGGCGTTTACCGCAAGCTGACGACGTTGTCGCTGACCCGCGGATCGGCGCGATCGCCGCGATAGAGGCTCTCCATCGGCTCATCCGCAACATGGACCGCCTCTGCCGTGCCGAAGCCGTTGAACGCGGTTTTCATCGCCGCGCCGTACGCACCCAGCATGCCGATCTCGATGTAGTCGCCTGCCTGGATGTCACCGGGCAGCATGAAGGGACCCTTCATGAAGTCGGCATCGTCGCAAGTTGGACCGTAGAAGGCAAAATCCGCCTCCCCTTCCACAAGATCGTCCTCCAGCGCTCGCACCGGAAAGCGCCACGCGACATGGGCGGCATCGAACAGCGCGCCGTACGCGCCGTCGTTGATGTACAGCTCATCCCCACGGCGCTTTTCCACGCGCACGATCAGGCTGCTGTATTCTGCGCACAGCGCCCGGCCCGGCTCGCACCACAGTTCCGCCGAATAGGAAATCGGCAGGTTTTCGAAGTGGCGATGGATCACGCCGAAGTAATCTTCGAGCGGCGGAGGCTCCATTCCCGGGTAGACGCTGGGGAAGCCGCCGCCCACATCGACGATATCGACCGTGACCGCGGCCTCGGCAATCGCCGCGCGAACCCGCTCCAGCGCCTGCACATAGGCGAACGGAGTCATCGCCTGGCTGCCGACGTGGAAGCAGATGCCCAGCGCGTCGCAATGCTGACGAGTGGCCTGCAGCAGGGGCGCCGCATCGGCAAGGTCGATCCCGAACTTGGACGCAAGCGACAGTTCCGAATAATCGGAGGACACGCGCAGGCGCACCAGCAGGTTCAGGTCATCGGCCTGGGTGCCGTTTTCATCGGCGGTCGCCGCGACGATCTTCTCCAGTTCCTCCATCGTATCGAGGCTGAAGGTGCGGACGCCATGCTGATGATAGGCTTCGGCAATCGCGCGCGCGGTCTTCACCGGGTGCATGAAGCACAAGGTGGCGTCCGGCACCGTGGAGCGGACCAGGCGCACTTCCGCGATCGACGCAACATCGAAATGGGTGATGCCGTTCGCCCACAGGATCTGCAGCAGATCCGGGGAGGGATTGGCCTTCACCGCATACATCGACGTGCCCGGAAACTTCTGTGCGAAGAATCGGGCGGCGCGCGCCGCAGCGTGCGGGCGGTTCAGAATTACGGGATCGTCCGGCGAAAGGTCGCGAACTACAGCCGATGCTTCAGGATAGATGTGCAACTCAAGGGACCCCCAAACGGAAATGTCGGACAAGGCTGCCTTGCGGTTTGGAAGTCCCCATGGGGCAGCGAGGGGGCGCATATAATCCCCTCGGCCTTAATCGCAAATTAAAATTCCCCAGCCCGTGTTTCAGCTGAGACGATCGCGGAAATCCTCGTATCCGAAGGTGCGGATTTTCTCCAGCTGATCGGTTTCGGAGTCCCACAACCAGATGGACGGCAAGGGCACGCCGTTGAAGGTGTTCGTCTTCACCATCGAGTAGTGAGCCTGGTCCAGGAAAGCGAACCGTTCCCCCGGCGTAAGCGGCACCGGAAGGCGGTAATCGCCGATTACGTCCCCCGCGAGGCAGGACGGGCCGCCGAGCCGAGCCGCCTCGCCCTCTTCCCGCTCATGCAGCATCGCGGGACGATACGGCGCCTCGATCACGTCCGGCATGTGGCACGTAGCCGAGACATCGGTGATCGCCAGCGGCATGGCGTTCCAGTGCGAATCGAGAATCGTGCCGACGAGAATCCCGGCGTCGAGCGCAATCGCCTCCCCCGGTTCCAGGTACAGCTCACACCCGGTGTCGTCCTTCACGTCGGACAGGAACTCGACCAGTTCGTCCCGCTGGTAATCGGCGCGGGTAATGTGATGCCCCCCGCCGAAGTTAAGCCACTTCAGCTGGTCGAAGTACGGTTCGATGTAGTCGAACACCTTGTCCCAGGTGCGCTTCAGCGGCTCTAAATCCTGTTCGCACAAGGTGTGGAAGTGAATACCGTCCACCCCCTCCATATGCTCAGGCTCAAGCTGCTCGATCGGAAAACCCAGCCGGGAACATGGAGCGCACGGATCGTACCGCGGCACTTCTCCTTCGGCGTGCTGCGGGTTGATCCGCAAGCCGACGTCGAAACTTTCGCCCCGGGCGCGCATAATATCCAGAATCTGGGAGCACCGCTGGATCTGCATCGGCGTGTTGAAGATCACGTGGTCCGAAAGGCGGCAGATCTCGTCCAGGTCGTCCGGCTTGTAGGCAGGCGAATAGGTGGCGATTTCACCATCGTAGAACTCGCCGGCAAGCAGCGCCTCCCACACCCCGGACGTGGTCACGCCGTCAAGGTATTCGCCTATCATCGGCGCCACCGACCACATCGAGAACGCTTTCAGCGCTGCAAGCACCTTCACGTCCGCCCGGTCGCGGATGTCGGCAAGCACGCGCAAGTTCTCGCGCAGCTTCGCCGCATCCACCACGAAGGCGGGACTGTCCACGCGCGTCAGATCGAAACGGGCGAACGCCCCCGGATCGCCGGCTCTGGTTTCCATTCTGTCTGTCCGGTCAGAAAGGCAGCGGACCGGGCAGTTCCTTCACCTGCCACGGCAGCCCCTGGGTGTTCAGCATCTCCATGTACGGATCGGGATCGAACTGTTCCATGTTGAACACCCCTTTGCCCTGCCACTTGCCGGTCAGCATCATCGCCGCGCCGATCATCGCCGGCACCCCGGTGGTGTAGCTGACCGCCTGATTGCCGGTCTCGCGGTAGGCTTCCTCATGGTCGCAGATGTTGTAGATGTAGAACGTCTTTTCGCCGGTTCCGTCCAGTGCATCGCCGGTGGCGATGTCGCCGATGTTGGTCTTGCCCTTGGTGGTGGAGCCGAGGCTGGAAGGTTCGGGCAGAACGGCCTTCAGGAACTGCAGCGGAACGATGGCCTTGCCTTCGTACATCACCGGATCGATCCGCGTCATGCCGACGTTCTGCAGCACGGTCAGGTGCTTGATGTACTCATCGCCAAACGTCATCCAGAACCGCGCGCGCTCCATCTCGGGGACGAAGCGGGCAAGGCTCTCCAGTTCCTCGTGGTACATCAGGTACATGTTGCGGGGGCCGACATCCTCGAAGTTGAACTCGTGCCGCACGCTCATCGCCGGGGTCTCGACCCAGTCGCCGTTTTCCCAGTGCCGGGCCGGCGCGGTCACTTCGCGAATGTTGATCTCGGGATTGAAGTTGGTCGCGAAGGCCTGTCCGTGATCGCCGCCGTTGCAGTCGAGGATGTCGAGCGTGCGGATCGTCTTCAGCTTGTGCTTCTTCAGCCACATGGCGAACGCGCTGGTGACACCCGGATCGAACCCGCTGCCCAGCAGGGCCATCAGGCCATTTTCACGGAAGCGGTCGTGGTAGGCCCACTGCCACTTGTATTCGAACTTGGCTTCTTCCTTCGGCTCATAGTTAGCGGTGTCGAGGTAATCGACGCCGGCTTCCAGGCAGGCGTCCATGATCGGCAGGTCCTGGTACGGCAACGCCAGGTTGACGACGAGCTTCGGGTTGATCCGGCGGATCAGGTTGACCATCGCCGGGACCTCCTCGGCGTCGATCTCATAAGTCGCGATATCGATGCCTGTGCGCTGCTTCACGCTGGCGGCGATTGCATCGCACTTGGTCTTCGTGCGGCTGGCGAGATGGATATCGGTGAAGATATCCTTGTTCATCGCCATCTTGTGCACCGCGACCGAACTGACCCCGCCCGCACCGATCACCAGGATTGTCGACATGTTTTCTCCGTTGCTCGATTCTTGAGTGCCCTCTTAGGCAAATGCGCTAGACCCGCCAAATGATCCACGACGCAACGCGCGCGCCGAGCGCCGAAGGGGTTGCCCGCGCCGCTGAAAAGCTTGCCGCGCTTATCCCCCCTACCCCGATCCTGCCGCTGGAAATCGGCGGTGTGACCCTCTGGGCCAAGGCCGAGTGCCTCCAGCCGATCGGCGCTTTCAAGATACGCGGCGCATGGCACCGCCTGAGCGACTTGTCGGCCGCGGAACGTGCGCGCGGCGTAGTCGGGGTGTCGAGCGGCAACCACGCGCAAGGGGTTGCCTGGGCCGCCCGCCGCCTGGGGATCAAGGCCACAATCGTGATGCCGCACGATGCGCCAAAGGTGAAGCTGGAGCGCGTCCGCGAAATGGGCGCGGAGGTGGTGCCTTACCAGCGCCCGGGAGAAGATCGCGACGCCGTGGCTGAGGCCCTGTGTGCGCAAACCGGTGCCACGCTGGTCCACGCCTATGCCGACCCGTGGGTGATCGAGGGCCAGGGCACCGCTGGAATGGAGCTCAGCGCCCAGATGAAACGATGGGCGGGCGGCAGGCCGGAACGAATCGTGACGCCATGCGGCGGCGGCGGATTGTCCGCCGGACTCGCCCTCGCCTGCCCTGACGCGGAAATCGTGCCGGTGGAGCCGGAGGGATGGGACGATGTCACCCGCAGCCTGATGGCCGGAAAGATCCTGCCGGTGGTCGACGATCCCCCGGCCACCGCCTGCGACGCATTGCAGACGCTCGCCACTCGCCCGATCAACTTCGCGGTCCTGCAGGAACGCGCCTCCCCCGGCGTGGTCGTTAGCGCCGACGAAGTGCGCGCGGCGCAGCGATTCGCGTTTTCGCGGCTGCGGCTGGTGCTGGAACCCGGCGGCGCAGTCGCACTGGCCGCCGCGCTGGCGGGCAAGGTCCCGCTGACCCCCCGCACAGCAATCATCCTCAGCGGCGGGAACGTGGACCCGGCGGATTTCGCAAACGTGTTGGGCTGACCCTACTCTGCGGCCGCCGCCTGCTGCTCGTTGCGAACGTATTCCAGGGTGGCGAGGAACCGCTCGGCGTCCAAAGCGGCCATGCAGCCCGTTCCCGCCGCCGTCACCGCCTGGCGATAGGTGTGATCCATCACGTCGCCGCAAGCGAACACGCCGGGCCGGTTTGTCTTCGGCGTGCCGGGCGCCACTACGATGTAGCCGTTCGCGTCGATCTCCAGCTTGCCCTTGAACAGCTCCGTCGAAGGAGCATGGCCAATGGCCACGAACGCCCCCTCGCACCCGAACTCGCTCATTTCGCCGGTCACGGTGTCGGCCAGCTGAAGCCCGGTCAACCCGCCCTGCAGCGGATCGCCGAGGAAGCGCTCCACGCGCTTGTTCCACAGCACGCTGATCCGGGGATGAGCGAACAAGCGGTCCTGCAGGATCTTTTCGGCCCGCAAGTCCTCGCGCCTGTGAATCAGGGTCACGTCTTCGGAATGGTTGGTGAGGTAGAGCGCTTCCTCCACCGCGGTGTTGCCGCCGCCGATCACCGCAACCTTCTTGCCGCGATAGAAAAAGCCGTCGCACGTGGCGCAGGCCGAAACGCCCTTGCCGGAAAGCGCTTCCTCTCCCGGCACGCCGAGCCACTTCGCCTGCGCGCCAGTGGCAATCACCAGCGTGTCGCCCACGTATTCGTCGCCGCTGTCGCCGCGGGCGACGAACGGCGGGCCGCTCTCGACATCTACCTCGACGATGGTGTCCCACATCATGCGGGTGCCGACATGCTCGGCTTGCGCCTGCATCTGCTCCATCAGCCACGGACCCTGGATCACGTCCCGGAAACCGGGGTAGTTTTCCACGTCGGTGGTGATGGTCAGCTGGCCGCCGGGCTGGAGGCCCTGCACCACGATCGGCTCCATCCCTGCGCGCGCGGCATAGATCGCCGCGGACAAGCCTGCAGGGCCGGAACCGATGATCAGCATGCGGGTGGTGTGTCGGGTCATGTCATTCATCCTCGATTGCGCACGGGGCGTTAGCCGCCCAATCGGCGGCTAGCAATTCCCGGGCCGGCAATTCGCCGGCGGTCTACCCCCATGTAGGGATCGGGGGTACCCGGTGGCAATCAGGGGTTGTGGTCGACTCCGGCAAGATCGCTGGTGAAGTTCTCCGTCCAGCGCAGGACGTTGTCCTCACGCACGGTGACGATCAGCTTCTCCCACCGCTCCTTGCGCTCCTCCAGCGGCATGTCGAGCGCGAGGCGGATATTGTGCGCGACGTCGTCCGGGCTATGGGGATTGACCAGCAGCGCATCCTTCAGCTGCAGCGCCGCCCCGGCAAAGCGGGACAGGACCAGTACGCCCGGATTATCAGGATCCTGCGCCGCGATGTATTCCTTGGCGACGAGGTTCATCCCGTCCCGCAGCGGAGTGACGAGGCCGATCTTCGAAGCGCGGAAAAACCCGAACAGCTCGGCCGCCGAGTGCCCCTTGTTGACGTAGCGGATCGGCACCAGGTCCACTTCCGATCGGGCACCGTTGATCTGGCCGGTCTTCTGCTCCAGCAAACCGCGGATATGCTGGTAGGATTTGATGTCTTCCCGGCTGGGCGGCGCGATCTGAACATAGACCAGCTCGCGCACGCGTTCGGGGTGAAAGTCGAAGAAGCGGCCGATGCCGTCGATTCGTTCCGGCAGGCCCTTGGTGTAATCGAGCCGGTCGACCCCGATCATCGCGGTACGGTGGCGTGTGCTGGACAGCAGCCGCTGCTCCGCCTGGCGGGCTTCTCCCGTTTCGCCTTGCGCCATGAAGTGATCGTAATCGATGCCGATCGGATAGGCCTTGGCGGTCGTGGTGCGCCCATCAAGGGTGATGGTGCATGCGTCCTCGTCCACTTCGGCGCCCAGTTCCTTGGAACAGTAGTGGATGAAGCTTTCCATCCACTCCTCGCTCTGGAAGCCAATCAGATCGTAGTGCAGCATCGTGCGCACCAGCCGCTCATGGAACGGCAGGGATACGAACAGCCGGGTCGGCGGCCAGGGAATATGCAGGAAGAACCCGATCCGGTTTTTCAGGCCCAGCGAACGCAACCGTTCCCCAAGGGGTATCAGGTGGTAATCGTGGACCCAGACCAGATCCTTCGGCTCGATCAGCGGCAGGACGCTGTCGGCAAACCGCTCGTTCACCCGCTCGTAGCCCTTGCCGAACTCCTGTTCGTACTCGGTCAGGTCGATGCGATAGTGGAACAGCGGCCACAACGTCGAATTGGCGTAGCCGTTGTAGTATTCCTCGATGTCCTGGTGCTCGAGGTCAATTGTCGCGGTGGTGACTCCGTCCCCGCGGCGGATGTTGATCTCACCGGTGAACTTCTCCGTCTCCTGCCCGGACCAGCCGAACCAGATGCCGCCGTGCTTCTTGAGCGCGGAGTTGAGCGCACCGGCAAGGCCGCCTTGCGCGCCCGCCACCCCACGGGCCTTGGGAACGGCAACGCGGTTGGAAACGACGACGAGACGACTCAATGGATCAGGTCCTGATTGCTTGCACGTATGTCACGGAACATGACCTCAGCGTGCGATCGGGGCGGAAGTTCCCGCCGGATCCGATGCACTCCGCTCACCCGGTCGATCGGGCGGCCAATCACAGGGCGAGCCAGTCATGCACCGCCTGGGGAGAGTCGAGGCGGTATCGCGCCCGAGTCGGCGTCCGGTCGCCGACGACAATCCCGAACCCGCCCAGCGCTTCGGCGGCGGCAAAGCCATCTTCGTCCGTCACGTCGTCCCCGATGAAGACGGGCGTCGCCCCGGCGAACGGAGGCTCCGCCATGAAGGCCCGCACCGCGCCAGCCTTGTCGGCGCCGCGGTGGACCAGCTCAATCACGAACTTGCCCCGCTTCACCGCCAGTTCGTGCCGGTCGGCGAGGTCATGCACGAAATCCAGCCCGCGCTGCTCCAGCGAAGGATCGCGGCGGTAATGCAGCGCCGCTCCGTGGTCCTTGCTCTCAAGGTCGAACCCGGCAGACTGCGCGAAGTGGGCCAGTTCGGCGTTCACGGCAGGAGGCAACGCCTGCGCGTCCTCCCCGATTCGCGATCCGTCCGCCCGCATTCGAGCTGCCCCGTGCGATCCCGCGCGGGCGATCGTCAACGGCCCAAGATGCCTTTCGAGATCGGTAACCGCCCGTCCGCTGACCAGCGCAAGCCGCCCGCCCAGCGTATCCCGCAGGCGGCCGAGCCGGTCCGAAAGCTGTTCGGGGATCTGAATCCCGTCCGGGGTCGCGGCAAGATCCACCAGCGTACCGTCGAAATCCAGAAACAGGGCGAGAACTCCCTCTCCCCGCAACTGGTCGAGGGAAGGCGGCGTGTTCAGCGGCTTGGTATCCATGCCCAAGGCATAGCCGTCTCGCCGATCGGGTCAACGAAGGAGGCAGCCAAGTGCGACCGGGAACCGGGCGAAGGGGCCATTGGTTGATCTGGTGACCGATTCTGGCCTTATCTGGAAGGATACAGTCAGTGAAAACACATCGCGCCATGCCCGGTGCTTCACCGTCCGCCCTCGACCAGCGGCATTCCGCGCGATCGGCCCCCAAGCCGAAGCCCCGACGCACTGGCCGGCAGTTGTGGGAAGTTCCCTTGCGGTCCGTGTCACCGGAACACTGGATAATGCTGCTGATCCTGGTCACAGCACTTGCCAACGCCGCAGTCGCTCTCCTCGCCCTGTGAGCCAGAAAGACATGGAGGAGCGCTGCTTCGTCAGGGCCGGAAACGCACACGCTTAGTAGGTGGCGTTCCGGTGGTAGCGGAGGAGGGACTCGAACCCCCGACACGCGGATTATGATTCCGCTGCTCTAACCACCTGAGCTACTCCGCCCCGCTTTCGCCGGATGGCGCGGCCTTTAGGGTGGGGTTTCCCTTCGGTCAACCGGCGATCGACACCTTCTCGGCGCGATCGTTACCGGCCGCGAAACGGATAGTCGGAAATCGGGCGCCACAGGCCGTCTTCCCAGGCATAGAGCCCGAACCCGCGAAAGCGAAATGCGCGGGGCTCCAGGCTCGCCCGAAGTTCGTTCTGCAGCCGTTTCGCCTCGCGCGGCTGAACCTTGTTCTGGATAGTGATGTGGAGCCGCAAGGTGCGGTCATCCTGCGGCGTCAGCAGCCCGTGCAGGCGGTCAGCCATCACGGTGTGAAGCTCAACCATCTGCGGGCTGTCCACGTCCAGCGCCGTTCCCCGGCCAAGGTTCATGATTCCCGACAGCCGTGCCTGCGGCGGGGCTGTTTTTGCCAGAGTGCCCAGCAACCCGCGCACTTCCGCTTCCGCCGACGGCGGAAGCGCGTGAAACAGGGTGACATGGGCGCGAAGGCGGTTGCGTTCCGGCGGATAGTGCCTGCGCCGCAGCTCGTCCGCCCACGACAGGATGTCAGCCGGCAGTTCGGCGGTGATCAACAGCGGAGCGTTTGCCATCCCGCTGCTACATCTCCCCTCGCGCGCGGCGAATCGCACGCCATTTGGCGACGTTGCGGTTGTGCCCCGCCAGCGAGTCGGCAAACGCGTGGCCGCCGGTGCCATCGGCCACCATGTAGATCGCATCGCTGTCGGCCGGGTGCAGCACGGCCTCTATCGCCGCGCGGCCTGGATTGGTGATCGGGCCCTTGGGCAATCCGGCCATGGAGTAGGTGTTGTAGTCGTTGACCGCGCGGATTTCCGATTGGAGGATCCGGCGGCCAAGCGGCCTCCCCTTGGTGATCGGGTAAATGATCGTCGGATCGGCCTGCAACCGCATGCCCATCTTCAGCCGGTTGGAGTAGACTGCAGCAACCATCGGCCGCTCCCCCGCCTTGCCTGTCTCCTTCTCGACGATGGAAGCTAGAATCACCGCCTCTTCCGGAGTGCTCACCGCGATGTCGCTCGACCGTTTCGGCCACAGTTCCGCAACCGTCTCCTTCATCGCCTGCTGCATCCGCTCGAGCACCTGCGCCCGGCTTTCACCCCGTCCGAAATCGTAGCTTTCCGGAAGGACAGACCCTTCGGGCGGAACCGGGACACTGCCGGTCAGCAGCGGTTCCGCCATCAGCCGGTCGTGCACCAGGACGGACGGAAGCCCTTCCGGGACCGCAATGAACCGGCGGATCGCCTCGCCATGCTGCAAGGTGTTCAGGATCTGCGCGGGGCTCGCTCCCGCAGGCAGAAGGAATTCACCCGCCTTGATCGGATCGCCGCTGCCAAGGATCTTCGCCCGGAGCAGGAAGCCGGGGGCCGAATGGATGACCCCTTCCTCCTGCAGCTTGGTTGCAACCGAAGTGAGCGAAGCGCCCGAGGGGACCACGAAGGCGCGATCTTCCTCGACATCCGCCGCGCCGTACCAGCCCCACGCGAACAGCAGCGCTCCGGCGAACAGGACGAAGCCGGCCGCAATGGCAATCAGCTGAACGCGGCGACTCATCCCGCTGCCTCAGTCCGCCTTCTTCATCACGAGGCTGGCGTTGGTCCCGCCAAAGCCGAAGCTGTTGTTCAGCACCGCCCGGACTTCCCGCTTCTTCGCGGTGTGCGGGACGAGGTCCACGCCTTCGCAACCCGCGGACGGATTATCGAGGTTGAGCGTCGGCGGCACGATCTGGTCGCGCAGCGCGAGGATACAGAAGATCGCTTCCACCGCGCCCGCACCGCCGAGCAAGTGCCCGATCGCCGACTTGGTCGAGCTCATCGAGACACCCTCGATCGCATCGCCGAACAAGCGCCGAACCGCGCCCAGTTCCAGCTCGTCGCCCAGCGGGGTCGAGGTGCCGTGGGCGTTGATGTAGTCGATGTCCTCCGGCGCCATGCCCGCCTTCTTCAAGGCCATCTGCATCGAACGAAACGCGCCCGATCCTTCCGGGTGCGGCGCGGTGACGTGGTATGCATCGCCCGAGAGGCCGTAGCCGATAACCTCGGCGTAGATCTTCGCGCCGCGCGCCTTCGCGTGCTCGTACTCTTCCAGCACCACGACGCCCGCGCCTTCGCCCATCACAAAGCCGTCGCGGGCTTCGTCATAAGGGCGGCTGGCCTTGGTCGGATCATCGTTGAACGACGTGCTGAGCGCGCGAGCCTGGGCGAACCCGGCAATCCCGATCGGGCAGATCGTTCCTTCGGCACCGCCAGCCAGCATGATGTCCGCATCGTCGTCGCGGATCATTCGCGCAGCATCGCCAATCGAGTGCGCCCCGGTGGAGCAGGCAGTCACGACCGCATGGTTCGGCCCCATCAGGCCGTACTTGATCGAAACCTGTCCCGAAATCAGATTGATCAGGCGCCCGTGCACGAAGTGCGGCGACACGCGGCCCGGCCCCTTTTCGGCCAGCACCAGCGATTCCTTCTCGATCCCCGGCAAGCCGCCGATCCCGGACCCGATCGAACACCCCGCGCGCAGGCGGGTCGCCTCGTCCATGTCCTCGAGTCCAGCGTCTTCGATCGCCTGTCCTGCGGCATCGATGCCGTAGACGATGAACGGATCGACCTGCCGCTGAACCTTGTGATCCACGCGCTTGTCGGGATCGAAGCCGAACTCATGATCCTTCGGCTTCACCTCGCAAGCGATGCGGCACTTCTGGTCGGAGGCGTCGAACCTGGTGATTTTTCCCGCCCCGCTCTTGCCGGCGAGGATGTTCTTCCAGGTCGTCTCGACATCGCTGCCGAGTGGGGTGACGAGGCCCAGTCCGGTTACGACCACACGGCGCATGCTACTCTCCACAAAAGATACGCTTTTAAAAGCCAACAGGCCCAACCCTGTCCGGGCTGAGCCTGTCGTAGCCCGCTAGCCCGCCCCGGAAAAGCCGCAAAGACGGCCGGGGCGAACTGGGAAGCAAGTCGGGCCGCTTAGCCCTTGTGCTCTTCGATGTAACGATTCGCGTCGCCGACGGTCGCGATCTTCTCGGCCGCATCGTCGGGAATCTCGACGCCGAATTCTTCTTCGAACGCCATCACGAGCTCAACGATGTCGAGGCTGTCAGCGCCAAGATCGTCAATGAAGCTGGCGTCGGGCGTGACCTTGTCTTCCTCGACGCCCAGATGCTCGACGACGATCTTCTTCACGCGTTCGGCGGTATCGCTCATGAAATGCCCTCTTGAATTCGGGTTTGAAATTGGTTCTCGCCCCTAGTCAACGCGGCTCGCGCTGGCAAGTGCCCTGGCAGCGCGAGCCAGTCACCATCAGTCGCCGATCCGGTCCACCCGCGTCTTTTCCGCCGCGTCTTTTTCCGCGTTGCCCGCCTTCGGGGGTTCCGCCAGCCGGATATGCAGTTCACGCAGCTGCTTCGGACTGATCGGTGTCGGCGCGCTCATCATCAGGTCCTCGCCCCGCTGGTTCATCGGGAAGGCGATCACTTCGCGGATGTTCGGCTCATCCGCCAGCAGCATCACGATCCGGTCGATCCCCGGTGCCGACCCGCCATGCGGCGGCGCGCCGTACTTGAACGCGTTGATCATGCCCGAGAAGTTCGCGTCCACGTCCTCCTTCGAATACCCGGCGATCTCGAAAGCCTTGTACATGATGTCCGGTCGATGGTTCCGAATCGCACCGGACGACAATTCGTACCCGTTGCAGACGATGTCGTACTGCCAGGCGAGGATATCGAGCGGGTCCTGGTTCTCCAGCGCGTCCATCTCGCCCTGCGGCATCGAGAACGGATTGTGGCTGAAATCGATCTTCTTCTGGTCCTCGTCGTACTCGTACATCGGGAAATCGACGATCCAGCAGAACTTGAAGCAGCCCTGCTCGATCAGGCCCAGCTCCTCACCGACGCGAGTGCGCGCGGCACCGGCCAGCTTGGCGGCCTCGCCTTCCTTGCCAGCAGCGAAGAACAGCCCGTCGTCCTCGCCAAGACCCAGCTCGGCATAGATGTTCTCCATGCCTTCGGTCCCGTGGTTCTTGGCGATCGGCCCGCCGAATTCGCCGCCCTTGCGGGTGACGTAGCCCAGCCCGGCAAAGCCTTCGCCCCGGGCCCAGTTGTTCATGTCGTCGAAGAACTTGCGGCTCTTGTCTGCCGTGTTCGGCGCGGGGATCGCGCGGACGCGCCCGCCGGAGCCGACGATCTTCTCGAACAGGCCGAAACCGGACTGGGTGAAGTGGTCGGTCACGTCGGTGATCACCAGCGGGTTGCGCAAGTCCGGCTTGTCGCTGCCGTACTTCAGCATCGCCTCGCGGTACGGAATACGCGGGAACTGGCCCGCCGGGGTCACGCTCTTGCTGCCGGAAAACTCCTCGAAGCATCCTGCCAGCACGGGCTCGAGCGCGTTGAACACGTCTTCCTGCGTGACGAAGCTCATCTCGAAATCGAGCTGATAGAATTCCAGGCTGCGGTCAGCGCGCAAGTCCTCGTCGCGGAAGCACGGTGCAATCTGGAAGTACCGGTCGAACCCGGCGACCATCAGCATCTGCTTGAACATCTGCGGCGCCTGCGGAAGCGCATAGAATTTACCCGGATGCAGCCGGCTGGGCACCAGGAAGTCGCGCGCGCCTTCAGGGCTGGACGCGGTCAGGATCGGGGTCTGGAATTCGGTAAAATTCTGGTCGATCATCCGGCGGCGCAAGCTGGCGATCACCTGGCTGCGCAGCAGGATGTTTCGGTGCATCGTCTCGCGCCGAAGATCCAGGAAACGGTGCTTGAGGCGAATTTCTTCCGGGTACTCCTGCTCCCCGGCGACGGGCATCGGCAGCTCGGCGGCGGTGGACAGCACTTCGACGCTGCGGGCGAACACCTCGATCTCGCCGGTGGGCAGGTTCGGGTTCACGGTCGAAGCGTTGCGCGCCTTCACTTCCCCGTCGATCATCACCACGCTTTCGACCCGCACCGAATCGAGCAGGGACAGCGCGGGCGAATCCTCGTCCGCGACGATCTGGGTGATTCCGTAATTGTCGCGCAGATCGACGAACAGTACGCCGCCGTGATCGCGCTTGCGATGCACCCAGCCGGAGAGGCGGACGGTCTCACCGACATTCGCCTTCGACAGCGCGGCACAAGTGTGGGTACGGTAGGCGTGCATCCTGAGTCTTTCCAATTAACGGATTATGGCGCTAGGGAGACGCGCGCTAGCAGGCAAACCCGCCGGCTTGTCAAGCGACCCCCTGCTGCCGGCCTGGTACGAAAAAACAGAATGAAGATACACCCGCTGATCACCAAGAGCGATGAACTGGCCGATCTGTGCGAGCGGCTGGCGAAATCGGATTTCGTCTGCGTCGACACTGAGTTCATGCGCGAAAACACTTATTACCCCCTGCTCTGCCTGGTGCAGGTGGGCAACGAGGAGGAAGCGGCCGCGATCGATCCGCTGGCCCCGGGCATCGACCTGACGCCCCTGCTCGATCTGCTGACTGACAACGAGGACGTGCTCAAGGTCTTCCACGCCGCCGGACAGGACGTGGAAATCATCTACAACCTCACCGGCAAGACCCCGCACCCGATCTTCGACACCCAGATCGCGATGATGGCGGTGAGCCAGTCGGAACAGATCGGCTACGCCAACCTGGTGGAAACCTGGATGGGCAAGACGATCGACAAGGGTGCCCGCTTCACCGACTGGAGCCGCCGCCCATTGACCGAACGGCAGATCGAATACGCGATCGGCGACGTCACCTACCTGGCGCAGATCTTTCCCAAGCTGTTGAAAAAGCTGATGCGCACAGGCCGCGGAATGTGGCTGGACGCCGAGATGGAAAAGCTCGCCGATCCGGCCAACTACGCCAACGATCCCGGCACCGCGTGGGAACGGATTCGCCCGCCCAGCCGCAACCGGGAAGTTTTGGGCCGTCTCAAGGCGCTCGCCGCGTGGCGCGAACGGGAAGCGCAGGACAAGGACATCCCGCGCGGCCGGATCATGCGGGACGAAACACTGGCCGATCTTGCCGGCCACCCCGCGAAGAAGCAGGAAGACCTCGCCAAGGTGCGCGGCCTTTCCCAGGCGTGGAAGGACAACGATATCGGCCGGCGGCTGATGAAGGTGCTGCAGAACGCCGAACCGCTTCCCGCCGACGAAATGCCGGACAGGCCGAAGCGGGGCGCCCCTCTCGGCAAGGAAGGCGCATTGGTGGCGGACTTGCTTAAGCTGCTGCTGAAGATCCGCAGCCGGGAAATCGACATCGCCTCCCGCTTGCTGACTCGCAGCGACGAACTGGAAGCTCTCGCCGCCGGCGTGCGTGACCTGCCGGTGCTCGAAGGCTGGCGGCGCGAAGTCTTCGGACGGGACGCGCTGGACCTGGTCGAAGGCAAACTCGCTTTCGCGGTCGAGAAAGGGCGGCTCAAGATGACGCACATCGACGATGTCGCCGCCGATGAACCGGCTCCTCCGCAGGCACCGACGGATTGACCACCTTCCTTCCCACCATCAAGCAGCTGCAATACCTCGTTGCGCTGCACGAGGCGGGCCACTTCGGCCGCGCGGCGGAAACCTGTTTCGTTTCGCAATCGACGCTTTCGGCCGGAATACGCGAGCTGGAATCCCTGCTCGGCGTCACGCTGGTCGAACGCAGCCGCCGGACGGTCCGCTTCACTCCGCTGGGGGAGCGGGTGGTGGAAAAGGCACACCGCCTGCTGCGTGAGGCGGAGGAATTGTCCGACCTCGTCCAGTCCGCCGGGAAGCCGTTGACGGGCGTCTTGCGGATGAGCGTGATCCCGACCATCGCGCCTTTCCTGCTCCCGCGCCTGCTTCCCCGCCTGAGGCGGGAGCGTCCGCAGCTGAAGCTGTTCCTGCGGGAAGAAACCAGCCAGGACGCGATCGAATCGCTCCACCACGGCCGGGCGGATTGCGTCCTGCTGGCCCTGCCCTTCCCGACCGGCGAAGTGGAAGTGGAGCACATCCGGGAAGACCGGCTGTTCGTCGCCTTCCCCAAGGACGATCCGCGCGATCCGCCCGAAACCGTGACCCCGTCGATGATCGACGAGGGACGCCTGCTGCTGCTGGAGGACGGTCACTGTCTGCGGGACCACGCGCTCGCTGCCTGCAACCGGCAGGAAATGCGGGGCAGTGCGACGATGATCGGCACCTCGCTGCACACTCTGGTGCAGATGGTCGACAACGGGCTCGGCCTGACGATGCTGCCTGAAATGGCGATAGAGGCGGGAATTCTACGGGACACACAGATCGTTGCCCGCCCGCTGAACAGCAACGCCAGCCGGAAGATCGCGCTGATCTGGCGCACCAGCAGCCCTCGGGCGGAGGAATTCCGGCTGATGGCGCAGGAATTGCGCGCCGGTTGACGCTCCCTCTCGCAAAGCCGCCCCTTCGTTCATAGATCGGGCGCTGTGAAGGATCGCGAAACCATCCTGGCCAGCCGGTGGCTCAAGCCGTTCGCCCACTTGTTCGGACACCCGAGCTTGTGGCACCTCAATCGGCGGAGCTTTCCCCGCGGACTGGCCATAGGGTTGTTCGTCGGCTTCATTCTGCCGATCGGGCAATTCGCACTTGCGGCCTTGCTGGCCGTGCCGCTGCGGGCGAATGTCCCGCTTTCGGCCGCGGCGACACTGGTGTCGAACCCGCTGACGTTCCCGCCGATCTACTTTGCCGCGTATCAGTTCGGGACTTTCCTGCTTGGCCACGGATCGCAAGTCCGGGATTCGGCGGGCTGGATTGCCACCCTGCTCGACGTCTCGGCTCCGACAGCGCTCGGCCTGCTGATATTCGCTGTTACCGCCTCATCGCTCGGCTACCTGCTTGGCGGCGCATGGTGGCGCATGCGGCTGACCCGGCGGTGGAACCGGCGCAACGTCGGCCGGCAATCGGCGGAAATGGCCTAGCGATTCGTTTCGGCAAGGATCCGCGCGAATTGCGGCCAGGCCTTGCGCCCGTCTGCCAGCATCCGTTCGCGCAGGTCCTCCGGCAGATAGTCGAACAAGGCAGGGCGGAAGCTCGGCCGCGCCTTCACGGCGTCAAACCAGCGGGCGAAATGCGGCTTGTCGTCCCACATCGCCGAAAGGCCCAGCATCTCCAGACGATTGGCGTAAGGCGTCAAGGCCCCGTCGGCGAGGGTGTAGCCATCCCCCACCAGCCATTCGCTGTCCGCAAGGGCCGCATCCATGCCGCGCAGGACACGCGCGAACGTGCCGATCGCCTGCGCCACGTCCGGCGCATCGAAGCCCTGGCGGATCCAGCCGCGCTTGCGTTCACGCCACACCGGGTGCGGATCGCTGGCGATGTGCTCCTCCACCGCCGCTTCCCCCCGCGCCAGAATCGCGTTGCGGTGCGTGGTGACGTAGGTAACGGGCCGGGTCGCGGGGTGGATCTCCTCGTCCACCAGCTTGGTCCACAGCCGCATCCGCGCCTGGTCGAGAGGAGAGTCCGGTTTCAGCCGCGGCCCGGCGAATCGATCCTCCAGATATTCGCAGATCACCGTCGACTCGGTCAGGATTGCCCCATCGTAGACGATCGCCGGCACCGCTGCCCTGGGATTGATCACAAGGTACTCGGGCGCAAACTGCTCACCGGCCAGAATATCGACGTAGCGCCCGCTCCAGTCGATTGCTTTCTCGGTCAGTACCAGCCGCACCTTGGCGGCGCAGACGGACGATCCGTGGTGGTAAAGCTCCAGCATCCTCAGTCCATGTGCTTCAGGCCGACTCGCAGGTAGTCCCACCCGGTGATCACCGTCAGCACCGCCGCAGCCCAGAGGGAGGCGAGACCCATCAGATGGACCCATGGCCATTCCGGCAAGGCCTGGCCGAGAATCAGGGCCCCGAGCGCAACCAGTTGGAACGTCGTTTTCCACTTGGCCAGCTTCGTCACCGGCATCGAAACCTGCAACCCGGCCAAAAATTCGCGCAGGCCGGAAACCGCGATCTCCCGCATCAGGATGACCAGCCCGGCGACCACGTGCATATCGCCGACATAGGGCCCGCGCAGCACGCCTTGCGCAGTCAGCACCAGAATCACCGCCGCGACCATGATCTTGTCGGCAATCGGATCGAGAAAGATGCCGAGCCGCGAAACCGCGCCGCTGGACCGGGCAAGATAGCCGTCGAAGTAGTCGGTAATGCCCATCAGGCAGTAAAGCGCGAACGCGAGGCCGTAGCCGAACGCCCAGTTGGGCCACCACAGCAGGGCAGCGAGCAGCGGGATCGCGACTATCCGCGAAAGGGTCAGCAGGTTTGGCAGAGAGAGCATCGTCCTGCCGCACTAGCGCCATCGTGAGGCGGGAAAAAGCTTTCTACGCTCTTGTTCCGCAGCAAAGTGGCACTAGGTTGCCGCGCCATGCGAAACGATGCTGTTGACGTGGCCGGATGCTGACATCGGCGCACTTGCTGAAAAAGCGCCGGTTCCTGCCGCTTTTCGCCACCCAGCTGTTCAACGCGTTCAACGATAACCTGTACAAGAACGCGATGGTGCTGTTCGTCGTGTACAGCGTCTACAACTCCGAAGAAGCCGAAGCGCAGTTCAGCGCCATCGCGTCGGGCTTGTTCATCCTGCCGTTCTTCATTCTCTCCGCGCTTGCCGGACAACTGGCGGACATGCGGGACAAGGCCTTCATCATCCGCTGCGTGAAGGCAGCCGAAATCGGCATCATGGCGTGCGGCGCGGCCGGACTGGTGCTGGCGTGGCAGGGCTGGCTGACCACCTCGGTTGCGATTCCCCTGATGCTGGCCGCGCTGTTCGCGATGGGAATTCATTCCACCTTCTTCGGACCCATCAAATACGCCATCCTGCCCCAGCACCTCCACAAGCACGAAGTGCTGGCCGGAACGGGAATGGTCGAGGCGGGAACCTACCTGGCCGTGCTCGGCGGAACGATCCTGGCCGGGTGGATACCCGTGGAATGGGCGGCCGTCGGCGTCGTCGCCACCGCCGTGCTGGGCTATCTTACCTCACGCCACGTGCCCGATGCCCACCCGATCGAGCAGAACCAGACGATCGACCGGCACCCGATCCGCTCCTCCATCGCGCTGGTAAAGAACACGATGCACGATCGCGAAGTGTTCTATGCGATTCTTGCCATCAGCTTCTTCTGGACCATCGGCGCGGTGCTGTTCATCCAGTTTCCCCCGCTCGCCAAGAACGTCCTGCTCGCCAGCAAACAAGTCGCCAGCTTGTTCCTGGTGACGTTCTCCATCGGGGTGGCGATCGGATCCGTGTCGATCAACGCGCTGCTGAAGGGCAACGTCTCGGCGCGCTACGCGCCGGTTTCGGTGCTGATGATGGGCGCGTTCGTCGCTCTGTTCTACTACGTGTGCCACGAATGGAGCGGAGATGTTCGCGGAGACGATCTCATGGAGATCGGAGAGTTCGTCGCGCAGCCGCTCGCCATTCCGGTGCTGCTGTCGCTGACGCTGATAGCGATTGCAGGCGGTATGTTCGTTGTTCCGCTCTACGCCTTCCTCACCACGAAGGTGGATCCGAGCCAGGCGGCACGCACCGTGGCGGCGAACAACATCGTCAATTCGGGGGCGATGGTGATCGGCTCCGTCCTTGCGGCGGGCCTCAGCGCGGTTGGAGTGCCGATTGTCGAGCAACTGCTGCTGAGCGCGGCGATGTGCCTCGTCTCCGCGTGGCTCGGCCTGAAGCTCTATCAGGCTGAAAAAATGGCCGCTGTGGCGGCCTGAAGGCCCTGCAAGGGCCAAGCGGCCGCCCTTCGTTCAAGGGCGGCCGACTGAACTGAATGGATCAGACGTCGTTGCCAACAACGCCTTCGACTTCACCCTTCGCCTTCTGCAGCTTGCCCTTGCCTTCCTGCGCGCGGCCTTCGGCACGGGTATCCGGATCGCCGGACTGCTGCTTCACGTTGCCGGCTGCCTTGTTGGCCATACCCTTGGCCTTTTCGGTGAGTTCACCCATGAAAATTCTCCTTTTCTGCGCAGCGCGAAAGCGCTGCATCGTTACCAGGAGAACGTTTGGACGAGCACATCCGTTCCGGTTTACGCTTCGGCCATCGTCAGGATCAGGTCCCACTCCTGGGGGAGGATTTCCGCCACGGAGAGACGGGACAGCCGGATCAGCTCCATGTCGACAAGCTCCGGCGTCGCCTTGATCTGCTTCAGGGTCACCGGCCTGTCCAACTTGCGCACCGGCTTCACCTTCACCGCGGCCCACTTGCCATCGGGATCGGTCGGGTCGGCAATTCCGGAGCGGCTGATCTCCACGATCCCGACGATCTCCTTACCGATGTTGGAGTGGTAGAAGAACGCGTGGTCTCCCACCTGCATCGCTTGCAGGTTGTTCTTCGCGCGATGATTGCGCACGCCGTCCCATGTACCTTCTCCTTCGGCGACAAGGTCATCCCAGGAATAGGCATCGGGTTCGGATTTCATCAGCCACAAACGCTGGGTCATTGGTCCCTCCGGCGGGCGCCATAGCGGCTTGGCCGCCCAGCCGGAATACCTCCGCGCCGCCTGATGCCCGGTAAGCGACCATCGCGGAACGCGGCGCAAACGCCCGTGCGTTGCGGAACGGGGCGCAAGCGCCTACGTGCGGGCAATGCGCATCAGCTTCGTCAAGATGCACGGCCTCGGCAACGACTTCGTCGTGCTCGATGCGCGTGAACGGGACCTGCCCCCGATCGGTGCGGCACAGGCGCGCGCGCTGGCGGACCGGCGAACCGGTATCGGCTGCGACCAGCTGATCCTGCTCCAGCCATCGGACGTCGCCGACTTCCGCATGCGCATCTTCAACGCCGACGGCAGCGAGGTCGAAGCCTGCGGGAACGCCAGCCGCGCGGTCGCCTTGCTCCACCGCGAACCGGCCCGGATCGAAACCGGGGGCGGCGTGCTCAGCGCGCTGCCCACCCAGGGCGGCGCCGCGATCGACATGGGTGCCCCGCGTTTCAACTGGCAGGCAATTCCGCTCGCCTATGCGATGGACACGCTGTCAATGCCGGTTGCATGGGAAGGGCTGGAAAGCCCGGTTGCGGTCAACGTCGGCAATCCGCACGTGGTGTTCTTTGTGCCGGACAGCGACTCGGTGCGGCTGGACCAGATCGGGCCGACGATCGAAACCGATCCGCTGTTCCCGCAGCGCATCAACGTCAACGTCGCCACGGTGGAGGACCGGAACACGATTCGCCTCAGGGTGTGGGAACGGGGATCGGGGCTCACCCGCGCCTGCGGTACCGGCGCGTGTGCCACAGCGGTCGCCGCGATGCGCCGGGGGCTGACGGACCGCGCCGTGACAGTGCACCTGCCCGGCGGCCCCTTGCGGATCGAATGGGGCACCGACGACGCGATCACCATGACCGGACCGGCGGCGGAAAGCTTTCGCGGCACGTTCGAATGGGGCGATTACGCGTGAGCGGAGCCAACGTGATCTCGCTCGGCTGCCGGCTCAACATCGCCGAAAGCGAATCGATCCGGTCCATGCTGGGCGATGCCGACGTGGTGGTGGTCAACAGCTGCGCCGTCACGGCGGAAGCGGTGCGCCAGACCCGGCAGGCCATCCGCAAGGCCCGCCGCGCCCGGCCCGACGCTCGCCTGCTCGTCACCGGCTGCGCCGCGGAAGTGGAACGGGACCAGCTTTCCGCGATGACTGAAGTGGACGGGCTGGTGCCCAACGGCGCAAAGCTGGAGGCGCACCGGTACGGGCTGGTCGTTCCCGATGCCACGCAGTCTGCCCCGCCCGCACAGCACACCCGCGCGTTTGTCGCGGTCCAGAACGGCTGCGATCATGCCTGCACCTTCTGCGTCATTCCGCAGGGCCGCGGCCCAAGCCGCTCCCTCACCGTCCGGGAAGTCCTGGCGGAGATCGAACGCGGCCTGATCCATCATGCGCCCGAAGTGGTGCTGACCGGAGTGGACGTCACATCCTGGGGTCACGATCTCGCGGGTCAGCCCCGGCTTGGCGCGCTCGTCCGCGCAATCCTCGACAGGTTCCCCGAGCTGCCGCGCCTGCGGATGTCCTCGCTCGACGGGATCGAAGTCGATGACGAGCTGTTCGATATCTTCGCCAGGGAGCCGCGCATGATGCCCCATCTCCATTTGTCCCTGCAGCACGGGCACGACTTGATTTTAAAGCGCATGAAGCGGCGCCACTCGCGCGCCGACGCCGTCCAGCTGGTGGAGCGGTTGCGCGCTCGCCGTCCCGACCTTGCCATCGGGGCTGACCTGATCGCTGGCTTCCCGACGGAAGACGACGCGATGCACGCCGCGAATCTCTCGATCATCCGGGAACTCGGGATCGTCCATGGCCATGTGTTTCCGTACTCTCCCCGGCCTGGCACTCCCGCCGCGCGCATGCCGCAAGTGGGCAAGCCGCTCATCAAGGCGCGCGCCGCTGAGCTGCGGGCAGAAGTGGCTAGCGTCCGCGAGGCATGGCTGCGCAGCCTGATCGGAACTCCGCAGCCGGTCCTGGCCGAACGCGACGGCACCGGCTGCACCCCTCACTTCGCCCGGATTGCGCTGCCCGATGGCACCGCTCCGGGCACGATCCTCACCGTTACCCCCCAGAAATTCGAAAGAGGTCTGCTGCATTGAGCTGGTCCGATCGCCTTTTCGGCGGATTCCGCAAGACGTCGGAGCGCCTGTCCCAGAACCTGACCGGAGTCGTTGGCACGGCCCGGCTGGACGATTCGACGCTCGACGATCTGGAGGACGCGCTGATCCTCTCCGATCTCGGCCCGGCCGCCGCCGCGCGCATTCGTACCCGCTTGTCGGACAAGCGCTTTGGCTTGCAGATTACCGAGCGGGAACTGAAGGAAGCCGTGGCCGATGAAATCGCCGCGATCCTGCGCCCGGTAGCCAAGCCGCTGGAAGTCACCGCTTTCCCGCGCCCGCAGGTGATCCTGGTGATCGGGGTCAATGGGTCCGGCAAGACGACGACGATCGCCAAGCTGGCCCACTTGTTCCAGGAAGAAGACTACGGCGTGATGCTGGCGGCGGGGGACACCTTTCGTGCCGCCGCGATTGGCCAGCTCGCCGTGTGGGCCGACCGGATCGGCGCGCCGATCGTCAAGGGCCCGGAAGGCGGCGATCCGGCCAGCATCGTGTTCGATGCGGTGAAGGAGGCGACCGATCAGGGGATCGACGCGCTGGTGGTCGATACGGCCGGACGCCTGCAGAACAAGCGAGAACTGATGGAGGAATTGGCCAAGATCCGCCGCGTGCTCGGCCGGATCAATCCTGAAGCTCCGCACGATGTGGTGTTGGTGCTCGATGCCACGAACGGCCAGAACGCGCTGTCCCAGATTGAAATCTTCAAGGAAGTCGCGGGGGTTACCGGCCTTATCATGACCAAGCTTGACGGTACCGCCCGGGGCGGCGTGCTGGTCGCGGCGGCAGAACAATTCGGCTTGCCGATCCATGCCATCGGCGTGGGCGAACAACTTGACGACCTGCGGCCGTTCGATCCCGATCTCGTCGCCCGCGTCATTGCGGGAGTAGCCTGATGGCGGCGGAACCTGCGGTGCAAGCCGGCGAAAAGAAGCCGAAGTCGGGCTGGATCAACCTGCTGGTCGACTACGGCCCCTTGGTGGTGTTCTTCCTCGTCTATCGCCACTACTCCCCGGAGGGAGAAGATCCGGCAGGGGAAATCTTTGCGGTGATCCGTGGGACCGGCGCCTTCATCGCCGCGGCGGTTGTCGCTCTGATTACCTCCAAGCTTTGGCTCGGGCGGATTTCCCCGATGCTGTGGCTGTCGACCGGGCTTATCGTCGGCTTCGGGGCGCTGACGATCTTCTTTGGCGATCCGCTGTTCGTGCAGCTGAAGCCGACGATCATCTACCTGCTGTTCGGCACGTCGCTGCTGGTCGGCTACTGGCGCGGCAAGGCGCTGCTGAAGGTCCTGCTGGAAGCCGCGTTCGAAGGGCTGAACCCGGAAGGTTGGCTGAAGCTGTCGCGCAACTGGGGGATCTTCTTCCTCCTGCTGGCAGGGCTGAACGAGACCCTGCGCCTGACACTGAGCTTTGGCGACTGGCTGTGGGCCAAGGTCTGGGTGTTCGTGCCCCTGTCGTTCCTGTTCACCTTCACTCAGTTGCCGATGCTGCTGAAGCACGGGCTGGGCAAGGAAGATGCCGACGAAGTCGCGCAGAACCCGCCGGTCGATTGACCGGCCGGGCAGCCCGCCTCCCTCACCCTTTCGAAAGCCGCAACAACCGAGGCGCTGCCCTTTCCAAGGGCAGCGCCTCGGTTGTTGCAGTTCTAGGGGTGAGGAGCCAGCGCTGCGCCCGCAGGCGTACCCTCAGATCTCCACTTGGCTGCCGAGTTCCACCACGCGATTGGTCGGCAGGCGGAAGAATTCCATCGGCGTGGCGGAATTACGCATCATCCAGGCGAACAGCCGCTCCCGCCAGAGCGCCATGCCCGGCTTACGCGCGCTGAGCAGGGTCTGGCGCGAAAGGAAGAAGCTGGTCTGCGTCAGGTCGAACGGCTCCCCGCACATGTGAATCCGGCTCAGCGCCGCCGGGATGTCGGTTTCCTCCATGAACCCGTAATGCAGCACCACGCGGTAGAAGCCTTCGCCCATTTCGCGCACTTCGGCGCGGTCCTGGTCCTCCACGTACGGCATGTCGGCCACGGCAACGGTCAGCACGACGACGCGTTCGTGCAGCACCTTGTTGTGCTTGATGTTGTGGAGCAGCGCCGAAGGCGTGCCGGTCATGCCGGAATTCATGAAGATGGCAGTGCCCGGCACCCGCGCCGCACTGTTGCGCGCGGACTTGGCGAAGATGTCCAGCGGCAGCGAGACTTCACCCATGCGCGCGCGAAGCAGCTTGCGGCCCTTGGCCCAGGTGGTCAGCAGGGTGAAGGCAATGCCGCCGATCAGCAGCGGAAACCAGCCGCCGTCCGGCACCTTGGTAAAGTTAGCCGCAAAGTAGGCGCCGTTGACGATGAAGAACACCAGCATCACCGGCACCGCCACCACCCATTTCCACTTCCAAACCGCCGTCAGCAGCACTGCCATCAGGCACGTGTCGATCAGCATCGCCCCGGTCACCGCGATGCCGTAGGCCGAAGCGAGGTTGGACGAATTGCGGAAGAACAGCACCAGCAGGATCACCGCGACCATCAGCGCCCAGTTGATGAACGGGATGTAGATCTGCCCGTGGTGCTCATCGCTGGTGTGCAGGATCGAAAGCCGGGGAATGAAACCGAGCTGGATCGCTTGCTGGGTGACGGAGAACGCACCGGAGATAACCGCCTGACTGGCGATGAAGGTCGCGGCTGTCGCAAGCAGCACCAGCGGCAGGCGCAAGCTGTCAGGCGCCATGATGAAGAAGGGATTGCGGATCGCCTCCGCCGCGGCGGCATCCTCCATCCCGATGATCATCGCGCCCTGCCCGAAGTAGTTGAGCAGCAGGCATGGCCAGACGAAACCGAACCAGGAAAGCCGCATCGGCCCCCGCCCGAAATGCCCCATGTCGGAATAAAGCGCTTCCGATCCCGTCACCGCCAGCACCACCGAGCCGAGCGCCAGAAACGCCAGCATCTTGTCGGTCTGAAAGAACTGCACCGCGTACCAAGGGTTCAGCGCCATCAGGATCTGCGGCACTTGCACCACATGGATGATGCCGAGGATGGCGATGGTGATGAAGTAGACGATCATCACCGGCGCGAACAGTGCGCCGACTTTCGTGGTCCCGCGTTTCTGCAGGAAAAACAACGCGATCAGCACCACGACCGCCAACGGCACGACAAAGCGGGACAACCCGGCCTGCACCACCGTCAGCCCCTCAAGCGCAGAGAGCACCGAAATCGCCGGGGTGATCATGCTGTCGCCATAGAACAGCGCTGTCGCCATAACCCCTAGCAGCACGGTCACCCAGCCGTACTTCGACCGCCCGATGAAGCGGGAAATCAGCGCTACCAGTGCCAGCGTGCCGCCCTCCCCCTTGTTGTCGGCCCGCATCAGGATGGAGATGTACTGCAGCGAGACCACTACGGTCATCGACCAGAAGATCAGGCTGACCACACCCATGATGTGCAGGTCGTCGATCGCCAGCGGATGCGGACCGACAAAGGTCTCGCGAAACGCGTAAAGCGGGCTGGTGCCGATATCCCCGAAAACGATCCCGATCGCACCGACCGCGAGTTTCAGCTGGGGGGACCGGGAACGGGAATCGTTCGTTACGGCATCACTCATCGGGATTAAAAGCCCCTGTAGCGTTCAAAGAGCGCGGAAAAGCCGCGTTAGCAGCGGCTCAACGAGCCCGCAATCCGCCGGTGGCCGGGTTGTCCCCACTCTGTTCCGCGATTCGGCGAAGCAGCTCGTCAAGCGTGGCAAGCCGGACCTGCAGCTCGTCCCGCGCCGGGGCATCTTGCGGAGCGGCGGCCAGCGCTGCGGCCCAGGCCTGCCGCGCTTCGAGCACCCGGCCTTTCCGAAGCAAGCCCACCCCGATGAAGAACCCGGGTGCAAGGTTACCGGGGTCGGCCTGCGCCGCCTGGCGGTAGGCATAGAGCGCAGCGGGAGTGAGTGATCCTTCGGCGTTTTCCACCAGCGCGTTGCCGAGCGCGACCCAGGCATCGACATCGCGCGGATTCTCCTGAGCCGCCGCGCCCGCGAGGGCAGCGGCAGTGGCGAAACGGCCGTTCCGCACCATCGCATCGGCGGTCACCAGCTTGGGATTCTGGGAGCGCTGGTCCTCTCCGATGAACATCTGCCGTGCCTCTACCAGGGCCCAGCCGCCGCCTTCGACTTCGGTTGGAGGCGGAACGGGTGCCCCGGGCAGCCCCGGACGCGCCTGAAACGCAAACCCCGCCAGGCCAAGCGCGAGCGCGGCCAGCACGCTGCTCCACAGTATCCGGGGCACCCGGAAAACGAATGCCACCACTGCAAAGCACAGCAGCGCCAGCCCGATTGCAACCAGCCAGCTCATGCCCGCTTCCCCAGCCGGCGCCACACGATCAGTCCAGCGAGCAGCAACAGCAGCACGGGAATGGCAAACAGCGGCCATGTCGCCGCGCTGACTTGCGGAGCGTAGCTGATGTAGTCGCCATAGCGTTCGACCAGCCAGGCGCGGATCGCCTCCGGCTGCTCCCCCGCGGCAATGCGGGTGCGCACTTCGTGCCGCATGTCGCCCGCCATCGGCGCATCGCTGTCGACGATCGACTGGCTCTGGCACGTCAGGCAGCGCAACGTCTGCATCAGCGCCTGAGCCTGCGCCTCCTGCTGCGGGTCAGCAAGCTGCTGATAGGCATAAGGCGCCGGCGGCAGGGAGTCCTGCGCAGCGAGGGGCACCGCCAGCAGCAGCGCAAGAAATGCAATCAGTCTCACGCCCCTGCCTCGCGCAGTTGTTCCAGCAGGATCGCCACGTCCTTGTCGTGCAGCTCGCCGATGTGCTGGTAGCGAATGATGCCTTGCCCATCGACGACGAAGGTTTCCGGTACCCCGGACGATCCGAGCGCCAGCTGGACCTTCGACACGTCATCCGCGCCGATCCGGCTGAAGGGATCGCCATAGCGGTCGAGGAAGGCGGAAACGTCTTCCGGCCGATCGCGGATCGCGATTGCGACAATATCCGCCCCCTGCTGCTCCAGCGCGGCTAGCTGCGGCGCTTCGGCCGCGCACGGGACGCACCAGCTGGCGAATACGTTGAGCAGCTTCGGCTGGCCGTCGCGCAGATCCGCGGTGCTAAGCCCCGGGTGGGTCCCGACCGCAGGCTTCAGCGCGAATTCGGGCACCGGTTTGCCGATCAGCGCGCTGCGGACCAGATCGTCCTTCGGCCGCGACAACTGCAGGGCGAACAACGCGAACACCGCCGCGAACAGGATCACCAGACCCCACAGGAACAAGCGGACGCTTCTCATGCCATCGCATCCACATGCCGGGCGGCAATCTTCCGGCGCGCGAACCGCCGCCGCAAATCGCCCGTCACCCGGCCAATCAGCGCCAGCACGCCGCCCAATGCAATCAGCAGGCCGCCGTACCAGATGAACGTGACGAACGGCTTCCACCACACGCGCAACTGCCAGCGGCCGTCTTCCGCTTCTTCCCCAAGCACGGCGTAAAGCTGGCCATTCCAGCGTGTCAGCAGGGCGGATTCATTCGTCTCCTGCGCCGGAGCCCAGAAGCTGCGTGCCTGCGGGGTCAGTTCGTACACCGCCCCCCCCTGGTACTGCGCCAACAGGCGTCCTTCGATTGCCGTCCAGTTCGGGCCGGCGACAGGGCGGACGGAATCCAGTCGGACCTGCCAAGGGCCAACTTCCGTCGCTTGCCCCACGCCCGCCGCGATCAGCCGCTCCTGCGTGAAGGCGCTGTCCGCCGCCATTCCGAACAAGGCGACCGCGATCCCGAAATGGGAAATCGCCATGCCCCACACCGGCAGCGGCAGGCGGCGAAGGGAGCGCCCACGCAGCGGCATGAAACTGGCAACCGCGATTCCCGCGGCCAGCGCGATCCCCAGCATTGGCAATAAGCCGATCCCGTAGAAAAACGCGACAGCCGCCAGCACGGCCACCAGTACGATCCCGATCAGGATCACCGGCCCGCGCACCCGCTCAAACCGGTCACGCCGCCAGCGCAGCAGCGGGCCGACCGTGAGGACCAGCAACATCGGGATCGCGAACACCGCGCTTACCGGATTGAAGTACGGCGGTCCGACCGAAACCCGGAAGCCCAGCGCCTCGGTTACCAGCGGGTAAAGCGTGCCCAGCAGCACGATCCCGAGGATCGCCGACAGCGCGACGTTGTTCACCACCAGCGCGCCTTCGCGGCTCATCAGCGCAAACCGCTCCCCTTCCGCGACCGTCCCCGCCCGCACCGCGAACAGCGCCAGCGCGCCCCCGATGTAGATCGCCAGCAGCGCCAGGATGAAAGTCCCCCGCTCCGGGTCCACCGCGAAAGCGTGCACGCTGGTCAGGATGCCCGAGCGGACAAGGAACGTACCGACCATCGACATGGAGAACGCGATGACCCCCAGCACGATCGTCCAGGCGCGCAGCGCGTCGCGCGAAGCTAGCACGCTGGCCGAATGAAGCAGCGCGGTTCCGGCAAGCCACGGCATCAGCGAAGCGTTCTCCACCGGGTCCCAGAACCACCAGCCGCCCCAGCCGAGTTCGTAATAAGCCCAGTAACTGCCGGCCGTGATCCCGATGGTCAGGAATATCCACGCCCCCAGCACCCACGGACGCATCACGCGGGCAAACTCCGGCGTCACCTGCCGGGTCAGCAGCGCGCCGACCGCGAAGCTGAACGCAACCGACAAACCGACATAGCCAAGGTACAGCGTCGGCGGATGGAACGCGAGACCGACGTCCTGCAGCAGCGGGTTCAGGCCCATTCCCTGCGCGGGCGCGGGATCGAGCCGTTCGAACGGGTTGGAACTGAACAGCAGGAAGGCATAGAACCCGAGGCCGACGAAGGCTTGCGCCCCCAGGGTCGCAAGAATCGTGGGCTCCGGCAGTCGCCGTTCGACCAGCGCGATCAGCCCGCCGGCCACCGCCATGATCGACACCCACATCAGCATCGATCCTTCGTGGTTCCCCCAGGCGCCTGCCAGCTTGAAGATCAGCGGCTTGGCCGAATGCGAGTTCTGCGCCACCAGCGCGACCGACAAATCCGACCAGACGAACGCCAGCAGCAGCGCAGCAAACGCCGCGATGCACAGCGCCCCCTGCACCACCGCCACCGGACGGACGACCCCGGCCAGCGCCTGCCCTTCGCCGCGCAGCGCGGCGAACCCGGCAAGGCACTGCAGCGCGGCGAGCGCCGCGGCCAGCCACAAGGCGGCAAGACCGAAATTGGCGATCACTGGAAGGTTTCCGCCACGGTCTGCTTCGCCTGCGCGGCGGTCATGTCCTCAAGTTCGCGGGGAACGTAGCTTTCATCGTGCTTGGCCAGCAGGTTATCCGCCCGGAAGGTGCCGTCCGGCTGCAGGTGCCCTTCGGCGACCACGCCCGATCCTTCCTGGAACAAGTCCGGCACGATGCCGGAATACGTCACCGGCACCACTGCCTCGCCGTCGCTGACGGCAAAGCGGATCGTCACGCCGTCCGCCTGGGTTTTCAGCGATCCTTCCGCAACCATCCCGCCAAGCCGCACGGCGCGCCCCGGTGCCGGCGGATCGGCTGCGAACTGGACCGGCACATAAAACAGGCTTGCCTGATTGCGCAGCGCCCAGGCCGCAAGCAGCCCCGCCGCGATCAAGGCCGCAAACGCGAGAAGAATCAGCACCAGCCGCTGGTGCTTGGGTTTGAATGCCGTGGCCATCAGTGCCTCTCAAGAACCAGGGTGGACTTCACCGCCGCCGCGCCTCTTCGCGCCGCTTCTCCGCCCGGCGCATGGCCAGCCAGCTCCACACGACGAGCAGCAGGGTCCCGAGCACCGTCACCGCATAAGCCGCGATCACGAACGGCCATTGGTCGAGCGATTCCCTCATGCGCCGAGCGCCTTGCGCCGCAAGCGCGCTTCGGCCTGAACATCCGCCAGCAGCGCCCGCATCCGGGCCAGCACCACCCCGCCGAAGATCAGGCTGAACCCCAGCGTGGAAATCAGCAGCGGCCACAGGAATGCCGGTGCCATGGCGGACTGTCCGACAGAAAGGCTGGGCGGCTGGTGGATCGAGTACCACCAGATCACCGAATAATGGATGATCGGAATGTTGATCGCGCCGATGAGGCCGAAAATTGCCGGAACCCGACTCGACGCCCCTTCGCGCGCAGTAGCCTGCGCCAGCACGATATAGCCGATATACAGGAACAGCAGCACCAGCATGCTTGTCAGCCGGCCGTCCCATATCCACCAGGTTCCCCAGGCGGGCCGGCCCCAGATCGATCCGGTCAGCAGGCAGAGCGCGGTGAACACAGCCCCGGGAACTGCGGCGGCGCGCCCGGCGATCGTCGCCAGGGGATGACGCCAGACCAGTTCTACAAAGCTGGCGATCGCGATGGTGGTCCACCCGCCCATGCCCAGCCAGGCGGTCGGCACGTGAACCGGCAGGATGCGCACCGTCTCGCCCTGCAACCGTTCTGCGGGAAGGACCGTCAGCGTCCAGATCAGCGCACCCGCGGTCACCAGCAGCCCGGACGCAAGCAACCAGGGAGTGAGCCAGCGGGCGATCCGCAGGAAGCGGGTAGGGTTGGCAAAGCCGTGCATGATCGATGAGCTATTCGCGAGCGCCGCTTTGACAGGTGCTGAACCGAGGGGCAAGCGCGCTTTCGATTGCGCACCCGGCCTCAGGGCCTGAGACCTCTTTTTCCCCGAGGTTCGCGTTAAGCCAGCCAAACTTGCGTGAAGCGCAGCAAGGGCGGGATAAAGCGTGAACGCCACTGATCCATGTTATGGCAAATGACACAAGTTCCTGTTCTTATGTGTTCAGGAGAGAGAGATCATGGCCGCCCCTACCGATGAAGGAAAACACAAGTACCTTCTGCTGATCGAAGAGAACGGCACCGGGCGCGAACACGTCCTGCCTCTCAAGGCCCGGAACGCCGGATCCGCCCTTCTGATGGCCCAGAAAACTCTGCTCAAGGCCCAGGAAACCCCGATCAACAGCCCGATGCGTCTGTACGAGGACACAAAGTGCCTCGGCCGGATGCAGCTTTCGCGGGGTGTCTGGATGCTGCTGCCCTCCGGGGAAACCGATCCCGAATAAGGGAGTGCCCGGCCGACCCTAGGGCGAGACGGGACAGCCGCAGGGAACAGCGCCACTACGGCGCCGCTCGCGATCCAGGGAAATCCGACACAGAGGAAAATGGGGCGATCGACGGGATCCGAACCCGCGACCTCCGGTACCACAAACCGGCGCTCTAACCAACTGAGCTACGATCGCCACATGCCTTCGCGCACAGCAGCGCGGGCCGGGTGCCTGTTGCACGGCAAGGCCCCGTTTGCCAAGTGAAAACTGCTACGGATCGCCCGCGCCCCAAAGGCGCCGCTGCTCGACCCAGCCCGTGCGGCCGTCCACGTCGATTTCGCACCAACCAGCCTCGCATTCGCCGAGCTGGCCAACGACTCCAGGCTCCGCATTCCAGCGCAGCGGGGCCGCAGCGCCGGGCGCTCCGCGGATCGGTGCCAGACCCTCGCCAACCACAAGGGCTGTACGATCGGGGCTGAGCAGGCGGGCGACCATCCAGCCCTTCTCCCCTTCCGGATCTTCCACCAGCCGCCAGCCTTCCATCAGGCGAACGACTTTCACCGGCAAGCCTTCCCGCTGATAGACCCAGGCGATCGGGAAGTCTTCGCTCGGCCCGACACGCATGTTCACTTCCTCGGCGCGCAAGGACGCCCAGTAAGGCACCTCCCGCTCCTGCGCCGCAGCCGGAGCGGCGACCAGCAACAGGATAGCGGAGAGCAGCAGAGATCGACCCCTGCCTCGCATCCCGAGTCCTCTACCTTGCCGCATCACCAACCCCGTGCGCACTGCGCGCGCCTCAAGCCGACTTTAGTCACCCGTCAGGATACGGTCGACCAACTGCTTCACCGTGGGCGTGAAGTTGTTCGAATAGAACGGGTCCTGCTTGAAGCGATAAGCCGCATGGCCCGCAAACATCAGGTTGTTGTCCACCGGTCCGCCGTGGGCAATGTCCTGCAACGTCTTCTGGATGCAGAAACTGCGCGGATCGGCCAGACGTCCGGTGGTGTAGTCGTCATGATCCTTCCAGGAAGAGAAGCCGCAGTGCGACAGACAGCCCATGCAGGCGGCCTGGTCTTCGCGGATCTCGTTCCGCTCTTCCGGCGCGACGAACACCACGGTGTCGTCCGGCGTCTTCAGCGGATCGGTGAACCCTTGCCCGTGCCACCCGCGCGCACGCTCCAGGTCGGCGGGCGTGACCCAGAAGTTCTTGCCCTTGACCCCGATATCCAGCTGAACCGTGTGCTCGCCCGCCTGAACCCGCGAGTACGGGATTTGGCGGAGAGAGCGCGCCTCCAGGCTGCGCAGGAAGGGAGTCCGCACCGCCGAACTGTAAAATCCGGTGGGGGAGAACCGATGCAGCAGCACGTCTCCCGGTTCCAGTGTCCGCAGCCTGTCCTTCCATTCGTCGGGAATCGGGCTTTCTTCCGTCAGCAGCGGCCGCGTACCGTACTGGAACGCGATGGAGCCAAGCTCCGGGTTGCCGATCCAGTCTTCCCACTCGCGCAAGTACCACACGCCGCCAGCCATGATGATCGGCACGTCGTCGGAAATCCCTTCGGCCCGCATCGTATCGCGCAGCGCCTTGACGCGCGGGAACGGAGGCTCCGGCTTCAGCGGGTCTTCCGCGTTCGACAGGCCGTTGTGCCCGCCCGCAAGCCACGGGTCCTCATAGACCACCGCCGCCAGCAAGTGGGGAACTTTGCTGTAGGAACGCTTCCACAGCGCGCGAAACGCGCGGCCGGAGCTGATGATCGGCAGGTAATTGACGTTGTAGCGCGCGGCGATTTCCGCCAGCTTGTACGGCATGCCCGCGCCGCAGGTGACCCCGGTGACCAGCCCCGGGGTCTGTTCCAGCACGCCTTCCAGCACGGCCTGCGCGCCGCCCATTTCCCACAGGACGTTGATGTTGATCGCGCCATTGCCGCCTGCGACATCATGCGCGCGGCGTACCTGCTCCACCGCTCCGTCGATTGCGTAGCGGATTAGCTGCTCGTGCCGCTCCTTGCGCGTGAGCTGATCATAGACTTGCGGCACGATCTTGCCTTCGGCGTCGTAACTGTCCGCGTTCACCGCGCTGACCGTGCCGATTCCCCCGGCTGCCGCCCAGGCGCCGGAGCTCATGTGATTAGTCGCGGATACGCCCTTGCCGCCTTCGATCAGCGGCCAGACTTCGCGTCCGCCGTAAACAATCGGTTGCAGTCCCTTAAAAGTCATCTGGCACCTCTGCTGCGCCGAGCCCATTCAGGCTGACGGCTGTTCTTCGCCGCCCTTGCACGGTTCGATCTCCGACGGCTCCGGACGCATTCCCTCTGGCTCGAAAGCCGCATAGTATCCGCCGAGTTCCGGCTTACGGACAAATTCCGCCAGGCGGAACCCCACTCGGCGGAATTCGCAAAACAGCAACTGGGGCGGCAGGCCGTGCTGGTCTGACGCGCGGTCGGTGTCGACCACGATCACGCGCCCCCCGTCGTCAAGCGCCGGATGCAGGCGCCACAGGAAGGCATAAGGTTCCGCCACTTCATGGTACATGTGAACCAGGAAAATGCGGTCGAAGCTGCTTTGCGGCAGCCGGGGATCGTCCTCCGCTCCCAGCTTGATCGAGACATTGTCCAGCCGCTCACGCTCCACGCGGTCGCCCAGCCGCTTCAGCGCCTCCGGATCGATATCCTGCGCCAGCACCCGGCCTTCTGCTCCGACCCGCTCCGCCAGCCGCACGGTGTAGTACCCCTCGCCCGCACCGATATCGGCCACGGTCATCCCCGGCGCGATCCGCGCCAGATCCATCACCGTTTTCGCTTCGCGCACGGCCTCGCGCGCCGGCTCATCGGAGAAGCCGTTGCCCCCCAGGCTGCTGACCGGCCGTTCCGCACGCGGAAATTCACCGGCCGACGGGGCCCGTTCCCCGGAGCCGGAAAGGTCGCTGCAGCCGGACAAGGCGAGTAGCAGCGCCAGCCAGGGCGCGGCGCGGCGTGTCAATCCACGTCCTCCACTTCCACCGCCTCCCCGGTCACCCGCTGGGCAAGCGCGGCGGCGATGAAGCTGTCGATCTCCCCGTCCAGCACATCGCCCGGGGCAGTGGACGTGGTGCCGGTGCGCAAGTCCTTCACCAACTGGTACGGCTGCAGGACGTAGGAACGGATCTGGTGGCCCCAGCCGATGTCGGTCTTGGCCGCGTGCTCCGCGCTCGCCGCTTCTTCCCGCTTGCGCATCTCTTCTTCGAACAATCGCGCCTTCAGCATGTTCATCGCGATTTCGCGGTTCTTGTGCTGCGACCGGTCGATCTGGCTGGCAACCACGATCCCGCTCGGCTGGTGGGTGATGCGCACCGCGGAATCGGTGGTGTTGACGTGCTGCCCGCCCGCGCCGCTCGCGCGGTAGGTGTCGATCTTCAGGTCGGCGGGATTCACCTCGATGTCGATGTTGTCGTCGATGACCGGGTAGACCCAGACGGAACTGAACGAGGTGTGCCGCCGGGCGGAACTGTCATAGGGGCTGATCCGCACCAGCCGATGCACGCCGCTTTCCGTCTTGGCATAACCATAGGCGTTCTCGCCCTTGATCAGCAGGGTGGCGGACTTGATGCCCGCCTGGTCGCCCGAATGGTAATCGACCAGTTCCACCTTGAAACCGCGCCGTTCGGCCCAGCGGCTGTACATCCGCTGCAGCATCTCGGCCCAATCCTGGCTTTCGGTGCCCCCGGCCCCGGCGTGGACTTCAAGGTAGGCATCGTTGGGATCGGCTTCGCCGCCCAGCAGCGCCTGCACCTTGTCGGCGTCCGCTCGGGCCGCCAGCCGCTGGAGGCTGGCAAGGCCTTCGCTGACGATCTCGTCAGCACCTTCGGCTTCGCCCAGTTCGATAAACTCGATCGCATCGTTCTTTTCGGCGGTGATTTCGTTGACCGTGCCGATGGCGGATTCGAGGCGGCGCCGCTCCCGCATCACGCTTTCGGCTTCCTTGGGATCGTCCCACAACTTGGGATCTTCCACCCGCGCGTTCAGCTCATCCAGCCGGCGCACGGCGCGATCCCAGTCGAGCGAGCGGCGCACCAGCGCCAGTGCCGCCTCGATACGATCGATATGGGCCTGCCCTTCGGCACGCATCAGACAAATCTCCAGCTATTCGCCATCCGCTTAGCGGAGGCGTTCACGATGGGAAAGTGGGGGCGGCCAAGCCGTTCCGAAAGACCGGAACGGCGCAAAGGGCGGTCAGCCCCCCTTGCGCGCTGGCCGAACGTCCATGGCCCGGACGGCCGCCAGCGTGCGCTGCACGTGCTCCCGCCAGTCAAGGTCCGAATGGACCATCGCGATTCTCCCGTCGGGCGCGATGACATAGGACGTGCGGTCCGAAAGACCGGTGTCCTTGCCGTCCCTGGAGAACGCCACGTCATAGGCCTTGATGGTGGCGGGAGTGGCCGATGCCACGGCAAAGGCATCGCGGCACGCCTCCGTGGAGAACCGCTGCAGCGTCGGCAGATCGTCGGCCGACAAGCCGATTACCTGTGCGCCCGCGGCGCGAAAATCAGGCGCGGCCTCGGCAAAGGCATGCGCTTCGGCCGTGCACCCTTGCGTAAAGGCCTTGGGAAAGAAGTAGAGCACGACCGGCCCCTGCTTCAGCGCCTGGCTCAGGTCGAAGCGGAACGCCTTGCCTGCCAAAGCCCCTTGGGTGACGACTTCCGGTGCCTTCGCGCCGCGATTCAGCGCAGCTTGGGCGGGAAGCGCCGTTGCGAGGGCAGCCAGCGACGCGGCAGCGGCGATCAGGGTCTTTTTCATGGCGCAAGGATGAACCCCGCCCCCGCCGATGTCCAACGATTTTCACCGCGGGACAATCGGCGGCAGGGCCAGCAGTCAGGGCGTCAATAGATGCCGCCCTGCTCCTGGATGAAGTCCGTCGGCTCGCTCCGCTGGGTCGCGGCACTCCGCTGCTGTTGCCGCTGCACCTCGCGAGGACCTTCCTCCTGACGGCGCAGTGCAGTCAGGATAAGCTCACGCAGTCCGCTGGTCTCATTCGGACGTACCGTACGCTTGGGCTCAGTGTCGGGCTTGAAGGCTTCCCAGATAACCGGCGCCAAGGGATCTCGGGTCGGATCGCGATCGAATACCCTGCGGCCGGATCGCCGGTCCACCCGGACCATTCGGACGCCCGCAGGGGCCAGAAACGGCTTGTTCGACCATTTGTCCCGCGTCGCCTCGACGAACTGCTTGAACACCGGCGCCGCGATCCGCCCGCCCTGTGCCCAGCCGCCCAGGTTCCGCGGCTGGTCATAGCCGATGTAAACCCCGCCGACGATGTCCGGCGTGCCGCCGACGAACCAGACGTTGGTCGGTCCGTTGGTGGTCCCGGTCTTGCCGGCCAGCGGCAGCCCAAGATCGCGCAGCCGCACCGCGGTACCGCGCTGGACGACGCCTTCCATCATGTGGACCACCTGATAGGCCGTGCGCGGATCGAGCACCTGCCGCCCCTGTTCCGGAAGCCGGGGCATTGGCTGGCCGTTCCACTCGGCCATGTTGCACTGAGCGCACTCGCGCTTGTCCGCCCGCCAGATTACCTTGCCGCGGCGATCCTGCACGAAGTCGATGGTGGTCGGCCGGTGCTGCAACCCGTTGTTGAACAAGGCGCCATAGGCCCCGACCATGTTGACCACGGTGGTGTCGCCCGCACCCAGCGCAATCGAGGGATACGGTTCGTAGTCGCCGATGCCGACGCGCTCAATCGTGCGGACCACCTTGTCCATACCGGCGCCCATCGCGATGTGCATCGTCATCAGGTTGCGGGACTGCTCCAGCCCCCAGCGCATCGTGTGGCTGCCGCCGCCCTGCCCGCCGAAGTTGCGAAAGCACTTCTGCCCCAGGCCCACGCCCTGGTACACGCAATAGGTCGTGTCAGGTACCATCGTCGAAGGAGTCATGCCCCAGTCGAGCGCCGTCGCATACACAAACGGCTTGATCGTGGAGCCGGGCTGGCGCTGCGCCTGCGTGGCGCGGTTGAACGAGCCCAGCCGGGAATCGAACCCGCCCTGCATCGCGTAGATGCGGCCGGTATTCGGGTCCATCACCAGGAACCCGCCGGACACTTCAGGCACGGCGCGGATCGCCCAGCTGTCGCCGTCGGGGGCAGCGGCGGTCACGTCGCCCACCTTGATGGCCTCGGGAAGATTGGTCAGCGGCGCCTCGGTACCATCGGAAAAGCCGATTTGCGCAGAGTCGCCGCTGCGCTCGGTCACCACACCGACGCGCCAGTTCTTGTAGTTGATGCCGATGTTGGCACTCGCCAGCTGGCTGGTCAGCTTGCCGTTATCCGGATTGATCGTCGCAATCGCCCCAGCCCAGCCCTTGTTGCCATGGAAATCCAGCAGCGCCGCGCGCAGCGAATCGCGCGCCGCATCCTGCATCTCGGTGTCGAGCGAGGTGCGGACCCACAGCCCGCCGGCATATACGCTGTGGGGCCCGTCTTCGGCCTGCTCCCCGTAGCGATCGATCAGGTCGCGGCGCACTTCCTCGAGGAAGTAGCCGGCATCGGCCGATTCCAGATCCGGGCGCTGCTCCACCAGGCCAAGCGGCTGCGCCTTGGCGGCGGCGACTTCCGCGTCGCTTGCCCAGTCGTTCCGGGCCATCTGGTCCAGCACCCAGTTGCGGCGCACCAGCGCCTGCTCGCGATACTTGACGCGGCCGTACTGTTCCGGCGCCTTGGGCAGAATGGCAAGGAACGCTGCCTCGTGCAGCTCCAGATCGTCGATGTCCTTGTCGAAATAGGCGCGCGAGGCGGCCTGCACGCCAAAGCTGCGCCGGCCGAGCGGAATCTGGTTGAGGTAGAGCGTGAGGATGTCCTCCTTGCCCAAAACCCCCTCAATCCGGCTGGCCAGCACCATTTCCTTCAGCTTCCGGGAAACCGAGTACTCGTTGCCGAGCAGGATGTTCTTGGCCACCTGCTGCGTGATCGTGGAGCCGCCCTTGGCCCGTTCTCCGGAGCCGATCTTGCTCGCATAGTCGACCACCGCGCCGAACAGGCCGGTGAAGTCGATGCCGCCGTGCGTCCAGAAAGTCCTGTCCTCGGCTGCGAGGAAGGCATTGATCACCGGATGCGGAAAATCCTGGTACTGCAGCTGCACCCGCCGGTCCCGTGCGAAGGAATGGACGATCTCGCCCTCCACGCCGCGCACGTTTGTCGGCAGCGGCGGTTCGTAGACCAGCAGGGTCTTTGCGTCCGGCAACGTGCGGGCGAGCACGGTCCAGCCGATCAGCAAGGCGGCCAGCCCGATCCCGAACAGGATTGCCCCCCAGCGGAACCAGAATCGGCGGCTCCAGCTATCCCGGAGCCAGGTCATCGCGTTGCCGGAGTCGCGGCGGAGGCGGTAGCGGAAATATCCGCCGGCGCTTGCAGGTGTATCAGCCATGGTGGCCGGGCCATAGCACGACGATTCTGACTCGCGCCAGAACAATGACTTGCCCGCGCTGAAACAAGGACTTGCAGCCGGCTGCCAACACAGCGCGAAACTCTGGCAGGGACCGCTGCGGACTGCCCGATGCTGCAACAGAATGGTTGCAGGATGTTAAATTCACCATCCGCGCAATAAGGTTGCTCGCCATTTGGGCCGATGCTACCTAGATGAACGGTGGACGGTTCCGTCCATTCAGAATGGCGGAAGGCTGAACGGCCCGCCGCAGTCCACAGGTTGATGCCTCGATGAAAAGCACGCGTTCGTCCCCTCTGCCGCAGCACGCAAGCTGCGTCGCCCGGGGGACCGACCGCTGCGCGCAGACTGCAACCCTGCGCCTTTTCCTTGCGGCAGACACGTCCCGCGTTGCCGGCCAGCGTTCGCTTGCCGGCCCATACCTCCCCTTCGGCCGCTTTGGGACGCACCGCGTTCCCCGCGCCGGAATCCACACATACAGGCGCGCCGCTGCGCTTTGCCCGGGCCGTTCAGGCTCCGCGGCAGGCCGGCGCGCTCGGAGAACACTCAATGGCAACCCGCATGCTGATCGATGCGCGCCACCCGGAAGAAACGCGGGTGGCGGTGCTCAAGGGCAACCGCATTGAAGAATTCGATTTCGAGTCCGCTGACCACAAGCAGATAAAAGGCAACATCTACCTGGCAAAGGTGACGAGGGTGGAACCCTCGCTCCAGGCCGCGTTCGTCGACTTCGGCGGCAACCGCCACGGGTTCCTCGCCTTCAGCGAAATTCATCCCGACTACTACCAGATTCCCAAGGAGGACCGCGAGGCCCTGCTGGCGGAAGAAGCCGCCCACGCCGAAGAGGAAGCCGCCCTGCGCGCGGCCGATGAGGATGAAAACGGCGGCTCCGACAATCACGACGATGATGAGGACGGCGCCGGGCTGGAGGAGATCGACACCTCCGACAAGGACCACGTCGCCACGATCGAGGACGGCCACGTCGAAAACGGCGATGATGCCGACGACGCCGACCGGGGCGACGACGGTGACGACGCTGATGACAACGACGACGCCGATGACAGCGGGGAACGCTCCGAACGCCGCGGCCGCCGCGGTCAGCGCCGCCAGGGCGGGCGCGGCCGGGCCAAGGAAATGGACGAACTGCGCGCCAAGCGCATGGCCCTGCGCCGCCGGTACAAGATCCAGGACGTGATCCAGCGGCGCCAGGTGCTGCTGGTGCAGGTCGTGAAGGAAGAACGCGGCAACAAGGGCGCCGCGCTGACCACGTACCTCAGCCTGGCAGGCCGCTACTGCGTGCTGATGCCTAATTCCAGCCACGGCGGCGGCATTTCGCGCAAGATCAGCTCTGCCAGCGACCGCAAGCGGCTGAAGCAGATCGTTTCGGAACTCAGCCTGCCTCGTTCGATGGGGTGCATCGTGCGCACCGCAGGTCTTTCCCGCACCAAGACCGAGATCAAGCGCGACTTCGATTATCTTGCCCGCTTGTGGGACGAGATCCGGATGAGGACGCTCTCGTCCAGCGCGCCGGCGATCATTCATTCCGACAGCGACCTGATCAAGCGCGCGATCCGCGACATCTACAACCGTGACATCGAGGAAGTCGTGGTTGAAGGGGAGGAAGGCTACCGCTCCGCGCGCGAATTCATGAAGCTGCTGATGCCCAGCCACGCACGGCGGGTGAAAGCCTATTCCGATCCCGTCCCGCTGTTCCAGCGCTACGGCGCGGAAGACCAGCTTTCGGCGATGTACGACCCGGTCGTGCAGCTGAAGTCCGGCGGCTATCTCGTCATCAATCCCACCGAGGCGCTGGTGTCGATCGACATCAACTCCGGCCGTTCCACCAAGGAACTGGGGATCGAGCAGACCGCGGTTGCCACCAACCTGGAAGCCGCGCAGGAAATCGCGCGCCAGCTGCGCCTGCGCGACATGGCCGGCCTGGTGGTCATCGACTTCATCGACATGGAATACGGGTCGAACGTCCGCAAGGTCGAGAAGGCGATGAAGGACGCGCTGAAGAACGACCGCGCCCGCATTCAGGTCGGCCGCATTTCCGGCTTCGGCCTGATGGAAATGAGCCGCCAGCGCCTGCGCACCGGTGTACTTGAGGCGACCACGCGCGAATGTCCGCATTGCGACGGCACCGGCCTCGTGCGCACCGCGTCGAGCGCGGGCTTGTCCGCCCTGCGCCTGATCGAGGATGAATCGGCGAAAGGCAAAGGCAGCATCATTACGCTGTGCGCGTCCACCGAAGCGGCGGTCTACCTGCTGAACCAGAAGCGCGCCGACCTTGTGGAAATCGAGCAGCGCTACGGCGTTTCAGTCGAAGTCCTGCCGGAAGGTGAGCAGGAAGGCGCGAAGATGCGCGTCGCCAGCTCGGGCCCGCGCCCCACTTCGATCCCCAAGTTCGATCCGATCGTGGATGATGACGACTTGTCCGACATCCCGGAAGAGGATGACGAGGACGAGGAGGAAGAGGACACCGGCCGCTCGCGCGAGGAATCGGAAGACAGCGATTCCCGGCGCAAGCGCCGCCGCCGCCGCCGGGGCGGGCGCAACCGCAACAAGCGGCAGGACGACGACGACACGCGTTCGGACGACGAAACGTCCGACGATGCGTCGTCCGACGATGAGCGGGAAGACTCCGCCGCGTCCGGAGCGGATGAAAGCGACGGGGAAACCGCGCCTTCGGAAAGCTCGGCGGAACGGTCCGACGAGGAAGATCGGCCGAAGAAGCGCCGCCGCCGCAGCAGCCGCCGCCGCAAGGACTCTTCCGATGCGGAAGGCGGCGAGCAAGCCGAAAGCGGCAACGCGGACGAGCCCGCCAGCGAAGGCGAAGCCGTGACGGCCAGCGAAGCGGCTGATGAAGTCGCCCAGCCTGCGGCGGAAGCCCCTTCGGCGCCCGAGGAAGCCGTCGCTCCGGCCGAAGAACCCGCTCCAGAAAAGCCGAAGCGCCGTTCCCGCGCCAAGAAAGCCGCCGCCGCTCCGGAAGAAACAGGATCGGAAGCGGGCGAACAGCCGGCAGAAGAAGCAAAGCCGAAGCCGAAGCGTCGCTCCCGCGCCAAGAAGGCGGCCGAACCGGCGCCGGAGCAGGACGGCAGCGCCGACCCGGTGACCGCGAACGATCCCGCCCCGCCTTCCTCGACCCAGGAAGCGGATAACGGACCCGCGGCTGCCGAACGCCAGGGCAGCTCCGATCCGGTGACCGCCGCCGATCCCTCCCCCAGCGGGGCCGAGGATGTCGAAGTCGCCCGGGAAGCCGCTGAATCGCCAATCCCCGAGGAACAGGCGCAAGCTGACACCCCCCGGGAACCGGTAAGCAGCGCCAGCGAGGAACCGACAGGCGACTCGGAAGAGGATGACGAGTCCGGAAGCCCCCGCCGCGGTTGGTGGCAGCGCACCTTCGGCGGCTGAACGCACGAAGCCCCGCGCCGCACCGGCGGCGCGGGGCTTTCCATTGCAGTCCCCTTCCGGCTCACCTCTGCGGAAACTGGCTCCCCAGCTTGCGGGACCGGTCCCGTCCCCGGCGCGTTCGGAGATGATGGACAGGATGCAGGACAGGGCGACCGACCGATCGATGCGACAACTCTATCTGGATTGCGACGGCGTACTCGCCGACTTCGACAAGGGGGCAACGGCGATTCTCGGCTTGCCGCCAAGAGCCTTCGAAAAGCGTCACGGATTAGGCCGGTTCTGGCAAAAGCTGGCGCAGGCGCCGGATTTCTACTTCAGCCTTCCCCTGATGGATGACGCGATGGAACTGTTCGATGCAGTGAAACATCTCGATCCCGTCATCCTCACGGGCCTGCCGCGCGGCAATTGGGCAGCGGACCAGAAGAAGCGCTGGGCCGAAAAGCACTTCCCGGGAACTCCGATCATAACCACCATGGCCCGTGACAAACGCAACCATGCGAAGCCCGGAGACGTGCTGGTCGACGACCAGCTGAAGCACAGCGCCTTGTGGGAAGAAGCCGGCGGCGTCTTCATTCACCACAAAAACGCGCAGCAATCGATCGAGCAGCTGCGGGACTATTTTCCGCTCCAGACCCCCTGACCCCCTCCAGCACCACGCCCCTTGTCCCTTCCGCCGTGGAAGCGCGTTGAGAAACTCTCAACGCGTATGCACTTCATCAACAAGCCTTCCGCTTGCCCCCGCGCCAGCAATCGCTAGATAGGCGGCCATCAGCCAAGGAACCTACGAATGGTCGCTTTCACCCTCCCGAAAAACAGCAGGATCAACCGCCGCGGCCGGGAACACCGCGTCGAGGGCGCCGCGCGGGTTCGCCGGCTGAAGGTTTACCGGTGGGATCCGGAAAGCGGTGAGAACCCCCGGTTCGACACGTTCGAAATCGATCTCGACACCTGCGGTCCGATGGTTCTGGACGCCCTGATCAAGATCAAGAACGAAATCGACCCGACGCTGACCTTCCGCCGTTCGTGCCGTGAAGGGATCTGCGGCTCCTGCTCCATGAACCTCAACGGCCGCAACGGACTTGCCTGCACGACCGCAATCGAGGACCTGAAGGGTGAAATTCGCATCACCCCGCTGCCGCACATGGAGGTGGTGAAGGACCTGGTGCCCGATTTCACGCACTTCTACGCCCAGTACGCCTCCATCCGTCCCTGGCTGCAAACCGTGACGACCCAGCCGAGCGGGAAGGAGCGGTTGCAGACTCCGCAGCAACGCGAGAAGCTGGACGGACTGTATGAGTGCATCCTGTGCGCCTGCTGTTCGACCGGGTGCCCGTCCTACTGGTGGAACTCGGACAAGTTCCTCGGCCCCGCTATCCTGCTGCAGGCTTACCGCTGGATTTCGGACAGCCGCGATGAGGTGACGGGTGATCGGCTGGACGAACTGGAAGACCCGTTCCGCCTCTATCGCTGCCACACGATCATGAACTGCGCCAACGTCTGCCCAAAGGGGCTGAACCCGGCCAAAGCGATCGCGGAAATCAAGAAGCTGCAGGTGGAGCGCGACATCTGAGCGGACTGCTTGACCGCTACCGCGCCCTCGTCTCCGCGGGTGAACTCCGCCCGGATCCCGAGCAGGAAGCCGCCGCCGCTCAGCTGGATCGACTGCAACGGGACCTTGAAACGGCACGCGCGCCCGGGATGCTGGACCGCTTGTTCGGTCGCAAGCAGGAACGGCCGCGCGGGATGTATCTGTGGGGAGGGGTCGGACGCGGCAAGTCGATGCTGATGGACCTCTTCCATCAGACCTTGGCGATCGACGATAAGCGGCGGGTGCACTTCCACGCTTTCATGCTTGAAGTTCACCAGCGCCTGCGCGAAGTCCGCAAGTCAGAAACCGGGGACCCGATCCCCGCCGTCGCCGCTGCCATCGCCGAGGGAGCACGGTGCCTCGCGTTTGACGAGATGGTGGTCAACAACTCGGCGGATGCGATGATCATGAGCCGGCTATTCCGCGCTCTGATCTGCGACGAAGGGGTGACAGTCGTCACCACGTCCAACCGCCCCCCGCCCGATCTGTACAAGAACGGCCTGAACCGCGAGCACTTCCTGCCCTTCATCGCCTTGGTCGAAAGGCAACTGGACGTCCTCCCGCTTAACGGCCCGGTGGATTACCGCCTGGAACGGCTTGCCGGGATCGAGACCTGGCACACGCCGTTGGGTGACCAAGCGACGGCGCAGGTGCGCGAAGCCTTCTACCGCCTCACCGACTACCCGCCGGAAGATGCCGAACATGTCCCTTCGGCCGATCTGGACCTTGGCGGCGGGCGCACGGTTCACGTTCCGAAAAGCCTCAAAGGCGTTGCGGTGTTCAGCTTCAAGCGGTTGTGCGGGGAACCGCGCGGAGCAGCGGATTATCTTACGATCGCCCACGCCTATCACACGGTGATCATCGTGGGGATCCCGGTGATGGGGTCCGACATGCGCAACGAAGCGGCGCGGTTCGTCACCTTGATCGATGCGCTTTACGAAAACCGGGTCAAGTTATTCGCAACTGCGGCGGAGGAACCGGAAAACCTCTACAGCGCGGGCGATGGCCGTTTTGAATTCGAGCGTACCGTCAGCCGTCTGATGGAGATGCAAAGCGCGGACTATCTGGCGCAAGGGCACGGCGAGGAAGGCTGAAAGGCACCCTCTTCTGTCCGGGAATGCTCTTTTGGTTGCGGGACGCGGTTGCGCGGGCCAGCTCCGGCCAGCCGATGCGGTTGCAATTGCAAGTAATCTCGGGTCCAAGAGATGTTTGTTCCGATGCAAACCTGACCTGAGAGACTGATGAAATCAACAATCCTTGCTGCCGTGGCCTGTGCCGCGCTTGTTGCCGGATGCACGACCATGCAGAACCCATCTCCCCTCGCCGCCGAGACACCCGTGGGAGTTCCCGCTGCCGCAATCCCGCAAGGGACCGGGTACTTCGCGGACCTGTCCACGCTTCCGTTTCAGGCGCCGGATTTCTCCCGCATCCAGGACAGTGACTACCTTCCCGCCATTGAGCAGGGAATGGCCATCCAGCAGGCCGAAGTGCAGGCGATTGCCAACAATCCCGAAGCACCCAGCTTCGACAACACGATCGTGGCGCTGGAGAAATCCGGCCAGATGCTGAACAGGGTGATGAACGTATTCGGTGCCGTTATTGGAGCGAACACCAACGATACGCTCGATGCCGTAAACGCCGAGGTCTCACCCCGGCTCACCGCCCATTCCGATGCGATCAACCTCGATCCCCAGCTCTTTGCGCGGGTCAAGGCGGTCTACGACAACCGCATGGCGATGAGCCTCATGCCCGAAGATGCCCGGCTGCTGGAGAGGACCTATGAACGGATGGTCCACGCCGGTGCCCTGCTGACACCCGCCCAGAAGGAACAGGTGAAGGCCATCAACACGGAGCTTTCCAGCCTGACCACGCAGTTTTCCCAGCAGCTGACGCGGGCCACCCGCGATGCCGCGCTGGTGATTGAAGACAAGGCAAAGCTGGCCGGCCTCAGCGAGCAGGAAATCGCGACTGCGGCCAAGGAAGCGCAGGATCGCGGGCTGCCCGGGAAATACGTCCTGGCGCTGCAAAACACGACTCAGCAGCCCTATCTTGCCAAGCTGACCGATCGCGCGACGCGCGAGGCGCTGTTCAACGCCAGCTGGAATCGCGCCGTCCAGGGAGGAGAGGACGACACCCGCCCTCTGATCACCCGGATCGTGGACCTGCGCGCGCAGAAGGCAGCCCTGTTCGGGCAACCCAACTATGCCAGTTATACGATGTATGACCGGATGGTTAAGGATCCGCAAACCGCCATTCAGTTCATGCAGCAGATGGTCCCTGCACTCGCCGCGACGCAGCGGCGGGAAGCTGCGCTGCTGAACGCGCAGATCGAGGAAGAAGGCGGCGATTTTACGGTCCAGCCGTGGGACTGGGACATGTACGCCGAAAAGGTGCGCAAAGCCCGGTTCGATATCGACGAAGATGCGGTCAAGCCGTACCTCGAGCTGCGCCGTGTGCTTGAAGACGGGGTGTTCTATGCCGCGAACCGGCTTTACGGACTGACATTCAAGCAGCGCACGGATCTTCCCACCTATCACCCGGACGTGTGGACCTACACCGTCCATGACAAGGACGGATCGGAGCTGGGGCTGTTCTATTTCGATCCGTTCCAGCGGCCCAACAAGCGCGGCGGCGCGTGGATGTCCAACTTCGTCGATCAAAGCGACCTCTACGGCACCAAGCCGGTGATCTACAACGTCCTCAACATCCCCAAAGCGCCTGAAGGCGAGCCGCAACTGATCAGCTTCGACTGGACGACTACGACGTTCCACGAATTCGGCCATGCGCTGCACGGGTTCTTCGCGGATCAGAAGTACCCGTCGCTGTCCGGCACCAGCGTGGCGCGGGATTTCGTGGAGTATCCGAGCCAGGTAAACGAGACTTGGGCAACCGATCCCGAAGTGCTGGCGAACTATGCGAAGCACTATCAGACGGGAGAGACCATCCCTGCTGATCTTGTTCGTAAGATCGAGGAGTCCGGCAAGTTCAACCAGGGATATGCGCTGGGTGAAGTGGTCGAGGCGGCGCTGCTCGACATGAAATGGCACTCCCTTTCGCCTGAACAAGCGCAGGGCATCGATCCAAACGCCTTCGAGGCGAAGGCCCTCAACGATCTGGGGCTTGAGGTATCGCTGGTTCCGCCGCGCTACCGCAGCAGCTACTTCCGCCACGTTTTTGCCAGCGGCTACGCAGCGGGTTACTACTCGTACCTTTGGACCGAGATGCTGGATCGGGACAGTCGGCAGTGGTTCGAGGAGAATGGTGGACTGACGCGCGCGAACGGCGATCACTTCCGCGAGACGGTTCTCAGCCGCGGGGGCACGCAGGACTACCTGACGATGTACCGCGCGTTCACGGGTCATGAGCCACAAGTTGAGCCGATGTTGGAAGCGCGGGGACTGATCGGCAATGATCCCGAGCCCCAGCACGCGGACGAAGTCGGCTAAGGCAGCGACGCAAGGAGGGCGCGCTCTCCCGGACACCCGGACCAGCGCGCCCTTACCTTCCACACTGCGTCGATCATCTCTGCCGAAAGCGCCTTTTCCGCGGGGCCGTCGGCGACGAGGCACCCCGCGTCGAGCACCAGCACCCGATCCGCGTAGTTCATTGCAAGTGCCAGATCGTGCACGACGAGAACTACGCCGACACCCTCCCGCGCCACCGAGCGCAAAAGCTCAAGCAGCGCAAGCTGATGCCCCAGGTCAAGGGCGGCGAGCGGTTCGTCGGCGAGGATCCATTCCGGTTGGCCAGCGAGAACCCGCGCGAGCAGGACCCGCGCCCTCTCTCCTCCCGAGAGTGTTGAGACCGGCCGCGACGAGAAGGATGTCAGGTCGACGGCATCCAGCGCGTGCACAACGGAAGTTTCGTCCCGGTCACCGTGCGGAATGCGACCGAGCGCCACGAGGCTTCGCACCGAAATGTCCCACGCGATTTCACCCGCTTGCGGCAAGTATCCGATGCGCTGCGCCTTCTCCCGTGGATGGAAGGACGTCATAGCGTTCCCCTCGAGCGTAACCGTTCCGGTCGAAGGCCGCGTCAGTCCGGCAAGGCAGGAAAGCAGGGTGGATTTTCCCGCCCCGTTGGGGCCGCAGATGGCCGTAATCGTTGCTGGTGCAATGTCGGCAGTGACATCGTGCAGCACCGTGGTCTTTCCCAGTCTGACGCTCAGCGCTTCGGCAATCAGGCTCATGCGAGCCCCCGCCGCATTCTCAGCAGGAGCCACAGGAAAAAGGGTGCACCAATCAGGCTGAGAGCGATGCCCAGCCGCAATTCGGTGACGATCGGCAAGATGCGGCAGAGGCTATCTGCGATCAGCACCAGCAAGCCGCCGGCAAGTGCGCTCGGAATCATCAAAGAACTGGGTTGGCGATCCGTCAGTGGGCGGACAAGATGCGGCACGATCAGACCGACAAAGCCGATGATCCCAGCCACTGCGACCGCGCCGCCGACGGTCAATCCGACGCCGGCAATCAGGAGCCACTGCAGGCGCACAGGGTCAGCCCCGAGGGACCGCGCCGCTGCCTCTCCCAGAGTCAGCGCGTCCAGCCCGCGCCCGGCGATGTGAAGCAAAGCCAGTCCGCCAAAGGTCAGGGGTGCCGCAATCCAGACGTCGGACCAGCCCCTGTCCGTCAGCGCCCCCATCAGCCAGGTTATGATTTCGCTCGTCGCAAAGGCATTCGGCGCAAGGCTGATCACGAGGGACGTCAACGCCCCAGCCAGGCTGGCGATCATCATGCCGGCGAGGGTAAACAGCGCAATTCCTCCGGTTCGCCCGGCGATCAAGGCGAGCAACGCCATGGCCCCGCCTGCGCCCAGCAACGCGAAAAGCGGGAGCATGAACGGAAATTCCGCAGGTCCAAGCCAAAGGCTGAACACGGCACCCAGCGCGGCTCCCGGGGCTATTCCGAACAAGCCGGGATCGGCGAGCGGATTGCGCAAGTATCCCTGCATCGCGGCTCCTGCCGCTCCCAGCCCCATGCCGATCGTCACCGCCAGCAAAGTCCGCGGAAAGCGCAGTTCCGCGAGTATGATCACGGCGTTCGGCGTGCTGGCTGGATCGAGCCAAACGCGTCCTGCCAGCAGCGAAAGCGGCAGCATGGCCAGCAGCAGGACAATCAGCAGTGGAACCGGCCGGGTCATGGCAAGCGGTCCCTAATGGTGTGAAGTCGCTTCACGGCCCGGATGATCGTCGGGCCGCCGCAATAGAGAAGCGCGGGATCGAACTGCTCGTAGCGGACTCCCTCAAGCTCTCGGAGCGCCGGGTGCGACAGCATCCGTTCTCCCCCTGCTGCCAGGATTACCCGAGGCGGGTCTGTCAGCACGCGTTCGAGCGGGAGGTAGGCCCCCTGCCCCAGCCCGCGTGCGGCCGACAAGCTCGAAAAACCGGTGTGCGCCAGAAGCTGTGCGATCAGCGATTCCTCCCCCGGAACGATCCCGCCTTCCTGCCAGACGAGCGCGGTAGCCGGCGTTTCCGTCCATCGGGTACGGCCAAGTGCCTGTTCGATCCGGGCGACGAGCGCCTTGCCGCGGTCCGGGTGACCGGCCAGGGCGGCGAGCCGCTCAACCTGAGCTTCGCTGTCCGCTATTGTGGAAGCAACTCCGAACGTCTCAACCCGAACACCGAGCTTTCGGAAAGCCTCGGCGCGGGTGCGGGGCAGAAAGCTGCTTGCCACCACGATATCGGGATCAAGCGCCAGCACTTCCTCCGCCGTTCCGCCTGTTGCACGAAACCTGCGCGCTTGCATTTGGGGCATTGAAGCCGCGCGCGGATCGTGACTGAAGTGCGAGATAGCCCGGATTTGTTCCGGGTCAGCCACTTCAGCCAGGATCGCGTCCGTGCAAGGGTTGAGCGAGACCAATGTCGGGTGCCGCCGATCGACTAATGCCGTCCGTCCTTTCGTACAGCCGCCGACGATCCCCATCGAAAGAAGAACACACCCGATCAGCGCTCGAGTTCGCAGCGGTCGAAGAACGCGCCGACGCAGCACGGCACACCCGCTCAAAAGCGCGCTCGCGCACCTAGATACGCCGAGCGTCCCAGCGTCCCGTAACCGGCTGCGGTCTGGTAGCGGTCATCCGTTACGTTCTCGACCCTTCCGAATAGTTCAACTGTGGCAGTCAAGGGAACGCTGGCACGCGCGGTGAGCACTTCATAGCCCACGAGACGCAGGGTGTTTGCTGCATCGTCGAAACTGCCGGAGACGATCCGCAGATCCATTCCCAAGGCCAGAGCTATCGGCGTGACCCAGTCAGCTGAGAGGGTTGCGGCATGGCTCGGCCGGCGAGCCAGATCGTTGCCGAACTCGGCCGAACTTGCGCTGCGGTTCTTTGCTTCCAGGTACGTGTAGACCGCCGCAAGCCGCAGGGTCGGCGTCGGCCTCACTGCCGCTTCCGTTTCAATCCCCTGCGCGCGGGCCAAGCCGATGTTGTCATACGTGCCAAAGGGACGGCCTGCGCAGATGCCCGAGGCTGTTCCGAAACAGGAGAAGAAATCGATCAGGTCACGGCTGTTTCGACGAAAAGCAGTGAGCGCGAAGTGAACCCCTGCACTTCTGTCACCCACCTCCAGCGCGAGGTCATAGCTGTGGCTGCGTTCCGGCTGCAGCGACAAGTTCCCGTAGTCCGACAACAGCTGATACAGGGTCGGAGCCTTGAAGCCTTCGCCATAGCTGGCTCTCAGGCGCCACTCCCGATAAAGTTCGACGACCCCGTCCGCTCCGAAACTCCACGCGCTCCCGAACCGCGAATGGTCGTCCACCCGCAGCCCGACGGCAAGGTGCGCCCCGTCCCCCTCGAAATCGAACTGGGAGTAAGCTCCCGCCAAGACTGCCCGCGCGCGCGGATCGCTGGAGGTCCTGAAATGGGTTGCTTCCCGCTCGCCCCCGAAGTCCAGCGCCCAGTGGTCGGTAATCTCCAGCCTTCCGCGAAGTGCGGCCTGCTCACTGGTCCCGCTGCTCGAGAACGTCGGCGAGGAACCCAGAGCCGGGTCGTACAAGTCCCGTTCCGTTTCGGCGACTGCCAGGGTTCCGCGTAACTGGAGCCGGCCGGTTGCGTACTCAAGCCCCAAGAGCCCCAGGAACTGCTCAGTGTTCTGGTATTCCGCCGTATCAGCCAGTCGATATTCTGGAGCGGGAAATCCGTCGGTTTCCAGCCGACTGTCTGCATAGCGCACCGTGGCCAGCGCCGTCAGGCTGGGGGCGACGGTCATGTGGATCTTGCCGCCAAGCGCGGTCTGGCGGAAACCGTCCGCTTCCTGCCCGTCGGCTGCGGCGGAAACGCCATCACTGCGGATGGTGGCGGCGTTCAGCGCAAGCCCGGCTTCGTCATTTCCGACCCCAGCCGACAGGGTGAGATAGGCGCTGTCCTGGGCCCCGTACTCCGCACTCGCCCCCAAGCCTCGGGCGAAGCGGGTCGTCACCGCCAGAATGCCGCCGACCGCCTGATTTCCCCAGATGGTGCTGTTCGATCCGCGCAAAACCTCGATCTTCGAAATTGTGCCCGGCACGAGGTTGCCGAAGTCGAACCCCGCCCCGGGAGCTGCAGGATCGGCGACGCGGACGCCGTCGATAAGCACCAGCAGCTGTTCAGTCTTGGCTCCGCGGATACTTACGCCGGTGAATGCGCCCAGTCCGCCGTTGCGGGAAAAGGTGAGTCCGGGCACGCGCTCCAGCACTCGGGTTAGGTCCGGCCCTTGCAGGGCCTCGATCTCCTCGTGCGAGATGACGGTTACAGCCTCCCCAGTCCTGTCGACCCGTTCCGGGATGCCGGACGCCAGCACGGTGATCTGATGATCGCCAGCCGGAACGGCGGAGATGAGTTCCTGGGCTGCGGCAGGGGAACTGGGCAGGATCAGGGTGAAAACAGGTAGCAGATACTTGCGCATAAGTCCTCTCGGCATGACGGAATGCCGCTCATGGCGAGAGGCGCAGGGAATCCCTGCGTCTTTCCGCTGCCGACAGTGCACCCCGCCTGTGGCCGAACGACGCGTGCGCGGACAGGTCTCCTGGCTCGCCGGATCATTGCTGGCGCGTCTGCCTTCCCGGTTGCCCAGTGGCTTGTGCGACGCGCCCGCTCCCCGGTCACAGTTGCGGGGGCAGCCCGGGTGTTTCACCCGGTTCCCTCAGAGCCGTGAAGCTCCGGCCCGACCTTTCGGGCATCCGTGACGCTGGCATCGCCTTAGCGGCGGACGAGGCACGCGGGCAAGAGGCTTCGAAAAACCGGGCGATGCAAGGAACCCGGAGGCGGGACTGGCGTAGCTTGTTGGCAAAACACATCCTGGCGGGGATGTGCGAACGAACGTGCCTGCCACTTATTGCTATTGCGAACTGATATCGAAGATAGTCCGCAACTAGGCGTTTTTCGCAGTTGCAATGGGGTTTTGCCGGGCCTACGGCATCCCCGGAGAGCTTCCGGGCGGCGAAATCAACCCGTTGTCCCGGCGGCGAAAACTACGGTGTTGCCCGGACCACGAGCCAAGCTGCAGTCCGGGCAGCCGGAATGACAAGCCCGGTGCCGGGGCGGCGGACATTTCGCCTGATCCGGGCATCGGCCATCGACCGGCGGAGCCCCCCTTGCGGGCGGCGGGAGCCCGCCTGTGATTCAGCCCGCACGTCCACGACGCGAGGAGACTTATGGCCCGCAAGAAAATTGCCCTGATTGGTGCCGGCAACATCGGCGGTACGCTTGCCCATCTGGCAGCGCAGAAGGAACTGGGCGACGTCGTCCTGTTCGACATTGCCGAAGGGATTCCGCAGGGCAAGGCGCTGGACCTGGCGCAGTGCGGCCCGGTTGAAGGCTTCGACGCGAAGATCACCGGCACGAACGACTATGCCGACATCGCAGGCGCGGACGTGATCATCGTCACCGCCGGCGTTCCCCGCAAGCCGGGGATGAGCCGCGACGATCTGCTGGGCATCAACCTGAAGGTGATGAAGGCGGTCGGCGAAGGCATCCGCGACAACGCGCCTGACGCGTTCGTGATCTGCATCACCAACCCGCTGGACGCGATGGTCTGGGCGCTGCGCGAATATTCGGGCCTGCCCCACAACAAGGTCGTGGGCATGGCCGGCGTGCTAGACAGCGCGCGTTTCGCGACGTTCCTGGCTTGGGAATTCGGCGTTTCCGTTCGGGACGTGAACGCGTTCGTGCTCGGCGGCCACGGCGACACGATGGTGCCGGTGGTCGAGTATTCGACCGTTTCGGGCATTCCGATTCCCGACCTCGTCAAGATGGGCAAGTCCACCAGCGAACAAATCGACGCGATCGTGCAGCGCACCCGCAGCGGCGGCGGCGAGATCGTGGGCCTGCTGAAGACCGGATCGGCGTTCTATGCCCCGGCGACGTCCGCCATCGCGATGGCCGAGGCTTATCTGCGCGACCAGAAGCGCATCCTGCCCTGCGCGGCGCACCTGACCGGCCAGTACGGCGTGGACGGGCTGTATGTCGGCGTTCCGGCGGTAATCGGCGCGGACGGGATCGAGGAAGTGGTCGAGATCGCGCTCAACGACGAGGCGAAGGCCAATCTCCAGGTGTCGATCGACGCGGTCAAGGACCTGCTGGAAGCCTGCAAGGGCATCGACGGGAACCTGAAGTAAGGATTTGCGCATCCCGGCGGCTCACCCCGCCGGGACCGGGCCGGCAAGCGCCGGCGCGCACAGAAGAAAAGGCAAGCGGATGAGCATTCTCGTCAACAAGAACACCAAGGTCATCACCCAGGGCATGACCGGTGAGACCGGCACGTTCCACACCCAGCAGGCGCTGGATTACGGGACCCAGATGGTCGCGGGCGTCACCCCCGGCAAAGGCGGGCAGACCCACATCGGCCTGCCGGTCTACAATACGGTAGCCGAAGCGAAGCACGAGACCGGCGCGACCGCGTCCGTGATCTATGTTCCGCCGCCGTTCGCTGCGGATTCGATCCTTGAGGCGATCGATGCGGAGATCGAGCTGATCGTTGCGATCACCGAAGGCATTCCGGTGCTGGACATGGTGCGGGTGAAGCGCGCGCTGACCGGTTCGAAGTCCCGCCTGATCGGGCCGAACTGTCCCGGCGTCCTGACGCCCGGCGAGTGCAAGATCGGCATCATGCCGGGTTCGATCTTCAAGAAGGGTTCGGTCGGCGTGGTTTCCCGCTCCGGCACCCTGACGTACGAAGCGGTGTTCCAGACCACCAACATCGGCCTTGGCCAGACCACCGCGGTCGGCATCGGCGGCGATCCGGTGAACGGCACGAACTTCATCGACGTGCTGGAGCTGTTCCTGGCTGACGACGAAACCAAGTCGATCATCATGATCGGCGAAATCGGCGGCAGCGCGGAAGAAGAAGCCGCGCAGTTCCTGAAGGACGAAGCGAAGCGCGGGCGCAAGAAGCCGGTTGCGGGCTTCATCGCCGGCCGCACCGCCCCTCCCGGACGGCGCATGGGCCATGCAGGCGCAATCGTTTCCGGCGGCCAGGGCGGCGCGGAAGACAAGATCGCGGCGATGGAAGAAGCCGGTGTCCGCGTAGCGGATTCGCCGAGCGAACTGGGAACCACGCTGGCGGCGTTGCTGAAGGAAGTCGCATAACAGTGGACCGGCGTTCCGGTCTTTCGAGCCAAATCCTTGCAGTTGCAGGGACTTGGTTCGTCAGGCCGGGCCTTTCCTGCGCAGCGAAACCGGAACCGGCGCTGCCGCGATCTGTTCGGACTTAGCAGCCTGCCGTGATCCCTTGCCGAGCCGCAGGGTCCTGATCGGCACTATTCCTGAGGTACCGCCCCCATGAGGGCAGACGAAAGCCAGACAATGGGTAACGAGCCGCACGATTTCCTTCCCGACCTGGTCCCGGACGGACCGCAGGCGGGGCCGAGCTGGGCCAATCCGAAATGGCCGCTGGTCGGCGCCGAGGACGATCTGACCCAGGCGCTCGATCCCACGGCGATGAAGCTGGCGGTCAAGCAGGCAGCGGCCAAGGCTGGGAAGCCGATGGACGAGAAGGCGGTCGAGCAGGCCGCCGGCGATTCCATCCGCGCGATGCTGCTGATCCGCACCTACCGCGTGCGCGGCCACCTTGCGGCGAATCTCGATCCGCTAGGCTTGTCCACGCGCGAAATTCCGGCCGATCTGACGCCGGAATACCATGGCTTCACGGGCGAGGCGCTGAACCGCCCGGTCTATCTCGGCGGAACGCTGGGCCTTGAATGGGCGACCATTCCGGAGCTGGTCACCGTTCTGCGCACAAATTACTGCGGCCAGATCGGCTTCGAATACATGCACATCGCCGATGTGGAGGAGCGCCGCTTCATCCAGGACCGGATCGAGGGCCCGGACAAGGTCATCACCTTCACCCCGGAAGGCAAGACGGCGATCCTTTCCGCCGTAATCCGGGGCGAGGAATACGAGAAGTTCCTGGCGAAGAAGTACGTCGGGACCAAGCGCTTCGGCCTCGATGGCGGGGAATCGATGATCCCGGCGCTGGAAGCGGTCATCAAGTACGGCGGCCACTTCGGCGTGCGCGAGATCGTCTACGGCATGGCCCACCGCGGGCGGCTGAACGTCCTCGCCAACGTGATGGCGAAGCCGTACCGCGTGATCTTCCACGAATTCTCCGGCGGATCGGCCAATCCCGACGACGTCGGCGGATCGGGCGACGTGAAGTATCACCTGGGCACGAGCACCGACCGGGAATTCGACGGGATCAAGGTGCACATGAGCCTGGTCCCCAACCCCTCCCACCTGGAAGCGGTGGACCCGGTGGTGCTGGGGAAGGTGCGCGCGCAGCAGGCTTTCCGTGACGACCTGAAGAAGCACGAGGAAGTGCTGCCGGTGCTGATCCACGGCGATGCGGCCTTTGCCGGGCAAGGCATCGTCTGGGAATGCCTGACATTTTCCGGGGTGCGCGGCTACAACACCGGCGGCTGCATCCATTTCGTGATCAACAACCAGATCGGCTTCACCACCAGCCCGAAGTTCGCCCGCTCCTCCCCCTACCCCTCCGATGTCGCCAAGGGTGTCCAGGCGCCGATCCTGCACGTGAACGGCGACGATCCGGAAGCGGTGACCTTCGCCTGCAAGCTGGCGATCGATTACCGCCAGTGCTTCAAGCGCGACATCGTGATCGACATGTGGTGCTATCGCCGCTTCGGCCACAACGAGGGTGACGAGCCGAGCTTCACGCAGCCGCTGATGTACGACCGGATCCGGCAGCATCCGCGGGTGAGCGAGCTTTATTCCGAGCGCCTGCTGGCCGAGAACATGATCGATGCAGGCACTGCCCCGGCGCTGCGGGAGCAGTTCACCGATCACCTGACCGGAGAGTTCGAGGCCGCCAAGAGCTACAAGGCGAACGAGGCCGACTGGTTCGCCGGGCGCTGGAGCGGCTTGCACAAGCCGGCCGATCCGGAGACTGCGCGGCGCAACGTGGACACCGGAATTTCCGGCAAGCTGTTCGAAAGCCTTGGCCGCACGCTGAGCACGGTCCCCGAAGACCTGCAGATCCACAAGACGCTGTCCCGGGTGATCGACGCCCGGCGGCAGATGTTCGAAGGCGGCCAGGGATTCGACTGGGCCACCGCCGAGTCGCTCGCTTTCGGCAGCCTGGTGACCGAGGGTTTCGGGGTGCGGCTTTCCGGGCAGGATTCCGGGCGCGGCACCTTCAGTCAGCGCCACGCGATCTGGCTCGACCAGCGGACCGAGCGCAAGTACATCCCGCTGACCACCCTGCCGCACGGCAAGTTCGAGGTCTATGACAGCCCACTGTCGGAATACGGCGTGCTCGGCTTCGAGTACGGGTTCGCGATGGCGGATCCCAAGACGCTGGTGTGCTGGGAAGCGCAGTTCGGCGATTTCGCCAACGGCGCGCAGATCATCATCGACCAGTTCATTGCCTCGGGTGAAGTGAAGTGGCTGCGCGCCAATGGCCTGGTCCTGATGCTGCCGCACGGGTACGAGGGCCAAGGCCCGGAACATTCATCCGCCCGGCTTGAGCGTTTCCTCCAGCTGTGCGCCAACGACAACATCCAGGTGTGCAACATCACCGTCCCGGGCAATTACTTCCACGTGCTGCGCCGGCAGATGCTGCGGCCGTTCCGCAAGCCACTCGTCATCATGACGCCCAAGTCGCTGCTGCGGCATCCGCTGGCGAAGTCGACCGCCGACGAGTTCCTGGACGACAGCCACTTCCGGCGGATCGTTTCCGACACCAAGGAAATCGCCGACGCGAACGTGAAGCGGCTGGTGCTCTGTTCCGGCAAGGTCGCCTACGATCTGATCGAGAGGCGCGATGCCGAAGGGCTGGAGGATGTCTCGATCGTGCGGATCGAGCAGCTCTATCCGTTCCCGGGTGAAGCGCTCGCCGTCCGGTTGAAGCGGATGACCAACCTGGAGGACGTCGTCTGGTGTCAGGAGGAGCCGCGCAACAACGGCGCATGGTTCTTCGTCGAAAGCCAGATCGAGGATGCTCTCACCGCCTCCGGGCACGAAGGGATGCGGCCGGGTTACGCCGGGCGGGAAGTCGCTGCATCGCCCGCGACCGGGTTTGCCAAGCGGCATCAGGTTCAGCAGGATGCTCTCGTCACCATAGCGCTGGGGCTGGCCGATGGCGGCAAGGCGCGGCGGATGCTCAAGCAAGTCAAGAAGGGCTGACAAATGGCCAGTGAAGTCAAGGTTCCCACGCTCGGCGAGTCCGTTTCCGAGGCGACGATCGGCGAATGGCTGAAGAAGCCCGGCGATCCGGTCGCGCTCGATGAGCCGATCGCCAGCCTCGAGACCGACAAGGTCGCGGTGGAAGTGCCCTCGCCGGTCGCCGGCGTGATGGGCGCGTACAAGGCCGAAGTCGGCCAGACGGTCGAGGTTGGCGCGGTAATCGCGACGATCGAGGAAGGCGCCGCTGCCGGCGCTCCGCCTGTGAAGGAACGGGAAGCCGCTGCTCCTGCTCCTTCACCGGCTCCCTCTGCTGCCAAGGGGAGCGAGGGCGACGCGGCGACGCTGTCTCCGTCCGTTCGCCGTGCGGTGCTGGAGCACGGGATCGATCCCTCTGCCGTGAAGGGCACCGGCAAGGATGGGCGCCTGACGAAGGAGGACGTTCTCGCGGCTGCCAAGGCGAAGGAATCCGCCCCGGCCGAAGCGTCCACCGCATCTTCCGCCGCGCCTTCCGGGGAGCGGCGCACCGAGCGGGTGAAGATGACTCGCCTGCGCCAGACCATCGCCCGCCGCCTGAAGAGTGCGCAGGACGATGCCGCGCTGCTGACCACCTTCAACGACTGCGACATGTCCGCGGTGATCGAAGCGCGGGAGCGGTACAAGGACGTCTTCGCCAAGAAGCACGACATCAAGCTCGGCTTCATGAGCTTTTTCGCCAAGGCTGCCTGCCTTGCGCTGAAGGACGTGCCCGCGGCCAATGCGCAGATCGAAGGGGACGAGATCGTCTACCACGATTACGTCGACATCTCGGTTGCGGTCAGCGCGCCCAACGGGCTTGTCGTGCCGGTGGTCCGCAACGCCGACCGGATGAGCTTTGCCGAGATCGAGCAGGCCATCGCCAACTTCGGCAAAAAGGCGAAGGACGGCACGATGACGATGGAAGACATGAAGGGCGGCACCTTCACGATTTCCAACGGCGGCGTGTTCGGCAGCCTGATGTCCACCCCGATCATCAACCCGCCGCAGAGCGCGGTGCTGGGGCTCCACCGGATCGAGGACCGCCCCGTCGCGATCAACGGCGAGGTTGTGATCCGGCCGATGATGTACCTGGCTCTGTCGTACGACCACCGCCTGATCGATGGGCGCGAGGCCGTGACCGCGCTGAAGATCATCAAGGATGCGATCGAAGATCCGATGCGGATGCTGATCGACCTGTGAGTGTTTACCTGACGAAGTAAGGAATCCGCCCGAATGGCTGACCAGACCTACGACTACGACGTGCTCGTCATCGGCGCCGGACCGGGTGGCTATGTCGCCGCGATCCGCGCCGCGCAGCTCGGCCTCAAGACCGCCTGCGCCGAAAGCCGCGAGACGCTGGGGGGCACCTGCCTCAATGTCGGGTGCATTCCCTCAAAGGCACTGCTCCACGGGTCCGAATTGTTCGAGGAAGCCGAGGACGGCGTGCTGGCCAAGTGGGGCATCAAGGCGGAAAAGGTCAGCCTGGATCTTGATGCCCTGCACGGCGAAAAGGCCAAGGCCGTCACGGAACTGACCGGCGGGATCGAGTACCTTTTCAAGAAGAACAAGGTCACCTGGCTGAAAGGCCACGCCCGGTTCACCGATGCCCACACCGTTGAGGTGAACGGCGAAACGGTCACCGCGAAGGACATCGTCATCGCGACCGGATCTTCCGTCACCCCGCTGCCGGGTGTGGAGATCGATAACGAGCAAGGCGTCGTGGTCGATTCCACTGGCGCCCTCGCCCTGGCGAAAGTGCCTGACCATCTCGTGGTGATCGGCGGCGGCGTGATCGGGCTGGAACTCGGCTCCGTCTGGCGGCGCCTGGGCGCGAAAGTGACCGTGGTCGAATTCCTCGACCAGCTGCTGCCCGGCATGGACGACGAAGTCCGCAAGGAAGCGGGCAAGCTGTTCAAGAAACAAGGCATGGAGCTTCGCCTGTCGACCAAGGTCACCGGCGTCAGCGTGAACGGCAGCAAGGCGACGGTGTCGGTCGAACCCGCTGCGGGCGGTGACGGCGAGACGCTGGAGGCGGATTGCGTGCTGGTCGCCATCGGCCGCAAGCCCAACACCGAAGGTCTAGGGCTGGATGCGATCGGGCTGGAAACCAGCCAGCGCGGCCAGATCGAGACCGACCACGATTTCCGCACGAAGACCGATGGCGTCTGGGCAATCGGTGACGTGATCCCCGGCCCGATGCTGGCCCACAAGGCCGAGGATGAAGGCATTGCCGTGGCCGAGAACATCGCCGGGCAGACGGGCATCGTGAACCACGCCGTCATCCCGAGCGTCGTCTATACGATGCCGGAATTCGCCGGGGTCGGCGTGACCGAGGAAGCGGCCCGGGAAACCGGCAAGGCGGTCAAGGTCGGCAAGTTCCCGATGATGGCCAACAGCCGCGCCAAGACCAACCGTGACACCGATGGCTTCGCCAAGGTCATCGCCGACGCCGAGACGGACCGCGTGCTGGGCGTGTGGATCGTTTCCAGCCTGGCCGGCACGATGATCGCCGAAGCCGCGCTGGCGATGGAATTCGGCGCGACGAGCGAGGATATCGCCTACACCTGCCACGCCCACCCGACCCATTCCGAAGCCCTGAAGGAAGCGGCCATGGCGGTTCAGGGCAAGCCCATCCACATCTGAACATCGGGTTCCCGCGCAGGCGGGAACCCGCCATGTCTGCCCTGTCTCCCGAAGGATTTGCCCCGCCGGGTGGAACGCGTGAGGAATTAGCGATGCTTCGTCCCTTCCACCTCGCCTTTCCTGTCCGCGACATTGCGGAAGCCCGCGCGTTCTGGGGCGGCGTCATCGGCTGCCCGGAAGGGCGCAGCGCCCCCGACTGGGTGGATTTCGACTTCTACGGCCATCAGATCGTCGCCCACTGCGTTCCAGGCCACGGCGGAGCGGATGAGGGGGCCAACCCGGTTGATGGACACGATGTCCCGGTGCCGCATTTCGGAATCGTGCTGACAATGGAGGACTGGCAGGCGCTGGCTGGCCGGCTGAAGGCCGCCGGCGTGTCCTTTATCATCGAACCGCACGTTCGCTTCCCCGGCCAGCCGGGGGAGCAGGCGACGATGTTCTTCCGCGATCCTTCCGGCAATGCGATCGAGATGAAAGCATTTGCCGACCTGAAGCAGCTGTTCGCTACCGAGTAATCGCCTGCCGAGTGCGAGTGAGACAGCGATGCGGAACTGCATAGCTCCAGCGCCTGTTGCCACTGCCGATCGGCCACTCCCCTGATCCTCGGAAACGTTCGCTGTGATCCCACTCGCTGCTCCCGCCCTGCCTCCGATACTGGACCTTGCGGGAACCGCCGTGTTCGCGCTCACCGGAGCACTCGCCGCCGCGCGGCTGCGGCAGACGTTCGTCACGGTGGCGTTTTTCGCGCTGGTCACAGGGGTTGGCGGCGGATCGGTGCGCGACGTGTTGATCGGGGTGCCGGCGTTCTGGATGCGCGATCCCTGGGTCGCCCCGGTAATCCTGGTAATTGCCTTGCTTGCGTGGTTCACCCCCCGCCGCTGGTGGGAGCACGAACTGCTGGAGTGGGCCGATGCCGCGGGGCTGGCGGTGTTTTCCGTACTGGGAACGGCCAAGGCGCTGGCGCTGGGGGTCGCACCCGTCCCGGCGGTCGTACTGGGCGTGGTCAGCGGCTGCGCGGGCGGCATCATCCGCGACGTGCTGGCCGGCATCCCGTCGATCCTGATGCGGCCCGAGCTTTATGTCACGGCGGCAGCGCTTGCGGCGACGTTGTGCGCCCTTGGATCTACGCTGGTCAGCCCGCACTGGGCCGTGTGGGGCACCGCCGCGCTGGCCGGGTTCTCCCTGCGCGGCGCGGCGATGGTCTGGCGGATCGAACTGCCCACCTATTCCCGCGAGTAAGCGCGGAGCGGGCGATCAGTAACCGGGGGTGGCATACCCGCCGCCGGTGGCGGCACGCACCCGGGCGTAGGTTTCATCATCGTACTGGCGATCGGTCACCGGCGGGCCGGAACCGCCGTCGCTGCCGGTCCACACCGGCCGGTCATCGTAGTCGTCGGACCGGTAAGGATCATCGCGGTAGTCGCCTCCGTAGGAGCCTGCATCGCGGTAATCGCCTCCATATGAGCCCGTATCGCGGTAATCGGCGCCGTACGGATCGTCTCCGTAACCGCGGTCCGTGTCCCGGTAGCCGGCGTTGTAGGAGCCACCGTACGTATCGGCATTGACGCCGCGGATACGTCCGTCGTTGCCGATTTCACAGGTCCACCCGGCGCCATTGTCCAAGCGGCCGGAAACTTGCCAGCCGTAGGCGTCGCGGTTCGCACGTTCGACCGAGTCAACTCGCACGCGCCCGCGTTCCACTTCATCAACGCACATGTCGACGGCGCGATCGATCCCGCTGCTCTGCCGGTAGTCCGACCGGTCAGGGTAAGGCGGCGGGAGCGGAGCGGATCGATTGCGGCTGGACCGGCTCGCCGCGGTCGCCACTGCGGCGATGCCTCCAAGGATCAGCACGCCCGCAAGCACATCGCCGGTGCTGGGGCCCCGGCGGTAGTGCCGATAGGGATAGCGGTAAGGTCCGTACCCGGCGCTCTCAATCCCGGTATTCACGCTGGCGCCCAAAACCGCGGACGGTGCATACGGCAAGCTGGCAGCGGAAGCGGGCGCCGCCATTGAGACGGAAGCCGCGACTGCGAGGCCGGCGGCGAAACGATCAAGCTTGAGTGCCATGGGAGGCGTTCCTTGAGATGGCGGATTCCTGCTGTCGAACAGGCCGCGCGATACAGGGCAAGCTAGGCGGCACAGGCTTGCATCCGCCTGAACCGCCTGGCCTTCCCTCATGCCTTGCTAGAGGCCACGAATGCCCTTGAAGCGAATATCCTCTACCCGGCCGTAGCGGACGTCGCAGGTGAACCTGCCGCTGTCGTAACCGCGGTACTCGTCATTCCACCCGCGGTAGTCGTTATCCCAGCCGCGGCCGTAACGGCTGTCACCCCGGCGCCAGTCGTGACCCATCTGGTTTACCGCGATCCGGCCTTCCACCCGGTAACCGTCGCGCCGATCCCTGACCTTGCGAATGTCCGTCACCTGGGAACGGCCGCCGTAGGAATAGCGGTTGGCGGTACGCTCGGCGGCGTAGACGCATTGCTCTACCGCGGCGCGAGGATGATCGCGCGCGTAGCCGCGCCGATCGTAGCGGTCGTCGTAGCCGCGCCGGTCATAGCGGTAGTCGTCATAGCGGTAACGATCGCGGTTGTTGCCGGCGGCGGACGCCACGGCGGCGATCCCGCCGAGGATCAAGGCCCCTGCGATCACATCGCCTGTGTCGATCCCGCCCCGGTCATAGCGGTCGCGGGCCTGCGCCGGAGCAGCCGAAGCTATCGCCATCGCGCCCGCCGCGACGGTTCCGACCAAGGTTTTGGAAATGGTCTTCATGGGGTTATCCTCTCGACTCCTTGGGCAGGAAATGCCCGGCATCAGTCGGGTCTAGAGGATCAACCGTGAGACAAGGCTGAACTGCGCGGAAAGATGCGGTTCACCAAACCGGCACATAAAATGAACAAAAAAGCGGCCGCAGTCGAGGACCGGGCCGCCTTTCTGGTGTCGATGCGGGTAAGCTTACGCGTCGGCGTAATCTTCCTCGGTGGCAACCGGACCGCTGTCCTGCCCCTTGGCAGCGAAGTCACGATCGACCAGTTCGATGATCGCCATCGACGCGGCGTCGCTGGCGCGCAGGCCTGCCTTGATGACGCGAGTGTAGCCGCCTTCCCGGTTGGCGTACCGTTCCGCCAGGACCTCGAACAGCTTCTTTTCCTGCGTCTCATCCATCATGCGGCTATGCGCGAGGCGGCGGTTGGACAGCCCCCCGTGCTTGGCAAGCGTGATCAGCTTTTCGACGTAGGGGCGCAGTTCCTTCGCCTTAGGCAGAGTGGTGGTGATCTGCTCATGCTTGATCAGCGCCGCTGCCATGTTGCGCAGCAGGGCAGCGCGGTGGCCGCTCTTGCGCTGCAGCTTACGACCAGAAATTCCGTGACGCATTGTGTACTCCGTTCGTTAGGGGCCCGTATGAGGTAGCCCAGACCTGGCGGCTGTCGGGGTCGCCGCCTTCACCCGTGGCAAGTCCCCGTCACGGACGGGGACCCGAAGGTCAGCCCAGAAGCTCTTGCTCAAGCTTCTTGGCCATCTCCTCGATGTTCTCAGGCGGCCAGCCGGGGATGTCCATTCCGAGGCGCAGCCCCATTCCGGACAGCACTTCCTTGATCTCGTTGAGCGACTTGCGGCCGAAGTTCGGCGTCCGCAGCATCTCGGCTTCGGTCTTCTGGACCAGGTCGCCGATGTAGATGATGTTGTCGTTCTTGAGGCAGTTGGCCGAGCGGACCGACAGCTCCAGTTCGTCCACCTTCTTGAGAAGGTAGCGATTGAGCTGGTTGGCGTCGCTTTCTTCCGGCTGCGCGGCGATGCCGGCGACGGGAGTCGAGGGCTGCGGAATGCCTTCCTCGAAGTGAACGAACAGCGAAAGCTGGTCCTGCAGGATGCGCGCGGCGTAGGCAACGGCGTCCTCAGGCGTCACGGTGCCGTCGGTCTCGATCGTCAGCGACAGCTTGTCGTAGTCCAGTTCCTGCCCGACGCGAGCGTTCTCAACCTTGTAGCTGACCTGACGCACGGGCGAATAGAGCGAGTCCACCGGGATCAACCCGATGGGCGCGTCGGCCGGACGATTGGACACGGCGGGAACATAGCCCTTCCCGACGTCTGCCGTCAGTTCCATGTTCAGCGTCGCGCCTTCGTCGAGGTGACAAATGACGTGGTCCTTGTTCATCACCTCGATGTCGCCGCTGACGGCGATGTTACCGGCCGTCACTTCAGCCGGCCCGGTGACGGACAACTGCAGGCGCTTGGGCCCTTCGCCTTCCATCCTCAGCGCGATCTGCTTCACGTTCAGGACGATGTCCGTCACGTCTTCGCGCACGCCGGCGAGGGAGGAGAATTCGTGCAGCACGTTCTCGATCCGGATCGAGGTGATCGCGGCGCCCTGCAGCGAGGAGAGCAGCACGCGGCGCAGGGCGTTGCCAAGCGTGAGGCCAAAGCCGCGCTCGAGCGGTTCGGCGACAAACGTGGCCTTGCGCCGGGCGTCGCCGCCGGACTTGACGTCCAGGCTATTGGGTTTCTTCAGTTCCTGCCAATTCTTCGTATTGACGGACATGGACTTCCCCTTGGGTGTTACTGACAGCACCGGCCGCTAACGCTGGAGCGCCGCGGCCGATGCGAATTTGCAAAGTGCGACCCCTGTGATCGAAACCCGGGTCACATGGCAGGTTCGATCAGACGCGACGGCGCTTGGACGGCCTCACGCCATTGTGCGGGATCGGGGTAACGTCGCGGATCGAGGTGATGGTGAAACCCACCGCCTGCAAAGCGCGCAGCGCGCTTTCACGGCCCGAGCCCGGCCCCTTGATCTCGACTTCGAGCGTGCGCACGCCGTGTTCGGCGGCTTTCTTGCCTGCGTCGTCGGCCGCGACCTGCGCCGCGTACGGCGTCGACTTGCGGCTGCCCTTGAACCCCATCATGCCGGCGCTGGACCAGCTGATCGCATTGCCCTGCGCGTCGGTGATGGTGATCATGGTGTTGTTGAAGCTGGCGTTCACGTGCGCGACGCCGCTGCTGATATTCTTACGTTCCCGCCTACGGATGCGCTGGGGTTCGCGTGCCATGTGGTCTATCCCTAAATCCAGAGCCGCTCAAGAAAGCGGCTGAGCTGTCGAAGACGAAGGATTACTTCTTCTTGCCGGCGATCGGCTTGGCCTTGCCCTTGCGGGTGCGCGCGTTGGTGTGCGTGCGCTGTCCGCGGACCGGCAGGCCCTTGCGGTGACGCAGCCCACGGTAGCAGGCGAGGTCCATCAGGCGCTTGATGTTCATCGCGGTTTCGCGACGAAGATCGCCTTCGACGGTGTAATCGGAATCGATCGCTTCGCGGATCTGGGCAACTTCCTGATCGGTCAGGTCCTGCACGCGGCGGGCATGATCGATATTCAGCTTGGTGGCGATATCCTTCGCCGCCCGGGGGCCAATACCGTGAATGTAGGTGAGCGCGATGATCACGCGCTTGTTGGTGGGGATATTCACCCCGGCAATACGAGCCACTGGATTCTCCTGCTCCACAGGGGTTCCGCGCCGTGCCCTCGTGGCGGACGCACCCCTATCTCATCGCTTCGTTTCCTCGAGAGCCGCGGCCGCCGTGCCACGACAAAAAAGCCCGGGTGGCGCGCACCAAGGCTGACGCCCGCCGGACTTGTCCGCAACTGTCGAGTAACCGGCAGTTAAGATGATTCGCCAAAGACGTCAACACACAATGGCAAAAAAGGGCGCGAGGAAAACCTCGCACCGCGTCCGCCACGCCGATAGGCGCTTTCTGTAGCGTAAACCAAGCCCAAGGTCAAAAAAGCACAGGTGACGGAACTGGCACAAGACCGCAATTCTACGCGCCTTGCGCGAGAACGCCTTCCACCTCGTCCGTGACAGCCCCGATGTCCGCCATTCCGTCCACCCGCGTGACAATCCCGCGCGCATCATAGAACGGGAGGATCGGGGCCGTCTTCTTGCGGTATTCGGCCATCCGCGTGCGGACGGTTTCTTCGTTGTCGTCCTTGCGCCGAGCGAACTCGGTGCTCCCGCACTTATCGCACACGCCTGGCGTCTGCGGGAGCTTGTGCGTGTCGTGATACCCTTCCCCGCAACTGGAGCAGGAGAAGCGCCCGGTGATCCGTTCAACCAGCGCGTCTTCGTCCACCAGCAGCTCGATCACGTGATCGAGCTTGCGGTCGTGACCCGCGAGGATCGCGTCAAGCTGTTCGGCCTGGGCCACTGTGCGCGGGTACCCATCGAAGATGGCGCCAGTGGCTGGCCCCATCGCGACGAGTTCCGCATCGATCAGGGCTGAGACGATCTCGTCGGAGACGAGCTCCCCCCGTGCCATGACTTCGGCCGCCTTGATCCCCACGGGGGTGCGCGCCGCAACCGCAGCCCGCAGCATCTCTCCGGTGGAGAGCTGCCGCATCCCATGGTGTTCCACCAGGCGAGCGGCCTGCGTGCCCTTCCCCGCGCCGGGGGGACCGAGAAGGATAATGTTCACGCGCCCTCTTCCGTATGCTGCGTCTTGCGCGTGCCGCCTTACGGCCGCTTAACGCAGACGTCCCTTCAGTTTCGCCTTCTTGATCAGGTCACCATACTGATGCGCAAGCAAGTGGGACTGGATCTGGCTAATTGTATCCACAGTCACGTTCACGACGATCAGCAGGCTCGTGCCGCCAAGGAACAGCTGAACCCCGGTCTGAGCAATGACCCATTCGGGAATTACGCAGACCAGCGTCAGATAGACCGCGCCGATCACGGTGATCCGCGTCAGAACATAATCGAGATAATTGGCCGTGTTCTTGCCCGGACGGATGCCAGGAATGAACCCGCCGTTCTTCTTCAGGTTCTCCGCCGTTTCCTCCGGGTTGAACACAACCGCGGTGTAGAAGAAGGAGAAGAACATGATCCCGGCGGCATAAAGCGCGAGATAGATCGGCTGCCCGTGCTGAAGATACTGGTTCAACGTCACGATCATGCTGCCGCCAAAGCTGGTGGTATCCACCGTCTGCCCAGCGAACTGGCTGATCGTCAAAGGCAGCAGCAGCAGCGAGCTGGCGAAGATCGGCGGGATCACGCCAGCCGTGTTGATCTTCAGCGGCAAGTGGCTGCGATCCGCCTGCATCATCCCGCGCTGGCTTGCCCGTTTCGGGTACTGGATCAGCAACCGGCGCTGCGCCCGCTCCATGAACGAGATGAACAGTATGAGGAAAACGACCATCGCGATCAGGCCGAAAATCACGAACGGACTGACGGAGCCGGTGCGCCCGCCCTCGAACAGGTTGGCGATGAAGGTAGGAAACTGGGCAACAATGCCCGCCATGATGATCAGCGAAACGCCGTTCCCGATCCCGCGTGAGGTAATCTGTTCACCGAGCCACAGGAGGAACATCGTACCGCCGACAAGGCTGATCACAGCGACCACCTTGAACAGCAGGCCGGGGTCAACCACCGCCTGCAGGCCGCTTTGCGCGCCATAGGCTTCCAGCCCGGTTGCGAGGAACCAGCCCTGCACCGCGCACAGGAAAACTGTGCCGTAGCGGGTGTACTGGTTGAGCTTCTTGCGCCCGCTCTCGCCTTCCTTCTTCAGCGCCATCAGCGCCGGGTGAAGCGAGGCAGCCAGTTGCACCACGATCGAGGCGGTGATGTAAGGCATCACGCCGAGCGCGATCAGGCTCATACGTTCAAGGCTGCCGCCGGAAAACGCGTTGAACAGGTCGAGGATGCCGCCGCGAGTCTGGTCGTACAGCGACTCCAGAATCAGCGGGTTGACCCCGGGAAGCGGCACGAAGCTAAGGAAGCGGAACACCACCAGCGCGCCAATGGTGAACCATATCCGCTGCTTGAGCTCGCTCGCCTTGGAAAAATTGGCGAGGCTGAGATTGCTCGCGATATTATCGGCGCGTGATGCCATTTTTGGGTGTGAGCCTTAACCTGGCGCCGGGCCTTCCCGGCGTTCGCTGGTCACATAAGGTGCGAGGGGCTCGATGTCGAACCCCTCGCCCACGATCTTATTCGGCTTCAGCCGCCTTGGGCTGGATCAGCTCAACCGAGCCGCCCACCTTCTGGACAGCCTCGGTCGCGCCCTTCGACGCGCCAGCCACCCGGAACTGCGCCGAAGACGTCAGCTCGCCCTTGCCGAGCAGACGGACGCCGTCCTTGCCGCCACGTGCGAGGCCGGCTGCCTGCAGTGCAGCCTGGTCGATCACAGCGCCGGCGTCGAGCTTGCCCGCGTCGATGAACTTCTGGACCATGCCCAGGTTCACTTCAGCGTAGTCCTTGGCGAACGGGTTGTTGAACCCGCGCTTCGGCAAACGCATGTGAAGCGGCATCTGGCCGCCTTCGAAGCCCTTGATCGATACGCCCGAGCGAGCCTTCTGGCCCTTCTGGCCGCGTGCGGCGGTCTTGCCCTTGCCCGAGCCGATGCCCCGGCCGACGCGCATGCGGCGGTGACGGGCACCCTGGTTATCGCGGATATCATTGAGTTTCATAGTCTGCACTCGCTTTCGCTTTGAGTCGCGCTGGAGGTGGAAAGTGGGCCTCGTAACGATGTCGCCTCGGTATGTCACCCTTCTTTCCTCTAAGCGTCATCTCCGGAGGCTAGCGGCGTCTTCAGAAAACTAGGAGCGGTGATGAGACGAGTGGTACATCCGGGTTGCGCAGCCCTCATGCTGTTGAGCTGTGGCGGGGAAGGTCCGGAACCGCAGGGCGGCGCAGTGCCAGCACCACCCATTCCCGTGTCCGCTCCCACACCCACACCCACACCCACACCCACACCCACACCCACACCGGGGCCCAGTGCTGACCCGATACTGGTGCCAGCGCCTACTTCCCGCACGCCCGTGGAGAAGCTGCTTCGGGGACTTGCCGATGGACGCGCAATCGGAGTCGTGCCGGTGCCGGTCCGCCTCGACGCCGGGACCATATCCTCGTTCACAGCCTTCACCGCGATCGCCAAGGAAGATCGGCGCGTCCGACTGCTTGGTGGGCGGTGGAAGCAGCCGGCCCATTACCCCGCTTCGGCCATGCTGTTTCCCCAGGCAATCACCGACGGCTCCCCCGAGTTCGACGCGAATGGGTGGGCGCCACAACGCTACGGCAATCTGAGCGGGATCGAATTCACTCTTCCCGCTGGCCAGACCGCATTTGAACTGGTGAGTTTCGACACCGGGTCAGTCGGAGGCGCTTTTCTTGAAATCGACGGCAAACGGACATCGGCCACGCCGTTCGACTTCGACATGCGCACAAGAAACGGGGTGACAAAGTACCTCCGCTTCGAACTTCCACCCGCCAATAGAGCTCGCCGTCTGACGCTGTGGACCGCAAACCTGATCTACGGCGGTCTCTTGTTGCCCGCGGGGGACACGATCGGGCCGGCCCCGGCGAACTCGGAAAACCTTGTATCGGTGGTGTTCGTCGGCGATTCGATCACCGAGGGTTCAGCGGCATCCAGCAAAGGGCTTGCCTGGCCTGCACATGCTGCCGCGCGGCTGGGGGTTCGAAATCCGATCGTCTCAGCGATCGGCGGGACCGGCTACATGGCGCGCCGCGCAGATAGGCCGAACACTTTTGACGAACGGCTGGATGACGTGTTGAAAGCCGTGGACGATGGTCCGCCCGATGCCCTCGTTATCGCTGGCGGCGCTAACGATTGCGCTTCTTACCCGCCGGCGGACATCGGCGACGCCGCCAGAGAGTATTTCGCAGCGCTACGCAGCGCTGCCCCGGAGATGCCGATCTTTGTGATCGCCCCCTTCTCATCCTACACCGGCGTCCCCTACCCAGCTCAATCGGCCTCTTGCCGCGACGCCATCTTCGATGCGGCGCAGTCGGTACCCCTGACCTACACCATCAACACGGCGGACTGGGTGACAGCCGTCAACCGTGATGAGCTTTTCGACGGCGCACGTAACGGACCGCACCCGGTCGACGCTGGCCATGCGGAGTACGGAAGGAGGGCGGCCGAGGCCATTTCAAGCCATATCCAGGCGATGAAATTGTAGCTGGATCTGGGCACCGAGCCCGCCCCTGAAGGTGCCGTACGCGCGGGTTTCCGACCAAAAAAACCCCGGCGCAAATGGCCGGGGTTTCCTTGTCTTGCGGTTGGCAAACTCGTCAGTCGACGATCGCCACCATGTGGGGCAGCTTCGCAATCGCGCCGCGCACTTCGGGAGTGTCTTCCCGTTCCACCACTTTGTGCATCTTGCCCAGCCCCAGACCGATGAGGATCTTCTTCTGCGCTTCCGGACGCCGAATAGGCGACCCGATCTGCTTGATCTTGATCTTCGCCATTTCGTTTACTCCACGACCGCGGCGGCTTCAGCTTCCGCCTGGGCCTCGCTCGCGCCGCCGCGACCAAGCAGGTCAGCGACCTTCTTACCACGACGCTGAGCGACCGACTTCGGCGAAGTCTGGTTCGTCAGTGCGTCGAAAGTGGCGCGAATCATGTTGTAGGGATTGGACGTGCCGACCGACTTGGTCACCACGTCGTGCACACCGAGGCTTTCAAACACCGCACGCATCGGACCGCCCGCGATGATACCTGTTCCGGCCGGTGCGCTGCGAACGTTGACCTTGCCGGCGCCGAAGTGGCCCTTGCCGTCATGGTGCAGCGTGCGCCCTTCCTTGAGCGGAACGCGGATCATCTTCTTCTTGGCCGAAGCGGTCGCCTTGGTGATCGCCTCCGGAACTTCACGAGCCTTGCCGTGACCGAACCCGACACGGCCCTTGCCGTCACCCACGACGACCAGCGCCGCGAAGCCGAAGCGCTTGCCGCCCTTCACCGTCTTGGAGACGCGGTTGATGTGAACGAGCTTTTCGATCAGCTCTTCACCGCCGTCATCGTCCCCGCGACCGCGCCGGTCATCACGCCGGCCGCGTCCACGGCCTCCGCGATCGTTGCGCTCACCGCCACGACCGCCGCGGCCGCCACGGGCTTCGCGCTGCGGGGTGGGATCGGCGCTGTCGGTCGACTGCGTCTGGCCAGCCACGCTTTCCGCCATGCTGGGAGTCGGGGTGCTGCCGTCGAGGTCGACGACGCGGTGGTTGGTGTTTTCGTCTGCCATCATCAGAACTCCAGCCCACCTTCGCGGGCGGCATCGGCCAGCGCCTTGACGCGGCCATGGAACAGGTAACCGCCACGGTCGAACACGACCGTAGTCACGCCGGCCTGCTTGGCAGCCTCGGCGATCCGCTTTCCGACTTCGGAAGCGGAGGCGACGTTGGCGCCCGAACCGTCCAGGGTCAGCGTCGAGGCGGAAGCGAGCGTGCGCCCCTGCGCATCATCGATGATCTGGGCGTAAATGTTCTTGCCGGTGCGGTGGACCGACAGGCGCGGCCGCTGACCGCCGCGCGCGCGCAGCGCGGTGCGGACGCGGCGACGCCGGCGTTCGAACAGGGAAAGCTTGGCCATTACTTCTTCTTCCCTTCCTTGCGGAAGACATACTCGCCGCGATAGCGGATGCCCTTGCCCTTGTAAGGCTCCGGCTTGCGCCAGCGGCGGACTTCGGCGGCGAACTGGCCAACGGCCTGCTTATCGATCCCGCTGACCTCGATGGTGGTCGCGTCGGGGGTCTTCACGTCGATCCCTTCCGGCACGTCCAGGTCGACGTCATGGCTGTAGCCGAGCTGCAGCTTGAGCTTCTTGCCCTGCGCTTGCGCACGGTAGCCGACACCGGTGATCTGCAGAACCTTGGTGTAACCTTCCGTCACGCCTTCGATCAGGTTCGACACCAGCGTACGCTGCATGCCCCAGAAGGCGCGTGCCGCCTGGCTGTCGTTGGCGGGAGTGACGCGGATACCCTCGTCTTCGACTGCATAATCGATCTGGTCAGCCAGCCCGAGGGACAAAGTGCCCTTGGGGCCCTTCACGATCAGCTGGCCGTTGTCGATGTTTGCGGTGACGCCCTTGGGGATCGCCACCGGCTTTTTGCCGATGCGGCTCATCAGAACACCTCCGCCAGGACTTCGCCGCCGACGTTGTTCTCGCGCGCTTCCGCGTCCGAGAGCACGCCCTTGGGCGTCGAGACGATGGTGATGCCCAGCCCGTTGCGCACATTCGGCAGCTCCCGGCTGCCCGAGTAGATGCGCCGGCCCGGCTTGGAGACGCGCGCGACGTGCTTGATTGCCGGCTCGCCTTCGAAATACTTCAGCTCGATCCTGAGCGCCTTGTGCTTTCCGGTGCTATCCTCGGAATAGCCGCGGATGTAGCCCTCACGCTGGAGGACCTCGAGCACGTTGGCGCGCAGCTTCGACGCAGGCGAAAGGACGGAGTCCTTCTTCGCCTGCTGCCCGTTGCGGATGCGGGTGAGCATGTCACCCAGCGGATCAGTCATAGCCATTGTTCAGATCCTCACCAGCTCGACTTCGTGACGCCCGGAATCAGGCCCTTGTTGGCCAGGTTCCGGAGCTCGATACGGTTCAAGCCGAACTTGCGGTAAACACCGCGCGGGCGACCGGTCGTGGTGCAGCGGTTGCGCACACGGGTCGGATTCGCGTTGCGGGGAATCTCCGCCATCTTCAGACGCGCCACGAGCCGTTCGGTCTCGTCGAGCGACTCGTCATCGGCAATTGCCTTCAGACGAGCGTAGCGCCCCGCGTACTTCTTCACGAGCTTCTTGCGCCGCTCGTTCTTGTTGATGGAACTCAGTTTCGCCATGGACTTAAGCTCTCCTGAGGCCGCTCAAGCGGCCTGCTTCTCTTCGGCCTGGTCGGCCGGGAACGGGAAGCCGAACAGACGCAGCAGTTCGCGCGCTTCCTCATCGGTTTTCGCGGTGGTGGTGACAATAATGTCCATTCCACGCACCTTCTCGATCTTGTCGTAGCTGATCTCAGGGAAGATGATCTGCTCTTTCAGACCCATCGCATAGTTGCCACGCCCGTCGAAGCTCTTCGGATTAAGCCCGCGGAAGTCGCGAATGCGCGGCATGGCGATGGTCACAAGGCGGTCGAGGAACTCGAACATGCGGTCCCGGCGCAAGGTCACCTTGCACCCGATCGGCATGCCTTCACGCAGCTTGAACTGCGCGATCGACTTCTTCGCCTTGGTGATAACCGGCCGCTGGCCGGCAATCAGTTCCATTTCCTCGGCAGCTGTCTGGACCTTTTTCTTGTCCTGACTTGCTTCGCCGACGCCCATGTTGAGCGTGATCTTTTCGAGCCGCGGGACTTCAAGCCGGTTCTTGTAACCGAACTTCTCGGTCATCGCCTTGACGATCTCGTCCTCGAAGCGCTGCTTGAGGCGCGGGGTATAATTGTCAGCCATCGATCGTTTCCCCGGATTTCACGGCCACGCGGACCTTCTTGCCGTCACGCTCTTCGAAGCGGACGCGAGTCGGCGTGCCGTCCTTGGGATCGGCGACAGCAACCTTGCTCATCGCCATCGGTGCAGGGGCGCGCTCAATGCCGCCCTGCGGGTTGACCTGGGTCGGCTTGCGGTGGCGAGCGGCGACGTTGACGCCATCGACCACCAGTTTGCCGTCCTTCGGCATCACCTGGGTGACAGTGCCGGTGCGGCCCTTGTCCTTGCCGGACAGAACGACAACCTGGTCACCCTTCTTGATCTTCGAGGAAGCCATCACAGCACCTCCGGAGCAAGGCTGATGATCTTCATGAAGCCCTTCGAGCGCAGTTCGCGCACCACCGGGCCAAAGATACGAGTGCCGATCGGCTCCTCGTTCTTGTTGACCAGCACGGCCGCGTTGGAGTCGAAGCGGATCACGCTGCCGTCGGGACGGCGAACGTCCTTGCGGGTCCGCACGATTACCGCACGGTGCACGTCGCCCTTCTTCACGCGGGCGCGGGGCTGCGCTTCCTTCACGGAGACGACGATCACGTCGCCCACGCCGGCGGTGCGACGCTTCGATCCGCCCAGCACCTTGATGCACTGGACGCGTTTCGCGCCGCTGTTGTCCGCCACGTCGAGATTGGATTGCATCTGGATCATAGATCCGGTTCCTTCTTATCGGCTTGCCGAAACCAGTCCGGCAGTTCCAAATTCGCTGTGACCTTAGACGTCCGCTTCGACTGCCTGGCCCTTGCTGGCCTGGACACGGTCGATCACCTGCCACGTCTTGGTTTTCGAGATCGGCCGGGTCTCTTCGATCCGGACCTGCTCACCCGTGTGGTAGGCGTTGTTTTCGTCGTGCGCGTGGTACTTTTTCGAACGGCGGATGATCTTCCCGTAAAGCGGGTGCTTCACCTTCCGTTCGACCAGCACAGTCACGGTCTTGTCGGTCTTGTCGGAGACGACGGTCCCGATCAGGATACGCTTGGGCATCGTCTGCTCCTTACTTCGCCGCCGCCGGCTGAGCGGCTTGCGCCCGCTGAGCCTGGACGGTCTTGATGCGCGCGATAGCGCGGCGGACTTCCTTGATCCGCGCGGGACGCTCAAGCTGGCTGGTGGCCGCCTGGAAGCGCAAGTTAAACTGTTCCCGCTTCAGCTGGGCGAGATCCTCGGTCAGCTGATCGTCGGACCGGGAGCGAAGGTCTTCGGCGTTGGCCATTATTCGGCTCCCAGATGCGAGGTGTCGCCGAGACGGGCAACGACCTTGGTCTTGATCGGCAGCTTCATCGCCGCGCGCTCGAAGGCTTCCGCCGCGAGCGGGCCATTGACGCCGTCGAGCTCGAACAGGATCCGGCCCGGCTTAACGCGAGCAGCCCAGTACTCGACAGCACCCTTGCCCTTGCCCTGACGGACTTCGGCAGGCTTCTTCGACACCGGGACGTCCGGGAACACGCGAATCCACAAACGCCCCTGGCGCTTGATGTGACGCGTGATCGCGCGACGTGCCGCTTCGATCTGACGAGCGGTGATGCGCTCCGGTTCCATGGCCTTCAGGCCGTAGGATCCGAAGTTCAGCGACGTACCGCCCTTGGCATCACCATGGATGCGGCCTTTGAAGGCCTTGCGGAACTTGGTTTTTCTCGGTTGCAGCATTGATCTTGCTCTTCCCTAGCCTCAGCGCGCCGGACGCACGCCGGAGGTCTGAGCCTCCATCATAAGGCGGTCCTGCGCCATCGGGTCGTGGCCGAGGATCTCACCCTTGAAGATCCACACCTTGATCCCGATCACGCCATACGCGGTCAGGGCCTCGGCTTCGGCATAATCCACGTTGGCGCGCAGCGTGTGCAGCGGAACGCGACCTTCGCGGTACCACTCCACGCGAGCGATTTCCGCCCCGCCAAGTCGGCCGCCGCACGTGATCTTGATCCCTTCAGCACCGAGCCTGAGCGCCGACTGAACGGCCCGCTTCATCGCCCGACGGAAAGCCACGCGGCGAACCAGCTGATCGGCTACGCCTTGAGCCACGAGCTTTGCGTCGATTTCCGGCTTCCGGATCTCGACGATGTTCAGCTTGACCTCGCTGGCCGTCATCTTCGACAGCTTCGCGCGCAGCTTTTCGATGTCTGCACCCTTCTTGCCGATGATGACACCGGGACGGGCCGCATAGATCGAAATCCGGCACAGCTTGGCCGGCCGCTCAATGACCACCTTGGAGATGGCCGCTTGCGGCAAGCTGTCCACGATGTAGCGGCGAAGCTCGATGTCTTCCTTGAGCAGCTGCGCGTAGTTGCGCCCTTCGGCGTACCAGCGGCTGTCCCAAGTGCGGTTGATCTGCAGGCGCAGACCGATGGGGTTGCTCTTGTGACCCATGGCTCAGGCCTCCTCGACTTCGCGAACCACGATGCGCAGCCGACTGAACGGCTTGAGGATACGCGTGCTCTTGCCGCGTCCGCGCGTGTGGAAGCGCTTCATGGTGATCGACTTGCCGACACTGGCTTCAGCCACGACGAGCGCGTCGACATCCAGGTTGTGGTTGTTTTCCGCGTTGGCGATCGCGCTAGCGAGCACCTTGCGTGCATCCACAGCCATTCCCTTCTTGGAGAAGGTCAGGATGTTCATCGCTTCCTCGGCCTTCTTGCCGCGGATCAGGCCGGCGACGAGGTTCAGCTTCTGGGCCGACCCACGGATGGTGGTGCCAACGGCCAGCGCCTCATTCTCGGCGACGCGGCGGGGAGCTTTCTGCTTGCCCATCAGCGTTTACCCTTCTTGTCGGCGGCATGCCCAGGGAAGCTGCGCGTCGGCGCGAACTCACCAAGCTTGTGACCGACCATTTCCTCATTCACCGCAACGGGAATGAATTTCTGACCGTTGTAGACGTTGAACGTCAAGCCAACGAATTGCGGCAGGATGGTGCTGCGGCGCGACCAGGTCTTGATCGGCGCGCGGGCTCCCTTGTCCTGAGCTTCTTCTGCCTTCTTCAGCAGGCTAAGCTCGACGAAGGGACCTTTCCAGACGGAACGAGCCATGGTCGGTTACCTCTTCTTCTTCGCGTGACGCGAACGGATGATCATCTTGTCCGTCTGCTTGTTGTGACGAGTGCGCGCGCCCTTGGTCGGCTTGCCCCACGGAGTGACCGGGTGACGGCCGCCCGAAGTCCGGCCTTCACCACCGCCATGCGGGTGATCGACCGGGTTCTTGGCGACGCCGCGGGTCAGCGGCTTGCGCCCCATCCACCGCTTCCGGCCAGCCTTGGCCAGGTTCTGGTTGGCGTTGTCGGGGTTCGACACCGCACCAACCGTTCCCATGCAATCGCCGCGCAGGTAGCGCTGCTCGCCCGAGTTCAAGCGGACGATCACCAGACCGCGGTCACGACCGACGAGCTGGACATAGGATCCTGCGGAACGAGCGATCTGCCCGCCCTTGCCCGGCTTCATTTCCACGTTGTGGCAAATGGTGCCAACGGGCATCTGCGACAAAAGCATCGCGTTGCCCGGCTTCACGTCAACGCGCTCACCAGCGATTACCTTGTCGCCCGGCGCGATGCGCTGCGGCGCCAGGATGTAGGCCAACTCATCGTCGGCGTACTTCACCAGGGCAATGAAGGCCGTGCGGTTCGGATCGTACTCGATCCGCTCAACGGTTCCTTCAACGTTCCACTTGCGACGCTTGAAGTCGACGTAACGGTACTTCTGCTTGTGACCGCCGCCCATGCCGCGCGAAGTGACATGACCCTTGTTGTTGCGGCCGCCGGTCTTGGTCTTGCCCTCGGTCAGCGCCTTGACGGGCTTCCCCTTGTACAGACCGGACTTGTCGACCAGGATCAGGCCACGGCGAGCCGGGCTTGTCGGGTTATAGTTCTTGAGTGCCATCGTTCGTTCCTAGATCCCTTGGCCTCAGATACCGCTGGTGACGTCGATCGACTGGCCTTCGGCCAGCGTCACGACCGCCTTCTTGACGTCGGACCGGCTGTAGGGCTTGCCCTTCCAGCGCTTCGACTTGCCCTTCTGGACGATCGTGTTCACACCCTTGACCTTGACGCCGAACAGAGCCTCAACCGCTTCCTTGATCTGCGGCTTGGTCGCGTCGTTGGCCACCTTGAAGACGACCGCGTTATGCTCGGAGAGCAGCGTCGACTTCTCAGTGATATGGGGCGAAAGAACCACGTCGTAATGGCGCGTGTCCACGTTCTGCTGCTTAGCCATTGAACCGCGCCTCCAGCTTTTCGACCGCGGCGCGGGTCAGGACCAGCGTGTCGTGCTTCAGGATATCGTAGACGTTTGCGCCGATCGCCGGCAGCACATCCACGCCCGGCAGGTTGTGTGCAGCGCGCTGAAACGCACCGTCGACCTGCTCGCCGTCGATCACCAGCACCTTGCCGTTGAAGCCAGCCTTGCCGAAAGCTTCGGCAACCGCCTTGGTCTTGCCATCCTTCAGCTCGAGGCTGTCGACAATCACTAGGCCATTCTGGGCCTTGCTGGACAATGCCATCTTCAGACCGAGAGCACGGATCTTCTTGTTCAGCGAGATGTCGAAATCCCGCCTGCGGGGTCCGTGAGCCTTGCCGCCGCCAATAAAGATCGGAGCCTTGCGATCGCCGTGACGAGCCGTGCCGCCGCCCTTCTGGCGACCCCACTTCTTGCCGGTGCGCGCTACGTCCGAGCGCTCACGAGCAGCACGTGCGGTAGCGCGACGATTCTCAAGCTGCCAGGTAACGACGCGATGGAGGATGTCGGCGCGCGGCTCGATGCCGAAAACGGCCTCATTGAGCTCGAGTTCGCCAGCTTCCTGCCCGTCGAGATTTTGGACCTTCACCTTCACGGATCAGCCCTCCTTGTTCTCATCGGCGTCGGGCACGTTGCTCTCGCCGGGGTTGACTTCGTCGGCCGCAGGCGTCGTGTCCGTGCCCGCTCCCGCCTGCTGTTCCTTGACCATTGCGGTCGCTTCCGCGGCGGTCGGCCCGCCGTCGATCGGCTCAACGGCCGCAGCTTCGACCAAGCCGGCCGGAGCTTCGTCATGATCGGCCTGCGCAGTCTTGCGCTCAAGCACTGCACCCGGGAACGGCAGACCTTCCGGCGCAGCCAACTTGACCGCATCACGAACCAGCAGCCAGCCATTGGTAGCGCCCGGCACCGAGCCCTTCACGAAGATGAGGCCACGCTCAGCGTCCGTCCGAACAACTTCGAGGTTCTGCTGCGTGCGCTGACGGTCACCCATGTGACCGGCCATCTTCTTGTTCTTGAAAACCTTGCCGGGATCTTGCCGCTGACCGGTAGAACCATGCGAGCGGTGGCTGAGCGAGACGCCGTGGCTGGCACGAAGGCCGCCAAAGTTCCAGCGCTTCATCACGCCGGCGAAGCCCTTGCCCTGCGTGTGACCGGTGATGTCCACCTTCTGTCCGGCAACGAAGTGCTCGGCACTGATCGTCGCGCCGACGGGCAGGAGGCCATCTTCGCTCTCGAGACGAAACTCGGCGAGCTTCATCTTGAGCGGAACCTGTGCCTTGGCGAAATGTTCGCGCTGCGGCTTGTTGACGTTCTTCTGCTTGGCCTCGCCCGAACCCACCTGGAGCGCGACGTAACCGTCACGGTCACTGGTGCGGTGGGACACGACCTGGCAATCTTCCAAAGCCAGAACGGTCACCGGAACGTGGCGGCCGTCTTCCTGAAACAGGCGGGTCATCCCGACTTTTTTCACGATCACGCCAGTGCGCATGATCCAATCTCCTCAACAGAGGCCTGCCGGGCCATTCCCGGAAGGCGTGTTCAGCCCTGATTGTCATGCATCGCCCCGCCTGGGCTGAGTGCCTCCAACGTGGAAGCGAGACGGGGGACGCAGCCCGGACGGATGTCCGGCGGTATCCCTTTGCTTAAGCCTCCGACTGGGCGGAAGCCTATGGCCGAAAAGGAGCGGCCTTGCCCTAGGGCACCCCGCCGTGCAGGGCGCCTGCAGCTGCCGGCTTACGCCAGCTTGATTTCGACGTTCACGCCAGCGGCGAGGTCCAGCTTCATCAGCGCGTCGACCGTCTGGGCGTTGGGCTGCACAATGTCGAGCAGCCGCTTATAGGTGCGCACTTCAAACTGCTCCCGCGACTTCTTGTCGATATGCGGACCGCGGTTCACGGTGAACTTCTCGATGCGTGTCGGGAGAGGAATGGGGCCCCGGATGAGCGCACCGGTACGGCGGGCGGTGTCCGCAATCTCGCCAGTTGCCTGGTCAAGCACGCGGTGATCGAACGCCTTCAGGCGAATGCGGATATTTTGAGCTTCCATGTCCTACTGCCGATGCGAAAGAGCCGAAAAGGTCATCTGACCCAAAAACAAGAAGCCGCCCCGCCTCACCAGACCTTCACACCGAAGTGACTGGGAAGGGGCGGCCCCCAATGATTTTCAAAGCAAATCCTGACCGGCCGAATCCCGAAGGACCCGGCCGATAGGGCGCCTATATTACTTACTGATCTTGCTGACAACCCCAGAACCGACGGTCCGGCCACCTTCGCGAATTGCGAAGCGCAGGCCTTCATCCATCGCGATCGGCGCGATCAACTTGACGCCGATCGTCACGTTGTCACCGGGCATCACCATCTCAGTGCCTTCAGGCAAGACAACTTCGCCGGTCACGTCGGTGGTGCGGAAGTAGAACTGCGGGCGGTAGTTGGCGAAGAACGGCGTGTGACGGCCACCCTCATCCTTCGACAGCACGTAGACTTCGGCGCTGAACTCGGTGTGCGGCGTAACCGAACCGGGCTTGCACAGCACTTGGCCGCGCTCAACATCCTCGCGAGCCACGCCGCGAACCAGCGCACCGATGTTGTCGCCGGCCTGACCCTGATCGAGCAGCTTGCGGAACATTTCGACGCCCGTGACCGTGGTCTTGCGCGTTTCCTTGATACCGACGATTTCAACTTCCTCGCCGACCTTGACGATCCCGGACTCGACGCGGCCGGTGACCACGGTGCCACGACCGGAGATTGAGAACACGTCCTCCACGGGCATCAGGAACGGACGGTCGATGGGACGGTCGGGCTGCGGGATGTGCTCGTCGACAGCCTTCATCAGCTCCATGATCGAGTTCTCGCCGATCTCCGGATCACGACCCTCGAGCGCGGCCAGAGCCGAACCCTTGACGATGGGGATATCGTCGCCCGGGAAGTCGTAGCTGGACAGCAGCTCGCGCACTTCCAGTTCCACCAGCTCGAGGATTTCCTCGTCGTCGACCTGATCCACCTTGTTCATGTAGACAACCAGCGCCGGCACGCCGACCTGACGGGCGAGCAGGATGTGCTCACGGGTCTGGGGCATCGGTCCGTCGGCAGCATTCACCACCAGGATGGCACCGTCCATCTGGGCCGCACCGGTGATCATGTTCTTTACGTAGTCGGCGTGGCCCGGGCAATCGACGTGCGCGTAGTGGCGAGCGTCGGTCTCGTACTCGACGTGAGCCGTCGAGATGGTGATGCCGCGCTCACGCTCTTCCGGAGCCTTGTCGATGTTTGCGAAATCAACCGGAGCGCCCAGAACCTTCGTGATCGCCGCCGTCAGCGTAGTCTTGCCGTGGTCGACGTGACCGATCGTGCCGATGTTGCAGTGCGGCTTGTTCCGCTGGAATTTTTCCTTAGCCATGTGCTGTAACCTCTGTTTTCAGGAATTCGGATGTCGGGGTTGAGACGGCGCCCGCCGAACAGGCGCCGCCCCTAGACTGTCGCTTGCGCTTAGGCAAGCTTCTCCTTGACTTCTTGAGCCACGTTCGCCGGCACTTCGTCGTAATGCGAGAACTGCATGCTGTACTGCGCACGCCCCTGGGTGAAGGACCGCAGTTCGTTCACGTAGCCGAACATGTTCGCAAGCGGCACGAACGCTTCGATCACCTGGGCGTTACCCCGGGTATCGGTGCCCTGGATCTGGCCGCGACGGGAGTTCAGATCGCCGATCACGTCACCCATGAAGTCTTCCGGAGTAACCACTTCAACCTTCATGATCGGTTCGAGCAGCTTGATCCCGGCTTTCTGGGCCGCTTCGCGCATTGCACCGCGTCCGGCAATCTCGAACGCCAAGGCGGAGGAGTCGACGTCATGGTACGCGCCATCGACAAGATGGATGTCGAAGTCGATGATCGGGAACCCGACAAGGCTGCCGCCTTCGGCGGTTTCGCGCATGCCCTTCTCAACCGACGGGATGTATTCGCGCGGGATGTTGCCGCCCTTGATCTCGTCGTGGAAGTTGATGCCCTGCCCGCGTTCACCCGGCTTCAGCATGACCTTGACCCGGCCGAACTGTCCCGAACCACCCGACTGCTTCTTATGGGTGTAATCAAGCTCGACCTGCTTGGCGAGTGCCTCACGGTAGGCGACCTGCGGAGCACCAACGTTCGCCTCGACCTTGAACTCGCGCTTCATGCGATCAACGAGAATGTCGAGGTGAAGCTCGCCCATGCCCTTGATGATCGTCTGACCCGATTCATGGTCGGTCGAAACACGGAAAGACGGATCCTCAGCAGCCAGACGATTGAGCGCGACGCCCATCTTCTCCTGGTCGGCCTTGGTCTTCGGCTCAACCGACAGTTCAATCACCGGCTCAGGGAATTCCATCCGCTCGAGGATGATCGGCTTGGACGGGTCGCACAGCGTGTCACCTGTCGTGGTGTCCTTCATCCCCGCGATGGCGACGATGTCACCCGCGAAGGCTTCATCGATGTCTTCCCGGTTGTTGGAATGCATCAGCAGCATGCGGCCGATCTTTTCCTTCTTGTCCTTCACCGAGTTGAGCACCTGGCCCTTGCTGAGGTGTCCCGAATAGATGCGCGTGAACGTCAGCGATCCCACGAACGGATCGTTCATGATTTTGAACGCCAGCGCGGAGAACGGCGCTTCATCGCTCGACGGACGGGTTGCTTCCTCGTCGCTGTCTGGCAGAACGCCCTTGATGGCCGGAACGTCGATTGGGCTCGGCATGTAGTCGACCACCGCGTCGAGCAGGGGCTGGACGCCCTTGTTCTTGAACGCGGAACCGCACAGCACCGGAACGAACGCACGCTCAAGCGTGCCCTTACGGATCAGGCGCTTCAGGGTCGCTGCGTCCGGCTCATTGCCTTCGAGATAAGCTTCCATCGCCTCGTCGTCCTGTTCGACGGCGAGTTCGATCAGCTTTTCGCGATAGTCGGCAGCCTTGTCCTGCAGATCTTCGGGGATGTCGACATAGTTGAACTTTGCGCCGAGGCTTTCGTCTTCCCAGACGATGCCGCGGTTGTTCACGAGGTCGACCACGCCCTTCAAGTTGCTTTCGGCGCCGATCGGCAGGTAGAGGACCAGCGGCTTGGCGCCGAGGCGGTCGATGATGGACTGGACGCAGTAGTAGAAGTCAGCGCCGGTGCGGTCGAGCTTATTGATGAAGCACATGCGCGGAACGCCGTACTTGTCGGCCTGGCGCCATACGGTTTCGGACTGGGGTTCTACGCCCGCGACGCCATCGAACACGGCGACTGCGCCGTCGAGGACGCGCAGGGAGCGTTCGACTTCGATGGTGAAGTCCACGTGGCCCGGGGTGTCGATGATGTTGACGCGGTGTTCCGGACCTTCACCGTCCTCGGCCTTCCAGAAGGTCGTGGTGGCGGCGGAGGTGATGGTGATGCCGCGTTCCTGTTCCTGCTCCATCCAGTCCATCGTGGCGGCACCATCGTGCACTTCGCCGATCTTGTAGGACTTGCCGGTGTAGTAAAGGATCCGCTCGGTCGTGGTGGTCTTGCCGGCGTCGATGTGCGCCATGATACCGATATTGCGGTACCGATCGATGGGATGGCTGCGGGCCATGGAAATTTCCTCAAGTGTCTGGGGGAGCCGGTGAAGGCGTCCCCCATATGGTTGTTCGTGTGACCGTTTAAAGACGGCCCGCGATTACCAGCGGTAGTGCGAGAAGGCCCGGTTGGCGTCAGCCATGCGGTGCGTGTCTTCCCGCTTCTTGACCGCGTTGCCGCGATTGTTGGCCGCATCCATCAGCTCACCCGAGAGGCGCGCCGACATGGTGGTTTCGGCCCGGCCGCGAGCGGCCGTGATCAGCCAGCGGATGGCGAGCGCCTGGGCGCGTTCCGGACGGACTTCAACCGGAACCTGATACGTCGCACCGCCGACGCGGCGGCTGCGCACTTCCACGGACGGCTTCACGTTGTTCAGCGCATCGTGGAACATCTGGATCGGATCGGCCTTGGCCCGCGTCTCAACCGTTTCGAGCGCACCGTAGACGATACGTTCGGCGGTGGACTTCTTCCCGTCCAGCATCAGGTTGTTCATGAACTTGGACAGCACCTGATCTCCGAACTTCGGATCAGGCAGGATTTCCCGCTTTTCGGGACGACGACGACGTGACATCGTAAGAATTCCTTTATTCGGACCAGCTCGCCGGAAAAACCCGTCATCCCAGCAGACGCTGGCACTTCGGACGGCTGAGCCGGACCTCTTTCAATCCACCAAAGACATACCCAAGCCGAACGCGATCCCAGCCTGCGCCGGGATGACGGCCTGGAGAACCGTCACTTGGGCCGCTTGGCGCCGTACTTGGAACGGCTCTGCTTGCGGTCCTTCACGCCCTGCGTATCGAGCACGCCGCGCAGCACGTGGTAGCGCACGCCCGGAAGGTCGCGCACACGGCCGCCGCGGATCAGGACAACGGAGTGTTCCTGAAGGTTGTGGCCTTCGCCGGGGATGTAGGAGATGACTTCGCGCCCGTTGGTCAGGCGAACCTTGGCCACCTTGCGAAGCGCCGAGTTCGGCTTCTTCGGGGTCGTCGTGTAGACGCGTGTGCAAACGCCGCGCTTCTGCGGGTTCTGCTCCATCGCAGGGACCTTGCTCTTGGCCTTCTGCGGTTCGCGGCCCTTGCGGACCAGCTGGTTGATCGTCGGCATGAATTACCTTCACCGAATGAAGGTGCACCGGCCGGGATGAAGCGAACGAGGGATCGCGCAACTTCCGCACCTCCGCCAGAAACGGAGACTGCCGCACGAGGCGGCCAAAGCGCGCGAGCCGAAAACACTCCACCCGCGCCACTGGCACCGGGTTACTTTGACGGCCGCCCCAAGCTTCCCGAAAGGCCTCCCTTTCGGGAAGCGCAGCCCCAGGACATGCTGGGGCCTCTTGCGTCAGAAGCCAACGATAGAAGGGCCTGGGCGAATCTGCCGCCAAGGCCCCGGGACAAAACCGGCAATGTTCAGCTCTATCTGCCCAAGGGAGAGTGCATGCACCCTGCCCTTCGGATAGGCGCGCGTTTAGAGGGGTTTGGAGGCGGGGTCAAGGAGTTCGCCCGTGCGGCTTTATGCCCGATTTTCCAGGCGCCTGGTACCTCGCGTTTTCCCTATCTCGTCCGGCCGTCCCGCATCGATTACAGCTATCGCACGCACGTGCCTTCATCGGCATGCGGATGAAGCGAGCTACCTTGCCATGAGACTTTCGGCTGAAAACGAAGTGATGCGGCTCGATGCGCTGCACCGGCTGGAACTGCTGGATACGCCTTCGAGTGAGGCATTCAACCGGATCACGCGCATGGCAGCGCAGATTTTCGGCCTGCCGATTGCGGCCGTTTCACTCACCGACCGTGATCGGCAGTGGTTCAAGTCGCGTGTCGGCGGGGATCACTGCTCGATTCCGCGCGAGCGGGCCCCGTGCACACAAGTGGCCGAGACCACCGACTTCCTGGCGATTCCGGATCTTCTCGCCGATCCCTACTACGCGGACAGCGTTCTCGCGGGCCAGGGTATACGCTTCTACTGCGGCGCATCGCTGGTCACCCGGGAAGGTCAGGGCCTGGGCGCGCTCTGCGTGCTCGGCACCGAGCCGCGCGAAACCAGCGCAGAGGAGGTGGCGGCCCTCAAGGACCTGGCCGCCATGGTCATGCAGCAGATCGAGCTGCAGCATGCGTTCGGGCGGATCGATCCGCTTAGCGGATTGCCGAACCGCACGCAGTTTCTCGAGGATCTCGACGACGATGCCCAAGAGCGTCCGGGTGAGCGCCGGCTCGCAGTTCTGGTCGACCTTGCACCGCCGGAGCAATTGAGCCGAGGCCTGCGCGTGCTCGGGCCCGGCTTCATCGATGCCATGGTGCGGCAGGCCACTCCTCTCATTCGCTCGGCGTTGAAGCCGAACCGGGTCTATCATGTGGCGTCAACGCAATTCGCGGCAATCATCCAGAACCTGTCGGATGAGGAGCACTACCGTGCAAAGCTGGAGGAAAGCCTGCAGGGCCGTTTCGCTGACGCCGCGCTCCGTCCGATCGCATCGCTTGCCGTCGGCATGTTTCCACTCGTGCTCGGCGAAACGGCATCCGCCGACGTTCTGCGCGTCGCGTATGGCGCGGCACTTGATGCGCGTGCATCGAAGGCGCTGGTGAGCGTGCATTCCGCGATGAGCGACGATATACATCGCCGCAGCTATCGCCTGCTCGCAGACTTTGCCGATGCGCTTACCGCCCCCGATCAGCTGACGATGGCACTGCAGCCCCGCATTGACCTGAGGACAGGCGAGTGCCTGAGCGCCGAGGCACTCCTGCGCTGGGACCATCCAGAGCTGGGTGGAATTTCCCCAGCTGAATTCATCCCGATTGTCGAGCAATCGCCGCTGGCCCGCGCGATGACGGACTGGGTGCTCGATCATTCCCTGGGGCTTCTGTCCGCCTTCCGCAGCGCCGGCTTCAACGGACGCTTTTCGGTCAACATATCAGGCAGCAATCTTTCGGAACACGATCTCGCCGCGCGGGTCAGCTACTGCTTGTCGAAACACCAGCTCTCTCCGGATGATCTCGAACTGGAGGTGACGGAAAGCGCCGCTATTTCGGAGAATGGATCGGGAGCCGAGCAACTGGCGGCGCTTGCCGCTGCTGGATTTCACATCGCGATCGACGATTTCGGGACGGGTTACAGCAGCCTCTCCTATCTGCAGACGATACCGGCCGATACCATCAAGCTGGACCGCTCCTTCATCTCCGATCTTGAAGGCAACCCGCGCCGGAACCGGCTGGTGCGCTCCATGATCGGGCTCTTCTCCGAGCAAGGCTACCGCGTCGTGGCCGAAGGCGTCGAAACCACTGCCGTGGCCGACACGCTTCGGGAGATGGGCTGCCACGAAGCCCAAGGGTATGGTTTGGCGCGCCCGATGAAGCCCGGGCGGATGCTGGAGTGGCTTTCGGCAAGGCACGCCTCCAGCCAATCTGAATCGAGCGCTCCGCAGCTGATCGCCGGATGGGGCCCCTTCCAGCCGAACTGATCCCCATGAACGAGGGGCTGCTACCGCGTCGCTCGACCCGGAGCCCACTAGCCCGCCCTCGGCCAACATTCCCCTTCCCTACAGGTTTTGCCCTCTGCCACCCCTTGGGCATGGTCACGCGCATTCGAGTTTCGCCCAAGGGCGAGGAGCAGGGTGTCTCGCAGGCTTGCCTGCGGGGCGCCGGTGGGGTGGTTCGTCCGGCGTCGGGAGGGCCGGGAGTGGGATCGCCTGCGGCGGCCGATCCCCGGCCGCTGGCGGTGGGGGCGGTCTGCGAATCCCCGCACGCGGGAGGGGAATCTGCCGACGCGGGGGCCGGAGCTTGTTCGGAGGCGGACGGGGGTTCCGATTCCCTCGGCGCCGGGGTGGGGGCGCGGCGGGAGCGGGCGGAGGCTCGGGTGCGGGAGGCTCGGGCTGCATGGGAAGCGGCGGCCGGGCCGGGTGCGGTCTGGGTGGAGGATGAAGGGGCGCGGGGCGAGCGGGTCTCGGGTGCTGGCGCGGCGTCCGGTGGGGGCTCTTCTCCGGGCGGGCGTGCCGGGGGGACGCAGGGCTGCCCTCCCCCGGCCTCTCCCGCGAACGGGAGGGGAGAGGTGGTGTGCGCTTCCAGCCGCCCTGCCCGCCGGACTTCGGCGGCGGCGTTTCGGGGGGATCTGCCGGATGCGGACGATCCGCTGCTTTCCTTCGCGCCGGTGCCGCACGTTCATCCGCGCCGCAATTCGATCACCGCGGACAAGCAGCGGGAATTCATTGCCGCGCTCGCGGCCACCGGGATCGTGACGCAAGCGGCCAAGGCCATCGGCAAGAGCCTGGAGGCGCTTTACAAGTTGCGGCAGCGGCCGGGGGCGGAAGGCTTTCGGGAAGCGTGGGACATGGCGCTGGACCGCGGGGTCTCCCGGCTGGAGGATTGCGCGCTGGCCCGGGCCATCGAGGGCGAGGAGCGGCCGATCGTCTCATCCGGCGAATTACTCGGCTGGTACAGGAAGCACGACAACTCCCTCGTGCAGTTCTTCCTGCGGCAGCGGCGGCCGGAGCGGTACGGCTCGACCGGCCGGTTCGAGGACTTGCGGCCCGGGCATCCGGTCTATGATCGGCTGGAGCAGGAGTGGGAGGCGCGGCAGACCGCTCGCAGTCCGGCGCAGCTTGCGGAAATCCGCGCCTCGATCATGCGCAAGGCGACTGGCTGGCGGATGGAATTGGAAGCGGCGTGGGAAGAGGAGCGGCAGGCGCTGATCGCTTCGGGCGCGCGGTACGTTCCGCCGAAGATCGACAGCTTCGGCTTGCTGGAGGAGTGGGACGAGGAGGGCTGACCTCCCCGTCCTGGCTCTCAGATCGCGGGTAGCCGGGGGACCGGCGGCTGGTCTTCGCGAGTGGTCACCTGGAAATCCCGAGGGGTTTCGAAGTTCTTGAGCGCTGCCCCGCGTGCGGCCTGGACACCGCCGGGGAAGCCGGAGCGGTCGCTGAAGTCGCGCGGGGGTTCGCTCCGGGCGTTTTCCTTCTTGAGCGCGGTGAAGACGTAGGTGTCGAGCGCGGCTATTCCGGCGACGACCGCGAGGGCGATCAGCACGTTGCCCTTCTTCCGGCTGCTCATCAGCACGGGCAGCAGCGTCGCCATGTCGAGCGCGTCGCCGGCCACGCGGCTGCCGATCCCGGTCTCCTTGTTGAGCGACAGGGACATCATGCCGGCGCCGAGTTCGCGCACGCCATACGTGCGGATCAGCCCTTCCTTGCCTTCGACGCCCAGCGTGTCGGCGATCTTGCCCGCGGCGAACACTTCGGCAAGGCCGAGGCCGAGGGAGAACCAGCCGAGCGCGCGGGCTGCCTTGTCGAGGCCGGTCAGCGAGCTGTGGCCGGTTTCCACCACTTCGGGATCGCCGGGCTCGCGGGCGATGGACTGCGTCATATCGGTCACGAGGGTCATGGGGCGCTCCTTACGGCTTCAGGACAACCTTGATGCAGGAGTCCTGCTTTTTCTCGAAGGTCTTGTACATTTCGGGGCCTTCGCTCAGCGGCACGTTGTGCGTGATGACGAAGGAGGGGTCGATCGTGCCGTCCTCGATCAGGCGCAGCAGCGTCGGGGTCCAGCGGTTGACGTGAGTCTGGCCGGTGCGGACCGTCAGCCCCTTGTTCATCAGGACGCCGAAGGGGATCTTGTCGACCAGGCCGCCATAGACGCCGGGGATCGACAGCACGCCGCCCGGACGGCAGACGTAGATCATCTCCCGCAGGATGTGGGGACGGTCGTTCTCCATCATCATCATCTGCTTCGCGCGGTCCATGACCGTGTCGGGAAGCGAGGGGGTGACGTGGCTTTCCATGCCCACGCAGTCGATGCACTTGTCCGGACCCTTGCCGTCCGATTCCTCGTCCAGCCGTTCGACCACGCTTTCTTCCATGAAGTTGATCGTGATCGCGCCGCCGGCGCGGGCCATGCTGAGCCGTTCGGGGAGGCAGTCGATCGCGACGACTTTCTTGGCGCCGAGCAGGATCGCCGAGCGGATCGCCATTTGCGCCACGGGGCCGCAGCCCCAGATGGCGACGACGTCATCCGGCTGGATGTCGCACTGGACGGCCGCTTGCCAGCCGGTCGGCAGGATGTCGGACAGGAACAGGAGCTGTTCGTCCGTCAGGTCGGTTTCGGGCACCTTGATCTGGGTGCGGTCGGCGAAGGGGATGCGCAGGTATTCCGCCTGCCCGCCGGGATAGCCGCCGGTCAGGTGCGTGTAGCCGAACAAGCCGCCGGTCGGATAGCCGAACGCCTTGGCCTGCATGTCCGCCTTGCGGTTGCTCCGCTGGCACAGGGAATAGTTCTGCCGCTGGCACTGGTCGCACTCGCCGCACCAGATGGTGAACGGGACGACGATCCGGTCGCCCTTCTTGAGCGAGCCGTTGAGGCCGGAACCGGTTTCCACCACCTCGCCCATGGCTTCGTGCCCGATGATGTCGCCGGGCAGCATGGCGGGGATGAAGTTGTGGAACAAGTGAAGGTCGGAGCCGCAGATCGCGCAGCTCGTCACCTTGATGATCGCGTCGCGCGGATCCTCGATCTCCGGGTCCGATACGGTGTCGTACCGGATGTCCTCTTTGCCGTGCCAGACAAGGGCTTTCATCAGCAGTGCTCCCTGGGTTGCGTTCCCAGAAGCAAGCCACCGGACGCGGGACCGTTCCGCCGATTCCGGCAAGACGGTCCCGCTATGCGGTCAACGCTTTTGCGCGGGCGGGATCAGGCCTTGGAGGCGTAAAGCAGGTGCCCGGGGCCGAGCCGCTGCAGGACGTCCTCGATCACCGTCCGCTCTACCGCGAAGCACCCGAGACTGCGTCCGACGCGGCCGGTGTTCAGCGCCATCGATTCGTCGACGTAATCCGCACCGTGGACCACGATCGCGCGTTCCATCGCCAGGTTATTGTCCGGATCGAGCCCCATCAGGCGGCGCGAGTGGCCGTGCTTGCCGTAGTAGTCGTGCGCGGTGAGATAGCTCCCGCGCGAAGTGCAGTGCGAGTTCATCCTGTTCGAGAACTTTTGCACCATGCCCGTGTTGGCAGGATCCGAGCCGCGCCCGTGAGAGACGTACCAGGTCTCCATCACCCGCCCGTTGGGAACGTCGATCAGCTGGAAGCGCTGCTCACGCGAGTGCTGCGAGAAATCGACCAGCCCGATCACATCACGGTTCGCAACGCGCGAACTGTGCGTATCGAGCGCGCCCAGCGCTTCCTTCAGCAGGGGCGGCATGTCAGCGGCCTTCGCTGCGGCCGGAACCGGCTTCGGCGCGTACTGCGGGGGCAGGATGTTCTTCGGCTGGGCAAGCAGATGCCCCGTCGTAAGTCCTGCGCCTGCCGCGACAGCCGCACCCATAAAATGGCGTCGATTGAAATTCATTCCGTACCCTGTTTGTGGCGGCCAGCCCTATGGCCCGTCATGCATTCCTTTATAAACAATCGGTTATGAACGCTTCCTTATCGCGACGCTCTGTGCTTGCCCGGCGATGGACGGAGGCCTAAATGCCTGCCCCATGAAAAAGACCACCGGCATGGACCGTTCCATCACCGCCAACTGGCGCCCTCAAACCCGTGCCGTCCGCGCGGGCACCTGGCGCAGCGATCACGGCGAGACGAGCGAGGCCCTGTTCCTCACGTCCGGCTATACGTACGACGACGCGGCGACCGTCGCGGCGCGCTTTGCCGGGGAAGCGGAAGGGATGACCTACTCCCGCCTGCAGAACCCGACCGTGGCGATGCTGGAAGAACGGATCGCGGCACTGGAAGGCGCAGAAGCCTGCCGCGTCCAGACGACCGGCATGGCGGCGATGACGACTGCCCTGCTGTGCCAGTTGTCGCAGGGCGATCACGTCGTCGCAGGGCGCGCGGCGTTCGGGTCCTGCCGCTGGCTGGTGGACAACCTGCTGCCGCGCTTCGGGATCGAAACGACCGTGATCGATGCGCGCGACAATGCCGCGTGGGAAGCGGCGGTACGGCCGAACACCAAGGTATTCTTCTTCGAAACCCCGGCCAATCCGACGATGGACATTGTCGATCTTGAGGCTGTGTGCGCCCTTGCCCGCTCGAAGGGCATTCGGACCGTGGTGGACAACGCCTTCGCCACGCCGATGCTGCAGCGGCCGATGGACTTCGGCGCGGACGTCGTCGCCTATTCGGCCACCAAGCTGATGGAAGGCCAGGGCCGCGTGCTGGCCGGCGCGGTGTGCGGATCGGCGGAATTCATCAACGACGTGCTGCTGCCGTTCCAGCGCAACACCGGCCCCAACCTCTCCCCGTTCAACGCCTGGGTGGTACTGAAGGGGCTGGAGACGCTGGACCTGCGCGCCCAGCGCCAGAGCGAAAACGCCCTGAAGCTTGCCCGCGCGATCGAAAGCCGCGTGCCGGTAATGCTCCACCCCGGACTGCCCAGTCACCCGCAGCACGATCTTGCCCAGCGGCAGATGAAGGCGACCGGTCCGATCTTCTCCTTCATCGTGAACGGGCGGGAACAGGCCCACGCGCTGCTCGACGGGCTGCAGCTGATCGACTTGTCCAACAACATCGGCGATTCCAAGTCGCTGATGTGCCACCCCGCCAGCACCACCCATGCAAACATGGCGCCGGAGGCGCGGGCCGAGATGGGCGTGGACGAAGGGATGCTGCGGATCAATGTGGGGCTGGAGGATCCGGACGACCTGATCGAGGATCTGGACCAGGCACTCACAAAGGCTGGCTTGTAGCCCCTTCGCAAGGGATTTGCGGCGGCGTGCGTGTCGGGCCTCTTGCTCAGGCCCCTTGCTCAGGCCGCCGTACCCGTTAGGCTGCAGCCATGCCCGATGTCTCCCGCAGCCTTTTCCAGCACGCCGCGATCACCGCCGGGGTAACCGTGCGCGTCGCGGTCAACTTCATGCCCGAACAGTCCCGGATCGACGTGGGCAAGTGGTTCTGGGTCTACCACATCCGGATCGAGAACGGCCGGGAGGACACGATCCAGCTGCTGACACGCCACTGGCGGATCACCGACGCGCGCGGAGTAGTCAACATCGTGGACGGCGAAGGCGTGGTTGGGGAAATGCCCGTGCTGGAGCCCGGGCGGACTCACGATTACGTTTCCGGCTGCACGCTGACGACGCCGCACGGTTCGATGGAGGGGCACTACACCTTCCACCGGGAAAGCGGCGGGCTGTTCGAGGCGGCAGTACCTTTCTTCCCGCTGTCCGCTCCCGCCACAGCCGGGTGATGCCAGCCGAAACGCGGGCCCGGGATACCGGCCGAAACAGGGGCTGACATGGATACCTTCTACCTGATCCTGGGGATCGCGCTGCTGGTGCTGGTTGCGGTCGATGCGCTGTGGACCGCGTTGTGGGTGGATGGCGGTGCGGGACCGCTGTCCTCCCGCATGTCCACCTGGCTGTGGCATAGCCTGCTCGGCCTGGTCGGCTCCCGCCACCACCGGGGCCTGAGCCTGTTCGGCCCGTTCTTCCTGGTCTTCGGCTTGCTGACCTGGATCGGTCTGCTGTGGGCCGGCTGGGTGTTCGTCTTCGCCGGCGAGCCAAGTTCTCTCCAGCATTCGAGCGACAAGAGCTCCGCTGACTGGGCGGGACGGATCTACTTCGTCGGGTACATGATGTTTACGGCGGGGAATGGCGACTACAAGCCGCAAGGAGATGTGTGGCAGCTGGTTTCAGCGGCGACCAACGCCAGCGGCATGATCCTGGTCACGCTGGCGCTCACCTACCTTATCTCGGTGCTTTCAGCGGTCGTCGCCAAGCGCGCGCTGGCAAGCGACATCGCCGGGCTCGGCAGCAGTTCGCAGGATCTGCTGCTGACCGGGTGGAACGGCAAGGACTTTCGCTCGCTCGACTTCTCGCTCAGTGCGCTCGGGTCGAGTCTGTCGGCGTTGTCGCAGCAGTACGAATCCTACCCGATCTTGCAGTACTACCACGCTGCACGGGCGGCAAAGTCGCCCATCGTGGCCGTTGCCAAGCTGGATGAGGCGCTGTCGATCCTGCACCACGGCGTGCCGGAGGATATCCGGCCCAACCCTGCCCTGCTCCACGCTGCGCGGTCTTCGGTCGAGAGCTTTCTCGAAACGATGCCGGGCGCGTTCATCGACAAGGCGCCTCACGCGCCGTCCGCGCCCGATCTTTCGAAGCTGCGGGACGCCGGCGTTCCCACCGTCAGTGAGCAGCACTTCGCCTCCGCGCTGGAGGAGGCAAGCGACCGGCGCCGAATGTTGCTCGGCGGCGTGCGCGACGACGGCTGGGAATGGAAGGACGTGACCGGTGAGTGACGTGACGTTCTTCTTCGGAGGTTGGCCGCCGTTGCTGCGGATCGTGGTGGTCGGCACCCTCGCCTACGCGGCGCTGGTGCTGCTGCTGCGCGTATCCGGCAAGCGGACGCTGGCGCAGATGAACGCGTTCGATTTTGTGGTGACGGTGGCGCTTGGCGCGTCGTTCGGCCGTATCCTGACAGCGCGGCAAGTCGCGCTCGCGGAAGCGGTGACGGCGTTCGCCCTGCTCCTCACCCTCCAGTTCGTAATGGCGCGGGCGCAGCTGCGCTGGCCCTCGCTGGCGAAGGCCGTCAACACGCCGCCCACGCTGCTGCTGTACAAGGGAGAAATCCTGCAGCACGCCATGCACCGCCAGCGCGTCAAGGAGGCGGAGCTGCGGACTGCAGTTCGCGGGCACGGGATCGGAAGCCTGGAGGATGTCGAAGCCGTCGTGTTCGAATCGAACGGCAAGTTTTCCGTCATCCCGAAGAACAAGGTCGGCGGCGGCTCTGCGCTGAAGGAAGTGTCGGCGCAGGAACCGGAAGACTGACGCGCTTCGGAACAAGCGAAAGCGCCGGACTGCTGTCGCAGCCGGCGCTTCCGTTCCTCAGTTGAGGCAGTTCTTCAGGTCAGGAAATTACGTCCGGTCATCCCGGTCTTCCCGCCCGGCAACGTACGTGTGGTGCGGTGCGCCCATTCCAGCGCCAATCACCGCAGCGGCGAAGGCGAGGAGCGACGAGAAGAACGCGTACCAGGCGGCAGTGGACAAGGCTTCGACAGCAGTGTCGGCAGCCTGGGTCGCGTCGGACCGCAGCTGTGCGGTATCGACGTTCTCGACCTGCGCCTCAACCTGCGACCTTACCTGATCGATCTGGTTGCTGATCTGCTGCTGGTTGACATCGACCGGCCCGCTGGCGTTGGCCGCAACCTGCCCGACGTTGAGAACGCCGCGCGCTGCGCCCGACACGGCACCGGTTGCGGTATTCAGCACGCTGCCGACGGCACTGGTTGCCATCCAGAGCGTGAAGATCGTCACCAGAGCCCAGACGGTGGCGCCATGCGCGGTTGCCGAAGGCTTGTTCGGAATGCCGGAAAGCCGTCCGGCGACCCAGCCGCCGATACCCATGGCGATGATGCTGGTCACGACCCACCAGATCCCGGCACCGATCCCGATGCCGTCAAGAGGGCTGCTCGTGGTCGGTTCGATGGACCCGAAGCCGATTGCGAGGCCCAGGAGTCCCAGAAGGAAGGTCACGCCCAGTGCAATGAAGGCACCGGCAAAGATTGCGCCCCAGGAAACTCTTTTCAGCAGAGCGGGTGCTTCGGTCGCACTGACTAAAGTCCCGTCAGTATGAGTGGTTCGAATTTCGGCCATTGATCGTATCTCCCCTTATTACGGGAACATGAACGGTCCCGACAGGAAGGCGTTCCGTGCCAGTCATGGCCAAATTTGATCAAACCAGTTCAATTACATCGGCAATCGAATTGAGCACGCGATCCGGACGATAAGGAAACCGTGCTATATCAGCAGCTTTGGTCGATCCGGTGAGAACCAGAATAGTTTCCAGCCCCGCCTCGATACCGGCGACGACGTCGGTATCCATCCGGTCTCCGATCATGGCCGTTGTCTCGGAATGGCCGTCGATCCGGTTCATCGCGCTGCGGAACATCATCGGGTTGGGCTTGCCGACAAAATAGGGCCTTGCCCCGGTTGCCTTGGTGATCAGCGCGGCGATGGAGCCGGTGGCCGGCAACGGGCCTTCCGGCGAAGGAGAGGTCACGTCCGGGTTGGTGGCGATCAGCCGCGCTCCGGCTTCGACCAGCCGGATTGCGCGGGTGATCGCTTCGAACGAATAGGTCCGCAGCTCTCCGATCACGACGTAGTCGGGCGCGGTGTCGGTCATGGTGTAGCCCGCTTCGTGGAGCGCCGTCGTCAGACCCGCCTCTCCGATCACGTAAGCGGAGCCGCCGGGGCACTGCCGGCGCAGGAATTCCGCCGTTGCCAGCGCGGAAGTCCAGATCGCGGATTCCGGCACCTGCAGCCCGGCCCGGGTCAGCCGGGCCGCGAGATCGCGCGGGGTGAAGATCGAGTTGTTGGTCAGCACAAGGAAGCGCCGTTCCCGCTCGATCAGGCGGTCGATGAACTCGGCCGCGCCGGGAAGCGCCGCCCCTTCATGGACCAGGACGCCGTCCATGTCCGTCAGCCAGCATTCGGGGCCCTTGCGATCCGTCATCGTTCTTCCCGCTTTCCTGCGGCCCGCATCATGCGGGCCGTGATGCAGGTATCGGGGTTCTGCCGGTGCCGCAATCGCGGTCAATCATCGCGTTCAGGCGGTGTGCTTCGCGATGTACTGCTCTGCGTCCTTATCCTGCGCGTCGATCCCGCCCGCGTTGCCGTACCGATAGCCGAGGAACCGGACGGCAAGCTCATGCCGGTCCTGCAGGGAAGCGTTGCGGCGGAAGTCGGTCAGGGCCTGGCGTTCTTCTTCCGCCATGTGCTTGCTGTTTTCGACGTTGGCCTTCTGCACGGCGGCAAACCATTCATCCGAGCCGACCTTGTGCTGTCCCACGGCGGCGGCGGCGTCGCGGATGTCGTTGTGGTCCTCGATCGCGTCGGTCGTCTCTTCCTCCGCGCTGTCAGCGTCGTTCGCGCCGGTGCCGACTTGCAGGAGATCGGGGTAGAAGAACTTTTCTTCGGCTTCGGCATGGACATCGAGCAGGTTGTGCAGCTGGCGCCAGAATCCCTCCAGCACTTCCGGATCGGCCCCGCGCATCTGCTCCAGCGCGGCGAAGCGGGTGCGCAGTTGGTTGTGCTCTTCGAGAATGACCATCGTGATATCCATGGGATTGCGTCCTTTGTTACGATTTTCGGATGTTGTGCGAAAAACGGCAGCCTGCGCGGATCGGTTCCGGGATGAATGGGCCGTGTTGCCGCAGGCGGTTTGCGCGCCTAAACGAACCCCATGAAGCGCACCCATCTGCCGTTGAACGCCTTGCGCGTGTTCGATGCCGCCGCGCGGCACTTGTCGTTCACCCGCGCGGCGGACGAACTGGCCGTGACGCCCGCCGCCGTCGGGCAGCAGATCCGGGCGCTGGAAGACGTGCTGGGCGTGGTCCTGTTCCGCCGCACCAGCAAGGGGCTGGAACTGACCGACGAAGCCGTGTCCGGACTGGACCCGCTGCGCGAAGGATTCCTCCGCTTCGAGGAAAGCGTCCAGGCGATGCAAGCCGGACAGGCGAGCCACAGCTACACCATCGCGGCCCCGCGCGAATTCTATGCCCAGTGGCTGGCGACGCGTCTCGCCTCCTTCCGCAGGGACCACCCTGAAGTCCGCATTCAGCTGATCGGCGGGGAGGATGTCGATTTTACCGAAGCCAATCTGGATGTCGCGGTGCGGCTGACCGAAGGCCCGGGCGATCTGGAAGGCGTGCAGCTTGCCCCGGCGCAGCGCGTGGTCGTCGCCGCCCCCGATGCTCCCGACGACTGGATCGCGTGGTCCGGCGCACAACTGCCGGATGATGCCGAGCCGGCGCTGCAGGCGGGCAATGCGGGGCAGGCGCTCGCGTCCGCCCTCGCCGGCATGGGCAAGACGATCCTGCCGATGCTGCTGGTCGAGGATGCGCTGGCCGACGGGCGGCTGGTCGCGCTGGAAGGACCGGAGGAAGGACGCCGCGCCTACTGGCTGATCGCTCCGCGCCCGCAATGGCGCCAAGCCAAAGTCCGCGCGCTGATCGACCACCTGACGCAAGGCGCCTGACGGCCTCAATCATGACCGAGGCACGGCAGCAACCGCGCGATCCGATCGCCTGGCATGCGCTTGTCGCCGCGGCGTTCCTTGGCTTGTGCCTTATCCGCCTGACGATTCCGTCGTTCCTCTATTTCGACGAGGTTCACTACATTCCGGCCGCCCGGGTGCTGATGGCGCTGGATCGCCCTGCGAACATCGAGCATCCGCTGCTGGGCAAGGAAATCCTGGCGTTGGGGATGAGCCTGCTGGGCGACCGGGCGCTGGGCTGGCGGCTGCTGCCGGTGATGTTCGGCACGCTGGGCCTGTTTGCGGCCATGCGGGCGCTGTGGTTCGCCTCATGCTCGCGCTATGCCAGCGTGGTTTGCGGCGTGCTGCTGATCACCGCGTTTCCGCTGCTGGTCCAGTCGCGGATCGCGATGCTGGATATCTTCGCGGTCGCCTTCATCCTGCTGGCGTACTGGGCGATTGCCGCCGCGCTGCGGGAGAACGAGACGGCGCGCCGGCGGCTGGCGGTCGCTGGGGTGATGCTGGGTCTTGCCCTTGGATCGAAGTGGAACGCCGCGCCGTTCATCGTGCTGCCCGGGCTGGCGTTCCTGGCCGCCCGGCTGAAGTGCGCCGGGCACCGGGCGCTGTTCACCCGGCGCTGCCCCCCGATCCGGGGCGTGAGCCTTGCGGAAGCGGCCCTGTGGCTCGGCGTGGTGCCGCTCGCCGTCTATTCCCTCACCTACGCGCCGGCGTTTTTCTATGCGACTGATCCGGTGCCGCCTTTCGGGCTGATCGGGCTGCACGCACAAATGCTGGAGCTGCAAGGCCAGGTGGTCGAGCCGCACACGTACATGAGCCGCTGGTACGAGTGGGTGAGCGACTGGCGCGGCATCTGGTACTTGTACGAAGTGGCCGACGGCGCGCAGCGCGGAGTGCTGATGATTGGCAATCCGCTGCCGATGCTGGCGGGGCTGCCCGCCATCGCGTGGTGCCTGTGGGCCGGGATCGCCCGGCAGCGGTGGGACGCGCTGGGGGTGGCGGTTCTTTACCTTGTCGGAGTGCTGTTCTGGGCGCTCGCGTCGAAGCCGGTGCAGTTCTATTACCACTACGTGCTGCCGAGCTGTTTCCTGATGGCGGGCCTTGCGCTGGCGCTGGAGGAGTTGCGGCAGCGCGGGCATCGGTGGATCCCGCTGCTGACGCTTGGCGCATCGGCGGCGCTGTTCGTGTACTTCTATCCGATCCTGACCGCCGCCCCGCTGGAAACCGAGCAGTCCTTCCTCAACTACACGCCGATCCCCAGCTGGCAGTAAGTCAGCGGAATCGGCCCCAGACGAAGCGGCTGGACAGGGCATAGTTCCACATCGAGCCGAGCACGATCCCGGTGAGCGAAGCCAGCACCCAGTGGAGCCCGCGCGCGTGGAGCATCGTTGCCACCGCGACGTTAGCCAGCGCGCCGACCAGACAGGTGGCGCAAAAGCCCAGCCATCCGGTCAGGATCACGCGGGCGCCGGTCAGTTGCCGGTCACGGTAGGTCAGGAAGTTGTTGAGCCAGAAGTTGAACGTCATCGCCGACAGCGTCGCCGCCGCTTGCCCGAACCCGTATGTCCAGCCCAGCCCGCGATAAAGCAGCGCCAGCACGATCATGTGCACCCCGATACCCAGTCCGCCGACCGTGCCGAACAAGGCGAAGCGCGTCGGGACGATCCGGCCAAGGTACCGTTCGTACAAGGCCACCAGGAATTCGAACGCGACGGCCCGATCCAGCTTGCTTGCCCCGGCGGCTCGTCGCCCGAAGCGTAGCGGGAACTCCTTCACCCGCAGCGGCTGGTGCGCGGTAAGCAGGATATCGAGCAGGATCTTGAATCCGATGCCGGAAAGGCGGGGCGCCTGGCTGCGGACGGTTTCGGCGCGCAGCAGGAAGTACCCGCTCATTGCGTCGGTGAGGTCGCTGCCGGTCAGCTTGCGGGCCAGCGCGTTGGCGAGGCGGGAGCCTTTTGTCCTGCGCTCGCTTGCCAGCCCTTGAGCATCGCCGCCTGCGGCAAACCGCGACGCGCAGGCAAGATCGTAGTCTCCTGAGGATACCGCTTCCAGCATTCGGGGAAGCAGGCGCGGATCGTGCTGGTGATCGGCGTCCATCACCGCCACGAAGGGCGCGGCCGTGGCGCAGATCCCCTCAATCGCGGCGCTGGCCAGCCCGCGACGGCCAATTCGCTGGATCACTCGTATCCGGGGGTCAGCAAGGGCAATGCGCCGTGCTTCCTCGGCAGTGCCGTCCGCGCTGTCATCGTCGACGATCACCGCTTCCCAGCCGGACGGGCCAAGCGCCTCGGCCAGCCGGTCGATCATCGGGGCGATGTTGTCCCGCTCATTCAGTGTCGGCAGGATTACCGCCAGCACGAGCGGATGCGCGGCCTCATCGGCGCGGCGGGCAAAGTCGGCGCGAAGCAGGTTCATTGCACGCCGGCGATAGCCGGGTCAGAGCCGCGCGACCACCGCGTCGCCGACTTGCGACGTGCCGGCAGTCCCGCCAAGATCGGCACCCTTGATCCCGTCGGCCAGCGCCTTGGCCACGGCGGTTTCTATCCGGACCGCCTCGGCTTCCCGGCCGAACGAGTGGCGCAGCATCATCGCGGCGGACAGGATCATCGCCATCGGGTTGGCCTTGCCCTGCCCGGCAATGTCCGGCGCGCTGCCGTGGATCGGTTCGTAAAGCCCCTTGGTGCCGAACTGCGTCTGCGTCTCTCCCAGCGAGGCGCTGGCCAGGAGGCCGATGGAGCCGACGCACATGCTCGCCTGATCGGAGAGAATATCGCCGAACAGGTTGCCGGTGACGACCACGTCGAACTGGCCCGGATCGCGCACCAGCTGCATGGCCGCGTTGTCGACGTACATGTGGCTGAGCTGGACGTCGGGGTAGTCCTTCGCCACCTCGATCACCACGTCGCGCCAGAGCTGGCTGGTTTCCAGCACGTTGGCCTTGTCCACGCTGGTCAGCTTCTTCTGCCGGCCTTGCGCCGCGCGGAAGGCGACATGCGCGATGCGGCGGACTTCGTCTTCGGCATAGGACATGAAGTCGAAGCCCTGGCGGCGTCCGTCGTCCAGCGTGCGGATCGCCTTTTCGCCGAAATAGACGTCCCCGTTCAGTTCCCGCACGATCAGCAGGTCGATCGTGCGCGAGATCTCGGGCCGCAAGGCGGACAAGTCCTCCAGCCCGGCGAACATCTGCGCGGGCCGCAAGTTGGCGAACAGGCCGAGCGCCTGCCGCAAGCCGAGGATGGCCTGTTCCGGCCGCAAATGCCGTTCAAGAGTGTCGCAGGTCGGATCGCCCACGGCGCCGAACAGGACCGCATCGGCGGCTTTCGTCATTTCCAGGGTTTCGGGCGGCAGCGGATGGCCGTGACGGTGATACCCGATCCCGCCGACGTCGCCTTGCCACAGGGTCACTTCGGGCAAGCGCAGCGCATCGAGCACCTTCAGCGCCTCGACCATGATTTCCGGGCCGATCCCGTCGCCCGCCAGAACCGCAATCTTCATCCGTCCATTCGCCCCAATCGTTCCCGCAACAACGCGCGGGCGGCCATAACATCGCCGCGCCGGTCGGCAAGCAGGTAGTGTTCAAGCGGGGCGGACAGCCGGTCCATTGCGGCAAGGACGGTGGTAAAGTCGGCTTCGCTTTCCGGCCGCTTGCCACCCCCGTAACCCAATTCCCGCAGGACAAGGATCTCGTAGTCGACCAGCGCGCCGGCCCAGCCCCGGGCGGAGGGCGCATGGCAAATCGCGGACAGCAGCCCGGCCAACGCTGGGTAGAGCCGCGGATAGGGCTGGCGTTCGGGCAAGGCGGTGGCCGTCAGCGCGCAGGCCCAGGCGATGGCGGAAGCGGGCAGCGGCTCCCCCAGCCACGGCCCGCGGCTTTCGACCAGTTCCAGTTTTGCGAACGGCAGCTGGCTTTCGGAGCGGACAGACAGTTGCAGGTCCACCCGGTTGCCGGGGATGACCACCGGCCGTATCCGCCGCCCCCGCCCGCCGGCGACATAGGCGGCGATGAGCCCGTATTCCTCGGTCAGCAGGCGGGCGATGACCGCCGTTTCGCCGTGCGGGCGGGCGGCGACGAGGATGGCTGGCGCGCGGACGTGCAAGATCGACTCGCGATCCGCGCCGGCCGCGTGTTACGCCTGGTTCAGCAGTTTCGCCTCGAGAACCGCGATGCGCGCTTCCAGCCGCTCATTTTCCTCGCGCGCCCTGGCGGCCATGTCCTTGACGGCGTCAAATTCCTCGCGGCTGACGAAATCGATCCCGCCGAGAGCCTCCTTCACTCGCTCGCGCGCGCTTTCCCGCGCCTCGCGAGTCATGCCGGCAAATGTGCCCGCCGCACTGTTGGCGAGCTTGACGAAATCGGTGATGAAGGGGTTCTGGCTTTGCATGACGCGAAAATGGGACGGATCGGCGCGTTCGGCAAGAGCGATTACGCCCCGGAAGCGAGCTGGGCAGGATTGAGCTGGAGGAACTGCCAGTTCAGCACGGTCGCGAACAGGACCCACGCGAGATAGGGCAGCAGCAGCGCCCCGGCCAGCGGCCGCACGCGCCAGAACAGGACCACCGTCGCGATTACCGCCACGTCGATCACCAGCAGCAGGATCATCGCATCGGCGATCCGGTGCAGCGCGAAGAACACGGGCGACCACGCGAGGTTAAGCACGAGCTGGACCAGGAACACTCCGATGGCCGGCTTGCGCCAGCGTCCGTCGTCGGCAGCGCAGACCAGGGCCAGCGCAATACCCATCATCACGTAGAGGATCGACCAGACGATCCCGAACGTGGCAGGCGGCGGGTAAAGCGCAGGCTTTTGAAGCGCCGAAAACCACGGGTTTTCCGCCGCGCTGCCGGACAGCGCCCCGGACCCGAGGCCCAGCAGCACCACGGCGGGCACGAGGATGAGCGCCCAGCGCAGGAACCGGCCGGACCGGGACGAGGATGAGGCTGTCGGGCTGATCAAAAAATGCTCCTGCTACCCGCTAACGATGAAGCCGGTCCGGGGGCGATGCAAGTGCGGCGAAGTGCCGGGCCTACCCTCGCCGGGCGGAAACCAGGAACTCGACGTTGCCCTCGGGGCCGGTGATCGGGCTTTCGACAATGCCGTCGATCTGCCAGCCCTCGCCTTCCAGCCAGCCGCGCACGTCGTCGCAGACGCGCTGTTGCAACGCCGGATCACGCACGACCCCGCCCTTGCCGACTTCCCCCTTGCCGACTTCGAACTGCGGCTTGATCAGCGCCACGAGGCGGCAGCGTTCGGCCGCGAGCTTGAGAGGGACTTCCAGCACCTTGTGCAGGGAAATGAACGACGCGTCGCACACCACCCAGTCGCATGCGGCATCGATCAACCCGGGCGTGAGCAAGCGGGCGCTGGTCTGTTCCAGCACGATGACGCGCGGATCCTGCCGCAATTTCCAGGCTAGCTGGTTGGTACCCGAATCGACCGCGAACACGCGTTCGGCGCCCCGCTGAAGCAGGACATCGGTGAACCCGCCGGTCGAACTGCCGATGTCCATCGCCACCGCGCCCGCGGGATCGAGCGCGAAGTGATCGATTGCATGGGCCAGCTTGACCCCGCCCCGGCTGACCCACGGATGATCGCGTCCGCGCACGTCGATTTGCGCGTCGTCGGCCAGTTGCTGCCCCGGCTTGTCGATTCGCTTCTGGTTGGAAAAGACCAGTCCGGCCATGATGATCGCTTGTGCCCGGGCGCGACTTTCCGCCAAGCCCCGGGACACAAGCAGCTGATCGATGCGTTGCTTCGCCATACCGCACTCGCCTAGGACCACCGTACCGGAGCCGCAACACGATGAGGGTCATGACCGTCCGCCAATTTCACATCGCCTGTCCGCTCGCCCTGATGCTGTTCGCAGCAGCGTGCGTGCCGCGTGCGCCGGAAGTCCCGGAAAGCACCCCCACCCCGACGCCCGCGCCTGTGTCCCAGCCGCAGCCGGCCGCAGCGCCGCCCAGCGTCGTCACCCCGACGTTCGACAACTGGATGGACGCGCCGCAGACCCCCGGAGACTGGAGCTACCGTCAGGCGGCCGGGTGGACGGAGGCACTGTTCGGCGACGGAAACGGCGAGCCGCTCCTCGTGTTTCGCTGCACCCGGCAAAGCCGCACGGTTCAGCTGATTCGCCGCGGAAGCGCCACGGCCTCGGTGCCGATGCTGATCCGCAGCGAAGGCCAGGATCGGACGCTGACCGCGCTTCCTGCCCCCGGGCCCACCCCCGGCGTCGTCGCGACGATCCCCGCCAATGATTCGCTGCTGGATGCGATTGCGTTCTCCAAGGGCCGTTTCGCCGTCGCGGTGGAAGGCCTGCCGACGCTCTATCCCCCCAGCTGGCCGGAGATCACCCGGGTGATCGAGGACTGTCGGTAACGATCGAATAGGCTGGCGATGCGGCCGCAGAAGCAACCGGCTGCGGGACCTGTGAAAAACTTTTTTTCAGGTCTTGTGTTTGGCCCGCAAAGACTCAAATATCTCCCCAAGGCCAGCGGTTACCGCGGCCTTGGCCCCCGGTGAAACGAGGGGTCTCGGCTCAACAGCGCGAAAGGAGGTGATCCGATGTCTCATGGTTCAGCAGGGAGGTCGGTACGTTTCCGCACGGAGCATTATCGTTTCTGAAAGCTAGACGATAAAGGCTTTGTGGGCGGCACTTCCGGCCGCTGACCATGCGAAAGGTCGCTTCGGTACACCCGGAGCGGCCTTTCTCATTTTTGGTGGTGGGGCAGCCGCGTTGTCTGGGCTGGAGAACTTGTCCGGGGCGGTTGCGCGAAGACGGGGCCGTCCTTTTCCTTTGGGCCGGTTCTTCGTTCTGCTCCTTTCGGTTGGCTCACGGCTTGCCAAGCCTTGCCTCGGCTGGCTAGGCAGGGCCAAACCGGCTCTCGGTTTTCAGATTATTTCAAGTCACTTGCTGATTGCGCAATAATCGTTCATTCGGCGGGCGAATAGAGCAAGGATCGTAAGACATGGCGAGTCTCGCCGGAACTGCCCCGATGGAATTTTCCCGCGTGCCGCACCCGGCCCCGGTGCCGGGCGCCAGCCGCCAGCAGGCGATTGCGGATCCCGGGTTCGGCCGGATCTTCACCGATCACATGATCTCGATCGACTGGGATGAGGCAAGCGGCTGGCACAGCGCCACGCTTGGCCCGCGTGTGCCGCTCAGCCTCGATCCGGCAACGGCCGTGCTCCACTACGCGCAGGAAATCTTCGAAGGTCTGAAAGCCTACAAGCTCGACGACGGGACGATGGCGCTGTTCCGGCCGGATGCGAACGCACGCCGGTTCAACGAATCGGCCGCGCGACTCGCCATGCCGGCCCTGCCGGAGGACACCTTCGTCGAGGCGGTGCGCCAGCTGGTGCTGATGGACAGCGACTGGTTTCCGGACGTGGCGGGCGGATCGCTGTACCTGCGGCCATTCATGATCGCGACGGAGCCGTTCCTCGGCGTTCGGCCAGCGAAGCAGTACAAGTTCCTGGTGATCGCCAGCCCGGCCGGAAACTACTTCAAGTCCGGCTCCCCCGCCGTGTCTATCTGGGTTTCGCGCGATTACACCCGCGCCGCACCCGGAGGGACCGGTGCGGCGAAGTGCGGCGGCAACTACGCGGCGAGCTTGGTCCCCCAGGCCGAGGCGATCCAGCGCGGACACGATCAGGTCGTGTTCCTCGATGCCGAGGAGCACCAGTGGATCGAGGAACTGGGCGGCATGAACCTGTTCTTCGTGTTCGACGACGGATCGCTGATCACCCCGCCGCTAAGCGGCACGATCCTGCCCGGGATCACTCGTGACAGCCTGATCACCCTTGCCCGTGAGGAAGGCCTGACGGTGCGGGAGGAGCGCTATTCAATCGACCAGTGGCGGCAGGATGCGGCCAGCGGCAAGCTGACGGAAACGTTCGCCTGCGGCACCGCTGCCGTCGTCACCCCGGTCGGGCGGGTGGCCGGACACGATGGGGAGTTCACCATCGGCTCCGGCGGTCCGGGTCAACTGACCCAGCGCATGCGGGAACGGCTGGTCGCGATCCAGCGCGGCGCGGCCGCGGACCCGCACGGCTGGGTCAAGCGGCTGGCCTGAGCGGCGCTCCACAAACGAAAAGCCCCCGCTCGGGCGAGCGGGGGCTTGCAGCCGGAAGTGCATTCCGGACTCGATCTGCGCCGGCTTACCTCAGCGCAGGTTGATCAGCGACGTTGTTGATCGCATCAGTGCGTTCATCGCCGGCTTCCTCGACGGCCTCGGCACGCTCATCATAAACTTTTTCGATGGCGTCGCCGCGTTCTTCCAGCATGTCAGCCTGCTGCTCGGTCATCTGATCGACCGCGTCGGCACGCTGTTCGAGTGCGTCGCCCGTCTCTTCCGCAGGCGAATCCGCTCCGCAGGCGCCGACAAGCGCGGCCATGGGCAAGGTGACGAAAGCAAGATACTTCATAGTCTTCCTCCTGTTACGGCTCGCCTGCGCATCCAGTGCTGCGGCGAACCTTGGCAAGTGTACGCGGGAAGCCCGCGATGTCTTTCCCTGTCAACGAGCCGCGGCGAGCAATTGTTCCGAAGTCCGCCCCTGCTCGCGCAGGCCCTCCAGCACCAGATCGCTGGCTTTTTCCCCGATCATGATCGCGGTGGCGTTGGTGTTTCCCGCCGGAATCGTGGGCATGACGGAGGCATCGGCGACCCACAGCCCCTTGATCCCGCGCAGGCGCAGATCCGGGCCGACCACGGCCATGGGATCGTCCGCCGCGCCCATTTTCGCGGTGCCGACCGGGTGGTACATCGGGATGGTTGCGGCCCGGACATAGGGTTCCAGCGCTGCGGGGCTGTCGAGCGCCTCCCCGGGACGCACTTCGCCTTTCACGTGCGGCGCGATGGCTGGCTGGGCCATGATCTTCCGCGCGATCTGCAAGCCTTCGATCAGTTGCTGGACGTCGTCCTCGTCGCCCAGCAGCTGGTGCTCGATCACCGGAGGCGCATCGGGATCGTTGCCCCTTAGGGTGATGCGCCCGCGCGAACCGGGCCGCATCAGCCCGATGAGAGTCGAGACCGAGCTTTCCGGCCGCAGAGCAAGGTTGCCCTTTTCGGTCACGTCGAATGCGAAGGCGGAAAAGGCGAGCTGGATGTTCGGTGCGGGCAGTCCTTCGCGGCTGGCGACAAACGCCTGCGCGTGACCGATTCCGGTCGTCAGCGCGCCTGAACGGCGAACGGCGAGCGCCAGCACTTGCTTGAGGCCGTTGAGCCCCTTCGCATCGAGGTTGAGCGTGTGTGCGCTGACGGAATTGACCAAGTGGCAGGCCGGGTGTTCCTGCAGGTTCCGCCCGACGCCCGGCAGATCGTGCAGCACCTCGATGCCGTGAGCGGTCAGGTCTTCTGCCGGGCCGATGCCCGACAGCATCAGCAGCCGCGGGGTGTTGAGCGCGCCGGCGGACAGCACGACACCTTCGGCCGCGTGCACGGTGCGCATCTGCCCGCCCTGGCGCAGCGTGACCCCGATTGCGCGGCCGTTGTCGATTTCCAGCCGGACGACTTGCGCCTCCAGCAGGATTTCGAGATTGGCCGGCTTGTCCTTCAGATATCCGGCAGCAGTCGAGCAGCGCAGGCCGCCGCGCTGGGACAGCTGGATGTAGTCGACCCCTTCGGCCTTCTCTCCGTTCAGGTCGGGCGAACGGGGAAAGCCTGCCTGCTGCGCCGCGTCGATCCATTCATCGGTGATGGGGTAGCGGGAACGGACTTCCGACACAGCGATCGGACCGCCCTGGCCGCGCCAGGCATCCTGTCCGCGCTCATTGTGCTCCATTCGCCGGAAGTACGGTAGCACGCCTTGATAGCCCCATCCGGTGGCGCCGAGTTCCGCCCAGTGGTCATAGTCGTAGGAGTGGCCGCGGATGAACATCATGCCGTTGATCGCGCTGCCGCCGCCGAGCCGTTTCCCGGCCGGCCAGACGTCCGGCCGGCCGCCAACCGACGGATCGGGTTCGGCGCGATAGCACCAGTCGAAATCGGGGGTATGGACGATCCCGCTCATCAACGCGGGGACTTTTGAGCGGATGTCCTTGTCCGACTTGCCCGCTTCGACCAGCAGCACGCGCTTGCCGGCTTCCGCCAGCCGAGCGGCGCAGGCGATCCCGGCCGAGCCGCCGCCGATCACGATAAGATCCGGTCCTGCCTGCATAATTCGTTCCCTTCCCGTAGTCGGCGCCCTGCTATCACCATTCTTTCGGTCAGGGAAAGCGAAGGTTGGCCCGTTTCAGCGAGGAACTGCCCCCCGCCGGATCCCGTTGCTCCTGTATGACCACTTCCTTCCCGGGCTTGTCCATTCCCGCCGACAGCGAACCTATGGAAGCGCGGCTGGCGAGCGAAATTCCCGCTGGCGAGCACTGGCAGTTCGAGCCCAAGTGGGACGGGTTCCGCTGCCTTGCCTTCCGGGGCGGCGACACGCTGGAGCTGTTTTCCAAGGCCGGCAAGCCGCTGGCGCGCTACTTCCCCGAAATAGCCGAGGCGCTGCTGGGACTGGCGGAAACGCGCTTCGTGCTGGATGGCGAACTGGTACTGCCGCATGGGACCGGCCTTTCCTTTGCCGACCTGCAACTGCGGCTGCATCCCGCCGCCTCTCGCATTGGGCGGCTGGCCCGGGAGACTCCGGCCTGCCTGATGCTGTTCGACTGCCTGCAGCTTGGCAGCGACGTGCTGGCGTCGCAGGCACTGACGGAACGGCGCCGTTCGCTGAAGCGCTTTTTCGAAACGGCCTCCACCCCGCGACTGGCCTTGTCACCCGTTACGCAGGACCGCGCAACGGCGCAGGACTGGTTCGACCGCAGCGGCACGGCGCTGGACGGGATCGTCGCCAAGCGGATCGACGAACCGTACCGCCCGGGGGAGCGGGCGATGGTCAAGGCCAAGAAGCAGCGCACCGCGGATTGCGTGGTCGGCGGCTTTCGCATGGACGCGAAGGGGGAGCGGGTCGGGTCGCTTTTGCTCGGCCTTTATGATCAGGATGGGCGGCTGAACTACGTCGGCTACGTTTCCTCATTTACCGACGAGGACCGGGCGGCGCTTCCCGCAAGGCTTGACCCGGCGCGGGGCGAATCGCCGTTTACCGGCAAGTCCCCCGGCGGGCCGAGCCGCTGGAGCCGGGGACGCAACACGGAATGGATTCCGCTGCGGCCCGAACTCGTGATCGAGGTGATCTACGATCAAGTAACCGGAGAGCGTTTCCGCCACGGAACCAGCTTTCTGCGCTGGCGGGACGACAAGCGCCCCGACCAGTGCACGATGGACCAGCTCAAGCATGAACTGCGTCCTGCCGCGCTGAAGGATCTGCTGGAGGGCAAACAATGAGAATCGCCACCTACAACGTCAACGGGATCAAGGCCCGGCTTCCGGTGCTGCTCCGCTGGCTGGAGGAGACCCGCCCCGATGTCGCGTGCCTGCAGGAACTGAAAGCCCCGGATGAGCGGTTCCCAGCCGACGAAATTCGCGATGCCGGGTACGAAGCGATCTGGCATGGGCAGAAAAGCTGGAACGGAGTGGCGATCCTCAGCCGCGTGGGATGCCCGCAGGAAACCCGGCGCGGCCTTCCGGGAGAGCCGGAGGACGAGCAGAGCCGCTATCTCGAAGCTGCGGTGAACGGCGTTCTCATCGGCGCGCTGTACTTGCCGAACGGCAACCCGAGGCCCGGCCCGAAGTACGATTACAAGCTGCGGTGGATGGAACGGCTCATCGATCATGCCGCCGGCCTGCTCGCCAGCAAGGCCCCGGTGGTGCTGACCGGCGATTTCAACGTGATGCCGACCGAACAGGATGTCTACAAGCCGGAACGCTGGCTGGACGATGCCTTGTTCGCACCGGAAACCCGCGCCGCGTGGTTTCGGCTGGTGGAGCAAGGCTGGACCGACGCGGTCCGGAAGCTTCATCCCGACGCGACGATCTACACGTTCTGGGACTATTTCCGCAACGCGTTCACCCGCGACGCGGGGCTGCGGATCGACCATTTCCTACTGAGTCCCGATCTGGTGAAGCGCCTGAAAGACGCGCAAGTCGATTCCCAGGTGCGCGGGTGGGAGAAGACCAGCGACCACGCCCCTGTCTGGATCGAACTGGCCGACTGAGGCGGGGCTTCGCCCGTTCAGGCTCGCAATGTTGCAGGCAACCCCTAAAGCCGCGCCATGAATTCGGATACCGCCCCTGCCCCTGACCGCGCGGCCTTGCTCAGCGCCCTGGGCGCGCATGCGTTCTGGGGATCGATGCCGCTGTACTTGTTGCTGGTGCGCCACGTTCCTCCGGTGGAATTCGTCGCCCTGCGCATCCTGTTCACCTTGCCCTTGTGCCTGGCGGCGGTGATCTGGCGCGGCAGTCTTCCCGAAGTCCGCGCGGTCCTGAAGGATGGACGGGCGATGCTGACCCTGCTCACGACAGCGGTCCTCGTCGGGGTGAACTGGCTGCTCTACGTCTGGGCGATCCAGACCGGCCACGTCTACGCCGCGAGTATCGGGTACTACATCCTGCCGCTGATCATGCTGCTTCTGGGCCTTGCGATTTTGGGGGAGCGGCTGACGCGGCGGCAATGGGCGGCGACGGCGCTGGCCGGCTGCGGGGTGGCCGCCCTTGCCGCCGGGGCGCTGACCACCTTGTGGGTAAGCCTGGCGCTGGCGGTGACGTTCGCCATCTACGGCCTGCTGCGCAAGACCGTGGCTGCCAGTGCCCTGGTGGGGCTGATGCTGGAATCCCTGATCCTGCTTCCGATCGCGCTGGGGATTGTCGCCTGGTACGCCGCGTCCCCCGCCGGTCCGTCCATGGCGCAGGGTTGGGATACGGCGCTGGCGATTGCCTGGGGCGGGCCGATGACGGCGATACCCTTGCTGCTGTTCGCCGTGGCCGCTCGCCGCTTGCCCTACAGCCTGATGGGGTTCCTCCAGTTCATTTCACCCACGATCGTCTTCGTGCTCGGGCTGACGATCTTCAACGAGGAGCTTCATCCCGCACAGCTGGCCGCTTTCGGACTGATCTGGGCCGCCGTGGCGCTGTTCGTGATCGACCAGCTGCGCGAGCGGGCGGTCAGGCGCGCAGACGCCAGCCGAGCCGCTGCCCTGCATGAAATGGAATGACAGCGGTTCCGGCCGCGTCGATCGTTTCGGGCACGTCGGTCGGTGCACGTTCCAGCGTCACGGTTCCTTCGTTCAGCGGCAGCCGGTAGAAGCGCGGCCCGTTCTCACTGGCGAATGCCTCAAACCGGTCAAGCGCACCTTCCTCATCGAACACGGTGAGATAGCTTTCCAGCGCGTGCGGCGCGTTGAAGATGCCCGCGCAGCCGCAACCGGATTCCTTGGCGGACTGCGAATGGGGTGCGCTGTCGGTCCCGAGGAAGAACTTTTCGGAGCCGGAGGTCGCCGCCCGGCGCAAGGCCAGCCGGTGCTTTTCCCGCTTGGGGACCGGCAGGCAATATGCGTGCGGCCGCATCCCGCCGACCAGCATCGCGTTGCGGTTGATGTGAAGATGCTGCGGCGTGATCGTGGCCGCGACGTTTTCCCCCGATGCCAAGACGTAATCGACCGCCTGTTCGGTCGTCGCGTGTTCCAGCACCACGCGCAAGCCCGGCATCTCACGCAGCAGGGGCGCGAGGATGCGCTCGATGAACACGGCCTCTCGGTCGAAGATGTCGATCTCCGGATCGGTCACTTCGCCGTGAACGCACAGCACCATGCCGATTTCCTGCATCCGTTCGAGCACGCGGCGGATGTTGGCGATTGCGGTGACGCCGTTCGCCGAATTGGTGGTCGCGCCCGCCGGATAAAGCTTGGCTGCGGTGAACACGCCTTCCGCATACCCGCGCGCAAGATCGTCCGGATCCGTGTCGTCGGTCAGGTAGCAGGTCATCAACGGGGCGAAGTCGAGATCCTGCGGCAGCACCTTGAGGATCCGCTGCCGGTAGGCGGCGGCGGCCTGCGCGGTCGTGACCGGCGGGGACAAGTTCGGCATCACGATCGCGCGGGCGAACTGGCGCGCCGTGTGAGGCAGCACGCCGCGCAGCATGTCCTCGTCACGCAGGTGCAGGTGCCAGTCGTCGGGGCGGCGGATGGTGATCGCTTCGGTCATCCCGATCCCATGGCACAATCGGGCGGCGCAGGACAACGTGTCGAATTGGGATCGATTCGGCCGGGCGCTTCGTTACGTTGCTGCTATGGGATCTGAACGACTGTATTCGCGCGCGGTAATCCGCGTATCTGTTGAGGCCGACGGCGAAGACGCCGCCGATTTCCTCCAGGGCCTCGTCACCAATGACGTAAAGGGGGAGCTCCCCTGCTACGCAGGCTTGCTCAGCCCGCAAGGTAAGACGCTGTTCGCCTTTCTGGTCTGGCCCGCAGGCGGCGGCGACCTGCTGATCGACTGCGAGGCGGATCAGGCGGACGAATTGATCAAGCGCCTGACGACGTATCGCCTGCGCCGGAAGATCGCGATCACGCGGGAAGACCAGCTCGGCGTCTATTGGCAGGCGCAGCTCGGCGATGGCGGGGCGCCCGATCCCCGGCTGGCCGATCTGGGGCAGCGCTGGATCGCCCATGTCACGGATGAGGATCATCCGGTCGACGACGCCTGGCTGCTTCATCGGCTGACCCTTGGGGTGCCGGAAACGCACGCAGAGCTGGAAGGCATCCTCTGGCTGGAAACGAATGCTGTGGAACTGAACGGCGTCAGCTTTTCCAAGGGTTGCTATGTCGGGCAGGAAAACACGGCACGGATGAACTGGCGGCAGAAGATCAATCGCCGGTTGATCGTGGTCCCGCTTGGCCGGTCTGAAGAGGCGCGGCGGAAGACGGCGTATCCTGAAGCCGGCTTCGCGGTGGATCACTTGCGGGTCAGCGATATCGCGCCGGACATGGCGCCCGGCTGGGTCGATCTCAGCCCGGCAGACTAGCCGCCAGCCGCCGGGCTAGCGTTTCGATCAGAAGTTGCTCCGCGCGGTTCCGCGCCGAACTCCGGGTCAGGCCAAGGGAGCCGGCAAGCCGTTCCCCGATCAGCGCATCGCCCAGCGCGAGCAGCACTAGCGTGAGCGTGTCTTCGCGCAAATCCCCGACTCCCGTCGCGTTCAATTCCTGGACCAGATCGTGAATCATCTCGACGATCGGGTCGAGCGCGTCCTCGTTACCGGACAGCAGCATCCAGCTGACCAGTGCGGCCGCGCCTTCGCGGTCGAAGGCGTCGAAGATCAGATCCACCACTTCCCGTACGCTGCCCAGACCGGCGCGGGTCGCCCGCACGGCTTCCCCGATCGTCGCGCAGACCGTTTCCCCCAAATACTGCGCGAGCGCTTTCTGCAGCCCTGCCGCCGACCCGAAATGGTGCAGCAGGTTGGCGTGCGTGCGCCCGATCCGCGCAGCCACGGCCTTGAGAGTCACGGCTTGCGGGCCAGCCTCAATCAGCAGCAGCCGCGCGGCTTCCAGGGCCGCGAGGCGGCTTTCCTCCGGCGGCAGGCGCCTCCTTATTGACATGGGTGTAAGCTATCCTATCTTTCCGGCATGAACGCTCACACACCTATTCACTCCGATGCCTTGACCGGCAAGGCCACCCCGCCGATCACAGTGCGCGACCGGCGCTTTGGCCGCGGGCAGGAAGCGGCCCGTTGGTGGCTGGACGGCGATCCGATCGCGACGGCCTGGTTCAATGCCCTTTCCGCAACCTTCCCCCGCGGCGAGGCCCTGTTCATCGAATCGGTGAAGGCTTTTCGCGACGGTGCACCGCCCAAGCTGGAAGCCGAAATCCGCGCCTTCATCCGGCAGGAGATCAACCACACGCGGGAGCATGTCGCGTTCAACAAGGCAGCCGTGCAGGCGGGCTACGACATGTCGCGCATCGATGAACGGGTTGCCGCCCTGATCGCGCAGGTGAAGGATCGCCCGCCGATCGGCTGGCTGGCCGTGACCATGGCGCTCGAGCATTTCACGGCGATGTTCGCGCACGAGTTCCTTAAGCACCCGCAGCACTTCGTTGGAGCGGACGTCGAGCAAGCGGAATTATGGCGCTGGCACGCGGCCGAGGAGATCGAGCACAAGGGCGTCGCCTATGACGTCTGGCTCCACGCGACCCGCGGCTGGAGCCGGTGGAAGCGCTGGAAGGTCAAGAGCATGACCATGCTGCTGGTGACCAGCAACTTCGTCCGGCACCGGTTCGAGGATGCGCTGGACCTGTTGCGGCAGGACGGGATCGCCGGCTGGAAGGCGAAAGCCCGGCTCATCTGGTATCTGGTCGGGAAGCCCGGCATCATGCGGCGTGTCGCCCCGGCTTGGCTGGCCTACTTCCTTCCCGGGTTTCACCCGTGGGAGATCGACGACCGAGCCCTGATCTCCCGCTACGACAGCGAATTCCCGGACGCGGTGCCCGCCCCGGCCTAAGGCCCTGGCGAGCACCTGCGCGGGTTCAGGCGGCCTGCATGCGGCATTCGCTGGGCCCGGCCTCTCCGCAGCCGAGGTCCAGCTTGTAGTGCTTCGTCAGGACCATCTCGCCGCCTCGGCTGGCGCAGAAATGCGCGCGCACTTCGCCGGCCGGACAAAAGCCGAGCTTTGCCAGCACGCGTCCGGAAGCGGGGTTGTCGAGGAAGTGGCCGGACACGATCCGCTTGTGCCCGATGACGCGGGCCAGGTCGATCACCGCGCGGCCGGCTTCGGTGGCATAGCCTTGCCCCCAGCGGTCTTGCGCGATCCAGAAGCCGAGTTCGATCCCTTCGGCCTGCTTCTGCAGGGTAATCTCGCCAATTACCGGCGCCCCCGTTTCATCCGGCAGCGTGATGAGGAATCGCGGCTCGTGCGGCCTGGAAGTGCGGCTGGCGCAAGCGCGTGCATCGTCTTGCCTGTAAGGCCAGGGCACGTTCGCAAGCATCCGTGCGACGCGCTTGTCGCCCAGCCCCCGATGGATCTGCTGCCAGTCGTCGGGAAACGCTGGCCGCAAAAACAGCCTCGTCGTCCGGGTGAACATGATTCTCTCCTTTCTTCCGGCACCGCCCCTACCGGGGTTTCGTGACGGATGGATTGCGAGGGAGAATCAAAAAGGGAGACGGGCTGGCCCCATCTCCCTCAAAATGCCGGATAAAGCTCCGGCGGGGCCATCCCGGTGGACGGCCCCGTTCACGAGTCGTCCGATTATTCGGCCGCCTGGGCCATGGCGTCGACCGACACGTATTTGCGGCCGAGCTTACCCTGGTGGAATCGCACCTGGCCCTCGATCAGCGCAAACAGCGTGTGATCCTTGCCCATCCCGACGTTGGAACCCGGATAGAACTTGGTCCCGCGCTGACGCACGATGATGTTGCCGCCGAGCACGTCCTGCCCGCCGAACTTCTTCACGCCGAGGCGACGGCCAGCTGAATCGCGACCGTTGCGCGACGAACCGCCTGCTTTCTTATGTGCCATTTCGTCTTACTCCGTACTCGGCCAGTTACTGCGCGATGGCGTCCGAGGATGCTTCGAGCGCCGGCTCGGCAGCAACCGCGGATTTCTGCGCCGGCTGATACTTCTCATCACCGACCGCGACGATCCGCAGCAGGGTCATCTGCTGGCGGTGACCCGCCTTGCGCCGATAGTTGTGCCGGCGGCGCTTCTTGAAGACGATGACCTTCTCGCTCTTCGCCTGGGCGATGATCTCGGCCGAGACCGTGACTTCGCCGGGCTGCTTCAGCTCGCCGCCTTCGCCGGCCAGCAGTACATCGCCCAGCGTGATCGTCTCACCGGCTTCTCCGGCAAGCTTTTCAACCGCGATCTTGTCTCCGGGGGCGACCCGATACTGCTTGCCGCCCGTGCGCACTACTGCGAACATGGTGATTATCCATTCTCTTGCTGTGTTGCCGTCCGCCGCTCCAAAGCAGCAACGGATGGCATGCCGCGCGCCCCGAAGGACGCCGGAAAGATGGGTGCGGTTACGCCAACAGCAGGAAGCTGTCAACGCGCTTGGGCGGGATTCTTGGCGGTTCGGCTGGAAAGCGCGTGGGCAGCGGGCTATGCGTCCTGGAATGAACTGGTCCCGTCCCGCCGCCCTGACGCTGATCCTGGCGCTTGGCGCCTGCGCCACGCCCCCGGACAAGTATCCCAGCCTCGCCATTCGCGATGCGGAGCGGGTGTCCGGCAACCTGCCGCCGCCCGAACCGTACGTGCCCCCCGCTCCGCCAGCCGAGGTGCTTGATCGGCTAGACACGCTCGTGGCTACCGCGTCCGAAGCGCACCGGGCCTTTCTGTCCGCCGTGCCTGAAACGCGGCGGGCCGTGACCGCGGCTCGCGGGGATGCGATGGGCAGCGAGGACTGGGCCGTTGCGCAGATCGCGCTCGGTGTCCTCGAATCGGCGCGTGCGCGAACGATGGTGCCGCTGACCGATCTCGACCGGATCTATGCCGAAGCGGCCGTGGAAGGGCTGGCGCTCGACAGGATTGCCGCTGCCCGTGCAGAGGTATCGGAACTGGTGGAGGAAGAGAACCGGACGATCTCCTCCCTGCTCGAAAGGTTGAGCTAAAAAAGAAGGGCCGCAAAAGCGGCCCTTCTCCCCCCGTTGCAAGTCGCGCCCTGCAAGTTCCTTTTGCCCCCCTCGAGCGGTGACGAAAATCAGACGAGCGCAGCGATGGTGGCCGTGGCGACGCCCCAGGCGAAGATCAGCGCCGGCAGCATCAGCATCTGCACCGTCGCATCGCGAGCGCTGGTGCGGCCGGTGTAGGTCTGGATCCCTTCCGCACGAAAACGGTCCCAAGTCTTCGCCTGCACCGGGTTTTCCGGGGGCATACGGACCCACAAGGCCGGAACGCCGAAGCCGCAGACGATGAACGCGACGAAGATCGCCATCGGCAGGATCAATTGCGGATTGGCAAAGCCCAGCCACATCACACCGAGGAAGCCGAGAAAAAGGCCGACCATCGCTGCATAGAGCACGGGCGGCAATTCGAAGCTGCGGTCGACCGGCGCGTTGCGCAGCACGGGATGGCTATGGATCAGCGCCCTTTGGGCAATCATTTCACGAGTGAAGGCCTGGACCATGTGACGTCTCCTTTGTCAGGAGGACGAATGGCCCGAATCACCGGTCAAATCGTTGATATCCGTCAAAAATGCTTAAAATCAGCGCCAGCGGGCGAGATCGTCGTGATCCTGCTCTCGCGGCTCGATCCAGTGCCAGCCGTCGGCCCGCCGTTCCCGCTTCCAGAACCAGGCGTCGCTTTTCAGATGATCCATCGTGAAATCGGCCGCCTGAAAAGCATCGCGGCGGTGGCGTGCGGCGGCGGAAACCAGCACGATGGGGGCCTGCGGGCGCATGACGCCGACCCTGTGCCAGATTAGCAGCCCGTCAAGGTTCCAGCGCGCCTGCGCCTCTTCGGCCAGGGCATGCATGCCGGGCAAGGTCAGCGGCTCGTAGTGGGTCAGTTCAAGCGCTTTCACCCCTTCATCCATTCGCACTTTGCCGACGAAGCTGGCAATCCCGCCTGCTTCCGGATGCGCCTTGGCGAACAGGCCCAGCGCCTTGCCCGGGGAGAATCCCTTCTCAAGCAGCTGGATGTCGAGCACCTCAGCCTCCGCTGACGGGAGGCAGCAGCGCGACTTCGTCTCCATCGGACGCAGCGAGTATCCGCTTGTCGGCCAGAAGCTTGCCGTTGACCGCGACCTTCACCTTTTCGCCTTCCAGCGCCTCCCCCAACTCGCCTTCGAGCTCCTCGACCAGAGTGCCCCAGTCGAGCGGGGAATCGATTTCCCGTTCCGGCATGCCAGCGAGGTCGGCAAGCCGCCCCAGGAAAATGAGCGTCACGGCCACCGATCAGCCCCCGGTCATCGACATGTGGCGTGGCTGCGCGGGTTCGGCGCCGCGTCGGTCGATCTGGAAATGGTGTTTTTCAGGCTTGATGCGCATGGCCTCGTCCAGTGCCTCAGCCAACCGCGTGTCGGGATCGGTCGAACGCAGGGCTGCGCGCAAGTCGACTTGCTCGGCACCCCCGAGGCAGGCGAACAGCTGTCCGGTCGCGGTCACGCGGATGCGATTGCACCCGGCGCAGAAGTTGTTCGTCAGCGGAGTGATGAAGCCGAGTCGTCCGCCGGTTTCGGCCACGTCCACGTACCGCGCCGGGCCGCCGCTGCGCGCATCGGATGGCCGAAGCGTCCAGCGCTGCTCCAGGTCCTCCCGAACCGCAATCAGGGGCAGGTAATGATCGACCCGATCCTCCTCCACTTCTCCGAGAGGCATGACCTCGATGAGGGTGATCTCGTGGCCGTGGCGGTGGGCCCAGGCGATCAGATCGGGAATCTCTCCCTCGTTCAGGCCCTTCAGGGCCACGGTGTTGAGCTTGACCTTCAGGCCCGCCTCTTTCGCCGCTGCGATCCCTTCCAGCACTTCTGCCAGACGATCCCGGCGGGAAAGCCGCTGGAACAGCTGCGCATCAAGAGTATCGAGCGAGACATTCACGCGCTTCACGCCCGCCTCGGCAAGATCCTCGGCATGCTGGGCCAGCTGCGTCCCGTTGGTGGTGAGGGTAAGCTCTTCCAGCCCGTCGCCCAGCTTGCGCCCCAGCGCCCGGACAAGTTCGATCACGTCGCGCCTGACCAGCGGTTCACCCCCGGTCAGGCGGATTTTCGTAATTCCGCGCGCGATCATCGCAAGGCCGAGCTTGTGCAGCTCTTCCAGGCTCAGCACCTCCTTGCGCGGCAGGAACTGCATCTTTTCCGGCATGCAGTAGGCGCACCGCAGATCACAGCGGTCCGTCACCGACAAACGCAAGTAGGTGATCCGCCGATTGAAGGCGTCGACGAGAGGTCCGGTGCCGCAGCTCATGAAGTCAATATGGCCCCTTTCCCTCGCCGTTACCACTCACTGCGAAAAGCTGTCCGGTCACGCCGGGCGCTTTGCCGAGGTAAGCGACCGTGGCGGCGACGGCTGGCTCGTCATCTCCGCTGATCCCGTTGACCCGCTTCGGCGCCGCCGCACGGGCGAGATCCTGCACGGCGGCCAAACGCCAGCCGCGGTGGTCAAAGGAAGCGGCCGGGAACACGAGAATCAGCAGATCCGTCCCGTCCAGTGCGGCCCGGGCTTGCAGCAGGTGATGAGCATGAAAACAGGCTGCGGCATCCAGCGCGGCTTCGGGCAGGCCGTCGATCCGCAGTATCCGCTGCACGTCAGCGCCGTTCCCGGTGAAGGGTGATGCCGATCTGTTCATTGCGCTGGCTCAGCGCCAATTTGACGATCTTGACCGTCACGGCCTCGATCCGCTCGTCCTGCACGAACAGGGTTTCGCACACGTGCTCGGCTACGGCTTCGATCAAGCTGTAGTGCTGCCCTTCGGGAAAGGCATCGGATGCGGCGAACTTCAGGTCCATGTAATTCTTGCTGGCCGACAACGGCGTGTCAGGCGTGTAGCGATCGGCCGGCTTCATCCGCGCCTGGATGGTAAAGCGCAGCGGCTGCGCGCGGCCCGTCTCCTCCGAGTAGATCCCGGTGAGGACATCGTGTTCGAAATCGGCGATCTCAAGGATCAGGCTGTCGGCCATGGTCGGCTCCGGATGAAACTGGCGCGCGGATGGCACTGGCAGGCCGGGCTGTCGAGTCAGCCGTTCTTCCACCGGGCAAAGATCGCCGTGGGCAGCAATCGTCCGTCCGCTCCTTCCTCCCGCACCGCAAGATCGCCGTGCTCGATCGTACCCGGCAGATCGGCGAACAGCTCCCTCAGCAACCCGCCGAGAGCGAGGCTGCTCATGCGCACGGCGTAGACTGTCAGGAACAGGAACCGGCTTTCGGCATCGAGCAGCTTGCGGCAATCCGCGACGAGCCCCGGCAAGCCTTCCTCAAGCCGCCAGGTTTCGTTCTTCGGACCTCGGCCGAACTTCGGCGGGTCAAGGATGATCCCGTCGTACGCTTTCTCCCGCCGGACTTCGCGCGCGGCGAACTTTGCCGCATCCTCCACCAGCCAGCGGACCGGTCGATCCTCCATCGCGGAAAGCGCCGCATTATCCCGCGCCTGTGCAACGGACTTTTTCGACGCATCGACGTGAGTGACGGGCCCGCACTCGGACAAGGCCAACGTACCTACTCCGGTATAGCCGAACAGGTTAAGGGTCCCCCTGTTCGTTGCCGGGTCAACTGCTGCGTCCAATCGTTCGCGCATCCAGTCCCACACAGGGGCCATATCGGGAAAGAACCCGAGGTGCCGGAACGGCGTGCACTGCGCGATAAAGCGCACGTCCCGCCATTCCAGCGGCCACCCTTCGGGAGGGATAGCGCGGGAGAACTGCCACCGCCCGCCGCCGTCTTCATCCGATCCCGGGACGAATTCGCCGTCAGCGTCCCATTCGGGCGAGCGGGGGCTCCACATGGCCTGCGGTTCCGGCCGGATGAAACGGTACGGCCCGTACCGTTCGAACTTGCGCCCGTGACCGCTGTCGATCAGGCCGTAGTCGGCCCAGCCTTCCCCGACGATCAGGCGCGGCTGCTGGTGAAGCTCCGCCATGGCAATTCAGGCCGACGAAGGCGTTGCGTGCTCCGCGACGTAAGCGGCCACGGCCTCGTATTCGCCGGGAAGCTCGACGTACCGCTCCTCACGCTCGAACAAATCGCCCACTCGTGTCGGCAAGGCCGGACGCATTCCGGTCGCGCGCTCGACGGCATCGGGGAACTTGGCCGGGTGAGCGGTGGCAAGCGTGACGACCGGCACATGCGAGTCGATTGCGGCACGCCGCGCGGCGTGCAAGCCGATGGCGGTGTGCGGATCGATCAGTTCTCCGCACCGGTCTGCCGCCCAGCGCATCGCCTCCGCGGTTTCCGCGGCGTCCACCCGCGCGCTGGTAAACAGCGCAGCGCCCCCTTCCCGCTGCGCGTGGCTGAGACGCATCGCCTTGCTCGCTTCGAACGCGCGCATTTGCTCCGCCATGGCGGAGCCGTCGCACCCGCCGAGATCGAATAGCAGCCGTTCGAAGTTGGAGCTGACCTGGATATCCATCGATGGCGCGTCGGTGGGCGTTACTGTCCCCGTCGAATAGTCGCCCTGCGCCAGCGCGCGGTGGAGGATGTCGTTGACGTTGGTCGCGACGATCAGCCGCTCGATCGGCAAGCCCATCTTCGATGCGACATAGCCGGCGAAGACATCGCCGAAGTTGCCCGTCGGCACGCTGAAGGCGACCTTGCGCGCCGGTGCGCCGAGTTGCAGCGCAGCAGCGAAGTAATAGACCACCTGCGCCATCAGGCGGGCCCAGTTGATCGAATTGACGGCGCTGATGCGGTACGTGCCGGTCATCGCAGTATCGCCGAACATGCGCTTCACCATCGCCTGCGCATCGTCGAAGCTGCCGTCGATCGCGATGTTGTAAACGTTGGGCGCCAGCACCGTGGTCATCTGCCGGCGCTGGACTTCGCTGACGCGCCCCTTGGGATGGAGCATGAAAACATCGACTCGCTCGCGCCCGGCGACGGCATCGATAGCCGCAGACCCGGTGTCGCCGCTGGTCGCGCCGACGATCGTCAAGTGATCGTTGCTGCGCGCGAGGAAAGTCTCGAACAGCAGCCCCAGCAACTGCAGCGCGACATCCTTGAACGCGAGCGTCGGCCCGTGGAACAATTCGAGCAGCCAGTGCTGCTGGTCGAACTGCCGGAGCGGCGTCACCGCTTCATGCGCGAAACGGCCATAGCCGCGGTGACAGAGGTCGCGCAGCGTCGCTTCATCCAGGCTGCCGCTAACGAACGGCAGCATGACCTGCGTCGCCAGTTCCGCGTAGGGCAAGCCTGTGAACGAGGCGATTTCTTCGGGCGAGAAGCGTGGCCATTGCCGGGGTACGAACAACCCGCCGTCGGGTGCTAGCCCAGCCAGCGTGACGCCTTGGAAATCGAGCGCCGGTGCGCTTCCGCGAGTGGAAATATAGTCCATGAGGCGCGCGGGTAGCCGCGCCCCGTCGAATAGACAACCGCGGTTTAACGCGGCTCGCGTATTCGTTTCTGCAAGGCCAGGAAATAGACCCCCACCGCCGTCGCCGCGAAGAAGAACCACTGCATGGCGTACATCAGGTGATTGTTCGGCAAATCGTTCGGGTCTGGCGCGGCGAGTTGAGCCAGACCCGCCTGCGGTGGCGACGCAACCAACTGGACGTCGGTACCGGCCGGGCCGATAATTCCGGTGACTTCTCCCCCAGCCCATTCCGGGCCTTGCGGCTCATTTGACCAGCCAAGCGCGATGTTCGCCTCGCCGCCGCCGTCCAGCACGCAGCGGGCGAGGTGCGCCCAGCCGGGCCGGCCGGTGGCCGCACGTCCGGAAACGGCATCGATCCGCAGCACCCGGTCACACGTCACGCTTGCGGGACGGTACAGCGCAGCCTCGCGCTCCTCTGGCGTTTCGGGCCAGGGTACTTCAGGCAGGGCTTGCGCCTGGCCGTACCGCGCGATCAGCGCCTCTTTCCATTCCCTGCGCTCAAGCTGCCAGATGCCGAGCGTGATCATGACTCCCACGGCGACCGCGACGATCACACTGGGCAGAATAGGGACGCGGCGAATCACAGCGGCTTCTCCGGCAGGGAATATCTGGCTTGCGAGGCAATGCCCATCGTGCAGGGCCATACCGCCGAGGCGCTGCCTGCTGGGCGGAGACGGAAAAGGGCAGCCTCACCTCGGTGAGACTGCCCTTTTGACTGGTACTTGTGCGTCACGGGATCAGTGGATCTCTGCGCCCCAACCGCCCCAGATGTAGATGACGATGAACAGGAACAGCCACACCACGTCAACGAAGTGCCAGTACCATGCCGCGGCTTCGAACCCGAAGTGCTGGCGCGGGGTGAAGTGCCCCTTGTAGGCGCGGCCCAGCATCACGATCAGCATGATCGTCCCGACGATCACGTGGAAACCGTGGAACCCGGTCGCCATGTAGAAGATCGAGCTGTAGGTGTTCCCGCCGAACTCGAACGGCGCATTCGCGTATTCGTAAGCCTGGATGGCGGAGAACAGCAGGCCGAGGAGGATCGTCGCCCAGAGGCCCTTCTTGAGTCCATCCCGATCGCCGTGGATCAGCGAATGGTGCGCCCAGGTGACGGTGGTACCCGAACAGAGCAGGATGAGCGTGTTCAGCAGCGGCAGATCGAACGGATCGGGTACCGCTTCGATAACGGCCGACGGCCAGATCCCGCCGCTCACTTCGGACAAGGGGTCCGGGAACAGGGCGAAATCGAAGTAGCTCCAGAACCACCCGAGGAAGAACATCACTTCCGAGGCGATGAACAGGATCATGCCGTAGCGCAGGTGCAACTGAACGACGGGCGTATGATCCCCGGCCTCCGCCTCGTTCACGATCTTGGAAAACCAGCCGAAGAACGTGGCGATCAGGCCAGCGATACCGAGGCCGAGCACGATGGGCCAGCCTGACATGTCGTGCATGAACAGGACCATGCCGGACGTGAAGGTAAAGCCCGAAAACGCGGCAACGAAAGGCCAGATGTCGGGGGGAAGGATATGATAGTCGTGGTTCTTGGCGCCCGCCATGTCGAAGTTCCTGATCCTTGGTCTGCGTGGCCCTTAATGCCGCCTCGCCGCCGGGTCCAGAGGCTTGTGCCTCTCTATCCCTTGCGGTGGAAGGTGTAGCTCAGGGTGATCTGTTCGACACCCTTCATGTCGGGATCATCCAGCGCCTTGGGATCGACGTAGTAGATTACCGGCATGTCCACGGCTTGTCCCGGCTGCAACGTCTGTTCGGTAAAGCAGAAGCACTGGATCTTGTTGAAGTACGGGCCGGCCTGTTCAGGTTCCACGTTGAAGCTTGCCGTCCCGGTCACCGGGACGCTGGAATTGTTCTTAGCCGAGAACAGCGCCATGTTCCGCCGGCCGATCGCGACGGTCTGCGTCACTTGCTCTGGGCCGAACGTCCAAGGCATCCCTGCCGAAACATTGCCATCGAAGCGAACTGAGATGGTGCGCCCGCCGGCGCTTTGAGCAAGCTTTTCTGCCGTAACCGACTCCGCAAGCGTGGCCCTCTGAGTCGTACCGCCAAAACCCGTCACCTGGCAGAAAAGCCGGTAGAGCGGGACCGACGCAAACCCCAGAGCAAGCATGCCGGCAGCCACCGCCAGCAGAATCAGGGCGACGCGTCCGTTCTTTTCGGGAAACTGCGCGGTGCGGTTCATCCCTGCGCTCCGATCCGGACTACCGTGATCGCGTAGAACAGCACCACTAGTCCCACCAGCAGCAACGCAAGCACGACGTTGCGCGCCTTCCGCCGCCGTTTGTATTCCGCTTCTTCCTCAGGAGTCATGTCAGCACACTGCTTCCGTAAATCGCCCGATCCGCCACCAGAACCCCGAACAGCGCGAACAGGTAGGCGATCGAGTAAGTGAACAAGCGCTTCTCAGGCTTCATCCGGTCGTCTTCGCCCGTGCGCCGGAACGCAACCGGGAAGGTGAGCAGGAGAAAAACACCCGAAAGAACCAGCGCCGCGATCCCATATAGGGGGCCGGTGCCGCCGATCCACCACGGCACGGCCGAAAGCGGCAGCAGAATGATGCTGTAGGCCAGAATCTGGCGGCGAGTCGCCACTTCGCCTGCGACGACCGGCAGCATGGGAATGCCGACTTTCGCATAATCGGTCTGCACGAACAGCGCGAGCGCCCAGAAATGCGGCGGCGTCCAGAAGAAAATAACCGCGAACAGCAGCAGCGGCATAGCCGTGATGTCACCGGTCACTGCAACCCAGCCGATAAGCGGCGGGAAGGCCCCCGCCCCACCGCCAATGACGATGTTCTGCGGGGTGCGCGGCTTCAGCCAGATCGTGTAGACCACCGCATAATAGATGATCGAGATCGCGAGGATGGTCGCGGCGAGCCAGTGGATCGCCAATCCCAGGATCAGAACCGAGGCGACGGAGAGCGCGATACCGAAGTCGCGAGCGTCGGTGCGTTCAAGCCGCCCCTGCGGAAGCGGCCGCTTGGACGTCCGTTTCATCCCGGAATCGATTTCGGCTTCCCACCACTGGTTGAGGGCCCCAGCCCCGCCTGCACCCAGAGCGATGCACAGCACGGCGGTGAAGCCCAGCACCGGATTGATATGCCCGGGAGCAGCAAGCAACCCGCACAATCCGGTAAAGACCACCAGGCTCATCACCCGCGGCTTGGTGAGGGCGAGGAAATCGCGCCAGTCGGCAGGCAACTTTACGGCATTGGTCGGGCTCGTCACGTCAGGTGTCCCATTGCAAGTGGGGGCGCGCCGTCTCCGGCACGCCCCCGCCCTGTCTGGTCTTCCCGCGAGGGGAAGTGTGATTACGCCGGGGCGACGGTACCGCCATGATCGTGATCGACATCGTCAATCACCGGCAGCGTTTCGAACTGATGGTACGGCGGCGGGCTCGTCAACGTCCATTCGAGCGTCGTCGCGCCTTCGCCCCAGTAGTTCGGCGCCGCCTTCTTCCCCGCCGTGAATGCGTAGAGCATGTTGGCAAAGAACACCAGCATCGACCCGGCCATGATCCAGTAGCCGACCGTGGCAAACTGGTTCCAGTAGGCGTACGCGGCCGGATAGTCCGGAATACGCCGCGGCATGCCATCCATTCCCAGGAAGTGCATCGGGAAGAAGATCATGTTCACGCCGACGAAGAAGATCCAGAAGTGGATGTGCGCCAGCATTTCGGAATGCATCCGCCCGCTCATCTTCGGGAACCAGTAGTAGAAACCGGCGAACAGCGCGAAGACCGCACCCAGCGACAGCACGTAGTGGAAGTGCGCCACCACGTAGTACGTGTCGTGCATGTAGTCGTCGATGCCGCCGTTGGCGAGCACGACGCCCGTCACGCCGCCCACGGTGAACAGGAAGATGAAGCCAAGGGCCCAGACCATCGGACTCTTGAATTCAAGGCTCCCGCCCCACATCGTCGCGATCCAGCTGAAGATCTTGATGCCGGTCGGGACCGCGATCACCATCGTCGCCGCGGTGAAGTACATCTTCGTGTTCACGTTCAGCCCGACCACGTACATGTGGTGCGCCCAGACGACAAAGCCGACGACGCCGATCGCGACCATCGCGTAGGCCATCCCGAGATAACCGAACACGGGCTTGCGGCTGAACGTCGCAATGATCTGGCTGATCATGCCGAAGCCCGGCAAAATCATGATGTACACTTCCGGGTGACCGAAGAACCAGAACAAGTGCTGGTACAGGACCGGATCGCCGCCGCCGGCGGGATCGAAGAAGGTCGTGCCGAAGTTACGGTCGGTCAGCAGCATGGTGATTGCCGCAGCCAGCACGGGCAGCGCGAGCAGCAGCAGGAACGCGGTGACCAGCACCGACCACACGAACAGCGGCATCTTGTGCAGGGTCATGCCCGGCGCGCGCATGTTGAGAATGGTGGTGATGAAGTTGATCGCACCGAGGATGGAGCCCGCACCAGCAAGGTGCAGCGAGAAGATGGCGAAATCGACGGCCGGCCCGACGGAGCCCGAGGTCGAGAGTGGCGCGTAGACAGTCCAGCCCGTCCCCGCCCCAAGACCCGTGCCCCCCGGAACGAAGCTGGACAGCAGAAGCGAGATGAACGCCACGAAAGTGAGCCAGAACGAAACGTTGTTCATCCGCGGGAACGCCATGTCCGGCGCGCCGATCATCAACGGGATGAACCAGTTGCCGAAGCCGCCGATCATCGCCGGCATCACCATGAAGAACACCATGATCAAGCCGTGGGCGGTGATCAGGACGTTCCACATGTGCAGCGCCTGATCGAGATCGGTTTCGTTATAAAGCCAGCCGACCAGCGGAGTGAGAACCTGAATCCCCGGGTCCGCAAGTTCAGCCCGCATGACGCCCGATATCGCGCCGCCGATCACGCCAGCGAAGATAGCGAAGATCAGGTAGAGCGTGCCGATGTCTTTATGGTTGGTCGACATGAACCAGCGGGCGAAGAATCCCGGCTTGTGGTCCGCATCGTGATGGTGCTCATCGGCATGAGCCTGGAAATGGTCGGCGGTGGTAGCCATCGAAGGAAATCCTAGTCAATAAGTCGGGCGGCAGCTCAGGCGGTCGGTCCGGCCGTTACACCGGGAGGCGAAAGAGGCGCAGGCGCAGTCGGAGAATTGGGTCCGGCAGCGGGATCTTCCAAGGGTTCGGGAACCCCGGCACCCGGCGCACCCGACACCGACGATTCCGGTTCCTGCCGTGGAGCAGGAGCAGTCGGGAGATCAGGTCCGCCAAGCGTGCCGCCCTGGGCAAGGACCCAGGCATCGAACTGAGGGCGCGGCAAAGCCTCGACGGCGATCGGCATGTAGGCGTGACGGGCGCCGCACAGCTCAGAACACTGGCCATAATAGATGCCCGGCTCTTCGATGTAGAGAACCCGCTCGTTCAAACGGCCGGGAACCGCGTCGATCTTGAACCACATGGAGGGAATGGCGAACGAGTGGATCACGTCCGCGCCTGTGGTCTGGATACGGATCGGCTCTCCTGCCGGCACGACCAAGCGGTTGTCGACGGCGAGAATAGCCGGCTCCCCTCGCTCAATCGCCTGTTCGGGCGGAAGCATGTTCGAGATCACTTCGAACCCGCCGTTGTCCGGATAGGTGTACCCCCAGTACCACTGGTACCCGGTAACCTTGACAGTCAGGGCATCTTCCGGCGCGGCCTGGTACTGCCGCGCCAGCAAGGTGATCGACGGGATGGCGATGAACACCAGGACCAGCACCGGCACCAGCGTCCAGACCACTTCGATCACGGTGTTGTGCGCCGTGCGCGAAGGAACCGTGTTCCTCCGGCGATTGAAACGAACCACCACGTACAGCAGCAGCCCCAAAACCAGCAGGCAGATGAACGTGATCAGCGGCAGCAGGATCGCGTTGTGCATCCACAGCGCGTATTCGCCGTTTGGCGAGTACTGGTCCTGGAAGTTCACCCCACCAAGCGCCGGCTGACCCTTGATCCATTCCGGCCCGAGGCGAGCTACTTCACCCGCGCCGGGAGCAACATCGAGAGTCGAGGGTTCTGCCGCCTGACTCTCGGGGATATCTTCGCGAGCCACGTTCTCCGCCTGCGCATCGAGGCGCGGGGTGGCTTGGGCGTAACCGCTCTGCGGCGTTGCAAGCAGGGCAACCGCCATCAGCGCTGCGCTAGCGAAACCCAACCGCTTGCGAGCAAATTCGCCGAGGTTCATCTGTCTGACGCTTTCCGTTTTATGCAGGCGCGAAAAAAGGCCCGGTTCACCCCTGGGCGGGGCCGCTTCTGCGGGCCTATACGCCCGCTTGCCCGATGCCTCAAGCGCTTCTAGGGAGATTTTTGTTCACGTATCCCCTGCGGAGCTACAAAGGGGAGCAAGCTATCAAGAGGTCACTACACCGCCATGACCGAAGAGGAAGTGCTGTCGGAGTTCCGTTCCTGCCATGCTTTGCTGGAAGGACACTTCCTGCTTTCCTCCGGCCGGCACAGTGCCCATTATCTGCAATGCGCCCGGGTTCTGATGGACCCGGAGCGTGCATCGCGCATGGCCGCAGCTCTGATTCACATGATCCCGCGCGAGACGCGGCAGAAGATCGACAAGGTCGTGTCGCCGGCAATGGGCGGCGTCATTATTGGCCATGAAGTCGGCCGCGCGCTCGGCAAGGAAGCGATCTTCCTCGAAAGGCCGACCGGGACATTCGAGTTGCGCCGCGGATTCGCTCTCCGGCCGGGCGAGCGAGTCCTGCTGGTCGAGGATGTGATTACCACCGGCCTTTCTTCAAGAGAGGCGATCGCGGCCGTCCACGGTTCCGGCGCGGAAGTCCTTGCCGCTTGCGCGTTGGTTGACCGCACGGCGGGACAGCTCGATCTCGGGGTTCCGTTCTATTCACTCGTCGCGGTGAATTTCCCGACATATGCGGACGAAGAGCTTCCGCCGGAACTGGCTGCGAGACCGGTCGAAAAGCCGGGCAGCCGGAAGGCTTGAGCATTGGGTCCTGATACGTTGCGCCTCGGCGTCAATATCGACCACGTTGCGACGATCCGGAACGCACGAGGGGGCGACCACCCCGATCCCGTGCGCGCGGCCGCGATCGTGGCTCAAGCTGGTGCGGACGGGATCACCGCCCACTTGCGCGAGGATCGGCGCCACATTCGGGATGATGATATTGCGCGCATCCTGCGCGCAACCGGCTTGCCCTTGAACCTCGAGATGGCTGCGACCGAGGAAATGCTGCAGATTGCACTGCGCCATCGGCCGCATGCCGCCTGCATCGTACCCGAAAAACGTGAGGAGCGCACCACCGAGGGCGGGCTCGATGCGGCGGGACTGCACGATCAGCTCTATCCGTTCGTGTGCCGTTTGCTGGATGCGGATATTCGCGTCAGCCTCTTCATCGCTCCCGAGGAACGCCAGCTGGAGGCGGCGCTACGGCTGGGCGCGCCGGTAGTAGAGTTTCACACCGGCGAATACGCGCACGCGAGCGGTGAGCAGGTGTCTGCCGAGCTGAAGCGCTTGTCCGACATGGCCGCGCTCGCGGCGAAGAACGGGATCGAGCCTCATGCCGGACACGGACTGACCTATGGGAATGTTCAGCCGATCGCCGCGATTCCGCAGATCGCCGAACTCAACATTGGCCACTATCTGGTCGGCGAGGCTGTGTTCATTGGACTGGAAGATGCCGTGCGCCACATGCGCGAGCTGATGGACGCCGTCCGGTGAGCACGGCGCAGCAGTTTCGGGGATCGGCATGATCGTCGGTCTCGGCTCCGACCTGTGCAACATCGAGCGGGTTGCCGACGTGCTCGCCCGGCACGGAGAGCGGTTCGAGCGGCGCTGCTTTACCGAAGTCGAACAGGCGAAGGCTGCGCGGCGACCGTTGACGCGTGCCGGGACCTTCGCCAAGCGATTCGCCGCCAAGGAAGCTTTCTCCAAGGCCGTCGGCACGGGGTTTAGCCGCGGCGTGTTCATGCGGGACATCGGAGTGGTAAACGCACCCAGTGGTGCCCCGACCCTTATGCTGACCGGCGGCGCGAAAGCGGCACTCGATGCCCTGACCCCGTCCGGGCATGAGGTAATTGTTCACCTGACGCTCACGGATGACCACCCATGGGCGCAGGCTTTCGTGGTCCTGGAGGCGCGCCCGCTGTGAGTTTCATCGCGAAGAAGGACAAGCCTGTGACCAAGGCGCCGAAGAAGGCTGCACGGAAGAAGGACAAGGTCAACTGGTTTGCAGAACTGCGCGGGTTAGCGTTGATGCTGCTGGCGGTGCTTGCGTTCCACACCTTCATTGCGAAGCCTTTTTATATCCCGTCCATCTCGATGGTTCCGAACCTGCTCGTCGGGGACCGGCTGGTGGTCAGCAAGTATCCTTACGGCTGGAGTTGGGTCTCAGCCTCCTTCCACGTGGTCCCACGCTCCGTCTGGCGGATCGCTCCCCGGACACCTGCGTACGGGGACATCGTAATTGCGGTCCCGCCGGATCGGAACGAGGATTACATCAAGCGCGTGGTTGGCTTGCCGGGCGATCGAATCGCGCTGGTCGACGGCCGGATCTATCTCAACGGAGAGCCGGTACCCCAGGAAGTCGTCCCGCCGGTGCAGATCCCGGTGGCAGACCAGCAGTACTGCGACGGCTACCCCTGCCTGGCCTCCTTCGAACCCTATCGAACCCGCCTGCCGAACGGAAAGGCCGTCTATGAACCGCCGACCTTCCGTGAGACACTGCCGAACGGGGCAAGCTATGTGATCATCGATCACATGAACCAGGATCTCGATAACATGGACGAGATCACAGTACCGGAGGATCATGTGTTCCTCATGGGCGACAACCGCGATCACTCCGCGGACAGCCGGGCCAACTCGGAGCCTTACGGCAACGGACTTGGCGGACCGGTGCCGCTGAGCAGCATCGGTGGGCGAGCAGAATTCCTGACGTTTTCGCTGGACGGAAGTGAAAGCTGGAATCCGCTTTCCTGGTTTACCTCTCTGAGAAGTAACCGTGCTTCGACAAGCCTGCGCCCAGAAAGGGAGCCAGCGGGAACCGAGAATGGAGAAGGCTGACCTCGATGGCGAAAAGGTCGGGGTAAGCCCGACCCGGATCGACAATCCGAGACTGCGGCACGAAGCCCAGCGCGCGTTCGTCTGGGCGAGCGTGATCGGCCTCATTGCGCTGGCAGTGTACATGGCCCAGTCGCTGCTGGTGGTTTTCGGCGGCCTGGTGATTGCTGCCCTGATCGACGGAGGAGCGCGGCTGCTGGGACGCGTGTTGCCGATCGGGCGGGGCTGGCGCATCGGCATAGTGGTCTTTGCTGCCTTCATCTTCCTCGCCTGGGTGGGCTGGTACGCAGGATCGCAGATGCTGCAGCAAGCCGCGATGATCCCGACAATCTTTGAGGAGCAAGTCGCCAACTTCACTGCCTGGGCCAGTTCCCTGGGGTTCGCGACCGAAGCAAGCGACCTGCAGGCTCTTGCCGGACAGTTCACGAGCGGCGTCGGCACGCTCACCCGGCTGGTAACCGGCATGATCGGGGGGTTCGCCAGCCTGATCCTGATTGCCATTCTCGGCATCTACATCGCCGCGGAGCCGCGCCTGTACGAACGGGGCGTGTCGTGGATGGTGCCGGCAGCGGAGCGGGAGAACCTGCTGGTCACCCTTTCGCGCATGGGAAGAGCCTTGCGTCATCTGCTGATGGGGCGGCTGATCGGGATGGTGCTGGAAGGGCTGTTCACCTGGGCCCTGCTGGCGGTCTACGGCGTGCCCATGGCAGCGCTGCTGGGTCTGCTGACGGGGCTTCTGGCTTTTATTCCCAACATCGGTGCGCTGATCTCCGGCGTCATCATGATAGCCGTTGGTTTTTCCGGCGGAACCGACATGGGCCTCTACGCAATTCTGGTCTATTTCGGCGTGCAGACGATCGACGGGTATATTCTGGTGCCCTTCATCGCCAAGAAGACTGTCGACCTTGCCCCCGCGCTGGTGCTGGCGATGCAGCTGATCATGGGCGTGCTGTTCGGAATCCTGGGACTGGCGCTGGCTGATCCGCTGATTGCGATGATCAAGGTCGCGCTGGAGCGTCGTTCCGAGCAGCGCCAGTCGCGCATTGATCATGACGGCGCGTGAACGGTGGCTCGCAAGTTCCTTTTCTTCATCGCAGCAATGGTGTTCCTGGGGATTGCCGGGTTGTTCGCATTGCGCCTTTGGTCGAACGAGCTGACCGAGATTGCGCTGGTTCCGACCACCGAGTTCACTGCCCAGCCTGCTCTTGAAATCAACGCTTACGAGAACCCGGCCCTGTGGCTCTCCCGGCCGGGAACGGGCGCGGGCAACCCCGCGCGCTGGCAACCTGCTTTCGCGGAAGACGCGAATGCTCCGCCAGCCGAAGACGATGTTGCGGCCGCCGAATCCGTCGAGACTGCGCCGCGTTTCGCGGTGTTCTTCGTGCATCCCACCAGCTACCTTGAGCGATCGAACTGGAACGCCCCTCTCGAGGATCAGCGATCGCAGGAGCGGGCCCGGCTGTTCGTGCAGGGAATGGCGAGCCCCTTCCGGGACGCGGCGGAAGTTTGGGCCCCTCGGTACCGGCAGGCGACCTTCGGGGCTTTCCTGACCGACAAGCCGGCGGCGTCCGCGGCGATCGATGCCGCCTATCGCGACATCGAACAAGCGTTCGACGTGTTTGTGGACAGCGTCGACCGCGACACCCCGATCGTGCTGGCAGGGCACAGCCAGGGCGCGCTGCACATCCTGCGCCTGCTGCAGGAGCGAATCGCCGGGACGCGGCTGCAGGACCGCGTCGCGATGGTCTATCCGGTCGGCTGGCCAATCTCGATCGAGCATGACCTGCCGGCCCTGCCCCTGCCTGTCTGCGCCACGTCCGACGATGCACAGTGCATTGCCACGTGGTCCACTTTTGCCGAGCCGGCCGATCCTGCGATGCTGGTCGAACGGTTTCGGGAATCGCCCGGATTCGATGGGCAGAAGCGCGGCGATGGACCGGTGGTCTGCGTGAATCCGCTGACCGGTACAGCGGGCGGTGAGGCTCCGGCCAGCGCCAACACCGGGACGCTGGTGCCCAACGAAGCGCTGGATTCGGCCGAACTGGTCCCCGGCATGGTTCCGGCGCGGTGCGCTGAAAGCGGGTTGCTGCTGATCGGCGATCCGCCGGAGCTGGGCCCTTACGTGCTGCCGGGCAACAATTACCACGTCTACGACATTCCCCTGTTCTGGGAGAACCTGCGGCAGGATGTGGTTCATCGAGTGAGCGAATGGACGAAAAGCCGACCATAACCGCCAGCGCGGCCGAGTTCCGCGCCGCCTTGCCGGATGGGGGCGTGCTGCTGGCGCTCGACATCGGCACGAAGACGATCGGCACCGCGTTCTGCGACGCCGGGTGGCGCTTTGCCAGCCCCGCCAAGACGCTGGTGCGCGGCAAGTTTGCGCGGGACAAGGCGGTGATCGAGGAACTGGCGGCAAGCCGAGGGGTCAGGGGCTTCGTCATTGGCCTGCCGCTGAACATGGACGGCAGCGAAGGGCCGCGCGCGCAGGCGAGCCGGGCCTACGCCCGCAACCTTGCCCCGCTGAGCCTGCCGATCCTGTTGTGGGATGAGCGCTGGTCCACCCAGAGCGCGGAGAGCGCGATGATCGCCCAGGACATGAGCCGTGCGCGCCGGGCGGAACGGATCGACAGCCATGCCGCCGCGGTGTTCCTGCAAGGCGCGATCGACGCGCTGGCCGGGAGCCTGTTCTGAGCGGGCGGGCGGCGGCGCGAAGTTGACACACCTGACAAGTCCTACACACCAGTGTCAGCCTGAGTTCCTGTGCAATTTCCGCTGGTTGTACGGCGAAGACGACACTTTTCGCGGCGCGGGACAAATAAAATCTTCTTCCGCGATCACGCAACAATCGTGCGCAGCCTGCCGCATGCGGCTGTGCCGTTTGCGAGGACGGGCAGGGCGTGTGCAGGCGCTCCATCCCACGGGTTTGCGCGCCATCCCCGGCTGTAGGAAAGCCGGTCAGGCCTTGCGCAGGATCAGCGTCAGGCCCGTTCCGGGTTCCGGTATTCCCGACGACAGCGGGAGCCGTTCGGCGTCGGCGCGTGCGCGGGCGAGAATGGCCGGAGGAATCGCCGGATCGAACAGGATCGTGTCGGCGCTGCCGAGCAGCCGCGCCTGACGCAGCGTAAGCTCTTCCGGGTCGTCGCTCGCGATGGTCAGCACGATTTCGCCGCTTTCCCCGGTTTTCGCCGCGCCGGCCAGCCAGCTATCGACTCGGTGCGCGCTGGCTTCATCCAGCGGATCGAGCGCCCCGCCCAGCCCCAACGCCGCATCCAGCGCCCGCCGCCGGTCCCCCGCATCCGGCCAGCGCTGCCGCAGGCGCGCGCGCGCATCCTGCAAGGCTTCCGCCAGTTTCCCGAGGGTTTGCGGCAGCAGGACTTCCAGCCTCAGCCGCAACTGCTTGGCGAGACCCGCCGAGGCCCCGCCGGTGCCGATGGCGATCAGCACCGGGTTACGATCGAGAATGCTCGGCGTGGTGAAATCGCACAGGTCCGGCCGGTCGACCACGTTTACGAGCAGCCCGGCGCTGCGCAGCCGCAGGGCGTCCGCTTCGCACGCCGCGCGGTCCGCGTGCGCGATGAACGCCAGCCGCGCGCCTTGCTCAATCCCTGCCAGCCCCACCGGCACGCCGCCGGCTTGTTCCACCAGCCGCCGTTTCGGATCGGCCATCGCCCCTTCCCCCAGCACGATCACCGGCTTTCCGGCGATGCGGTGGAACAAGGGCAGGCTGTTCATTGGAGCCAGTCCGGCACGCGTTCGGCGGCGAAGATGGTTTCCGGCTCGATCCGTTCGGCCACCACGGCCCACTTGTCGCCATCGACCATCACTTCGGGCACGAGCGCGCGGCTGTTGTAGGTGTTGGCCATCGTCGCACCGTACGCCCCGGCCGTGCGGAATACCGCAAGATCGCCAGCCTTGACCGTGTCGATGTCCCGGTTGGTGGCGAAGGTGTCCGAACTTTCGCAGATGGGGCCGACGATGTGCGCGCTCATCCGCTCACCCGTGGGCTGCACCGCCATGAAATCGTGCCACGCATCGTACAGCGCCGGGCGGGCAAGATCGTTCATCGCCGCATCGATCACCACGAACGGCGCGGTCACGCCCGGTTTCACCCGGATCACCTCGGTCACCAGCACGCCCGAATTGCCGGTAATCACCCTGCCCGGCTCGAACATCAGCACCGCGTCCCAGCCGGATGTCACGTCCGCGATCATTGCGCCGTATTCCTGCGGCCCGGGCAGCCTCTCGCCCGCGCGGTACGGCACGCCGAGCCCGCCGCCGAGGTCCATGTGCGTCACGGTGCAGCCTTCGGCGCGCAGGGCCCGCATCAGTTCACCCATCTTGGTGAAGGCGGCGCGCGAGGGATCAAGATTGGTGATCTGGCTACCGATGTGGACGGCAAGGCCGCGCATCGCCAAGCCCTCCAGCCCGCTCAGCCGCCGGTAGATCGCGCCGGCCTGATGATAGGCGACACCGAACTTGTTATCCGCCTTGCCGGTGGAAATCTTGGCGTGAGTGCCCGCATCGACATCGGGATTGACCCGCAGCGCCGCGCTGGCCGTCCTGCCTTGCGCGGCCGCGATTTCGGCCAGCTCGACGCCTTCTTCCTCGCTTTCGAGGTTGAACTGGCCGATCCCGGCTTCCAGCGCCGCCGCCAGTTCCCGCCGCGACTTGCCGACCCCGGAAAAGACGATGTCTTCGGCTGGCATCCCGGCTGTAAGCGCGCGCTTCATTTCCCCTTCGGACACGACGTCAGCGCCGTAGCCCTGCCGCTTCAGCACGCCCAGCACCGCCAGGTTCGGGTTGGATTTTACCGCGAAAGCCAGATGCTTGTGCGCAACATCGGACAAACCTTCGCGGAACACGCGGGCGTGACGTTCCAGCGTAGCGCGCGAATAGACGTAGACCGGCGTGCCGACGGCGCGGGCGATCCGTTCAACGGGAACGTCTTCGGCGTAAAGCTCGCCGTTTCTGAGTTGGAAATGGTCCATCGGTCAGCCTTCCGGCGGCAAGTCGAAGGGATCGTCTTCCCGCTCTTCCGAGCGGCGGCGCAATTCGGTGCTGCGTTCGGGCACGGCCTGCGGCGGCGGTTCCAGCAAGGCATCGGCCGTCGGCGGCACTTCGCGCCCCCAGGGCGCAGGCGGCAGCGACTCGCCGGGCGGCGGCTCCAGTTCCGTCTTGGATGCGCAGGCGCCGAGCAGCATCAGCGGCGCAAGAAGGAGGAGGCGGTTCATGCGCCCAGTGCCTTGTTCGCTTCGGCCACGCGCTGGCGAACCTGATCGGGCGCGGTCCCGCCGTGGCTGCTGCGCGCCGCGACCGAGGCTTCGACCGACAGCGCGGTGTAGACCCGTTCATCGATCCGGGAATCGATGTTCTGCAATTCCTCCGGCGAGAGCGCGTCGAGCGCAACGCCCTTGCTTTCCGCCAGCCTGACAGCCGCGCCGGTGATGTGGTGCGCTTCCCGGAAGGGAATGTCCGCCTGACGCACCAGCCAATCGGCGAGATCGGTCGCGGTGGCATAGCCGAGTTCCGCAGCGGCGCGCATCCGATCGGTACGGAACGCGGCGTCCGCCACCATTCCGGTCATCGCCGCGATCGACAGTCCGAGCAGGCCGGCAGCTTCGAACACCGGCGGCTTGTCGTCCTGCATGTCCTTGGAATAGGCAAGCGGCAGGCCCTTCATCGTCACCATCAGCGACACGGCGGCACCGACGATCCGTCCGGAATGGCCGCGCACCAGCTCGGCCGCGTCCGGGTTCTTCTTTTGCGGCATGATCGAGCTGCCGGTGCTGAGCGCGTCGGGCAGCCGGACGAAGCCGAACGGCTGGCTGGCCCAGATCACGAATTCTTCCGCCAACCGCGACAAGTGCAGTGAGCACTGCGCGGCGGCCTGGAGGTAATCGAGCGCGAAATCCCGGTCCGATACGGCATCGAGGCTGTTCGCCGTCGGCCGATCGAACTCGAGGGCGCGAGCCGTCTGGTCCCGGTCGATCGGGAACCCCGTGCCGGCCAGCGCCGCACTGCCGAGCGGGCTTTCGTTCAGCCGCGCGCGGGCATCCCGGAAGCGGGATCGGTCGCGCCGGATCATCTCGTAATAGGCCATCAGGTGGTGGCCCAGCGTGACGGGCTGCGCCGTCTGCAGGTGGGTGAAGCCGGGCATGATGCTGCCGGCATGCTCCCCCGCCCGGTCCACCAGCGCGCGCTGCAACTGCGCGAGGCCCGCGTCCGTCTGGTCGATTGCGTCGCGGACCCAGAGCCGGAAGTCGGTTGCCACCTGATCGTTGCGGCTGCGGGCGGTGTGCAGGCGTCCGGCAACCGGGCCGATCAATTCGGCGAGCCGGCTTTCGGTGGTCATGTGGATGTCTTCGAGGTCCCAGTCCTCGGGCACGCCGTTCGCTTCGTATTCGGCGGCGACGCGGTCAAGGCCTTCCGAAATGGTCTGCGCATCGGCGGCGGACACGATCCCCTGCTGGCCAAGCATGGCGACGTGAGCCTTGCTGGCGGCGATGTCCTGCCGCCACAGGGCCTTGTCGAACGGGATAGAGGCGTTGATTTCACGCATGATCGCGCTAGGCCCTTCGGCGAAGCGCCCTCCCCACATCTGGTTGGAGCCTGACATGGTCCGTTCCGTTCCCTTTTCGCTCATGCTCGCCTTTGCCGCCCCGCTCGCTATCGGGGGCTGCGATAGGCAAACCGCAGAACCGGCGCAACCGCAGGAAAGCGCGGCTGCTGAAAACGCGGGCGCCGAACCCGCGGCTTCCCTGACCGGCACGGTCGATCGCAGCCATGCGGGCGAGCCGCTGCCGGACGTGACCATCACCGGCCCCAACGACCTGAAGCTCAATCTCGCGGAGCTGAAGGGCGGGCCGATCCTGGTCAACTTGTGGGCGACGTGGTGCGCGCCGTGCGTGGTCGAGATGCCGATGCTCGACCAACTGGCGGGAGAGGAAGGCGCGCCGCGCGTGCTGGCGGTGAGCGAGGATTTGCAAGGCGCCGAAGTGGTGAACCCGTTCTGGGCCGAGCACCGGTTCGGCAATCTCCAGCCGTGGCTCGACCCGGAGAACGACTTGTCGATGCATTACGGCGGCGGCGGGGCGGTGCTGCCGACGACGGTGCTCTACAACGCGGCCGGGGAGGAAGTCTGGCGGGTGATCGGCGGCTATGACTGGTCTTCCGAAGAAGCGCGCGAACTGGTCGCCGAAGCGCAGGGCGCCTGAGCGGGCGATTCGGGCAGTGGAGGCGAGTGCGGTGCGTCCATGCCGAAACGATTGCCTTCCCCTGCCGTTCAGCAACAGGAACCAAGGAGAGCAACCACGATGGATCAGCGCAAAACCAGCAAATCGGGCGTCCGGCGCCTCTCGGCGATTGCCGCAATGGCCCTGATGGTTTCGGGCTGCTCAACGGTAGTCCAGAACCGGGTGGAAAGCGGGCTGGTCGACGCTGGCGTTCCTGCGGGGATCGCTTCCTGCATGGCGCCGATCTGGGAGGAGGACTTGTCGATCAGCCAGATTCGCTCGATCTCCCGCTTCGCGTCCGAAATCAAGGAACAGCGGCAGACGCTGACCGTGCCCCGCTTGATCGATCAGGTGCGCGAATGGAACGATCCCGAAGCACTGGCGGTGGTGACGACTTCGGCCGCCCGCTGCGCGTTTCGCTGAAGAAGCGATGGGATATGGTGGGCGGTGACGGGCTCGAACCGCCGACCCTCTCGGTGTAAACGAGATGCTCTACCAACTGAGCTAACCGCCCGAAGCGCGGGCATTTAGCGGGTTTTTCGGCGCGGTCAATCACCGCGATGAACAACCCGCACCCTTGCGCGCTGCTGGCGGGTGCTCCAGATTGGTCCAATGGCCGATCATTGCTGTTCATCCAAGGGATCGGAGCTGGAGCTGCTGGCGCAGCACGCCGATCAGCGGCGCGTGTTGCAGATCGTGCTGGCGATCAACGCCGTGATGTTCTTCGTCGAATTCGGCGCGGGCGTGCTGGCGGGTTCGGCAGCGCTGATGGCCGATGCCGCCGACATGCTGGGCGATGCGCTGGTCTATGGCGTGAGCCTTTACGCCATCGGCCGCAGCCAGCAGTGGAAAGCGGGCGTCGCCTTGCTGAAAAGCGCGGTAATCCTGATGCTGGCGATCGGCGTGGCGCTGAACGTCTGGTTCAAGATCCGCAGCGGGGTGCCGCCGTCCTCGACGCTGATGCTGACCTTCGGCACTCTTGCGCTGGCGGCGAACCTGCTGTGCCTGCGTCTGCTGTGGCGCTTCCGCAAGCAGGACGTGAACATGTCCAGCACCGTGGAATGTTCACGCAATGACGTGATTTCCAACACCGGGGTGCTTCTGGCCGCAGGGGCCGTGGCGCTGTTCCATTCGCCGTGGCCGGACATCCTGATCGGCGCGGGAATGGCAGTGGTGTTCACCCGCTCCGCCATTCGCGTTGCACTGGAAGCGCTCCCGCAAATGCGCCGCGACTCCGCGCCCGCCGAATAGCGTTTATCCCGCCCGTCCCCGCAGGAAGCCCAGCTGAAGCGCAAGCAGCAGCAGGGCCGCGAGCATGAGCGCCGGCTCGGCCGCGCCGAACAGGGCGGCAAACGCGAGCGCAAGGGCAAGAAATCCCCCGTCGCGCAGCAGATTGGGCCATCCGGCGTACTCGCCGCTCACCCGCAGCAAGCCGATCAGGACCAGCGGCGGAAACAATCGTTCATACCATGCGCCGTCCAGCGCCAGCGCCGACACGATCAGCAACGCCACGTCCGGCACGTCGCGGAACCAGCCGATCTGCGGGTTCGGCGCGGCGGGCCGGTACACCGGGCGGTCCAGCGCGATCACCGCGTGGGCGAGCGCGAGGCTGACCACCGCCAACGCGATCAGCAGATAAGCCGGGACGACGAGGCCGAACCAGGCCAGGGCGATCGCTGCGACCAGCAGCACACCGGCGGTCCATGACAAGGCCGGCTGCTTGTCCTTCCGCGCCAGCAATTCCGCGCCGGAACGGGAAATCGCCGCGCGGGCCAGCCACGCACTGGGCCGGAACGGCGGGGCGCCGGGCAGCCGGCGCTGCCGCCATCCGGTCTCAAGCGTCGCGGCATCGCTGACGCAGGTCACCAGCCGCCAGGATCCGTTCTCCAGCCAGATCGGCGGCAGCGGCCGCTCCGCGACGCGCGCCTGCAGGGCAATCCGCAGCAGGCCGGAAAACGGATCGGCATCGGGCGGCAACTCGACCAGCCGGCGGACGAGCGCGCCGGGGACGATCATGGCCCCGGCCCAGGCCCGTGCGGCGTCGATCCGCTCAAAGCCCGCCGGGATGCCCTGTTCGGCGGGCAAGGTCAGCACGGCAGGACCGGTTTCGAGCAGCGCCACCGCTTCGGCTACATCGGGATAGAGGCCATCGGCCAGCAGCAGCAGCTCATCCTCCGGGCCGACCGATCCCACCAGCTGCGCCGCATCGCGCAGCGGCAGGAACTGGGCGCCGCCCGATTCGGCCTGCTGCTGCAAGCCCGCGAGTCCGCTGTCGAACGGCGCGGCAAGGCACAGCACTCGCTCACACCCGAGCGCGAGCGCCAGCCCGACTTGCTGGCTGGCCACGCTGGCGGTGCCGAGCGCGAGCGATCCGCGTGCACGCTGCGGCTCATCCGCGCAGCGTTCCAAGATCGAAACCAGGGCGACCCGCACCGTCTCTCCTATGTCTGGCTTCCTGCTTCTGGCCGCCCAGCTAAAAGCTTCGTCCCCGTCTGCCAAGGTGGGTTCAAGCCCACGCGCGCTGTGCTATCGGGAGCAGATGGCGAACATCAAGAATCTGGCAGCGGTCGAACCGGGCACGCCCGAGGCGGAAACCAACCCTCAATCGCTCCCCGAGGCGGCTCCTGAAGCGAGCGTCGAAACGACCGATCCCGGCACTGCGGACCTGCCTCCGCAGCCGGAATGGATCGAGCAGCCGGTGTACGAGGACGAATCGGCCCGGGGCGGCTCACCCGAACGCGTTGCTCCGCCGCTTGCCGCGCTGGCGATCGCAGGCTGGACCGCCTTTTTCGTCTTTGCCCACGATCAGGAAATGTTCGCTCCCGCAACGCCGGAGCAGTGGAGCGGCTGGATCGCCAGTTGGTCGATGCCGGTCGCGCTCATCATCGCGCTGTGGCTGCTGGCGATGCGCAACAGCCGCCGTGAAGCGGGGCGCTTTGCCAGCGCCGCCCACGCGCTGTCGACGGAATCGGCGCGGCTGGAAGAACGGCTGGTCAACGTGAACCGCGAACTGGCCGCGGCGCGTGAGTTCATCGCCGCCCAGTCTCGCGATCTCGAATCGCTCGGCCGCGGCGCCGGGGAACGCTTGTCCCAGCACGCGGACCGGCTGCAGACCCTGATTCGGGACAACGGGGAACAAGTCGAGGCGATCGGCCGGGTCAGCTCGACCGCGCTGGACAACATGAACCGCCTGCGCGGCGATTTGCCGGTGGTGTCCAACTCCGCGCGCGACCTTGCCAACCAGATCGGCAGCGCCGGCCGCGTCGCGCAGGAACAGCTGGAAGAACTGATCGGCGGTTTCCACCGCCTCGATCAATCCGGCACTGCGACCGAACAGCAGATGCAGCACTTGCGCGCCCGGACCGAGGAAGCGTTGCAGGCGTTCGAGGACCACGCGCGCAAGCTGGGCGAGATTTCGGACACCCGGTTCGCCGCGCTGGCCGAACGGGGCGAAGCCTTCCGGGCCGAAATGGACGAGCAGGAGGCCGAAGTTCTCGCCTCGATCCGCCGCCGCGCCGACTCGCTGTCGGCCGAGCTTGCGGCCCGCTCCGCGGAACTTGGCGAGCAGGAGAACGTCGCACTCGAAGCCGTGCGGGGCCGCATCGCGGAAGTGGGCGCGGACGGGGAGCGGATCGCCGCTGCGCTGCAAAGCGCCCAAGGCGAAGCGTCGGAACGCTGGCGCGCGGCCGTCGCGCGGCTGGAGGAGCGCCTGAATTCGGCGATCCAGCAGATTTCGGAAGTGGACAGCGCGGCGCTGGAAAACGCGCGCCGCCGCCTGGCCGCCTTGAGCGAGGAAGCCCGCCGGGTGGACGAGGCCATGGCCGAGCGGACCGCTGCGTTCGAGCAGGACATCGCCCGGCGCCGCGAGGAAGCGGAGCGGCAGGAAGGCGACGCCCTTGCCCGCCTGCAGGAGCGGTTCGAAACGCTCGATGCAACGATCGCGCAGCGGGAGCAGGACTACCTTGCCCGCGTCACCGACTTGTCGGACCGCGGCGAGGCGCTTGCGGGCATGCTCGGGGAGTTTTCCGCCGAAATGGAGCGGGCGGTCGGCCAGGGCGATCTGGCGGGGCAGCAGCTGGCCCAAGCCGTCGGCGCACTGTCGGCCAAGCTCGGCGAAAGCCGCGATGCGCTGAACGGCACCGGGGAACTGGTTTCCCAGCTGACCGACGACAGCGTCCGTCTGCTGGAAGTAATCCGGTCAAGCGCGCATCAGGCCGGTGGGCCGCTGCCCGAAGCCGTTGCTCGCGCCGAAGAACGGCTGGCCGGGTTCGACCGCCAGACGGCGCTGGTGGAGGAACGGATCGACCAGACCGGCGCAAAGGGCGAGGCGCTGGTCCAGCGGGTCGCCACGGCGCGCGAAGAAGCCAGCGCGGCGCTGGAGCAGCTGGACGCGCTGCACGATCAGCTGGCGCAAAAGGGCGACGCCCACGGGGAGCGGCTCGCCAGCCTGCGCGATGCGATCGCGCTGCTGGGTGCCGAAACCGAAGCGCTCGCCGTCCATGCGCGGGACGAACTGCAGGCGGCGCTCGGCACGCTGGAGGAAGCATCCCGCCACGTCATCGAGAACATCGACGGGCAGCAGGCCCGGGCGATCTCCGCCCTCGCCCGCAGGATCGGCTCCGAAGCGGCGCAGGCAGTCGGCAGCGCCGTACAGGACCAGGCCGGCGGCGCGCTGGCGGAACTGGATCAGGCGGCCGAGCGGTCCCGTCAGGCAAGTGCCGACGCGGCCCGGCACTTCGCCACCCAGCTGGAGCAAGTCAACGAACTGGCCGCTAACCTTGAACGCCGGGTGGCGCAGGCGCGCCAGCGGGCGGAAGAGCAAGTCGACAACGACTTCGCCCGGCGGATGGCGCTGATCACCGACCGGCTCAATTCCAGCGCGGTCGATATCGGCAAGGCGTTGTCCAACGAGGTGAGCGACACGGCCTGGGCCAGCTATCTGCGGGGGGACCGGGGGATCTTCACCCGGCGCGCGGTCAAGCTGCTCGACAACCGGCAAGCGCGCCAGTTGACCGAAGTGTACGAGCAGGACACCGAATTCCGGGAAACGGTCAACCGCTACATCCGCGATTTCGAGGCGATGCTGCGCTCGATCCTGTCGACTCGCGATGGCAACGCGCTGGCGGTGACGCTGCTTTCGTCGGATATGGGCAAGCTTTACGTCGCGCTGGCCCAGGGGGTGAACCGGCTGCGCGACTGACGCCGCAGTCGGGACGGGAGGAACGAGCCGGTCAGCCGATCGGCTTGTTTCTCACTTCCTCCGGCGGCGGGAAGAAGTCGAGGTCGGACGCATCGATCCAGCCGTAGACGTAGTTGGCGACGAACAACGCGCACAGCAGCGCCGCCAGCAGCGTAGCGCGCAAGACCACGCGCCACGGGCGGAAGTTCGCCGGGGCGCTGTCCGCCTGCCCGGGGATTTGCGGGATGCCTTCCTCTTCGTGCGTGCGCACGCCGAACGGCAGGATCAGGATTGCGCTCATCACCCAGAACAGGACGTAGATCGCGAGGATCGAGGTCCACTTCACCCGTCGCGCTCTCCAAGCAGGATCACGCGCGTCTGCGGCTTCTTGCCGGACCAGCGCTGCGCTGCGCGGCGGGCGGCGAGGCGCGCAGCCTCGCTTACCGCGTCCGAATCGCGCCGCGAGGCGCCTTTCAGCTTGCCGATTGCAGCAGCGACGTCGGCCTCAGCCTCGCTGACGAACTCGTCGTAATCCTCGTCCAGTGGCAGGCCAACGCCCTGCACTTGCGGGCGCAGGCGGTCGTCCAGCACCACGATCACGAGCCCGTCGCGGGACAAGCGGCGGCGCATCGCGATCGTCTCTCCGTCGGCGGGGACGATGATGTCGCCATCGAGCAGCAGGCGCCCGGTGCGCACTTCGGCAATCTTTCCGGGAGTGCCGGGGGCCAGGCGAACGATGTCTCCGTTCTTCTGCGCGATGTTGTGCGGGATGCGGCAGGATTTCCCCAGCCGCGCCTGTTCCTGCATGTGCCGGATCTCCCCGTGGACCGGCACCAGCACTTCGGGACGCAGCCAGCCGTACAGCGAGACGAGTTCCGGACGCCCGGGGTGACCGGATACGTGGATCTCGCTTTGGCGGTCGGTGACCATCTGGATCCCCCGCTGGGCCAGCAGGTTCTGTATCCGGCCGATCGCCAGTTCGTTTCCGGGGATTTGCCGGCTGGAGAACAGCACCACGTCGCCTTCGGACAAGCTCAGCGGGTGATTGTCCTCGGCGATCCGCGAAAGCGCTGCGCGCGGCTCTCCCTGCCCGCCGGTGGCGATGATCAGGACTTGCCCGCGCGGCAATTTCATCGCCGTGTCGAAATCAACCGTTTCGGGGAAATCGCGCAAGTACCCGGTTCCTTGCGAAACCTCGATGATCCGGTCGAGCGAGCGGCCCGCGACGCACAAGCGGCGCCCGGTCGTCTCGGCAATCCGGCCCAGCGTCTGCAGCCGGGCGACATTGGAGGCGAACGTCGTCACCAGAATGCGCTTGCCTTCGTGCTTGCGCACTTCATCCAGCAGGCCGCGATAGACTTCCCCTTCCGATCCCGACGGCGAAGGATTGAACACGTTGGTGGAATCGCAGACCAGCGCGAGGACGCCTTCGTCGCCGATTTCGGTCAGTTCTTCCGCGGTGGCGGGTTCGCCGATCTGCGGTTCCTCATCCAGCTTCCAGTCGCCGGTGTGAAACACGCGGCCATACGGCGTTTCGATCAGCAGCGCGTTGCCTTCGGCGATCGAGTGGGCGAGCGGGACATAGGTGATGTCGAACGGGCCGAGCTTGAGGCTTCCGTGCTCCCGCTCGATCACGTGGAGCTCCACGTCGTTGGTGATGCCCGCCTCCTGCAGCTTGCGCCGCACCAGTTCGGCGGTGAACGGCGTAGCGTAGAGCGGCACACCGAAGTCGGCCGCGAAGTACGGCACGGCGCCGATATGATCTTCGTGAGCGTGGGTCAGCACGATGCCCAGCAGATCGTCTAGGCGGTCCTCGATGAATTCCGCGTCGGCGAACACCAGGTCCACCCCCGGATACTCGTTTCCGCTGAACGTCATGCCCAGATCGACCATCAGCCACTTGCCGTTGCAGCCGTAGAGATTGACGTTCATCCCGATCTCGCCCGACCCGCCGAGCGCGAGGAACAGCAGTTCGTCCTGGGGAGTGTAATCTTTCTTCACTGGGTCACGGCCCTTTCGGCAAGGAGAGCAAGGCCATCGAGGGTCAGGTCTGGGTCCACGATGTCGAATATCTCCGTGTGCTTGTCGAACAGAATGGCGAGTCCTCCGGTTGCGATCACGCGAGCCGGGCGGCCGATCTCCGCCCGCAGGCGCTCGATCAGCCCCTCCATCATCGCCACATAGCCCCAGAACACGCCGACCAGCATCTGGTCTTCGGTGTTGCGCCCGATCACGGAAGCCGAGCGCGGACTCTCGATCGCAATACGCGGCAATTTCGCCGTACGATCCACCAGCGCATCGAGCGACAAATTGATCCCGGGAGCGATGATTCCGCCTTTGTAGGCGCCGTTGAAATCGACCACGTCGAACGTTGTGGCGGTGCCGAAATCGACCACGATCAGGTCACCCGCATGGCGCGCATGAGCTGCTAGCGCATTGAGCGCCCGGTCCGCCCCGAGGGAGCGCGGCTCATCCACATCGATCGGAAAATCCCATGCCGCCGCCCCTTCCCCGGCGAACAGCGGCGTCATGCGGAAGTACTTCTCACCCAGCACTTCGAAGTTGTGGCGCGCGCGAGGGACCACCGTGGACACGATCATCTGGGTGATCGCGTCTCGTGCAATCCCTTCCACCGCCATCAGCTGCAGCAGCCACACGGCGTATTCATCGCCCGTCCGCCGCGGATCGGTGGCGATGCGCCAGCGCGCCTTGATCTGTTTCCCGCTGAACAGCGCGAAGACCACGTTGGTGTTTCCGACATCGACCGCGAGCAACATCACTTCGCCTCCTCCAGCGAGACATCTCCGGCGTGGACCGTGCGCACGGCGCCGCCCGTCAGCATGAGCCGCAAGGCGCCGTCCGGGCCGAGCCCATCGAACCGCCCGGATATGCGGCTTCCGTCCGCTTCATGCACCGACAGCGGCGTTCCTACCGGATGCGCCGCCGCCTGCCAGCGAGCGAGCAGCGCTTCCAGTCCTGCGCTGCGCCACCGGGCGACCTCGTGCGCAAAATTCGTGGCAAGTGCGCGGGCGAAGGCATCGCGGTCCGGCGCTGGCCCCGTTTCCGCCAGATGACGCGCCAGCCTGTTCTCCAGAACGGGAGCCCCGGCAAGGTTCACGCCGATTCCCACCACCGCGCTATCCCCGGACCGTTCCAGCAGAATTCCAGCCAGTTTCGCGCCGTTCAGCAGCAGGTCGTTCGGCCACTTCAGCTGCAGGCCGTACGGCGATCCAAGGCCGGGCAGCACCGTTTCGAACGTTGCGAGCGCCGCGACGAACGACAAGCTGGCGGGCGCCGGATCGTGCGCGGAAACCCGCACCACGGTCGAGCCCATGAAGTTGCCCGGCGCATCCAGCCAGCGGCGCCCTTGCCGCCCCTTGCCGGCGCTCTGGCGGTCGGCGACCAGCCAGCTCCCTTCCGGCACGCGCTCCCCACCGGCGAGCCGGGCAACCAGATCACTGTTGGTGGATGTCGTCTCGGGTACAGTCTCGATCAAGACGCGTCAGACGAGGAAGAACAGCGAAGCCGCCGCCCTGTCCGCCAGCACGCTGAGCGGCCCGGTCAGCAGATAGCCAAGCGGCGACATCAGCGCCGTGCTGATGATCAGCAGCGCCCAGTGGGCCCAGTCGCTCCGGTCCCGGACCACGTTCACCGCCTCATCGAAGTACATCACCTTGACGACCTTGATGTAGTAGAACGCGCCGATCACCGAGGCTGCGATGCCGATCGCGGCGAGCGCGACAAGATCGGCCTGGACCGCGGCCTGGAACACGACGAACTTGCCCCAGAAGCCGAACAGCGGCGGAATTCCCGCGAGGCTAAACATCATCGCGGCAAGGCAGAAGGCCAGCGCCGGCTTGGTCCGGGAAAGACCCGCAAGGTCAGCCAGTCGTTCCACCGGGGCGCCGTCTTCGTCCCGCAGCATCAGCACCGCGACAAAGCTGCCGACCGACATCGCGACGTAGATCACCAGGTAGACCAGCATCGCGCTGGCCCCTTGCGGGGTCGCGGCAGCCAGGCCGATCAGGATGAAGCCGACGTTGTTGATCGACGAATAGGCGAGCAGCCGCTTGATGTTCGTCTGCCCGATTGCGCCCAGCGCACCGACGACGATGGAGGCGAGCGCGGCGAAGATCACCACCTGACGCCACGCGTCGGCGTGGGTGCCGAACGCATCCAGCGCCACGCGGGCGGTCAGCGCAATCGCGGCAACCTTGGGCGCGGTAGCGAAGAACTGCGTCACCGGGGTTGGCGCGCCTTCGTACACGTCCGGCGTCCACATGTGGAACGGCACCGCACTGATCTTGAACGCGAGCCCGGCCAGCACGAACACGATGCCGAAGAGCGTGCCGGTCGAAATCGGACCGGCCATTGCCACCCGCATCAACTCGAACTGCGTCGTGCCGGTGAACCCGTAAAGCAGGCTGGCGCCGAACAGCAGGATGCCGCTGGCAAGCGCGCCGAGCACGAAGTACTTCAGCCCCGCTTCCGCCGAACGCTGGTCCGGCCGCAGGAACGCTGCGAGCACGTAAGCGGCGAGCGACTGCATCTCCAGCCCGATGTAGAGCGTCAGCAAGTCCGTGGCCGAAACCATGATGCTCATGCCCAGGGTGCCGAACAGCACCAGCACCGGGTATTCCGCGCGCATTGCGGCGTACCGCGTGAAGAACGCAGGGGCGACCACCAGCGCGGCTCCCGCCGCGGCGTAGATCATCAGCTTGGCAAAGCCGGCGAACGCATCGGCGCGGAACTGGCCGCCGAATGCGACCGTTTCGAGGCCGGCAGCGCCAGCGCAGACGCTGGGCGCGACAAGGAAGAACGCGGCACCGAGCACCACGCAAGCCGCGATCGAGATAGCGCTGGACGCCCGGTCACCAGCCCAGGCCGCGACGAGCAGCAGGAACAGCCCCGCGACGGACAGCAGAATTTCCGGCGCAATAAGGCCGAGGGAAGACGTGAGTTCCATTAGTGCGCTCCCTCCGGCGCGGTATGCATTGCGGCCGGTGCGGGCGCAGGATGGGCAGCTTCTCCGCCGACGGGCGCGTGTTCTTCACCAACAACGGTCGCAGCGGTCGGCTCCACCAGCACGAGTCGGGCATCGCCTTCCGGCGCCGCGCGGGCAAGCCGCGCATCAAGCCGGTGGATATCGGCCCGCATCGGCGCGAGGAAGCTTTCGGGATAGATCCCCATCCACAGCACGGCGAGCGCGATCGGCCCGAGCATCAGCCATTCGCGCACCGAAAGGTCCGGCATCGCCGCGGCATCGGCGTTCCGCTGCACTCCGAAGGCAACCCGCCAGTAGAGGTAGAGCATGTAGCCGGCGCCGAGGATGATCCCGGTCGTCGCGACCAGCGCAACCCAGCTGGAGACCTGATAGATGCCGAGCAGGCTCAGGAACTCGCCGACAAAGCCGCTCGTCCCCGGCAAGCCGATGCTCGCCATCGTGAACAGCAGGAAGAACAGCGCGTACTGCGGCATGTTGATCGCGAGACCGCCGTAGCGGGAGATTTCGCGGGTATGCAGCCGGTCGTAGATCACGCCGACGCACAGGAACAGCGCGCCGGACACGAGCCCGTGGCTCAGCATCACGATCATCCCGCCCTCGATCCCCTGCACGTTGAAGGCGAACAGGCCCACCGTCACGATCGCCATGTGAGCGACCGAGGAATAGGCAATCAGCTTCTTCATGTCGTGCTGCACCAGCGCGATCAGGCTGGTGAGGACCACCGCGACCATCGACAGGATGTAGACAAGCCAGGCGAAGTGCTCGCTCGCTTCGGGGAACATCGGCAAGCTGAACCGGATGAAGCCGTAGCCGCCCATCTTCAGCAGCACGCCGGCCAGGATCACGGATCCCGCAGTGGGTGCCTGCACGTGGGCATCGGGCAACCAGGTGTGGACCGGCCACATCGGCATCTTGACCGCGAAGCTGGCGAAGAACGCGAGCCACAGCCAGTTCTGCGCATCGACCGGGAAGTCGTGCGCCATCAGCGCCGGGATGTACGTGGTGCCCGCCTCGTTCGCCATCCACAGCATCGCGATCAGCATCAGCACCGATCCGAACAGCGTGTAGAGGAAGAACTTGTACGAGGCGTAGATCCGGTTGTCCCCGCCCCAGACCCCGATAATGAGGTACATCGGGATCAGGCCGGCTTCGAAGAAGATGTAGAACAGGAACAAGTCCTGCGCGGCGAACACGCCGATCATCAGCACTTCCATGAACAGGAAGGCCGCCATGTACTCACCCACGCGGGTGGTGATCGCGTTCCAGCTCGCCCCGATGCAGATCGGCATCAGGAACACCGACAGGACGATCAGCATCAGCGCGATGCCGTCGATCCCCAAGGCCCAGTTGAAGCTGGCGAAGACCGGCGCATGTTCGACGAACTGCCACTGGGCGCCGCCAATATCGTAGTTGGCCCACAGAACGATCCCGAGCGCGAGATCGATCAGCGTCGCGACGAGCGCGATGGTGCGAGCCGCCCGTGCATCGGAGAACAGGCAGGCGATCGCACCGACGAACGGCACGAGCAACATCAGCGAAAGGATAGGAAAGCCCCCCACTTAGCGCACCATGAACCAGCTGGTGGCCGCCACAAGGCCAAGCAGCATGATGAGTGCGTAACTGTACAGATAACCGGATTGCAGCCGCTTGGCCGCATAGGCGCCCTTGTCGACCAGTTCGGCGACCCCGTTCGGGCCGAAGCGGTCGATGAAGCCGACGTCCACGGCATGCCAGAACTGGCGGCCGAACCAGAAGGCCGGGCGAATGAAGATTAGGCGGTAAAGCTCGTCGAAATACCACTTGTTGTACACGAACCGGTAGATCGGCCCGAGCTGGTCGGCGAACTTGCCGGGAATCGAGGTGTCCCGCAGGTAGCCGAGCCAGGCGATGAACAAGCCGACCAGCATGACAATCGTCGCCGTCAGCTTCACCCACAGCGGCACGTCGTGCATCGCGTGGATCAGGTGTTCGTCGTACGCGATCGAACCATTCCAGAAGGCGGCGCTGTCGATGAACTGATGATGGAACACGAACCCCGCGAACACCGCGCCGACCGACAGGATCAGCAGCGGGATCAGCATGACCCATGGGCTTTCATGCGGGTGGTATCCGGCGGTTCCATCGCCCTTGTCCGGAGAGGGAACATGGTGCGGTTCGCCCATGTCCGAGTTCTCCTGCCGGGGAGGATTGGCTTCGTCGGGATCGTCATGCCCGTGATGGACAGCGTGCTGGATATGCTCGCTCAGCGCCCAGCGCGGACGGCCCCAGAAGGTGAGGAACATCAGGCGCCAGGAATAGAAGCTGGTCAGCAGCGCGGCGAACGCGCCGAGCCAGAACGCGGTCCGGCCCGCTTCGCTGCCCGATGCATAGGCGGCTTCCAGGATCGCGTCCTTCGAATAGAAACCGGCGAACCCGAATACGTCCAGAATGCCGACCCCGGTAATCGCCAGCGTACCGGCCATCATGGCCCAGAAGGTGATCGGGATCTCTTTGCGCAGGTTGCCGTAATACCGCATGTCCTGCTCATGGTGCATCGCGTGGATCACCGAGCCCGCGCCAAGGAACAGCAGCGCCTTGAAGAATGCGTGGGTGAACAAGTGGAACATCGCGGCGCCATAAGCACCGACGCCCGCAGCGAAGAACATGTAGCCGAGCTGCGAGCACGTGGAATACGCGATCACCCGCTTGATGTCCCACTGCGTGGTGCCGACCGTCGCCGCGAACAAGCACGTCGCGGCACCGATGATCGTGACGATGGTCGAGGCGACCGGCGCCAGTTCGAACAGCGGGGACAAGCGGCAGACCATGAACACGCCTGCGGTGACCATCGTCGCGGCGTGGATCAGCGCGGACACCGGCGTCGGGCCTTCCATCGCGTCCGGCAGCCAGACGTGCAGGCCGAGCTGGGCCGACTTGCCCATCGCGCCGATGAACAGCAGGAAGCAGAGGATGTCGAGCGTGGACAGCCGCATGCCGAGGAAGGTGATGCTGGAACCCGCAGCTGTGGGAGCGGCGACGAGGATCTCGGGGATCGAGACGGTTCCGAACACCAGGAACAGGCCGAAGATACCGAGCATGAAGCCAAGATCGCCAACGCGGTTCACGACGAATGCCTTGATCGCGGCGGCGTTGGCAGTGGGCTTGCGGAACCAGAAGCCGATCAGCAGGTAGGACGCAAGACCCACGCCTTCCCAGCCGAAGAACATCTGCACCAGGTTGTTGGCCGTCACCAGCATGAGCATCGCGAAGGTGAACAGCGACAAGTAGGCGAAGAAGCGCGGCTGATCCGGATCTTCGTCCATGTAGCCCCAGCTGTAGAGGTGCACGAGCGCCGAGACGCTGGTGATCACCACCAGCATGATCGCGGTCAGCGTATCCACGCGCAGCGACCAGTCGAAGCTCAGGCTGCCGGACTGGACCCAGTGGAGCACAGGCACGACGCCCGGCTCGGCCGTGCCGCCGAGGAAACCGAGGAAGATCGGCCAGGACAGCGCACAGGAAAGAAACAGCGCGCCGGTGGTCACAACCTTGGCCACGGTGTTGCCGAGCCCGCGATTGCCCAACCCGGCAACGATCGCCGCCAGCAGGGGCGCGAAGACGATGATCTCGATCATCTGGAGCTTACCCCTTCATCCGGTTTGCATCGTCCACCGCGATTGTGCCGCGGCTGCGATAATAGATCACCAGGATGGCCAGCCCGATCGCCGCCTCGCCCGCGGCGACCGTCAGGACCAACATGGCGAACACCTGGCCGACAAGGTCGTTCAGGAACGCGCTGAACGCGACGAAGTTGATGTTCACCGACAGCAGGATCAGTTCGATCGCCATCAGGATGACGATCACGTTCTTGCGATTGAGGAAGATCCCCAGAACGCCGAGCACGAACAGGATCGAGCTGACGACGATATAGTGTTCGATACCAATCACAGCTGCACCCCTTGGCCGACTTCCGGCCGCGTGTTGACCGTCGCTTCCTCGGGACGGCGGCTGACTTGGCGGGAAATGTTCTGCTGTGAGCGCCCGGCATCCGCCCGCGCTTCGCGCTGGGTCAGCACAATGGCACCGATCATCGCCACCAGCAGGATGATCCCTGCGCTTTCGAACAGGAACAGATACCTGCCGTAGAGTAGCGCACCGATGCTGACGATATTCGCCTCACCCACCAGCGGCGCGGTTTCGGCCGCCGGCGTCCCCAGCTCCAGCGCACCGGCGCGGTAAGCGCCGACGCCGAGCACCAGTTCCGCGGCGAGCACCACCGCGATCGCCAGCCCGAGCGGGAAATAGCGAACGAGGCCGGAGCGCAGTTCGGCAAAGTCGATGTCGAGCATCATGACCACGAACAGGAACAGTACTGCGACCGCACCGACGTAGACGATCACCAGCAGCATCGCGATGAATTCAGCCCCGACGATCACCATCAGGCCCGCCGCGTTGAAGAACGCGAGGATCAGCCAGAGCACCGAATGCACCGGATTGCGCGCGAGAATGGTGAACGCGCCCGAGGCGAGCACCAGCGCGGCGAAAAGATAGAAGGCGAAAGCTTGAATCATGCCTGGTTTCCGTCACTCCGGGAAATCCCGGAATTTCACGCCTCCTGGTCGGACTTTGTGTCGCGAATCCCCGCACCGGGATCACGGCCCTGGTGAATCATCGCAGCTTGCGCCGCCTAGCGGTACGGAGCGTCCGCTTCAAGGTTCGCCGCGACGGCCCGTTCCCACTTGTCCCCGTTGGCGAGCAATTTTGCCTTGTCGTACAAAAGCTCTTCCCGGGTTTCGGTGGAAAATTCGAAGTTCGGCCCTTCGACAATCGCGTCCACCGGACAAGCTTCCTGGCAGAAGCCGCAGTAGATGCACTTGGTCATGTCGATGTCGTAACGGGTGGTGCGGCGGCTGCCGTCCTCCCGCGGTTCGGCCTCGATCGTGATGGCCCAGGCCGGGCACACCGCTTCGCACAATTTGCAGGCGATGCAGCGTTCTTCCCCGTTGGGATAGCGCCGCAGCACGTGTTCACCGCGAAAGCGCGGGCTGATCGCGTTCTTTTCGTAGGGGTAGTTGAGCGTCGCCTTCGGCTTGAAGAAATACTTCAGAGTCAGCGCGTGCGCCTTCACGAATTCCCAGAGAGTGAAGCTCTTGACGAGCTGGGCGACGTTCATGCCCCGTACCTCGTAAACATCAGGAAGCCGGAGACGATCACCACGAAGATGAGGCTCATCGGCAGGAAAATCTTCCAGCCCAGACGCATCAGCTGGTCATAGCGGAAGCGCGGGACAGTGGCCTTGATCCAGCTGAACACCAAGAAGAAGAAGAATATCTTCGCAAACAGCCAGATCCAGCCCGGCACCAGGTAAAGGAACCCGATGTCGAGCGGCGGCAGCCAGCCGCCGAAGAACAGCGTCGCATTCAGCGCGCACATCAGCAACACGTTGGCGTATTCGCCGAGCCAGAACAGGGCAAAGCTCATCGACGAATATTCGGTCTGGTAGCCGGCGACGAGCTCGCTTTCCGCCTCGGTCAGGTCGAACGGGGCGCGCTGGGTTTCGGCGAGGCTGGAAATCAGGAACAGGACCCACACCGGGAACAGCAGCGGGTTGAAGGCGAACCCGTTGATCAGACCGAAGATGTGGCCTTTCTGCGCCCAAACGATCGCGTTCAGATTGAAGCTGTTCGCCCACAGCACCACGCAAACGATGATGAAGCCGATGGAGACTTCGTAGCTGATCATCTGCGCCGAAGCGCGCATCGCGGAGAAGAACGGGTACTTCGAGTTGGAGGCCCAGCCGGAAATGACCACGCCGTACACGCCGAGCGAACTGATCGCGAAGATGTAGAGCAAGCCGACGTTGATGTTGGCCAGCACCGCGCCTGAATTGAACGGGATAACCGCCCACGCCATCAGCGCGACGGTGAACGTGATGATCGGGGCGATCAGGAACAAGCCCTTGTTCGCCGCGGTCGGGATGATGGTTTCCTGCAGGAACACCTTCAGCCCGTCAGCAAAGCTTTGCAGCAAGCCGAACGGCCCGACCACGTTCGGCCCGCGCCGCAGCGCCATGGCCGCCCAGACCTTGCGGTCGACATAGATCACCATCGCCACCGCGAGCATCAGCGGCAGCGCGATCAGCAGGATGCCGGCGACGGTCGCAAGGAACCAGGCCCAGTCGGGGTCCATTCCCCAATAGACAAAGGTCTCGGTCACTCCGCTGCCTCCGCGAAATCCTGCCCGTGAAGCAATTCGGCCGAGCAGCGCTGCAGTGTCTCGCTGGCCCGTGCGATCGGGTTGGTCAGATAGAAGTCCTTGATCGGATAAGCGATCGCGCCCGTTGCCCGTGCTCCTCGCGGCGCCAGCGGCAGCGCGCCGTAATGGGCGAGCCCTTCCTGCCCGAGAGCAGGAACTTCAGCGATCATGGTGGCCCGCAGCTGATCAAAGCTGTCGAACCCGATCGAGACGCCGAGCGTATCGGCCAGCGCGCGCAGGATCGTCCAGTCTTCCCGAGCGTCTCCGGGTGCGAACACAGCCTTGTCGGAAAACTGCACCCGGCCTTCGGTATTGACGTAAGTCCCGGCTTTTTCGGTGAAGGCGGAGGCAGGCAGGATGATGTCCGCCGCGTGCGCGCCCTTGTCACCGTGATGGCCGATATAGACCTTCAGCGCGCCCGGGAACTGGCTGTAGTCGACTTCGTCCGCGCCGAGCGAAAGCACCAGCTTCGGCTGGGCCGCGACGATGTCGGCCATGCCGCCCTTTTGCGCAAAGCCGAGCATCAGCGCGCCCATGCGGGCGGCAGCCGTGTGGACGACATTGAAGCCGTTCCAGCCGTCCCTGACCAAGTTATGCTGCTGCGCGAACGCGAGTGCCGGGCCAAGCGCGCCGGCCACCAACCCGCCCGCCCCAACGATCACCGCCGGACGCTCCGCTTGCCCGAAGGCTTCGGTCACGTGGCTCGGCAAGTCGTGGAACACGCCTGCGTCCTCGCCTAGGAACTCGGCGGCATACGTCGGATCCCACTGCGGGCCGACGATGAACACCTTGGCCCCGCGCTTGACCGCCTTGCGCAGACGGACGTTGAGCAGCGGCGCTTCCCAGCGGACATGGCTGCCGACGATCAGGATCGTATCGGCGTTCTCGATTTCGGCCAGCGAGGTGTTGAAGTTCACGCCCGCGAGGTTCGAAACGTCGTAAGCCATGCCGGTCTGGCGGCTTTCGATCAGGTTGGAACCGAGCGCGCCAAGCAGCTTCTTCGCCGCGAACATCGTTTCGCAGTCGAGCAGGTCGCCCGCAAGCGCAGCCACGCTGCTGCCCGCGTTCACGCCCGCAATCATCGCAAAGGCATCGTCCCACAGCGCGGCTTCGAGCTTGCCGCCGCGGCGGATCCACACCCGATCCAGCCGCCTGCGGATCAGCCCGTCAGCCTGGAAGCGGCCCTTGTCGGAAATCCATTCCTCGTTCACGTCATCGTTGTTGCGCGGCAGGATGCGCAGCACTTCGCGCCCGCGGCTGTCGACCCGGATGTTGGCGCCCGTCGCATCGGACACGTCGATCGACAGCGTCTTCTTCAGCTCCCACGGACGCGCCTCAAACGAGAACGGACGGCTGGTCAGCGCGCCGACCGGGCACAAGTCGATCACGTTGGCGGACAGTTCGTGGCTGGCGGCTTGTTCGAGGTAGGTCGTGATCTGCATGTCCTCGCCGCGATAGAGCGCGCCGATTTCGTCCACGCCGGCGATTTCTTCGGAGAAGCGCACGCAGCGGGTGCAGTGGATGCAGCGGGTCATGATCGTCTTGATCAGCGGGCCCATGTACTTCTCGGTCACCGCGCGCTTGTTCTCATGGTAGCGCGAGGCGCCGCGGCCGTAGAACAGGGTCTGGTCCTGCAAGTCGCATTCGCCGCCCTGATCGCAGATCGGGCAGTCGAGCGGGTGGTTGATGAGGAGGAACTCCAGCACCCCTTCCCGCGCCTTCTTGACCATTTCGCTGTCGGTGCGGATTTCCTGGCCTTCGGTGGCGGGCAGCGCACAGGAGGCCTGCGGCTTGGGCGGTCCCGGCTTCACTTCCACCAGGCACATGCGGCAGTTGCCGGCAATCGACAGCCGCTCATGATAGCAGAAGCGCGGGATTTCCTTGCCGGCAAGCTCGCACGCCTGCAGCACGGTTGCCCCGTTGGGGACTTCGATTTCCTGACCGTCTACGGTGACTTTGGGCATTATTTGCTCGCTTCCGTCCGGTCCGCAGTGGCGGCCGGTTCGGGGTGAAATGTGCGGTAGTAGAGTGCCTCGGCAAGTGCGCTTCGCAAACCAAGTGGCTGCCCGTCAAGCTCATACCCCGATTGCAGGCAGACGCCTAGCCAAGGGGCGAGCGCCTGGATCGATGTACGCTCTTCCGGACCGCCGGGCGCTGTCTGCAAGACCGCTTCGATGCTTTGCGGATTGCTGTCGGCGACGCATGTCGCCATCTCGTCCACCGCCTTGTCCCGCGTGGTCAGCGCATGCCATTCGCGCGGGTAATGGAGTTGAAGCTCCATCGGCTGCAGCGCATCGTCCCGCTGACTTTTCTTGAGCAGGACCTCTGCCGTCATCCCGCGGATGAGGCTTGTGCTGGCGGTGTACTCGATCTGAGTTTCGCGCGCGTCGGCCAGTGTGCCGAAGTGGCACTCCCGCGGTTTGAGAAGGACGTTTACTTCGTATTCGGCCTGCTCCGGATCGAGGGCCCGGAGAAACGCCTCGGCCTTGTCCTGACGCTTGTGCACCGCGCAACCGATCACGCGATAGAGCAGCGCAGGACGTTCGGCAGTCGCAGAATTGGCGGTCGCCTGGCGCCCCGGGTTGACCCGCGACCCCGTCGCTGTGTCCTGCGCCGCCGCAGGCGCGGTGGCGCAGGCAAGCGCAGCAGACGAAAACAGCGCCCCCGTCACGATGGAACCTGCGAGGCTCCTCACTCTGCGGCCTCCTGCAATCCCGTCTGGCGTTCCGAAATGCGGCGTTCCAGTTCCGGGCGGAAATGACGGATCAGGCCCTGAATCGGCCACGCGGCGGCGTCGCCAAGCGCGCAGATGGTGTGGCCTTCGACCTGCTTGGTCACTTCGTACAGCATGTCGATCTCTTCCGGCAGCGCCTCGCCTACGCGCAAGCGCTCCATCATGCGCCACATCCAGCCGGTGCCTTCGCGGCACGGAGTGCACTGGCCGCAGCTTTCGTGCTTGTAGAAATACGAGATGCGGCTGATCGCCCGGACGATGTCGGTCGACTTGTCCATCACGATGATCGCGGCGGTGCCGAGGCCGGAACCGACTTCCTTCAGCCCGTCGAAGTCCATCGGAGCGTCGATGATCTGTTCGGCCGGAACCAGCGGGACCGATGACCCCCCCGGGATCACGGCCAGCAGGTTGTCCCATCCGCCGCGAATTCCGCCGCAGTGCTTCTCGATCAGTTCACGGAACGGCACGCCCATCGCGTCTTCGACGACGCAGGGCCGTTCGACATGGCCGGAAATCTGGAACAGCTTGGTACCCTTGTTGTTCTCCCGTCCGAAGCTGGAGAACCAGGCGGCGCCGCGCCGCAGGATCGTCGGCACGACCGCGATCGATTCCACGTTGTTGACGGTGGTCGGGCAGCCATAGAGGCCTGCGCCGGCCGGGAACGGCGGCTTCAGGCGCGGCTGGCCCTTCTTGCCTTCCAGGCTTTCGATCATCGCGGTTTCTTCACCGCAGATATATGCGCCGGCGCCGCGATGGACGAAGACGTCAAAGTCATAGCCCGACCCGGCGGCGTTCTTGCCCAGCAGCCCGGCGTCGTAGGCTTCCTGCACGGCAGAAAACAGGGTTTCGGCCTCGCGGATGTATTCGCCGCGGATGTAGATATAGGCGGCGCGCGCCCGCATCGCGAAGCCTGCGACCAGCGCGCCTTCGACGAGCTTGTGCGGATCGTGCCGGATGATCTCGCGGTCCTTGCAGGATCCGGGTTCGGATTCGTCGGCGTTGATCACCAGGAAGCTGGGACGACCGTCCTTGCTCTCCTTGGGCATGAAGGACCACTTCATGCCGGTGGGGAAGCCTGCTCCGCCGCGCCCGCGTAGACCCGACGCCTTGATCTCGTCGATGATCGCGTCCTGTCCGCGGGCGATCAGAGCCTTGGTTTCATCCCAGTCCCCCCGCTTGCGTGCGGCATCGAGCCTCCAGTCCTGGAAGCCGTAGAGATTGGTAAAGATGCGGTCCTTGTCAGCGAGCATCAGCTGAGCACTCCGAATACGACGATCGCCGCGATGATCAGGATCGCCGCCAGGGCCACGGTCTTGACGATGCCGGCCAGCAACTTCCACGCGAGGAAGATGGCGACCAGCGCCACGAGCAGGAAGACAACAGTGTTCATCCCCATTCGCCCCGATAATCGTGGTTGTCGGAAACCATGTCGGTCAGCGTGGTCGGTCCGCCGATCGGCTCCACCGTATGGCGGCCCGGCTCCTGCGTTCCGGTCTTCGGCTGCCGTCCGGCGACAAGTTCATTGAGGATGTGATCGAGCCGTTCGACGGTCAGATCCTCGTAGTTGTCGTCGTTGATCTGGACCATCGGCGCGCTGGCGCAGTTGCCCATGCATTCCACCTCGGTGAAAGTCCACAAGCCGTCCGGGGACGTGTGCCCCTTGCGCATACCGCGGCGGTAGCACGCCTCGATCAGGTCGTCCGACCCGCGCAGCATGCACGGCGTCGTTCCGCAGACCTGCACGTGATAGCGCCCGACCGGGGCAAGGTTGTACATGGTGTAGAAGGTCGCGACCTCCAGCACCCGGATCACCGGCATGCCGAGATAGTCGGCGATGAACTCCATCACCGGGATCGGCAGCCAGCCTTGCGTGTTGGTTTCCGCGCCGACCTGGTACTGCGCCAGGAACAGCAGCGGCATCACCGCCGAACGGGATCGCCCTTCCGGGTAGCGCCCGACGATTTCCTTCGCCTTGGCCACGTTCTCTGCGCTCCAGGCGAAGTTGCCCCACCGCGCGCGCAGTTCGGGGGTGTCTTGTGCGATTGCCCGCTCAGCCACGGCGCTGCTCCCGCTTGCGCCATGCATCCTGGCCGAGCAGCGTCAGCTCGAACCCGAGGATCGCGGCGATCAGCATCGGGAGCATCTCGGAAACCGACTGGCCGGAAACCATCTGCACCACGAACCACGCGATCAGGATCAATCCGGTCGCCGCGGCCCACACCCGCATCATGTCGATACTGGACCTCACCGGTCGCACTCCCCAAGGACAAGGTCGATCGCGCCGAGAATGGCGGTGGCATCCGGCAGCATGTGGCCCTTGCTCATGAAATCCATTGCTTGCAGATGGCTGAAGGCCGTCGGGCGGATCTTGCAGCGATACGGCTTGTTGGTGCCGTCGCTGACCACATAGACGCCGAATTCGCCCTTCGGGCTTTCGGTCGCCACGTAGCATTCGCCGGCCGGAACGTGGAAGCCTTCGGTGTAGAGCTTGAAGTGATGGATCATCGCTTCCATCGACTGCTTCATTTCACCCCGCTTCGGCGGCGCGATCTTGCGGTCGTCGGATGCAATCGGCCCTTCCGGCATTTCCGCCAGGCACTGCTTCATGATCCTTGCGGACTGGCGCACTTCCTCGACCCGGATCATCATCCGGTCATAGCAGTCGCTGTTGGTGCCGATCGGCACTTCGAAGTCCATCCGGTCATAGACATCGTAGGGCTGGCTCTTGCGCAGGTCCCACGGAATGCCGGCCGCGCGGATCATCGGCCCGGAAAAGCCCCAGGCCAGCGCGTCTTCCTTGCTGACGATGGCGATGTCGACGTTGCGCTGCTTGAAGATGCGGTTGTCGACCACCAGGCTCATCGCGTCTTCGAACAGCGTCGGCAAACGAGTGTCTAGCCAGTCGGAGATGTCGGCCAGCAGCTTGAGCGGCACGTCCTGGTGCACCCCGCCCGGGCGGAACCACGCGGCGTGCATCCGCGCACCCGAGGCCCGTTCGTAGAAGTTCATTAGGTCTTCGCGCAATTCGAACAGCCACAGGTTCGGCGTCATCGCGCCGACGTCCATCACGTGGCTGCCGATGTTGAGCAGGTGGTTCTTGATCCGGGTCAGTTCCGCGAACAGCACCCGCAGGTACTGCGCGCGGATCGGCACTTCGAGATTGAGCAGCTTCTCGATCGCCAGCACCCAGGTGTGCTCCATGCACATCGGGCTGACGTAATCGAGGCGGTCGAAGTACGGCAGCGCCTGGAGGTAGGTCTTGTACTCGATCAGCTTTTCCGTGCCGCGATGAAGGAGGCCGACGTGGGGATCGATCCGCTCGATCACCTCACCGTCAAGCTCCATCACCATGCGCAGCACGCCGTGCGCCGCGGGATGCTGCGGACCGAAATTGAGCGTGTAGCTCTGGATGCCCTCGCCGAGCGGGGCGCCGCCCTGGTCGATGGTCAGGTTGACGCTCATGCGCCTTCTCCTTCACCCGAACGGCCGGGCTTGCCGGTGCCGCTTTCAGGCTTGTTGTCGCGGTCGACATCGTCGTCCGCATCGCGGCCGGGACGGCTCTCCGTAGCTTCCGGCGCGCCGGGGGCATCGATGTCGGTTTCCACCGGATCGGGGTTCGCGTCGCCCTGCCCGGAAACCGTACCCTTGGAAACCCGTCCGGGGGCTACGTGATCGGCGGCCTTGTCGTCGGTCTTCGCACCGGCGCCGGTTTCCTTCGGGCTGTCGGTCGTCTGCGGTACGTCGACGGTGGGCGCGCCGCGGGTCACCGGGTTCTTGGTGTCGACGACGCCGCCCTTCTCCGGCACCGGCTGGGCATGCGGCGCGGGGGGCACGGGCGAAGCTTTCTCATCGCCGGCCAGCGGGTAGTCCGCACCTTCCCAAGGGCTCAGGAAATCGAAGTTGCGCAAGTCCTGCGGCAGCTCGACCGGCTCATAGACCACGCGCTTCTGCTCTTCGGAATAGCGCAGTTCCTGGTAGCCGGTCAGCGGGAAGTCCTTGCGGAACGGATGCCCTTCGAAGCCGTAGTCGGTCAGGATGCGCCGCAAGTCGAGATTGCCGTCGAACAGCACGCCGTACATGTCGTAGGTTTCCCGCTCCAGCCAGCCGGCGTTCGGCCACAGCGTGGTCACCGTCGGTACGGGGCTCGTCTCGTCGGTCGAAACCTTGACGATGATCCGGTGGTTCCTCGTTACCGAGAGCAGCATGTACACGACTTCGAACCGTTCCAGCCGCGACGGGTAGTCGACGCCGGCAATGTCCATCAGCTGCTGGTACTGGAACTGGTCGCGCAAAAGGCGCAGCGCGTCCTCGATCGCTTCGCGCCGGACGGTGAACAGCAGCTCTCCGTTCTGCTCCCGCGAGTCGAGCAGCATCGCGCCAAGCGCGGCGGAAATCCCCTCGCGCATGCCCTCGTGAGAAGCATAGCGCGGGGCCGAGTGCAGGACCGGGGTTGTCATCGTGCAGGCCTCACCGTTCAATCGTGCCGATGCGGCGAATCTTCCGCTCAAGCTGCATCACGCCGTAGAGCAGTGCCTCGGCCGTCGGGGGGCAGCCCGGAACATAGATGTCCACGGGCACGATCCGGTCACAGCCGCGAACCACCGAGTAGCTGTAGTGATAATAACCGCCGCCGTTGGCGCAGCTGCCCATCGAGATCACGTACTTCGGCTCGCTCATCTGATCGTAGACCCGGCGCAGCGCCGGAGCCATCTTGTTGCACAGCGTACCGGCAACGATCATCACGTCCGACTGTCGCGGCGACGCGCGCGGAGCGACGCCGAAGCGTTCCATGTCATAGCGTGGCATGCTGACGTGGATCATCTCCACCGCGCAGCAGGCGAGGCCGAACGTCATCCACCACAAGGAGCCCGTGCGGGCCCACTGGAACAGTTCTTCCGCCGAGGTGACGAGGTAACCCTTGTCGGACACCTCGTTGGTCAGGGATTCGTAGAACACCCCATCCGGCTGGCGGATCTCGGGGTGGAGGATTTGATTGTGGGCGGCACCGGGAACCGTGGTCGCGGGCGGGCGACCGGTCCGGTGGTTCTGCTGGTCTACTCCCATTCCAGGGCTCCCTTTTTCCAGGCGTAGGCAAAGCCGATGGCCAGTTCCGCCAGGAATACCATCATCGTGATCCAGCCCGGCCAGCCGGTGAACTCAAGGCTCACTGCCCACGGGAACAAGAAGGCCGCTTCCAGGTCGAAGATGATGAACAGGATCGCGACCAGATAGAACCGCACGTCGAACTGGCTGCGCGGGGATTCGAAAGCCGGAAACCCGGATTCGTACTCGCTCAGCTTGGCGGTGTCCGGCCTGTGCGAGCCGGTGATGCGGGACACCCCGATCGGCAGGAAGACGAACAACGCCGAAAGCGCCAGCGCGACGCCCAGGAAGATCAGGATCGGAAGGTATCCGAGAAGGTATTCGGTGGCGACCAAAGGGCTGACTCGTTTGCTAAGAAACTGACTGGCCCCTAGTCGCCCCGGCCCGCAGGTTCAAGGGTTCGCAGGTTCGTAGCTCATAGGTTTGGATGTGCGTGAACCCGGCGGCGTCCTCAGAGGGAATGCCGGTACCGGGTTTGCTTTTGGCCAGTCGGGGTTTTAGATTGGGTCGATCCTCGAACGTTTCAACTCCAGACAGGCAGACGCATCCATGGCCACCTTCTCGCAAGCCGATCCCATCGTCGTCCTTTCCTACGCGCGCACGCCGATGGGCGGGATGCAAGGCGCGCTGTCCGATGTCGCGGCGACCGATCTCGGCGCGGCCGCGGTCAAGGGCGCGGTCGAACGCGCCGGGATCGCGGGAGAGGACATTGACCGGGTCTACATGGGCTGCGTGCTGCCGGCCGGACTGGGCCAGGCGCCGGCGCGCCAGGCGGCGATCAAGGCCGGCCTGCCCAAGTCGGTTGAGGCGACCACCGTCAACAAGGTCTGCGGATCGGGCATGCAGACGGTGATCATGGGAGCAGAGGCGCTGGCTGCGGGCACGATCGACCTTGTCGTGGCCGGGGGAATGGAAAGCATGACCAACGCGCCGTACCTGCTGAAGAAGCACCGCTCCGGCGCACGGCTGGGCCACGACACCGCGTATGACCACATGTTCCTGGACGGGCTGGAGGATGCCTACGAAAACGGCGCCGCGATGGGCTCGTTCGCGCAGGAAACCGCCAACGAGTACCAGCTCACCCGGCAGGACATGGACGATTACTCCATCGAATCGCTCGACCGGGCGAACAAGGCCATCGCGAGCGGCGCGTTCACCAACGAAATCGTGCCCGTGACCATTCAGAGCCGCAAGGGCGAGACAGTGGTCGATACCGACGAACAGCCGGGACGCGGCCGCCCGGAGAAGATCCCGCAGCTCAAGCCCGCCTTCGCCAAGGACGGGACGATCACGGCCGCGACATCATCTTCCATTTCGGACGGTGCGGCCGCCGTGGTCCTGGCGCGCGAAAGCGTGGCGAAGGACAAAGGCGTGCAGCCTGTTGCCCGGATCGTGGGGATGAGCGCCCACGCGCAGGAACCGCGCGCGTTCACCACCGCCCCCGTCGGCGCGATCGAGAAGCTGCTGAAGCAGACCGGCTGGTCGGTGGACGATGTCGATCTGTTCGAGGTGAACGAGGCGTTCGCCTGCGTCGCGATGTTCGCGATGAGGGATCTCGGCATTCCGCATGACAAGATCAACGTCAACGGAGGCGGCACCGCGCTTGGCCATCCGATCGGCGCGTCCGGCACCCGGATCATCGTCACGCTGCTCAATGCCCTGAAGCAGCAGGGCAAGAAGCGCGGCATCGCCTCGCTGTGCATCGGCGGCGGGGAAGCCACTGCCGTCGCGGTGGAGATGGCCTGACCTCGCACGCAGTCCACCTCGATGACGACCCTGGCTCATCCCGGCGAAACCTCGGCTGCGCAGTTGCTGACGCAGCCGGGGGTCCGGCGCGTACCCTCCCCCCGGGCCGAAGTGTTCGACTGCCCGCGCTTTCTCCCGCCGGAACTGTGCTTGCAGCTGATCGGCCTGATCGATTCAAACCGGCGCCCGTCGACCTTGGCCGATCCCAACGGAGACGCCGCCTTCCGCACCAGTGAAACCTGCGACCTCAACCCGGCGGAACCGATGGTGCAGGAACTGGAGCGCCGCTTGTTCGCGCTCAATGGCATCGATCCTGTGCATGGTGAGCCGGTTCAGGGCCAGCGCTATGCCGTCGGGCAGGAATTCAAGAACCACACCGACTACTTCGAGCCGGATGGCGCGGATTTCACCCGCTACTGCTCCGTTGCGGGGCAGCGGACCTGGACGTTCATGATCTACCTCAACGAACCGGAAGCGGGCGGCGCCACCCGGTTCAAGGTGATCGGCAAGACCTTTCAGCCCGAGATGGGCAAGCTGCTGTGCTGGAACAACCACCGGCCGGACGGCACCCTGAATCCGGCGACGCTCCACCACGGCATGAAGGTGCGCAAAGGGGTAAAGTACGTGATCACCAAATGGTACCGGGAAAGGCCTTGGAGATGAGCGGATCCGCGACGCAAGCGCCCACCAGCGGAAAGCACGGTGGTTCCTGCCACTGCGGCACCGTGCGGTTCACGGTCGACCTGCCAGCCGATCCGCGCCCGCGGCGGTGCAATTGCTCGATCTGTGCGATGAAGGGCGTGGTGATGATCGACGTGCCGCTTGGCGCCCTTTCGGTTACCCAAGGTGAAGACGCGCTGACGCTCTACACCTTTCACAGCGGAGAGGCAAAGCACCGCTTCTGTTCCCGCTGCGGCATCCATACCTTCCACCAGACCCGGTCGGATCCGGACAAGTACGGCATCAACGCGGCGTGTCTTGAAGGGTTCAGCCCATACGACTGGGCAGAAGTGCCGGTGTTCGACGGGCAGAACCACCCGGTGGACGGCGGCACGAGCCGCTATGCCGGGATGATGCGATACGAACCCGAAGGCTGAACGAAAAAGGGCGACCCTCGCGGGCCGCCCTTCTCGATTCGTAGTCGCGCTGGCGCTTACTTCTTGGTGAGCGAGAGCCCGCCGAAACGCTTGTTGAACTGCGCGACGCGGCCGCCCTGATCCACCTGGCGCGTGCCACCGGTCCAGGCCGGGTGGCTCGTCGGGTCGATTTCCAGCGTCATCGTGTCACCCTCTTTCCCCCAGGTGGAACGGGTTTCGTACACGGTGCCGTCGGTCATCTGGATCTTGATCATGTGGTAATCGGGATGGATTTCGGCCTTCATCGCGCTGGACTCCATTGGTGGCCGGTTCCGACCGGCCGAATGCGGGAAAGCGGCGCCCATACACACAGGACGCCGATACTACAAGGCTTTGGCCCGGCTCAGTCTTCCTTGGGCGCGTCAGCGATCATCGCGGTGAACTGCACTTCGCAGGTGACCTTGCCCTCGACGCTGGCTTCGCCCCGGAACTTGCACACCCGGCTCCGCTTCTGGACGAACGCGACCTTGAGATCGAGCAGGCAGCCCGGCTCCACCGGAGCGCGGAACTTGGCTTCCTCGATGGCCATGAAATACACCAGCTTGCCGCTTCCAGCCAGTTCCAGCGTTTCCACCGCCAAGATCCCGGCGGCTTGCGCCAGAGCCTCGATCTGAAGCACGCCCGGCATGATCGGGCGGCCGGGGAAGTGCCCCTGAAAGAACTGTTCGTTGAAGGTTACCGCCTTCACCGCATGAATCTGCTCACCAAGGTCGAGCTTTACGACCTTGTCGACCAGCAACAGCGGATAGCGGTGCGGCAGGGCAGCGAGGATCTTCGCAATGCCGTAAGCCTGTGGTTCCTCGCTCATGCCCTGCCCTCTTCCTTAGCGACCCGGGGCGGCCTGCTGCGGCTGAGCCGGCTGCTGCGCGCCGGCAGCGGCTTGCTGTTCGCGCAGTTCACGCGGCAGCCAACCTTGCGGAGGGGTGATCTGGACCGACGGGACAAGCGTGTTCAGCTCGGTCAGGACCGCCTGGTTGAGCACCGCGGCGGTATCCGCGTAAAGCACGTTATCGGGCGTGATCACGACGCTGATGTTCTGGCGCCGGGCCGCGTTCTGGATCGCCGTTCCCAGCTGAGCCTCAAGCTGTTCCTGCACATAGGCTTCCGACAGCGAAACCGGCTGCAGGATCTGCTGCAGCTCGCGCTGACCGCTCGTCTGGATCTGCTGGAGCTGGGCTGCCTGCTGCTGGAGCGCCTGCTGGTTGGGATTGGCGGCCTGGCTGGCGGTCTGCAGCTGCTGGATCATCGGCTGCAATTGCGCCTGAATCGCCTGGCGGCGGGTGTTGGCCTGGTCCAGCTGCGCCCGGTAGGTCGTCTGCTGCTGCTGCTGCGCGGCCTTGAAGGCGTTGGAGTTGGCGACCACCGCCTGGATGTTGACCACGCCGATGTTCGGAGCCGTCTGGGCGGCGGCGGGCGCGATGGCGAGCGGCGAGACAGCGGTCATCAGGATTGCGGCAGGAAGCGCCGCCTTGAGAAGAGCTTTCATCAGAATTGGGTTCCTACGTTGAAGGAGATGATCCGGGTATCGTCACCCTCCTGCTTCAGGATGGGATAGGCGAAATCGATCCGGAAGGGGCCGAAGGGTGAATTCCAGTTCACGCCAAGCCCCACCGTCATGCGCGGGCTGGCTGAGTTGCCGACGAAGACCTCCTGGAAAGCGGGGATCGAGTTGCCGACCGGCGTATTTGCGGTGCCATCTGCGCGGGTCGGGTTGGTGACAAGCGTGACAGTGCCATCCGATCCGGTTTGCGAATAAAGCGCTTGCCCGGCGTCGTTGCGCGTCGGAACGAACAGGCTTGGCGGCGCGATGGAGATCAGTTCCGGAGAGGTCACGTTGAACACAGATCCGATATCCGCGAACAGCGATGGCCGCAGCCCCAGTTCGCGCGCCCCCGCGCCGAGCGGGATCTCTAGCTCTGCCCGGGCGAGGTAGTAGGTGTTGCCGCCAAGTGCATCGTCGGTGTTGCGATCGTCGTTCAGCGGGAGCAGCGTATACTTGCCGTCGGCACCCTGTTCATAGAAGCGGCGGATCACGCGCGGCCCGACACCGCGGATGTCGAAGCCATGAAGCTGTTGCTGGTTCAGAAAGAATCGGTCGGTCAGAAGCACGTCGTCGACATTCTCCCCCCGGTCCTTCAGCCCCTGAATGTGGCCGCCTTCCGCCGCAAGCGAGAAGATGAACCCGCTTCCGATGTCCCAGTATTTCGCCCCTGCCGCGCGCGCCCGGATGTAGCGGACCGAACCGCCAAGGCCGGCGAAATCGAGGCTTGCGGTCACACGCTCACCCCGGGTCGGCCGGATCGAGTTGTTGAGCGTACTGTAGATACCGGAAACACCGAGGATCGAGCTTACCCGGTTGCCGATCGCCTCACACAGGTAGCGGCCGGAAAGCAGTGGTTCGCAGGTGCTGACCCCGTCCCCGTCAAGATCGGCAAAGTAGGTCCGCTCATCAAGCGAGATCTGATCGTAGTTGAGCGTGTAGCGCGCCAGCACCGACAAGTATTCCGTCAGCGGAACACCAAGCCGCAGCTGCATACCGGTCGTGGTTTGCTCATAGGTGGCAGCATCACGGTCATAGTAACCGTTGTTGAAGTTGCTGCGATAGATGTCGATGCCGGCCGAGATGTTCTTGTCGAACACGTAGGGTTCGGTGAAGCTCAGCTGGGCGGAACGGGAAAAGCGCGACCAGTTTATGCTCGCGCCTGCCGTCTGTCCGCGGCCGCGGAAGTTCTTCTGCTGGATCGAGGCCTGCAGGATGAAGCTTTCCAGGCTGGAGAACCCGGCGGAAAGCGAAAGCTGCCCGGTCGGCTGTTCCTGCACGTTGGCCTGAAGCACGATCCGGTCCGGGGCGCTTCCCGGCACTTGTTCGATCTCGAAGTTTTCCTGGAAATAACCCAGCGAGTTGATCCGGTTGGTGGAGCGCTTGACCGCCAGCGAATTGAACGCGTCGCCTTCCGCGATGCGGAACTCGCGCCGGATCACCTTGTCCTGCGTCAGCGTGTTGCCGTTTACATCGATTCGCTCGACATAGACGCGCGGCGCCTCTCGGATCACGAAGTTGACGTCCATCGTTAGCGTTTCGCGATTACGCTCGAACTCCGGACGCACGTTCGCGAACGCGTAGCCGAAAGTTCCGGCGGTTTCGGTCAGCTGATCGACGGTGTCTTCGACCAGTTTCGCGTTGTACCAGTCGCCTTCGTCCATCGGCAGGGCCTTGGTCAGCGCGCCGCTATCGAAGTCGCGCAGCTGGCTTTCCACCGACACATCGCCAAATTTGTAGCGCGGGCCTTCCTCCACCACGTAGGTGATGATGAAGTCCTTCTTGTCGGGCGTCAGTTCGGCCACGGCCGAGATCACCCGAAAATCGGCATAGCCCTGGCTGAGGTAGAACAGCCGGAGCTTCTGCTGATCGAACGCCAGCCGGTCGGGATCGTAGCTGGTGCCGGAACTGAAGATCTTCAGGAGACCGGCTTCCTTGGTCACCATTTCATCCTTCAGCTCGGAATCCTTGAATTCCTCATTGCCGATGATGTTGATCTGGCGAACCTTGGACTTGGGGCCTTCGTTGATCTCGAACACCACGTCGACGCGGTTCTGGTCAAGCTTGACCATCTGCGGTTCGACGACGGCGGCGAAGCGGCCTTGCCGCTTGTAAAGCTCGATGATGCGGGCAACGTCGGCGCGCACCTTGGAACGGGTGAAGATCTGCCGCGGCGCCAGCCGGATTTCGGGCAGGATCTTGTCGTCCTTGATCCGCTTGTTGCCTTCCAGGACGATCCGGTTGATCACCGGGTTTTCGGTGATCTGGATCGTAACTACGCCCGCTTCGTTGCTGATCTGGTAGTCGGAGAACAGCTCCGTCGCGGCAAGGTCCTTCAGCGCCTGGTCGGCGGCCGCCGGGGTGTACAGTTCACCCGGGCGCAGCTTGATGTAGCTGAGGATCGTCTGCGGCTCGAGCCGTTCGGCTCCGACGACGACGATAGACTGGATCGGGCTACCCTGCGGGGCGGGAGCCTGCGCAGCCGGAGCCGACTGGGCCGGGACCGACTGAGCGGATGGCTGGGCGCCGGCGACCGGAGCGGCATCCTGGGCGAACGCCTGACTCGGTACTCCGGCCAGGATGGTGCAGCCCAGTAGCGCCACGGCAAATTCCGAGGCTGAAATGATTTTCGCCCTGCGGCTCATATCCCGTCCATTCATTGATGCCGCACGTCCGGCAGATGCTTTCCCGGTCCCGACGATAGCCCGCGAATTCCGGCGTGGCGTGGGAGTGCGCCTCTGCCCGATGACACGCGGCCAATCAAGCGTACTGCCGGTCAAGCGCCGCCTTACCCGTCCCTTTTTCCGTCTACCCGCTGAAAGCCGGCAGAGAGAGAAAATCGTTGATCGTGACGAACAGCATCAAAGCAAGCACGAAGGCAATGCCTGTGCGGAACGCCCATTCCTGACCCCGAGCGCCGATCGGCTTCCGACGGACCGCTTCCGCCGCGTAGAAAGCCAGATGCCCGCCGTCGAGCGCAGGAATTGGCAGGATGTTAATGAATGCCAAGTTAATCGAGATCAGGGCCGCAAAGTTGATGAACGGGAGCCAGCCGAGGCTCAATTGTTCGGCGGAAAACTTGGCGATCTTGATCGGGCCGCCAAGTTCATCGACAGAGCGGCGGCCGGTGATGATCTGGCCGATCCCGGTGACCATCATCTCCACGATCTGTCCCGTACGGCTTACCCCCAGAACCAGGGCTTCCGCCGGCCCAACCGAGACAAGCTCCCCGCCCGTGGCGCCCACGCCAAGCTGGCCGATACGGAATTCGTTGCCGAACCGGTCCTGTTCAACGGTGGTGCCGAGCGCGACCGGCACCCGCATCCGTTCACCGTCCCGATCGATCTCCAGCACGATTTCAGTGCCCGGATGCGGCGCGACGTAGTTGCGCACTTGTTCGAACGATTCGATTTCCTGGCCGTCCACCGAGACAATCCGGTCACCGATCTCGATCCCGGCCGCTTGCGCCGCACTGCCTTGCGCCAGCACATCGACGATCGGGGGAACCTGCGGCTTGCCGAAAGCGAAGCTGAACGCGGCAAGAATCAGCACTGCGATCAGGAAATTTGTCGCGGGGCCGGCGGCGACAATCAGCGCACGCTGCCAAAGCGGCTTGGCAGGGAAGGTCCTTTGGCGCTCCTCCTCCGGCAGGGCGAGCCATTCCTCGCTCGGCTGGCTGGCAGGATTCATGTCTCCTGCGAATTGCACGTACCCGCCAAGCGGAAGGGCGGAAAGCTTCCACCGGGTCCCGCGCTTGTCGGTAAACCCGGCAACTTCCTTGCCGAAGCCGACCGAAAACGCGTCAGCCTTCACCCCGAAGAAGCGGCCGACCAGATAGTGACCAAGCTCGTGCAGCGTGACCAGCGGGCCGAGCAGGAGGATGAACCCGACAATCCACATCCAGAAAGGTGGGGTTTCGAACACGTCAGGCACGCTCCAGCAACGCGGCGGCGCGCGCTCTTGCCTCGGTGTCCACGGCCAGGACATCGTCCAGGTTCGACGGATCGGGGAAGGAGGCGCACTCCAGAACTTGTTGCGCCAGTAACGAGATTCGCGTGAACCCGATCTGACCGGCAAGGAAAGCAGCCACCGCGATTTCGTTCGCCGCGTTCAGCACGGCAGGCGCGGCGCCGCCTGCCTCGGCCGCGGCCCTCGCAATGCGCGTAGCGGGAAACCGCTCCTCGTCCGGTGCAAAGAAGGTCAGTTCCCCCAGGCCCGCAAGGTCGAGCGGCTGACAGGGAGTGTCCATTCGCTGCGGCCAGGCGAGCGCACTGGCGATAGGAACCCGCATATCCGACGGGCCAAGTTGCGCCAGCGTTGAGCGGTCGCGGTATTCGACCATCGAATGAACCACCGATTGCGGGTGGATGATGATGTTCAAACGGTCCAGCCCCACCGGAAACAAGTGGTGGGCCTCGATCAGTTCCAGCCCCTTGTTCATCATCGTCGCGGAATCGACGCTGATCTTGGCGCCCATGTCCCAGTTGGGATGCGCGACGGCCTGCTTCGGGGTTGCCCGCGCCAGCTGCTCGAGCGTCCAGGTGCGGAACGGTCCTCCGCTGGCGGTCAGGGTGATCGACCGAACATCCGCGATCTCGCCTGCCTGAAGGCACTGGAAAATCGCGTTGTGCTCCGAGTCGACCGGCAGCAGGGTGGCGCCATGCTGCGCAACCGCGGCGGTCATCACGTTGCCGGCCGAAACCAGCGCTTCCTTGTTGGCCAGCGCGACCACCCGCCCCTGCTGGATCGCGGCCATCGTGGGGGCCAGTCCCGCGCAGCCGACGATTGCCGCGACCGTCACATCGGCTCCGCGCGCCGCCGCCTCACACAGCGCCTGCGCCCCCGCGGCCGCTTCCGTCCCGCTTCGCTGCAATCCATCGCGCAGGGCGGGCAGGCAGCTTTCGTCCGCCACCACTGCAACTTCGGCGTCGAATTCCCGCGCAAGCTCGGCAAGCTGCGACGCCTGGCAGTTGGCAGTCAACGCGACGACGCGCCATTGTTCGCGATCGCGCCGGATCAGGTCCAGCGTGGAGGCACCGATGGAGCCGGTTGCCCCCAGAATCGAGATGGAGCGCACCGTCACAACCCGGCCCAGCCGCCCAGCAGTCCGGCAAGCAGGCTGACGGCGATCAAGCCGTCCACGCGGTCGAGCACGCCGCCGTGACCGGGGATCAGGCGCGAGGAATCCTTCACCCCAGCCTTCCGTTTCAGCCAGCTTTCGAAGAAATCACCCGCTTGGGCCGCAACGGCTAGCCCTGCCCCGATCAAAGCGGCGACCAGCACGGCGTTCCATGCGACGCCGGGACCGGACCCGCTGTCGAGCCGGCCAAGTGCGGAACTGAGTACGCCGGCAACCACTGCCAACCAGGCCGCGGAGGCCGCCATCCCTCCAAACAAGCCGGCCCAGGTCTTCGATGGGCTGATCCGCGGTGCGACCTTGGGTCCGCCGATTGCCCGACCGACAAAGTAGGCGCCGGTGTCAGTCAGGATGACCGAGATCACCAGCATGGCCATTACGAACCGTTCCTGAAACACGAGAAAGGCCGCTGACAGGAGGATGTAGACTGCGCCGGCCAGAATACCGCCGACGCGGTAGAACACGTTGTCGGTGGCTTTCACCACCAGCAGGCTGAATTCGATCAGGGTGACGAGCGTGACCAGCACGATGAAGGCCTGCAGCCACGGATTACCCAGTGCGAAGGCTCCGGCGGCGAGCGCCAGCATCGCAAGTGCGGAGGCGACCCGCACCGGCAGGTCGGGGTTTCGGGATGCCGGCTTTGCGACGGCGCTGGTCCTATCGCCCGCCAAAGCGACGCTCCCGCCCGGCGAAGCTGTTCAGCGCCTCTTCCAGATGGGCGGGCATGAAATCGGGCCACAGTACGTCGGTGAACCACATTTCCGCATAAGCCGCTTGCCACAGCAGGAAATTCGACAAGCGGACCTCACCCGACGTGCGGATCAGCAGGTCCAGCGGCGGCAGGTCGGCCGTGTCGAGATGCGCGGAAATCGATTCCGGCGTGATCTCGCCCGCTTGCGCTGCTTTCGCGGCGGCCCGGGCGATTTCCTGTTGCGAGCCGTAATTGAGCGCCACCGCTACGGTGCGCTGCCCGTTGGCGGTCCGCGCCAGCGCATCGTCCAGCATGGCGACGATATCCGGCTCAAGCACCGTGTAGTCGCCGATGATCTTCAGCCGTACGCCGTTGGCGATAAACTCGGGCAAGTCGCTCGCGATGAACTTGCGCATCAAGCCCATGAGATCGGAAATCTCCTCCTCCGGCCGTTTCCAGTTCTCTGAGGAGAAGGCGTATAGCGTGAGGCATTCCAGCCCCAGCGCCCCGGCTGCGCGGACCGTCCGGCGGACCGCCTCAACCCCGCGATAGTGGCCCATCGCGCGCGGCAGGCGGTTGCGCTTCGCCCAGCGCCCGTTGCCGTCCATGATGATCGCCGCATGGCGGGCGCCGTGGCCCGCTCCCCCGCCCTCGCTTTGCATGGCAAGCGTATCGCCGGGCTTGTGAACGAAGGCAGGAGAGGGCGAGCCTCGCATCACGGCTGAAGGATTTCCTTTTCCTTCGCCTCCGCGGCTGCATCAGCGTCAGCGATGTACTTGTCGGTCAGCTTCTGGACTTCGTCCTCGGCGCGCTTGCGCTCGTCCTCGGAGATGTCCTTCTTCTTCTCGTCCTGCTTCAGGGATTCCATTCCATCGCGCCGGACGTTGCGGATCGCGATGCGTGCTTTTTCCGCATACTGCCCGGCCAGCTTGGCCAGATCCTTGCGCCGTTCCTCTGTCAGATCGGGCAGCGGCAGACGCAGGGTCTGTCCGTCCATGATCGGGTTGAGGCCAAGGTTGGCGTGGGAAATCCCTTTCGCCACGGCCTGGACATTCGCCTTGTCCCAGACCTGGACCGACAGCATCCGCGACTCGGGCGCGGAGACGGTCGCGACCTGGTTGAGCGGCATCAGCGACCCATACACGTCCACCTGAACCGGATCGAGCAACGCAATGTTGGCGCGCCCGGTCCTGAGGCCGGAAAGGTCGCTCTTCAGCGAATCCACCGCGCCGGCCATCCGCCGCTCGATGTCGGACTTGTCATATTTCGCCATCGTCACGCTTCCTCTTTGACTATCGTCTGGACCCCTTCGCCCGTCAGAACGCGGGCAAGGTTGCCTTTTTCCCGGATCGAGAACACCACGATCGGGATGGCGTTGTCGCGGCAGAGCGCGACGGCGGAGGCGTCCATTACTTTGAGATTGTCGGCCAAAACCCGGTCATACGTCACGGTTCCGAACCGGCTGGCCTCGGGATTCTTCTTCGGGTCGGAATCGTAGACCCCGTCCACGCTGGTGCCTTTCATCAGCACGTCGCACTTCATTTCCGCCGCGCGCAGGGCAGCCCCGCTGTCGGTGGTGAAATACGGGCTGCCGACACCGGCTGCAAAGATGACCACGCGCCCTTTTTCCAGGTGACGTTCAGCCCGGCGGCGGATCACCGGCTCGCACACCGCATCCATCTGGATGGCAGACTGGACGCGGGTGCTGACACCGAGCTGCTCCAGCGCGTTCTGCATCGCCAGCGCGTTCATGATGGTTGCGAGCATGCCCATGTAATCGGCCTGAGCGCGGTCCATTCCCTGCGCCGCTCCAGCCATTCCGCGAAAGATGTTGCCGCCGCCAATGACCAGGCAAATTTCCAGCCCGGTATCCTTCGCATCCTTCACTTCCTGCGCGAGTTCGGCAACGGTAGCGGGATCGATCCCGAACTGCTGATTGCCCATCAGCACTTCGCCGGACAGTTTCAGCAGGATGCGCCTGGCGCTGGGTACGATCATTTCGGGAGCTCTCCGGGGCTGGCGTTAGGCCCTTATACGGCGAAGGCGCGCGGTGCCAAGGGCGAGGCGGACACAAAAAACCCCGCGCAGCCAGAGCCGCACGGGGTTTTGAAAGGATCGCCGGATCAGCCGTTTACGGCAGCGGCAACCTCTGCAGCAAAGTCGCTCTGTTCCTTCTCGATGCCTTCGCCGAGCTGGAAGCGGACATAGTCCTTGAGCACGATCTGCGTGCCTGCGTCCTTGCCCGCCTTCGCAACCACGTCGGAAATCGGCGTCTTGTTGTCCATGACGAACAGCTGGCTGAGCAGCGCGTTTTCCTTGGCGAACTTCTTTACCGCGCCATCGACCATCTTTTCCTGAACGTCGGCTGGCTTGCCGCTCTCGGCTGCCTTTTCACGGGCGATCGCACGCTCACGGTCAATCACCTCGGCATCAAGACCGTCGGCGTCGAGCGCCTGCGGGAATGCGGCGGCGATGTGCATCGCAAGCTGCTTTCCAAGCGACTCCAGCACGTCCGCGGGGGCATCGCTCTCAAGCGCGACCAGCACGCCGATCTTGCCGAGATTGGCGGCCGACGCGTTGTGCATGTAGGGAACGACCACGCCGCTGCTGACCGAAACGGTCTTGATCCGGCGGATCTGCTGGTTCTCACCAATCGTGGCGACGTTATCGGTCAGCTTTTCGCCAACCGTGCCGCCACCCGGGTATTCTGCAGCCTTCAGCGCATCGACATCGTCGGCGGAAAGCTCGAGCGCCTTCTGCGTGACATTGCGGACGAAGTCCTGGAACTGGTCGTTCTTGGCGACGAAGTCGGTTTCGGAGTTGACCTCCACCGCAACGCCCTTTGTGCCTTCGACGGCGATGCCAACCAGACCTTCGGCAGCGGTGCGGCTCGACTTCTTGGCAGCGGCAGCGAGCCCGCGCGCACGCAGGTTGTCGACGGCGGCTTCGACGTCGCCGTTGGTTTCGGCCAGCGCCTTCTTGCAATCCATCATGCCCGCGCCGGTGCGCTCACGCAGGGCCTTTACGTCCGCGGCGGTGTAAGCAGCCATTGTGTACCTCTTTTGAAATTCGTCGGGCACCGGGCCCGCTGGAACGGCAGGGCCCGGTGCGAAAAAAATGCGTCAGTTACGCTCCGGCAGCAGCCGGTTCGGCCGTCGCGGCTTCCTCAGGCGGAAGATCCATGCCGCCGATGTCGGCGCCCGAATCCACCACACCTTCGTTACGGCCTTGTGTCGCCGCCTGGGCAACCGCGTCGCAATAAAGACGGACGGCGCGGCTGGCGTCGTCGTTGCCGGGAATCGGGAAAGCGATGCCGCTGGGGTCGACATTGGTGTCGAGCACCGCGACCACCGGAATGCCAAGGATGTTGGCTTCCTTGATCGCCAGCTCTTCCTTGTTGGCATCGATCACGAACATCACGTCCGGAATTCCGCCCATGTCGCGGATGCCGCCGAGCGACATCTCAAGCTTGCCGAGCTCGCGAGTAAGCTGGAGCACTTCCTTCTTGGTCAGCCCCGAGGTGTCACCAGCGAGCTGCTCTTCCAGGCTCTTGAGGCGCTTGATCGAACCGGAAATGGTCTTCCAGTTAGTCAGCATGCCGCCAAGCCAGCGATGGTTGACGAAGTGCTGACCTGACCGGCGAGCCGCTTCGGCAATCGGATCCTGCGCCTGGCGCTTGGTGCCGACGAACAGCACCTTGCCGCCGGAGCGGACGGTCGACGACACGAAGTCCAGCGCACGAGCCATCAGCGGGACGGTCTGCGACAAGTCGATGATGTGGACCCCGTTCCGCGCACCAAAGATGTACGGCTTCATCCGCGGGTTCCAGCGGTGGGTCTGGTGGCCGAAGTGTGCGCCGGCCTCGATCAGCTGCTGCATTGAGACGGTGGGTACCGCCATGATAGTTTCCTTTCCGGTTCTGTCCTCTGGAAGGCAGGGAACCCGAAGAGATCGGGCACCGGCATATGAGCCTTCCATGTGAATTTGCTGGACCGGTAAAAAGCCGACCTGGCGTGTTTTACCTCCAGCGAGGCAGGCACTTAGTCCGGAAGGCGAGGAAAATCCAGCTTCATCTCAGCGCTAAAAAAGCGCGCCTTGCCGCAGAACGCGCTTGACGGTTCAGAACATATAGGGAACATTGCGTCCGGTCATAGGATGAAGTGGAACCTGAACGATTCCTAGGACGTTATCCACAGGCTCTCCACAGCAAATCGCTGCCTGGAGCACAGGCGGAAGGTGAGAAAATGTCGACCATCTTTATCTCGTTGTTCTTCCTCGCTGTGGGAGTGGGGGCAATCGCCGTTACGGCCGAAGCCCTGTCCCGGGCGCTCCGTACCGCGCGGATGATTCGCGGCCAGATCGCCGCCGACCCGCGGGTCCTTTTCAGCACGATGGAGTTCGGTGCCCGCGATCGAGCGAAGATCGTGCGCCCCGCGCGCGCTCCCGTTGCACGGCCTACGCGGCCGGCTGCTTCGCCGCAGCGCGTTGCCGCCTGATCTTCCCGTAATTGACGAAGGCGTAGGGCATCAGCACCAGGTAGATGATTGAGAGGACCGCCAGCGTCCACCACGGCTCGGTCAGCAGGGCTGCGAACACCAACCCGGCCAATGCAATTGCTTCCAGACGTATGTGTCGCCGCGGGCGGATCGAGCTCCAGCTGAGCGTCGGAAGGTTCGAAATCATCAGAAACGCCACTATCGCCAGCCACACCGTTACCAGCACGGGGTGACGGAACTCCGCCTCTCCTGTGGCCTGCCAGAGGAAAAGCGGCAGGAACGCCAGGCCCGCCCCGACAGGGGCAGGCACCCCGGTTAGGAACCCTGCCGACTTGTGCGGCTGGTCATCCAGATCGATCCGGGCGTTGAACCGCGCAAGTCGCAGGGCACAGCAGATCGCAAACGCAAGCGACGCGAACCACCCGAAGCGCGGCAGGTCGTGCAGCGCCCACAGGAACAAGACAATCGCCGGGGCCGTGCCGAAGCTGAGCGAGTCAGCAAGACTGTCCAGTTCAGCCCCAAAGCGCGACTGGGCCTTCAGCAGCCGGGCAATACGTCCGTCGATCCCGTCGAGCATTCCTGCCAGAAGGATCGCAAACACCGCCATCGACCAATTGCCGTCAATCGCAAAGCGAATGCCTGTGAGGCCTGAGCACAGAGCCGCTGCGGTGATCGCGTTGGGCAGGACCGCGCGCATGGCCAGCCCGCGCGCTGTTCGCCGGGCGATCGGCTCCTCGTCCTCGCTCGCTTTCGGCCCTAGCCAACCAGGCTGCGTGTCAGATGGATCACCTTCGGTCACTGCCGAACTCCTTCAATCAAGCTCTGTTGCCCAAGTTCTGCCAGGATTGTTTCCCCGGCGATCACCTTCTGCCCGAGCAAAACACGCGATTCGGTCCCGCGCGGCAGGTAGACGTCCACCCGGCTGCCAAAGCGGATGAGCCCGACCCGCTGCCCCGCAGCAAGAATATCTCCCGCCTTGACGAACGGCACGATGCGCCGGGCGACCAGTCCCGCAATCTGCGTCATTCCGATAACTTGCCCGTCGTTCCGCTCGATCAGGACGTGCTGTCGCTCGTTTTCGTCGCTGGCTTTGTCCAGATCCGCGTTCATGAACTTCCCGGGGATGTACACGACGCGCCGAACCGTGCCGCCAACCGGGGCGCGATTGATGTGCACGTCGAACACCGACATGAAGATGGAAACGCGCGTGACCGGCCCGGCGGGCAAGCCGGCCATACCGGTCAAATCCTCCCCTTGCAGTTCACGTGGGGGTTCGACTTCGGAGATCAGGGTCACCAGACCGTCCGCGGGCGCGACGATGAAGCGTTCGTCCTGCGGCACGACGCGTTCCGGGTCGCGGAAGAAGGCAAATACCCAGATCGACAGCAGCAGCATCGCCCAGCCGACGAGCGGCCAATCCAGGATGAGCAAGAAGATCAGGCTGATCGCAACCGCGATCAGACCGAATTTTCGCCCCTCGGGGTGGATGGAAGGCCAATTCCAGGCAGCTTCGCCCCGCCCCCGGTTATCGACTAAATCTCCGGCCATCGCTTTCACCTAGAGACTTGTGCCCCCTGTCACAAGGCATGAGCGACACACAGGCCATCCGCGCCGTTCCGCTCTCCAGCCTTGGCCGAAGGATGCGGCGTCACGAGCGTTGTGGCGTGCACGCCCAGATTGCCTCATGGCTAACAGGGGGAGAGGTGGGAAATGGCTTGGCGTGGAGGCGACCTGCTGCAAGCGGACGCCGGGGAGCGAATGATGAAGGACCAAGGTTTCTGCAGATGGTTCGGCAAACAGCCAGGTCGGCCGGTGCAGCCCCGCGCCTTCCAATTTCGCCGAAAACGCCATCCGCTCAATGGCTGGAGGGCTCTTTCGCCTGCTTTCCTGCGCAAAGGGGTTCCCGCTCTCGTACTGTTCTGCGCAGCATGCGGCGACCCGCCTGACCAAAGCTCGGAAGGAACGAGCGGCTCAGAAGTACCGGTGATTCAGGCAGGCGAGCGGTTTACCTGCACGCCGTCCCGCGTGTGGGATGGAGATGGCCCGGTCTGGTGCGAGGAAGGACCACGCCTGCGGCTTTCCGGCATTGCGGCGCGAGAGATCGATGGCGGCTGCCGATCGAACCAGCCATGCCCGGAAGCGAGTGGTGTCGAGGCACGGGATGCGTTGGTGGCGCTGCTCGGCGACCGAACAGGAGAAAGTCGATACGGGCACGTAACAGTGCAAGGGCCGGTACTGCGCTGCCTTTCTACCGGCGACGCCGTGGGGGACAGGACGGGGGCCTGGTGCGATTCGCCAGATCATGGCGATCTGTCCTGCGCAATGGTGAAAGGTGGATGGGCGCTGCGATGGGACCGCTACTGGGGGGATCACCGCTGCTGAACAGGCCGGCGCCTGTACGTTGCGCACTCAGATCGGGAAGTAGCCGCCGCAACGAAGCCGGAAGCTTCGTTGCGCTTTACCCTTGGCGGCGTCGGGCCCGGCACGCTCTCCCAGTGCCGGTAGGGCCCCCACTCGGATCTCCCGTCCTATGGGTGACAACGACCAATTTATGTCGGTTCGGCGGAACGTCAATATAGGTAAATGCCGCGGAATGCTGCGGCGTACACCACGCGAGGCTTGCTGCGGCGCAATCTTTCAACTGCGTCCAATCATTCCAGCAACTTAGGAAAACCGCCCCCTGATTTCTCAGGATAGACAGTGACGATTTTTCTTTCGCTTTATCCGCGTTCCAGCGGGAGGCGCCTGCTGTTCCAGTTCGCGGAAGGGAGATGAAAGGTCCTCCGCGTCCCGGTGACTGCCTGTTGAACCGCCGTAGGACAGGACTGCGCTAGGTAGTAACCACAGGGCAGGAACCTGCTCCATCCGCGCTCATTGAAGGCGCTTATAAACCCCAAGGAACCTCATGACCTCGCCCCCCCGGACTTCCCGTCCCCGCGAGGTCATTTTTTTGACTGCCTAAGGTCTTCCCACAAAGCTGCTCGGACCCGACAGCGCCAGCGGCGTTCCATAACCGGCTTGGCCACGGAACCAGGCTTGAGACCTTGGCTTCAGAAAAGGCGAATGGTGGACAGGGCTGGATTCGAACCAGCGTACGCTTGCGCGGGCAGATTTACAGTCTGCTGCCTTTAACCACTCGGCCACCTGTCCACATCACGCCGGTGCGGGGTTGCCCGCGAGGTGCTGTTCTGTTCGGAGAGAAGCATCTCCGGCCGAGTGCCGGGGTCCATGGCGAAGCTGGGCTTGCGTGTCAATGGGGCGACTGGCAGGAGCGCGGACCAGAAGGGAATATCATGGCAAAACGCGGTGAGAAAAAGGCCCTGCGCGGTCGCGCAGGACGAATGCAGGGCGGCCGCGGGTCAGGCCGCGCCAGTCAGGGCCACGTGCGCCTGTGGGGGCGCCACGCAGTGGAAGCTGCCCTGAAGAATCCGGATCGAGAGCACCGCAAGCTGTGGGCCACCCGCGAAGCGATCGCCTCACTCGATGGTGAGCTGCCTGCCGATTTCCCGATCGAGTACGCAGACGGCACCGATCTGGCGCGACTGGTGGCACGTGACGCGCCGCATCAGGGACTGGTACTCGAATGTGAGCCGCTGCAGGACCTTCATCTCGACGAGGTACTCACGAGCGATCCCGCACGGCCGCTGGTCGTGCTAGACCAGGTAACCGATCCCCATAACCTCGGCGCGATCTTGCGTTCCGCCGCCGCATTCGATGCCGCTGCCATTATCACGCAGGATCGGCATGCCCCGCCGGAGAGCGGCGTTGTGGCGAAATCCGCATCCGGGGCACTGGAAATTGTCCCTTGGGTGCGTGTCGTGAACTTGTCCCGGGCGCTGGAGGACATCGCCGAGGCTGGATACTGGCGAATCGGACTGGCAGGGGAAGGCGCGCAGACGTTTGGCGAGGCTTTGCCTTCAGGGCCAGTGGCACTGGTGCTCGGTGCGGAAGGAGAAGGTTTGCGGCCGAACGTGGCGGATCACTGCGACGCCCTGGCTCGCCTGCCGATCAGCGAGGCAATGGAAAGTCTCAACGTCTCCAATGCAGCCGCGATCGCGCTTTACGCGGTGGCGACTCGCCGCGCCTGACGCACACCTCGCAGAGACAAGCGACTGAAGGCACACACGTAAACAAAAAGGGCCGCTACCTTCCGGCAGCGGCCCTTTTTTTACCCAACTGGAAACGGCTTACTGCACCGCGTCCTTCAGGCCCTTGCCGGGCTTGAACTTCGGCTGGGTGGAAGCCTTGATTTCCATCGGTTCACCCGTGCGAGGGTTGCGGCCGGTGGACGCCTTGCGCTTTGCAACGGAGAAGGTGCCGAATCCGACCAGACGCACTTCGTCGCCGTTCTTCAGTGTACCGGTGATCGCGTCGAACACCCCATCAACCGCCTTGGTGGCATCGCTGCGCGAAAGGCCACTGGAATCCGCAACGGCTCCGATCAACTCGTTCTTGTTCATTTCAGAAAACACCCCCTCAATCAGCTAGGCCTGTGACGAAAAATCCACTGTCTGAATCGCGGTTGCGATGTCGCGACTTGAGCGAGTTTTCCGCCGCCTGTCTAGGGCAAAACCACGCGAAAGCGTGCTTCAACGCGCAAACACTTATTTCCCGGCGACCAATCGCACTCCAGCCGCGGTGGGACCCAGCGAGACGAGCTGGCCCGGCAAAGCACCGACCTTTGCTGCCCTAGTGGGCAACGCTGGCGGCGCCGCTTGCAACGTGCGGAGGGCTCGGCTGGCTCGCGAGATCATCCGCCTCTGTCCACTCGATCGGAGCGGGCAGTGCTGTGAGCGCACGTTCCAGCACCTGATCGACATGCGCTACGGCAATGATATCAAGACCTTCCTTCACGTTATCCGGTATCTCGACCAGATCCTTCTGGTTTTCCTCCGGGATGAGCACCGTCTTGATCCCGCCGCGCAGCGCGGCAAGCAGCTTTTCCTTCAACCCGCCAATCGGCAGAACCCGACCCCGCAGCGTAACCTCACCGGTCATGGCGACATCGGGACGTACCGCGATGCCTGTAAGGGTCGAAACGATCGAAGTGACCATCCCGATGCCTGCGCTTGGCCCATCCTTGGGTACAGCCCCTTCCGGCAAGTGGATGTGGATGTTCTTCCGCTGGAAGATCGAGGGCTTGATGCCGTACGCCGGCGCCCGCGCCTTCACGAAGCTGAAGGCAGCGGCCACGCTTTCGTTCATGACTTCACCGAGCTTGCCGGTCGTCTTGATCTCCCCCTTGCCCGGGGTAGTGACGCTCTCGATCGTCAGCAGCTCGCCCCCGACTTCGGTCCAGGCAAGGCCGGTTACCGCACCCACCTGCGCTTCGTCGTCGGACATACCGTGGCGGAACTTCCGGACCCCTGCAAAGTCACCGAGATTGTCGGGCGTGATCGTGACCTGGTCCGCGTCGCCTTCCAGAATCTTGCGCAACGACTTGCGCGCCAGCCTCGCGATCTCACGCTCCAGCGTCCGCACGCCGGCTTCGCGCGTGTAATAACGGATCAGGTCGCGCAATGCCGGCTCAGCCAGTTCGAACTCGTCCTTCTCGAGTCCGTGCGCCTCCACCTGCTTTTCAATGAGGTGGCGCTGCGCGATCTCGACCTTTTCGTCTTCGGTGTAACCTTCCAGCCGGATGATCTCCATCCGGTCCAGCAGCGGCTGCGGCAGGTTGAGCGAGTTCGCCGTGCAGACGAACATCACGTCGGACAAGTCGATATCCAGCTCAAGATAATGGTCCTGGAACTTAGAGTTCTGTTCCGGATCGAGCACCTCAAGCAGAGCCGACGCGGGATCGCCGCGGAAATCCTGGCCCAGCTTGTCGATCTCGTCGAGCAGGAACAGAGGATTGGACGTACCGGCTCGCCGCAAGTTGCTGACGATCTTGCCCGGTAGCGACCCGATATAAGTGCGCCGGTGACCGCGAATCTCCGCCTCGTCGCGCACACCGCCAAGGGACTGGCGCACGAACTCGCGCCCGGTCGCCTTGGCAATCGACTTGCCCAGGCTGGTCTTGCCGACGCCCGGCGGGCCTACGAGGCACAGGATCGGGCCCTTCAGCTTGTTGGTGCGTGCCTGAACTGCGAGATACTCGACGATCCGGTCCTTCACCTTGTCCAGCGCGTAGTGATCCTCGTCGAGGACTTCCTGCGCCTTACCGATGTCCTTCTTCAGTCGGCTCTTCTTGCCCCACGGCAGGCCGAGCAGCACATCGAGATAGTTGCGTACCACGGTGGCTTCCGCGCTCATCGGCTGCATCGTGCGCAGCTTCTTGAGCTCGGAAGTTGCCTTGGCCTTCGCTTCCTTGGACAGCTTCAGGGATTCGATCTTTTCCTGCAGCGTGGCGAGCTCGTCACCCTCGCCTTCGTCACCGCCCAATTCGGACTGGATCGCCTTCAGCTGTTCGTTGAGGTAATACTCGCGCTGCGTCTTCTCCATCTGGCGCTTCACGCGGCCGCGGATCTTCCGCTCCACCTGCAGCACCGACAGTTCGCCTTCCATGATCGAATAGACCATTTCCAGCCGCTTCAGCGGATCGGGTTCGGTCAGCAGCGACTGCTTCGTCGCGACTTTCGCTGAAAGATTTGCAGCGATCGCGTCGGCCAGGCGGCCCGCGTCGTCGATCGCGGAAAGCTCTTCCTCAAGGTCCTCGGGCAGCTTCTTGTTGAGCTTGGCGTAGTCCGCGAACTGCTCTAGCGCGGAGCGCATCATCGCCGCGACCTCGTTGCCCGACGCAGTCTGTTCTTCCTGCATGTCGACATCGGCGATCATGCAGCCGCCTTCCTCGCGCATCGTCTTGAGCGTGGCGCGGCTCTGCCCCTCGACCAGCACGCGCACCGTGCCGTCGGGCAGCTTCAGCAACTGCAGAACCTGCGCGACCACGCCGACGTCGTAGAGATCGTCACGCGCGGGATCGTCACACCCGGGATCGAGCTGGGCGAGCAGGAAGATGTCCTTGTCCGCTTCCATTGCCGCTTCGAGTGCGGCGACCGATTTCTCACGGCCGACGAACAGCGGCACGACCATGCCGGGGAAAACAACGATGTCCCGCAGGGGAAGGAGAGGGAAGGAATTCATAAAATCAGACAGTCCATTGCTGGCGCGCCGCGGCGCAGCCCATTTGCTTGCAACCGAATATGGGGTGCGGCGCAGGACGCTGCAATGCCGGAAGGCCACCTAGCGGGAACCCCCGTCAGGATGGCAAAAGCGGTCGGTGCTCAAGCCGCAAGACCGGAGAAGTCCAGGCCTTGCGGCTTGATAGGCCTGGTTCAGCCCATTCCGGGAAAGTTGAAGCCGGGCGGCAAGCCGATGCCCTGCTGGATGCGGCTCATTTCGGCGTTGGCGGCGTTGTCCGCCTTGGTCCGCGCGTCATTGAATGCAGCGGTAATCAGGTCTTCCAGCACCTGCTTGTCGTTCGGCACGATCAGGCTGTCGTCGATCGATACACCGAGGATACGCCCCTTGGCGGTGGCACGTATCTTTACCAGACCTCCGCCAGAGGACCCTTCCACTTCGACGGTGTCGAGCTTGGCCTGAGCCTCGCCCATCTGCTTCTGGATCGTTTCGGCGGCCTGCTGCGCGGCCTGCAGCATCTCTTCCATCGATTTCATGCTCGTCTGCTCCAGTTGCGATCGCCTCGCGGCGCTTCTTCGGCTTCGATCAGCTCTGCCTCCGGGAAGGCCGCGAACGCAGCCTCGACCAGCGGAGAGCGACGGATTTGCTCTTGTTCGGCAGCCTTGGCGGCTTCCGCCTGCTCACGCAAGCTCAGCGCTCCCTCACCCGCGCCGCGTTCGGCGTCCCACCTCTCGCCGGTGACCTGCCGCAGGGCATCGCGGATTTCCGTCCCCGGGTCGTCCGACATGCCCGGTGACAGGGCATAGACCAGCCGTCCCGGAACCAGTTCGATCACCCTGATCCAGTCGCGCATCACTTGCGCGACACGGAGCTGGCCGGTGGATTCCACCTGGTCGCACAAAGCCCCCCAATCCAGAGCGACAGGAGCTGCCGCGGAAGTGCCGACTTGCGCGGGAGCCTGCGCGGCAAGCGCAACTCCGCCTGCGGCCATTTCATCCAGCTTGCGCGCCAGTTCACCCGGATCGGGCATGGCGGAAGCATGGAGCACGCGCAGCAAGGCCATCTGCGCCGCAACCAGCGGATCGGGCGCGCCGCGCACTTCCTCGTACCCTTTCAGCAGCAATTGCCACAGCCGATGCAATTGCCCGGCCGACAGCTTGCCCGCCCAGTCTTCGAGCGTTTGCTGTTCCTCCGGACTGGCCGCGTCCCCGGCGCCGCTGATCTGCGCGACGGTGATCCGGTGGACCAGTTCCATCGTTGAGCGCATCAGCGCCACCGGCTCGATGCCGAGGGCGTACTGCCGGGCGACTTCCTCCAGCATCGCTTTCGGCTGGGCTTCGAGCAGGGTGGCGAAGAGCCGGCGCTGCGCACCCTTGTCCGACAGGCCCAGCATGTCGCGCACCCGCTCCGCAGTTACGGTGCCGCCCGTCTCCAGGTCCGCATGGGCAATGGCCTGGTCGAGGATCGACAGTCCGTCGCGCACCGACCCGTCGGCGGCCGACGCGATCATCTGCAGCGCCTCGTCTTCTGCCCCGACTCCTTCCTGCTCGCAGATCTTCCCGAAATGATCCTGCAGCAAGGACGTGGGGATGCGCCGCAAGTCGAAGCGCTGCGTGCGGCTGAGTACCGTCACGGGCAGCTTTTCGACCTCGGTGGTCGCGAACAGGAACTTCACGTGCGGCGGCGGTTCTTCCAGCGTCTTCAGCAACGCGTTGAACGCGTTGCGCGACAGCATGTGGACCTCGTCGATGATGTAGATCTTGTAGCGTGCCGAAACGGCCGCATAGCGCACAGCTTCGATGATCTCGCGCACGTCGTCCACGCCGGTGTGGCTTGCGGCGTCCATCTCGATCACGTCGATGTGGCGGCCTTCGGCAATCGCGCGGCACGGCTCACACCGGCCGCAGGGATCGATCGTCGGTCCGCCCTGCCCGTCAGGCCCGATGCAGTTCAGCGCCTTGGCGATCAGCCGCGCGGTGGACGTCTTGCCGACCCCGCGAACCCCGGTCATCAGAAAGGCGTGGGCCAGCCGGTCGCGCGCGATTGCGTTGGCCAGCGTGCGAACCATCGCATCCTGGCCGATCAATTCCGCGAACGTCTGCGGCCGGTACTTGCGGGCGAGCACGCGGTAAGGCTGAGCCGCCTCCACCGTTGTCGTTCGGGATGCAGAAGCGGGCGGCGCCTTCGGCGGCTGCGGAGCGGTGTCCGGCGGAGCGAACAAGGCCGACTGGCCTGCCGCTTCCAGTTCGGCAGCCGTCGGTTGCGGGTCGTCCGCGTCCTCGGGCCGGGTATCGCCGAATGTCTCGCCTGAATCGTCCATGCCCCGGAAGGTAGGGGCTGGCGAGCCGATTGTCATGAGAGCGAATCAGAGGAGAAGCGCTTCTGCGCTAAAAAGGAGCCGGGCGACCCGCTGCCATCCGTTGTGGCTGCTTCCTTCCGGACCTGACCAAGTTGGCGGACGCGAACGTCCACCCGACTCCCGCAACCTGTATGGCGGGTAATGGGCGGGGTTTCAACCCCTTCCCATCAGACCCTCCCCATCAGGCCCTTCCATCAAGGCAAACCTACCGGAAGTTGTCCGCGTAGGCCTGGAGCTTCAGCCGGCGGGGCGGCGACTGGTGGACCATGGCATCGATGCCGTACTTTTCGGCGTAGGCCTTGGCTGCCTCAAGGTTGGGGAAGCTGAGCTGGATCTGGCGGCGGGTATCGCCGCTGCCCGCCCAGCCCATCAGCGGATCGGCGCGCTGCGCCTCCGCGGGCACAAAATCGAGTACCCACTGATCGGTGAGCGCCTTGCCCGATTGCATCGCGTTTTTCGGGCGCTTGAAGATACGAGCCTGCATGGGGGTGCTTTCCTGCTATTCGAAGGCGAAATCAAGAGCGCTCGAACGCATTCTTCGTCTTGAGACTGGCGACTTCGGCCCAGGGTTCATCCGGCCAGCGGTGCCTGGGGTACCGGCCCTTCATCTCCTTGCGCACGTCCTGCCAGCTTCCGCGCCAGAAGCCGGGCAAGTCGCGGGTCGCCTGGATCGGCCGCCCGGCGGGGCTGGTCAGCTGGAGCAGCAGCGGCGTGGTCCCGATCATCGGCTGACGGTCCAGTCCGAACAGCGCCTGGACCCGCACTTCGACCGAGGGGGCACCCTCCCCCGCATAGTCGATCGCGTGCCGGGTTCCGGCGGGGGTGGCGAATTCACGCGGGGCCAGCTTGTCGAGCCGCTGCCGCGTGTCCCAGTCGAGCATCCCGAGCAACGCGTCCGTCACCGCGCCTTTGGGCACGGCCAGATCGCGGCGCCCGGTGAGCAACGGCGCGAGCCACTGATCCGCGGTCTCGGCCAATCTTTCGGGCTGAAGCGCTTCGATGCCTGCAAAGCGGGCGCGGGCGATCAGTTCTGCAGGAAGGATCTCCCCCAGGTTTTCCCCGGCGTTTCCCACAGCTTTATCCACAAGCAGCGCGGCAATGGCATCCTCGTCGGGGCGCGAGTCGGGCCCCGTGGCGAGCGTAATCGCGCCGAGCCGCCGTTCCAGCCGCGCTTCAAGGCGGTCCCCGGTCCAGCGGAGGGTCGAGCGCCGCTCGACCCGGCTGGACTGCCACTGCTCCACTTCTGCAGTCGTCAGCGGCACCGCGGCCGTGATCCGCGCTGCTTTTGCTTGTCCTTGCGCATCCCCGATGGCGAGCCATTCCGCCCGGGCCAGCGGCGACGCCGGATCGAGCTGGTAGCCGCGCCCGCCGGCCGAGAGCCAGGTTTCCCCCGACGCATCGCGGCGGCGGGCGAGATTGTCGGGCAACGCCGTCGCGAGGAGAATGCCGGGGGGAACCGCCTCCCTCCCCTTCTCCTTGCCGGCGGGGACCTGCGCCCTCGCGCGCTTCGCCCAGCCGTCCGCCAGCTTGCGCGAGGCATCGGCGCGCGGGCTTCGGTCCGCGTTCCAGCGAGACAACCGGGCGCCGAGGTCCTCCCCTCGCCCGCCGAGGCCGCGTTCCTGCAGCAGGAGCGCCAGCCGGGCGGCGTCCCGTTCCGCCGCGTGCTGTGCGCCGAACAGCAGCATCGCAGCTTGCCACGGCGCCATCGGCAGGGCGGCGATTTTCTGCCCGTGCGGCGTGATCCGGCCGTCCGCATCGAGTGCGCCGAGCGTCTGCAAGCGCGTGCGGGCAGCGGACAGCGCCGTCTCCGGCGGCGGATCGAGCCACGGCAGCGAGGCGGGGTCGGCCACGCCCCACTGCGCCAGCGCAAGCGTGAGCGGGGCCAGATCGGCGGTGACCATTTCCGGCGGATCGAACGGCGGGCGCCCGGCGTGTGCGGCTTCTTCCCACAAGCGATAGGCGGCCCCCGGCCCTTGCCGCGCGGCGCGGCCCGCACGCTGGGCGGCCGAGGCCTGGCTGGCGCGGTGGGTGACGAGATGGGTCGTGCCCGCCGCCAGATCGAATTCCGCGCGCCGGGTAAGCCCGCTGTCGACCACCACCGAAACGCCTTCCAGCGTGATCGAGGTTTCCGCGATGCTGGTCGCCAGCACGATTCGCCGCCGCCCTTGCGAATCGCGCCGGATCGCCATGCGCTGCGCGGCGGGATCGACTTGCCCGTGGAGCGGGAGGATGAGCGCTTCGGCGAGGCGTTCGACCAGCCGTTCCCGCGTCCGTTCGATCTCCCGTACGCCGGGGAGGAAGGCGAGGATGTCCCCTTCCTCCTCTCGCCAGGCGGTGAGGATCGCGCTCGCCATCGCGTCTTCGATGCGCAGTTCAGGGCGGCTGCCGAACCATTCGATCCGCAAGGGGTAGGCCTTGCCTTCGCTTTCGATCACCGGGGCATTGCCGCCGAGCAGACGGGCGAAGCGCGCGCCGTCGATGGTGGCCGACATCACCAAGATCCGCAGGTCTTCCCGCAGGACCGCCTGGCTTTCCAGCGCCAGCGCGAGGCCGAGATCGCTGTCGAGATGCCGTTCGTGTGCTTCGTCGAACAGGATGGCGGAGACGCCGGAAAGCTCCTGATCGGACAGGATCTGGGAGACGAAGATCGCCTCCGTCACAACCATGATGCGGGTGGCGGCGGAGCGTTTGCTGTCGAGCCGGGTGAGGTAGCCAACCCGCTCCCCCACAGGTTCACCCAGCAGGCTGGCGATCCGTTCTGCCGCAGCGCGGGCGGCGACCCGGCGCGGGCTGAGCAGGATCACCGTGCCGCTGCACCAGTCCTGATCCAGCAGAGCCGGAGCGACTGCGGTGGTCTTGCCCGCGCCCGGCGGGGCGATCAGCACCGCAGAGCTGCGCTGGCGCAGCGCTGCAAGCACGTCCGGGAGGACCGCGTGGATCGGCAGGTCGTCGCTCATGCCGCGGACCGAGGTTGACACACCTGACATGTCCTACACCCCGGTGTCACCCGACTTTTCCTCACGGTTTCAGTATCTTGGTGCTGAAAAGTGACGCCTCTCCCCACGCGAGGAAAATAAAATGTTCTTTCCCGCCGGCGCAACAATGATGCGCCGGCGGGAGCGGCCGGAGACGCGGCGGGGAAGAGAAAGGCGCAGGCATTCGATTCGTCTGCCACCGTCTGCCCGGTGTAGGGAAGCGGCGGCGGGTTCAGCAGCCGCGCCGGATCACGAACTGCGCCGGATCACGAACTGGGCCGCTTCGATCATGGCGGTGCGGGCCTTGTTGTCGGGGAAGATCGACAAGGCATCGCAGGCGCGCTGGATGAAGTGGCGGGCGCGTTCCCGGGTGGCGGCGACCGCATCGTGGCGCCCGATCAGCTCGATCGCATGGGCCAGATCCTCATCCGAATTGCGGAAGCCCGCAATCGCATCCTGCCAGAACCGGCGTTCTTCGGCGTCCCCGCGCGCATAGGCGAGGATCACCGGCAGGGTCATCTTGCCTTCGCGGAAATCGTCGCCCTGGTCCTTGCCCATTTCGGCCCGGTCGGAATCGTAATCGATCGCATCGTCGACCAGCTGGAAGGCGATGCCGAGATTGCGCCCGTAATCGTCGAGCGCCTGCTCCTGCGCTTCGCCGCATTCGGCGACCACGGCCGCGATCCGGCTTGCAGCGGCGAACAGCGCGGCCGTCTTGGAGCCGATGATGTCGAGGTAATGTTCCTGGGTGGTTTCGATCTTGCGCTGGGCGGTCAGCTGATCGACTTCCCCTTGCGCGATCACCGCGCTGGCGGACGAAAGGATCTTCAGCACTCGCAGGCTGCCGTCTTCGACCATTAGCTCAAACGCACGCGAGAACAGGAAATCGCCCACCAGCACCGTTGCCGGATTGCCGAACACGATGTTTGCGGTTTCCCGGCCGCGGCGAGTTTCGGACCCGTCGACAACGTCATCGTGCAGCAGGGTAGCGGTGTGGATGAACTCGACCGCGGCGGCCAGCTTGTGGTGGCGCGTGCCCTGATACCCGACCAGTTCCGCCCCGGCGATGGTCAGCATCGGGCGCATTCGCTTGCCCCCGCCCGAAATCAGATGCCCGGCCAGCGCCGGGATCAGCGGAATTTCGCTTTGCATCCGATCGAGGATCACCGCGTTGACCGAATTCATCGCGGTCGCGGTAAGGTTGAGCATGGGAGCCAGCGAGGGCTCCTTCCGGGGCAGCGTGGCGACCTGTGCACTCATCGCCCGTGCACATGGAGCCCCTGCCCGCACTTGGCAAGCGCGCAGTTGCTGCCTTGCGCTTGGCAAGCGCCCAATTGCTGCTAGCGTGCGCGCATGGCCAGCCAACTACAGGTTTCGATGAACAATCCGCGGTCAGACGACACAGCCGGCTCCCCAGCCGACCCGATGCTTGCCGGCTTTCGCCGCAGCATCGACAACATCGACGCGGCGCTGATCCACATGCTGGCGGAACGATTCCGCATCACGCAGGCCGTGGGCGAATACAAGGCGCAGGCCCAGCTCCCCCCGGCCGATCCTTCGCGGGAGGAACGGCAGATTCAGCGCCTGCGCAAGCTGGCCGAGGAAGCCGATCTGGACCCGGAATTCAGCGAGAAGTTCATTCGCTTCGTGATCGAGGAAGTGATCCGGCACCACGAGCGCGCCCGGCGCGCCTGATCGCGCGGGTAGCGAAGCGGGCTATTCCGCAGGAGCGCGCGGCAGGCAGAGCCTGACCAGCAGCCCGCCCAGATCCTCGCTTTCCGCCAGGCTGACCGATCCGCCGTAGATTTCCACCACATCGCGCACGATCGCAAGGCCAAGCCCGGTACCCGGTTTTTCCGTATCGAGCCGCGCCCCGCGCTGGAAGATGGATTGCCGCTGGCTTTCGGGAATGCCCGATCCATCGTCCTCCACCCAGACGACGCAGCATTCGGCCTCCGGTTCGGCATCGACGGTGACGAACACGCTGCCGCCGCCGTACTTGGCTGCGTTCTCGATCACGTTGCCGACCAACTCATCGAGATCCTGCCGCTCGATCGCGACTTCCGCCGCGCTGGACCCGGCGATGTCGAACCGCACTTGCGGATAGAGCCGGGCTACCGCCCGTTCCACCGCTTCGGCGCTTTCCAGCACGTTGGCGCGGGCAAGGCCGACCGCGCGCCGCCCGGCCGCGCGGGCGCGGGCAAGGTGATGATCGACTTGCCGACGCATTACGGAGGCTTCGCGCAGCACGGTTTCGTCCAAATTGGGCGACTGGGCGCTGGCGGCGTTGGTCAGGACGGTCAGCGGGGTCTTGAGCGCGTGCGCGAGGTTGCCGGCGTGGGTCCGCGCTTCTTCCGCCTGCCGTTCCGAGTGGGCGAGCAGCGCATTCAGTTCCTCCACCATCGGCTGGACTTCCAGCGGCAGGGGGTCGGTCACCCGGTTGGTGCCTGCGGTGCGTATCCGGGCGATGGCCTGGCGGATGCGGCGCAGCGGGCCAAGGCCGTACAAGGTCTGCAAGCCCGCCATCACGAACAAGCCGATGCCGAGCACGGCGAAGCTCCACGCCAGGATCGCGCGGATGCTGGCGATCTGCGCGTTCAGCGAATCGCGCGCGGCGCCGACGATGAACCACCACCGCGTGTCGCTGCCGGGCAGGACGATGGACCGGGCGGCGACCCGCAGCGGCTCCCCTGAAAATTCGTCGGAATCGTAGTGGTGCGGTTCGAAGTCCGCGAGCTCCGCCCCCGGGACCGTCAGGCTGCGGTCCCACAGGGAACGGGAGGGGAAATCCTCGCGGCCCTCTCCGCTGATCTGCCAGTAGAGACCGCTGTTCGGCTCAAGGAACCGCTGATCGCCCAAGGGCCGGTTGAAATAGACATCGCCATCGTCCCCGACTTCCGCCGAAGCGATCATCGCGGTGAGCATGTAGTCGAGCTGTTCGTCGAATTGCTGCGTCACCAGCGATGTGAGCGTACGATCGAGCGCGAGACCGCCGACCAGCAGCAGGATGAAGATCCAGCCCGCCGCGATCAGCATCATCCGCCGGGCAAGGCTGCCCGTGTGCAGCGGCCCGGCCGCGACGGTCACCTGTTCCTGCTCCGGGCGCGATGGTCCGTCCGCAGCGGCGCGAGGCGCGTCTGCGGGCCGGGCCTCACTCGCCGCGGTGGGGTTCGTCGGGGTCGTCGAGGCTGTAGCCAAGGCCACGGATGGTGGTGATCACGTTGGCACCCAGCTTCTTCCGGATGCGGGTGACGAAAACCTCGATCGTGTTCGAATCGCGGTCAAAATCCTGATCGTAGATATGTTCGATCAGTTCGGTGCGGCTGACGACCTTGCCCTTGTGGTGCATCAGGTAGCTCAGCAGCTTGTATTCCTGCGCGGTCAGCTTGACCGGCTCTCCCGCCCGGGTGACGCGGCCGGACCGGGTATCCAGCCGGACGTCGCCGGCGATCAGTTCGGACGAGGCATTGCCCGACGCGCGCCGGATCAGCGCGCGGAGGCGGGCAATCAGTTCCTCCGTCTGGAATGGCTTGGCGAGGTAATCGTCGGCCCCGGCATCGAGACCGGCGACCTTGTCCGACCAGCTGTCGCGCGCGGTCAGCACCAGCACGGGGAAGTTGCGCCCTTCCTTGCGCCACATGCCGAGCACGGTCAGCCCGTCGATCTCCGGCAGTCCGAGATCGAGCACGACGGCGTCGTAATCCTCGGACGCGCCGAGGAAGTGTCCGTCCTCTCCATCGGTCGACAAGTCGACGGCGTAGCCGTTCTGTTCAAGGGTCGACTTCAGCTGTTCCCCGAGAGTGGGCTCGTCCTCGACGATCAGAATGCGCATTGTTGCCGGTCCCCTGTCTTCACGCGGCCCGAGATGTGGGCTCTGTTAAGGAACGCGTCAACCGCGCGCCTGTTTCATCGGGCCGTTCATGAAACCCTTCAGCGGGAACGGGCAAGCACCTTGCCGGTGCGCGCATCGACATCGAGAAACACGACTTTGCCGCTGCGAATGAACTTGAGGCGATAGGCCATCGCGGCCGGATCGTACGAGGGGCCGAGGTATTCGTGCCCGGCCATCTGCGGCAGGATCTTCTGCTCGATCTCACGCAGCGGCATCAGGGTGCCTGACCGCATTTCCTTGCGCGCGTGCTGCTGCTCGTCATGCGCCTGGGCAAAGCCGGGGGAGAAGGAGAGGCCGCTCATGAACACGGCGGCGGTCAGGGTCAGGATCGGCTTGCGCATGCCCCGCCCCTAGGCCCGGTCCATTGAACCGTGCGTGAATGTTGCCGCCGGTGCAGAGTGCGATGCAGCGGCTTTGCCATTGCCGGTTGGTCCGCGAGTCCCTACCTGCCCGCGAATGGCGGAAGCTCCGATCCTCAGTTGGGAAGGCCTTGGCCTTCAGCAAGGCAGCGGCTGGCTGTTCCAGGACCTTAACCTGTTCATCGGCCCGCGTGACCGGCTGGCGCTGATCGGGCGCAACGGTGCGGGCAAGACGACGCTGCTGCGCCTGATCGCGGGCGAGATCGAATCCGACCGGGGGCTGCGCACGCTGAAACCCGGCTTGAAGATCGTCCTGCTGGAACAGGAGCCGCGCTTTACCGCCTGCGATACCCTGATGGACTTTGCGCTGTCCGGCACGGATGCCCCTGCCCGCCACGAAGTGGAAGCAATCGCCGACCAGCTCGGCATCGACATGGAGCGGGAGGCGGCAAGCGCCAGCGGAGGCGAGCGGCGGCGCGCCGCCATCGCCCGCGCGCTGGCGCAGGACCCGGACTTGCTGCTGCTGGACGAGCCGACCAACCACCTCGACCTCGCGGCGATCGACTGGCTGGAAAGCTGGCTGCAGCGCTACAACGGCGCATTCGTCACCATCAGCCACGACCGGACGTTCCTGAAGCGGCTGACGCGCGCGACGGTGTGGATGGATCGCGGAGGCTTGCGGCGCAAGGAAATCGGGTTCGGCGGGTACGAGGCATGGGAAGAGCAAGTCTATGCCGAGGAAGCGCGTGCGGCGGACAAGCTCGACGCCAAGCTGAAGATCGAGGCGCACTGGCTTGAACGCGGGGTAACCGCGCGGCGCAAGCGCAACCAGGGCCGGCTGGAAAAGCTGTGGCAGATGCGCGCCCAGCGCGCATCGATGATCAGCCCGGCGGGCACGGCGAAGATGAAGCTCGTCAGCGACGAGGTGAAGACCAAGGCCGTCATCGTCGCCGAGAACGTGACCAAGCGGTACGAAGACCGCACGATCATCAAGGACTTCACCTTGCGCATTCAGCGGGGCGACCGGATCGGCATCGTCGGCGCGAACGGGGCGGGCAAGACCACCCTGCTGAAGATGCTGACCGGCGAACTTGAGCCGGACGAGGGTACGATCACGCTGGCCAAAACCCTGAGCGGGGTGATGGTGGACCAGCAGCGCAGCCTGCTTTCACCGGAAAAACGCGTGCGCGACATTCTGGCCGAAGGCGGCGACTGGGTGGACGTGCGCGGCACCCGCAAGCACGTTCAGGCCTACCTCAAGGACTTCCTGTTCGATCCTTCGCTGATCGACGCCCGGGTCGGTACGCTTTCGGGCGGCGAACGCTCCCGCTTGCTGCTGGCGCGGGAATTCTCGCGCTTGTCCAACCTGCTGGTGCTGGATGAGCCGACCAACGATCTCGACCTCGAAACGCTCGACCTCCTGCAGGAAGTGATTGCGGATTACGATGGCACCGTGCTGATCGTCAGCCACGACCGCGACTTTCTCGACCGCACGGTGACGGTGACGCTCGGCCTCGATGGCTCGGGCCATGTCGATGTGGTCGCCGGCGGGTACGAGGACTGGCAGGCGAAACGCACGCAGCGCAACGCGCCCGCGAAAGCGAAGCCGAAAGCCGACACGGCTCCGCCGCCTCCCCCGCCGCCGCCGTCCCGGACCAAGCTGACCTACAAGGACCAGCGCGACTACGACTTGCTGCCAAAGCGGATCGAGGAGCTGGACGCGCAAATCGCTCGCGGCGAGGCGGATTTGTCCGATCCCCAGCTTTATACCCGTGATCCTGACCGGTTCGCGCAGCTGACCGAGCAACTGGAAAAGACCCGTGCCGAGAAGGACGCGGCTGAAGAACGCTGGCTGGAACTCGCCGAACTCGTCGAAGGGTAAAGGGGCCGGACGTTTCCCGCCCGGCCCCGAACTGCGCCCCCGTCCGCACTGCCATGTGTTGGCTCCTGACACGTGCTCGGCCACCGCGCCGATCACGCGTCAGGCGAGGCGGTAGAAGTCCGCCACGCGCTCCAGCGCCAGCTTCAGCACCAGCTTGCCGCTGCGCGCCGGCCATTCGAGGATCTTTTCCGCGTCGGGCAGCCCCTCGCCCGCGCAAACGACGCGCCAGAGGATGTCCTGCAGCCCCTTGCCCGCCGCGCCCATCGCCCCATCGAACCGGGTGCGCGCCGCGATCTGGCGTTCGGTCGCGTTCAGCCCCCGATCGGCGGTGCTGCGGATCTGCACCGGGCTCCAGTTCATCGTCACGCTGGGGGGCAGCTGGGCGCGTTCGTAATCGGTGCGCAGGCGCTCCCCCGCATCGAACAGCCGTTCTTCCAGGTGTCCGCGGGCGAACAGCCAGGCCAGCGGCGATTCGGCGAGATTGACCGTGACGCTGCGCTTGCGCCGCCCCACTCCGGGCAGGCGCCGCACGCCTTCGGACGTCAGTTCCCTTTCGGCAAGTTGCTGTTTCATCCGCGAATCTCTCCTCTCGACGCGCTCCCCTCTTGCCAAAGGAAGGTTAGTGTAGGAAAGGAAAATAACCGCACCGGTTATGAGGTAAGCACGGTGATCAATCGCATACGGGACATTCGCAAGGACAAGGGCCTGACGCTGGCCGAAGTTGCGGAACGGTGCGATCCGCCCACCACTGCGCAAACCATCGGCCGTCTGGAAACCGGGATGCGCAGCCTTTCGCTCGACTGGATGAACCGGATCGCTGCGGCGCTAGAAGTCGATCCCGAAATGCTGGTGAAAGGGGAAGACACCGCCGAAGCGCAAGTCGTCGCGCGGCTTACCGATGCCGGGGCTGAGGCGCTCTCCGCTCCGCGCGCTGCGATGTTGCCGACCGACCTCAACAGCGGGGCCCCGCTCGTCTGCCTGACCGTCGAGGCGGCGCAAGGCGAATACCGCGCAGGCGACCAGGTCTGGCTGCGCCAGTTTCCGCTGGAGGACGTATCCCGGATGATCAACCGCGACGTGCTTGTCCCGCGCAGCGGCGGGCGCTTTGCGTTCGGACGGCTGATCGACCGCAATGGTGAGATGGTGGGCCTGCTGCCCCCCGGCACGGGCCAGCGGCAGATCGTGATCGACAAGCCGGCCTGGCTGGCGGTGGCGGAAATGCTGGTTCGGAAGCTGTAACCCGCGGCCCTGTCAGGGCCGGGGGGTCACTCTTTCCGCCCGGTCACCGGGTCCTTCCGCAGGCACGAAGCTGTCGGACGAAACCCCCAGCCAGATCAGGATCGGCGCGGCCATGTAGATCGAGCTGTAGGTTCCGACGAAGATGCCCAGCGTGATTGCCGCGGTGAAGCCGAACAGGCTGGCCGGGCCGAGTACGAGCAGCGAGATCAGCACGATCAGCAGCGTCAGCGAGGTCATGACCGTGCGCGACAGAGTCTCGTTGACCGACAAGTCGAGCAACTCGGGCAGCGGCATCCGGCGGTACTTCTTCATGTTCTCGCGGATACGGTCATAGACCACGATCGTGTCGTTCAGCGAATAGCCGATGATCGTCAAAATCGCGGCGATGATCTTCAGGTCGAATTCGAACTGGAACAGGGCGAACATGCCCAGTGTCAGGACAACGTCGTGGAACAGCGCAAACAGCGCGCCGACGCCGAATTGCCATTCGAACCGGATCCAGATGTAGATCGCGATGGCAATCATCGCCAGCACCAGCGCGTACATCGCGGTGGTGAACAGTTCCCCGGAAACCTTGCCGGAAACCGCGCTCAGGTCATCGATCCGGGCGCCGGGGAAATTCTCGGTGATGGCGCTGGTCACCCGGGTGGTCATCGCATCGGACGCCTCCGGATTCTCGGCGATTTCCGGCGGCAGGCGGAAGCGGACCGAGACCTGGTTTTCCGCGCCCGAACGCTGGATGACCGGATCACCGTAACCGAGCGCTTCCACCCGTTCCCGCAAGGAAGCCACGGGCGCTTCCTGGTCCTGAGTGAAGGTCACCTGGATCTGCTGCCCGCCGACGAAATCGACGCCGAGGTTGAGGCCCTTGGTGAACACAAGCGTCAGGCTGGCCGCGATCAGGAGCAGGCTGACGATGTAGAACGGCACCCGCCACTTCAGGAAGTGGATGTTGGTGTTGTCGGGGACGAGCTTCAGCAGTCTCATGGGTAGCCTTACACGTTGAGGTCGGTCGGCCGCGCGCGGCGCAGCCAGCCGGCAACCCACATCCGGGTCAGGGTAACGCCGGTGAACACGGAAGTGAACAGGCCGATGATCAGCACGATGGCAAAGCCGCGCACCGGACCTGACCCGAACAGGAACAACAGGGTTCCGGCGATGAAGTTGGTCACGTTTGCGTCATAGATCGCGCGGCTGGCTTCCTTGTAGCCGTTCTCGACCGCGGCGATCACGCGGCGGCCGCGTTTCCGCTCTTCCCGGATACGTTCGTAGATCAGCACGTTGGCGTCCACCGCCGCGCCGATCGTCAGCACGAAACCGGCAAGGCCCGGCAGGGTCAGCGTGGTGTTGAGGATCGCCATGATGCCGAACAGCATCAGCACGTTCAGCACCAGCGCAATGTCGGCATAAAGGCCGAAGCGGCCATAGGTGACGACCATGATCACCAGCACGGCCAGCGCGCCGACGCCCATCGCGATCAGGCCCTTGCGGATCGAATCGGCACCCAGTTCCGGCCCGACAGTACCCTGCTGGATCACGGTGAGATCAACCGGCAGCGCGCCGGAGCGCAGGGAGATCGCCAGCTGGTTTGCGCTTTCGACCGTAAAGTTGCCGGAAATCATCGCCGTTCCGCCGAGGATCGGCTCGTTGATGTTGGGCGCGGAGAGCACTTCTCCGTCAAGGATGATGGCGAAAGGCTTGTTGACGTTCTCGCTGGTCAGCCGGGCGAAACGGTCCGCGCCCTGCTTGTCGAAGGTGATCGACACCACCGGCGCATTGCCCTGCGATTCGAAGGTCTGCTGCGCGTTGATCAGCGAATCGCCGCGAATTCCGCCCAGCCGCCGGACGGCGATCTGCTGACCGGCAAACCCGCTGTCCGCCGCGTAGGGCACGATTTCCGCCCCCGGAGGCGCGATTCCCTGGGCGAGGTCGGCGGGCGAAGCAGTCTGGTCGACCAGCTTGAATTCGAGGTTCGCCGTCTGGCCGAGCAGGTCCTTCAGCGCGGTAGGATCGCCCAGCCCCGGTACTTGCACCAGGATGCGCGTATCGCCTTCCCGCAGGACCGTCGGTTCCCGGGTGCCGAGTGCGTCGATGCGCTTGCGAACGACTTCGGTCGCGCTGTCCATTGCCTGCGTGACGGCGGTTTCAAGCCCAGCCTGCGTCTGGGAGAGGACGAAGCGGTTGCCGTCCAGCACCTGCAGGTCCCATTCCCGCACCATGCCGACGCCGTTCATCAGCGGGAGCAGGATCTCGCGGGCCCGGTCGATCTCCGACGGGTCTTCCAGCATGAAGCTCAGGGTGGCGCCGCGGCTGGAGATATCGCCGATGCGAATCGGCGGATCGGCTTCGCGCAACGCGCCGCGCACGGCCTCTTCCATCGTTTCGGCACGTTGCCGGGCGACCTGGGCGGGATCGGCTTCGAGCAGGATGCGGCTGCCGCCGGCAAGGTCCAGCCCCAGGTTGATCTGCGGGTCGGGCAGGGAATCCGGCCACCGGGCACCCGTCATGGAGACGAGCGAAGGGATCGAGGCCGCGATCGCCACAAGGGTGATCAGCCAGTACCAGACTTTTTTCCAGCGAGGAAAATCGAGCATGTTCGCGCCGGTCCCGATAGGATTAATCGTTGGCCGGCTTGCCACTCGGCGCGACGATGTCGCCGATGGTGGACTTGACGGCCTTCACGCGCACGCCTTGTGCGATTTCGATATCCGCATAATCATCGTCCACCCGGACGACCTTGCCGATCAGGCCGCCGGCGGTGACTACCTGGTCCCCCCGCTTGATCGCAGCAATCTTGGCGCGGTGCGCTTTCTGCTGGCGCATCTGCGGACGGATGATCAGGAACCAGAAGATCGCGATCATTCCGATGATCGGCAGGAAACTGGCCCATGCCGGAGGCTCTGCCCCGGCCGCACCGACAGTAAGGAAATCAAGCATGGCGAAGACCTGTCATGTCCGAAGATCGGCAAAAGAATAGCGCACCGCCAGTCCCCGAACCGGGGCTGCGGTGAATACCGGCGCCGCCTAGCAGCAAAGGAATCGACTGGCAACGCGCCCGCTTGCCATCGTAGAACGCGCAGCCTATAGGCCCGCTTCCACTGATCGGGACGTAGCGCAGCCTGGTAGCGCACCACACTGGGGGTGTGGGGGTCGCTGGTTCGAATCCAGTCGTCCCGACCAGTGGTTTAGCGGCCTCACCGCCGCGTTCCCCCACAGCGACGATTTTTCCGCTTGCGGTCTCGATCCGCACGGAAGCGACCTTCAGCACCGCTGGAGCCTGCCGATTCTGCGCGCACCTGCAACTGACCGGCGAGTCGGCACTGCGGTTGCGGGAACGTGAGAGCTTTCCCGCTCGAGCACCCGGCGGAAGCATTCGCCGCTGCGTCCGCGCTGCACCGTTCAGGCTTTGGCGGAAGTGTCCCCTTCGGGATGACCGGGACCGCCGCGCTGCGCCGCTGGCTGCGCGGGGAATTTCGCGCAGGAGATCACAGAGCCGGGGCGATCATCGGGGTTGGAGCCGGGAAGCTGATTCGCAGACCTCGGAGAGCGCCTGAACGCCGCCTCCCGACACTCTGCCCCGGATCCCAAAACAGCCGCGTCACACGTCCGGAAGCTGCGCGATCAGCTTGTCCGGCGTAATCGGGAAATCGCGCACTCGCACGCCAGTGGCGTGGTAGATCGCGTTGCAGATCGCGCCGCCCGCCCCGCAAATGCCCAGTTCGCCTACGCCCTTGGCCTGCAGCGGACTGGCTGCCGGATCGCGTTCTTCCACCAGCACCGCGTCGAGATCGGGCACGTCCAGGTTCACCGGCACGTGGTATTCGGCCAGATCCGGATTGACGATGTGCCCATCGCGCCGGTCGAACATCAGCTGTTCGGTCAAGGCTTGCCCGATCCCCCAGGCCATGCCGCCGATGCACTGCGAAAGGGCGGTCTTTTCGTTGAGCGCGCGCCCGATGCCGAACGCTCCGGTCATCCGGCGAACGCGTGTCTCGCCGCTCCAGGCGTTCACCGCGACCTCGGTGAAGAAGGCGCCGTACATCGCGGTGGAATACTGGCCCTTGATCTTGCCGACCTCGAACTTCCCGATTTCCTCGATGTCCGCGCCTTGCAAAAGGTCGGGATAGGCGGCGCGCCGGTTGCCGCAGGTGGCGAAGCCGTCCTTCAGCGTCAGTTCGTCGGGTTTGCAGCCGAGCCGTTCGACCAGCCGATCACGAATGGTCTCGCACGCCAACTGCACGGCCGACCCGGTCGATGCCGCGCCGTGGCTGCCGCCGGAGCCGGGGCCGGGCGGGAAGTCGGTATCCCCCAGCCGGACCAGCACGTTTTCGGGATCGAGCCCCAGCATCTCGGCCGCGATCTGGCGCAGCACGGTGTAGGTGCCGGTGCCGATATCGGTCATGTCGCTGGCGACGATTGCCGTGCCGTCCGCCTGCAGCGTGACGCGGGCCTGCGCGTTGGCGAGGTTGTGGACGCGTGCCGCGCTCGCCATGCCGGTGCCGATCCACCAGTCTCCCTCCCGCCGCTGGGCGGGTCGCCGGTCGGAACCGTCCCAGCCGAAGCGTTCGGCCGCCACATGCAGGCACTCGGCCAGCTTGCGGGAGCTGTAGGGGATGTCCATCGTCGGGTGCCGTTCCGGGATGTTGCGCAGGCGCAATTCGACCGGATCGATGCCGACGGCGTTTGCCAGTTCGTCCATCGCAGCTTCGAGAGCCTGCATTCCGACTGCCTCGCCCGGCGCGCGGACGGACCCGGCAGTGACGCGGTGGATTCGCGCCAGGTTGATCGCCAGCTTCCGGTTGTGCCCGGCGTAAAGGAACTTGCTGGCCTGCGTGACCGGCTCAGCGAATTTTTCGCCCGGAAGATTGCTGACGCGCGCTTCGTGCCCGAAGGCAGTCAGGCGCCCGTCGGCATCGGTGCCGAGCCTCAGCCGCTGTTCCGTTTCCGAACGGCGGATGACGCATTCGAACACTTGCCGCCGCGTCATCACCACCCGCACGGGGCGGCCCAGTTCGATCGCCGCGACGGAGGCGGCGACCAGTTCCGCCGCGATGCCGAGCTTCGATCCGAAACCGCCGCCGACGTAGCGGGAAATCAGCCGCACCCGCTCGGGCTCAAGGTCCAGCGCGTCGGCCAGTTCGTTGATGTTGTAGTTGAGCATCTGAAGGCTGGAATGCGCCGTCAGCGTATGCCCGTCCCATTCGGCGATGCTCGCGTGCATCTCCATCGCCGCACTAACCTGTCCTTGAGTCGTGTAGGTCAGGTCGACCGCGTGCGCGGCTTCCTTCATCGCGTGGTCGATGTCGCCCTGGATCGTGGGTTCCTTGTGCGGCTCCGCCTTCGCTTCGTCCGGGTTGATCGCGACGTTGTCCCGGTCCTCTACCCGGTAGCGGACCTTCAGCCGTTCGGCGGCGTGCTGCGCCTGCGGACCGGTTTCGGCGACCACCAGCGCGATCGGCTGGCCGAAGTATTCGACGTTGCGCACCTTCTGGACCGGAGCCTCGTTCGCCCCGCCCTGTGCCGAGCGCGCGATCATCCGTTCATCGGAAATGACCGCGATCACTCCGGGAAGGGCGAGCACCTCCTCCTCATCGAAGCCCAGCACTTCGCCCTTGGAAATGCTGGCGAGAACCAGCACGCCTTCGGCGCAGTTCGGGATGTCGTGCTCGGCGGCATACGTTGCGCGGCCAGTGACTTTCGCGGGCCCGTCCGGCCGGTCGAGTGGCTTGCCGATCACGCCTTGCGCCGTGTGATCGAGCAGGTTGCGGGTATCGGGTGCGTCCATGCTGCGCGTCGTCACTGGCCGCCTCCCGTTGCGTTCCGTAGGACTTCTTTCAGCGTTCGCCGGGCCAGCGGGATCTTGTAACCGTTGTGCCCGTAATCTTCCGCTCCTTCGAGCAGCAGGTCAGCCGCCTTGTCGAACACGGCATCGGACGGGACTTCCCCCGCCAGCAGCGTCTCGATCCGCGGATCGTGCCACGGCTTGTGGGCCAGCGCCCCGAAGGCAAGGCTCGCCTCCGCGATCCGCTCCCCGTCCATGCGGACGACCGCCGCGACCGACACGAGGGCGAAGGCATAGGAGGAGCGCTCCCGCACCTTGCGGTAAAGCTGAACACCTTGCGGCGGCGGCGGCAGAACCACGCCCGTAATCACGTCGCCAGGCTCTAGCACGTTGTCCTTCTCCGGCTCATCCCCGGGCAGGCGATGGAAATCGCGCACCGGCACATGCCGCCGGCCGCCACTCGCCTGCAGGATCTCGACCGTGGCATCGAGGGCATAAAGCGCGACGGCCATGTCGCCGGGATAGGTCGCGATGCATTGATCGCTGGCGCCGAGGATCGCGTGGATGCGGTTGATCCCGTTCAGCGCGGAGCAGCCGGTGCCCGGCTCCCGCTTGTTGCACGGCATCGCAGTGTTGTAGAAGTAGTAGCAGCGGGTGCGCTGGCACAGATTGCCCGCGGTGGTCGCGCGGTTGCGGAGCTGAAAGGTCGCCCCGGCCAGGATCGCGCGGGAAAGCACCGGGTAATCGCGCCGCACCCGCGGGTCGGCGGCGCAGGCGTTGTTGGATACGAGCGCACCGATCCGCAGCCCTTCGCCTTCCGGCTCGATCTGCGCCATCGGCATGCGGTTCAGATCGAACAAGCGCTCGGGCGTTTCGACTTCCAGCTTCATCAGGTCGAGCAGGTTGGTGCCGCCCGCTATGAAGCGGCCGCCATCGCGCTGCTGCTGCTGGGCGGCATATTCCAGGCTTTCGGGCCGGATGTAATCGAACGGCTTCATTCGCCTGCCTCCATCGTTTCAAGGATGGCTTCGACGATGTTGGAATAGGCGGCGCAGCGGCAGATGTTGCCGCTCATCCGCTCGGAAATCTCTTCCCGCGTCAGCTTTACCTCGCCGTCGAGGTCGTCGCTGACGAAGCTGGGCCAGCCGGCCTTCGCCTCCTCCAGCATCGCTTGCGCGGAGCAGATCTGTCCGGGGGTGCAATAGCCGCACTGGTAGGCGTCGTGCTTCACGAATGCGGCCTGAAGGGGGCTGAGGTCGTCCGGCGTGCCCAGCCCTTCGATCGTGGTGATGGCGTCGCCATCGTGCATCACGGCGAGCGAGAGGCAGGAATTGATCCGCTGTCCGTTGACGATCACCGTGCAGCTTCCGCACTGGCCGTGGTCGCAGCCTTTCTTGGTTCCGGTCAGGCCGCAGTCGCGGCGCAGGAAATCGAGCAGGCTGGTGCGCGGGTCACCGGAAAATTCGTACGTGTCGCCATTGATCGTGAGGGATCGATTCGTTTGGGGCAAGGCCGCCTCCCTTTGTAAGCCCTCCCAACGCACAAGCGCGCGGAACGGTCCTTCGAAGGTGGCCTCCGGTCAATCTGCGGGCGCGGATCCGGTGTCCGGCGGCACGGCGGCCGCGCTGTCGGCGGCGAGACGCCGATAGAGATCGATCCGGTTGACGACCGCCGCCAGTTCGATCGCCACTTCGGCCCGGCGCGCCACGTACCGGCTTCTCCGCGCGTCGAGATTGGCCAGGAAGTTCTCGATCCCGAAGCGGTAGCGCGCCTCCGCCAGCCGGGCGGTTTCTTCCGCTGCCTGCGTGTTGGCTTCGGCTGCCTGCAACTGCTCGGAAATCGTGCCCTGCACCGCCAGGGCATCGGCCACTTCGCGAAAGGCGGTCTGAATCGCCCGTTCGTAGGCAGCGAGCGCCGCTTCGCGCTGCGCCTGTGTGACGGCTACGGCGGCGCGCCGCCCGCCTGCGTCGAAGATCGTCTGGCTTACCCCCACCCCCGTGCTTGCAGCGAAGGCCCCGCCGGTAAACAGAGAGGTCAGCGCGCTGCTGGCAAGGCCCAGCAACCCGGTGAGCGAAATCCGGGGGAACAGTTCGGCGCGGGCCACCCCGATGTCGGCATTCGCAGCGCGCAGGAGGTATTCCGCCTCGATCACATCGGGACGGCGCAGCAGGACGGCGGAATTGGTCCCGGCGGGCAGCGTGGCCACTGCGTCCGATACTTCCTCCATCCCGCGCGGCAGCACGGCGGGATCGAACACGGCCCCCGCCAGCAGGCGGATCAGGTTTTCATCCTGCGCCAGAGCCGTCCGCAGCTGCGCGATATCGCCTTCGGCGGTCGCGAGAACCTGTTGCGCCTGGGTCAGGTCGCTGCCCGGCGCGATCCCTCCCTCCAGCCGCAAGCGGGTAAGCTCCACCGCGCGGCGCGCATCGGCGGCCGTGTCCTGCGCGATCAGCAGCAAGTCCCGGTCCGCGCCATACGCCGCCCAGGCGGTCGCGAGGTCGGCGATCAGGGCGAGGCGCACGGTGCGGGCAGCGGCTTCCGTCGCCAGCGCCTGCGCCTGCTGGGCGGCGGTCGCGTTGGCCAGCCGCCCAAACAAGTCGAGCTCGAAGCTGGAGACGCCCCCTTGCACGCCGAAGGCCGACGCCTGGGCGCCGCCCGATCCGCTCACCCCGGCATTGTTAGAAGAGGAAACCCCGCCAACCGGAAACTGGTTGGAGCGGATTACCTGCACCTGCGCCCGGGCCGCCGCGACATTTGCGGCGGCAATCGCCAGGTCGCGATTGTTCGCCAGCGCCTGCTCGATCAGTTGCTGCAGCCCGGGATCTTGGAAGATGTCGCGGTAGGACACGACCGGCAGCGCCTGCTCGCTCTGCAGCAGGTAGGCATCCCCCGCTGGCCACGAGACGGGGACCGGTGCGGCCGGCTGCACGTATTCGGGTGCAAGCGAGGTACAGGCGGACAGCGCCAGCACGGACAGCAGGGCCGGAAAGCGCCGACGCGCTTGCCCGCTCACGCCGAAGCCTCGCTGTCAGGACGCTGCCGAAACCGCTCACGCACGGCCTGCAGCGCATCGCGGGTGCCCCGGCGCACGATCACGAAGAACAGCGGGATGTAGAAAATCGCCAGCAGGGTAGCCGTCAGCATTCCGCCGATCACCGAAGTGCCGATGGCTATCCGGCTGTTCGCCCCCGGCCCGGTTGCCAGCGCCAGCGGCAGCACGCCGAAGATGAACGCAAAGCTGGTCATCAGGATCGGGCGCAGGCGCAGGCGGGCCGCGGCCATCGCGGCATCGATTACGCGCTTGCCCTTCTTTTCCTCCTGTTCGGCGAATTCGATCATCAGGATGGCATTCTTGGCGGTCAGGCCCATCGTCGTCAGCAAGCCGATCTGGAGGAATACGTCGTTCTCCAGCCCCCGCAGCGTAACCGCGAAGACTGCGCCAACCAGCCCCAGCGGGATGACCAGCAGAACCGCCACCGGGATCGACCAGCTTTCGTACAGCGCGGCAAGGCACAGGAACACGACCAGCAGCGAAAGTCCGTAGAGCAGCGGCGCCTGGCCCGAGGACACGCGTTCCTCGTACGAGGATCCGGACCAGGCGACGCCGGTGCCGGGAATCTGCGCGGCGAGTTGCTCGATTTCGTCCATTGCTTCGCCGGAACTGGTGCCCGGCCCCGCCTCGCCGGAGATCTCGAACGCCGGAACGCCCTGGAAACGGCTGCTGCTGCTGGGCGTGGTCACCCAGTCAGTGCGAGCGAAGGCGGAGAACGGAGCCATTCCTCCGTCGCGGGAACGGACGAACCACTGGCCAAGGTCTTCCGGCCTCGCGCGGTAGGGCGCATCGCCCTGCACGTAGACACGCTTGACCCGTCCCTTTTCGATGAAATCGTTGACGTATCGCCCACCCCATGCGGTCGCGAGCGTCGAGTTCACATCGTTGACCGAAAGGCCGTAGGCGCTGAGCCGCTGGGTATCGAGATCGATCTTCAGCGACGCGACGTCGGGCAAGTCGCTGGGCCGGACCTGGCTCAGCTTCGCATTTTCGCTGGCGAGGCCGATCAGCTCGTCCCGTGCCGCGGCAAATCGTTCCGGGCTCATCCCGCTGGTGTTCAGGAACTGCAAGTTGAAGCCGGAGGTGTTCCCCAGCCCGCGCACTGCACCGGGCACCAGCGTGAACACCTGCGCATCGCGCAAGCCGCGAAAGGCTGCCGTCGCCCGGTCCGCAATCGCTTCCGCGGTGTTTTTCTGACCCGGACGATCGTCCCAGTCCTTCAGGTTGATGAAGCCCTGCCCGGTGTTCTGGCCGGAGGCTCCCCCGCCGCCGCCCGCCACGAGGAAGATCGAATCGATGTTCCGCTCTTCCTCTGTCATCAGGTAGCGCTCAACCGTGTCGCGCACTTCCAGCGTCCGCGTCTGGGTAGCACCGGCCGGGAGGCGGAACTGCACCATGACGCGGCCCTGGTCCTCATTGGGAAGGAAGCCACCCGGCAAGCGGAAGAACAGGACGGCCAGCAGCGCGAGCAACCCGGCATAAATCGCCAGGAACAGCCACTTGCGATCGATCACCGTGCGCACCGCCCCGGCGTAGCCATCGATCATCCGGTCGAAGGAGCGGTTGAACCAGTCCTGCCCGCGATGAAGACCGTTCCACACGATCGGTGCGCGCCGGCTGAGCCACGGCTCCTGCCCTTCGTCTCCCTCCCGCCGCTTCGGCTTCAGCAGCGTGCTGGTCAGCGCCGGGCTGAGGATCAGCGCCACAAGGACCGAAAGGACCATTGCCGATATGATCGTCAGCGAAAACTGGCGGTAGATCACCCCGGTCGATCCGCCAAATAACGCCATCGGCAGGAACACGGCGGAGAGGACCAGCGCGATCGCGATCAGCGCGACCTGCAGTTCCTTCATCGACTGCACCGTCGCCTGCCGGGCGGTCATGCCGGGGTTTTCCTCCATCAGGCGCTCCACGTTCTCCACCACAACGATGGCATCATCGACCAGCAGGCCGATCGCCAGCACGAGGCCGAACATGGTCAGCGTGTTGATGGTGAAGCCGGCGAGGGAAAACACCGCCAGGGTGCCGAGCAGGACGACCGGCACGGCGATCGCCGGAACCAGCGTGGCGCGCCAGCTCTGCAGGAACACGAACATCACGATCACGACCAGCACGATCGCTTCGAACAAGGCTTTCTGTACCTCGCTGACCGACAAGCGGATGAAGGCAGTGGTATCGTTGGCGTACGCGTAATCGAGGCCGTCCGGCATTCCGCTCGACAGCTCGGCCATCCGGGCCTTGACCAGTTCGGCGGTCCGCAATGCGTCGGATCCGGGAGACAGGGAGATCGCCATGCCGGCCCCGGGGTGGCCGCTCATCCGCAGGATGATGTTGTAGCTTTCCGCCCCGATCTCCACCCGGGCAACGTCCTTGATCCGCACGCTGGAGCCGTTGCTCAGGGTCTTGAGGACGATGTTGCCGAACTGCTCGGGCGTTTGCAGGCGCGACTGGGCAGTGACGGTGGCGTTGAGCTGCTGGCCTTCGGGCGACGGCAAGCCGCCGACGTCGCCTGCGGCCACGTCGGCGTTCTGGCTGGAAATCGCCGCGATCACATCGGCCGGCATAAGGGAGAACGCGGCGAGGCGCTGGGGATTGAGCCAGATGCGCATTGCGTGGGGCGAACCGAACACGTTCACATCCCCTACCCCTTCCACCCGGGAAAGCGGATCCTGGATGTTGGAGGTCAGGTAATCGGAAACGTCCTGATAGGACCGCGTGTCGGTCGTGTCGTACACCGCGACCAGCAGGAGGGTGTCCGAATTGGACTTGGTCACCCGCACGCCCTGGGCCTGCACGTCCTGCGGCAGGCGCGCGACGGCCGATTCGATCCGGTTCTGCACCTGGACCTGGGCAATGTCCGGATCGGTGCCCTTGCGGAAGATGGCGGTGATGTTCGCCTGTCCGCGCGAGGTGGATTGCGAGCTGAAATAGAGCAGTCCGTCGATGCCGGTCAGTTGCTGTTCCAGCACCTGGGTGACGCTGTTCTCCACCGTCTGCGCCGATGCGCCGGGATAGCTGGCCCGGATGTTCACCTGTGTCGGCGCAATGTCGGGGTACTGTTCGATCGGCAGCGTCATCAACGCGCCCACGCCGGCCAGCATCACGACAATTGCGAGCACCCACGCGAAGATCGGGCGGTCGATGAAGATCCGAGACATATCAGTCTGGCGCGCCGGCGCCGGCGCCTGGTGGCGGACCGACGCGCTGCGGCGCGCTTTCCGGCACCGGCCGCACGTCATCGGCCTGCTTCACGTTGCCAAGGCCTTGCGTAATCACCCGGTCGCCGGGGCCGAGCCCGCTCGTCACCACCCAGTTGGTGCCGTAGGTCCGGTCAGCGGCGACCTTGCGGCGCATGGCCTTGTTGCCGGTTCCGACGATGTAGACGAACGCGGAGCCATCGAAATCGCGCTGGACCGCCGTCTGCGGCACCAGGAAGGCAGACGGAAGCACGGACTGGTCGAACATCGCCGTGACGAACATCCCCGGGAGCAACAGCCCTTCCGGGTTCGGGAACCGCGCGCGCAAGGTCACCGTGCCGGTGTTCGCGTCCACTCCGATGTCCGAGAACTGGACCGTGCCGGTGTAGCCGTACTCGCTGCCGTCCTCCAGGATCAGGCGAACCCGTGTGCTGCCCGGGTCAACGCTTCCGCTTTGCAGCGACCGGCGCAGCGCGGTGAGTTCCGCGCTCGATTGCTGCATGTCGACGAAGATCGGATCGAGCCGCTGGATCACGGCAAGCGGATCCTGCTGGTTGGTGCTGACCAGCGCGCCGACTGTCGAGAGCGAACGGCCGATCCGCCCGCTGATCGGCGCGGTGATCGTGGCGAAGCGCAAGTTGATCCGCGCAGTTTCCAGCGCCGCACGGTTCTGCTCGATGCCCGCTTGCGCGACTCGCGCCTGCGCCACGGCATCGGTGTAATCCTGCTTGGCGACTGCTTCCATTTCGGCGAGCGGCCGGAGCCGTTCCGCCCGCGCGATTGATGCTTCGGCGCTGGCCTGCGCGCTTTGGAGGTTCGCCTCCGCCTGATTTACCGCGGCGCGGTAGAGCCTCGAATCGATCTGATAGAGCGGCTGCCCGGCGCGGACATAGCTGCCTTCGGTGAACATCCGGCGCTCGATAAGTCCGTTGATCTGCGGGCGGACCTCGCTCGTTTCATAGGCCACCGTGCGGCCGCCGAGCGTAGTCGATACCGGCACCGCCTGTGGCTGGACGACGACGAAGCCGACTTCGGGCGCGGGCCGATCCGCCCCCGCCGCTTCACCATCCGAACACGCGGACAGGAATGGCAGGATCATCCCAAGGCAACCGGAAAGGACGACCCGGCGCGGGTTCAACATGTCAGGACGTCCCCAGTGGTTCGGCGAGGTTTCCTTCCGCGAAGCAGACCCGGATCGCAAGCCCTGCTTTGGCCTTGCGACAATTTGCGACAATGTCGGTGCGTCAGGTGCGGGACGCGGCGGAAGCCCGCTTGCCGGACGCCTTCGGCCGGTCCGGCAAGTGCTCACCAGTGTCGGCGAAATAGACCATTTCGGCCACGTTGGTCGCGTGATCGCCGATCCGCTCAAGGTGCTTGGCGATGAACAGCAGGTGCGTCGCCGGGGTAATGTTGTGCGGATTTTCCATCATGAACGTCAGCAGCGCGCGGAAGATGCTGTTGTAGAAATCGTCCACCGCCTGGTCGCGCTCGCACACCTGCACCGCCTTCTGGCCATCGCGCGCCGCGAAGGCATCAAGCGCGTTGGCAACCATCTCGCTGGCGATCCGGGCCATTTCCGGGAGCAGGGAAAAAGCCTCGATCCGCGAATCCTCGACACTGTCCACGCGCCGGGCAATGTTCTTGGCGTAATCCCCGATCCGTTCGACGACGCCGGAAATCTTGAGGGCGGCGACCACATCGCGCAGATCGTCGGCGAGCGGCGCACGCAGGGCCATGATCTCGATCGCCCGGCGCTCCACGTCAGCTTCCAGCGCATCGATCCGGGCATCCCGCGCAACCACGTCGGCGGCAAGATCGGTGTCGTGGCGGACGAGCGCCTCCATCGAGTCCCGGATCGCCGTTTCAGCCAGTCCGCCCATTTCGCAGATGCTGGCGCGCAGCTCTTCCAGTTCGTCGTCGAACGCCTTCAGCGTGTGCATCGGCATGTGCGTGTCTCCTCAGCCGTAGCGGCCGGTAATGTAGTCCTTGGTCCGCGTCTCGGTCGGGTTGGTGAAGATACTGGACGTTTGCCCGAACTCCACCAGCTCCCCGAGGTGGAAGAAGGCCGTCTGTTCCGAAACCCGTCCTGCCTGCTGCATGTTGTGGGTGACGATCACGATCGTGAAGCTCTGCGACAGCTCGTGGATCAGCTCCTCGATCTTTGCGGTGGCGATCGGATCGAGCGCGGATGTCGGCTCATCCAGCAGGATAATCTCGGGCCGGATCGCAATCGTCCGCGCGATGCACAGGCGCTGCTGCTGACCGCCGGAAAGCGACAGGGCGCTGGCGTTCAGCTTATCCTTCACTTCATCCCACAGCGCGGCCTGGCGCAGCGCGTTCTCGATCCGGTCTTCCGCTTCGCTGCGGCTCATCCGTTCGAAGAAGTTGAGCGCGAAACCGACATTGTTGCGGATCGAGCTCGCGAACGGGGTCGGTTTCTGGAACACCATCCCGACCCGGCGGCGGAGACGCGTGAGGCTGTAGTTGCGGTCGAGGATGTTGTCCCCGTCAACCAGCACTTCGCCTTCGGCCCGCTGTTCCGGGTAGAGTTCGTAAATGCGGTTCAGCGTGCGCAGCAGCGTCGACTTGCCGCACCCGGACGGTCCGATGATGGCGGTCACCTGACCGGCCGCAATCGGCAGGTTCACGCTCTTCAGCGCGCGGGTCTTGCCATAGTAGAAATCGAGGTTGCGGATATCGATCTTGATCGGCTGGCCCGATGCGGTGCCGGTGAACGGCGTCGTCTCGACTGCGGACTGGACGGGAATCTCTGTCACCTGCTCGACCTCTTGCGGGCTAGGAATCGCACGAGCAGACCAAGGGTCAGCACGAAAACGGTCAGCACCAGCGCTCCGGCCCAGGCGAGCGCGTGCCAGCTGTCATAAGGGCTCATGGCGTACTGGAAGATAACCACCGGTACGTTCGCCATAGGCCCGCTAAGGTCTGGATTCCAGAACTGGTTGTTGAGCGCGGTGAACAGCAGCGGCGCGGTTTCGCCGCTGATTCGCGCCAGTCCCAGCAGGATGCCGGTGACAAGCCCGCTCATGGCCGACTTGTAGATGATTTGCGAGGTGAGTTTCCAGCGCGGCAGGCCCAGCGCAAACCCAGCCTCGCGCATCTGGTTCGGCACGAGCCGCAAGGACTCCTCGCTCGTCCGCACGATGATCGGGATCAGGATGATCGCCAGCGCCAGCGCGCCGGCATAGCCCGAAAAATGCCCGATGGTGCGCACCGCCAGCTCATACACGAACAAGCCGATCACGATCGAAGGGGCGCTGAGCAGGATGTCGTTGATGAAGCGCACCGTCGACGCCAGCTTGGTGTTGCGGCCATGCTCGGCCAGGTACGTCCCGGCCGCGATTCCGATCGGGGTTCCGATCAGCACGGCCAGCAGAATCATCATCGCGCTGCCGTAGAACGCGTTGAGCAGCCCGCCTTCACCGCCGGGCGGCGGAGTCATTTCGGTAAACAAGTCAAGGTTGAGCGCCTGGAGGCCCTGCACAAACGTGGTGAACAGGATCCACACCAGCCAGAACAGCCCGAAGGCGGTGGCCGCCATTGCGAACACCAGCGTCAGGATGTCGATGATCCGGCGGCGGAGGAGCACGGTGTTCATTGGGTCTTCCCCGACAGGCGCTCCATCCGGCGGAGCATCAGCTTGGCGATGGACAGGATGATGAACGTGATCACGAACAGCAGGAACGCGAGCGCGATCAGGGAGGAACGGTAAAGCTCCGTGTCGGCTTCGGTGAACTCGTTCGCAATCGCCGCCGCGATCGAGTTGCCCGGCATCAGCAGCGACGGCGAAAGCTCATGCGAGTTGCCGATGACGAACGTCACGGCCATGGTTTCCCCAAGCGCGCGGCCAAGCCCCAGGAAGATGGCCCCGACGATTGCCGAGCGGGTGTAGGGCAGCGTGACGCGGCTCAGCATTTCCCACCGGGTGGCGCCCAGTGCGATCGCGGCTTCGCGAATCCCGGAAGGCACGGCGTTGAACACGTCGCGCGCGACGGCGGCGATGAACGGGATGATCATCACCCCCAGCACGATGCCGGCCGGCAGCATGCCGATACCGATCGGGGGTCCGCTGAACAGCGGCCCGATCAGCGGCCAGGTGCCGATAGTCTCGTTAAGCCAGGGCTCCACATGTTCGGCCAGGAATGGAGCGAACACGAACAAGCCCCACATGCCGTAGATGATGCTGGGGATCGCCGCGAGCAGCTCAACCGCCACGCCGATCGGCCCCCGCATCCACTGCGGGGCGATGTCGGTCAGAAACAGGGCGATCCCGATGCTTACCGGCACCGCGATGATCAGCGCGATGACCGAAGTCACCAACGTGCCATAGATCGGAACCAGCGCGCCGAAGTTTCCGGCGACCGGATCCCATTCGGCACTGGTGAGAAAATCGAAGCCGAAGGTCTGGAACGCAAGCCGCCCGCCCCACGCCATCGACGCCGCGATGCCGATGAGCAGGAACAGCACCAGCCACGTTGCCGCGGCGGTGCCGTGTTCGAACAGCGCGTCCTTCCATCCCCCGCCCGCGCGGCCCGGAGCCGACACGTCGGGCGGCCCGCGCCTTACGGTAAAGGCGCGGGCCGCTGCCAGGAATCCCACGGGTCGATCGTTACTGGATCGTGGTATTGGCATATTCCTCAACTTGCTTCACCAGCTCTGCGGGCAAGGGGACGTAGTCCAGGTTCTGGGCTTGCTGGCGGCCGTTCTCTAGAGCCCAGCGGAAGAAGTCCAGTGCCGCCTTCGATGCGGCCGGATTCTCCGGCTGCCGGTCCATCAGGATAAAGGTGGAGGCCGTGATCGGATAGGCGTCCGCCCCCGGAGCGTTCGTCATCACCAGGTTGAAATCCTGCGCGTTGGCCCAGTCTGCTGTGGATGCCGCCGCCTGGAAGCTTTCGGCGCTAGGCGTGACGAAGTTGCCTGCGGCGTTCTGGAGCGCGGCGTAATTCATCCCGTTCTGGCTGACGTAGGCGTATTCGACGTAGCCGATCGAGTTGGGGATCTGCTTGACGTACCCGGCCACGCCTTCGTTGCCCTTGCCGCCCACGCCGCCGGTCCAGTTGACCGTGGTGCCTTCGCCGTACTTCGATTTCCAGCTCGGGCTGACCTGGCTCAGGTAGTGGGTGAAGTTGAAGGTGGTGCCTGATCCATCGGACCGGTGAACCGGCGTGATCTGCGCATCCGGCAGGTTCACGCCCGGGTTGAGGCGCACGATTGCCGGATCGTTCCAGTTCTTGATGTTGCCCGCATAGATATCCGCGAGCACCGGCCCCGTCAGGCGCAGCTGACCTGGCTCCACACCGGTGACGTTCACCACCGGAACCACGCCGCCGATCACGATCGGGAACTGCGCGAGGCCCGCTTCGGTCAGTTCCTGCGAATCGAGCGGCTTGTCGGTGGCGCCGAACGTGACCGTGCCAGCCTTGACCTGGGCAATGCCGCCGCCCGAGCCGATCGACTGGTAATTGACGTTTGCCCCGCCGCTGTTGCTGTAGTCCGACGCCCACGCGGAAAGGACCGGATAGACGAAGGTCGATCCCGCACCCGTGACTTCGCCGCCAGCGGTAACACCCTGCGCGGTCTCGGCGGTGTTGTCGCTGCCGCATGCGGCAAGCGCGAAGGCAAGCGGAAGCGCAAAGAAGGAAAGTCTCACGTCGGTCTCCTGAGTCCTGCCGACTCATCGCCGGCATGGGCTGCCAATGGGTCCACTCGATTGCGCTTTTATGACAATCGCTCATCAAGAATGACAATTCGGAGTCCACGGTGACATTTTTCTGTCACAACTCACCGTGGCGCGGCTTGACCCCTGCCCCCCCCTCCCAGAGAAGCATCCGCCGGGATACGCAACGAGGAGCGTCCGCTTTTCCACCGGTTTCGGATGATAGCGCTGCGCCGCGGCATGAACTGCCACGGCAGCAAGCCCGGTGCGGCCTGGATTCCACCGAAATTGCCTCAGGCGTGAGCGCGACTGACCCTCCCTCCTCCGGCACAGTGGCAGTTCCGCACCAGTCCCTGATTATTCTAACGTCCGTTACGGTTCTGGGTTGAAGGGCGTTTGACGTGGGCGTAGGGGCGCCGACTTTAACGATCGATAATAATGAGGATAGCCATGACGCAGGGTGCACGCGCACGCGCATTCAATCGTTCCATGCTGGCTGCGGTAAGCGTTCTGGCGCTTGGCCTTGCCAGTCCCGCCTTGGCGCAGGTTGCGCCGGATGCTCCGCCGGCGGCCGACGCGGCGAACAACGCGCCGATCTACGGCGGCGAGATCATCGTCACGGCTCAGTTCCGCGAGCAGAACCTGCAGGACACCCCGATCGCGATCACCGCGGTCGACGCGGCAACCCTGAATGCGCGTAGCCAGACCGACGTCACGGATCTGGGCGACTTTGCGCCCAACGTGAAGATCGAGCCAGCAACCGGCATCCAGGGAAATTCGGTGGCTGCGTTCATCCGCGGCATCGGCCAGGCCGATGCCAGCTTCGCGCTCGAGCCGGGCGTCGGCTTCTACATCGACGATATCTACTACGGCACCACCTTTGGCGCCGTGATGGACCTGACCGATCTGCAGCGAGTGGAAGTCCTGCGCGGCCCGCAAGGCACGCTGTCGGGCAAGAACTCGGTCGGCGGATCGATCAAGCTCTACACCAAGGAGCCCAACGGCGCTGCCGAAGGCTTCGTCCAGGCAACTTACGGCAGCTTTGACCGGATCGACCTTCGCGCCAGCGCCGGATTTGCGATCACCGACGATCTCTTCGCCCGGATCTCCGGCACGTCCAAGTCCTCCGACGGGTTCATGAAGCGGCTCGACTACGGCTGCGTCAATCCGGACTCGGGCATTCCCCAGACCGGCGCAGCTAACGAGGACTGCGTCCTTGGCACCGAAGGCGGACGCGACATGCAGGCAGTGCGCCTTGCGCTGCGCTATGCGCCGATCGAGGTGCCGCTCGAAATCAACTTGCGCGCCGACTACGCCGACGACAGTTCGGAGACCGTCGCCACCAAGCTGATCTATGCCGACAATCCGGCCATCCGCAGCTATGTCCCGGGCAATCCGACCGCGGGCGTCCCGTTCGACAGCCGCTTCATCACCGGACCGGAAAGCTACACCACGTACGCCGATTACTCGACCGGCGGCAACTACACGTCCGTCTTCGGCTTTCCCTACCAGGTCATGCCGGGCGGCTTCTCGACCGCGCCCAGGTCAACCGCCGAAAGCTGGGGCGTTGCCGCCACGGTCGAATATGAGCTTTCCCCCAATCTCAGCCTGACCTCGATCACCGGCTACCGGAGCGCCGAGGGCACCAGCGGGATCGACGTCGACGGCTCGCCGCTGGCGCTGCTGCTGCAGGAGTTCACCTATGTGCACGAGCAATTCACGCAGGAAGTGCGCTTGTCCGGCCAGTTCGGCGACGGACTGATCGATACCACGGTCGGCGGGTTCTATTACGACGCGAGCGACCGAATCTACGGCCGCAGCGCGATCCCGACGCTGTTGTTCGACTTCATTCAGGACGACGATGTCTCCAACCGGAGCATCTCGGCCTTCGCGCACTTGGAAGTACACCTGACCGACCGGCTCGATCTGATCGGCGGCCTGCGCTACACCGACGACAAGAAGACCTACGAATACACGCGCCTCAACATCGACCGGACGGTGCCGGCCCCTCCGCCTCCGCGCAATCCCCCGGGAGTGAACTTCCTGCTGATCGGCCTCAACGGGCTTGAAGGCACCTTCGAGGGCGACCGGATCGATTACCGCATCGGTGCCAACTATGACCTGACTGACGACGTGATGGTCTATGCCCAGGTCGCGACCGGCTTCAAGGGCGGCGGCATCAACCCGCGCCCTTCCGCGGTCGACCAGGTACTGACCTTCGGGCCGGAAATCCTCACCACGTACGAAGCAGGCGCCAAGGCGCAGCTGTTTGACCGGCGGGTGCGCCTGAACGGGGCGGTGTTCCTCAACGACTACCAGGACATCCAGTTGGTCCGTTACCAGTGCCCGGACAGCGCGGTCAGCAACTGCTCGGTGCCGTCGAACGCCGGTAATGCGGAGATCTTCGGCTTCGAGCTCGAGACCTTCGCCGAGCCGATCGACAACCTGCAAATTGATGGATCGCTGGGCTATCTCGACTTCGACTACACCGAGATCACCAACCCGGCGACGCTGGTCACGCTGGACATGATCGCGCCGTTCATCAGCAAGTGGCAGACCTCTGCCGGCGTCCAGTATGTCGTCGAGATGGGCAGCGGCGCGGCCATCACCCCGCGGCTTGACTGGTCGTACCGTTCCGACTTCTACTACAACTCGATCAACAATCCCTTCAACCGGATCGACGGGTACAGCTTGTTCAACGCCCGGCTGACCTACGACAGCCCTGATCGCGACTGGTCGCTCAGCGCGGCCGTAACCAACCTGACGGACAAGTTCTACTACACCGGCGTGGCCGAAAACATCGGCAGCTTCGGCGTCGTCACCGGCAACCCCGGCCGGCCCCGCGAATGGTCCATCAGCGTAACCCGCAACTTCTGACACAAGACCAAAGGGCGGCAGGCAAAAACCTGCCGCCCTTTTTTGGGGCTGAGGCGACGTGTCCTGCAAGGACAAGCGCTGCCCTGACGGGTGCGCCCGCCCCTCTGCCTCCCACCCACTCCTGCACCCCCGGCCATCGGGACCGTTACCGCCTTGGGATCGTTCACGGGAGACCGGAACGGGCTTTGGCGGCTGAGTCGCGTCAGGCCTGAACCTGCGGACGCAACGGAGGAGCGAGACGTGCAGCTCGGAATGATTGGACTGGGCCGGATGGGCCTCAACATGGCCCAGAGGCTTTTGCACCGGGGGCACGAGATCGTCGGCTACGACACCAAGCAGTCGGCTGTCACCGACCTGACCGATGCGGGCGGGAAAGGCGCCTCCTCCCTTTCCGACCTGCGATCGCAACTGGAAAGCCCGGCTGCCGTCTGGGTGATGTTGCCCGCAGGAGAGGTGACGGAGAGCGTTATCGCCGAGTTGCGCGACATCCTTTCACCGGGTGACGTGCTGATCGATGGCGGCAATACTTGCTACAAAGACGACGTCCGGCGCGCCCGAGAGCTTGCGCCGACTGGCATCCAGTATGTCGATGTCGGTACTTCCGGCGGGATTTTCGGCCTGGAACGGGGTTTCTGCCTGATGGTGGGCGGACCGGACGATGCGGTGCATCGGCTCGACCCTATCTTTGCCGCGCTCGCCCCTGGATACGAGATGGGTCCGCGCACGGCCGGCCGGACGGGGGAGTATTCTTCTTCCGAAAACGGCTACATTCATGCCGGTCCGGCAGGAGCCGGCCACTTCGTCAAGATGGTCCACAACGGGATCGAGTACGGCCTGATGCAGGCCTATGCCGAAGGGTTCGACCTGCTCAAGACCCGGGCGTCCGAGCATTTGCCCGAAGACGAACGTTATGAGTTCGACTTGTCCGAAATTGCCGAGGTCTGGCGCCGGGGCAGCGTCGTTTCGTCATGGCTGCTCGATTTGTGCGCCGAGGCGCTGACGGCGAACGAATCCCTCGAAGGATTCTCGGGCCAGGTGCCGGATTCGGGCGAAGGGCGCTGGACTCTGGAGGCGGCGATCGAGCAATCCGTTCCGGTCAACGTGCTTTCGGCCGCCCTGTTCGCCCGCTTCCGCAGCCGGAGCTCCAACACCTATGGTGAGCGACTGCTGTCCGCGATGCGGTTCGGCTTCGGCGGGCACAGCGAAATGCCAAAGATGCATCTCGAAGAATAACGGCTGCCTTCGGCCCGAGGTCAGCTTTCTGTCGGGCGATCCGCGGTCGTGCCTTCGGTGACCTGCTGGGCATCCTTGGGCGCTATCTCCGGCTTGCGCGGTTCATCCTCGGCCAGACCGTGCCGAAAGCTGCGGATGCCCTTGCCGAAATCGCCCATCGTTTCCGAGATGCGGCCTTTGCCGAACAGAACGAGCGCGACCCCTCCCACAACGAGCCAGTGAACCAGCGAAAAAGATCCCATCGCGTGCACTCCTTTCCTGCCGGTTAGCAGGTGCCCGGGGCGGCTGACAACGACGTCCTGCGTCCGTGGCAACGGTTCGTCGCATCGATGGTCGAGGGTGGCGCAGGGATTGCCTATCGGGACAAAATCGTGACAGGAAGCCCGGCACGCTGGGAGAGAACAGCCGATGGTACGATTTACGATGATTGCCGGGGCGGCAATCCTGCTGGGCGCCTGCAACGGCTCCGAAGCCGAACAAGCCGTGCCGGATGAAGCCGCCGTCCAGAGGCTGATGGAACAGACGGTCCAGCCGCAAGCCGAAATATTCTGGAACTCGGCCGGGACGATTATCGACGAGACGGGCGAGCACGATCTGGCTCCGACTACCGACGAAGGCTGGGAAAGAACGCGCCAGGCCGCCGCCAATATCGCTGACTCGGCCAGGCTGCTGATGACGCCGACTTATGCCGATGGGCGGGGAGAAGACTGGATGCAGTTTTCCCAATCACTGGTCGAGATCGCTCAGCGGGCGGAACAAGCGGCGGCGAACCAGGATGTCGACGCGGTGTTCGAGATCGGCGGCACGATGTACAACGTCTGCACCGCTTGCCATCAGGTCTATATCTCCGAAGACGTGCCCCCGGCCGCAGGCGCCGAACAAGCGTCATGACTCTGACGCGCGGAGGTTGGTCGCGGGCCCTTGCGGCGGCCATTCTGGCGCTGATCCCGGTTGCCGCCTTCGCGCACGATGTATCGCAGGCCGACAAGGCCTTCGTTGCCGGGATCGACGGGCCTGCCTTCATCCCGTTCCTGTATCTTGGCGCCAAGCACATGGTGACGGGGTACGATCATGTCCTGTTCCTGATCGGGGTGGTGTTCTACCTGTTCCGGGTAAAGGACGTGCTGCTGTACGTGTCCGTGTTCACCCTGGGACATTCGCTGACGCTGCTGGGCGGCGTGTTGCTGGGAGCGGGCGTCAATTCCTTCATCGTCGATGCGATCATCGGCTTGTCGGTCGTGTACAAGGGTTTTGAGAATCTTGGCGGGTTTCGCCGGCTGGGGATCGCGTTCGATACCCGCGTCGCAGTGCTGGTATTCGGCCTCTTCCACGGGCTGGGCCTTGCAACCAAGCTGATGGACCTGATGGCTTCCCAAAGCGGATTGCTGGTGAACCTGATCGGCTTCAACCTCGGCGTTGAGCTTGGGCAAGTCGTGGTGCTGACGCTGGTGGTCGCGGTGCTCAATCTCTGGCGGCGTTCGCCCGGTTTCGGCCGCGGCGCGATGATCGCCAATGTCGCGCTGATCGGGGGCGGGCTGTACCTGACGGGGTACCATATTGGAGGATATCTGGGATCATGAGAAACGCGCAAAACCGATCGGTGTCGCCTTCGCGTCGGCAGATCGTCATCAGCGGGGCTGTCGCGCTGGTGGTTGCGGCGCTGTTCCTGATCCTGTTCGTCCTGCCCGCCGAATTCGGCATCGACCCCACCGGGTTCGGCAAGGCCGCGGGCCTCAGCGGATTGTCCGAAGGCAGCAATCCCGAGCTGGCGCGCGGGCAGAAGCGCGAAGGGGTGCTGACGCCGGTCAGCCAGCCAATCAACAGCGACAGCTTCCAGGTTGAACTGCTGCCCTATGAAGCGATCGAACTGAAGTACACGATGGCCGAGGGCGCGCCGCTGCTGTTTTCGTGGTCAGCCCCTGCCCCGCTCAACTACGACATGCATGCCCACCCCTTTGAGGGGGGCGAGGACCTGACCGAGAGCTACGGCGTAGCGGCAGCGCCCGCGATGAAGGGGCTCTACATCGCGCCGTTCACTGGAATCCACGGCTGGTACTGGCAGAACCGGACGCTCGACCCCGTCACCCTCACCGTGCGAGCGACCGGCGCGTTCACCGCATCGGCTACTATCGACACGGCGGGTGAGCATCCCCGGGCGCTGACCCCGACCCGGTAGCGTCAGGCGCGCGCTCGCCCGGCGCGCTCCAGCACCTGCTCCAGCGGCACCGGGCGGAAGTCCCACGCGTCCACGCCCACGTCGATCTGGCGGAGCATCGGTTTCAGCCGCCCGTGGCTGTGTCCGTGAAGATTGATGGCCTTGCGGTGCTGATCCCTCCAGCTGCGGAACGGGTAGTGGCACAGGACCAGCCGGCGTCCTTCGGCTTCAAGCTCGGCATAGTCCTGCACGCTTTCCCATCCGGAAAGCGCCGTGACCGGATCGGGATCGTTGTTGCCGCGCACCAGATGCTTGCGCCCGTTGAGGCCGGGCAGCACGCGTTCGGCATGGGCAAGGGTGCGGGCGAAGTCGCCAAGGTGCCAGACCTCGTCATCGGGGTCGATCGTGCCGTTCCACCGCTCGATCAGCGCTGCGTCCATGTCGGGAACGCTTGGGAACGGACGATGGTGGATGTTGATCGTGCGGTGATCGCCGAAATGGGTGTCGCCGGTGAAGAACAGGGCCATGCGCGGTAGCTCAGCCTTTCACGACGTCCGGCCACAGGCGAAACGATCGAACGGGATCGAGCGGCGGGATGCCGTCCGCAGTCGGTGTTCTGCCTGCCATGCAGGGTCAACGCCGTCGCAAATGCCGCGTTCCGTTCAAGCCGCGCGGAGAGCTTCCTATATCGGCGCGATGAAGGACATCCTGGCACCGGACCTGAAGATCCTGTTCGTGGGGTTCAATCCCAGCCCCCGCTCCGGGGAGACGGGCCACCACTATGCGGGACCTGGAAACCAGTTCTGGCGCCTGCTGCACGAATCAGGCCTCACCCCGAGGCGGCTGAGGCCCGACGAATGCACGCTGCTGCCCGAGTTCGGCCTCGGTTCGACCAATCTGGTCTCTCGTCCGACTCGCACCGCGGCGGAACTGAGCAAGGCGGAACTGCGCGCCGGAGCGCCCAGAATGCGCGATCTGGTCGGCCGCTACCGGCCGCAGGTCGTCGCCTATACCGGGAAGGGCGTCTACCTTGCGGCGATCGGCCGGGCCCATGCTCCCTGGGGTTTGCAGCCGGACACGATTGCCCCGCCCGCGTGCGACTTCGTGGTTCCGTCCCCCAGCGGGCTGGTGCGCATGACCCTGGAGGAGAAGCTCCACTGGTTCCGGCAACTAACCGAATTGGTGAAAAAAGAGTAGTTTGCTCTTTCCTACCGGAATCGGGAAGGTCCATCCCTTGAGTGGATTTTCAGCCTCAGGAGCACCTCATGGCCCTTCTTGAAACCCTCATCGGTCCCATCACATCGATCATCGACAAGGTCATTCCCGACAAGGAAGCGCGCGAACGGGCGAAGCTCGAACTTATCAAGCTGCAGGGCACGCAGGACCTGCAGGCCATCGAGGCGCGCATGTCCGCCATCGTCGCGGAAGCGAATTCCAGCGACCCGTGGACCAGCCGCGCCCGGCCCAGCTTCCTCTACGTGATCTATATCATGCTGCTGGCTTCCCTGCCGATGGGCATCCTCGCCGCCTTTCGACCGGAAGCAGCCAGCGACATCGCCGCGGGGATGAACGCGTACCTGAATGGTTTGCCGGAGCCGCTCTACGCCCTCTTCGGCACAGGATACCTCGGCTACACCGCGGCCCGTCAGTGGGGCAAGGCCAAGGGAGTGGAGAAGTAGGAGGCCGCTTCCCGGAACGCTTCCCGTCAGACCGGCGCGGGCATTCGGATGCCGATGAGCGTTCCCTTGGCCCCGCGTTTGTCCAGCCGGAACGCGAAATCCGGCCAGAGCGCCCGCCACCGCCGCGCGACGACTCGCTCCCCCGGCCGTGCGGCATCGTCAAGCAGGACGATGCCGCCAACGGGAATGCGATCGAACAGGCATTCGGCCATTCCGCGTACATAGGGATGAACGGTCCACGGCGGCCCGTCGATGACCAGCAGGTCGATCTGTTCGGGAATGTCGAACAGGCTGTACCAGGAGCCCGGCCATTCCGGTGACCGGACCGTCAGCGGCGCATGGCGCAGGGAAGCCGAGACGCCGTGCTCTCCAAGCCAGAGGCTGGTCGCTTCCGCGAACGGAGCGTGCTGGTCATACCCCGTCAGCTGCCCCCCGCCGTGCAGCTGGAGCGCGCGCGCCGCAACCAGCGAACTCGCTCCGCATCCAAGCTCCACGACGTTTGCAGGCCGGTTCTGTTCGATGATGTCGACCAGCCGGTGCAGGAAGAACGTATCGGCCTTCCAGCTGCCAAGGTGCGGCAGCGCATCCAGCGGAAGCTCGAGTCGCCTGAGCAGGGCATCCTTGCTGGCCTTCGATCCGCCGTAGAGGCTCTTCAGGAGCCAAGGCCACTGGACCGCACCGAACGCCAGCGAAAACAAGCGTTCGCGCAAGTGGGTTTGCTCTCGTGAAGGCTCGAACGGCTTCAGCGAAAGCAGGCCGGTGGTGTTCTTTGTGGTCACGCAAATGTCCTGGACTGGGGGACGAAACGCCGGAAGACGCCCCGCCTTTACCAGCAGCGCCGCAGCTTTTCGCGCAAAGAACCAATGCAGCGGAATTTGCAAGAGGCCGCGCACGCAGGAGCGGCTTTCCGTTCACCAGGCACGGCCGGGGAAGCACCGTGAGCAAAACGACAAAGGGTGGGACTCCGCGACAGGAGGGCGGCATCTCGCGCCCTGCTTTAACTCTCCCCCGCCAGACGCTATGCCGGGGAAGCATCGCAGGGGAAAATCATGTCCAACACCGTCTTCGTTCTCAACGGGCCGAATCTAAACCTGCTCGGCATGAGAGAGCCGGAAATCTACGGGTCGGACACGCTGGACGACATTGCCGGGCGGCTGGAGGACAAGGCGCAGGGCCTTGGTCTCGAGATCGAGATGCGCCAGTCGAACCACGAAGGGCACCTGGTCGACTGGATGCACGAGGCGCAGGCCGACAACGCACGGGCCGTCATCCTCAACGCGGGGGCGCTGACTCATACCAGCATCGCGCTTTACGATACGATCCGGGCGATCCGCACGCCGGTGATCGAGGTCCACTTGTCCAACCCGCACACGCGCGAAGCCTTTCGCCACAAAAGCTTCGTGGGGATGGCCGCGGTCGGCACGATCGCGGGCTTCGGCGCGCTCGGGTACGAGCTTGCGCTTGATGCGGCAGCCTCTTTCGAACCGTAACCGCACCCTCCCCTTGCCATCCGCCGCCGCAAAACGCATAGCGCCTCACCGAAATTCAGCACTCGCGGGGATGACATGGTCGAAAACAAGGGGACGCCCGGACGCAAGCCCGGCATGAAGGTCGACACCGATCTTGTGCGCGAACTTGCCGAGATGCTGGCCGAAACCGGCCTGAGCGAAATCGAGGTGGAAGACGGCGACCGCCGGATTCGCGTGGCCCGCGGCGGCACAGTCATGACCCATGCGACGCACGCGCCGACGATGGTTTCCGCAGCGCCCGCGGTTTCGGGCGAACTTGCCGCTGCACCTCAGGGCGCGCCGGCTGCCGATCTGGCCAACGCTGTTCGCTCGCCGATGGTGGGTACTGCCTATATCTCGCCGGATCCCTCTTCCGATCCGTTCGTGAAGGTGGGTGACAAGGTCAATGCGGGGGATACGTTGCTGATCGTGGAAGCGATGAAAGTGATGAACCCGATTGTGGCGCCTTCGGCTGGCACCGTGCAAAAAGTCATGGTTGAAAATGCGCAGCCGGTCGAATTCGACCAGCCGCTGATCGTGGTCGCCTGAAGCCATGCCGGTCTCTCGTCTGCTTATCGCCAACCGGGGTGAAATCGCGCTGCGCATTCACCGTGCCGCGCATGAAATGGGCATCGAGACGGTGGCGGTCCATTCGACTGCCGATGCCGATGCCATGCACGTCCGGCTGGCCAACCACGCCATCTGCATCGGCCCGCCCGCGGCCAGCGAAAGCTATCTCAACACCGCCAACATCATCTCCGCCGCCGAAATTTCCGGCGCGGACGCAATCCATCCCGGCTACGGCTTCCTGTCCGAGAACGCCCAGTTCGCCGAAATCGTGGAGGCGCACGACATCGTCTGGATCGGGCCCAAGCCCGAGCATATCCGCACGATGGGCGACAAGGTCGAAGCCAAGCGGACGGCCGGCGCGCTCGGCCTGCCGCTCGTCCCCGGCAGCGACGGCGCGATCGAGAGCGTTGAAGAAGCGGCACGCATCGCTGAGAAGATCGGCTACCCGGTGATCATCAAGGCCGCTTCCGGCGGCGGCGGGCGCGGGATGAAGGTGTGCAATAGCCCGGACCAGCTGGATACGCTGATCAAGCAGGCCGGCAGCGAAGCGAAAGCCGCGTTCGGCGACGACACCGTCTACCTTGAGAAGTACCTTGGTAACCCGCGCCACATCGAATTCCAGATCTTCGGCGACGGCAACGGCAACGCGGTCCATCTCGGAGAACGCGATTGTTCGCTTCAGCGCCGGCACCAGAAGGTGCTGGAAGAAGCGCCTTCTCCCGTCATCACGGCGGAAGATCGCGCGCGGATGGGCGGGATCGTTGCCAAGGCAATGGCCGACATGGGGTACCGGGGCGCAGGGACGATCGAGTTCCTGTGGGAAAACGGCGAGTTCTACTTCATCGAGATGAACACCCGCCTGCAGGTGGAACACCCGGTGACCGAGATGATCACCGGCGTCGACCTGGTGCGCGAGCAGATCCGGGTCGCGGACGGAAAGCCGCTCTCCTTCACGCAGGACGAGATCCAGTTCACCGGCCATGCAATCGAATGCCGCATCAACGCCGAGGACCCCTGGACCTTCGCGCCCTCACCCGGCCTCGTCACCGCCTACCACGCGGCAGGCGGAATGCACGTTCGGGTCGATAGCGGGCTATACGCCGGCTACAAGATTCCGCCGTACTACGATTCGATGATCGCCAAGCTGATCGTCTACGGCCGCACGCGCGAAGGATGCATCATGCGCCTGCGCCGCGCGCTGGAAGAAATGGTCATCGACGGCGTCAAGACGTCGATCCCCCTCCACTGCGCGCTGATGCAGGAGCCCGACGTGCTTAACGGCGACTATTCGATCAAATGGCTTGAGGACTGGCTGGCGAAGCAGGCCAGCTAAAGCGATTTCGAACACCGGCCGACGCGGAAACAGCGTTGGGATGGCCCGGAGCGGCCGGTCTGATGTAGTCGGACAGGCTGCTTCAGGTTCGGGCGAACGCCAGCCAGGTCCGGGAAACGCCCGTTGCCCGGTTACCCGGCTGGAGCGATTCCGCTTCGGTCCGTTTCAGAAGTCGGAGGCCCGTGCGGGCCGCGTCCCCGATCGTTTCCAAAGGATCGCAAGGGAACACCGGACGATCCGATGCGCCGGGTCCATGCCGCAAGGACAGCAGGAGAACGCCGTCCGGCTCAAGCAGGTGCGCCAGGCGAGTCGTCGCCTCGGCCCGGCCATTACGATCGAGGTGCTGCCAAACCGCCACGCTCAGGATAGCGTCGAAACGGCGCTGTTCGAGAGAGGGCAGCTGCGGCAATCTGTCGTCGATCCACTCAATGCCTGTGCGGGCGTGAAGCCGCTCGCCTGCTTTACGCAAGGCTGCTGCCGGTTCGACGGCGGTTATCCTATGACCCTTTGCCGCCAGCCAGGCAGCGTCCCGCCCGGTCCCCGCCCCCACGTCGAGAAGCCGGGCGCCGTTCGGTGGCAGGAAGCTAAGGATCGGCATCAGCAGCGTGTTGCTGTCGATGCCCTCCCACGCGGCGATCCTGGCGGGAGTGGCTGCCTGCTCATACGCCGCGATGATGGCACCGGACCCCACCGGGCACCGGCTATTCCAGCGGGACGCCGGGTTCCTGCTTGGCCGTGCGAATGGTCAGGGAAGTCTTGACGCTGGCCACGTTGGGCGCCGGGGTCAGCTTGCTGGTGAGAAACTCCTGGAAACTCTGCAGATCGCGGCTGACGATCTTGAGAACGAAGTCGATCTCGCCGTTCAGCATGTGACACTCGCGCACTTCTGGCAGCGTCTTCATGTGATCCTCAAACGCGCGCAAGTCGGCTTCCGCCTGGCTTTTCAGGCTCACCATCGCGAAGACGGTGATTGCGAAACCGAGCTTGGAGGGATCGATGTCGGCATGATAGCCTCGGATCACGCCTGCTTCCTCAAGCGCGCGCACTCGCCTGAGACATGGCGGTGCCGTCAGGCCGACGCGTTGCGCCAGCTCCACGTTCGTCACCCGGCCTTCGGCCTGGAGTTCTGCAAGCAAACGGCGGTCAATCCTGTCGAGCGCTTCCATCGCCCATATCCCATCATAGAAAAACGTCTGCCGCAACTTGGTAACAGGTACCACATGCTGCCCGACACATTGTTTCCCTTGGACGCAATCGCCGTCATTTGCAACGCAGAGTGAGAGTGGCCCGTGGCTGACGCACAGTCGCTTGCAAGCGGCGCGGGCGCGGGCTAGGTCCGCAGCTGCATCATGTGGCGGGGCCTGTAGCTCAGCGGTTAGAGCTGGCCGCTCATAACGGCTAGGTCGCGGGTTCGAATCCTGCCGGGCCCACCACCCATGCAAGCCCCGGTCGGGGAGTAGCGCAGCCTGGTAGCGCATCTGCTTTGGGAGCAGAGGGTCGCAGGTTCGAATCCTGTCTCCCCGACCATTGGTTTCTTACCCAGCCGAATCACGATCGATCTTCGCCGACCGGTGCCGTGGACGTCTGCCCCCCTTTTTCTTGCGAGCGGAAGCGGCAGCCGGTCAGGCCGCGATCAGTTCGTCGGCCGGGCCGAAGAACTCGTAGTGGAGCCGGTCCTGCGGCACGCCTGCGAGCGATAGCTCACCAATCAAGGCCCGCAGGAACGGCTTGGGCCCGCACAGGTAGAAATCGGCGTTCATCACCGGCGTGTTTTGCCGCAGCCATTCTCCGCTAATCAAGCCCGCCTGATCGAAATCGCGCCCCTGGACATCGCCCGGCCGCGGTTGCTGGTAGAAGGTGACGGCTTCGATCCCGCCCGCTTTTTCCTTCAGCGTCCGGACATGCTCCCGCATGGCGTGGGTGGATCCATCAAGCGTGCCGTGGACGTAGTGGACGGGTACTGGCGCGCCTTCTTCGGCCAGGGTTTCCAGCATGCTGACCATCGGGGTCAGCCCCACTCCGCCGCTCAGCAGCACGACGGCGCGTTCCGGTTGGTCCGGCAGGAAGAACTCGCCGGCAGGCACCGAGAGCTTGATCGCGGAGCCGGTTTCGACCGCGTCATGCAGCCAGTTGGACGCCGCGCCGTTCGGTTCGCGCTTGACGCTGATCCGGTAGGTCTTTCCATTGGGGGCGCTGGAGATGGAGTAGTTGCGCTTGAGCGTGTGCCCATCCGGCATTTCCAACCACAAGGTCAGGTACTGGCCGGGCCGGTGGCGGACCACCGCGCCGCCATCTGCGGGCCGGAACACGAACGAGGTGATGACTTCGCTCTCCTGGCGCTTTTCCACCACTTGGAAATCACGCCAGCCGCGCCAGCCGCCCGGCTGGTCAGCCAAAGTGTCATACAACTGGGCCTCGCGGCCGATCAGGATGTCGGCCAGGAACCAGTAGGCGTCCCCCCAAGCCTGCAGAATCTCGTCGGTTGCAGCATCGCCCAGCACGTCCTTTATCGCGGCGAGCAGAGCGTCGGCAACGTAGGGATAGTGTTCGGGCAGGATCTGCAAGCCGACATGCTTTTGCGCGATCCGCTCCACCGCCTCACCCAGCACGCCGGGATTGTCGATGTTCTGCGCATAGGCGAGCACTGCGGCGGCCAGGGCTTTCGGCTGGGATCCGGTCTCGCCGTGATGCGACTGGTTGAACAAGTCGCGGATCATGGGATTCTGGAACATGCGCGCGTACATCGTGCGGGTGATTTCCAGCCCGTGCGCTTCCAGCGCGGGAACGGTGGCTTTGACCGTGGCAATGGTCTGCGGACTGAGGGGGCGGGACATGCGCTTCTCCTGGTGATTTGAGACGTGCGGGACGTTTCAAACCACCTAAGGTCGGGCACGGACGGGATGAATTCGGGTCATGTCCCTACGGGCCGTGCCGGAGGCTGCGCCGACGAGCCGACTGGCCCGGCCACGCCGTCGGAGTGTCAGCCCAACCGGGCGATGGTTACCATCCGCACCAGTTCGGAAAGAGTCTTTGCCTGCATCTTCAGCATGACGTTTGCGCGGTAGACTTCCACCGTGCGGGCACTGATCCCAAGATCATAGGCTATCGCCTTGTTCGCTTCCCCGGAAACCAGCCCGTCCATCACTTCCCGCTCGCGCGTGGAAAGCGTTGCAATCCGCTGGTTGGCGCGGTCGCGTTCGACCTGAAGCTCGTCCCGGTCTGCATGCCGGGCCAGCGCCGCGCGGATGGCGACCAGCATCGTATCGTCGCCGAAAGGTTTTTCGATGAAGTCGGAAACTCCGGCATGCATCGCCTGAACCGCCAGCGGCACATCGGCGTGACCGGTGATCACGATCACCGGCACCCCCGCGCCGCGGCGCTTCAGTTCATCGGCCAGCTCGATGCCGTTCATGCCGGGCATTCGCACATCGGTGACCACGCAGCCATTTTCCAGTGGCGGGTCGGCTTTCAGGAACGCATCGGCGGAAGCAAAACTGCGCACGCGCAGCCCGGCGCAGTCGATCAGGAACTCCAGCGAATGACGCGCGCCCTCATCGTCGTCGATTACATAGACGATCGGTTCATCCGCATCGTTACTCGCCATCAAACAACTCCTCTTTCCCCAGGCGCTGCACGGTGAAGGCGAACAGCGCTCCCCCGCCTTCGTTCGCTTCGGCCCGAATGCGGCCGCCGTGCGCTTCCACTATGGTGCGGGATATCGACAGGCCGACCCCCATGCCGGTGCGCTTGGTGGTGATGAACGGCTGGAACAGCTGTTCGGCCACATCCGGGCTGATGCCCGGGCCGCTGTCGGCGACAGTGACTTGCGCCATGTCACCTTCCACCGGATCGATCCGGATCCAAAGCTCGCGCCGGGGGATGTCCGCGGCGGTCATCGCATCGACCGCATTGCGGACGAGGTTCACCACCACCTGCTGGATCTGCACCTTGTCCACCAGCACCAGATCGACTTCGGGGCTGAGGGCATATTGCACGTTTATCCCGTGCTCCCTTGCCCCCACCAGAGCAAGCGCACTGGCTTCCTCGATGATCTTCGGCAGGCTTTCCACGGCACGCTCGGTCTCGCCCCGCGCCACGAAATCGCGCAGGCGGCGGATGATGTCTCCGGCGCGCAAGGCTTCCTTTCCGGCACGCTCCACCGCCTCGGCCACCTTGGCATGCGGCACCTCGTCGCGCTCCAGCAGGATGCGGCTACCTTTCAGGTAATTGGCGATGGCGGAAAGCGGCTGGTTAAGCTCATGCGCCAGAGCCGAGGCCATTTCCCCCAGCGCGGTGAGCCGGGAGACGTGTACCAGGTCCCCTTGCAGTTCCTGCAGGCGCGCTTCCGTCTGCTGCCGTTCGGTCAGGTCGCGAATGAAGCCGGTGAAGTAGCGGATGCCGCCCATCCGCATCTCGCCCACCGCCAGTTCCATCGGGAAGGTCGAGCCGTCGCGCCGCTGCCCGACTACGACGCGCCCGGTGCCGATGATCCGCCGCTCCCCGGTGCGGTAGTAGCGATCGAGGTAGGAATCGTGCGCCTCGCGGTAGGGGGACGGCATCAGCATTGCGACGTTCTGCCCCTGCACTTCGGCCGCGCTCCAGCCGAACAAGCGCTCTGCCGCCGGGCTGAAATCGTGCATCAGCCCCTTCTCGTCGATCACCACCATCGCGTCCGGCACGGTTTCCAGGATCGAGCGCAGATGCGCCTCGCGCTGGGCCAGCCCGGCGTTCACTCGCTCTGCCTCGGCCCGGGCGCGCTGGAACCACTCCCCGCCAAGGGCGATGGCGAACCCGATCGCGATGAAGGCCAGCGCGGCGATCACGCTGCCCGAGACGATCGGCCCTGCCAGCCAGTCGCACAGAAGCCCCGCGCCCGCGCCTGCGATGCTTGCCAGGAAGCCGGCCCGCAGTCCCGAGAAAGCGCCGGCGACGACGACGCCGGGTACGAAGAAGATGAAGGTCGCGCGCTGGCCCAGCTGCTCCGCGAAGCCGAGGCGGACCGCCGCGCCCAGGCCGATCACCAGCGCAGCAAGCGCCAGCGAGCCGGCGAGGCCAAGCCGGGGCAGCGCCGCGCGGCCCGCTTCGGCGGTTTCGTGCGCGCTCACTCTACAGGCCTCCCCCTCGCCCGTGCGGCTACCTCCGGGACAGCCCTTAGGGGATGGATGATAGGGACAAGATCCAAGTGTTCCAGCTCCCGCGGCAAGCCTAAATCGCCTTTCGACAGCGGCGTTCGCGTGAACGCGCCGGCAAAAGGACCAGAGTAGCCATGCAAGCCCCTTTCATCGACCTTGGCGTTCATCACAAGCCCCGCGGGCTGTCCGATAACGTGGCGTTCGCCTTCACCAAGGCGCTGCGCTGGTGCGCCGATACGTTCTTCGCCGAGCGCTATGGCCATCGCGCCGTTGTACTGGAAACCGTCGCCGCCGTACCGGGCATGGTCGGCGCGACGATCAATCACCTCGCCTGCCTGCGCCGGATGTGCGACGACAAGGGGTGGATCAAGACGCTCATGGACGAAGCCGAGAATGAGCGCATGCACCTGATGACGTTCATCGAGATCTCCAAGCCGACCTTGTTCGAACGCGCGGTGATCATTGGCGTGCAGTGGGTGTTCTACCTGTTCTTCTTCGCTCTTTACCTGATCAGCTCGAAAACGGCCCACCGCGTGGTCGGCTATTTCGAGGAAGAGGCGGTGATCAGCTACACGCACTATCTGGCCGAGATCGACGAAGGGCGCAGCCCCAACGTTCCCGCACCGCAGATCGCCAAGGATTACTGGGGTCTGCCGAGCGAGGCAACGCTGCGCGACGTGGTGCTGGTGGTGCGGGCGGATGAGGCCCATCACCGTGACGTGAACCACGGCTACGCCAACGAACTTGGCGGACTTCCCACAGGCGAGGTCGCCCCGTGCCCGCCGCACGCCGCTCTGGAACCCACCTGGAAGCAGGCGGCCTGATGCAACGGTGGCCGGCGGGAAACTGCCGGCCACATCGTTTCGAGACTCCCGCCATGGCCCACCCGCCTTGCATTTTCGTCTATGAACGCGATCGATCGGTTCTCGCTTCCCTTGATTTCGCGCTGGCGCTTCAAGGGTTCGCGGTGGCCGACGGAGCGGCCGGGGACGCAGACCCTCGGGGCGCCGCCTGCCTGATCATCGAACACCGCCTTGGTTCGGGCGACGGGCTAGGTTTGCTGGCGCAGTTGCGGGCGAACGGATGCAGCGCGCCGGCCATTCTCCTGTCGACCAATCCAAGCCGGGAGCTCCGCAACCAGATTGCTGCCGCTGGTGCCCTCCTGATCGAGAAGCCGCTGCTGTGCGACGAGCTGACCCGCGCGATCCGCACCCTGATCCAACAAAACAAGGCTGCCTGACATGACGTCTCCGATCACAGAAGCCGAGATCGCCCGGGTCGTGCCGGCGTTCTACGCGCAGGTTCGCCGCGATCCGATGCTGGGTCCGATCTTCAACAGCGCGATCGGGGACTGGCCGCACCACCTGCAGAAGCTGCAGGCGTTCTGGTCATCCGTCATGCTGGCCAGCGGGCGCTACAAGGGACAACCGATGCCCGCGCACATCCGCCACGCGGCGCAGATTACCCCGGCCGCTTTCGCTCGCTGGCTGGAATTGTGGGGCGAGACGACGGACGCAATGCTCACGCCCGAGGCTGCGGCGGCTATGCAGGAGAAAGCCGCTCGCATTGCGGAAAGCCTCGCGCTCGGCATTCGCTACGATCGCGAACGCCGGGAAAACACCGGTCCGGTCGCGGCCCAGGCGATCTGAACCAGAGGGATATCCACCATGTCCGAGCCGAACCAGACGGATCGAGTGCCACCCGCCGACTGCGTACCCCATGGACTCGAAAGCTATAGCCGCACCCCGACGTTCACGGAGGAAACGGTCCCGGCCGCCCTGCGCCGCGATCATTCGACGAAGGCGGGAAGCTGGGGCCTGATCCGGGTGGAAGAGGGCGCGCTTCGCTATCGCGTGACCGATCCCCGGCGCGTCGCCGCGGAACGCGAACTCAACCCCGACAGTGCACCGGGAGTGGTGGAGCCGACGATCCTCCACCATGTGGAGCCGCTCGGGGTCGTACGCTTCCACGTCGAGTTCTTGCGCCAGCCAGAGGAGCTTGCCGAGCAGGAGAAGCGCAGTCGCGCGAAACCGTGATGTTTCTTTTCACGTGGGGGACTGCAAAGGGCGGCGCATGAATCATCCGGTGCAGTTCATTCCTTCCACGTTTGGTCGCATCATCGCTGCGGACTGGCTGCGCAGTGCAGTCGGCGCGGCATTCGGCATTGTCGCGACCGGTGCGGTTGCGGCCCTTTTTGCGGGCAGTTCCGCAAGCGTGTTCGTCCTGGTGGCGCCGATCGGTGCATCGGCCGTCCTGCTGTTTGCCGTGCCTGCCAGTCCACTGGCGCAGCCGTGGGCGATCCTTGGCGGCAATTTCGTCTCTGCGCTGGTAGGCATCACCGTACTGCAAGCGATAGCGTCACCCGTGCTGGCCGCGGGATTGGCCGTCGGCGCGGCCATCGCCGCGATGTCGTTGCTGCGCTGCCTTCACCCGCCCGGCGGCGCTGTCGCCCTGACGGTGGTTCTGGGCGGTTCGGAGGTCGCGCAGCTTGGCTACCTGTTTGCCCTGGTGCCGGTCTTCCTCAACTCCGCTTTGCTGGCGGGCGCCGCCCTCGTATACAATCGGCTGACTGGCCGCTCCTACCCGCACCGGGCGCATGAGCATCTAGAAGGCGATGTGCCGCATGCGCGCCACGCGCTGGCCGACGAGGACTTCGATGCTGTTCTTACCGGCTACGGCGAAGCGCTCGATATCACGCGCAAGGATCTCGAGAGCCTCTATCTGGAGCTTGTCGCCCGGAAAGAGGAAAAGCGGCGCCAGCGCCCACCTGGCGGAATGAGTCCTTCCTCGCGGCTTGAGCGGCGCGACGCGTAGCCGAGAGTTTCGCTTCGACAGCCGCCGCCGATCCGCTGGCCTTGCTGCGACAGTGAGTGAGTATTCGGACTTGCCCAAGACGCCTGGAGCGGCTCCTGCATCCTAATGACCCAAGCTCTCTGCATACTTGTCGACGCCGACGCCTGTCCGGTGAAGGAAGAAATCTACCGCGTCGCGGCGCGGTACCGCATTCCCGTGACGATCGTCAGCAACAGCCACCTCCGGGTACCGGACGATCCGCTGGTCAGCCGCGTGGTGGTGAGTGACGGCTTCGACGCAGCGGACGACTGGATTGCAGAAGCGGCGAGCGATCGAAGCTTCGTCATCACGGCCGACATCCTGCTGGCGGACCGCTGCCTGAAGAAGGGCGCGACCGTTCTCGCGCCGACCGGAAAACCGTTCACTCCCGGATCAATCGGCGGAGCCATTGCCACACGGGCCATCATGGCCGATTTGCGCGCCGGCGGCGGCGATCAGATCGGCGGCCCGCCCCCCTTTGCGAAGGCGGACCGCTCCCGCTTCCTGCAAGCGCTGGATACTGCAATCGTCCGCCTTGCAAGAGCAGGAGGTCGCTGAACGCAGGTCTCCTCCGTCGGGCCGCAGGAGGATCCTCGCGCCGCTGGTGATCCCGGTGTGGTCGAAATTGAAAGAGCCGAGCGAGCCGTCGCAAGCTTTCCAGCGCAAAGCCGAAGATTCCGCGCTGCCGGCATTCGTGCTCCGGCTCGCGTCCTCCCTAATGCCCTCCGCCGAAACGCAGGCGGACGCCACCGTTGAGCACGAAGCCGTCTGTCGGAGCCCATACGTCGACGGTCCACCTCCCATCGGGAGCGCGAGCGGGCCGGATGAGCGGATCGTATTCGGTTTGCCGGATGCCGAGGATGTTTTCCGCGTTCACGAACAACCGGAGATTCTCCCGGACAGCAATTTCTCCCAGGAACCCGAGCTCGAAGTAGGACGGGCTTCGTGTGCGGTAGGGATTGTCGTCGAGCGACTGTTCGCCCGTGTAGTATACTTCCAGCCCGATCCGTCCCTTGTCGTGGTCTTCCCACATCGCCACCAGGCCGGCGGTGTGCTTCGGCGTAAGTGGGACCGTCCGGCGGCCGCTGCTGCCCGGATCGGGTTCCGAAGCATCGACATAGACGTAGCTCCCGGTCACGACGAAGGCATCCCAGCGGTAACGCAGCAGCAGTTCCGATCCCCGGATGCGCGTTTCACCCGGGACGTTGACCAGCTGCACACGCTCCGCCCGAATGGGATCGAGCCGGACCGAATTTGTCACGTTCGATGCGAACAGCGTGACATTCGCCTCGATCGGCCCGCGCGCATAGCCGACGTCGAGCGCAGCCGTTCGGGCCGTTTCGGCTCTCAGTTCACCCAAAGGCTCCAGCCGCGACAAGCCTGCGGCCTCGATCTCTTCCACGAACGGAGTCGGCGCGTAGAATCCGCGCCCTCCGGAAGCGCGGATCGTCCAGAACCCGGGACGGTAGAGCAGCGAGAGACGCGGGCTGAATTGCGTCCCGTACGCGCTGTGAAAATCCACCCGCGCGCTGCCTGCCAGCGTCAGGTCGATCCCCAATTCCTGCTCCAGTTGCCCGAAGACACCCGGCACCCGGTACGTATAGTCGAACAAGGGGAAGGTCTCGGAACGAAAGCTGTCCACCTGATAGGCAACGCCGCCGACCCATGAAGTGCTTCCCGCGGCTCCCGCCAGCGAGGCTTCGGCGAACAGTGTGCCGTGCTGGTCATCCTCGACCACGCTGCCGAAGCGATGGAGATGATCCTGCGTCATGGCAGAGGCGCGGAAGTGGGCAGTGCCGATGGTTCCGACCGGCTTTTGAGCCACGAGTCCCGCATCCAGCCGGTCCGTTTCCTGTGCCTGGACGAAAGATTCGCCGGCCGGCGTCGTGCGGCCGGGCAAAGTGCCGCCTACTCGTTCTTCCGACATGGCGCCGACTGTCATGAAGGCGGAAGCTCCGTCCGGTCCTTCCCAGAACAGACGGGGACGCACGGTCCAGCGGTCGTAGGCGGGAATGTCGGCCCAACCATCATCGTCGATGTCCTGGCGGCTCTGCTGGTGATAGCCGCCGGTTACGGACCCGCTCACGGTGCCGGTCAGGGGAGCGGCGACATAGGCGGTCGCGTCCTGCCCATCGCGCGTCGTCGCGTTCAGCAGGACTTCGCCCTCGGGTTCCGCGCCCGGGCGGCGGGAGACGAGGTTGATCACCCCGCCGAGAGCCGAAGGACCGTAAAGCGCGGAAGCTGCGCCCTTGATCACTTCCACCTGGCCGAGATCGGTTGGCGGTATCTGCAACAGCCCGAGCGATGAGGCCTGCCCGCCATAAAGCGGCAGCCCATCAGCCAGAAGCTGAGTATAGCGCCCCTCCATCCCCTGCACCCGGATGTTCGCTGCGCCGAGCGCGGGGGACGTGACCTGGACCCGCAAGCCGCCGGTTTCGCTCAGGATCATGGCGATGTTGCCGGGCCGCATCAGGATCTTTTCTTCGATTTCCTCCCGGTTGATCACTTCGACGCGAACGGGTTCGTCCTGCACTCTGCGTCCGGTGCGGGTTGCCTGAACGATGATCTCCTCGCCCTCTTCCTCCTCCGCGGCCTCTACTTCCTCCACCTCCTGCGCACAGGAAAGGGACGGCCACGAGGCAGCGAAGGCCATGATCGGGAAAAGGAGCAGGTGACGGGAAGAAAAGCGCACGTGTGGCCTGATCTCACTGATGGGAAAGGAGCTTGGCCGCCATGCCTCGGCTTTCCCCCCTGCGCAACGGGCGCTCGGTTCAGGCCCGCGCAAGCCGTGAGGGTAGACGAGGCGACGCGTACTGGCTTTCACGTGAAAGGAACCAAGAATGAGGAAAACTCTCGCACTGATCGCGGTTGCGACTGGTCTTGTGGCCACCCCGGCCCTTGCGCAGCAGAGCGGCGCGCCCGGGGGACTTTTTGTCGGGGCGATAGGCGGCTTCCAGGGTCTCGACGTCGAATCCGCAGACGGGTCGGTTACAGCCAACGCCGATTCCGCTGTTTATGGAATCAACGGGGGCTACGATCTCAGTCTCGGCAACGCTTTCGTCGGCGTGGAGGGTGAGTATTCGACCAGCGGAGGATCGGCGACGTTCCCCGACAGCTTCGCAGGCGCGCGCGACGGCCTTGAGGCCAACGGGCAGTACTACGTCGGTGCACGCGCCGGGATGGCGCTGACGCCCGGCATCGCTGCCTACGGCAAGTTCGGCTATACCTCGCTCGACACCGCTGCGTTCACCTCTTCCGGTTCACTTGATGAGCTTGAAGGGAACGCAGGCGGCATCCGCTTCGGCGGCGGACTGCAGGTGCAACTGCCGGGACCGCTGGAAGCGAGGGTGGAGTACCGCCGCTCCCGCTACAAGGACTTGAACGATGGGACGTACGGCGATGCGACGACCGACCAGGTAGTCGCTGGCCTCGGGATGCGGTTCTGAGGCGGATCGCGCCTTTCTGACCGCGCCGTTATCGTCCTAGGCGGATGGACATGAAAAAGGAGCCGGAAGCTTTCGCTTCCGGCTCCTTTTGAGGACAACGTCTCGCGTCGATCAGGTAAAGGCGACAGTGACGCCCGATTCCACGGCTTCGGCCAGCGCTTCGGCGTCCCAGTTCGTCAGGCGGACACACCCGTGGCTGCTCGTCTTTCCGATCAGTTGCGGATCAGGCGATCCGTGGATGCCGTATCCTTCCTTGGAAAGATCGATCCAGGTTCCGCCAACGGGGTTGTTCGGCCCGGCCGCAATGGTCAGCTTCTCATTCGGACCCCAGTCACGCCCTTCGGGGCTGAAGTAGTACTTCGGTTCCGGCGCGACGGCCTCCACCGTCATCGTGCCATCGGGGCTCGGGAATTCGCTGCTGCCGATCGTGGCCGGGAAGCTGGCGAGAACCTGCCCGCCGGACGAAAGGGCGACGACCGCGTTCTCACTCTTGCGGATTTCGATCCGGGCCACGTTACCGGGGATCTGCCCATCGCCCTTGGCGATTACGTTGATCGTCGCGCCTGCATTCGAGAAGTCGACGCCGGGGTTGAGCGCGGTCAGGAAGTCCTGGTCCATGTGAAACTTTTCGGCGAGCAGCTCACGCGGGGACGTGTAGCTCAGCCGGTTCAACTCGGCCTTCTGCTCGAAGCTCGACGGGATGTTGGTGAAAGGCCCGTTCACATCGTCCGATGTGATCGTGTACTGCTGAAACACCTGTTGGCCAGCGTTCTCGACAAGCGACTGGATCAGCTGCTGGTCGATCGCGCCCGAACTGCCGAGACCATTTGCCTGGCGGTAAGCCTGGATCGCGCGGCGTGTGTTGCCGCCCATCAAGCCATCGATAACGCCGGGGGAATGGCGAGTCCGGTCAAGCATCGCCTGAACGGCGATCGTCTGCTTGTCGCGCTTGCCCAGATTGGCGGACGATACGCCCGACGGCAGGCTCACGTTGAGCATGGAGGAGGATTGTTGCGCGCTTGCCGTGGTTGGCATGGCCAACGGGGCACTGAGGGCAACGGCGGAAAGCAAGGTTACAAATTTTTTCATCATGTTCCAAACAGACGAGACACAATTCCGTTCCCGGTCAGTGCGTTACTGGCTGGAACAGATTACTCTTGCTGCTTGAACGGCTCGTCGGCGTGCTTGTTTCAGCATCGGCGAGACTGAAGACTCGCTTTATCAGTTCTTCGATCTGATCATTCCCGGCTGGTTGGCAAGTATTCCGACGACCTCTGTCCAGACGGCGACATTCTGCCGCAGCTGGGCGGGATCCACTTTGTCGAGCGTGTCGTCGGGCGTGTGGTGCAGATCGAAGTAACGAGTTCCGTCCTGGCTCAGGTCGATGATCCCGGCGTTCTGGTTCCGCGCGATCCCGATGTCCGCGCCTCCGGTCGCGACCCCCTCCCCGGAAAGAACGCCGAAGCGCGCGACCGCTTGCGCAAGCCGCTGATGGAGCGCGGGGTTGGCCTTCGCGAAGTTCGTTTCCAGCCGCCAGATGCGGTCTGCCCCGAAGTCGCTTTCCAGCGCTACTGCAACAGGGGCGTTCGCGTGCGCCCTGGCGAAAGCTTCGCCGCCGAACACGCCGACTTCCTCAGCCCCCGCCATCAATACCCGGATCGTCCGGAGCGGCTGACCGGCCGCGGCCACTTGCCGTGCGGCCGCAGCGATGATCCCGCAGCCCGCGCCATCGTCCATCGCGCCGGTCCCGAGATCCCAGCTGTCGATATGGCAGGCAAGCAGCATGGGCGGAAGCGAGGGATCGCGTCCTGTTATATCCGCCACAACATTGCCGGACTGGGCTTCACCGGTCATCCTGGGCGTGAGCACCAGATGCAGGGTCACCGGGCGCCCGCGTGCGCGTTGAAACATCCGCTCCAGATTTTCGGCATCGGGCAGCGACAAGGCGCCGGCGGGGATCGGCGCGACCCCTTCGGCAAAGGTGGTTCCGCCGGTGTGCGGGTTGCGGTGGTAATCGGTGCCGATCGACTTGATCACCGTTGCGACCGCGCCCTTGCTCGCCGCCAGCGAAGGTCCGGTCCAGCGCGCCGGACCGGCAAAGCCGTAGCCCGATCCGTCCTGCGTCGGACGCATTGCGTGGCTGATATAGGCGATCTTGCCGGCAAGGCTGCCTGCAGGCGCCGCTTCGAGCTCCGCATAGCTCATGAACGGCACGACTTCGGCGGTGATGCCTTCAGCCGGAGTGGCCCCGCTGTCCCCCAGCGCCGAAATGACGAGCGGCTGAGGAAACGGCGCGACGACGTGGGCCCGTTCTTCTCCCCTGACCCAGACGGGCAACGTGAACGGCTCTATCCGCACGTTGGCGAACCCGTGGCGGTTCAACCACTCGGCCGCCCAGTCGCGCCCCCGGGCTTCGGCTTCCGTTCCGGCAAGGCGGGGGCCGACTTCGGTCGTCAGCCCTTCGACGAAGTCCCAGGCGAGGGTATCCGTGTGCAACGCTTCGTCGGCCAGCGCGGAAGCTCCCTGCCCCGAAACGCTCTGCGGCGACTGGGCGGCGGCAGCGGCGGAAAGCGAAAGCGCGGCGAGCGCGAGAGGAATCGTCTTCATGGAGGCTACTGCTAGGGGAGCATCATCGGCAAGCCAAGCGTCTTGCCAGGGGTCTTGCCCCCCAAGTGTCTTGCCCGAAGCCGCCCCACCGCCTATCTGCGCGGCAACTTTCCCGATAACAGATTCAGCCGCAAGGACGAGCGATGGCCGCCCAGTACGCATACGTCATGAAGAGCATGACGAAGACCTTCCCCGGCGCGCAGAAGCCGGTGCTCAGCAACATCAACCTGCAGTTCTACCAGGGCTCCAAGATCGGCATCGTTGGTCCGAACGGCGCGGGCAAGTCCACCTTGATGAAGATCATGGCCGGCGTGGACAACGACTACACCGGCGAAGCCTGGCCGGGTGAGAACATCACCGTCGGCTATCTCGAGCAGGAGCCGGAGCTCGATACCACCAAGACCGTGCTCGAAAACGTGAAGGACGGCGCCCGCGAAGTCGCCGACCTGGTGGAGCGGTTCAATGAGATCTCGATGCTGATGGGCGATCCGCCCGAAGATGCCGATTTCGACGCGCTGATGACTGAGATGGGCGAACTGCAGGAAAAGATCGACGCGGTCGACGGCTGGACGCTCGACAACCAGCTCGAGATCGCGATGGAAGCCTTGCGCTGTCCGCCGGGCGATTTCTCGGTCGAAAACCTCTCCGGCGGTGAGAAGCGCCGCGTCGCCCTGACGCGCCTGCTGATCCAGAAGCCATCCATCCTGCTGCTGGACGAACCAACCAACCACCTCGACGCCGAAAGCGTTGAATGGCTGGAAAACCACCTCAAGGAATACGCGGGTGCGGTGCTGATGATCACCCACGATCGCTACTTCCTCGACAACGTGGTCGGCTGGATCCTCGAACTCGACCGCGGGAACTACTTCCCGTATGAAGGCAACTATTCCACCTACCTGGAAAAGAAGTCCAAGCGCCTTGCGCAGGAGGAGCGGGAGGAAAGCGGCCGCCAGCGCTCCCTGCGCGAGGAACTGGAGTGGATCCGGCAGACTCCTGCCGCGCGCCAGACCAAGAGCAAGGCCCGCATCCGCAAGTTCGAACAGCTCCAGGAAGCGCAGAACGACCGGAAGCCCGGCAAGGCCCAGATCGTCATCCAGGTGCCGGAGCGGCTCGGCGGGAAGGTGATCGAAGCGAAGAACATCACCAAGGCTTTTGGCGACAAACTGCTGTTCGAAGATCTCAGCTTCATGCTGCCGCCGGGCGGGATCGTCGGCGTGATCGGACCGAACGGCGCGGGCAAGTCCACGCTGTTCAAGCTCATCACCGGGCAGGAACAGCCGGACAGCGGCACGATCGAGATCGGCGGAACGGTTCGCCTCGGTTTTGTCGACCAGAGTCGCGACCACCTCGACCCGAAGAAGAACGTCTGGGAGGAAGTCTCCGACGGGCTTGATTACATGAAGGTCAACGGCCACGACATGAGCACGCGCGCCTACGTCGGCGCGTTCAACTTCAAGGGCCAGGACCAGCAGAAGAACGTCGGCAAGCTTTCCGGCGGTGAGCGTAACCGCGTGCACATGGCCAAGATGCTCAAGACGGGCGGCAACGTGCTGCTGCTGGACGAACCGACCAACGACCTCGACGTCGAGACGCTGGGCGCGCTGGAAGACGCGATCGAGAACTTCGCCGGCTGCGCCGTGGTCATCAGCCACGATCGCTTCTTCCTCGACCGTCTGGCGACGCACATCCTCGCGTTCGAGGGCAACAGCCACGTCGAATGGTTCGAAGGCAACTTCGAGGCTTACGAGGAAGACAAGCGCCGCCGCCTGGGTGACGCCGCGGACCGGCCGACCGCCCTCGCATACAAGAAGCTGACCCGCTAAACGGTTGGCTTCTTGGTGAATCCTTCGAGACCGGCCTCCGGTTCGGCCGGGCTGGTCTCGATGTGGCTTACCTGCGCGGCGGGTGAGCCTTCCCTCGCCTGTTCGACGAAGCGCCCCACGGCGGCTGCGTCGCCCTGCACGAACGCCTCCACGGTGCCGTCCTTTCGGTTGCGGACCCAACCTGATACGCTGATTTCACGCGCGGCCCTCATGGCCCACGCGCGGTAGAACACCCCCTGCACGCGGCCGTGAATTCGCAAATGGCGGGCGATCATGTGCTTCATTCCCATGTTGAGCGCTATCCGGGAAATCGTTCGGCGATGCGGAGAGGGAGCGTGATGGCCGCTCCCCGGTTTCGCCCCACGGCCGCAGCGTTTCTGTTCACAAACTCCCCGATGAACATGAACGTTCAGGTATGTGCCCGGTTCAGTTAACGGACAGCGGTGATGGCTTATCCAGCTTACATGATGCCGTAACATCTCGGGGCGGCATGTTCGATGGAGACGTTCCGATGCGATTCGGAGAACTGATGAAGAGCGGCGGATTTGCCGCGCTGACCGTGGCGCTGGCCGCAATTGCCCTTCCCGCGCAAGCCGCGGAGCCCCAGCGCGGTTGGGGCAGTTCGGTCCGCGAAGCTGCCAGGGATGACCAGCAGGCCAGCAAACCAGCCCGCGTGATCGATCACCGTCAGCAGCGCTCCCAGCCCAGGCAGACGCGCAACGACGCCCGCGCGGAAGCACGGCAGGCGCAGGGGCGCGATGCCCGTGCCGCCGAAGCGCCGCGTTACCGCCAGGCCGATCGCGGCCAGCAGCGGGATTGGCGGAACTCCGATCGAACCGGCCAGAGCTGGAGCACGGAGCGCAACCGCGCGCAGAACGACCCCAACTGGCGCGACGACGACCGCCGGGGCTCTCGCGATGCCCGGAACGACTATCGCCGGGATCGCGACGGAAGCCGCGACTGGCGGAATGACCGCGGCGACCGCGATGGATACCGCGACTGGCGCAACGACGGCCGGGGCGATCGCTACGACCAGGCCCGCCGGGATTACCGGCAGTGGGACCGCCGCTGGCGCAACAACAACCGCTACGATTGGCAGCGGTATCGCGCGCGCAACCGGGTGACCTTCAGCATCGGCACCTATTACGCGCCCTATCAGAACTACTACTATCGCCCCTTCGGCGTCGGCGGTCATCTGGACTCGCTGTTCTATTCGGACCGGTACTGGATCAACGACCCGTGGCGTTATCGTCTGCCGGATGCCTACGGGCCGTATCGCTGGGTCCGCTACTACGACGACGCGCTGCTGGTTGACGTCTACAATGGCCAGGTGGTGGACGCGATCCGCAACTTCTTCTGGTAAGATAGTCGCTTCAGCCGCCAGACAGAGCCTCCGTCCCACCGGGTCGGAGGCTCTTGCGTCTCGGGCCGAGCGGTGGAAAAGACGGTGCCATGCCGCAGACACTTACCCCTCCTGCCGATGCCGTTCCGGACCGCGACGCCCTTCGCCGCGTCGGGGATCAGGTGCGCAAGCGGCTCGCCGCCAATCCGGCAGTGTACACGATCCCGACCGACAAGGCCGAAATCTATGCCGTGGGGGATTTCCTGTCGCCAGAGGAATGCCGCCGCGTGATCCAGATGGTGGACCGGGTGGCAAGGCCGTCCGCGACGTTCGACCTCGGGTACGAATCGGAATATCGCACGTCGTATTCCGGCGATGTCGATCCGCATGATCCGTTCGTAAGGAAGATCCAGCGGCGGATCGATGATCTGCTGGGGCTGGATTCGGCCCTGGGCGAAACGATCCAGGGCCAGCGCTATCTGCCGGGGCAGCAGTTCAAGGCGCATTACGACTGGTTCGATCCGAAGGGCGACTACTGGCCGGTTCAGTGCACGCACGGCGGGCAGCGCTCCTACACCGCGATGGCTTTCCTCAACGATGTGGAGGAAGGCGGGTCGACCGACTTCACCAAGATCGGCTTGTCGGTCGAGCCGAAGCCCGGCGCACTGCTGCTGTGGAACAACGCGGACGAAAGCGGGGTGCCCAACGAATGGACAATGCACGCCGGTACACCCGTGAAGAAGGGCGTGAAGTACATCATCACGAAGTGGTACCGCACGCGCCCCTGGGGCCGCCCCTGATTACCCAGCCTGATCACCCGGCCTGATCACCCGGCCCTGATCAATCCGCGCAGTCGAGTGCTTCCGCGATGAGCGTCCGGGTCGCCTCCACGCCGTAGAGCGCGATGAAGCTGCCCATCCGCGGTCCTTGTTCGCTGCCGAGCAGCGTCTCGTAAAGCGCCTTGAACCAATCGCGCAGCGACGCGAAGCCGAACTGGTCCTGCTTGCCGATTTCGTAGACCAGGGTCTGCAAATCCTCGGCCGCAGCGTCCGCCGGCACTTTCGCCAGTTCTGCGTCGAGCGCGCGCAGCGCTGCCGCTTCGTGGGCTTGCGGAGCGCGGCGCTGCAGCGTTGGGGCGATGAAATCGTGGTTGTATGCCAGCGCGCTGTCGATCAGGACCTGCAACCGCTCCTTGTTCGCAGGCTCAAGATTATCGGTGTAGTTGCCAAGATAGCTCCACACCTGCTCCTCGGTCGCATGGCTGCCGAGCACGCCGACAAGGTTCAGCAGCAAGCCGTAGGTCACCGGCAGCGTGTCCCCTTCCCCGCCATGATAGCCATTGGTGCGCAGCAAGTGCCAGACGGGGTTGCCCAGCCGCTGTTCGACCGGCTGATCGGGGATCTTCGCGCGGAACTGCCAGTATTCGTCCACTGCGCGCGGGATGACGCCGACGTGCAGGCTCTTGGCGCTCTTCGGATCGCGGAAGAGGTAGAAGCCGAGGCTTTCCTCCGTCCCGTAGCGTAGCCATTCCTCGATCGTCAGGCCGTTGCCCTTGGACTTGGAGATCTTCTCCCCCTTTTCGTCCAGGAACAATTCGTAGATCATTCCTTCGGGCTTTCGCCCGCCGAGGATCTTCGCGATCCGGCCCGATTGCGTAAGGCTGTCGGTCAGGTCCTTGCCCGCCATTTCGTAGTCGACGCCCAGCGCGACCCAGCGCATGGCCCAGTCGACCTTCCACTGCAGCTTCGCCTGACCGCCGAAGATCGTCTGTTCGACCGTCTCCCCCTGATCCTCGAACCGGATCAGACCCGCGTCGGCATCGACGATTTCGATCGGCACCTGCAGCACCACGCCGGACGTGGGGCTGATCGGCAGGACGGGCGAGTAGGTCTTGCGGCGTTCCTCCCGCAGGGTGGGAAGCATCACGTCCATGATCGCGTCATAATGGCGCAGCACGTTCGCCAGCGCCGCATCGAACGCGCCGGAATTGTAGCGATCGGACGCGGCGACAAATTCATAATCGAAGCCGAACCGGTCAAGGAAGTCCCGCAGCATCTGGTTGTTGTGCGCGGCGAAGCTTTCGAACTTGCCGAAAGGATCGGGAATTCGGCTGAGCGGCTTTCCGAGATTGTCCGCCAGCATTTCAGGCTGCGGAACGTTGTCCGGCACCTTGCGCAGACCGTCCATGTCGTCGCTGAACGCGATCAACCGGGTCGGCGCGCCGTCCGTCAGCACTTCGTAGGCACGGCGCACCAGCGTGGTGCGCAGGACTTCCTGGAAGGTACCGATGTGCGGCAGGCCCGACGGGCCGTAGCCGGTTTCGAACACCATCGCCTCATCGCTCGGCTTACCGCCGGGATAGCGTTTGACCAGTTTCTGCGCCTCCTGCAGCGGCCAGGCCTTGGACACACGGGCGGCTTCGATCAGCGCATTGTCAAACATGCAGGCGCTTTTGCGAAAAGCCGCCTGCCGTGCAAGCGGAAAGCCTCTGCGCCTTGCCTGCGGCGCGATTGCCGGGCAAGCGGCTGCGCGGCAGGCGACCGCCATTGGCTCCAACCACGACGGGGATGACAGTGACCTACATCGAGGCGATCCGCACACAGATCGAGGGCATGTGGCTCAGCCTCATTCTCCGCCTGCCCAGCCTGGTGATCGCGTTGTTCGTGATCCTGGTGACATGGGTCGCGGTGCGGTTCACCGTCAATGTCGCCGACCGGATCGTCAGGCGGACGCAAATCCGGGAGGACCTGCGCCAGCTGGTCGAGACGCTCGTCAAGCTCGGCATCTGGATTACAGGCCTGATGATTGCGGCCGCCATCGTGATCCCCGGCCTGACCCCGGCCAGCCTGATCGCCGGGCTCGGCGTCGGCGCGCTGGCCATCGGATTCGCGTTTCAGGACATCTTTGAAAACTTCTTGGCCGGCGTGCTGATCATGATCCGGGAGAAGATGCGGATCGGCGACGTGGTCGAATGCGAAGGCATCCTGGGCAAGGTGGAAAAGATCACCTTGCGCGAAACCCATATCCGCCAGCTCTCCAACGAACTGACGATCCTGCCGAATTCGATGCTGTTCAAGAACCCGGTCAAGATCTTCACCGACGAACGTATTCGCCGGGATGAACTTGTGGTCGGCGTCGCCTACGATACCGATCTGGCCAAGGCCAAGGCGGCTATCCAGCAGGCGATGCACAGCCTCGACATCATCCATCACGAAAATCCCGTCGAAATTTACGCACAGGAGTTCAACTCCAGCTCGATCGATTTCCTCGTCCGCTGGTGGACGGACTCCCGACCGCGCGATTTGCGGGAGACGAAAAGCCAGGTCGTGTTCGCAATCAAGCAGGCGCTCGACGATGCAGGCATCGAGATTCCGTTCCCTTACGTGACCCACACGTTCAAGCAGGCCGTCCCGCTGCAGAAGCCGGAAAACGAAGCCGCCTGATTGCACGGCCGACATCCCGGCCCGCCCCCTCACGGGCGTTTTCTGCGCTTGCGATCCCGTTTCCCTGTGGCAGGATGGAAGCCAAGAAGAGACCGGAGGGGGAAAACCGATGATCCACAAGAAGGCCGCACTCGCCGTGGCCGCACTGCCGCTGCTGGCAACCGCGTGTTCGATGCAGGGCACCCAGCCTGCCTCCATCGCTGCCTTGGGTGAGATGGACCGCTGCTCAGCGGTATCGGGCACCCTGTTCGGGGCGCGCGAGGCGCAAGGACGGTGGGTGGCGGCCGATGCCAACGCCGCGCTTCCCGCTTATTGCGAGGTGACCGGCACGCTTTCCCCCGCAGCAGGATCCAACATCGGGGTGGTGTACCGCCTTCCAGCGAACTGGAACGGCAAGCTGCTGGGCATCGGCGGCGGCGGTTGGGCCGGCAACGTCACCTTGATGGGCGCGGCCGAAGGGCTGAAGAAAGGCTATGCCACGCTCCAGACGGACGCGGGCCATTCCGGGACGAGCGTGTGGGATCTTTCCTGGACGTCGAACCCTGAGGCGGTCACCGACTTCCAGTACCGCGCGATCCACGAGATGACCGTGGCGGGCAAGCAGTTGGCCCGGGCGTATTACGGCCGGCCGCAGGATCGGTCCTATTTCCAGGGCTGCTCCACCGGTGGCCGGATGGCGCTGATGGAGGCGCAGCGTTTCCCGGGCGACTACGAAGCGATCATCTCGGCCGCACCGGTCTACAGCCTTCAGGTGCAGACCAGCGCCGTGTTGCGCAACAACACCTTCGCCCAGCCTGGCGCAGGTTTCAGCAAGGCCCAGCTTCAGCTGGTCAACGATGCGGTGCTGAAAGCCTGCGACGCGCAGGACGGCGTGACCGACGACGTGATCCCCAACCCGCGCACCTGCAACTGGAAACCGGCGGAACTGCAGTGCCGTCCGGGGCAGAGCGGCCAGTGTCTCTCATCCGCGCAAGTGAACGCGCTCGAGACGCTCTACCGCGGCATTCGCACTCCTGACGGGGAATGGGCAATGTTCCCGCTGAGCATGGGCGGCGAACTGGGCTGGCCCCTGTTCATCGGAACGGAAGGCACGGGGCAGGACGCGACCGGCGGCGGCGGTCTGACCAGCCTTACTCCCTTGATCCTAGGGCAGCCGACCTTCGACTTTTCCCGGCTCAATCCCGACACGGACGTGCCGAGAATCCGCTCGAGCGAATTCGCCAGAGCCTATGAGGCGGTCAGTCCCGACCTATCCGCCTTCTTCGGGCGCGGCGGCAAGCTGATCCTGTGGCACGGGGAGAACGACCCGGGGCCAAGCCCGGTCGGCACGATCGACTACGCGAACAAGGTTGCCCGCGCGGTCGGCACGCGAGCGGATCAGAGCTTGCGGACCTTCATGCTGCCGGGGGTCGAGCACTGCCGCGGTGGACCAGGAGCCGACATGGTCGATACGATCGACGCCGTCGACCGCTGGATCGAAACGGGGCAGGCACCCGATGTGCTGATTGCGACCAAGGCCGATTCAGCCATGAAGCGGCTGGTCTGCCGGTATCCGCAAGTCGCCCGGTACAGGGGTAGCGGCGATCAGAACGATCCGCAGAACTGGACCTGCGTCGCAAACCAAAACGGGGCCTGAAGCAGCGCTTCAAGCCCCGTTCCGGAGGTATGCAGAGGTAGGGTTACTGAACCATCGTCACGACGAGGTCCTGACCGCGGTTGCTGGTAACCCGCACCGGCTGGTTCGCGACCATGGCACCCTGGTAAGGCCAGCATTCCTCCCCGCGCGGAGCGAAGTTCACGCAGAGCATGTTGTTCCGCAAACCCCAGTAACCCTGCACGGGCGGCTGCCCGGGGACGACCTGAATCCGCATTGTCCCATCGGGCGCGAAGTTCACGAGATTGGTGACACCGCCTTGCGCATCAATGCGTACCGTGCGGCCCCGCAACTCGTTTGCCCAGTTGCTGTAGGGCGCGATTGCGGTTGCCGGCACGGCATTTCCGGTTTCTGCGACAACGTAGTTGCTTCCGGCCATTCCCGGGGCTGCGTCATAGCCGGGCGTCGCAGCGCAAGCGGCAAGGCTGGCGGCGAAGCTGGCGGCAATAAGGGTCTTGATTTGCATGGCATCCTCCATCTTTTGTAAGTAAGTAATACCCCCTAGTTAACCAAAACGTTCCAAAACCCTTCCGGGCGGCTGGACCGGCGTTTACTTTCGGGTTTCTATTCCCCACTTTCCGACCGTGACCGATCCCCTTCCCCTGCCGGCCCTTCACGCCAGCCACGCCGGCGCATGGCTGCGGAGCGCCCAAGGCGTCACTCGTGCCGTCTCGAAGGGAGAAGCGGTTACCGAAGCGGCCGATACGCCGATGCTGCTGCTCAACGCGCCCCTGGTGGCCACCCGGCTCGGCTACCCGGATCTATCGGGGCTCGACCTGCTGGAGTTATTCGCGTTCGTTCACCCGGCGCGGTTCGTCGTTCCGACTGCCAAAGGCCTCGCCCATGCGCTTGGGCTGGATGAGCCGGTAAGCGAAGACGAAATACCCGCCCTGCTCCAGCGTGCGGCCGGCGTCCTGCTGCACCGCTGCGAACGCGAAGATTGGGCGGAGGGGGAAGGCGCGTGGTCGACCCTGCAGTCGCTTACCCGGCTCCGCTGGCCTTGGGCCAATCTGCTGGGCACACATGTACGCAAGCCGGAACGCGCCGAGCGCTGGCTGTTCACCCGCCTGCCGGAATGGGAGGAGACGGCCGAACGCCCGCAGCCTGCGCAGGTTTCCCTGAACGACAGCGACGTGGCCGAACGGCTCGACCGGCTGACCGGCACCGGGGCCGAACGGCGCGACGGACAGCAGGACTATGCCCGGGAAGCGGCTCACACCTTTGCGCCTCGCCAGCGCCAGGCGCCGAACATGCTGCTGGCGCAAGCGGGCACCGGTGTCGGCAAGACTCTGGGTTATCTTGCACCCGCTTCGCTCTGGGCGGAAAAGTCGGGCGGCACCGTCTGGGTTTCAACTTTCACCAAGAACCTGCAGCGGCAGCTGAGGGCGGAAAGCACCCGCGCCTGGCCTGCGGTGCGGCCCGACGGCACCCCGCCGGTGGTCGTGCGCAAGGGACGCGAAAACTACCTCTGCCTGCTCAACCTGGAAGACGCGCTGCAGGGCGGTTTCAGCGGACGGGCGGGCGTACTGGCCCATCTGGTGGCTCGCTGGGCTGCCTACACGCAGGACGGGGACATGATCGGGGGCGATTTGCCCGGCTGGCTCGGCACGCTGTTCCGCAACCGCGCGATCCGCTCCCTGACCGACCAGCGCGGCGAATGCGTCTATGCTGGCTGCCCGCATTACCGCAAATGCTTCATTGAACATGCCTCCCGCGCGTCCGCCCAAGCCGATCTGGTGATCGCCAATCATGCTCTGGTGATGATCAACGCGGCGCGCGGGCGCGATCATGCCCAGCGCCCGACCCGCGTCATCTTCGATGAAGGGCATCACGTGTTCGATGCCGCGGATTCGACGTTTGCCGTCGCCCTGACCGGGCAGGAAGCCATTGAGCTGCGCCGCTGGCTGATCGGTCCGGAACGCGGATCGCGCGGGCGTCGGCGGGGCTTGTCCGCGCGTTTGGCGGACATCGCCTCGTATGACGAGGATGCCGGCAAGGCGATCGAGCAGGTACGGGACGCATCAGAGGCGCTGCCGTCGGAAGGGTGGCTTCAGCGGCTGGCGGACGGACGGCCTTCGGGACCGATCGAAGACCTGCTCGGCGCCGTCCGCACCCTCACCTACGTTCGTGACGAAAGCGGGGGACAGGAGGCCGGCTATGGGATCGAAACGGAAGCCGCGCAGCTTGAAGGCAACTTTGTGGAACTGGCCGGATGCGCGCAGGCCGCTCTTGCTGCGATCCGTCAGCCGCTGATCAAGTTGGGCATCCGGCTGGAAGCCCTGGCGGCCGACGCGCCCGACTGGCTGGACGCCCAAGGTCGGGCACGAGTGGAAGGCGCGCGGCACTCGCTCGCCTGGAGGGCCGACACGATTGCCGCGTGGGAGGCCCTGCTGGGCCGTCTTGGCGGTCCGGCCGATCCCGACTTCGTCGACTGGCTCTCGGTCGAACGGTCCGACGCGCGGGAGTTCGACGTCGGTATTCACCGCCGGTTTCTCGATCCGATGAAGCCCTTTGCGCAGACGGTGCTGGAACCGTCCCACGGAGTAATGCTCACCAGCGCGACCTTGCGTGACGGAGAAGACTGGGACAGCGCAATCGCCCGTTCGGGCGCGAAGCACCTTGAGATTTCTCCGCGTCTTTCAGCCGCGCAAAGTCCGTTCGATTACGCCAGCAATGCCGAAGTTCTGATCGTCACCGACATCCGCAAAGGCGATCTTGCCGCGCTTGCCGGTGCCTATGCCCGGCTCATCGAGGCGAGTGGTGGCGGAGTGTTGGGCTTGTTCACCGCGATCCGCCGCCTTCGGGCAGTCTACGGACGAGTAGCCGACCGGCTCGCCCGCCTCGGGCTGCCGCTTTACGCCCAGCATGTCGATCCGATCGACACCGGAACGCTCGTCGATATTTTCCGTGACGACCCGCGCGCTTCGCTGCTCGGCACCGATGCCTTACGCGATGGAGTGGATGTTCCGGGCGAGTCCCTGCGCTGCGTCGTGCTGGAGCAAGTGCCATGGCCCAAGCCTTCGATCCTCCACCGCGCGCGCCGGGCAGCTGGCGGCAAGGCCTACGACGACCGGATCATCCGGGCCAAGCTGGCCCAGGCTTTCGGGCGTCTGATCCGCAGCAAGCAGGACAGGGGGCACTTCGTCGTCCTGTCTTCCGCTTTCCCCTCGCGCCTGCTGAGCGCGTTTCCCAAGGGAACACCGGTAATCCGCTGCACGCTTGACGAGGCGCTGGACCGCGTCGCGGCCGGGCTCGCTTTTCCTGTCACGGCTGAAGACTGAACCATCATCATGAAGCTGCTCGGCCTTCTCCGCCATGCGAAATCGGACTGGACCACCTTGCGTGACTTCGATCGTGGATTGAACGACCGAGGCAAGCGCGGTGCAGCGCTGATGGGGCGCCATATTCGCGAACATGGCGTGTCCTGGGACACCCTCGTCGCCAGCCCTGCGGAGCGGGTGCGCCGCACGCTCGAGCTGGCCCATCTCAAAACCGCGGCGCAGTGGGAGCCGCGGGCCTATCTGGCAGACGAGGAGACGCTGCTCGACATCGTCAGGGCCGCACCCGGCTCTTCCGATTCCCTGCTGGTCGCGGGACATAATCCGGGCCTGCAGGACCTGATCTTCAGCCTGGTCGGCGAAGAACGCGAGGGGGCGCTGTTTGACACCGTCGCGGAGAAGTACCCCACCGCCACTTTCGCCGTGCTGGAACTGGATATTACGCGCTGGATCGATTGCACCCCGGGCTGCGGCCGCCTGGTCCACATTGCCCGCCCGCGCGATCTCAGTCCTGAATTGGGACCGCTCAGCGGCGACTAGAGCGCTTCCGCTGCAAGGGGTATCACCGGTCAGCTGAGGCAGCGCGGCTAGCGCGGCTAAACCGACACTTCACCCTCAACTGTCGAGTGCAGCGGCAAGCCTTTCCCGAATGGCGCGAAGCTGCGGAAGAATCTCAGCGGAATTCGCGGCAGCAGGCGCGCTCACAGCTTCCGGCGTGCCGGGATTTTCCTCCGTCATCCCGCTCTCGATGGCCTGACGGGCGCCTTTCAGCGTGTATCCCTGCTGATTAACCAGGCGATCGATCGTCCAGATGAGCCGCACGTCCTCCGGCCGATAGTATCGGCGGCCGCCGCTGCGCTTCATCGGCTGCAGCATCGGAAACTGCTGCTCCCAGTAGCGCAGCACGTGCTGGCGGATGTTCAGGGCCGCGGCAACTTCACCGATCGTACGCAGCGCATCGGCTTCCTTGCCGTCGTCCAGCTGCAGCGGATCGGGCGCGCTCATCCGGTTTGGGCGATTCTGTCCTTGAGCTTCTGGCTGGCACGGAACGTCATCACCCGTCGGGGAGTGATCGGGACTTCGATGCCGGTTTTCGGATTGCGGCCAATACGCTCTTTCTTGTCGCGCAGCACGAAGCTGCCGAAGCCGGAGATCTTCACGTTCTCCCCTTCGGAAAGGGCGTGGCACATCCGTTCGAGAATCGTCTCGACCAAGGCAAGGCTCTCCGTGCGCGAAAAACCCATCTTGCGATTGATGGTCTCGGCCAGATCGGCGCGGGTCAACGTGCCAATCGATCGCATCATGTCCATATGCTTGCCCCCAAAAGCTCGGCCGTCGAATTATAAACTTATGATAGACTAATGCAATGAAGCGAAGTGCCTTTACACAGGCTTTTCACATTCGCAGCAAGCTGGCGCCCCAGGTGAATCCGCCGCCCATCGCTTCCAGCATTACCAGATCGCCCGGTTTGATGCGCCCATCCCGCACCGCCACGTCGAAAGCGAGCGGAACGGACGCCGCGGAGGTGTTGGCGTGACGATCGACGGTGACGATGACCTTTTCCCGCGCAAGACCGAGCTTCCTTGCGGTTGCCTCCAGGATTCGGGCATTCGCCTGATGCGGCACTACCCAGTCGAGATCGGACGCGGCATAGCCGGTCGCGCCCAGCACTTCCTCCAGCACTTCCGCAAGGTTCACGACGGCGTGGCGGAACACTTCCCGTCCCTTCATCCGCAGCTTGCCTACCGTCCCGGTGGTAGAAGGTCCGCCGTCGACATAAAGCAGGTCGTTGTGCGCTCCATCGGCGTGCAGCTTAGTGGAAAGAATACCAGGCCCATCCTCGGCTACATCCTCAGCCTTCAGCACCAGTGCGCCCGCTCCGTCGCCGAACAAGACGCAGGTAGCCCGATCTTCCCAGTCGAGAATGCGGCTGAATGTTTCAGCTCCGATAACCAGCGCGCTTCGCGCCATGCCGGAGCGGATCATCGCATCCGCCGTGCCAATGGCGTAAAGGAACCCGGAACAGACAGCCCCGACGTCGAACGCGGCACAGCCGGCAACGCCAAGTTCGCGCTGCACAAGAGTAGCGGTGGAGGGAAACGTCCGGTCGGGCGTCGCGGTGGCGACGATGATCAGCTCGATTTCGCTTGCGTCGAGTCCCGCGGCTTCAAGAGCCGCACGCGCAGCTGCAGTCGCCAGGGTGCTGGTCGTTTCCCCGTCACCGGCGATGTAGCGATTGGAAATCCCGGTCCGTTCCCGGATCCATTCATCGCTGGTGTCGACTTGCTGCGCCAGCTCTTCATTGCTGACCGCACGCCGCGGCAGCGCCGAGCCCGAACCTTTGACGACCGCGCGAATCATGCCTTGCCTCCGCGTTCCCGCAGCCGGTCTTCCCCGAGATGCCCGAGACCCGCGGCAATCCGGTCTGTCAGATCCTCCTCAAGCAGCCGGGCAGCGACTGCCACGGCGTTCGCGACCCCGGCGGCATTCGCGCTGCCATGAGATTTCACGATCACTCCATTCAGTCCGAGGAAGACGGCCCCGTTGTGATTGTTCGGGTCCAGGTGATGGCGGAGCAGTTCGGTTGCCGGTCGCGAGATCAGGAACCCGATCTTTGAACGGGTTGAGCTGCGGAACGCGTCCTTCAGCAGATCGGTGACGAACCGGGCCGCACCTTCGATCGCTTTGAGGGCAATGTTGCCGGAAAACCCGTCGGTGACGACCACGTCGACGTCGCCGCGGTTGATCTTGTCGGCTTCCACATACCCTTCGAACCGCAGGGAAAGGCCCGTAGCCTGGCGAAGATTCTGCGCGGCGAGCTGGAGCTGATCGGTTCCCTTGGTTTCTTCGGTACCGATGTTGAGCAAGCGCACGCGGGGGAGATCGCGGCCCGTGACGATGCGGGCGTAAGCTGCTCCCATGATCGCGAACTGGACCAGGTTGCGCGCGTCGCATTCCGTGTTGGCGCCGAGATCGAGCACCACCACGTCGTTTTCCCCCAGCGTCGGCATCAGCGCAGCAAGGGCGGGTCGGTCAATCCCGGGCATCGTGCGGAGCGCGAGCTTGCTCATCGCCATCAGCGCCCCGGTGTTGCCGGCGCTCACCGCAGCGCCGGCATCGCCGCGCTTCACGGCGTTGATCGCCAGGCCCATCGAAGTGCTTTTGGCGCGCCGCAGCGCTTGGGTCGGCTTTTCATCGCCGCCCACGACATCCTCGCAATGAAGGATTTCGGACGCTTCGCGCATGTTGGGATGAGCATCGAGCGCGCGCTCGATACGGGCCTGATCGCCGACCAGCAGGAACTTGAACCGATCGTGCTGCCGACGCGCGAGCGCGGCGCCCGAGATCATCACCCGGACGCCTTCGTCGCCGCCCATCGCATCGACAGCGATACGCGGCAGGTTCATGCGAAGCTATTCCCTCTCAGGACCGGGCTTACAGCCCGACCGAGACGATCTCGCGGCCGTTGTAGTGCCCGCACTGCGTGCACAGGTTGTGGGGGCGCTTCAGCTCCCCACAGTTGGAGCATTCATGATAGGCTGCGGGCTTGAGTGCATCGTGCGAACGACGCATCCCACGACGGCTGGGCGATACTTTTCTTTTGGGGACAGCCATTGCGGCACCTGTTCCTTGAAATTCCGACTATTCGATAGCCGCCCTAAGCCAGCCCAACCCTACGCGCAAGCGCAGCTGCGGCACGGGCGGCCATGCGGTGAAGGCGCGGCCTATAGCGATTTTTCACACGCTTGCAAGCGTAGCTAGTCAGCGCGGCGAGCCAGCGCCGCATCGCTGACGAACATGTTCGTTTGCCGCTCGCGCCCGAAGGTGCTCGGCTGCCCATGACCTGGCACGAACGTGACGTCATCACCCAGCGGCCAGAGTTTGCCGGTGATCGAATCAAGCAAGTCCTGATGGTTGCCGAGCGGAAAATCGGTTCGTCCGACCGAGCCGGCGAACAGGACATCCCCCACGAAGGCAAACCGTGCCTCCCGGTGAAAAAAGACGATGTGGCCGGGGGTGTGTCCGGGGCAATGGAACACGTCCAATTGCAGCTCCCCCACCGTGACCGTGTCTCCGTCCGCCAGCCAGCGGTCCGGCTCGAACGGCTGACCGGCAATTCCGTAGTCGCGGCCATCATCGGCCAGTCGGGCGATCCAGAAACGGTCTGCCTCGTGCGGCCCCTCGATCGGCAAGCCAAGCTCGCTCGCGAGTATTCCGGCCTGGCCGCAGTGATCGATGTGACCGTGCGTGATGAGGATCTTTTCCAGCGTCACGCCTGCGCGGGCTACCGCATCCTTGAGCCGAGGCAAGTCACCCCCCGGGTCGATCAGGGCCCCGCGCATCGTCCGGGTGCACCAGAGGAGCGAGCAGTTCTGCTGCAGGGGAGTGACAGGAAGAATTGCGGCGCGCAGCGGCGCCTGTGCAGGCTCGGTCATCGTCTGCATGTGGGTTACCGGCCGCGCGAACGCAACGACAGGGATATCCTAGACGCGGCCGCCCTTCCAAACGACGCGGCCGATCATGTTCACGTCGGTGAGGGAGACCTCTACCGGTTCATAGGCCGGGTTGGCGCTGATCAGCATCAGCTTGCCAGGCGCTGCCGCCTGTACGCGTTTTACCTGTAGGAAATCCCCTACACGCAGCACATGAATCCCGTCACGAAACGGATTTGGGCGTTGATCGACCAGGATTTCATCCCCGTCTCTCAGCAGCGGATCCATCGAATCACCCACAACCCGAATCGCCGAGAGCATTTCCGGCTGCAGGCCCTGCTCACGCAGCCATTTGCGGGAAAACCGCATGACATCAAACGGCTCCTCCTCCCCCCCCAAGGCACCAAATCCCGCCGAAGCCTCCAATTGGAAGCGAGGCACCTGGAACCATTCCTCCTCGGCTACGTTATTTTCCTTAGGCCCCCCGAGCGCTGATTCCGGCACCCCGAAGATTCCCGCCAGAACGCGACGATCGCGTTCCTCGAGTCGCCGGGGGCTGCCTTTGGTTACGTACTGATGCAAGTAACTGGGATTCCTCCCTATTTTTCTAGAGAGGGCTGCTAGGCTGGCGCCGCTTTCCCGAACCAGCTCGGCGAAGCGTTCACGCGCCTCCATGAGTATTTTTCCTGTGTTTTCATATACATAGCCCTACTATGCTGCATTTTTCCTAGACAAGTAGGATTTCGTGCGCAATCCGTAGTATCGCCTAGCACGAGTGATGGGGGGTTATGCTGATCCGAAAAATCGAAGTCTTCCTTCGCCGGACAGGGATGCCGGCGACCAAATTCGGCCGTCTCGCGACGGGCGATCCGCGGTTTGTACTCGACCTGCGTAACGGCAGGACACCACGTACTCCTACAGAAGAACGGGTGGAATATTTCATGAACAAGTACCGGGAGGAAACCCATGCATATTGATCCCGCACTTCGCCCCGTCCCTCTGCGTGCACGCCTCCGCGGCCCGTCGGAACGCATCCGCTCAACGTTGCTGGCGCTGGCCGGCGGCAGGGGCCGGATCACGCAGCATACCGAACGCAGTTGGGCCAGCATCACCTTCGCAGGCAGCCGGCATGAATTCACGCTGCTGTTCGAAGGGGCCGAAGCCGTGGAAGCGGGAGAAGTGTTCGTCACGCTGCTTCCCGAACATGAGTTCGATCTGCGCAAGCATCTGGTAGCCGACGCCACTGTGGTTGCTGTCGACCACCGGGTAGAGCCGCTCAGGATGGAAGTTACGATCGAACTGCTCCTGGTCGAAGAAGAATAAGATCTGACCAGGCAATCAAGCTGCAACAGGGTACAGGGATCGCTCTTCTGCGGCTAATGATAATAACAAAAGAATTTCCAACTTATCGTGGGATCGGGACATTCGTAGACTAGGCTCAGGACCCATTAAAGGGATTCCCAAAGCAGCGCAGATTTGATTCACAGGCGGCGCAAGGAGGCGCTGT